>NZ_JAKKOB010000001.1:762500-2072133 GCF_026226765.1 Avibacterium sp. 21-599
TACCATCGAGATCAACACCGCGATCTGCCAGCGACCAATCCATCCATTCGGTGAGTTGTAGAAATTGTTGTTCTGTAAAATAGCCTCTTGCAATGCCCGATTGATTCGTTACCAACACCAATAAATAGCCCATTGCCTTAAGTTGTTGCAATGCCTCAATGCTTCCCTCAATAAATTGAAAGTCATCAATTTGATGGACATAACCGTGATCAATATTGATCGTCCCATCTCGATCGAGAAAAATCGCTTTATTCACCTTCTTATCCTTATTATATTAATGCTTGCTATTTTGTTGCATTATGACGTAATTTTATTCTAACTAATAGCGGAACATTCTAAAAATCTTGTGAATAAATATTGACACAGCATTCTAGACGTCTAAAATACCAAAAACTTAAATTTAAGCATATAAAAAGGGCTTATATGATTAAGCTAGAAAACCTTAGTAAAATTTTCGACATTGCGGATAAAAAAATTACCGCACTTGATAACGTCAATTTGCACGTTCCGAAAGGGCAAATTTGCGGTGTGATTGGTGCCTCAGGTGCAGGGAAAAGCACACTAATCCGCTGTGTCAATTTATTAGAACGACCAACTTCTGGTTCTGTGATAGTAAATGGCAAAGCATTAACCCATTTATCCGATAACCAACTGATTCAAGAACGACGCAATATTGGAATGATTTTCCAACATTTCAATTTGCTCAGTTCACGCACCGTCTATGGCAACATTGCCCTGCCACTAGAATTAGCAGGTGAAAGCAAAGCTGACATTAAACAAAAAGTGGAACAGTTGCTTACTTTAGTTGGATTAAGTGAAAAACGTGATGTTTACCCTGCCAATCTTTCAGGTGGACAAAAACAACGTGTTGCTATTGCGCGCGCCTTAGCCAGTGATCCTAAAGTACTCCTCTGCGATGAAGCAACCAGTGCGCTAGATCCCGCCACCACGCAAGCAATTTTAAAATTATTAAAAGAAATTAACCGCACTTTAGGTATTACTATTCTATTAATTACACACGAAATGGACGTAGTAAAACGGATCTGCGATCAAGTGGCGGTGATTGACAAAGGACGACTTGTTGAACAAGGTTCGGTGAGCGAAATTTTCTCAAATCCCAAAACTGAATTGGCACAACAATTTATTAGCTCAACATTCCACATTAATTTGCCGGAAGAATATTTGGAAAAATTATCACCAACCCCAAAACACCCGAATGCTTGGCCAATTATTAAATTTGAATTTACAGGGCGTTCCGTAGATGCCCCGTTACTTTCACAAGCTTCCAAACGTTTTGGCGTGGATTTAAGTATTCTCACCTCACAAATTGACTATGCAGGTGGGGTAAAATTTGGTTTTACCATCGCAGAAGTGGAAGGCGATGAAGACGCGATTACGCAAGCCAAAATTTATCTAATGGAAAATAATGTTCGTGTGGAGGTATTAGGTTATGTGGACTGAGTTTAGCGCTGAATTTTCCCGTCAGCTTACCCCACAAGTTTGGCAACTGATTGCCAACAGCTCTTTTGAAACAGTTTATATGAGCCTTGTGGCAACCTTTTTTGCTGTATTATTTGGCTTGCCATTGGGCATCATCACCTTTCTAACCAAAGAAGGGCAAACCCTAAATAATAAAAAATTGAACCGCACTTTAGAAATCATTATTAATGTTGGGCGTTCAATTCCTTTTATCATTTTATTATTTGACTTAATGCCCGTAACGCGTTTTCTGGTTGGCACCACCTTAGGCACCACAGCGGCAATTATTCCATTAAGTGTTGCGGCCTTGCCTTTTTACGCACGCTTAACCGTAAACGCCTTGGGCGATATTCCTACGGGGCTAACAGAAACCGCCAAAGCAATGGGAACAAACGTTTGGCAGTTAGTTACACGCTTTTATTTACCCGAAGCCTTACCAATTCTGATTAAAGCAATGACACTCACTTTAGTCACACTGATTGGTTATTCCGCAATGGCTGGCGCAGTGGGCGGTGGCGGTTTAGGTAACACCGCAATTTCTTTCGGATTACACCGCAATATGCCTTATGTGCTTTGGGTTTCAACCATTATCATCGTACTTATCGTTATGTTATGCGAAAAATACGGTAACAAATTAGCGGATCATTTCGATCATCGTTAATCTCAACATCCACTTAACTCACTAAAAAGGAAAGTAAAAATGAACTTTAAAAAATTATTCACGGTAGCCACACTTTCATCGGTTTTAGCACTAACCGCTTGTAAAGATGATAAAAAAGCAGAAACCACCGCCTCAGCACAACCTGCTACACAAAAAATTAAAGTGGGCGTAATGTCAGGGCCAGAACACCAAGTGGCGGAAATTGCGGCAAAAGTAGCGAAAGAAAAATATGGTTTAGATGTCGAATTTGTCGAATTTAACGAATATTCATTACCAAACCCAGCGGTAAGCAATGGGGATTTAGATATCAATGCAATGCAACACAAACCTTATCTTGATAAAGATTCGCAAGAACACGGCTATAAAAACCTTGTTATCGTGGGTAACACCTTCGTTTATCCATTAGCTGGTTATTCGAAAAAAATTAAAAATGTAAGCGAATTAAAAGACGGTGCCATCATTGCTGTGCCAAATGATCCAAGTAACCTTGCGCGTGCATTAATCTTATTAGAAAAACAAGGTTTAATTAAACTTAAAGACAACACAAATCTATTCGCAACCTCTTTAGACATTGTAGAAAATCCAAAACATCTACAAATTAAAGAAGTGGATACCTCTGTGGCAGCCCGTGCATTAGATGATGTTGATTTGGCGGTTGTTAATAACACTTACGCGGGTCAAGTTGGTTTAAATACGCAAGAACACGGTGTGTTTGTTGAAGATAAAGATTCGCCTTATGTAAACATTATCGTAGCGCGTGAAGACAACAAAGACAGCGACGCGGTGAAAAACTTCGTAAAAGCGTATCAAACCGATGAAGTGTACCAAGAAGCAGTAAAATACTTCAAAGACGGCGTAGTTAAAGGCTGGTAATTTTAACCCCTTTTTTCACCTTGCCCCTGACCATTCAGGGGCATTATTTTCTCATCGAAAAAACACCGCACTTTTCTTGTTCAACAAAAATGAACGCTCTATAATAGCAACCCCTTTACTTATTCCAAAAAACGTATGGACATTGCAATTTATATCCAATTTTTCGTAGGACTGATCGCACTAGTCAATCCACTGGGTGTCATTCCTATTTTCTATTCAATGACATCGGATCAAACACCAGCACAGCAAAATCGCACGGGGCTTATTACCTGCTTTTCTGTTACCGTGATTTTGTTGGTCAGCTTCTTCTTTGGCAATATGATTTTAGATGCCTTCCATATTTCCATTAACTCTTTCCGCATTGCGGGAGGTATCTTGGTGGCGATGATCGCACTGACAATGATCAACGGTAAAATCGGTGATCATAAAATCAATAAAGAAGAAAAAGCAGAAAACTTTGACGATTACAACAACATTGCCGTTGTGCCATTGGCAATGCCAATTATGGCAGGCCCCGGCTCAATCAGTGCCACCATCGTATTTGGCTCAAATCAGCATACCATTATGGATTATATTTACACCTCTCTCACCATTGCCATTTTCGGGCTATGCTGTTTTATCTTATTAAAATATTCTGAGCCATTGATTAAAAAATTAGGCAAAACAGGTTCCAATGTGATTACCCGTATTATGGGGTTAATTTTGATGTCTCTCGGAGTTGAAATTATTGTTGAAGGGATCAAAAACCTTCATCTCTTCTGATTTATTTTTTAAAGTGCGGTAGTTTATTTAGAATTTTTTCATAAACCACCGCTTTTTTTTGATAATCATCTAATCTTTTATAAAAAACCATTTTTTTACAAAAAAATATTTGCAATAGATCCCCTTTTTGTTGCATAGTAATTCCCAAGCCAACTTTCTAAGGCTTACCTAAAGACTGTACAACAGGACTTTAGCCATTCTAATAATAAATTTATCAACATCATACACACATAAAGGAAGTAAATTATGTCACAAGTTACCTCATTAGAAGAATTCTTAGCCAAAGTTGAACAACGTGATGGACACCAACCAGAGTTTTTACAAGCTGTGCGTGAAGTGTTCACTTCGATTTGGCCATTCTTAGAGAAAAACCCACAATATCGCTCACAAGCTCTTTTAGAGCGCCTTGTTGAGCCTGAGCGTTTAATCCAATTCCGCGTAGCGTGGACAGATGACAAAGGTCAAGTGCAAGTAAACCGCGCTTTCCGTGTTCAATTCAGCAGTGCAATTGGGCCATTTAAAGGCGGAATGCGTTTCCACCCTTCTGTAAACCAATCAATCCTAAAATTCTTAGGCTTTGAACAAATCTTCAAAAATGCCCTCACCACATTGCCAATGGGCGGTGGTAAAGGGGGTTCAGACTTCGATCCTAAAGGTAAATCTGATGGTGAAGTAATGCGTTTCTGCCAAGCATTAGTGAGCGAGCTTTATCGCCATATTGGCCCTGATACAGACGTTCCTGCAGGCGACATTGGTGTTGGTGGCCGTGAAGTGGGCTATCTTGCTGGGATGATGAAAAAATTATCTAACCAAGCAGGCTGTGTGTTCACAGGGCGTGGTTTATCATTCGGTGGTAGCTTAATTCGTCCAGAAGCGACAGGCTATGGCTTAGTGTATTTTGCACAAGCAATGCTTGAAGAAAAAAATCAATCTTTCCAAGGTAAAACCGTGGTTGTGTCAGGTTCAGGTAACGTTGCACAATATGCGATTGAGAAAGCCTTACAACTTGGCGCGAAAGTCGTTACTTGTTCTGACAGCTCCGGCTACGTTTATGATGAAGCAGGTTTCACCCCAGAAAAATTAGCTGCGTTGATGGAAATCAAAAATGTACAGCGCGGTCGAGTGAAAGATTATGCGGAAAAATTCGGCTTACAATATGTTGCGAACGAGCGTCCATGGAGTGTGAAAGCAGACATCGCCTTACCTTGTGCAACACAAAACGAATTAGACCTTGCTGATGCACAAAAATTAATCGCTAATGGCGTACAACTTGTGGCAGAAGGTGCAAATATGCCAACAACGATTGAAGCAACTGACGCATTACTTGAAGCTGGCGTATTATTTGGTCCGGGTAAAGCGGCAAATGCAGGTGGTGTGGCCACTTCAGGCTTAGAAATGGCACAAAGCTCACAACGTCTATACTGGACGGCTGAAGAAGTGGACGCGAAATTAAAACAAATTATGCTCGACATCCACGCTAACTGTAAAAAATACGGCACAGTGGAAGGTCAAGCTAACATCAATTATGTCACTGGTGCAAACGTCGCTGGTTTCGTAAAAGTTGCTGATGCAATGTTAGCGCAAGGGGTTTACTAATAATCCTTAAAGTGCAAAACACATTATGGACTAAGCAAGCAGAGCAAAAGGACATTAATGTATTTATTAAGATAAAGGGGGTTAAGCGCCCCCTTTATTTTCTCTGCTAATCATTTATAAACAGGTAAAAATTCATAAAAAAACCACCGCACTTTTTTACGATGGTTTTTCTTTTCCCGAGTTTTCACTTATCCTAAAAAATACTTATACGCCGGGCTATCCGTTACATCTTGATAGGTGTAAGCCAGTTCTTCCAAATGTTCGTTAAAACGAATTTCATCATTTTCATCTAATTGGAAGCCAGCAAGCACATTGCCATAATCTGCACCGTGCGCACGATAATGGAACAAGGAAATATTCCAATGTGTGCCAAGCATTTCAAGGAATTTAAGCAATGCACCTTTCTGTTCTGGGAACTCAAAACTGTATAAACGTTCTTTAGCTTGGCTTGATGAGCGTCCACCAATCATATAACGAATATGGGTTTTCGCGACATCATCATCAGACAGATCCATCACAGCATAGCCGTTTTGTTGTAGCTGGGCGATGATTTCATTTTTTTCCTTTTCACCACTGATACGCACCCCAACAAAGATACAGGCTTGCGCTTGATCGGCATAGCGGTAATTAAATTCTGTTACCGCACGATCGCCAAGCAAATGACAAAAACGCAAGAAACTGCCTTTTTCTTCGGGAATCGTTACCGCGAGCATCGCTTCGTGTTTTTCACCAATTTCACAACGCTCAGAGACATAACGTAAAGTATGAAAATTCAGGTTTGCCCCAGATAAAATATTGACTAAGGTTTCCCCTTGAATTTGATGTTGTTTGACATATTTTTTAAGCCCAGCCAGAGAAACAGCGCCTGAAGGCTCCGCAATTGCACGAACATTTTCAAAAATGTCTTTCATTGCCGCACAAATTTCATCGCCGTCCACCAACACCACATCATCAAGATATTGCTGACATAAGCGGAACGTTTCATCACCAATGCGTTTTACTGCCACCCCATCGGCAAATAATCCCACTCGTTCTAGATCCATGGGTTGCCCTGCTTTTAACGCTTGATAGAGGCACGCCGAATCTTTGCTTTCCACGCCAATCACTTTAATTTCTGGCATTAATTGTTTAATTAACACGGCAACTCCCGCTGCCAAACCGCCACCGCCAACGGGGACAAAAACCCGATCGATATTAGAAGATTGTTGTAATAATTCCAGTGCTAAGGTGCCTTGCCCGGCGATCACTAAAGGATGATCGAAAGGGGGAATGAACGTCATATTTTTCGTTTTAGCCAGTTCAATCGCTTTACTTTTTGCTTCATCGAAGTTTGCACCATAAAGCAACACATCGCCACCAAAACGACGCACTGCTTCAACTTTAATGCTTGGCGTATTCTGTGGCATCACAATTAATGCCTTTAAGCCAAGATGCTTGGCGGATAGCGCAACGCCTTGTGCGTGGTTACCTGCGGACGCGGCAATGACCCCAGCTTGACGTTGTTGTTCGTTTAATGCGGCGATCATTGCGTAAGCACCGCGTAATTTAAAACTATGCACTGGCTGGCGATCTTCACGTTTAATTAAAATGTGATTAGCTAAGCGAGAAGAGAGTTTTTCCATCGGCTGTAATGGGGTGGTTTGCGCTACTTGATAAACCACTGAACCTAATTTTAAAATGGTTTTTAAATAATCGTCCCCGCTGGGTGTTGGGCTGTTGAATGAAAGGGTTGTCATTTTATTATCCTTAAATAAAACCTGAAATAATATTAATCAGTAAAGAAAGCACGGTAACGTTAAAAATAAAGGCAACAATGCTATGAATCCCGCCTAAAATACGCCCTGCTCTTGATGAAAACATAACATCGGCGGTTTGCGCTGACGTGCCTATAATCAAGGCTGTATAAATAAAATCATAATAATTTGGCTCGGTTTGATAACCATTTTTCCCATCACTTTGGGGAATTTGTAATGGCATTGGCTCACCGCTTATTTTGCTATGGTAGAAAAGATGAGCATACCGAATGGCGAATAAAATATGAATGACTAGCCAAGAAAGAAAAATAGAAATAATAGCCACACTGATATACCACATTTTTTCCATAACGGGCAAATTTTGTGCAATACTCACTAAACGGACTAAGGCAACAAGACAAGCGACAATAATAATGCTCACAATGGCAAACATCGCTTTTGTTCCTGTTTGGCGTTCTTGTAAAAGTGCGGTCATTTTTTCGCGATGACGATGTTGCTGGCGAATTGTCCAAAATGTCCAAAATAAATACAGGCTCATTCCTATATCCCAAGAATAAATCAGATCAATGCTGATCTCGCCCTGAGAAAGCAGGCGAAAGCCTAAAAAAGCAAACACAACAAGGATCAAGCTGGTATAAAATTTAATGTGTTGCTTTAACATTTTTAGCATAATGTTTCCCTTCACGACCTAAGATTATCGGCACGATGATAAAAAATAGGTGAAAAAATGACCGCACTTTATTCCGTGCAGTCATTTTTCTTTAATCGGCTAATTTAGTGCGATCTCTCACCGCACCTTTGTCCGCAGAGGTGGCGAAGTGGCCATAAATTTTCAGTGCTAACGACACTTCACGCTGACGATTCGCTGGTTTCCAGCCTTTTGCATCTTGCTCTGCACGACGGACCGCCAATTCTTGTTCAGATACCATTAATTGAATAGAACGGTTTGGAATGTCGATCTCAATGGTATCGCCATCTTTCACTAAGCCAATTACGCCACCTGCTGCCGCTTCTGGCGAACAATGTCCGATAGATAAGCCTGATGTTCCACCAGAAAAACGCCCATCGGTTAATAATGCACAAGCCTTGCCTAGCCCCATTGATTTTAAGTAACTGGTTGGATAAAGCATTTCTTGCATACCCGGCCCGCCTTTTGGCCCTTCGTAACGAATCACCACCACGTGGCCCGCTTGCACTTTTCCACCTAAAATGCCATTAACCGCGTCTTCTTGGCTTTCAAATACAATGGCGTTTCCGGTGAATTTTAAAATCGATTCATCTACCCCAGCGGTTTTTACAATGCAACCATCTAAGGCGATATTACCTGAAAGCATTGCAAGTCCACCATCTTGGCTATAAGCAAATGCTTTACTGCGGATACAACCGTTTTCTCTGTCATCATCAAGGCTTTCCCAACGGCAATCTTGCGAAAAGGCTTGCGTGGTGCGAATGCCAGCCGGCCCTGCACGATAGAATGCTCGAATTGCTTCGTCTTGAGTTAGCATAATGTCATATTTGGCTATTTGCTCTGCCAAGCTTAACCCTAATACGGTGCGAGTTTGGTTATCCAGCAGATTCGCACGATCTAATTCACCTAAAATGGCCATTATACCGCCTGCTCTATGAACATCTTCCATATGATATTTCGCAGTATTTGGGGCAACCTTGCTTAAACAAGGCACACGGCGAGAGAGGCGATCAATGTCTGCCATCGTGAAATCCACTTCGGCTTCTTGCGCTGCCGCCAATAAATGCAGAACGGTATTGGTTGATCCCCCCATTGCAATATCTAAGCTCATCGCATTTTCAAAAGCGGCTTTCGTGGCAATCGAACGTGGTAATACAGATTCATCATCTTGTTGATAATAGTTGTGGCAAAGTTCAACAATTTGTTTCCCTGCATCTAAAAATAATTGTTTACGATCTTTATGCGTTGCCAAACAAGAGCCATTACCCGGCAAGCTTAAGCCTAATGCTTCCGTTAAACAGTTCATTGAGTTTGCGGTGAACATTCCAGAGCAAGAACCACAGGTTGGACAAGCTGAGCGTTCAATGGCTTCAACATCAGAATCGGACACATTTTTATCCGCACTTTGTACCATTGCATCGACTAAATCTAATTTAATCAATTGATCAGAGAGCTTGGTTTTTCCGGCTTCCATTGGACCGCCAGAAACGAAAATGGTTGGAATATTTAAGCGTAATGCTGCCATTAACATTCCTGGGGTAATTTTATCGCAGTTGGAAATACACACCATTGCATCGGCACAATGTGCATTCACCATATATTCTACGCTGTCGGCAATTAAATCACGAGAAGGTAGGGAATACAGCATTCCACCGTGTCCCATTGCAATGCCATCATCAACGGCAATCGTGTTAAATTCCTTCGCCACACCACCAGCTTGTTCGATCTGCTGTGCAACTAATTGCCCAATATCTTTCAAGTGAACGTGTCCCGGTACAAATTGTGTAAATGAGTTCACCACCGCAATAATGGGTTTTCCAAAATCATTTTCTTTCATTCCTGTTGCACGCCATAAGGCGCGTGCGCCCGCCATATTGCGACCTTGTGTACTGGTTGCTGAACGTAATTTAGGCATAATCTCTCCAAACTTTGACAAATTTTTAAATTAAATACAATGCGATAAAACGCAATGAGGCATTTATTTCTTCAGTTAGCCGATGAATTTAACGCAATGACATCAGGTAATTTCACTAATTGATTGACTAATAATTCCACTGCTCTTTCACTTTGCACGATGACTTGCAAGGTGATTTCTTGTTGCTGGCTTTCGGTTTGTAATTTTACCACTTCAAAACCACGATGACGCATTACGCGCAATAAACGCTCTAAGGTTTCTGGCCGTCTATTGGCACGAATTGATAATTCATACTGTTGCATAATTTTCCCCACAATTCTTTTTTTATTCTTCCAGCATATCCACATTGCAAGCATTTGGCGGAACAAGTGGCCACACGTTTTCTTCTGCTGGGATACAAATATGTAATAAATAAGCCCCTTCTGATCGGAATAAACGATCTAATGCCCCTTGCACTTCTTCCCCTGATTCAATGCGTTCACCCTGAATATCAAAGGCAGAGGCAAGGGTAACGAAATCAGGGTTATCATCAAGAATGGTATTACTATGACGAGCTTGGAAAAATAAGGTTTGCCATTGGCGTACCATACCTAAGCGTTGGTTGTCTAATAAAATGATTTTTACTGGTGTTTTGCCACGTTTAATCGTGCCAAGTTCTTGCACGTTCATCATTAATGAGCCATCACCCGTAATTAAAATCACCTCATCATTGGGACGAGCTTTTTTCGCCCCAATCGCTGCGGGCAAGCCAAATCCCATTGTGCCAAATCCTGCTGAGGTAATAAAATTTTCTGGGGCATAATGTTGCATATGCTGTGCTGACCACATTTGATGCTGTCCGACATCAGTAACCACAATGGCGTTTTTTGCTTTTTGCTGAGAAACCGTGTTAAGCAACCACCAAGGATTAATCGGCTGTTTCCCCTGATTTTCTGCATAGCGAAAATCAAACGCTTGTTTGAGTTTATTGATTTCTTTATGCCAATCAGCCAATGCTAATTTCATTGCTAAGGCGTGAAAAATCGCATTTAAATCACCACGTAAAGCCACATCAGGACGACGTAATTTACCGAGTTCAGCAATATCAATATCGCAATGAATCACTTTTGCCTTAGGGGCGAAGGTATCTAATTTTCCCGTTACACGATCATCAAAGCGCGCTCCGAACACGAGCAATAAATCTGACTCTTGAGTGGCTAAATTGGCGGCTTTGGTGCCGTGCATACCGATCATTCCCATATAATAAGGCGTATCAGGCAAAATTGTGCCTAATCCCTTTAAGGTGGAAATACTTGGGATTTCGGTGATAGCTAAAAATTCATGCAAGGCAGGAACCGCATTCGCCATTCCTACTCCGCCGCCAACATACACCACAGGACGTTTCGCATTTTTCACTAATGCCAATGCTTTTTCTAATTCGACAGGATCAAGTGCGGTTGGTTTTTCCACAGGAAGGGTAAAAGGCTGTAAATCGGTTTCAGCAAATTGCACATCTTTTGGAATATCAATCAACACAGGACCGGGGCGACCACTTTGCGCGATTTGAAAGGCTTTGGCGATAATTTCTGGTAATTCATCAATATGTTGCACAATAAAACTATGTTTCGTGCAAGCAAGAGATAACCCTAATACATCGGCTTCTTGAAAGGCATCCGTACCGATTAATGAGGACGCCACTTGCCCCGTAATCGCCACAACTGGAATGGAATCCATTAACGCATCACCTAGCCCAGTGATTAAATTGGTTGCCCCCGGGCCTGAAGTGGCAATACATACGCCTGTTTTACCGCTGGCTCTGGCATAGCCAATTGCCGCCATCGCAGCGCCTTGCTCATTACGACAGAGTAAATGTTCCAACCCTGAATCATAAATGGCGTCATAAACTGGCATTATCGCCCCACCGGGATACCCAAACACCACATCCACCTGATGCGCCTTTAAACATTCGGTTACTAATCTTGCACCGTTCATTTTTCACCTATCCTATATCATAAATTAGTTATAAAAAAAGCCTCTCAGCAATCTCTGCGAGGGGCTCTCTAATAAGTATAAATCAGGGTTAATTATTCTAGTTATTAGCAAGCCAACACCTCGCAGTGATAATCACCACGAGGTTAATAATAATGCTAATAAGAGAATAATGTTTTGTCATTGTGTGAATAAAATCTGAATAATTACCGTTACTGGCTACTATTGATACCACATTGAAAATAGAAATCAAGGAATTTTTCTATTTAGCAATCGTTTTCTTATAAAAGAGAAAACGTGAAAGAAAAAGTGCGGTCATTTTTTCGTATAATTTGCTATGATATTCGCTGTTTTTGTTGAAGGAGCTTAATTATGCAAAATCAACCCTTTCGTGCCATTGTATCCGATTTAGATGGCACATTGCTCAATGGAAATCACGTGATTGGTGATTTCACAATTGAAACCCTCGAAAAATTATCCCAAAAAAAGATTGATATTATTCTCGCCACAGGGCGGAAATATGAAGACGTGGCACATATTGTAGGCAAAGTGAAACTGGACAACGCCGTGCTCATTACTTCAAATGGCGCAAGAGCGCATAATTTGCAAGGTAAATTGCTGTTAAGCAACAGTTTGCCCGATGCAATCGCAATGGAAATAATGCAAACCCCTTATGATAAAAAAAATGTGTTTGTAAATAGCTATCAAGAAGAGGGTTGGTTCATTAGCCTAGATATGCCCGAATTAGCAAAATATCATCAAGATTCTGGTTTTATGTATCAGGTTGTGGATTTCAACCAACATCACGGGCGTGAAACAGAAAAAGTCTTCTTCATTGGCAGAACGCCCGCCGATCTCGCCCCAATTGAAGCACATATCGCACAACATTTTGGCGAGCACGTTTATATGACCTATTCCACCCCACAGTGTTTAGAAATTATGAATAAAAATGTGTCAAAAGCCACCGCACTTGCTAAAGTTGTAACAAATCGCGACTATGGCTTAAATGCTTGTATTGCCTTTGGAGATGGAATGAACGATGTGGAAATGCTCAGCGAAGTAGGAAAAGGGTGCATTATGGGCAATGCTGATCCACGTTTAGTGCAAACTTGCCCGCAGTTAGAACAAATCGGTTTTAACCGTCACGAAGCTGTCGCAAGTTATTTACGCGCCACCTTTGGCGTGTATTAGAGCAAAATAAGCGGGGATCAGGCGAAATGGCAATTTGGCAAACATTACTCATCATCAGTACTGGCGCAGCACTAGGCGCTTGCACTCGTTGGGGCTTGAGTGAGTTATTAAACCCACTGTTTTCATTTCTCACGTTTGGTACACTGATCGCCAATTATCTCGGCTGTTTTTTAATTGGCATCTTACTCACTCTCGCTTGGCAATCCCCCCAGTTTTCTGGCGAATGGCGATTATTTTTAATCACAGGATTTTTAGGCAGTCTCACCACCTTTTCTTCCTTTTCAGCGGAGGTCATTAATAATTTCTTAAATGAAAAATGGCTGTCCGCACTGACCATTATTGCCTTACATCTTGCTGGCAGTCTATTATTTACGCTGTTGGGCGTGTTGTTGTCTCGTTATTGGCGATAAAGGCTTGTACTGTATTTAAGGCTTCGGCACGAATTTTATCCCGTTCAAATAAAATCTCGTGCTTGGCATTTTCCAGTGTAATTAACTTTCCTTGTGGCAAGCAGGCAACTAATTTTTCCAACTGTGCATTTTCTACAATTTTTTCTTTGCCAGCTTGCAAAACCAAGACAGGAATTTCAATGCGCGACAAAATTTTTTCCAACCCTTTAATTGCCGTTAAACACAAATGCACCCAGCGGAATGTTGGCCCGCCAAGACTTAATTCAGGAAAATAGCGATTAATACGATTCATCCATTTCATTCTGGTTTTGCAGAAACTGAGTTCATTTAACTCAAGATTGGTGGGTTTATAAGCGGTTTTGCCGAATACATAACGCTGTCCTTGTCCAACTAACATCATCAAATTAATGATCAACTCATCACGCAATAAATGTTTGGTCGGCAAGCCAAAAAATGGCGAAGAAAGCACCGCACGTTGAATCTGATGATCATAATTCGCCAAATAATAGGCCGAAATCAGTGATCCCAACGAATGGGCAAGCAGGTATTGTTGCGAATAGTCGTTGTGGCAAGTGATCTGCTTGATTACCGTATCCATATCCTCACAGTAAAAGCGAAATTCATCAATATAACCTTTGTCTTTATCCGTTAATAAACGTTGAGAATACCCCTGTCCACGGTGATCAAAAAGCAATACATCATATCCCCATTGATAAAAATCATAAGCCAACTCCGACCATTTCAACATATTCTCCGCCCGTCCATTGACTAAAATCATCAATTTTCGCTCCGCACTTGGCGAGGTTTCTGCGTGCAAAAAATGGCGATAGGCAATTTGGCAACCCTGCTTCCCCATTAAATATTGGATAGGAAATTGATCGACAAAGGGCATTAATTGCTGTAACGCAAATCGACAAAAATGAGGTTCTCGGTGTAGGCAATTTGGCATTGGATTACCCTCAATAAAACAAAGATATCACGATCATAAAGGAAAGCTGATAAGAAAGATAGAACATAATGCCACATCAGAGGTTCTGACTTTTGATAAAACTTCATATTTTTAAAGTGCGGTGTTTTTTTCGTTATTTTTATACAACAGCCCTATTGCTAAACATTCAAGGGAAAATAAAACATTTGGCTATTCAAATTCACTAAAAAACCCACAAAAAAGCACCGCACTTTAAAATACATGACAAAAATTTCCGCTGCTAAAACAGCTTAGCGCTAAATTTCATATTATTTTATATTGCTTGCAATACGTATCAATATAACCCTAGCTATTTGTTTTACTTTTCCTTTAATAACAAAGAGTCATCTTTTTCACTGTATTTTCATAGCCTACAAAATTGTTCAATTTTTCATTCTTATCTGCATTTTATTTGAATAACATATTTACAAATCTATTTTTATAGATATAATATTCCCCATCTACTAACTAATCAGACAACACTATGCCAATTACCGATACCCTTAAAGTGCTTGCCAACGAAGGCCGCCTGCAAATGCTGCAATGGCTCAAATCACCGCACGCCCATTTCACCTCTGCCGAATTTTCCGCTGAAGCCATCAATGCCGAAGGCGGTGTCTGCGTGCAAGCGGTGGTCATCAAAAGCGGTTTGGCACAATCGGTGGTTTCTGCTTATTTAAACAGCTTAAAACAAGCAGGATTGCTGACCATGAAACGGGAAGGCAAATGGACGTATTACCGCTATGATGCCAACGCCGCCGCACAGTTTTTAAGTCAGTTACAGCAAGTTTTGTAAGCATTTAACCGCCCTTTACGGGGCGTTTTTACAACCTAATATTCAAACAAATTTACAGTAAGACAAGGAAAACGAGCGAAGCTGTATGCCGTAATACTGCAAGCGAGTTTGACACCGTATTACTTTAAATTTGACAGAATATATCTAAATTTCTAGATTTAACGAATTAAAAAATATAGGAGCAACCCATGCAAATCACCCTCTTTTCCGACTATGCTTGTCCTTTCTGCTACATCGGCAAACGCTATCTTGAACAGGCACTTGCCCAATTTGAGCATGCCGACCAAGTGCAAATCCATCACAAAGCCTTTGAACTCTATCCGCTGGCAGGCAAAACCGTTACCAACACCACGCAAGGACGGATTGAATGGAAATACCAAAAAAGCCCAAGCGATGCCCTCGCGATGATTCGCGGCATTGAACAAAAAGCCAATCTTGCAGGCATCAATATGCGTTACGCCGAAGCCCAAAACACCAATATGTTTGATGCCCACCGCTTAACCAAACTGGCCGCCGCGCTGGGCAAAGAAGAACAAATGGCCGAACGCCTGTTTGCTGCCTATTTTACCGACAGCCTGATTCTTGCCGACCACGAAACGCTCTGCCGCCTTGCCGAAGAAGTGGGCATTGAACGCAGCCGCGTAGAGCAAATGCTTACCTCTGATGAATTTGCCGAAGCAGTGCGTGCCGATGAAATCGCCGCCCAGCAAAAAGGCGTACACTCAGTGCCATATTTTGAAGTGGACGGCATACCCATCAACGGTGCTTTGCCAGCATCACATTTCTTGGCGGTGCTACAAGACGCTTGGCAGCAGCAAAATCAGCAAACTATTGAAGGGGCTTCATGCGGAGTAGACGGATGCCATTAATCCCACGTGCTAAACCGCTTATCATTGCCCCCGACGCCGCCCAATCCTGCATCATTTTTCTGCACGGATTGACCACAAGCGGACAACATTTCCGTTCGCTGGCTGAATATTTGCAGCAAAAACTGCCGCATACCACCTTTATCCTGCCGCACGCCCCGATTCGCCCAGTTACTTGGGCTGGCGGCAACACTTCAGGCTGGTATGACTTACGCGGTGATAATTTTTTGCACAATGAGGATAAAGACGGATTGCAAGAGGCAGCCGCCTACGTGCATCGCCTGATTGCAGAAGTGCAGCAACAAGGCATTGCCAGTCAAAACATCGTGCTGGGCGGTTTTTCGCAAGGCGGTGCGGTTTCCTTACTGGCAGGACTGACTACCGCACAGCCGCTTGGCGGATTGTTTAGCCTATCGGGCTACCTGCCGCTTGCAGAATCCCGCAAAGATTATGAAACGGCCGCCAATCTGCACACGCCGATTTTTATGGCACAGGGGCAATACGATGAGCTTATCACCGAAACGCAGATACAGCCTGCCGTCAATGCCCTTGCCGAACGGCAAAACTTCAGCTACCGCAGCTATCCGATTGGTCATGAAATCAGCCAGATGGAAATTGATGATTTAGCGACGTGGCTTCAGAAATTATTGTGAATGATAATAGAAAAGATGCAATAGAAAGGAATAAGGCGATGAGATCGCCTTATTTTATATTCATTTTAAGGGATGACACTCATAACTAGAGAGATTTAAAATTTATTCAGCTCATCCTTGAGCTACTAGACGGTTTTTTCGTTTAATAGCTTATCAATATTGACCCAAATAGGGTGATGGCCATAACCGCCATATTTCATCTCATAACGTGCTTGTTCTACGGTTTGATTTTCAAAAATAATGCGATACATCGCTAAAACAATGCCTGTACGATCAGCGCCATGATAACAGTGTACCAAGACTGTACGACCATTATTTTGTGCAGTTTTGAGGGCTTGCATGGCTGCCAGTAAGTCGTATTTATTGATTTAACCAACTGAAAAACTGCATCATTTCCCACCGCTCTTTAATCCCCTTTTTTGATACAAGGGCTTGCCGCAGAGAGCGAAATGTCCACTTGTTTACGGGATTTTTTGCCATGCAGGCTTGCGGTTTTGGGCAGCCGTTTCACACGGTAGAGCAGCAACGCAAGCAAAATCAGCACGCAGCCGATGATTTTTGACGTGCCAAGCATTTCTTGCATAAACATCACGCTAAGCAGCATTGTCCAAACAGGTTCTAAAATCATGATTAACGCCCCATTGCCGACATCGCTTAATTTTTGCCCAAAGGTTTGCAGCAAAAAGCGGGCATTGGTACCAATCAAGACGCTAAGGGCAAGCCAAAGCCACGTCATCGAGCCAACAGAAGACGGCATATCTTCTGCCAACAGTGCATAAAAGCCGCTTGACAGCCCAACCATCGCAAGCTGGATAAAGGTCAGCGGCAAAATCGGCACCGACTTTGCGCAGCGGCTGTTTAACACAAACTGAATGCCCGCCCAAAGTGCCGTCAATAAAAAGAACAGCGTATCAAGCCCCAATCCGCCGCCCGAAGAAAGACCGCTTGCTGCCAAAAAAATCATGCCCAAAACGGCAATCGGCAGGGCAAGCCAAAACCGCCTTATGGGCCGCTCTTGATAAATCAGCCACGCAATCAACGGGGCGGCAAGCATCGCAAGGCTTAACAAAAACGCCCCCTTGCCCAGCTCTTGGGTGTGCTTGACGCCAAGCACCCAGAAAAAAAGATACAGGCTAAAAGATAAGCCAACAAGCAGGCTTTGCTGCCACTGTTTACGGCTTAACCGCCCAAGTCCACGAAAAGCAAAGGGCAAAAAGATGAGGGCTGCCGCACCAAAACGCAAGCTCACAAAGGTTACCGCTGGCAATTCGGCGATTGCACTTTTGGAAAACAGCCAGCCAAAGGCGGCGGCAAGGGTGGCAAGCAGCAAAATCCACTCACCACGGTAATGTGTAAAGTCATGTTTTAAGGACATGGTTTTTCCTATTTTAAATAAAAATCAGGGATTTGGGTGTATTTTATCCGTTGTTTTTTCACATAAATAGGCTTAAAATTGACAGTAATGTTTATTTTTTCACGATTAAGCGATGGATTTAGACTGGAACGATGTGCATTATTTCATCTTACTGATGGAAAAAGAGACCCTAACGGCGGCGGCAAACGCCCTAAATGTCGAACATGGCACGGTATCACGGCGGATTGAACGGCTGGAAAAACAGCTTGGACTGCACCTCTTTGACCGCATCAACAAGCGTTATCTGCCGACCGATGACGGCAGAGAGCTGTACCAAGAAGCCAAAAAATTGCAGCTAAACATCAAGCAATTTGCTCAAACGGCACAGGATAAGCGGGAATCGGTGGGTGAAGTGGCGGTTTCCGCACCACCCTTTGTCGCCAACAGCCTGCTGGCACCGACCCTTGCCGCCTTTTATCAGCGGTTTTCGCATATCCGCTTGATTATCCAGAGTGATTCGGTCATCAGCAATCTGCACGCCCGCCAAGCCGACATCGCCCTAAGGATTGCCGAGCCGCTGCAAGAAGACTTGGTGGCACGCCGTTTGTGCTACGTCAAATACCGCTGGTTTGCCCATCGCTCCTATCTTCAGCACGAGCCGCAAGAAAGCTGGCAATACTTAAGCCTACAGCTTGCTGGCACGCACGAAAAATGGCTGCAAACCGAGCTTAACGGCAAGCCGATTCGCTTTGCCTGCAATGATTTTCAGGTGATGAAGGCGGCGATTGCCCAAAAAATGGGCATTGGTTTATTGCCGATTTGCCATGCCGACCACCCTGATTTTGCTGCTGTTGAGGAGATGGAGGACTTCACCGCACCGCTTTATTTGGTGATGCATGAGGACGTTCGTGCATCAAAAAAAGTGCGGACGGTGGCCGATTTTCTGATTGAAATGCTTGCCGATTAGCTTTGTGATGGGGCGAAAAGCATCAAGGCTAAATGAAGGGACTGGGTGAAAGCCTTTAGGTAAGTTTTTATGGCAAAAGCCATGTTTTCCCTTAAAAAGCAATAAAAACTTCAAAATTTTTGACCGCTTTTTTTTATCAAAAATAACCCAAAACCCATCTAAATTTTCAGGCAGGCTGATTGAAAAATACGTTTTAAAATAGCGTTTTTTAGAATATCCATTCCCACCGAAATGATTGAACCAATTACTCAACGAGTAAAACCCCAAAATGGACAAAATAGCAATGAAAATGTCAGGATTTCCCACCGCACTTTTTTAATCCCCTTTTCAATTTCATCAGTATTTTTCTCATATTCGTCTATTGCTAGCCATCGCTACCTGTATCAGCGTCAGGCAGATATTACCCTAAGGATTACCCTGCCCGAGCAAAGTAGCCTTGTTACCCGCCGTCTATGCACCAGTGGTTATCACTGGTATAGGCATCGGGATTATCTTGCCAATACACCCAAAGTCGCTTGGACAATTTCTGTACACCATTTGCGTTGCTTTAAAAAGGCTTGGGATAACGCGTAAAAAAAGACACTAACACATCTTCAAGCAAATGTAGAAAAACACGCCTCTTTCTTAATAAACTCAAATCATTTGAAAAAATGGAAGAAAATCATTTATCGAGATAAAATCAGTTTCAAAATGCAGAATAACATTGTATATGACTATACTCCAAAAGGTCAGCCTTGCCTGAACCAAGATAACGAGCAGTTTAAGCACTAGAGTAATGCCATTGGTGCGCTGTTCAATCAACAGTTTTTGCTGTGGTGCTTTATGATTGCTGTATCAATAGTGATATTTTTCATAGCTGGGTCACACAGGTATTGCCTCCAATAACAGCATCATCGTAATGGATAATGTGGTGTTTCACAAATCTTACAAGCGTGTTAATAGAAGCTGCGGGTTATAAGATTTTCCACCTTACAGCCCAGACCTTAATCTGATTGAGCTTACTTGGGCTTGAATAAAGCAAAAACGTGAAGAATATCGGTTAAATTGCATCGACCGCCTTGTTCTTTTATCTGGTTGCGTGGCGATTATTAATATTTTTACTGAGTGAATAATCTTTATTTTAAAAAGAGAAAAAAGCCACTTTTAATAGTGGCTTTATTGTTCATTAGATTGCTATCACATCAGTGCTGAAATATATTTCAACATTACCCCTGCTGCAATCGCTGAGCCAATAACACCAGCGACATTTGGTCCCATTGCGTGCATTAACAGGAAGTTTTGGTGATCGGCTTCTAAACCAATTTTATTCGCAACACGAGCCGCCATTGGTACGGCAGATACGCCTGCGGCACCAATAAGCGGATTAATTGGATTTTTGCTAAAGCGGTTCATCAATTTCGCCATTAACACGCCAGATGCGGTACCGATAGCAAAAGCGATCATTCCTAATAATAAAATCCCAAGGGTTTGTGGTTGTAGGAATTTATCCGCGACCAATTTTGCCCCGACAGAAAGCCCTAAGAAGATTGTTACGATATTAATGAGGGCATTTTGTGCCGTATCATTTAAACGTTCAACCACACCGCTCACACGCATTAAATTACCAAAGCAGAACATACCTAATAATGGTGCTGCATCAGGTAAAAGCAATGCGACAAGCACTAATAACACGATTGGAAACAAGATTTTTTCGCGATTACTCACCGTACGCATTTGCACCATTCTAATTTTACGCTCTTGTTGTGAGGTAAGGGCTTTCATTATTGGCGGTTGAATAAGTGGAACTAATGCCATATAAGAATAAGCGGCAACTGCAATTGCGCCTAATAATTCAGGGGCGAGTTTGCTGGCGAGATAAATGGCGGTTGGGCCGTCTGCTCCGCCAATAATGCCGATTGCGGCGGCTTGTGGTAGGGTAAAGTCAATAATACCAAGCCAGTTTAACCCTAATGCCCCTAATACTGTGGCAAAAATCCCAAATTGAGCTGCTGCCCCTAAGAGTAATGTTCGTGGATTAGCAAGGAGGGGGCCGAAATCCGTCATTGCCCCTACGCCCATAAAAATAATGAGGGGGGCAACGCCATAACCAATCGCTACTTTATAGAATAATGCTAACACCCCAGCACTATAACCCATATCGCCTGCTATGACTTCTAATTCATTTTGTACAGAAGGTAAAGCATTGTTAAGTGCGGCTTTAATGGCAATAGGATCGGCAATAGTACCTAATTTACTGGCAATAATCGCAAGCTGTTGGCTTGTTCCATTATGTAGCAAGTTATCCAACGCAGTCATGGCTAATCCAGCTTCTGGAATATTAGAGAGCAGTCCACCAAAACCAATAGGCAATAATAACAAGGGTTCAAATTTACGGGCAATGGCAAGCCATAAGAGCAGAAGGCTGACGCCAATCATCACCGCCTGCCCCCATTCTAGGTGCATAATGCCCATTCCTCGTAGTAAAGATAAAATACTTTCCATTTTTCCCCCGCACTTATGCTAAGGTTAATAAGGTATCGCCCACAGCAACGGAATCACCGGCTTTCACGCTGATGTTTTGCACTGTTCCTGCTTGCGAAGCACGGATTTCCGTTTCCATTTTCATCGCTTCAAGAATAAGCAATACATCACCCTCTGCCACTTTTTGCCCCTCGGTTGCCACCACTTTCCAAATTGTGCCAGCCATTGGTGCGGTCACGGCAGTGCCTGAGGCTGTTTGCGGAGCGGGTTGAGACGCGGGAGATGGCTGTGGCGCAGTTTGAACAGGTTGTGGGGCAACAGGCGTGATTTGATTAATATCACCACCCTCGCTTACTTTCACCACAAAGGCTTTGCCTTCTAACTCCACAGTATAAACTGCGGAACCTGAAGTGCGTTGTTTTTCAAGTGCGGTTGTTTTTTGTGATGTTTTTTCACTGGCTTGAGCTTCACTTGGTGCCGGTTCAAAGGCATCAGGATTGCCTCGATTTTCGAGGAATTTCAAGCCAACTTGTGGGAATAATGCCACGATCAGCACATCATCAATTTCATTATCAGAGAGCTTAATGCCTTTTTCTTTCGCCTGTTGTTTTATTTCTGAGATCAATTTTTCCATTTCTGGCTCAAGATGATCCGCGGGGCGATCGGTAATTGGTGCGCCACCCTCTAATACACGGGCTTGTAATTCTGCATTTACCGGCGCTGGTGTACGACCATATTCGCCTTTTAAAATCCCAGCGGTTTCTTTCGCAATGGTTTTATAGCGTTCACCCATTAATACGTTAATCACCGACTGTGTGCCGACAATTTGAGAGGTTGGAGTAACCAATGGAATATAGCCTAAATCTTCCCGCACTTTTGGAATTTCTTGCAATACTAAATCCAATTTATCGGAGGCATTTTGTTGTTTTAATTGGCTTTCAAGGTTGGTGAGCATTCCGCCCGGCACTTGTGCCACCAAAATACGGCTATCAACGCCTTTTAATTGCCCCTCAAATTTATGATATTTTTTACGAACATCGCGGAAATAAGCAGCAATTTTCTCTAATTTTTGAATATCTAATCCCGTATCATAAGGTGTGCCTTTTAAGGTGGCGACCAAGGCTTCTGTGGCTGGATGTCCATAAGTTCCACTCATTGAAGAAATGGCCGTATCCACGCCATCTACGCCTGCTTCAATGGCTTTTAACAATGCCATTTCTGCCATTCCCGTTGTGGCGTGGCAGTGAAGGTGAAGTTGAACATCAAAGCGGGATTTTATCTCACTGACTAAGTGGTATGCTTCCATTGGAGAAAGAATGCCGGACATATCTTTAATTACCAGAGAATCAATGCCGATCGCTAATAATTGTTCTGTGGTGTCAAGCCAAGTTTGTAAAGTATGCACAGGGCTAGTGGTATAACTGAGCGTACCTTGTGCGTGTCCGCCATTTTTACGCACAGCTTGTAAGGCTTGTTTCATATTACGTGGATCATTCATTGCATCAAAGACACGGAAGACGCTCATACCATTTGCGACAGCACGTTCCACAAAACGATCGACCACATCATCAGCATAATGGCGATAGCCTAGCAAATTTTGTCCGCGTAATAACATTTGTAATGGCGTTTTTGGCATTGCTTTTTTTAATTCACGCAAACGTACCCAAGGATCTTCACCTAGAAAACGAATACACGCATCAAAGGTTGCGCCCCCCCACGCTTCAAGCGACCAGTAACCAATTTCATCAAGCTCGGCGGCGATAGGTAACATATCCTCAAGACGTAAACGCGTCGCAAAAAGAGATTGGTGAGCGTCACGTAAAACAACATCAGTTACAGCAATTTTTTTCTTTTCAACAGTCATTGTCTTTTCTCCAACGTAATCAATTTAATGCCCTTGGTTACGGCGATGGTGTGCAATCGCCGCCACAATAATTGGGCGTAATCTTTCTAAATCATCTGTTTGAGTGGGTTGTGCTTTTATCGGTGCAGGTGGGCTGAGAACTGGCTCAGGAAAAAAGCGATTTACCAGTTTCGACATTAATCCAATCGCAAAAATTAGGATTAATAAGAAAACCAGTACAAACCCCATCCCCGAAAGCATCAAGTTTATGCCTTCTTGCATAAGTTCAGCGTTTGTCATTTTTATACCTCAAAGATGTAAAACAGCGTTTCATATCATAGCTTTTTTAATATACAAAAAAATTGAACTAGATCACAGAGTTGAAAACAGATTTTAAAAGTTTTCTAATTAAAAACCGCACTTCTTGGCAATTTCTATAAAAACGTGGAAAATATTCCTATTGATAAGCATAGATGATCGAACTTTAATGATTTTATTTACCAACCTTTCGTTAAAACGTGGGCAAACTACGTTGCTAGAAAATGCCAATGCAACCATTAATCCCAAGCAAAAAGTCGGCTTGGTAGGCAAAAATGGCTGTGGCAAATCCTCGCTACTCGCGTTACTCAAAAAAGAAATTAGTGCAGAGGGCGGAGAGGTGAGCTATCCCTCAAATTGGGCAATCTCTTGGGTGAATCAAGAAACCCCAGCGCTTGCTATTTCTGCTCTGGATTATGTGATTTTAGGTGATCGCCAATATGTCGCGTTACAGCAACAGCTAGAACAAGCTAATCTAAACAATGACGGCAATGCGATTGCGCGCATTCACGAACAGTTAGATACCATTGATGCGTGGACAATCCAAGCGCGAGCGGCGGCATTGTTAAATGGATTGGGCTTTAGTCAAGATGCCCTTAGCCAGCCTGTGAGTGCTTTTTCGGGTGGTTGGCGTATGCGTCTGAATTTAGCACAAGCCTTGCTATGTCCTTCCGATCTGTTGTTACTTGATGAACCCACCAACCACTTAGATTTAGATGCAGTGATCTGGCTTGAGCGCTGGTTACAACAGTATCAAGGTACGCTAGTTTTGATCTCTCACGATCGCGATTTTCTTGATCCTGTGGTAGATAAAATTCTGCATATTGAAAATCAAAGAATTAATGAATACACCGGGGATTATTCCTCTTTTGAAAAACAACGTGCGGAGAAATTAGCACAACAAAGCGCACTTTATCGCCAACAGCAACAAAAAATTTCACATTTACAAAAATATATCGATCGTTTTAAGGCGAAAGCCACCAAAGCCAAACAAGCACAAAGCCGAATGAAAGCTTTGGCGCGTATGGAGCTTATCGCACCCGCTTATGTGGATAATCCCTTTACCTTTGAATTTCGTGAACCGTTCGCATTACCTAACCCATTGCTTTCAATGGAAAAAGTGAGTGCTGGTTATGAAAATAGCGGACAAATCACAGAAATTCTTAAACAAATAAAATTAAATCTGGTACCCGGTTCACGTATTGGTTTGCTAGGTAAAAATGGCGCGGGGAAATCCACCTTAATCAAATTATTAGCGGCAGAAATCACCGCTCTTTCAGGCAATATTCAGCTTGCAAAAGGCGTGCAGCTAGGTTATTTCGCCCAGCATCAATTAGATACACTTCGAGCAGAAGAAACCGCCTTATGGCATTTACAAAAACTTGCCCCACAGCAAACAGAGCAACAACTGCGCGATTATCTCGGCAGTTTTGCTTTCCATGGTGATAAAGTTAATGAGCCAGTGGTTAATTTTTCAGGTGGGGAAAAAGCGCGCTTAGTATTAGCATTGATTGTTTGGCAACGCCCAAATTTACTTTTATTAGATGAGCCGACGAACCATTTAGATTTAGATATGCGTCAAGCCTTAACGGAAGCATTGGTAGATTATCAAGGTTCGCTCGTCATCGTTTCTCACGATCGCCATTTATTACGCAATACGGTAGATGAATTTTATCTCGTTCACGATGGGCAAGTAGAAGAATTTAAAGGTGATTTGGCGGATTACCAAAAATGGCTTAACGAACAAAACAGCCAAAGCCAGCCTTCTGCCAAAATAGAAAGCAATAAAGAAAGCAGTCAAAATCGCAAAGAACAAAAACGCAAAGAAGCAGAACGCCGTCAGCAACTTGCTCCATTGAAGAAATTGCTTACGCAATGGGAAAACAAAATGGATAGCATTGCTCAACAACTTGCAGAGATAGAACAACAACTTGCCAATAGCGATCTGTATCAAGCAGAAATGAAAGAAAATCTTACCGCACTTTTAAAAGATCAGGCGGAATATAAAAAGCACCTTGAAGAAATTGAAGGTGAGTGGTTTTTGGTACAAGATCAGATCGAACAAATTTTAGCCGAGGAAGTTGAATAATAAAAAGGGGGTAATCCCCCTTATTTCAATAAGATAATCAACTGAAGTCATCGTGAGCATATAGCAAAGTTATCGTATTTTAAAATACAACCTCAAATGGTTATAAGATTGCCAACCCTACCACAATAAAAAGTAAGATGTCGAAATTCAAATTTTTTCATTCCTTTATGTACTTCACAGCTTACAAAAACAAAATTCCGCCCCATGTAATCACGACAATAACGAGTGCAATAAACACAGCAGCAGATCCCTGATCCTTTGCTCTTCCAGATAATTCATGATGTTCTGTACCGATGCGATCAACTACTGCTTCAATCGCACTATTTAGTAATTCTGCAACTAACACCAATAATACCGAACCAATCATTAGAATGAGTTCAATTTTGTTGCTAGCTAGCCAAAAAGCAAGAGGAATTAAAAGACAAGCTAAACTTACCTCGTGGCGAAACGCAGCTTCGTTTTTAAATGCACTTTTTAGTCCTTTTAATGAATAACCTGTGGATTTAATTAAATGGGTTAAACCCGTTGTTTTTTCCAATTTTCTTTCCTTATTAAATACGTTGAGTGTGATGGTTATATTTGTGCCGCGTTAATACAACGCAAAACAATTACGTTTTATTTAGTTATAACCGTTTCGCTTCAATCACATCATCTAATTTTGCTAAACGCGCTAAGACTTTGCTTAATATTTGTACATTGTTTAACTCAATTTCCATATCAATGGTTGCAAGTTGTTTTTTGTTATCTGTACGGCTCGCTACCCCTGAAACACTGATTTTTTCATTGGCAAGCACGGTGGTAATATCACGCAACAAACCGTGGCGATCACTGGCGATAATACGAATACTAATACGGAAACCACTCGCATAATTATCTCCCCAAATGGATTCCACCACGCGCTCTGGGTGGCTTGCTTGCAATTCTAAAAATTGTTCGCAGTCGCTACGGTGAATAGAAATACCGCGTCCCATTGTGATGTAGCCCACGATGTCATCTCCGGGAATTGGCTGGCAACAGCGTGCAATGTGGTGCATTAAATTGCCCACACCTTCTACGATCACATAGCCCTTTGAGTCATTTTTTTGCGCAGAATTTACCGCACTTTTCTGTGTAACGTGGCGTAAAATCTGTTCATCGGTTTCTTGTGGCGTGGTTTTAATCAGTTTACTTTGCAAAAAGTTAATGAGCTGATTAAGGCGAATATCGCCCCCACCGATGCCAGCATATAAATCGTCTAAATTTTTGAGGTTGTAACGTGGTAAAGCATACTGTTCCACTTGCTTGAGCGCAATGCCTAAACGCGTAATTTCATTCTCCAGCATTTCTTTACCTGCTGGAATATTTTTATCGCGATCTAATTTCTTAAACCACGCTGCAATTTTGGCACGAGATTTACTCGTATTGGTGAAACCTAAATTCGGATTAAGCCAATCTCGGCTTGGGTTTGGCGTTTTTTGCGTGATGATTTCAATTTGATCGCCCATTTGCAGCTGATAAGTAAAGGGCACAATGCGTCCGCCCACTTTCGCGCCAATGCAACGATGCCCGATTTCACTATGAATGGCATAAGCAAAATCCAACGGCGTTGAGCCAGTTGGCAGGTCGATCACTTCGCCTTTTGGGGTAAACACATAAACCCGATCATCAAACACTTGGCTGCGTAACTCGGCAATCACTTCGCCAGAATCCGTAATATCATCTTGCCACGCTAATAATTTACGCAACCACGCAATTTTATCTTCATAGGCAGAACGCCCTGTTACGCCCTCTTTATATTTCCAGTGCGCCGCCACGCCAAGCTCCGCATCATCGTGCATTTGTTGGGTGCGAATTTGCACTTCCACGGGTTTACCGCCTTTGCCCAACACCACGGTATGAATGGATTGATAGCCGTTCGGTTTCGGGTTTGCCACATAATCATCAAATTCTTTCGGTAAATGTTTAAAGTGGGTATGCACAATTCCAAGGGCAGAATAACAATCTTGCAGCTTTTGGACGATCACACGCACCGCGCGAACATCATATAAATCACTAAATTCTAAGTGTTTTTTCTGCATTTTTCGCCAAATGCTATAAATATGTTTCGGGCGACCATACACTTCCACTTGGTCGATATTTTCTTGTAAATAGCGAGTGAGATCTGCCACAAAATCCGCAATATATTGCTCACGATCTAAACGGCGTTCTTTCAACAACTTGGCAATCATTCGATACTGTTCAGGGTGCAAATAGCGGAAGCAATAATCTTCCAGCTCCCATTTCAGCTGCCCAATGCCTAAACGATTGGCAAGAGGCGCATAAATATTGACACATTCTTTTGCTGCCAGCACTTTCTCTTCTTCCGAACAGCAATTTTCCGCATCACGCAAAAAGGCAATGCGTTCAGCCAGTTTGATAATCACGCAACGGAAATCATCCACCATCGCCAATAGCATACGGCGCACATTGTCCACTTGCAGGGAATTGGCAGAATGGCTCGCATTTAACTGGCGAATGTTATCCATTTCCAGCACGCCTTTCACCAGCTTGCTAATCGCTGTGCCAAAATCTTCGCTAATTTGCTCCAGCGCAACAATATTATGGCTCACCACGGGATAAATCATTGCCGTGATAAGGCTTTCACTATCCATATTCAGGCTGTGCAAAATTTCCACCATTTCCACCCCTGAAAATAGCGAACAATGCAACTGCGGATTTTCCACCGTGTTTTGGTGCTGCTGGATTTTATCTTGCGAATAATGCCAAGCCAGCACCAACTTCTCTGCCAGCTCAGAAGAAAGCCCTAAGCTTTCACTCCATTGCTCAATCACAAAATCTTTCGGGTTAAGTAGGTGTGAACCTCGAACAGCAACCATAACGCCTTCCTATTTATTATTTCCGTTCAAAGAGAGTAATGCTCTCCAAATGCCCCGTATTCGGGAACATATCGATCATTGCCACTTGGGTTAATTGATAGCCTGCTTGCAACAACATTTGTGCATCGCGCACGAGCGTTGCGGGATTACAAGACACATACAGCACTTTTTCTGCCTGTAACTGACACAAAAATGGCATTGCAAACGCCGCGCCCGTGCGTGGGGGATCGAGCAAAATTTTGCTAAATGCTTGGCTTGCCCATTGTTGTTCAGCAAAAGATTGTGCCAGATCGCCTTGATAAAATTGGACATTTTTACAACCATTTCGTTCCGCATTTTGTGTCGCTTTCTGCACCATTTCCGCCACGCCTTCTACGCCCACCACTTGCTTGGCTTGAGCGCTTATTGGCAAGGTGAAATTGCCCATTCCGCAGAACAAATCCAGTACCTGATCTTGATCAGTTAAGTCGAGCCAATTCAATGCGGTATCAATCATCACCTGATTGAGTTGCGGATTAATCTGAATAAAATCACGTACATCAAAATGTAGCCGTTGCCGATTGTTCAATTCATAATAAGGGCTTTCACCATAAAGTTGCTGAATTTGCTCATCATCTTGCACAAACAGCATTAAATGTTCTTTTTGGGCAAATTCAATTAACAAAGTGCGGTCTTTTTCTGCCAAATTTTTTTGATGACGTAACAATAATGCCACACCGTTATCCGCGCGTACCAGCTCAAGATGCCCTAAATTTTTCGGGTTAGACCACTGTTGTAAAAGTGCGGTGATTTTTGGCAACAAATTATCCAGAGGCTTTTCGATCACAAGGCAAGATTGCACAGGTTCAATATTTTGCGAATTTTTCTGCCGAAAACCAATGCGCAAACCGTGTTTTTTATCCCAATAAAGACTTAATCGTAAACGGCGACGATAATGCCATTGTTCTCCGACAATTCTTGGCATTAATGCGATAGGTTCGCCTTGCAGTTTGCTTAAACGTTGGAATAATGCTTGCTCCTTTATCTGACGCTGCATTTCCAATGGAATATGCTGGGTTTGACAACCGCCGCATTTTTCATAATAAACGCAGGCAGGCGATACACGTTGCGCACTGGCTTCCAACCATTTCTTCACCACCCCTTTGCCATATTGACGCTTTTCTTCCAACACCGCAACCAGCACCTTTTCATCGGGTAACGCATTTTCAATAAACCAGGTTTTCCCTTCAATTTTCGCCACGCCTAGCCCTTGATAATCCAAGCCTTGCACCTTAGCGGTAAAAGTGCGGTGGTTTTTTTCAACTTTTTTTGGGGTATAAAGTAATGCCATAGGTTATTTCTGATATAAAATATGTTGAGTAAATAATTCCCGACTTTTCAAAGGTTTACTGCCCAAATAAGGCTTCAAGGCAATGCGCGTAAAACGTTTTGCTGCTTGCAATACCGCTTGATCGCGAAATTCTCGCCGTTCAAATGCCAGCAATTCTCTGCCATAAAAAGTCAGATTATCTTTAATTAGGGAAGCAATAAAGCCTTTTTCCTCACGATAACGATAAGTCATATTTTCATCAACCGGCTCACCTGACCCTGCACAGTGGCAAAAGTCAATCCCATAGCCCATCGCAGTCAGTAATTGAAATTCAAAGGTACGCAGGCTTGGCTCAACAGAATGAGACACACTAGCCAACCCTGTAATACATTTTAAATAATCTTGGAAAATATCAGGATAAGGCGTTTCCACTGCTAATAAACGCATCAGGAGTTCATTGACATAAAAACCACTATAAAGTGCAGTAGGCTGCATAGGTAAGGTAAGCGAAGCGGCTTCAGCTTTGGTTAAAGTTTTCACCTCGCCTCGCCCAGTCCAGCGCAACAGCAAGGGGGTAAACGGCTGCAAAATGCTTTTCCACGCTGAACGTTTCGTTCTCGCGCCTTTCGCCATCACGGTTAAACGTCCTGTTTCTTCCGTAAACAAATCCACCAATAAGCTTGTTTCACTGTATGCCCTACGATGTAAAACAAAGCCCCGCTGCCAGTTTTCGATAACATTATCCTTAGCTAATCATTCGTTGAAGTGCGGATATTTTAACAGATTTTTTGCAAAATGAGGGGGAAAAGTGCGGTGGGATTTTTTTGTGTTTTTTAATAAAAATTTCATAAAAAAGCACCGCACTTTATGATTATCACAAGTACGGTGGCATTATAAGAGCGTTTTTCAATTACATTTTCTTTTTACTCATTGTATCCATCCAAACAGCAAGTAGTAAGATACCGCCTTTGACAATATATTGCCAGAATGTAGGGACATCTAGCATACTCATTCCATTATCTAACAGGGCGATAATGAATGCGCCAATGACGACCCCATAAACACTGCCGATACCGCCGGCTAAACTTGCCCCACCAATGACACAGGCCGCAATGGCATCAAGTTCTGCATTTTGTCCTGCGGAGGGCGCGCCTGCACCTAGACGAGCGCTTAAAATAAGCCCTGCAATTGCAACCATAAAGCCATTTAAAGAAAAAATAATTAATTTGACTTTCTCAACACTAATGCCTGACAATCGGGCAGCGTCAATATTCCCACCAATTGCATAAATATGACGGCCAAATGCGGTTTTTCTTGCCATAAACATTCCTATTACGGCTAACAATGCCAGTAATAAAACAGGGAATGGAATACCGCGGTAGTCATTTAATAGGTAAATGGCGCCCAAAATCGCTAAGGCAAATAACGCATATTTTAAGGTTTCTTGTGCGTTAGAAGGGACGGCTAAGTGTAAGTGCTTTCTTGCTTTTCTTTGGTAGATTCCCCAGCTTATAAAACCTAAAATCGCGATTGTACCAATCAAGAAGCCAGCGAGATCAGGCAAATAACCTTGTCCGATCATCGTCATCTCTGTGCTAATTGGGGAGACGGTTGTACCATTTGTTAAGCCAATTAAGATTCCTCGGAACGCTAACATTCCCGCTAAGGTAACAATAAATGAGGGGACTTTGCGATATGCAACCCACCAACCATTCCAAGCACCAAACAAAATGCCGAGCAAAATAGTGGTAATGATCGTTAAAGACAGAGGCCAATTCCACCAAACATTTGTAATGGCAGCAAAGCCTCCCAATAAGCCCATTAATGACCCCACTGAGAGATCAATTTCTGCGCAAATAATCACAAAAACCATTCCAATAGCGAGGATTCCTGTGATGGAAGTTTGACGCAATAAGTTAGAAATATTTCTTGCACTTAAATAGGCCCCATCGGTGGCGAATGAGAAAAATGCCATAATCACAATAATGGCAATGAGCATAATATAAACTTGTAGATTAATAGATTTTAGCTTAGACATAATTACTCCTTAAGTGCGGCTTCCATCACTTGTTCTTGCGTTAAATGATCGTTGATGAGATCGGCTTTGATTTGTCCTTGGTGCATCACTAAAACACGATCGCTAATGCCCAATACTTCAGGTAATTCAGAGGAAATGACGATAACCGCCACACCTTGTTGTGCTAATTGACTGATGAGTTTATAAATTTCATATTTCGCCCCAATATCAATGCCACGAGTAGGCTCATCTAAAATCAGAATTTTAGGATTGAGCAATAAGCATTTTGCTAAAATCGCTTTTTGTTGGTTTCCTCCACTTAAGCGACCAATTGCTAAATCAGGGCTAGCGGTTTTTACGGTTAGTTTCTCAATAGATTGCTGAATGATGGTTTCTTCTAGTGGTTCATTAATGATATTGCCGAGCATACAATATTTTTTTAATGAAGAAAGCGTAATGTTTTTTCCTACTCCCATAATGGGAATAATGCCGTGTTTTTTACGATCTTCTGGCACCATAACAATTTGCTGTGCAATGGCATCAGCACAATGGCGAATATGAATAGAATGGCCTTGTAAAAAAATTTTTCCTTGATATTTCCCTTGATATGAACCAAATAGGCATTGTGCCATTTCAGTACGACCTGAGCCAACTAATCCTGCAACGCCTAATATTTCTCCTTTATGCAGACGGAAACTGACATTATCAACACGTTTAATATGGCGATTAATCGGATGCCAAGCCGAAAGCTGTTCAACGCGTAACATTTCTTCTCCGATAGGACGCGCTTCATAAGGGTAAAGTGAGGTAATTTCACGACCGACCATCATAGTAATGATGTCATCTTCTGTCATCAAGGCAGCAGGTTGCGTACCAATATGCTCACCATCACGGATAATACAAATTTTGTCAGAAATCGCTTTTACTTCATTTAATTTATGAGAAATATAAATACAAGCAATATTATGGGCTTTAAGATCTTGAACTAAGTTAAGCAGTATCTCGGTTTCTTTTTCAGTTAAACAGGCACTGGGTTCATCAAGGACTAATAAACGAACTTGTTTATTTAATGCTTTTGCAATTTCCACTAATTGTTGTTGCCCTAAACCTAATTCAGCAACCTTAATATTCGGATCGATGTCTAACTGAACTTGTTGTAAAATGGTTTTACAGCGTAGATACATTTCATTATCGTCCGTAATACCTAATTTTGTTCTTTCATTACCTAAAAACATATTTTCCAAAATGGTCATATTTTTAACTAATGTCAGTTCTTGATGAATAATTGCAATGCCTTTTTCTTCCGTATCTTTAATAGTTTTAGCGATTAAAGGTTCATTAGAAAAATAAATTTCACCAGAATACTCACCATAAGGATAAATACCACATAACACCTTCATTAAGGTAGATTTACCAGAGCCATTCTCGCCACAAAGAGAAAGAATCTCTCCTTCATTCAGCTCAATAGAAATATGATTTAATGCAGTAACATCACCAAACTTTTTAGTAATATTTTTCATTGATAATAATGTTGGCATACTAGAACCTCCTGATAAAGTGCGGTCTTTTTTTACCGCACTTTTTATACCGCTTTATTTCGCAGAAGTGAGATTATTTTTCAATTTGTGCTTTACTGTGGAATCCATCTTTAATAATGGTTTCTTCAATATTTTCTTTTGTTACGGCAATTGGATCTAATAAATAAGCCGGAACGTCTTTTAAGCCATTATTTAATACGGCATTTGATTCTGGTGTTTCATTTTTGGCTAATTGCACGGCAATTTCAGCTGCTTTATCCGCTAATTTAGTAATCGGTTTATAAACTGTCATCGTTTGCGTACCTTGAACAATACGTTTAATTGCAGCAAGATCCGCATCTTGTCCTGAAATAGCCACTTTTCCTGCTAACCCTTGCGCACTCAAGGCTTGAATTGCTCCGCCTGCCGTTGCATCATTAGACGCGACTACGGCATCAATATTATTTTTATTTGCAGTCAAGGCATTTTCCATAATTTGCAGGGCTTTTTCGGCTAACCAAGAGTCCACCCATTGATCGCCTACAACCTTAATTTTTCCACTATCAATCAATGGTTGTAAGACTTTCATTTGTCCTTTACGGAATAATTTTGCATTATTATCAACAGGCGAACCTCCCATAAGGAAATAATTTCCTTCAGGTTTGACTTCAATAATACTTTTTGCTTGTAATTCACCCACTTTTTCATTATCAAAAGAAACATAAAAGTCTAAATCAGCATTATTAATAAGACGGTCATAAGCTAATACTTTAATGCCCTCACGTTTTGCTTCACCAATAATATTACCTAATACTTCCCCATTGAATGGAATAATTACTAAGACATCGACATTACGGTTAATCATATTTTCAATTTGTGATATTTGTGCTGTTGCATCGCCATTGGCAGATTGAACAAAAACTTTTGCCCCTAAACTTTCTGCTTTTTTCACAAAAATATCACGATCTTTTTGCCAACGCTCCAAGCGTAAATCATCAATGGACATACCTATGGTGAGATCTTTAGCGAGAATAGGATTGGTTAATAACGTTAAAGAAGCTGCAAGGGAAAGGAAAAGATGTTTGATTTTCATAATAGCACCTCATATTAGGTTAAATTAATGATAGTTGAGCGCAACAACTTATTCACTCAATCCCTAGTTTGCTGAGGTTAAATTAATAATTCAATTATCAGATTTATTAATCCTATTATGTTTTTTCTTTTTTGTGATGAAGTACACAATAATAAAAAAATCGTTATTTCTTATCAAAGAGATAACGATTTTTACTTATTTTACCTATTTAACTTATGCTTTATTTAATTTAGCAATACCAAATCCGGTGATCCCCCATAACATCGCAAATACGATACCACTCCAGCATAAAATTGCCCAAGGAAGATAAGATAGGGTCGCCACGCCAAGCGTTCCTGCCATATAAGCACCGGCTGCGGTCCAAGGTAAAATCGGCTCAATAATGGTTGCGGAATCTTCAGCCGTACGGCTTAAATTTTTTGGATGTAAGCCACGTTCTATATAAGCTTCGCGTAACATTTCGCCCGGAATTAAGATAGAAATTTGTCCATTACAAGTTACCCCAATCATCGTTAAACCACAAAGAATGGTGGTAAAAATTAAAGAGGCGGTTGAACGCACTAATTTTAATAAGTGTTTAATAATCACTTCTAAGGCACCGCTAAGAGATAAAATACCTGCAAATGAAAGCGCACAGAAACAGATCAATAATGTGCCCATCATTGAATTCATACCACCACGATTTAATAGGCGAGCTAAATCACTACTAACCTGAATATCATTAGGAATCATCGATACATTAAAACCATTCACTGCACTATTCACCACATCTGCTAAGGCAAACTTCTGAATAAAAATCGCATTGAGTATGGCAACAAAGGCAGACAGTAACATAACTGGAATGGTTGGTTTTTTGCTGATAGACCCCCATAAAATAATGGCAACAGGGATAAGTAATAAAATGACATTAAAGTGATAAACTTGTTCTAAACCTGATATCATTTCAACCACTTTTGCGGGTGTGGCGACATCGTGTAAATTACCAGACATACCGTAAAAAATATATACAATAGCGGCAACGATAAAAGAAGGTAACGTAGTATAAAGTAAGTGGGCAATATGCTCATATAAATCCACTCCCGCAGCGGCTGAGGCAATATTTGTGGTATCAGAAAGCGGAGAAAGTTTATCACCAAAATAAGCCCCAGCAACGACGGCACCGGCGGTTGCCGCAAGATTCGCATCTAGACCTATTGCCACTCCCATAAAGGCGACCCCGACTGTTCCTGCGGATCCCCAAGAGGTCCCCGTACAAACAGACACAATAGAGGTGAGTAATAAGGCAGTAATATATAAGAATTTAGGATCGATGACTTTTAAGCCATAATAAATCATCATTGGAATCGTTCCACCAGCAATCCACGTGCCAATTAACAGTCCCACTGTAATTAAAATTAAAAGTGCGGGCATTGTTTTGGCAATTTTTCCTGCAATTGCCCCGAGCATTTCATCATAACTATAGCCAAGATACTTCACTAATCCACCGGCAAAAACACAAGAAATGATCATTAATGGCTCAGGTGGTAAATCGAAAAAGGCATAACCTAATCCGAGTAAGATAAGCATGACCAAAATTGGTGATAATGCTTCCATTAAACTTGGTGTTCGATGTAATTTAGTTGTACTCATCGTTATTCCCCTTATGCTTGTTGTTTTAACCCATCTCGAAGTTGAATTAAAGCCTGTTGCAATAAAGCCCGTGGCATTGCAATATTCATTCGGAAAAATCCCATTCCTTCGATCCCAAAATCTGTTCCCCAAGCCAGCTCCAGTTGTGCAAGGTTGGTTATGCGATTTTTTAATGTTGCTTCATCTATCGCTAATTTTTGATAATTCACCCATAGCAAATAAGTTCCTTCAGTACAAACCACATCGAATTGTGGTATTTCTTGGGCAAAAAAATGTTTTACGAATTGTTTATTTTCAGCTATTTCATTTTTAATTTGTGTTATCCAGCTATCACATTGTTGATATGCCACCATAATAGCTGGAATAGAGAAATAATTAGGATTATGGATGCCAAGCTGCAATAAAGTGCGGTGTAATTTTTCTCTAATTTTACGATTATGAATTAACAGATTTGCAATTTCTAATCCCGGAATATTGAATGTTTTTGCTGGAGAGGTGCAAATCATAGAATGATTTTTCACATAAGGCGTAATGCCCGCAATAATTTGGTGTGCTTGTTGGGTAAAAGTAAAATCAGCGTGAACATCATCAGAAATAATAAAAACCTGATATTGTTCGGCTAATTGTGCAATTTTTTGTAATTCTTCAAATGTCCACACTCTCCCTGTTGGATTATGAGGGGAAAGTAAAATAAATGTTTTAGCTTGCTTAAAGCAGTCTTCCAATTTTGGAAAATCAATATGATAACCATTATTTTTATAGACTAAAGGACAGGTTAGTAGCTCACGTTGGTTATCGGTTATGATATTGGTAATAGGGGAATAAGATGGCGTGAATAAGCAAATTTTATCAGCCGGTTGTGTGAATTCCCGTAAATAAATGGCAATGCCCTGAATAATTCTGGGACAAAATACAATCTCATTTTTATCAACGGGATAATGGTAATGGCGTTTAATATAGTTTGCGACCACGTCAAAATAATTTTCAGGTAATAATGTATAACCATAAATTCCCGTTTTATTTGCTTTATCAAGTGCTTCAATCAATGCTTGAGGGGCAGGTAAATCCATATCAGCCACGGACATTGAAATATAGTTTTCGCCTCGATAATTATGCCACTTCGCACTATATTGTTCGATGCGTTCAGCTATTTGTTTTTTATAGGCTTTATGTGTCATATTCTTCTCCTTGTTTTAGAATTAGAAATACCAAGCTGATTACATAGCAAATTTAAACGCACTAAACGCATTTTTATTTTCTCCTAAGGTTAATTTAAAGTTTGTTTCTTTGTTTTACTATTCAGAAAATTAATATTGCTATTATGTTTTTTCTTTTTTGTGATCTTCTGCACAATAAAGAATAATCTTAATGAATAAATAAAATAACGTAATTGCTCCCTTTGCTTTTTTAGTGAATGATGCGAATGAACTTAATGCAATAAGGAGAAAGAACGATGACAAACTATTTTGATAAAATTGATAAAATCCGTTATGAAGGGATAAACTCAACCAATCCCTTGGCATTTCGTTATTATGATGCCAATCAAGTCATTTTAGGCAAAACAATGGCTGAGCATTTGCGTTTAGCAGTTTGTTATTGGCATACCTTCTGTTGGAATGGTAATGATATGTTTGGTGCTGGCTCGCTTGATCGTCATTGGCAAAAAAATAGTGATCCGCTTGCTGGGGCAAAACAGAAAGCGGATATTGCGTTTGAATTTTTTACTAAATTAGGTATTCCTTACTATTGTTTCCATGATGTTGATATTGCGCCAGAAGGAAACTCCTTTAAAGAATATTTATATAATTTCCATACCCTTGTAGATGTTCTGACTCAAAAACAAGCAGATACAGGCATAAAATTATTATGGGGAACAGCGAATTGCTTTACTAACCCACGTTATATGGCGGGGGCTTCGACCAATCCAAATCCAGAAGTCTTTGCTTGGGCCGCCGCACAAGTTGTCAATGCAATGAATGCAACCCAAAAATTAGGTGGTGAAAACTACGTATTATGGGGCGGTCGAGAGGGCTATGAAACCTTACTTAATACCGATCTAAAACGGGAACGTGAGCAAATAGGACGTTTTATGCAAATGGTTGTTGATCACAAGCATAAAATTGGTTTTAAAGGCACATTATTGATTGAACCAAAACCGCAAGAACCAACCAAACATCAATATGATTATGATGTTGCAACGGTTTATGGATTCTTAAAACAATTTGGTTTAGAAAATGAAATCAAAGTGAATATTGAAGCGAACCACGCCACACTTGCCGGCCATACATTCCAACATGAAATTGCAAGCGCTTATGCTTTAGGTATTTTTGGATCTATTGATGCAAACCGCGGTGATCCTCAACTTGGCTGGGATACCGACCAATTCCCAAATAGTGTTGAAGAAAATACATTAATTATGTATGAAATCTTGAAAAATGGTGGCTTTACTACAGGGGGATTTAATTTTGATGCCAAAATTCGCCGCCAAAGTTGCGATCCTTATGATTTATTTTATGGGCATATTGGTGCTATTGACGTACTTGCTTTATCACTCAAACGCGCAGCTAAAATGCTTGAAGAACAGCAATTAGAAAAAATTGTTGCGCAGCGTTATGCAGGTTGGGAAGGTCAATTAGGACAGGAAATTCTCTCTGGTCAAGCCTCTTTAGCAAGCCTTGCTGAACTTGTTGAACGCCAAAATCTAAATCCTCAACCAATTTCAGGTCAGCAAGAATATTTAGAGAATTTGGTTAATCGTTATATTTATGACTAATATTAAGGATTAAGAAACGCGAATAATAAGGCTTGTAGGATATATAGCAATCTGCAAGCCTTTGTCCTATCAAAAGGAGTGATTATGTATATTGGTATTGATCTCGGCACCTCTGGAGTAAAAGTTGTATTACTTGATGAACAACAGCGTATTCTCGCCACCACACATCATCCTTTATCTGTTTCTCGCCCACATTCACTGTGGTCTGAACAAGATCCTGAAACTTGGTGGCAAGCAACAGAGCACGCAATGCTTAACTTAGCACAACAATATCCGCTGAATGATGTTAAAGCCATTGGTTTAACCGGGCAAATGCACGGTGCAACATTACTTGATAAGCAAGATCAAATTCTTCGCCCAGCTATTTTATGGAATGATGGGCGTAGTGCAAATGAATGTCAGGAATTAGAACAAAGCGTTCCCGAATCTCGTCAAATTACTGGCAATTTGATGATGCCGGGGTTTACCGCGCCTAAATTAAAATGGGTAAAAAAGAATGAGCCTGCATTATTTGCCAAAATTAACAAAGTATTATTGCCAAAAGATTATCTCCGTTTAAGAATGACGGGGGAATATGCCTCTGATATGTCAGATGCCTCAGGAACAATGTGGCTTGATGTTGCACAACGCCAATGGAGTGAGCCTCTTCTCAATGCTTGCGAACTCAGTATTGAACAAATGCCGAGATTATTTGAGGGCAATCAAATTACAGGCTATTTACGTCAAGATATTGCTCAACAATGGGGAATGAAATCCGTTCCTGTTGTGGCAGGTGGTGGCGATAATGCAGCAGGTGCAATAGGAATAGGGCTGTATCAAGCTGGGCAAGCAATGTTGTCATTAGGAACATCAGGGGTTTATTTTGTAGTAACGGATCAATTCAGCGCCAATCCACAAAAAGCCGTGCATAGTTTCTGTCACGCCCTCCCTGAACGTTGGCATCTGATGTCGGTGATTTTAAGCGCCGCTTCTGCGATTGATTGGGTAAAAAATATTACGGGAATTCGCGATATCGCACAACTCTTCAACCAAATAGAGCACTGTAAAACCCCTTCCGATACGCTTTTTTTACCTTATCTTTCTGGTGAACGTACGCCGCATAACGATCCTTATGCCACAGGAGTATTCTGGGGACTCAACCACAATGATGATGCGATTACTATGGCGAGAGCAGTGCTTGAAGGCGTTAGTTTCGCCCTTGCTGATGGTATTGATGTTTTACACGAAACAGGCGCAGAAGCAACGAGTATAAGTCTTATTGGCGGGGGAGCCAAAAGTGCCTATTGGCGACAATTATTAGCAGATATTACGGGGAAAGTATTTGAATATCGCACAGGAGGAGATGTTGGACCAGCTCTTGGGGCTGCCAAATTAGCCCAAATTGCATTAAATCCAACGCAACCGCTTGCTGACTATTGTAAGCCACTCCCGCTTGAAAATATCTATCAACCAAATAGTCAAATTTATCAGCAATATCAACAAAAACGAGAAAAATATCATCAACTTTATCAACGATTAAAAGGGCTTTAAGTCAGTAAAATCAAGTGCGGTGTAAAAATGGGCTAAATTTATACCGCACTTCAAATGAAAACAAACGGTTTAATTTTTTCTAAATTTCGTTATGCTATTCATCAAATGGAGATAGGTAGGAACGGAAATATGCAACATACAGGAAAGTTTTATCGTATCGCACTACTTTTTAATGCTAATAAAGTTTATGATCGCCAAGTTGTCGCAGGTGTCGGTCAATATTTACAGGCCTCTCAATGCACGTGGGATATTTTTATGGAAGATGATTTTGTTTACCATAAAGAAACCATCCAACGCCTTTCCATTGACGGAATTATTGCTGACTTTGATGATCCAGAAACCGCCGAATTACTGAAAAATATAGATGTTCCCCTTGTCGCCGTGGGCGGTTCTTACCAAAATCCTGATTTTTATCCACATTTCCCTTATGTTGCTACCGATAATTACGCATTAATTGAAACCGCTTTTTTACATCTCAAACAAAAAGGATTAAATCACTTTGCTTTCTATGGCTTACCCACAGAAAATCAGCAAAAACATTGGGCGATTGAACGGGAAAATGCGTTTATTCACTTAATGCAAAAATACGCTTATCCTATCCGCCTTTATCAAGGCGAACAAACCAATTCACAAAATTGGCGCACAGCACAAGAAAAGTTAATTCAATGGATTCAATCACTTCCACAACATACGGGGATTATTGCGGTTACCGATGCAAGGGCAAGGCATCTGTTACAAGCCTGTGAAACAGCAAGAATGGCAGTGCCTGATCAATATTGTGTAATTGGTATAGATAATGAAGAAATTATACAATATCTCTCTCGCATTTCACTGTCATCCGTCTCTCAAGGCACAAAACAAATTGGTTATCAAGCAGCAAAACTATTACACCATCAACTGAATCACCTGCCTGTTAGTAATAAACCCCTACTTATTCCCCCATTAGGCGTTGAAGAACGCAATTCTACTGACTACCTTTCTTTATGTGATCCTCTCGTTATACAAGCGATGCATTATATTCGACAACGTGCGTGTCAAGGGATAAAGGTTGAGCAAGTACTAGATCATTTAAGAGTTTCGCGTAGTAATTTAGAACTCCGTTTTAAAGCGGAAATGAATAAAACCATTCATCAAATTATTCATCAAGAAAAAATGAAAAGAGCCATTCATTTACTACGATTTTCTGATATTGCAATTACTGAGATTGCCGAAGTATGCGGTTACCCCTCCTTGCAATATTTTTATTCCGTATTTAAAAAAGAACAGGGCAATACGCCCAAAGCATTTCGGGCATATTGGCAAAATAAATAACAGCATAATGAATTAAAAATACCGTGCTTTAATCTACTTTAATCAGGAGAAATAATGCTGTTGCTCCTGAGATTACTCACCATCACCGTCAAATTCCCTGTTTCTTTCATAGATAAATCCCTCAACAAAAAAGTGCGGTGGGATTTTTTTGTTTTTCGCTTGAATTTACAATCTCACTGCAACAAATAAAAAAGTATTCATAAGGAAATCGACGATAATTTGTTTGAGACAACAAAATTACTAATGAGAAGTGATGAACACCTACAAACATCTTACCCTTTATGAACGCGAAAAGATAATGGTTTTCGGAAACTCCGCCTCACGCATTAGGCAAAACAATCACCCAGATTGCTCAGCGATTACAGCGACATAAATCGACCATTTCACGAGAATTGAAGCGCTGTCAGGGCGAATATGCGGCATTATCGGCGCAACAACACTATCAACAACAACGGATAGAATGCAAACCCAAGTGAAAATTAGCCGACCCGAAATTGTTTGATTTTGTTAAGCAAAAATTCTTGCAAGAGAATTGGTCGCCAGAGCAAATTGCCTCTCGGTTGAAATATGAACAAAGTGTGCTTTCTATTAGCTTTGTCGGCATTTACCGAGGAATTTATGCCGGGTGGTTTGATGAGAAAGGGTTATCGCACGGGGCAAGAGGGACTATTCGGAAACTCCGTCATCGCGGGAAAAGGCGGCATACCAATGACTATGTGGAAAAACGCGGGAAAATCCCTATTAGTTATCATTTAACCGAACGACCAAGCGAAGCCGAAACTCGAAGCCGTTTAGGTGATTGGGAAGCAGATACAGTGTTGGGCGCGGCAGGCAAAGCTTGTTCATTGACTTTGACGGATAGAAAAAGCCGTTTTTCCATCATCAGAAAATTGCCTGCAAAGCGAGCAGAAAGCGTTGCTAAGGCAATGAGTGAAGCCTTGCACAATGAGCCTTTAGAGAGCATTACTCTAGATAGAGGGAAAGAATTTGCAAAACATCAGCAGGTAACGGAAAGACTTCAGGTTGAATTTTACTTTCTATTGCCCCACCAACCTTGGCAAAGAGAAACAAATGAAAACACGAACGGTTTACTAAGGGAGTATTTTCCGAAAGGTCAAGACATTACGCCCTTTTCGGAGGCACAAATACAAGCCGTGGTCGATAAATTAAATCACCGACCACGCAAATGTTTAAACTGGAAAACCCCTTATGAAGTTTATTTTGATAAAATATTGCAGTTAGTTTGACAATTTACGCTATAAAAATAGTTCAGAACCTTCATGCCATAAATCAATAACAATCCGCACGTGAAACGTGCGGTTTTGAGGCTACCCTATAAGGGCTTTTACTTCACACATCCCTCAAGGGATGTGTAAAAAGACCGATAACCGTGTTTAGAGATCCCCTTAAAGGGGTCCACATATTCTTTCGTACTTAAATTATCTTGTACCATATCTTCTTTTTCTTGGTTACGTATATATTCCTCTACCACCTTGGCATTTAAGCCCACGGTACTTACATAATAGCCTTTTGCTCAAAAGTGTCTATTGCCATATTTATATTTTAGATTTGTATATTTTTCAAAAATCATCAATGATGATTTTTCTTTCAAATATCCCATAAAACGTGAAACTGTTAATTTCGGTTGGTATTTTTACAGGCATATGGATATGATCTTTCATTGCATGAGCTTCTACAATTTCTACGCCTTTATAATCACATAAACGCCTTAAAATACGCCTTATATCTGTTCTTAGCTTACCGAAAATAGCTTTCCGTCTGTATTTAGGTATAAATACTAGGTGATACTTACCGTTCCACTTTGCGTGTGATAAACTTGAATCGTCATTCGCTTTATTTGCTATGAGCTATCCTCCTATATGTTGAATTTTGGTTGTCAGCCTTGTTCATTATATAGTGAGGATTTTTCTTTTCATCGCTTAAGCTCTTTAACACCATACGCATAGCGTATGGTTTTTATAGCCACCCTTTGGCTGGCTATAAATAAAAAAGCACTGATGTAATCCAGTGCTTTTTATGTTGTTTGGCTTTAGAACGTTACCGCACTTTTAAGTTTTTTCAGTGCATTGGTTTCAAGCTGGCGAACACGTTCAGCGGAAATATTATATTTCGTAGCTAAATCTTGTAGCGTTGCTTTATTTTCATCTAACCAACGTGCTTTGATAATATCTTGGCTACGTTCATCTAAACCTTCAAGCGCTGCGGCAACCTGATCTGCAGCTTGAGTTTCGTAATTTTCATTTTCTAATTCTGCGGCAAAATTTGAGTTTCTGTCCTCAAGATAAAGCGCTGGAGCATAACTTTCATCATCGTCATCATTAGAAAGATCAAAGCCAACGTCCGCTCCTGTCATACGGCTTTCCATTTCAATGACATCTTGTTTTGATACGCCTAGTTCCTCGGCCACCATATCCACTTCATTATCATTGAACCAACCTAAGCGTTGTTTAGTTTTGCGTAGGTTAAAGAATAATTTACGTTGTGCTTTCGTCGTTGCCACTTTGACGATACGCCAGTTACGTAGTACATATTCGTGAATTTCTGCTTTAATCCAATGTACAGCAAAGGAAACAAGGCGAACGCCCACTTCAGGGTTAAAGCGTTTTACCGCTTTCATTAAGCCAATGTTACCTTCTTGAATTAAATCCGCTTGTGGCAATCCATAACCAGAATAACCACGCGCAACGTGGATCACAAAGCGAAGATGAGACAAAATCAATTTTTTGGCTGCCTCAAGATCTTCTTTATAATACAAACGTTCCGCTAATTCCTTTTCTTCCTCTGCAGTTAGCATAGGATATTCGTTTGCAGCACGGATATAGCCTTCTAAGCTACCTTGAGGAACTAACATTAGAGCTTGTGTATCTTTGTTCATCATATTCCTTCTTATTTTATGCCCACAATGTGGGTCTATTTATAACATAATTTATTATAAGGTCAATCGATTATAACGATTAATTTATCCTTTTCTTGTAAATTTAGACTATTGTGAGATCAGAAAGTTCATTTCTTTTGATTAAATTTTTACGCAATAAAATAAATCTATTTTAGTCAATTGCAAAGCTAGGGAATTTGCTTTGTTATGATTAATCTAAGTGTTGCCACAATGAGAAATCCGATGCACAAGCTGGCAACGATGAACATCGTTAAACCTAAATGTTGTAGGGCAAGGCTGAGGTTCTCACCTTTGCCGTAAAGGCGAATGCCTACTCCAGCCATTGAGGCTAAGCCAAATGAAAATGCCCAATAAGTGAGACGGAATTGTTTGCCGATCCAAGGCAGTAGGCGAATTAAAAATAATAATTGTAGCAAGCCGTATCCGATCAAACTTTTCACTATCCAATCAATATGACCGCCATTTAAGGCAAGATAGGCTGAACAGCAAACAAAAGCAGGCGCAAGTTGGATACCAATCGTTGGGCGAATTGCTGTTGGCAATTCAGTTAAATTGCGTAAACGTTGTTGCACGGCGGGTTCAAGCATAATCCACGCAATCACTCCTGCACCGAAAAATAACATTCCTAATTCTGAATAACCTAATAAGCCTAATGCCGTTGCACTGACGAAATTTGCTGCAACGGTTGGCAAATATAGCACGGGGGTCGTGGCATCTTGTGGATGAATACCACGCCATAATCCACCGTAACGGTAGGTAGAAAATGCAAGTTGTGCCACAATGCCAAGCCCAACTAAATATTGTGCCAATCCTTTACTATAAGGTGATAATCCCATCGCGATTAATAAAAGTGTAGGGGCTGTCCTAGATAACGACTAAAAACTCTATTTAGGTTAGAATGAACCAATGAGAAAAAGTCGTCTAAGTCAGCATAAACAAAATAAACTCATTGAGCTATTTGTCGCAGGGATTACAGCAAGGACTGCTGCGGAGTTGGTCAATGTAAACAAAACAACAGCAGCATACTACTTTCATCGTTTACGCCTGCTCATCTATCAAAATAGCCTACACTTAGAAATGTTTGAAGGTGAAATTGAAGCCGATGAAAGTTATTTTGGTAGTGCCCGCACAGGTAAACGTGGTCGTGGCGCGGCAGGGAAAATCGCGGTATTCGGGCTCCTTAAACGCAATGGCAAGGTTTATACCGTTGCGGTTCCGAATACTCAATCAGCCACCTTGTTACCTATTATTCGAGAGAAAGTAAAGCCTGATAGTATTGTTTACACCGATACTTATCGTAGTTATGATGTGCTTGATGTGAGTGAATTTAGCCATTTTCGCAAATTTAATGGTATTCCTAAAGCCCATTTTGAGCTTTATTTAAAGGAATGCGAATGGCGTTTTAATTACAGTGACATAAAAACTCAAATTTCCATTTTAAAACAACTAGTTAAAGGAAGTTTAGTCTAGTTATCTAGGACAGCCCCAAAGTGTAATTGGGATCAGGCTGACGAAACAGCCTAAAATTGGGTGATGCAATTCGGCTTTAGCTTGGGTGGGATAGCGTATCCATTTATACACATAAATCGAAAATAGTATCCCCCAAAGCAAGGCTGCAAAGCCGATCAAGGTTTCTGCGATAAGCGTTGGCACAGCCAACACATTAGCACTATAACGCCACGCCAAACCGAGTGCAGAAATGCCCAATACAATGCTGAAATAGTTTACCCCAATAGGAAAAGGCTTGGCTTTCGACATTATTTTCCCTCTGCTATTTCAGGTACAAGGCGGTATTCTTTTCCTTCTGTTATCACAGCAAACAATAAATCAATATTGGGATGTTTGCCGGGGAATTGTTTCGCATCTGCAGTATGTTCAGCGAAAAGTTGTAAGCCTTTCTCTGCGCAAGTGCGGTCTAATTTTCCGTTAAATTCTTGCGCAAGGGCATTATATACGCGTAATGAGCCAAGTTTGCCAGCAATGGCAGGAATGTGATGAAGTGGTGTTTCACCGTCAAATACGCTTAAGCCCGAAAGGTGATCGATAGTAGGTAACGTTTCTAAAATTGTTTTGAAATCCATTTTGTTTCCTTTTTAGTTAAATGAGAATAATGATTAATGTTGCGATGAAATAAATTGTTCGCTGTCAATTTCGCCTTTCGCACCGACAAAACGAACTTCAGGTTGTAAATACACCGCAAATTTTTCTGCCACAGTTTGACGAATATGATGGGCAAGGTTCGCCACATCTTTACCACTTGCTTGTGCTTTATTAATCAGTACCAACGCTTGATTTTGATGCACTGCCGCACCACCAAGTTGATAGCCTTTTAAGCCACATTGATCAATCAGCCAACCGGCGGCTAACTTCACCGTGCCATCTGGCTGCGGATAGTTCGGTATCTCGGGGTATTGGTGTTTTAATTGTGCAAAAAGTGCGCTGGAAATAACGGGATTTTTGAAAAAACTTCCTGCGTTGCCGAATTCTTGTGGATTAGGCAACTTCGCACGGCGTACCGTACAGACTTCATTGAAAATGTCTTCGGCTTTTACCGTGGCAGGATCAAAACGCGAAAGGGTGCCATAACTTAATACAGGCTGCCAATCTTTAGCTAATTTTAATCCGACTGCAACAATCATATACCCCTCTTTATATTGATGTTTGAAGAGGCTTTCACGGTAGCCAAATTGACATTCAGCCTTGTTTAAACGGAAGATTTCGCCTGTATTAAGGTTAAGTACCTCTACATAATCGCACAGATCTTTAAATTCTACCCCGTAAGCACCGATATTCTGGATTGGGGCGGAGCCGACACAGCCGGGGATTAATGCCAAATTTTCCAAACCATAAATACCTTGTTCCAAGCTCCATTGAACCAGCTCGTGCCAATTTTCGCCCCCTTGGACGTGAAGATAATGAAAGTGCTCATCTTGGTGATGTTCAATGCCTTTTAATGCATTTATCAGTACGATTCCGTTAAAATCTTCCACAAATAACACATTGCTACCTTGCCCAAGAAAAAGCACGGGAAGCTGTTGCTGTTGGGCTTCTTGCCAAAGAGGGAGGATTTGTTCAAGTGCGGTGATTTTTTTTACCATTTTTGCTTGCGCATTTATTCCAAGTGTATGAAATGGTTGAAGATTTTCCATTTTATTCCTTAACGTCTATAATTTATTTGGCAGTGTCATTTTCACTTCTGTACCGCCTTCAGGGCGATTATTGATGCTTAGTATAGCATTGAGTTGGGCGCTGCGTTCATTCATTATATTTAAACCGTAATGCCCAGCTGGTTCATCGAGGCTAGGAATACCCACGCCATTATCGCGCACCAACAGCTCATATTCTCCGTCTTCATTGGTGTGAGCAACCACTTCAATTTCTGTACCTTGAGAATGTTTAATCGCATTTAATGCTGCCTCGCGGACAATTTGCAAGGCGTGTACGAGCTGTTGCGCGTTGAAAGTGTGAGACGGCAAACTACATTCCACGCGCATTTTCATTGTTGTTTGATTGCGTAAAGAGTCAATCACTTGTTCAAGTGCAAGCTGTAAATTTGCTTCTTGCACTGTTAAACGGAAGGTGGCAAGCAATTCGCGCAGTTGAACATAACCATCATTTAAGGCTTGTTCAAAATCACGAATAATTGTCAGGCTTTTTTCTTTATTTTGCTCGCCATCCTTGTTCAGATTGTGCTTTAGCAAGGTGAGTTGAATTTGTAAATACGCCAGCACTTGTGCCAATGAATCGTGTAATTCTCGTGCAATAATTGACCGTTCTTCCATTAATAAAAGCTGTTGTTGCTGACGTTGCGTATAGTGGAAATACAGTGAACGGCTCAACATTTGTGAGACATTTTGCATTGTGCGTAAATCAGGGCAGGGTAATCCTGCTTGCCAAGATAGTAGCCCAAGTTTATCCCCTTCAACACAAAGTTCCATTTGTTGTGTCGAGAGTGGGGCTTCTTTCTCACCAAGCTGGATATTCCAATGTTCTGCGCCATATACCAGTAATTCAATATAGCGTAAATGTTCATTGACTTTTATTTGTTTTAAGACTTGCTTGAGTAACGTAGGATCGATATTATTCGTGGTAACTAATTGAGAACATTGGTAAAGCATTGAAAGAGAGCGGTTAGCTTGGCTCAATTTTTGCGTTTTTTCATTGACCTTTTCTTCCAGCCCTGCATACAGCTTTTTCAAATCACTCGCCATTTGGGTAAAAACTAAAGCAAGTCGTCCGATTTCATCATTATTATTACTATCTAGTGGAATGTGGTTGAATTGCCCAATTTGCACTTGGGTACTTGCTAAGGCTAATTTTTCCAACGGTTTTACCATTTGTTTTTTGGTAAACCACACCACATAAGACACCATTGCGACAATAGAAAGCATTGCAAAAAGAATGCAATATACTGCAAGATAAAGTTTTTTCTCAGCAAAATGTTGTAAATCTTCAACAAATTGGTTCACTTCAGCAACGTAGTTTGCTACTTCTTTTTGATAGGAAGGATAATTCATTTGTTTGGCATAATTCTCCATTTCCTTCCAACGTACAATCAGATGTTGATAAGCCTGCTTAATATCATTGGGCATAAAAAACTGATGGTTAATATCCGTTAAGGTAGAGGAATGTAAGGTGGAACGGTATTGAAGTAAATTTTTTGACACTAACTCAGGTGCATGTTCCATTTCGTATAAAATACGATAACTTTGCATTCGTAATGAACCGGATATATTGATTAATTCGGCATCAGATTTATTACTTAGCATAATAATTAAACTTAATACACTAATCACCGTTGCAAAAATAATAATAAGTAGCAAGTAATTAGCAATTTTGGTGGCAACAGAGTGTTTTCTTATTTTCACGAATTTTTAGTATCAAATATAATTCTAATCTTTCAGCATTTTAACAAAAAAATTCTTTTTTCATAGAAATGTTAGTCAATGAGTTAAAGAAAGTAATTTATCGCCTTATCTGATACTGGAATAATTTTGATCTAAAACAATAAATTAGTTTTTAATCGGATAAATACTTAATTTAGGTTATTAAAAATAGACCAATCCCTCAAGAGAATAGTAAGCCTAGTAAAAGTTATTTGAGTCGTGGTCAATATCACCATTTAAATAAAATTGAGTGAACCTACTAGCGCTCAATATATGATATATCCACAGGAATAAAAATGTTAAATAAACACTCGACTATCCCAATGGATAAAGCGGAAGATTGGCACGTTTGTGGCGTGATTGTTCAATGTAATCCGCAAAAAATTGAAAAAATTAAGACCGCACTTTTAGCTGTACCTTATACCGAAGTGCCTGCCGAAGATGTTGAAAAAGGCAAGTTGGTGGCGGTGATGCAATCGCACGATCAACATCTTTTGCTCGAGCAAATGGAGCAAGCGCGCAATATTGATGGCGTGATTACCGTATCTTTAGTCTATCATCAACAAGATGAAGGCAATGATGAATAATTAATCATACTCGTGGGGGAAATGAGATGAATTTAAGTCGCCGAGACTTTATGAAAACCAATGCAGCCGTTGCCGCTGCGGCGGTTGCTGGATTAACCATTCCAGTAAAAAATGTGGAAGCCACACAGGATAACAGTATCAAATGGGACAAGGGTGTTTGCCGTTTCTGTGGTACAGGCTGTGGAGTATTAATTGGTACGCAAAATGGACGTGTTGTGGCATCACAAGGGGATCCTGATGCGGAAGTAAACCGTGGATTAAACTGTATCAAAGGTTACTTCTTACCAAAAATTATGTATGGAAAAGACCGTTTAACTCAGCCAATGTTACGTATGAAAGACGGCAAATATGATAAAAATGGTGATTTCACGCCAGTAACTTGGGATACTGCTTTCAAAACGATGAAAGAAAAATTCTTGGCGGCAATGAAAGAACGTGGACCGAATGGAGTGGGAATGTTCACCTCTGGGCAAAGCACCATTTTTGAAGGTTACGCGAAAGCCAAACTTTGGAAAGCCGGTTTCCGTTCTAATAATATTGATCCAAATGCGCGTCATTGTATGGCTTCTGCGGCGGTTGCATTTTTGCGTACCTTTGGTATTGATGAGCCGATGGGTTGCTATAACGATATTGAAGAAGCGGAAGCTTTCGTGTTATGGGGTTCAAATATGGCAGAAATGCACCCAATTTTATGGTCGCGTATTTCTGATCGCCGTTTATCTAATCCTGATGTTAAAGTGGCCGTGCTTTCTACCTTTGAGCATCGTAGTTTTGAACTTGCCGATAATGGAATGGTTTTCACACCACAATCAGATTTAGTGATCTTGAACTACATCATTAATTATTTAATTCAAAATGATGCCATTAATTGGGATTTCGTTAATAAACATACTAAATTTAAACGTGGTGAAACCGATATTGGTTATGGCTTGCGTGATAGCGATCCGCGCCAGAAAGCAGCAAAAAATGCTAATAGCGGTAAAATGTATGACAGTAACTTTGAAGAACTCAAAGCCCTTGTGTCTGAATATACCCTTGATAAAGCACACGAAATGTCAGGCGTACCAAAAGAGCAACTTGAAAGTTTGGCGCAGCTTTATGCCGATCCAAAACGCAAAATTGTTTCGTTCTGGACAATGGGCTTTAACCAACATACGCGTGGTGTGTGGGCAAACCACTTGATTTATAACATTCACTTATTAACTGGGAAAATCTCCATTCCGGGCTGTGGACCATTCTCATTAACCGGTCAGCCATCTGCTTGTGGTACCGCGCGTGAAGTAGGTACCTTTATCCACCGCTTACCCGCTGATATGGTGGTAACAAAACCTGAACATCGTGCTAAAGCAGAGAAAACGTGGAAAATTCCAGCAGGTGTGATCACCGATAAACTAGGCTATCACGCTGTGGCACAAAGCCGTGCATTAAAAGATGGCAAAATGCGTGTGTTATGGCAAATGTGTACTAACAATATGCAAGGTGGCCCAAATATCAATCAAGAAACTTTCCCGGGTTGGCGTAATCCTGAAAACTTTATCGTGGTTTCCGATCCCTATCCAACAGTCTCCGCATTAGCTGCAGATTTAATGTTACCAACCGCAATGTGGGTAGAAAAAGAAGGGGCTTACGGTAATGCCGAACGCCGCACACAAGTATGGCGTCAGCAAGTGAAAGCACCGGGTGAAGCAAAATCTGACTTATGGCAATTAGTAGAATTTTCAAAATACTTCACAACGGATGAAGTCTGGCCCGCTGACATTTTAGATGCAAATCCAGAATTTAAAGGCAAAACATTATATGAGGTGTTATACCGTAACGGTAATGTAGATAAATATTCTAATGCAGAGCTAAATGATCGCCTAAATGATGAAGCTTATGATTTTGGTTTCTACATTCAAAAAGGATTATTTGAAGAATATGCCTCTTTCGGTCGTGGACATGGGCATGATTTAGCAGATTATGATCTCTATCATAAAGCGCGTGGTTTACGTTGGCCTGTGGTTGATGGCAAAGAAACATTGTGGCGTTATCGTGAAGGCTATGATCCTTATGTCAAAGCTGGTGAAGGCGTAGCATTCTATGGTCAGCCTGACAAACGTGCCGTGATCTTAGCGGTTCCTTATGAGCCACCAGCGGAAGTGCCTGATGAAGAATATGATTTATGGTTATCTACGGGGCGTGTATTAGAACATTGGCATACTGGCACAATGACTCGCCGTGTTCCTGAATTACACCGTTCATTCCCGAATAACGTCGTTTGGATGCACCCAAATGATGCGAAAAAACGGGGATTACGTCACGGTGATAAGATCAAAGTGTCTTCACGTCGCGGTGAAATTATTTCTTATGTGGATACCCGTGGACGTAATAAATGTCCTGAAGGCTTAGTCTTTACCACTTTCTTTGATGCAGGTCAGCTTGCTAATAAACTTACGTTAGATGCAACCGATCCTATTTCTAAAGAAACGGACTTCAAAAAATGTGCCGTTAAAGTGGAAAAAGCTTAAAAAAATAACCGCACTTTGATATAGCTAAAGTGCGGTGAAAAAACGATGAAAAAATTAACCCAAACACCGGAACGCCGTAAATTTTTTAAAGACGCTGCTCGTACTGCGGGCGGATTAGGAGGTCTTGGCATTTTACTCGGACTTCAACAAGAGCAAAGCCTTGCACGTCAAGGCGTGGCATTACGTCCACCGTTTGCCCTTGAAGATGAGAAAAAATTCGCCGCTGCCTGTATTCGCTGCGGACAATGTGTGCAAGCCTGTCCTTATGAAATGTTACACCTTGCTTCCTTGCTTTCACCTATGGAAGCTGGCACACCTTACTTTATCGCACGGGAGAAACCTTGCGAAATGTGTGAAGATATTCCTTGTGCAAAAGCCTGTCCAAGTGGGGCGTTAGATTCTACACAGGATAATATTAATGACGCTCGAATGGGCTTATCGGTGTTGCTAGATCACGAAACTTGCTTAAATTGGCAAGGCTTACGCTGTGATGTGTGTTATCGCGTTTGTCCGCTTATTGACAAAGCGATCACGTTAGAAATGCAACGTAATGATCGCACGGGTAAACACGCATTATTTATCCCAACTGTGCATTCTGATGCTTGCACAGGTTGCGGAAAATGTGAAGAGGCCTGCGTACTGGACGAGGCGGCAATTAAAGTGTTACCTCTCTCTTTAGCAAAAGGAATGTTGGGTAAACATTATCGCTTAGGTTGGCAAGAAAAAGAAAAGGCTGGGCATTCTCTTGCCCCTGAGGATATGATTTCTTTACCTGTACGCAAACCGGAGGGGCGTTAATGGCAAATTCACCGAAATATGCAGGAAGAGAAGCAAGAGAAAAGCTTGGTTTATGGCGTGCTAATCGCTTTTTGTTTTGGCGTCGTTTAACCCAGTTAAGCATTCTCGCAATGTTTCTAAGTGGCCCTTGGCTTGGTGTGTGGATTTTGCGTGGCAATTATAGTGGAAGTCTATTTTTAGATTTAATCCCAATGAGTGATCCCCTCATTACCGCAGAAAGCCTTGCAACAGGCCATTTACCAAACTTCAAAACGCTACTTGGTGCGAGTATTGTGATCGCCCTTTATGCTTTGTTAGGGAGCAAAATATTTTGTGGCTGGGTTTGTCCGTTAAACCTTGTTACCGATAGTGCCGCTTGGTTAAGACGTAAATTAGGCATTCGGCAAAATGCCAAAATCCCACGTGGATTACGCTACGGTATTTTATTGATGATTCTTATCGGCAGCGCAATGAGTGGCATTATGTTGTGGGAATGGATCAACCCAGTGAGTGCATTTGGACGCGCGTTAATTTATGGCTTTGGTGCAACGACGTGGTTGATTTTAGCGATATTTTTATTTGATTTATTGATTGCAGAGCATGGCTGGTGTGGGCATTTATGCCCTATCGGGGCGACTTATGGCTTAATTGGTGCGAAAAGCATTGCACGTATTAAAGTCATTGATCGCACACGCTGTGATAATTGTATGGATTGCTACAATGTTTGCCCTGAGCCACAAGTGTTACGTAGCCCATTGCACGGCAAAAAAGACGAAAGCCTGCTCGTGCTTTCTAAAGATTGTATCAGTTGCGGACGTTGCATTGATGTTTGTGCTGAAAATGTATTTACTTTTACCACTAGATTTAATCATTCGGGGGAATAAAATGATTAAAAAAACCTTAGTAATTTTAACCGCACTTTTCGCCACCAGCGTAATGGCTGCGGAAGATAAAATTGACAACTATTTACAAGGGGCGGCAGAAGATGTGAAGCCAGCTTTCCACAATGTACCAAAACAAAGTGAGCTGCCAGCACTTAACTATGTAAATCAGCCACCAACAATTCCACATAGTGTGAAAAATTATCAAGTGACGAAAAATGTCAATCAGTGCTTAAACTGCCACAGTGTTGAAGCATCACGCATTACAGGGGCAACACGCATTAGCCCAACGCACTTTATGGATCGCCAAGGCAACATTGTCGGCGGTGAAACCTCACCAAGACGTTATTTCTGCTTACAATGCCACGTTTCACAGTCTGATGTTGAGCCAATCGTGCCAAATGAATTTAAACCTATGAAAGGTTACGGAGAATAAAAATGTTGAAATTGATCAAAAAGTTTTGGCATTGGTTTCGCTCACCGAGTCGTATGGCAGTCGGTGTTTTAATCACGTTATCGTTTATTGCTGGTATTCTCTTTTGGGGAGGATTTAACACCGCTCTTGAACATACCAATACGGAAGAATTCTGTTCAAGCTGTCATATGAATGATGTTGTGCCAGAATATCGCCAATCTGTGCATTATATGAATCGCACAGGCGTGAAAGCCACTTGTGCGAACTGCCATTTACCGCACGAATTTATTCCTAAATGGGCAAGAAAAATCAAAGCAGCAACAGAAGTTTATGCACACCTTACAGGTAAAGTTGACACCAAAGAAAAATTTGAAGCTGCTCGTCTAGAAATGGCAGAACGTGAATGGGCAAGAATGAAAGCCAATAACTCACAAGAATGTCGCAACTGTCATAATTTTGAAGCAATGGATTTCACGCAACAAAAAACAGTGGCAGAGAAAATGCACGCGATGGCGATTAAAGAAGGGAAAACCTGTATTGATTGCCATAAAGGGATTGCTCACCACTTACCGAATATGAAAGACGTGAGATCAGGTTTCCTTCCAGAGAAAGCGGAAGGTAGCAAAGAACACTGATCTGTAAAAAATCGAACTTAATCTGACAGCCTCTGTTTAAAAACTCGTGCCTGTCAGGTTAATTTGAAATAAAGAAATTTCTCTCCAAACTGTTTATCTTTTTCTTTTTTGCATTATAGTGCTTTAAATTTAAGATAATACCTTGTTTTTCAAGAATATTTTCTAGCGCGTTCAGTTGTGGTTTAAAATTTGTGATAGTGTGTTTAAGTTAACCATCATTTATCCACAGAGCGAGAAAACAATGCTCCATTTTGTGATTTTATAACAATAAGGGCTATATGGCTTATAGCTCACAGAGAACTAACCGTTATTTAATAAGTGGACTATGAGGAAAAAGATGAGTGTTTCATTTTGTTTATGTCTGAGTTTTTGCTCATATTCTAAGCAAAAAATACTTTGACGCGTCAATATTAGATCTAATCTTTTGCAGCTGTTTGCTATTAAATCTAAACAAATACAAAGGGACTGAATCACAGAAAGATCTGACACAATCCCATCGATATAACTTAACTACATTAAATATCTAAGTTAGCTCGTAATGCATTAGATTCAATAAACTCACGACGAGGTTCAACTTCATCCCCCATTAAGGTAGTGAAGAGCTGATCGGCTGCCACGGCATCTTTAATGGTAACTTGCAACATTGTACGTGTTTCAGGATCCATTGTGGTTTCCCAAAGCTGCTCTGGATTCATTTCACCTAACCCTTTATAACGTTGTACCATTAAACCGCGACGCGATTCTTTTACTAACCATTCTACCGCTTGTTCAAACGTTGTTACTGGATACTGACGTTCACCGCGTGCGATATAAGCATCAGGCTCAAGTAAGCCGTTGAGCTGTGAACCCAATTTCACAATGCGAGCGTAATCATTGCCATTGATAAATTGGAAGCCAAATACATATTCTGTATCAATGCCGTGAGTACGCACGGTTAGCACAACTTCGTGTAAATGGCGTTCACTATTGAAATGCAGTTTATAACTATAATGATTACCGCTGCTTTCTTTTTCCGTTAAATTTTCAACCAAAGATTTTGCCCAAAATTCCACCGCACTTTCATTTTGCATTAAAGCGACGGTTAATTCAGGTTGATAAATCAAGGTTTTTAAAACACTTTCTGGATAATGGCGGCTTAAACGCGCAATCATTTTTTGCACGCTGTTATATTCAGACACCAATTTTTCTAATGCCACCCCACTCATTGCAGGAGCATCTTTCGTGGTATATAACGCTGCGCCATCTAAAGCAATATTCAATTCATATTGTGCCATTGCTTCATCATCTTTAATGTACTCTTCATTTTTACCTTTTTTCACTTTATAAAGTGGCGGTTGAGCAATATAAATATGACCACGTTCAATTAATTCAGGCATTTGACGATAGAAGAAAGTGAGCAATAAGGTGCTAATATGCGCACCGTCCACATCAGCATCGGTCATTATAATAATACTGTGATAACGCAATTTATCTGGATTATATTCATCACGCCCAATTCCACAGCCAAGCGCAGTAATTAATGTTCCCACTTCTTGGGAAGAAAGCATTTTATCAAAACGGGCTTTTTCTACATTTAGGATTTTCCCTTTTAATGGCAAAATTGCTTGATTTTTACGATTACGCCCTTGTTTTGCTGACCCTCCTGCAGAATCCCCCTCCACAAGGTAGAGTTCAGATAAAGCAGGATCACGTTCTTGGCAATCTGCTAACTTACCGGGTAACCCTGCAATATCCAATGCCCCTTTACGGCGTGTCATTTCACGGGCTTTGCGTGCGGCTTCGCGCGCGCGCGCTGCATCAATAATTTTACTTGCAATCATTTTGGCGTCATTTGGATTTTCTTCCAAATATTCTTGCAAGCGCTCATTCATGGCGGATTCCACCGCCCCTTTTACTTCGGAAGAAACCAATTTATCTTTAGTTTGTGAAGAGAATTTTGGATCAGGTACTTTCACTGAAATAATCGCGACGAGCCCTTCACGTGCGTCATCACCTGAGGTTTCCACTTTATCGTTCTTGCCTTTTTTATTCAGCCCTGATTTTTCCATATAAGCATTTAAGGTTCGCGTTAAAGCGGCACGGAAACCAGCTAAGTGAGTTCCTCCATCACGTTGTGGAATATTGTTGGTGAAGCAATGAATATTTTCCGATTGATAGCCTTCATTCCACTGCAAAGCAACTTCAACACCAATATCATCTTTTTCTGTGGAAAAATAAAATGGTTTTTGATGAATTGGATTTTTATTTTTGTTTAAATATTCCACAAAGGCTTGAATTCCGCCTTCATAATGAAAGTGATCCTGTTTATCATCACGTTCATCAATTAAACGAATGGATACCCCTGAATTTAAAAAAGAAAGCTCGCGCAAGCGTTTAGCCAAAATGTCATATTCAAATTCAATATTGGTGAAAATGCTTGGACTTGGCCAAAAACGCACCGTCGTTCCCGTTTGGCTAGTTTCACCAATAATGGTTAAAGGCGCTTGCGGATCACCTAAATGATAGAATTGTTCGTGAACATTGCCTTGACGGCGAATGGTGAGCTGTAATTTATCAGATAGCGCATTAACTACGGACACACCAACACCATGCAATCCACCAGACACTTTATAAGAATTATCATCAAATTTTCCGCCTGCGTGCAATACTGTCATAATCACTTCTGCGGCAGATACCCCTTCTTCAGGGTGAATATCCACTGGAATACCACGACCATCATCTTGCACTGAAACAGAATTATCAGAATGAATAGTCACAATAATATCAGAACAATAGCCCGCCAATGCTTCATCAATGGCGTTATCTACAACTTCAAAAACCATATGATGTAACCCTGTTCCGTCATCGGTATCACCAATATACATACCGGGGCGTTTACGCACTGCATCAAGGCCTTTTAATACTTTGATACTACTTGCACCATAATTTTCTGGGACATTATTCGACATAACAATTCTCTGTTTTTATTGATAAAAAATTGGGCAGATTATAGCAAATTTTTAGGCTTTTGGCTAATTTCGCAAAAATCTCAGGCAGGTAAATAATAAATTGAAAAATAATGAAAAAAGGGTTAGTAAACAAAATAGGGGTAAAAAGTGCTAACCGTCTTATCCGGTAAGGATTTTAGAGAGGTTAATTTGATAGTGGTATAAGACTTAATAACAATAAATTGTTGTAGCAATATTGTGGAGGAAAACCGTACTATACAACAATTCACACGACCACATCACGGTAACACCAAAGTCTGCAACCTTTACAGCAAATTCAAAATTTTTTTGATTAAGGTCATAAAAATTAACTATTTTGAGTGAGTAAGCTGTTTTTTTCTGATTTTGCGATCTACCTAACATTTTTTTTCATCTTCTTTGCATAAAATAGCTCGTACTTTCCTTTTAATTTTAAATATTAACTTTTAATTGAGGTGTATTATGACAGATGTAACTAAATTAGTTGAAGAACTTGGTGAGTTAGGCATTTATGATGTAAAAGAAGTCGTTTATAACCCAAGCTATGAACAATTATTCAAGGAAGAAACCAAAGAAGGCCTAGAGGGATTTGAAAAAGGTACGGTAACAAAATCAGGGGCAGTCGCTGTAGATACGGGGATTTTTACCGGACGTTCGCCAAAAGATAAATATATTGTTTTAGATGAAAAAACCAAAGATACCGTATGGTGGACAAGTGATGCGGCGAAAAACGATAACAAACCAATGAATCAAGCCACTTGGCAAAGTTTAAAAGAATTAGTCACCAAACAACTTTCTAGCAAACGTCTGTTTGTGGTGGATGCGTTCTGTGGGGCAAATCCAGATACCCGTTTAGCGGTGCGTATTATCACTGAAGTTGCGTGGCAAGCCCACTTTGTAACGAATATGTTTATCCGCCCATCTGCTGCTGAATTAGCGAACTTTAAACCAGATTTTGTGGTAATGAATGGGTCTAAAGTGACTAATCCAAATTGGAAAGAACAAGGCTTAAATTCTGAAAACTTTGTGGCGTTTAATATTACAGAAGGCATTCAATTAATTGGTGGAACTTGGTACGGCGGTGAAATGAAAAAAGGAATGTTCTCAATGATGAATTATTTCCTTCCACTTAAAGGTATCGCCTCAATGCACTGTTCTGCCAACGTCGGTAAAGAAGGTGATGTGGCAATTTTCTTCGGTTTATCTGGTACAGGGAAAACCACGCTTTCAACCGATCCAAAACGCCAATTGATCGGTGATGATGAACACGGTTGGGACGATGATGGCGTATTTAACTATGAGGGTGGTTGTTATGCTAAAACCATCAAATTATCGGAAGAAAGTGAGCCAGATATTTATCGTGCAATTAAGCGTGATGCTTTGTTAGAAAATGTGGTGGTGAGAGCAGATGGTTCCGTGGATTATGATGACGGCTCAAAAACAGAAAACACCCGTGTTTCTTACCCAATCTATCATATTGAGAACATTGTAAAACCCGTTTCTAAAGCGGGTCATGCGAAAAAAGTGATTTTCTTAACCGCTGATGCTTTCGGGGTGTTACCACCAGTAGCAAAATTGACACCAGAGCAAACCAAATACTACTTCTTATCTGGTTTCACAGCGAAATTAGCGGGCACAGAACGTGGTATTACCGAACCAACTCCAACGTTCTCTGCGTGTTTTGGGGCGGCATTCTTATCACTTCACCCAACACAATATGCAGAAGTGTTAGTAAAACGTATGGAAGCTGCGGGGGCGGAAGCATATCTTGTAAACACAGGCTGGAATGGCACAGGTAAACGTATCTCTATTAAAGATACTCGTGGCATTATTGATGCGATTTTAGATGGCGCTATTGATAATGCGGAAATGTCTGAATTACCAATCTTTAACTTAGCCATTCCAAACGCATTACCGGGTGTCGATCCGGCCATTTTAGATCCGCGTGATACTTATGCAGATAAAGCACAATGGCAAGCGAAAGCCGAAGATTTGGCGGGGCGTTTTGTGAAAAACTTTGAAAAATATGCAACAAACGAAGAAGGGAAAGCATTGATCAACGCGGGACCAAAAGCCTAATTACATAACAAAAATTTGCTAAAATTTACACCGCACTGATGATTTTGGAGAAAAATCAAAGTGCGGTATTTTTTTGTGGATTTTTAATCATTCATCTAGCTATCTAGCAGTCTTAATGTCTAGATTGTGATCTCAGCAATTTTTCATTAGAATAAACACAATTTTTGTGGAGATTTAAGGTGTCATTATGGTGAATTGGGATGGTAAATATATTAGCCCTTATGCAGAACACGGTAAGAAAAGTGAACAGGTAAAGAAGATTACGGTGTCTATTCCAATTAAAGTGTTGGAAATTTTGACTAATGAGCGGACAAGACGTCAGCTGAAAAATTTACGTCACGCGACAAATAGTGAATTGTTATGTGAGGCATTTTTGCACGCATTTACAGGGCAGCCGTTACCAACCGATGACGATTTGTTAAAAGAGCGCCACGATGAGATACCTGAGCAGGCGAAAAAAATGATGCGTGAGTTAGGCTTGAAGCCTGAAGAATGGGAATACTAAATTTCAGATTTTACTGAGAAATAGGTTGCAATTCCTATTTGAGCTAAGTATAATCCACACGCTTTCTTAGAAAGCCCTTTGATGTAATCATTTATTAAAGGCGTATTACAGATTTTGTAATACATAAAATGTCCCCGATTGGGGGACTATAATATTAGGTTACTGCACTTCCCTTTCAATGAAGTTTATGAAAGGTGATGGTGTCAGTTTTATTTTAGCTAAAAATTATTGGAGCTCTGGTCTAATGCAGAACCAAAGAATCCGTATCCGCTTAAAAGCATTTGATCATCGTTTAATTGATCAATCTACAGCGGAGATCGTAGAAACAGCTAAACGTACTGGCGCACAAGTTCGTGGTCCAATTCCTTTACCAACGCGTAAAGAACGTTTTACCGTGTTGATTTCTCCACACGTTAATAAAGACGCACGTGACCAATACGAAATTCGTACTCACAAACGTTTAGTAGATATCGTAGAACCAACAGAAAAAACTGTTGATGCATTAATGCGTTTAGATTTGGCTGCCGGCGTTGACGTGCAGATCAGCCTAGGTTAATTAAGAGGTTATGACAATGATTGGTTTAGTCGGTCGTAAAGTTGGTATGACTCGTATCTTCAATGAAGATGGCGTTTCTGTACCTGTTACTGTTATCGAAATCCAAGCAAACCGTGTAACTCAAGTTAAAACTCTTGAAAACGATGGCTATACTGCAATTCAAGTTACTACTGGTTCTAAAAAAGCGAGCCGTGTAACTAAGCCTGAAGCAGGCCATTTCGTGAAAGCAGGTGTTGAAGCTGGTCGCGGTTTATGGGAATTTCGTACAACTGAAGGTGAAGAATTCACTTTAGGTCAAGAAATTAATGTTGACATCTTCGCAGATGTTAAGAAAGTTGATGTTACTGGTACATCTAAAGGTAAAGGTTTCCAAGGTGGTGTTAAACGTTGGAATTTCCGTACTCAAGATGCAAGTCATGGTAACTCTTTATCACATCGTGTGCTTGGTTCTATTGGTCAAAACCAAACTCCAGGTCGTGTGTTTAAAGGCAAAAAAATGGCTGGACACTTAGGTGCTGAGCGTGTAACCGTTCAATCACTTGAAGTTGTTCGTGTCGATGCTGAGCGTAATTTATTATTAGTTAAAGGTTCTGTACCTGGTGCAACTAATAGTGATGTTATCGTAAAACCAGCAGTTAAAGCATAAGTCTAGGAGATAGAGATGGAATTACAAGTTGTAGGTGCAAACGCACTAACTGTTTCTGAAACTACCTTCGGACGTGAGTTTAATGAAGCATTGATCCACCAAGTAGTTGTTGCTTATGCAGCAGGTGCTCGTCAAGGTTCACGTGCGCAAAAAACTCGTGCTGAAGTGTCTGGTTCAGGTAAAAAACCTTGGCGTCAAAAAGGTACTGGTCGCGCTCGTGCTGGTGATATTAAATCGCCAATTTGGCGTTCTGGTGGTGTAACTTTTGCAGCGAAACCACAAGATCACAGCCAAAAAGTGAACAAAAAAATGTACCGTGGTGCAATCAAAAGCATTCTATCTGAGCTTGTTCGTCAAGATCGTTTAGTTGTAGTTGAAAAATTTGAAATTGATGCGCCAAAAACAAAAGCCTTAGTTCAAAAATTAAAAGATATGGCGTTAACTGACGCGCTTATCATCACTGCAAGTTTAGATGAGAATTTATTCTTAGCTGCACGTAACTTATATAAAGTTGATGTACGTGATGTGCAAGGTATTGATCCAGTCAGTTTAATCGCTTTTGATAAAGTGGTTGTAACTGTTGATGCAGTGAAACAAATTGAGGAGATGTTAGCATGATTCAACAAGAACGTTTGCTAAAAGTGTTAAAAGCACCTCACGTCTCTGAGAAAGCAACAAATAACGCTGAGAAGTCAAACACCATCGTTTTCAAAGTCGCTTTAGATGCCAACAAAGCAGAAATTGCAAAAGCTGTTGCTGAATTATTTGAAGTGAAAGTAGATTCTGTTCGTACTGTTGTCGTTAAAGGTAAAACTAAACGTCGTGGTACTAAGATGGGACATCGCAGTGACTGGAAAAAAGCTTATGTAACTCTTCAAGAAGGTCAATCACTTGACTTCGTTGAAGGTGCAGAGTAATTACGGAGGAGAAAGAAATAAATGGCTATCGTAAAATGTAAGCCGACCTCCGCTGGTCGTCGTCACGTTGTTAAAATCGTAAACCCTGAATTACATAAAGGGAAACCTTACGCACCATTATTAGATAGCAAATCTAAAACAGGTGGTCGTAATAATTTAGGACGTATTACTACTCGCCATATCGGTGGTGGTCATAAACAACATTACCGTTTAATCGATTTCAAACGTAACAAGTTAGATATCCCAGCGGTTGTTGAGCGTCTTGAATATGATCCAAATCGTTCTGCAAATATTGCTTTAGTGCTTTATAAAGATGGTGAACGCCGTTATATCTTAGCACCTAAAGGTTTAAGCGCAGGCGATCAAATCCAAGCAGGTGTAAACGCTCCAATTAAAGTTGGTAACTCATTACCAATGCGTAATATCCCTGTTGGTTCAACTGTACATAACGTTGAATTAAAACCAGGTAAAGGCGGACAACTTGCACGTTCTGCTGGTGCTTATGTACAAATTATTGCGCGTGAAGGTAACTATGTTACTTTACGTCTTCGCTCAGGTGAAATGCGTAAAGTATTAGCTGAATGTTCTGCAACTATTGGTGAAGTGGGCAATTCAGAGCATATGCTTCGCGTTCTTGGTAAAGCTGGTGCTAACCGCTGGAGAGGCGTTCGCCCAACAGTTCGTGGTACAGCAATGAACCCTGTTGATCACCCACACGGTGGTGGTGAAGGTCGTAACTTCGGTAAACACCCAGTTACTCCTTGGGGCGTTCAAACCAAAGGTAAGAAAACTCGCCATAACAAACGTACTGATAAATATATCGTACGTCGTCGTGGTAAATAATATTAATTAAATAAGAGGATTAGCCATGCCACGTTCTCTCAAGAAGGGTCCTTTCCTTGACCTACACTTGTTGAAGAAGGTAGAGAAGGCGGTGGAAAGCGGGGATAAAAAGCCAATTAAAACTTGGTCCCGTCGTTCAATGATCATTCCATCAATGATCGGATTGACCATCGCAGTCCATAATGGTCGTCAGCACGTTCCAGTTTATGTATCGGACGAAATGATTGGTCATAAACTCGGTGAATTTGCACCGACTCGTACTTACCGCGGACACGCTGCGGATAAGAAAGCTAAGAAGTAAGGGGTAAAAGATGGAAACTATCGCAAAACATCGTTACGCTCGCACTTCAGCGCAAAAAGCTCGTTTAGTTGCGGATTTAATCCGTGGTAAAAAAGTGGGTCAAGCATTAGAAATTTTAACTTTCACTAACAAAAAAGCAGCATCGCTTGTTAAGAAAGTGCTTGAGTCTGCAATTGCTAATGCAGAGCATAATGACGGTGCAGATATCGATGATCTAAAAGTGACTAAGATTTTCGTAGATGAAGGTCCTAGTATGAAACGTGTTATGCCACGTGCTAAAGGTCGTGCAGATCGTATTTTAAAACGTACAAGCCACATTACTGTGGTTGTGTCAGATCGTTAATTTAGTAGAGGAATAGCAATGGGTCAAAAAGTCCATCCAAATGGTATTCGCCTAGGTATTGTTAAGCCTTGGAGCTCTACTTGGTTTGCGAATACACAAGACTTCGCGTCTAACTTAGACGGCGATTTCAAAGTGCGTCAATTCTTAAATAAAGAATTAGCGAATGCTTCCGTTTCACGCATCACTATTGAGCGTCCAGCGAAAAGTATTCGTGTAACAATTCACACAGCTCGCCCAGGTATCGTAATTGGTAAAAAAGGCGAAGATGTTGAAAAATTACGTAACGCTGTTGCAGCTATCGCAGGTGTTCCAGCTCAAATCAACATCGCTGAAGTGAAAAAACCTGAATTAGATGCGAAATTAGTTGCAGATAGCATCGCTTCTCAACTTGAACGTCGAGTAATGTTCCGTCGTGCAATGAAACGTGCGGTACAAAATGCAATGCGTTTAGGTGCCAAAGGTATCAAAGTTGAAGTTAGCGGTCGTTTAGGTGGTGCAGAGATTGCTCGTTCAGAGTGGTATCGTGAAGGTCGTGTGCCATTACATACACTACGTGCGGACATCGATTATAACACTGCTGAAGCACACACTACATACGGCGTAATCGGCGTTAAAGTGTGGATCTTCAAAGGTGAAATTCTTGGTGGAATGGCTGCAATTGCACAACAACCAGAACAACAACCTACCACGCCTAAAAAGCCACGTGGTAAAGGTCGTAAGTAAGGAGAATTGCTAAATGTTGCAACCAAAACGTACAAAATTCCGTAAAGTCCAAAAAGGTCGTAACCGTGGAATTGCAGGTGGTACAGAAGTTAGCTTCGGTACCTTCGGTTTGAAAGCAGTTGGCCGTGGTCGTTTAACAGCTCGCCAAATTGAGGCGGCACGTCGTGCGATGACTCGTGCGATTAAACGTCAAGGTAAAATCTGGATCCGTGTTTTTCCAGATAAACCAATTACTGAAAAACCATTAGAAGTCCGTATGGGTAAAGGTAAAGGTAACGTTGAATACTGGGTAGCTTTAATCCAGCCGGGTAAAGTACTTTATGAAATGGATGGTGTGTCTGAAGAGCTAGCAAGAAATGCATTTGCACTTGCAGCGGCTAAATTGCCAATTAAGACCACATTCGTAACTAAAACGGTGATGTAATGAAAGCTCAAGAACTACGTACAAAAACTGTTGAAGAGCTGAATGCTGAATTGGTTAACTTGTTAGGTGAGCAATTCAAATTGCGTATGCAAGCAGCCACCGGTCAGCTTCAACAAACCCATCAGTTAAAACAAGTGCGTCGCAGTATTGCACAAGTGAAAACTGTATTAACCGAGAAGGCGGGTGAGTAATGACTGATAAAATTCGTACTGTGCAAGGTCGTGTAATTAGCGACAAAATGGATAAATCATTCACAGTTGCAATTGAACGCAAAGTGAAACACCCTCTTTATGGTAAATTTATCCGTCGTACAACTAAATTACATGTGCACGATGAAAATAACGAAGCAAAATTAGGTGATGTTGTTGAAATTAAGGAATGTCGTCCTCTTTCAAAAACTAAATCACATACTTTGGTTCGCGTTGTTGAAAAAGCAGTAATCTAATTTATTAGTTATCGCTTTAAATAAAATAATAGCCAATGGTGAATACCATTGGCTTTTTTGTTGATAAAAATAATAGGGGCTGTATTAGATTAGCAGTTATGTTAGTCTAATACAGATCCTATTTTTTAATATAGTAGATAATAAAAATAAGATATAGATCACATTTTTTTTATCATATTAGTGTAATATTGATTTTAGTTAAAATTTAGCCAATTTATAAATTAATCTTTAAGACAAGATCAAGATAGGAGACAACTATGAAGAGTTCTATTATATTTATAGCCATATTTTTTATTTTATATTGGATCGCAAATTCTATTTTGGATATGAATGGAGAGTTAAGGTATATTTATTTTGGACTAATAGGTTTTTTTGCATATTATTTTTCAAAAATAATATGCTTTATTCTAAAATAAATAAAAAATAATTTAATTGTGTTTTTTTATTAATTCTTGTATAAAATATAAATAAATTATTGGTTTGTAAGTTTATATTTATTTTCTTTTTATTTGTTGTGTCTGTATTTTACGATTGATAATGGTTAAAATATCTGAAATATTTTTTAAATTAAAATAGTGAATATTATTTAATTTTTTATTAGAGGTGTATATATGTTATTAAAAAATCATCTAAAAGTTTTTAATTATATAGTAACCGTATTTATCAGCCTTACTACTCATAAAGTTTATAAAAGATCTGAATTTATTGAAGGATTTAGATTAGCGTTTTTGTTATGTAGTGTAATGATCTTATTTTCCCTATTATATATGAAAATTGGTTCTTTCACACCAGATTTTATAGATAAGTTCAAATATATTTCTGCAAACGGAAAAGTTTTCATTTTTATTGTCAGCATTATTTTTCTTGTAATATTTTACTTTTTTTATCTTTATGTAAAAGAATTGCAAAAAGTAGATCTTTTTCCTGTTAGCTTTCTTAGCTTGTCCATAGGAGGGCTAGGATTTATCTATATAAAGCTATTACAGATGATTTTAAAACGAGATTAATCGTTCATTTTTCGTTAGATAATTTAAACGGCTGGCTGTTTTTTGCGCTGAGTGATTTATGCTCTTGGATAATATGCAGAAATGCTTGTCCGAAGCGCTCTAATTTAGTTGCGCCCACACCGTTGATTTGTAGCATTTCGCGCTTACTGGTGGGTTGATATTGTGCCATTTCTTGCAAGGTGGCATCGTTGAACACAATGTAAGGGGGGATATTTTCTTTGTCGGCAATTTGTTTGCGCAAGAAACGCAGGCGAGCAAAGAGATCTTTGTCGTAATTTTGCACCGCACTTTTTTGTGCGCTTTGTGCGGTCATAATGGAAGAAACCCTTGGCATTGCCAGCTCTAAGGGCTGTTCACCACGCAAAATTGGGCGTGCGTTTTCCGTCAGTTGTAACACCGAATGAAATTGATTCATCACTTGTTGCACAAGCCCAAGATGAATCAGTTGGCGGATCACTGATTGCCAATATTCTTTGCTTTTGTCTTTGCCAATGCCGTACACGCTGAGCTGATCGTGCTGGTTATCTTTAATTTTTTGATTTTGCATTCCACGCAACACGCCAATCACATAATGTACGCCGAACATTTGCCCTACGCGATAAATGGTGGACATCACCTTTTGTGCGTCAATTAAGCCATCATATTTTTTAGGCGGATCAAGGCAAATATCGCAGTTTCCACAAGGTGCTTGGCGATGTTCACCAAAATAGTTCAGCAAGACTAAACGGCGGCAGGTTTGGCTTTCGGCGAACTCACCGATGGCTTCTAATTTATGCTGTTCAATTTGGCGTTGCGGGCTTTCTGGTTTTTCCAGTAGCATTTTTTGTAACCACGCATAATCGGCGGGTTCGTAAAACAATACGGCTTCAGCTGGCAAATCATCACGTCCTGCACGCCCTGTTTCTTGGTAATACGCTTCGATACTACGCGGCAAATCAAAATGCGCCACAAACCGCACGTTGGATTTATTAATGCCCATTCCAAAAGCAATGGTTGCCACCACCACTTGCACATTATCACGCTGAAAAGCACGTTGCACTTGTTCGCGCTGGTTGGCTTCCATTCCTGCGTGATAGGCTTGGGCAGAAACGCCCTTTTTGCGTAAACTTTCCGCCAAACGTTCCACTTTATTACGGCTGTTGCAATAAACGATACCGCTTTTGCCCTTTTGCCCTAGTACAAATTGGCATAGTTGTTCCATTGGCTTAAATTTTTCCACCAAGGTGTAGCGAATATTTGGGCGATCAAAACTGCCGATATAAATATGCGGGTTATCCAGTTGTAAGTGGTGCAAAATATCTTGCCTTGTGGCACTGTCAGCGGTGGCGGTGAGTGCCATTATCGGGGCATTGGGAAAGCAGCGTTTTAAGCCACCAAGTTGGGTGTATTCAGGGCGGAAATCGTGTCCCCATTGGGAAATACAATGGGCTTCATCAATGGCAATAAAGCTCACTTGGCAATGGGAAATAAATTGAAAAAAACTGGTTGTCATCGCCTTTTCGGGCGAAATATAAAGCAATTTGAGTTGCCCTGAAATCGCCTTATTTTGCACGATTTGCTGTTGCTCAAAGGTTTGTGTGGAATTGAGATAATCCACTTCGATACCGTTGGCAAGCAGTTGATCCACTTGATCTTTCATTAACGAAATCAGTGGCGAAATGACTAAGGTTAAACCAGAAAAGCAAAGTGCAGGAATTTGATAGCAAAGGGATTTTCCGTTTCCCGTTGCCATAATCACGAGGCTATCTTGGTGTGAAAGGGCGGCGTTGATGACTTCTTCTTGTCCGTTGCGGAAAGATTGGTAACCAAAGACCTCATTTAAAACTTCAAGTGCGGTGTTTTTTTTCATTATTTTTTGCGAAAAACTCGTTAAAAATGCACCGCACTTTGTTTATTGATGAAATAGGGCATTAGGTAAAATGCACTTGCTCGCCGTGTACGCGACAGGCTTCTTCCAAGCATTGCCAGAATAATTTGCCGTCATTGGCAATCCATTGTCCCTCTTTGAAGGCAAAGTGGAAACCGCCCGCTTTGCTGGCAAGCCAGAGTTCAAGTAACGGCTCTTGCTTATTTACTACCACTTGGCTGCGATCAGGAAAGGTGATGGTAAACACCGAACCTTGCGTGTCGCAATCCACATCACAATCTTGCTCTTCTAATTGCTCTTCAATTTTGAGCCAAACTTGCTCAATATTTTGATGAAATTCTGTAACGTTCATAATTTTTCCATAAGCGAAATAGATAAGGCAGAATTATAGAGAGTTTTTACCATTTATACAAAGTGCAAAATGATGTAAAAAAGAATAGATCTTTCTATAAATATCGTTATTATGCGTAAGATTTATAAGATAAACCAAGAGAATATAAGATGAAAAAGCTAATTTTTATCCTCACTTTAGGGGCAGTTACGCTTTCTGCCACCGCTTGTGGTGTGAAAGGCCCACTTTATTTCCCTGAACAACAACATTCACAAACACAACAATAAGCATTCAAGGACAAGCTAATGGATTTTTTTCAATATCAAGATGATCAACTGATGGCGGAGCAAGTGCCGGTAAGTAAAATAGCACAACAATTTGGTACACCGGCTTATGTTTATTCACGGGCTACGCTTGAGCGGCATTGGCACGCCTTTGATAATGCCTTAGGCAATCACCCACATTTAATTTGCTTTGCGGTGAAATCTAACCCAAATTTAGCCATTTTAAATGTGATGGCAAAACTTGGCTCGGGCTTTGATATTGTATCGCAAGGGGAATTAGAACGTGTGCTTGCTGCTGGTGGTGAAGCAAACAAAATCGTTTTTTCTGGCGTAGCAAAATCTGAACAGGAAATTGAACGTGCGTTAAATGTGGGCATTCGTTGCTTTAATGTCGAAAGCCTTGCCGAGCTTTACCGTATTAATGATGTAGCAGGGAAGTTAAATAAAATCGCGCCTATTTCTTTACGCGTGAACCCAGATGTGGACGCCCACACTCACCCTTATATTTCTACTGGCTTAAAAGAAAATAAATTCGGTGTGAGCGTTGATGAAGCGCGTGAAGTGTATCGTATTGCGAGTCAGTTACCCCATATTAAAATCACCGGAATGGATTGCCATATTGGTTCGCAACTCATCGAAATTCAACCTTTCCTTGATGCGACTGATCGTTTGATTGTACTAATGAAACAATTAGAACAAGACGGGATTAAGCTTGAACATTTAGATTTAGGTGGCGGATTGGGCGTAACCTATAAAGACGAAAATGCACCGCACCCAAGTGAATATGCAAAAGCCTTATTAGCCAAGTTAAAGGATTATCCAAACTTAGAAATTATCCTTGAGCCGGGCCGTGCGATTACCGCCAATGCGGGGATTTTGGTGACTAAAGTGGAATATTTAAAAAGCAATGAAAGCCGCAACTTTGCCATTGTAGATACGGGAATGAATGATATGATCCGCCCTGCGCTGTATCAGGCCTATATGAATATCATTGAAGTGGATCGTCGCCAACCACGCGAAAGCAAGATTTATGATGTGGTTGGGCCAATTTGTGAAACCTCTGATTTCTTAGGCAAACAGCGTGAACTTGCCATTGCTCAAGGGGATCTTATTGCCCAACGTTCTGCCGGAGCTTATGGTGCAAGTATGGCATCAACCTATAACTCTCGCCCAAGAGCCATTGAAGTGATGGTAGACGGCGATCAAGCACATTTAATCAAACGCCGTGAAACTTTCCCTGAATTATGGCAGTTGGAAAGTTTATTGCCGTGATAATAAATTCTTTTAATAATATTTAAAATATCCGCCCTCTGAAAGTTGATTGTTTCAAACTTTTAGAGGGCGGATAATTTTTATGTAGTTAAATGCTATACAATCTTAAAAAGTACATCAATACAATCAGTCTAGTATTTTTTTGATTTCATTCCATTTCTTTTCAATTTTTCAATAGGAGTTAAGTCAGGGTGATATGTCGGTAATCAAAGGATTTTATTATCTGTTTTCTCAATGAGTACTTAGGTTGTTTGCCGTTTGTGAAATGTAATGTTTTCCATAATGATGACACTATTTGGAGGTCATTGTGGTAGTAGGCGTTGTTTCATCTAAGCTTCAAAAACATTGCTATTGACCGTGCTATAAAATAACCCAACAGCGAACGGTTTTCTATTGAACAAAGCCCCTATTGCATTACTGCGATAACATCTATGCCAGTCCAACTTACCCATAGACCGTTTACCACGCTTTGCCCAACCACAGGCGCTATGCCAGCAGTGATAGACATCACTTTCATCTAAATAAATCAAATTTCTGCCCAGTGTTTTGAATTTTTTTATGCTTCTCTGAAAAGTGATATGTTTGAGGGATAGTATCACTTGTCAATCCTCAGTCCGCACAGACTGTGATAGCCATTAGCTTTTTGCCATCACAAGGGTTTGTGTTTAAAAAGCCCTTGTGTTAGGTTTTCGTTAGGCTATTGAGTATAATGGATAATCAATTTTTTGTCGTTTGATGTGCTGTGTTTATTGTCTTTGCTATTTTTCCATTTTGGCACGATCACGAGATGAATACCGAAACCTTGGAGAGTTTTATGGACAGATTGATTTACTACCAATTTCCCCATCGCTTTTTTCAGTAGATCTTGAGAATGTTATATGGTTTTTTAATAAATTTAGCTATATAGCGTTCTTAAAAAATCTAGAGGAAACACCACAGTAAATTGATAAACTTGAACATACCATTGAACATTCCTATTAATTGCCATAAATTCATTTAGAATGATTGATATTAGCGTAGGGTAAAATTCTATTGATAGCACCGCGGTCTATATATTACATAGCAATATTTATTCTTTGCCAATTGTTGCGACAAGTGTAGTGTAAAGATATATACCGTTCCGAAATTCCGCTGTTGCAGTTGATACTTTTATATCAAAAATAATGTTTCCTCCTGAACTTTGAGCGATACTGATCAATTGCTCAATGCCGTCTGTAAAAGATTGATCGTTTTTGTTTCCAAATACTTTTTGTAGGAGTGATTTCTGATTAAGTTGCGTTGTATATGTGGTTGTACATACATCTACAATTTGAATGTTTTCAATGTTGGTTGGTGTACCTGTAATAACTTTAATGTTCATATTTTTTCCTTATTTGTTAATTAAAAACTCTCGTAAAAGTTTGAAAGTGCTGCATTCCTGAATTGTGGAGTAATATTTGCATATTATATTTAGACTAGGCTGTATCTTCAATTTAATCTGCAGTGAATAATGCTGTAAGCAAATAGAGCATAGATTTAGGGGCTGTCCTAGATAACTAGGCTAAATTTCCTTTAACTAATTGTTTTAAAATAGAAATTTGAGATTTTAAGTTACTGTTATTAAAACGCCATTCGCATTCCTTCAAATAAAGCTCAAAATGCGCTTTAGGAATACCGTTAAACTTGCGTAAATGGCGTTTCACTTGATTCCAAAAGTTCTCAATTCCGTTAATGTGATTTTGTTTTTCTGCAAAGTGTGTACTGTGATTGATGCGAAAATGGTTAAATTCACTCACGTCAAGTACATCATAACTTCGGTAGAAATCAATGTAAACAATACTATCAGGCTTTACTTGCTCGCGAATGATTGGCAACAATGTCGCAGATTGAGTATTTGGCAGCACGATGGTGTAAACCTTACCATTGCGTTTTAAAAGCCCAAATACAGCCGTTTTACCTGCTTCACCTAGCCCTCGTTTGTCTTTGCGAATGCCACCGAAATCGCTTTCATCAGCTTCAATTTCGCCATCGAACATTTCCAAATGGGAGCTGTTTTGATAAATAAGTAATCGTAAGCGATGAAAGTAATACACTGCTGTCGTTTTGTTTACATTTACTCACTCGACTGCTGTTCTTGCAGTAACACCTGCGACAAACAGCTCAATGAGTTTATTTTTTTATGCTGACTTAAGCGATTTTTTCTCATTTGGTCATTTTAACCTAAACAGAGTTTTTAGTCGTTATCTAGGACAGCCCCATAATAATGATTTCTAAGCTATCTATGTGATGGATAACCATATCCCGCCAAAATGACGGATAATTTTTTCTTTCTAAGCCATCTATGCGATGGATAACGGTAAACCAAATCACGGGTTAAGGTGGCTTGTATTTCTAATCCGCCTATGCGGCGGATAACTTTTCTTTCAATTCTTTTGCTGCGTTCCAAACTTTCTAAGCCGCCTATGCGGCGGATAACTTTTCTTTCAATTCTTTTGCTGCGTTCCAAACTTTCTAAGCCGCCTATGCGGCGGATAACTTTTCCGCTAAGCTATGGCTAAGTTGCTGTATTTTCTAAGCCGCCTATGCGGCGGATAACCCAGCCAAAAAGTGTCCGAATGCGTTGTCCTTTTTCTAAGCCGCCTATGCGGCGGATAACGAGGGGTAAAGAATGACAGTTGTTAATAAACCTTTCTAAGCCGCCTGTGCGGCGGATAACTATGCACATATTGAAAAGCGGCACGGCAGAACTTTCTAAGCCGCCTGTGCGGCGGATAACGATTTTCTACTATTTAAAAATCTTTATTTTTTTTCTAAGCCGCCTGTGCGGCGGATAACTAATTATGGAAGTGTTAAAGGCAATGCGGCTTTTTCTAAGCCGCCTGTGCGGCGGATAACGTAATACTGAAATTATCACCATCGTGTTTAATTTTCTAAGCCGCCTGTGCGGCGGATAACCAATTTTAGATTTGAACCTAGCACGGGTTCTATTTCTAAGCCGCCTGTGCGGCGGATAACTTTTTAGACAATAAAAACCCTTTAATTTTTAATTTCTAAGCCGCCTGTGCGGCGGATAACTGCCCCTGCAACAGGGTTAAATGCCAATAAATTTTCTAAGCCGCCTGTGCGGCGGATAACGAAAATGAAGTGATTGGTATGCTTATTTGGGTTTTCTAAGCCGCCTGTGCGGCGGATAACCGAAGAAAAGCCGTTTTTTGGTTGTACCGTTCTTTCTAAGCCGCCTGTGCGGCGGATAACATTTATTTTCATTTACAACCTAAACCCGTGCTATTTCTAAGCCGCCTGTGCGGCGGATAACAGATTGGGTTTATCGGACTTATTGCTCTTGTCTTTCTAAGCCGCCTGTGCGGCGGATAACCTATGTAGCAGTAATGTGTTCAAGTTGCCATTTTTCTAAGCCGCCTGTGCGGCGGATAACACCACGCTGACATCGAGCTCACCGACGGTACTTTTCTAAGCCGCCTGTGCGGCGGATAACCAGGGCGATTGCTCGCTGTTGAATGGTTAGAATTTCTAAGCCGCCTGTGCGGCGGATAACTGATGGAGAAAGAATTTCCAGAACTTGCAGGCTTTCTAAGCCGCCTGTGCGGCGGATAACCATTTTTAAACCCTTTTTAAATCACTTTTACATTTCTAAGCCGCCTGTGCGGCGGATAACATGGCACAAAGTTGCCGTCCTCGTCAAACACGTTTTCTAAGCCGCCTGTGCGGCGGATAACAAATACTTATTAATGATGTCGAATTCAGCTAGTTTTTCTAAGCCGCCTGTGCGGCGGATAACGGGTTGCACAACTGGACGCACGGGATTAGAGATTTCTAAGCCGCCTGTGCGGCGGATAACTGCAATTTTTGCCGTGCAAATGCCCTAGCTGCAAAGGTTTGCACCGATTTTATTGTGTTTACCCCATATTTTTCTCCTTATTTTTAATTCATTATTTTTGTTTGATTTGTTAAATTGCTCGCAAAAAAGGGTCTGCTACCTGAAATGCTCACCAATGCGGTACGGTGCTGCCTTGATGGCTAAGCCCATAGCTGTTGTAGCTGCCATGAACGGCGGCATCAGCTGGTTTTTGCAGAATTACAAGCGGATAGGGTTGGGCGTTGGTCTCACTCGTCATTCTGATAAAGGGCGGGTGAAGCTCTGCTCTGCGGTGGGTTTTGCAATGCGTCAGTGCCTCTTCATAGCTGATTTGGTGCCGTTTTGCGTGGGCTTTGGCCTGCTGGTCAATGGGGCGGAAGCGGTAGCGTTTAACTGTAACTGGCACTGCGTGGTTAGGCACGACAGCTGGCTTTTTGATGTGGATATAGTCCGTCAATCTTGCCAGCCATTTTTCTAAATTCAGCGTTGCAAGGGTCGCCTCATCTGGAGCGATGAGGCGGATTTGATTGCCGAGGCTATGCTGCCCCAGTTCATAGCGGGGAAAACTCACCCCGATGCGGTTCACGCTTTCACGGTTCTGCACATCAGCCAAACCAATGTGCAGTTGTTTGTAGAGGGCTTCCCAAAGGGCGTGCAGCGGTATTTCTGCTGAGGGAAGCAGGGTAAGCTCTTGGTAAATCATGGTTACTCCTTACCGCTTTCACCAAAGACGCCGCCACGGATAAGAATCGCGATAACGTAGTGTTGCTCATCTTTTTTGGGGGCTTTGCCTTCTTTTATCCAAGGGTCAAACAGGCTGTAAAAATCTTGTTTGTCTTTTGGCTGGCGGTAGGCGGTTCCCAGTGTGGTAACCGCACCATAGGGTTCGGCGGCAATGGGGAATGCTGCGTTGGGATACCAGTTATCTATGGTGCGGATGGCATTGCCAATTTTTTGCGAATGGATACCTGCTTGGTTTTGTTCACGTCCGACTGTGTAGAGGATTTTGCTTTTGTTTTTGCCCGTGTCTAGCACCAGTTCTTGGCTTGGGAAGACGTCTTGTCCGTTGCCGATGTTGGCTTGGGCTTCAACCTGCAAGAGGGTAAAGGCTTTGCCATTAAATCCTGCTTCTATCCAAGCGGCAAGCTTTGTCAAATCTGGGCTTTCAAAGTCAAAATCATTGAGCGAAATATCACGGGCTTGGTTAAAGGTTAAGGTGTCCTCACCGTTTTTGATGGTTACGGTGATGCTTTCGGCACCGATACGGTTACGCCACAGCCAACGGGCGTTAATCAGGTTGATGGCATAGCGTTTGGCAAGTTCGGCAAAACCTTGTTCTTGTTTGTACTGGGCAACGGTTTCTTCTAATGCTGCCTGAAAGTCTTGGTTGTTGCAGACACTGGGTTTGCCCGTAAAGGGTAAGATTTTGCAGGTAAAGCTGGCAATGAGGGTATCGCAGTCTTCATTTAAGAAGGCGGCATCTACACGCTGCAGGTTGGCTTTTTCAATTTCTGCATCAAGTTTCGCAGGGTTGCTGGCAATCGCATTTTTTAAGCGGTTGCTGATAGTGCCGCGTACGGATTTTTCTCGCACGATAACGGGTTCTTTGAGTGCGTTTTCTTTTTGGCTGTTCGTTTGCCAGAGATAGGCGTCAGAAATATCAATTTTGCGTTCAAAGGCGAGTACGGTAACTTTGCTGTTAATTTTTGCCATGATGTTTTCCTCTTAAGGCTGTTGGACAAGATAAAGATGGTGTTCGGCATCATAGGTTTGATACCAAAAGGCGTGTTGTAAGTCGGCAATACGGTTCGGGAAGACCCATTTGCCAAGACTGTAAATGGTTTCAACGTATTGTGCTGGGTATTCGGGGTTGCGGCTGTTGTTGAGTTTGCCTGCTGCTATCACAGGGCTGATGCCTTGATAGCCAACGGGAATCGGCACAAGCCAGCCACGTCCTGTTTTAATGCTTTCACTGTGCCATGTACCGTCATCATCTGGAATTTGGTGGATAACAGCGGTTTCAATCAGCGCATCAAGGGGCGAGAGCTGTTTTTCTTCGCAAATGGCGGTCAGTTCTTCGTGGGCATTCATCAAAATGAAAGCAGGCAGAAAATCTTTTTTGCATTCATTGATGGTTGGGCTGTAGCTAACAGGGGCTTTGGCATCAATGCCAACCACGCTGCCGCCAGCTATCCGCTGCTGCTGAATTTTTTCAGCGATAAAACGCTTTAAGCCGTCCATCTGCTGCTGTTCAAGGCTGCCGTAAATGCCAATGGCAAGGCTGACGGTAAGATGGCAGCGTCCTGATTCAATAATGGCGGCACTGCTGCCGTCTTTTAAAATCGGATTGCGTGTTTGGTTAAAACTGTAGTTGCTGTAACGGCTTTCTCGGTAACGCTGGATATGGATATCACGGCAGGCAATCAGCGTGCCATCTAACCGCAGATGGGAAAAATCTTGGCTTTGGGCAAGGGTGCGGCTTAAGGCATGTACGGCACCGACAAAGCCGCTGATGGCAGGGAATCCATAGGTGAGCGGACTTGACAAGGTGTTGGCATTCTCAATACGCAAATTTTTAATAATCAGGTAGCCTGCCTGCGGATAATTGGGGTAAATGTGGCTCATTGAAATACTCCTTCACCAAGACGCTGTGAGGCTTTGATGGCATCTTCAATCGCAGTTTTCCAATACAGATATTCTGGTGTACCAAAATCACTGCTTTGGATTTGGCTGTCTTTTTTAAAGATTTCTTTCAGGCTGCTTTGCAGCCAATCGGCAAATTGTTCAGCAACAGCATTTTGCCAGTCCTCTTCTTCACGGTCTTGCTGGTGGTCTTCATCGGGATTGTTTGGGTCAAGCCAGAGGCTTTGCTCGAAATTAAGTTTGCTATCTTCGCTCCAGCCTGCAGGCTGCTGCTGTATGGTGGCTGCGATGGCAAAGGTTTCCATCAGGATTTCGGCAAGCAAATCATCACGCTGTTCACGCAAAGAAACATTGTTGCGTCTGTCTTTGATAATTTCAGCCAGGCTTTTGATTTTATAACGCATTTTATGGCGGTAAGCACGGCTTTTAAATAAGCTGTTGTCTTGCTTGGTAAGCTGCACCGTTCCAAAGGCCCGTTTTTGAAAAATAGGCGGAATAGACGGCAAAAGATATTGGCGGCCGCCCTGACGGCTGTTAAGCAGGCTGATGTTCTGCGGCTTAGTACCGCCAAGCTGGGTTGCGGCAAGATCCAGCAGTTCTTGATAAGGGGCTTGCGGTTTGTCTGGGTGTTTGTAGCGATTTTCTCGTGCGGTTTTTTGCTCATCGCTATAGCGGCGGTGATTGATGTTGAGATAGACCTCATGGGTTAATTTGGAAGGGTGCAGCGGTACCAGTGTGCAATATTCGTTTTCATCGGGGTGGATTGCCCAGAGGATTTGCTTGTTGCGTTCGTGGGTACTTGGCGTATCGGGCTGGGCGGTTAAGCAGCGGTAAAATACTTGCTGATAGTGCTTGGAGTGTTCGGCATCTGTACCAAAACAGCCGTGAAGTGCAGGCAGTTGGGCAAGAATCACATCACGCATCAGGTATGACCCGCTAACGGGCTGCTCAAAAAATGCGGCTAACGGCAGTGCAGCGGCATTACCGCTGGCATCAAGCTGGGTACTGTCTATGCTGTGCGTGCCGATATAGCCGTGTGCTGGGCTGCCGCTAAAGATAATGTTGTCGCCTTTGGCATCGCTGTGAATGCCTTTAGAGGTGTGGGTACCAAAATTTAACTGCCCCGCCATTTTTTCAGCAGCCTGAAACCAATGGTCTGCTTGGTATTTTTCTTGAATCGGACGCAGGGCTTCACGGGCTTCGGCAATGGCGATGGGATCATTTTCTTGCTCGGCTTTGGCAAGCTGTTTTTGTTCTTTTTCGCTTTTCTTGTGGTACTGGGCGGTTAAAAAGGTGTTGATTGCCTCTTTAATCTGTTCGGTGGTGATGGTGTTCATAGAAGACCTCGTTTTTAATTGGCTTGATGGTGTGTATACTAAGTCAAAAAAATCAGACTATCAACCATTGTTTTTTTATTTTTATTAAAAATTGTTTTTTTTGTCTTGGTAAGCCTTTTGTGCTACAATGAAAGACCGTCGCATAGATGGCTTAGTAAATTGTATTTTTGTTTTTCACTTAGCCGCCGCCTAGGTGGTTTTTTCATGGGTTGCTTAAGCCTAAGGCTTGACCGATAGCTTAAGCCCTGTCCTCGACTCGTACAGAGTAACCTAAGTAAAATTTTTTTAAACCATTGTATTTTTATTTTTTAAAATTATTTCACTATTGAGTTAAGCCCGCCAAAGCAGGTTTTTGGCTGTTCTTTTGATGACTTCTTGAGTATCCTTTCCATTTTTACTCATGTTCCCAGCAGCCAAAGTATTCATGAAAATACCAAGTATGTTGTCTCTCTGGCAGGGTGATGCCGGCAAAGCGGATAACGGCGGTATTAGCAGAGATGCCCAGTTTTTCGCTTAATTGGCTGATTTGTGTTTTGAGTGAGGCGGTGAGCCATGGGGTGATGCCTTCATTATTATTTTCAAAAGGATAGGGTTTAATCACGTCTTGGGCTGTTTTAGCCCCCGAAAAACCATGGGCTTCAATTTGTTCTAGGTGATATGGCACATTGCCGCTGTCTTCGGGGCGGATAAGGTAGTCAGCTTCTTTTTCGCCTTGTCGGAATGGGCTTAGGCGAATCAGGTGGCAGTGATGGCGGTTTAGGGGTTCAGGCTGCCAGTAGGCATTGACGATATTGATTTTGTCATTTTGCATTAGCTCGGCAAGCACTTGATGTTCTAGGTCGGATAGGCGGTTTTTGGGGTCGGGTTCGGCTGGCTTGATGATGCGGGGCTGGGCATCAATACGTTTGAGCTGTTCGGCAGGTATGAGGGTTTCGCAATTGTGGCTGTTTAGGCGGTACTCGGCACTTTCATAGCCTGGGTGGATAAAGGCACAGTTTTCTTGTTTGATGCCACGGATATTGTGCTGCCAGATGCCAAGGTTGGGCATTTTGGGCTGCCTGTCGGGGCGGTGGCGGTTGATGCGTCCTGCCAGCTGAATGAGCGATCGCATGGAGCTGGGTTCAGCAATTGCCCAGTCGTAGTCGTGGTCACGTCCGACTTCACAGACGGGGCTTGCCAGCACGATAAAGAGGTGGTGCTTGGCGTCGGAATAAGCGGCAATCGCGGTTTTGACGGCTGGGTGGTTGGCAGGGTTGTTGCCGTTTTTGCGGTTTAGTATGGCATCAAGCTGTTGTTCCAGTTGGTTACGCAGTATGAGGGCTTGCCTGCTGTGATAGACGGCAAGGTGGATATGGGTGTCTTTGGCAAGACTGTCTTGTGCATACAGGGCAAGTGCGGTCTGCATAATGGGCGTGATGTTCGCCATACGGATGAGCCCAATGCTGATGGTTTTTCCGTTTTCGTCAAAGTGGTGGCGATGATGGTAATCTGTTGCGTATTCAAGCAGTTGTTTGGCAATTGCTGGATAGAAGCGTTTGGGGTTTTTACTTACTTTGGCGACCATCGGCAGGATTTCGCCTATTCGCTGTATGGGCTGTTGTTTCAGGCAGCGTTGGCGTTTTTCCAAAAAGCGTTGATGGGCTTGGCTGTGCTCACGGGTGTCGGTGCAGGTGCTGATGCTGCTGTGGTTTTCATCACTCCATAGGCAGGGAATGGACGGTGCTGGCAGGTTAAAATTTTCGTTGTAAATTTTGCGTCCTTCTAGGTAAGCGGTAAATAAGCCATACACTTGGTCGGGCTGTAAGGTAGCTGATGAGAGTATGATGCGGCTGCCGTATAGCCCTGCCAGATGCACAAGCCGTGTGAGGGCGGGCAGGTCGCTTTCGGAGAAGTCGTCTGGTTCATCAAGGATAAGGTCGCTTGAGAGCAATCGCAGGGTGGGAATGATGTAGTGTCCGCCACGAAGCTGTTCGCTGGCTTGCATGAGGTGGTCAATGGTGCAGCTGACAATGGGGCTGTAGAGCAGCTGCTGGGCTTTTTCTTGCTGGGTGAGTACGCCAAGCCCAAGTACGTCAAAATCTGATGGCTCAAAGCGGCTATCCACATAGCTGTCAATGAGTGATTCGGCAGAGAGGCTGCCGTTTTCTTCGCTGTCTTCTTCGTTTTTTTGATTAAGTTCAAAAAGCTGTTTATTAGCTCGTCCGCCCACCAAGACGGCGAGTTCTTTTTCGCTTAAGCCAAGGTCTTGACGCAGGCTGGCACCTGTCTGCAAGGTGAGTGTCCGCAGTCCTAGGGCAATGGTAAAGCGTGCTCCTTGATGTGTATCGGCCAGTGCATAGGCAATGCGGGCGTTGGCGATGGTTTTGCCGCAGCCAGTAGACGCCATATTGATGGCAAAAAAGCCATGGGTTTGGCTTTGTCCGCTGACTTCTCTTGCCAGTTTGAAGGCTTGGTTTTGCCATTGAAATCTTGCGGTTGCGGTGTTTTTAGCAAGGCTGTCGTGGTCTTTGAGTTTGGGTAATGCTGCCTGAATAATGGGCAAGGCTGTGGCGACACGTCCGCAATAGTCCGCTACGCCAAGTAGATGTTCGTCAAGGGCTTGCTTGGTTTCTTTGGTTTTGCAGTCGGTGTTGGCGATAAGTTTATCCTGCCAATCGGTATTGCCTGACACGCGTTGTTTGCTATCTTTGGACAATGAAGAGTAGTTGTGGTCGCCCGTCATCAGGATTAAGCGGGAAAGATTCAGCAGCAAGGGATTGGTGATGGGGCTTTTTTGCTGGCTTAATGCGGTCAATTTTGGGTCGTTTTTGGCTTTTTGAGCAAAGCGTTTAAGCTGCTTCTGCAAGGTTTTGCTATGCAGAACAAGGTGTTCAAATTGCCAGTTTTGCTTCAGATTTGCGGTAATTTGGGGGTTATGCACCCAATGATTGATGGCACGCAATCTTTCATAAAAATCTTGAGCAGAGACGTTGTAGCATGAATGACCTGCCTGCCGCATTTCTTTGATGGAGTCGGCACTGTAGCCATCACCGCTGGCATCTGTGTCTTGCAGCCGTGGCAGGGGCGGCAGACGGTGGTGGGTAACAATCAGCCAGCCAATCCATTGGGCAAGCGGCGGCAGATTCTGTATATTGGCGTAGCCATAATCGCTTGTTTCAAATGCAGGCTTATGGTTAGCAAGATAATGGTCTAAATGGATTAAGCGGTCAAATACGGCTTCATCGGTTTGACAGTCAGCAACGAGCCATAGAAAGAGTTTTAACGATACCCATTCATGGCGGTAGGGTTCGCCTTTTGTGGCGGTTTGCCCTTTGAGTTTCTGCTGGAAACCTAAATTGGATTTGCCAATATCATGCAGTAGGGCGGCAAGGGTTGTAATGATTTGTATGGCGGTGAGATATTGCCAATCGTTTTCCCATTCTTGATGCATGATATTTCTCTTGGTGTAATTAACAGGAACAATGCCTAATTCATTAAATTTACGTCTGTTGCCAATAATAAAAAGCAGTTCTGTGGTATGGCTAGTGCGGTTGCGGTGGCAGCTGACGGCGGTGGATTTGGTGGCACTTTGACGCAGCAGCGCGGCAACAGTATTAAGCCCTTCTTGGGTGATGGCTGTCTGCCAAACGTTATCGCCAATGCGGTTGGCAAAGCTATCGAGTATGCGGCGGGTGCGTTTTAATGCTTTCTTTTCGCATTGGCTGACAAAGGTAACAATCATGCTGCCTCCCAATCGGTTTTTAAAGCCAGTGCTTTTATCAGGTCAAATTGGGTATCTAAGGCATTATGTTTGATGAATTGATTTAAGCATTCTTGGCGAAATTGCTGTTCGCTTAGGTTGTCGGCAGCAGCAATAAAGGCAAGCGGTAAGACTAGTGCGTCTTTGATGATGTCGGCAATATCAAAAACGAGCGCACCGCGTCTTGTTTTTCCGTGCATCACGGCAAAACCGTGCGGAATGCCCAGCACCCATGCGGTTGTTGCGCCCAGCCCGTAGGCAAGATAATTGCCGTGATTTAAAAAGCGGTTGGCTTTGTCGATGCCGTCATGTTCGCGGCTAAAGCCTTCTTGTTTGGTACAGCTTGCAGCGGCTTTATAAAGGGCTTTGGTCAGATGCGCTTCATGTTGGAGCAGATGCGTTACGCTGCTTTGTTGGGCAATGGTGTTTCGGGCAGTTTCAATGGTGTGCAAAATCGCAGGAGCATTAAATCCACGGGCAATGAGTTCACGGTCTTTTTGCCAAATGGTTAATAGATAATCCATGCGTGCAGTTTGCAGTATTTTTGCTGCCTGAAGCCGTTTATTATCGTCCCACCACCATGAAAGCCAGCCTTGCACATATTCCGTTGGGCGGTATTCACTTTGCGGTGTGAACCAGCTAATTTCCGTGCCAGCAAAAAGTGGCGTTCCGCCACCGCCGCAAAAGCCGACCAACACACCAGCCTGAGCCAACACACGCATTGCTGCTTGCGTGATAGAGGTGCCTGTCCCGAGTAAGATAACGGTTGTATTGGCAATGGGAATATTGTAATAGAGATTGGCACGTTCATCTTCGGTGAGATAAAGAACACGGCCGTCTTTTTGCATCACACGGCAATATTCCAAGTAATACATATTGGCACGCTTGCTATGCAGAATGGTTTTGAGATCGGAAGCATTGAATCCAGATGCCTGATAGGGGCTTAGTGTATGAGGCATAAAGGCTCCTTTTTAATTTTTGACAACCCTATTTTCTGTTAATACTTGTTCTTTATACAACATATTTTGCCGTAACTCACGGAGCTGGCGAAGAATACCGACTAAAACCGTTCTATATTACTTCAGTATATCAAAGTATATCAAAATGTTAATTAAACCCTTGAATTATCAAATCAATCGCCTAAATGGCTTCGCTTGGTCGTTCGGTTAAATGATGACTAATAGGGATTTTTCCGCGTTTTTCCACATAGTCATTGGTATGCCACCTTTTCCCACGATCTTTTTGCGTTCATAAATGTAAGATGTTTGTAGGTGTTCATAAGTTCTCATTAGTAATTTTGTTGTGTCAAACAAATTATCGTTGATTTCTTTATGAACACTTTTCTATTTGTTGCAGTTAGATTGTAAATTCAAGCGTATTTAAATAGGTAAATTATGGTATAGCATAAAGTATTGAGCCAAAATAGAGATGAATACTTAATAAAAATTCAAACAGTAAGACAAGTATTACAATAAATCCCACCTTAGCAGATTGTGAATATTAATATCTTTACTGAAAAACAAAATAAATAATTCACAGAGATTATCTCTAAGACGTTATTGATAACTTATTTATAGACTTATCAATTTCTACAATACGCTGAGATCTCATTTAGAGTTCGGAAATCTTTTGAAGCACTGAGGTCGCCTTTTAAGGGCTGTCTTAGATCAATGCTCATATAGTCAAACCCAATTAAATACACTACAATAGTCGCATAATATCTTCACAAGATTACCGACAAATGCTCCTAGCCAATCAAGACAACTGGTAGCTTAAACACCAGAGTAATACTATTGAGGCAGTATTCAATCAACCGCTTTTTATTGTAGGCTTTATGATTGTGTAGTGATGATCAATGGTTTTTTACTATATAGGCGGCTTTATGTTTTTACCGAATTATTTTCAAGACCCAAAGGTGTTGCATCTAAACACCACGGCTCATCACGCTTATTTTATTCCACACCATAATATCCAAAGTGCGGTGCAAAACTCGCGAGAATTTTCTCACTATTTCATTCCTCTCAATGGAAATTGGGATTTTCATTATTTTAAAAGTTATTGGGATTTGCCCGAGAATTTCCTCGATTTTCCCTTTCAACAACGCATTCCTGTGCCTTCCACTTGGCAAACTCAGGGATATGATCAACACCATTACACCAATGTGAATTACCCGTTTCCTTTTGATCCGCCTTATGTTCCACAGGAAAATCCTTGTGGGCTTTATCACCGCACTTTTTATTTGCAAGCTAAAGCCAATAAACGCTACTTAATTAATTTTGAAGGGGTAGATAGTTGTTTCTTTTTATATGTAAATCAAACGTTTATTGGATATAGTCAAGTCAGCCACTGCACAGCTGAATTTGATCTCACGAATTATTTATGCGAAGGAGAAAATCACCTTACCGCGGTGGTCTTAAAGTGGTGTGATGGCAGCTATTTGGAAGATCAAGATAAATTTAGAATGTCGGGTATTTTTCGTGATGTGTATATATTGGAACGCGAGCAAAATTATGTGCAGGATTTTTTCATTAAAACGGCGCTTTCTGCGGATTTAAAAAGTGCGGTGGTAAATTTGGCGATTTTTTTCCGCCAACCTGAAAATCCCCCAACAATTACCTATCACCTTTTTGATCCACAAGGAAAACCACTTCTCCGCACAGAACAGCCTCAATTTTGCGTAGAAAACATTCAATTATGGAATGCAGAAAATCCACAGTGTTACGATTTATTCATCTGCTATGGTGAAGAAGTGATTTGCCAAAAAATAGGATTTCGGCAAATTGAAGTGAAAAAGGGGATTTTATTGCTTAACCAACAGCCGATAAAATTTAAAGGCGTAAATCGGCACGATAGTGATCCTCAGAGCGGTTATACGATTAGTGAACAGCAAGCAATGGCAGATCTGCGTCTAATGAAGCAACACAATTTTAACGCCATTCGCACTGCCCATTATCCTAATGCACCTTGGTTTGCGGAATTGTGCGATCGTTACGGCTTTTATTTGATCGCGGAAGCCGATATTGAAAGTCACGGCACCAATGCGGTCTATGTGCCAAGCCCTGAAAAAAGCATTTTACTTGGCGTAGAAACCGCCTCTGATGACGCAACGACTCGTCAGCAAATCATTGATAATTATTGCTATATGGCACGCAGCCCTGATTTCAAACAAGCGATTTTAGATCGCGTACAAGCCAATGTGCAGCGCGATAAAAATCGTCCTAGTGTGCTGATTTGGTCGCTAGGTAATGAAAGTGGTTATGGAGAAAATTTTGAGGCGGCAGCACAGTGGGTAAAAACCGTTGATCCAAGCCGTTTGGTACATTATGAGAATGCCATTTTTCAACATTCCGCTCACCAAAATGATACGACGCAGTTAGATTTACACAGTGAAATGTACCGCAGCACAGAGGATATGGCTGCCTACTTTGCAACACAAACTTCCCCAAAACCTTATTTACTCTGTGAATATCTACACGCAATGGGGAATTCTTGTGGTGATGCGGAAGATTATTTCCAAGCAATACAGCAACACGCAGGGGCTTGTGGTGGGTTTGTGTGGGAATGGTGCGATCACAGCCCTTATTTACCGCAGTCAGAAAAAATGGGGTATGGCGGTGATTTTGGTGATTTCCCTAATGATAACAATTTCTGTGCAGACGGTTTAGTGCGTGCGGATCGCCGTATTCAAAGTAATCTACTTGAACTGAAAAACGTACAACGTCCATTACGTGCAAACTATCACAATGGGCAAATTGAACTCACCAATTATTTTGATTTTACCCACGCAGAAGATATGGTGAGCATTCACTATCAACTGCTAGAAAACGGGGTTCTCGTGCAACAAGGAAACATTGCCGCCCCAAAAATTCCACCAAAATGCACCGCACTTTTACCTTTCACCTTACCGCCAAATAATGGCAGTTTATGGCTGTTGAATTTAACATATCGACAAAAACACGCCTCACCTTTAGTGGAAAAAAATCACTTACTCGGCGTTGATCAACTCTGCCTATTTGGCGATAAACGGCTACCCAGTTTTTATCCCCCGCGCTTAGCAGAAAAAGCCCATATTCAATACCGTTCGCACGAAATTCACATTACCTTTGGCAAGACAAATTATATTTTTGATAAACAAAAAGGCATTCTCTCGCAATGGCTTTATGGGCAATGCCCCATTATTCAGCGTCCGCTGGCGTTTAATATTTGGCGCGCACCATTAGATAACGACAGTCTTATCAAAGCACATTGGGTTGCAGCGGGTTATCATCAGGCTTACAGTCGCGCCTATACGATGCAAGTGGAAATGCGAAAAGATCGGGTTGTGGTGAAAACGCATTGTGCTTTGCTCGCCGTATCGAAAAGTAAAATTTTAGATCTTAAGGTTGAATATCATTTGTTTAATCACACACAGTTTGAGATCAAAATTCACGCGAAAAAAGCACCGCACTTACCTTTTCTACCCCGTTTTGGGTTACGTTTTTACTTAGCCAAACAACAATGGCAAGCACGCTATTTTGGCTATGGCAACGGCGAAAGCTATATTGATAAACACCACGCCACTCAGCTTGGGCTTTATCAAACAACCCCACAGGAAAATCACGTGGATTATTTAAAACCACAGGAAAATGGTAGCCATTATCATTGTTCTTTTATTAAATTAACCCGTGCTGAAGGTGGTTTGTACATCACTGCCCAGCAACCGTTCAGCTTTAACCTTTCCCCTTATAGCCAAGAAGAATTGGCAAGTAAAAAACATCATTACGATTTACAAGAAAGCCCTTACTGTGTGCTGTGTGTGGATTATAAAATGAGTGGCATTGGCTCAAACTCTTGTGGGCCATCGCTCAAAGAGGCTTATCGTTTGAATGAAACCCAATGGGATTGCACCTTTAAGGTGAGTTTGCTTTGAGGCGTGTGGGCAAAATAAGGCATAGGTAAAACGTGGGGCGGAAGTTCGCCCCATTTTTATATCCCATTATTTTTCAATAGGATCTTTCATTGCTTGCAACACGGCTTGCGGCACAAGTTCACTCACATCACCGCCGTGTAGATGAATTTCTCGCACGATGGTGGAAGAAACAAAAGCCCATTTTTCACTTGGAGGGAAGAATAAACTTTCTACGCCTTGTCCATTTTCATTTTTTGTCAATAAACGGTTTAGGCTGGCAAGTTGCAGTTCGTATTCAAAATCAGTGGTGGTTCGCACACCGCGGATAATGGCGTGAATGTGTTTTTCTTTCACGACATTGGCAAGTAAATCAGCAAAGCCAAAAACCTCTACATTTGGCAAGTGCGCCACGGCTTGCTGTGCAATTTTTACTCGGCTATCTAAATCAAACAGAGGCTTTTTACTCGGGCTGGCAGCAATGGCAACAAAAACGTTTGAAAAAAGCACCGCACTTCGCTCAATAATATCTAAATGCCCATTTGTGATAGGGTCAAAAGTGCCGGGATAAATCACAGTTGTCATTGTCTTTCCTCGCTTAAATAAGGCTGTAATAAATCTAATAGGCGTTGCAAGGCGCCACGATTTTCTAATAATACCGTATAGCCTGCTTTGCCGGTGCGTTCACGTAAGGTGGGGGAATTAAGCAAAATTTCCACCGCTCTTGCAATTGCGGCAGCATTATTATTCACTTCAACAAAGCCCTGAACTTCCATTAACTTGCGGTAAACTTCTGGGAAATTGAAGGTATATTTGCCACTCACCACGGGGATTTGAAAGGCTAACGGTTCAAGTGGATTATGCCCTCCCCGTTTCACTAAACTGCCCCCCACAAAGGCAACATCAGCCAATGCATACATTAACATTAGCTCACCCATCGTGTCGCCTAACACCACTTGGGTATCAGGTTGTGGCACGCGATTTTCACTACGGCGAACAAAGGTGAAATGCTGCTTTTCAATTTGTTCCGCCACCTGATTAAAGCGTTCAGGGTGGCGCGGCACGAGAATCAGCAATAAATTAGGAAAGGCTTGTAATAATAAACGATGACTTTCCAAAATCAGGCTTTCTTCACCTTCGTGGGTACTCGCCGCTACCCATATAGGGCGTTGTTGTTTCCACTGGATTTTGAGCTTTTCTGTTTCTGTAAGTAAGCTCTCACTTAATACGAGATCATATTTGATATTGCCAGTGAGTTTGAGCTTTTGTGGATTATAGCCCAGTTTGAGATAACGCTGACCGCTGATGTTATCTTGCGGTGCAATCAAGCTGATTTTACTTAAGATCGCTTGGATATAGCTTTCCAACCAGCCATAGCGTTTTGCTGATCGGGCAGATAAACGAGCATTGGCAATAATAAAAGGAATATGCTGTTTATCTAGTTGATAAATTAAATTCGGCCAAATTTCGGTTTCGATCACAATGCAAGCTTTTGGCTGAATAAAACCAATAAAGCGTTTGATCGCACCGGGTAAATCATAAGGCAAATAAAAATGACTGACTTGCTCACCAAAGGCCGCTTTGACGCGTTCAGATCCCGTTGGCGTTACGGTGGTTAGGGTGATGGCTAAATCAGGGTAAGTACGTTGAATCGCTTTCACTAATGGCGTGGCTGCAATGACTTCGCCCACCGATGCCGCGTGAATTAACACGCCATTCGGTTTCGGTGGGGTTTGTGAGGCAGAATAAATAGCATAACGCTCCAAAATTCGCTGACGATAAGCCGGCGCTTTGAAGCTACGTAATAAAATAAATAACCAAATAAGCGGTTGAACAAGATACATTATGCTGGTGTAAATTCTGTGCCACATAGCCGTTTCTTCATTAAATAGCGAGAAAACCGAGAACTTCTCCGCACTTTATTAAGACAAGAAACAAAGTGCGGTGGAATTTCGCGACGTTTTTATTTTATGGATTGTTCAATAATTCCACCACCAAGGCAAATTTCACCTTGATAAAACACTGCTGATTGCCCCGGTGTAACCGCAATTTGCGGTTCATCAAAACGTACTTCGATGCTATCATCATTAATTGGGATAATTTGACAAGGAATATCCGTTTGACGATAGCGTGTTTTCACAGTGCAACGCAGGGGTTCACGAATCGGCTGGCGATCTACCCAATGTAGCTGTTGTGCAATTAAGCCACTGGATAGCAACGCGGAATTATCTAACCCCTGAGCCACCACTAACACGTTATTTGTGAGATCTTTTTCGACCACATACCACGCATTTTCTGCTTTACCTTTCACCCCACCAATGCCTAAGCCTTTGCGTTGCCCTAAGGTATGATACATTAAGCCTTGATGACGCCCAATAATCTCGCCTTCCGTTGTCTTAATATCACCCGGTTGAGCAGGCAAGAAACGGGCTAGAAAATCTTTAAATTTACGCTCGCCGATAAAACAAATGCCAGTCGAATCTTTTTTCTTGGCGGTAACCAAGCCTAAATCTTCTGCAATGGCCCGCACCACGGGCTTTTCAAGCTCGCCAACAGGGAAAAGGCTTTGCCCCACTTGGCGTTCACTCAAGGTGTAAAGAAAGTAACTTTGATCTTTATTCGTATCTAAACCACGCAACAATTGCGCTTTGCCATTGTGATCTCGACGACGCACATAATGCCCTGTGGCGATATAATCTGCCCCTAAATCTTCTGCCGCATATTCCAAAAAGGCTTTAAACTTGATTTCTTTGTTGCACAAAATATCAGGGTTAGGTGTGCGGCCTGCTTTATATTCCGCTAAAAAATGTTCAAAAACATTATCCCAATATTCTGCGGCAAAATTGATTTTATGTAATTTGATCCCGAGCTTATCGCAAACCGCTTGTGCGTCTGCCAAATCCGCTGCTGCGGTGCAATAATCCGTATCATCATCTTCTTCCCAATTTTTCATAAACAAGCCTTCCACTTGGTAGCCTTGTTGTTGAAGAATAAATGCGGAAACAGAGGAATCTACCCCGCCAGACATACCACAAATCACTTTTATTTTACTGTTTTCTGCACGTTGTTCTTCACTGAGTGCTGGAAAATATTGTTCGTAAGTTTTTGATTTCATCATAATTTTGCTTAATTTTTTTACCGCACTTTCGTTTCCCCATTGGGGCATTATTTGACTTCGTAAAAGTTATTTTCGCTTTTGTTGAAACGCTCTAATTCTGATGCGTCCACTTCACCTTTCTCTACTTTTGCTTTTAAGTTATCGCAAGGCTCATCACAATCGCAGACTTTTTTTAACCCCAACGCGGAGATCCCCCCGCAGCTTCCTGCAATGGATTTACGTTTAATAATATAGCCAATAGACATAGCAAAAATAACGAGGACGAAAAAGCCGAAAGTAATAAAAAAGAGTTCCATATTTCCCCCTTATTGGTTGATGAGTTGTTTAAATGCAGAAGACATTTTTACCTCAAATCCTTTTTCCGTTTTGATAATTAAATAAACGGCAAGTTTTTGCTGCTCTGCAATATCCAGTGCTTTCGCTTCACCCAGCACAAATAGCCCTGTTGAAAGCCCGTCTGCGGTCATTGATGACGGCGCTAATACGGTAATCGAGGCTAAATGATGTTGGATTGGTCGCCCAGTTTGTGGATCAATTTCGTGCGAATAACGCACGCCATTTTCTTCAAAGTAAATGCGATAATCACCTGAGGTTGCCATTGCTAAATTATGTAGCCCAACAACTTGCTCAACACTTCTGGAACCGTCAAAGGTAGGCTTTTCAATGGCAATTTGCCAAGGTTTGTTTTCGCTATTATTTCCTTTAGCACGAATTTCGCCACCAATTTCTACCATATAGTTGCCAATGCCTAAACTTTCTAGGTAATCCGCCACTTGATCCACACCAAAGCCTTTGGCAATCGAAGATAAATCCACATAAAGTTCTGGCACAGTTTTTTCTAAGTAAAATTTACCCGCACTTTCACTGAGTTTTAATTTTTCAATGCCAACCCACGCACGGCGTTCATCAAGTTGTTGCTGGCTCGGTGCTTTTTCCACGCGTTTTTCGGGGCCAAATCCCCATAAATTCACCAAGGGGCCTACGGTAACATCTAATGCACCTTGTGTAACCTTATTTAAGCGAATGGCTTCACCTATCACTTTGGCAAGATCGGCTGAAATTTCAATGGGCGTATTAACTTGACGATTTTGATTAAAGCGACTTAATTCAGAAGTCGGAATATAAGTGGACATTTTATCATTAACGTCTTTTAAAATATGTTCAATCCCCTCGTGTGTATCGGTAACCGATTGTGAGCCTTCCTCAGTGATGTATTTGATATGGTAGGTTGTTCCCATTGTTTTACCTTCAAAGGCAATTTGTTTTGGCTCTTTATTGCAAGCAGTTAGTGCTACCGCAGTGAACAATGCTACACCCCACATTTGTAATGTTTTGATTTTCATACGCCCTCCCAAAACGACTAATTAATAATGGAAAACAGACAACTCAACATCCTTATCTGTTTTCCATTCTTGATTATTAAAAACAACCGAGGGAAATTGAGCTATTTTTGGAAAATCCCTCGGCTGAAATTTATTGTTGAGGAGCTGGTTCGAGCATCTCTATTGTCAGTTTGCACTCAGCAATCGCTTTATTTGGATCCACCTTAAATTTTGCAAGCATATCTTTTTCCAAATCTGTCCAAAGTGCGTTGATATCATCCATTGAATGGGTTTCTTTCATAATTCTGAAAAAGATTTCTTTCACTTCAAGGCATTCTTTTGGTAATTCTGTCGCAGAAGCGGATAACACAAAAGTCGCAAAAAATATGGTGATCAATAATTTTTTCATTCATTTTCCTTATTAATTTAAGTGATTAAGGTTAGTTTAATTTTAACGCTCAAATCCATAACTATTTGAGAAATTTGACCATTCTTTTAATGGGATCATTCATTTTTCATCTTTAGTTATCTTTAAATCTTAGGATAAGCGGTCTCTTTTTTCAAAAAATTTGCAAGAAAAGACCGCTTGATTGATAAGATTATTTGCCATTCATCTCTTTGAGCATTTTAAGCATTTCTGCACAGCCTGCCGCAACCGCTTTTTCACCATTTTGTTTCATGGCATCAGCTAATTCTGCTTGGGCACCTTTAAATGTTTCTTCAATTTCAGCTTTACTTGGACCATTCTTTTTAGTTTCAGCTACTGTTTTCACATACTCCAAATATTCTTTACACTCTTTTGGAAGATCTTGTGCTTGAGCAGATAAAGCAAAACCTGTAAATAATGCAGCAATAAGTAATTTTTTCATAACATCTCCATTAATTGAAAAATAAGTTAGTCTTCGTTAGGAAAAAAGCTCAAATCCACAAAGTCATCGTGAATTTGACCTTAGTTTAAGTAAGCTTGTGAGTAAAATTAACCACCGAAATCATCTAATAAGATGTTTTCATCTTCTACACCAAGATCTTTTAACATCTTGATCACAGAAGCATTCATGATTGGAGGTCCACACATATAGTATTCACAATCTTCCGGTGCTTCGTGGTTTTTCAGGTAGTTTTCATAAAGAACATTATGAATAAAGCCTGTATAACCCGTCCAATTATCTTCCGGCAATGCATCTGAAAGCGCTACATGCCATACGAAGTTGTCGTTTTCTGCTTGTAGGGTATCGAAATCTTCTACATAGAACATTTCACGTTTAGAACGCGCCCCGTACCAGAATGACATTTTACGTTTTGATTTCAAACGTTTTAATTGGTCGAAGATATGTGAACGCATTGGTGCCATACCTGCCCCCCCACCGATAAATACCATTTCTGCATCAGTATCTTTCGCGAAGAATTCACCGAATGGACCAGAAATAGTTACTTTATCACCCGGTTTTAATGACCAAATATAAGAAGACATTTGTCCTGGTGGTGCATCTGGGTTACTTGGTGGTGGCGTTGCGATACGCACGTTAAGCATAATGATGCCTTTCTCTTCTGGGTATGAAGCCATTGAGTAAGCACGCACAATTGGCTCGTCCACTTTTGACACATAACGCCATAAATCAAATTTATCCCAATCTTCGTGATATTCTTTTGGAATATCGAAGTCTTTGTAATAAACCGTATGAGGATCCGCTTCAATTTGGATATAACCACCCGCACGGAATGGTACTTCTTCCCCTTCAGGAATTTGAAGTTTGAGTTCTTTAATGAAGGTGGCTTTGTTGTCGTTAGAAATAACGGTACATTCCCATTTTTTCACGCCGAACACTTCTTCAGGTAATTCAATTTGCATATTGGTTTTTACATTTACCTGACAAGCTAGACGATAACCTTCTTTCGCTTCACGTTTTGAAATGTGAGAAAGTTCTGTTGGTAGAATATCACCACCGCCCTCAGTTACTTTCACCACACATTGACCACAAGAGCCACCGCCCCCACAAGCTGAAGAAACGAAAATCCCTTTGCTTGCTAATGCGCCTAATAATTTTCCACCTGCTGGCAAGTGAATGGCTTTGCTTGGATCGTGATTGATTTCAATAGTAATGTCCCCTGAGTTTACGAGTTTAGATTTAGCAAGCAAGATAATTGCTGCTAACGCTAAAACCACCACAGTGAACATTGCAATACCTAAAATAATTTCCATTTAGTATCCCCTTCTTATAACTGAATACCTGAAAATGACATAAAGCCAAGCGCCATTAGACCTACGGTGATAAAGGTGATCCCTAAACCACGCAAGCCTGCTGGAATATCAGCATATTTCATTTTTTCAGTTAAACCGGCAAGTGCCACGATAGCAAGCATCCAACCTGTTCCTGCACCGATACCATAAACTACCGATTCAGCAAGGTTGTATTCACGTTGCACCATAAAAGATACCCCACCGAAAATCGCACAGTTTACGGTGATTAACGGTAAGAAGATCCCTAATGCGTTATAAAGTGCGGGGAAAAATTTGTCCAAAACCATTTCTAGGATTTGTACTAATGCCGCAATCACACCGATGAAGGTGATAAAGCGTAAGAAACTTAAATCTACGCCTTCTACTAACGCACCATCTTTTAAGATGTGAGTATAAACAATTTGGTTTGCTGGCACGGCGATACCTAATACTACGATTACCGCGATCCCTAAACCAAAGGCTGTTGAAACTTTCTTTGAAACCGCAAGGAATGTACACATACCAAGGAAGAAAGAAAGTGCCATATTTTCAATAAAAATGGACTTAACAAATAGACTTAAATAGTGTTCCATCTTATTTCTCCACTTGCTCTGGTTTCCAAGTTCTTAAGCCCCAAATTAAGAAGCCGATGATAAAGAACGCACTTGGTGCTAAAAGGAATAAACCATTTGCTTGATACCAACCACCGTCTTGGATAGTTTGGAAAATAGTCATTCCGAATACTTTACCTGAACCAATTAATTCGCGTAAAAATGCCACAATAACAAGGATCACACCATAACCGATACCGTTACCTAGACCATCAACAAAACTTGCTAATGGTGGCTCTTTCATTGCAAATGCTTCTGCGCGACCCATTACGATACAGTTGGTAATGATTAAGCCAACGAATACCGAAAGCTGTTTAGATAACTCATAAGCATAGGCTTGCAACACTTGATCCACAAGGGTTACTAATGATGCAATGATCGCCATTTGCACGATAATACGGATACTATTTGGAATATAGTTACGGATACAAGAAATAAAGAAACTTGAAAATGCCGTTACTAAACTTACTGCGATTGCCATTACCACCGCAGTTTCTAATTTTGTTGTTACCGCAAGTGCTGAACAGATCCCCAAAATTTGCAATGCAATTGGGTTGTTGTTCACGATTGGAGATAACAATAATTTTTTCATATTTGCATTAGCCATTAGTTAGCCTCCGCTCTAAGTTTGTCTAAATACGGGCCAAAACCATCGCGACCAAACCAGTAATCAAAAGAACCTTGTACCCCTTTTGTGGTTAAAGTTGCACCAGATAAACCATCGATACCGTGTTCTTTATCTGCTGAAGCACCTTTGCCAATTTTAATCGCTACTTGATCTTGAGCATTAAAGAGTTTTTTACCCACAAAGTATTTCTGCCAGTTTGGATTAGCGATTTCGCCCCCTAAACCTGCGGTTTCACCTTGTTCATAGTAAGTAATCCCTTTAATGGTATTTGCATCTGGCGCAACAGACACAAAGCCATACATCACAGACCACAATCCTGTACCATAAATTGGCAACACGATTTGTGACGTTTTGCCTTGTGCATCTTTCACTAAATAAACCTCAGCATATTTCGCCCGCACTTTAATGCCAGCTTTATCTTCTTCAGGTTTAATTGCTACGCTTTCTGCAGGATCTTTTACCGCAACACGTGCATCAAAGTTTTTGATGTCGCTTACATAATCACCCGTTGCAAGATCCACAATTTTCGGCTCAATGTTTTCTGCATAAAGGGCTTTAATTTCCGCACCTTTTGCTTTAGCGGGTAATAATCCTGCTACACTGAGAATGTTTTTCTGTTTATCTAATAATTTTTGCTCATTTTGCGTCGGTTTCAAACCTACTGCCGCACTTGCTACGATAATTGAGCAAACTAAGCTGACTAAAACAACAACAAGGATTGTTCCGCCAACACTATCTTTATTAAACTTAGCCATTGCGCGCTCTCCGACGTTTGATATTTGCTTGAACAACCAGATAGTCAAAAATTGGGGCAAATAAGTTAGCTAATAAGATGGCTAACATCATTCCTTCTGGATAAGCTGGATTAACCACACGAATAATCACCGCCATTGCACCAATTAATGCACCGTACCACCATTTACCTTTGTTGGTGAATGAGGCTGATACTGGGTCAGTTGCCATAAATAACATACCTAAAGCAAAACCACCCAATACTAAGTGCCAATGCCAAGGCATTGAGAATAATGGGTTAGTGTCTGAACCAATCACATTAAATAGGGTAGAAGTGGCAATCATACCGATCATCACACCAGCGATAATACGCCAAGAGGCAATGCGTGCGAACACAATCACCGCCGCACCAATTAATAATGCAAGGGTAGAAACTTCACCGATTGAACCTGGGATATTCCCTAAAAAAGCGTCCATCCATTGAATTGGCTGACCGGTGGTAACTTGTTTTAATGCTCCTTGACCGCCGGTTGCCCATTGTGAAAGTGCGGTTGCACCAGAGAAACCATCAGCGGCGATCCATACGGAATCCCCTGAGATTTGTGCTGGATAAGCAAAGAATAAAAACGCACGCCCTGCTAATGCTGGGTTCATAAAGTTTTTACCAACACCACCAAACACCTCTTTCGCCACAACAACCCCGAACGTTGTCGCTAACGCCGCTTGCCATAATGGCAATGTTGGCGGAACGATAAGGGCTAATAAAATAGAGGTTACGAAGAAACCTTCGTTGATTTCGTGTTTACGCACTGTGGCAAATAACACTTCCCAGAAACCGCCCACAAGGAATACGGTTAAATAAATTGGTAGGAAGAAAATCGCCCCTAATGCCATTTTAGCAAGTACACCTGCATCAGGCGACACTAAACCTAGTGCGTTTGCTAAGGCAAAATGCCAGTCATTCGCCACATTTTGTGCTAAGTTTTGCGCAAAATCACCGACGTTTAATGCAAGGATAGATTGCGCCCCCACATTAAACATACCGTAGAACATTGCTGGAAATAACGCCAGCCACACTAATACCATCATACGTTTTGAATCTAACGCATCACGGACGTGAGAAGCTTTCGCTGTTACTGTACCGGGGGTATATAAAAAGGTTGCCGTTGCTTCAAACAGTGCATACCATTTTTCATATTTACCACCCGGTAAAAAAGCAGGTTCCATTTTCTCTAAAAGATGTTTTAAACCCATTTTTAACCTTCCTTCTCGATCTTATCTAGAGCCGCACGCAGCATTGGACCGTAATCATTTTTACCCGGACAAACGAATGTACAAAGTGCTAAATCTTCTTCATCTAACTCTAAGCAACCTAATGCTTGCGCACTATCGGTATCGCCAGCACTTAAATCACGCAGTAATAATGTCGGGATAATATCTAATGGCATCACACGTTCATAAGCGCCAATTGGTACCATTGCACGGTGTCCACCATTAAGTGCGGTGGTAAAATTGAATAATTTATGGCCGAAATGACCTAATACGGTACGGGTGATCGAATATTTATTTGCGCCCGGCATAATCCAACCGAGGAACTCTTTCTCACGCCCTTCTACAAGCACAGAAACCTGTAACGCATAGCGTCCTAAGTAAGCTAATGCGCCTTCCGCTTTATGACCACTTAACACAGATCCTGAAATAATGCGGTTTTCGCCTTCTTTTAATTCACCTTGAGTTAATTGGGCTAAATTAGCACCAAGTTGCGTGCGAATTAAACGTGGATTTTTCACCTGCGGACCAGCTAATGCGACAACACGATCTGTAAACAATTCACCCGTGGTAAATAATTTACCGATAGCAATCACATCTTGATAGTTTAAATGCCAAACTTGCTTGGTTGCACCCACAGGATCGATAAAGTGAATATGTGTACCAACAAGTCCTGCAGGATGTGGACCTTTAAAACGGTTAGTTTGCACATTTTCAATTTGGCGACTTTGTGCTGCATTTAAGATATTAGAATCAGCGCCACCACAAAGATGGATCATTTTTTTGCCGTCAAACAAACGGCTTAACACCGTTAAGCCATCAAAGAAAGCTTGCTGATGTTCTGCAATAATCACTTCTGGATTTGCCGCTAATGGATTTGTATCCATTGCATTGACAAAAATAGAAGAAGGTACCGCATCAATAGCTGGCACTTTACTAAATGGACGGGTACGCAATGCTGTCCAAAGCCCTGAGGCTTGTAAGTTTTGACGAACTTGCTCCGAAGTTAAACTTTTTAGCTCATCGGCAGAATATTTATTAAAGGTAACCTGATCATCACCTTCGATTTGAATCACTACTGATTGCAACACACGCTTAGCACCGCGATTAATCGCAGTTACAGTACCGCTGGCAGGGGCAGTAAATAATACGCCGGGGTTCTTTTTATCTTCAAAAAGTACCTGACCTTTTTTCACTACATCACCTTCACGCACCTTCATTGAAGGACGCATTCCCACATACTCTTCGCCAAGCAAGGCAACTTCAGTAACGGCATTGCCGCTATGGATTACTTGTTCTGGCTTCCCAGCAATAGGAAGATCCAAGCCTTTTTTAATCGTAATCATATTGTATGCACTACTTTTCGTTAGATTAAAAATATAGCTATCGCAAGCTAAAACGCAATGCGATAACCTCGTCTTGAGTAATGATTTTTGCTTAATTATCAACGATGAATGCAAAAAACATCGTCATAATATCCACTCCAACCACATAAATTTAAAACTCAAATTCTGTTTAGATTTTATACCGCGCATAAAACTAAACGCGCAATATACGTTAAAATTTTGATAAAAATTAGCAGTTCATTTTAACTAAATAATAACTTTCATTCCACTTTGACAAACAGTTTTTCCTGCTTTTTCGCAAAAAAACCGCTCTGTTCTTGTGGAAAATCAAATTTTGCAAAAACCTGTTAGCTAATCTTACCTCGTATGAGGTAGCTTGTTTATTGCCCGACACCTAAACAATTTGGCGATTTTGGGAACTGCTGTTCCAACGCGTGCCATTCATCTAATGTATAAGTATGTAGTGCTAATGCGTGGATACCCTGTTTCAATTCTTCTGCTAATAACTGATACAACATTTGATGGCGCGCGACCTTTCTCACCCCATTAAATTCATCGCTCACTAACACCACTTTAAAATGCGAATCTGCACCACGCCACGAACTGTGCATATGGCTTTCATTTTCAATATGCAAAAAGTGCGGTGCAAATTTTTGCGAAATTTTTTGTTCTAAAACTTGTTGAACACCCATTATCCTTTCCTTCTTTTATAAACTAACACAATAAAAATTTGCTTTTGCAAAGACTATACATTCATACTGAAGTTTGCAAGAATAGCCGTATCTTTTTTATTCGCGAGGAAATGACTATGCGTTTTACCAAACTCTCTCTCATCAGCTTATTTTCAAGTGCCGTGCTATTATCTGCTTGCCAATCTCAGCCCAGTAACACGCTCACGTTTACCCCACCTAGCCCAAGTGTACAATTCAATGCCGCAAATCAACAGGCGGTGCTAAACATTTTAACCCGCGATGTGCGCCAACAACCTGAAGTATCGAGCTATGTTTATAATGAAAAAATATTTAAACTCTTTGCCAAACCAACGCCAACCGCGCTTTTCGATCAAGTCATCAAACAAGATTTAAATGCCAAAGGTTTCCGCATTGCGGCAACACCGGCTCAATCCAACACCAACGTCATTGTGAATATCAATAAATTCTATGCCGATATAGATCAGGGCAATTTGCGTTACAAAATCACAGCAAATGTACAACTTAGCGTTCAAGTACAGGGTGCAAAAGGACAATTTAATAAAAATATTGGTTCATCAAGAACCCAAGAAGGGGCGTTCAAAGCCAGTAATGAAAATATCCAGAAGGTGCTAACCCAAGCCTTGCAAGAAACCGTGAAAAGTATTTATCAAGATCAAGACATCGCTAATGCGATTAATCGCTATTCCAATTAATGTGATGGCTATCTTGCTTTATTTTGAAATAACACAGCCTAGCTGGTTTTCACTTATTGCAAAGTGAAGCCGCAATAAAAGAAAACCTTGCAAACTAACGCAAGGTTTTTTATTACCTAAAATGGCGAACGTGGGCGGAGTCGAACCGCCGACCTGTCCCTTAGGAGGGGACTGCTCTATCCTGCTAAGCTACACGTTCTTTTGTGATTCAGTTTCGCATAAATAGGTGATGATGAAAAGCAAATACTGAGAAATAAAGTGCGGTGTTAATTTTGTTAATTTTTAATCAGAAAAGAGAGGGTAATTAGATATGAAAAAGCCGCTAATTTTCATTAGCGGCTATTAAGAATTTGGCTCCTCCTGCTGGACTTGAACCAGCGACATATGGATTAACAGTCCACCGTTCTACCGACTGAACTAAGGAGGAATAGTGGTGCCTCGAGGCGGAATCGAACCACCGACACGGGGATTTTCAATCCCCTGCTCTACCGACTGAGCTATCGAGGCAACGCATCAGTGGTGCGTATTAAACGATTTTTACCGCGGTAAGTCAATCATTAATTTTAACTTTTTTACATTTTTTTATCCGTTTGAATATTTAACAGACGAAACGCATAGAAATACAGCAAAAATTGTGTAAAAAAACAAAACCACTTTTAATGCTCATCGTCTAACACGATAACTTTTTTGTGCTTTATCCACCTTAATGAGATAATTTCTTGCCTGTGAAGAAGGATGTGCCGTCGTTAAAATACGGTACACTTGCTCAGGATACAAGCGATTAATCTGTTCAATTGCCATCTCTTTATCTTCGTGAAACACGCGTAATACTGCGCCAGCACCACTGTTATAAGCTGAGATCATTGCAAAACGTTTAGATGTTGGATTGGTAATGCCATCTAAATATTTATTTTGTAATAACCATAAATAAGACGCGCCTGTATCAATATTCTTTTCAGGATCAAATAAATAACTTTTTGATGGTTGCCCACCACGCCCTTTCATTTGGAATACATCACGTCCTGCCGTATGTGGCACAACTTGCATTAATCCCACGGCATTGGCATAGCTAATTGCATAAGGGTTAAAACTTGATTCTGTTTGCATAATGCCGAGGATTAAACTCTCATCGAGGTTATAACGTCTTGCAGCACGACGTACCATAGGTAAATATTTTTGCGCGCGCACTGCAACGTGGTTCGCAATCATTGGAATCACCACAAATTGCACGATTCTGCCATTACTCAAACGACGCGTCTGTAATTTATTTTGCAATAAATAATTGGCAAAATTACTTGCTGTCGTTACATTCGTAATTTGTCCACCCAAATTATCCACAACCTGCCCTAAGAGGAATGGACGTGAGCTAATCGGTACATCACCAGAAGCAAATAGATCAATGCCTTTAGCATCAGATCCCATTAATAATGTATGTACAATGGCATTATGTAAGCGATTTACATCACTTAATGTTTCAACCGTAATGCTCCCTTCATCAAAACTCACGTGGCTACGCGTATAATAACTATCCGTATATTTCACATAATCTTTACGGCTAGCAACCAATAACTCATTAACGCCCCAAATTTGATCAATATTATGGGAAAATTGTCCAGTTAAAATATCTAGCCCTTGTGTATCTTTTGCAAAGGCTTCATCATAATCAATCCTTTTATGGCTTGAGCCACTACAAGCAAATAAAAAAGGAATAATCAACGCAACAACATATTTTTTCATAGTGTTTTTTCTGCTGGTGGAACATAACCTTCAATGTGAACCTCTTTGCCTTCAAACAAAAAGTTCACCATTTCTTGTTCTAATAATTGACGATGTTCGGCATTCATCATATTTAATTTCTTCTCATTAACGAGCATAGTTTGCTTTTTCATCCACTCGCCCCACGCTTGTTTACTGATATGATCAAAAATACGTTTACCTAACTCCCCCGGATAGAGTTGAAAATCTAAGCCATCTGCCTCTTGTTTTAAATAGGCACAAAATACCGTTCTTGCCATTATTCTTTTCCTTTTGCTAACTGTAATAAAAGATTTTTAACTGGCGTTGCCAGCCCAATTTGATCTGGATTTTGCGGATCATACCAATATTTGACCGCACTTTGTATAGAAGATTCATACTTCCCGTGATTTTCACCCACCTTTTTCCAATCAGAGCGATTGCTATCCTCACCCCGATATTCCTGTTTCACATAAATAGGATGAATCATTAAATGAAAGTGGCTAAACGTATGACGAAAAGCCGGCCATTCTTGGTAAAAAGCCACATTTTGACGGGCTAAATACGCCAGTAAATCCTGCTTACTATCAAATTGCGGAAAACAATACAAACCGCCCCATAATCCTGATTTTTCACGCTGTTCTAAGACAACTTTTCCCTGTTCTTGCCAAATCAAAAAATAACTTTGTCGCTCAGGTAAGGTTTTTTTCGGCTTTTTAGCTGGATAAGCTTGCCAATTTTGTTGTAAATTTGCACCGCACTTTGTAGCTAAAGGACAAAGTTCGCATTTGGGTTTTGTGCGTGTACAAACCATTGCGCCAATATCCATCATCGCTTGATTAAAATCCGCCACACGCTGTTTTGGTGTAACTTCTGCACTTAACTGCCAAAGCTGACTTTCTACTTTCTTCTCTCCAGCCCAACCTTGCACGGTAAAATAACGTGATAATACCCGTTTCACATTACCGTCTAAAATCGGGTAAGGGGCATTTAAACAAGAAGATAAAATCGCCCCCGCAGTACTACGCCCAATCCCTTTTAATGCCTGCACTTGTTCAAATTCTGTGGGAAAATTACCTTGATAATGATCTCGAATATATTGTGCTGATTGGTGCAAATTTCTTGCTCTTGCGTAATAACCTAAGCCTGTCCACAAATGTAATACTTCATCAAGAGGCGCATTCGCCAGCGCAGTAATCGTGGGAAAAGTTTGCATAAAGCGTTCAAAATAGGGAATCACAGTGGCAACTTGGGTTTGTTGCAACATCACCTCTGACAACCATACACCATAAAGGGTTTTATTTTGCTGCCAAGGTAAATGCTTCCGTCCAAATTGCTCATACCAAGTAAGCACAGATTTTGCAAAAGGAGATGTGGTGGAAGATTGAGCTAATAGCATAAATATAATAGATAAAAGAATCAAAAAACGAAGTGTATCATAGGCAAAATTTATCTTGCAAAAAAAGATTGTAAGAATTAAGTGTAATAAAACCAACCATACCCATCGCAATCTATCTTGCTACATTGAATAAGAGGAAGGCGCTCTTTCCACACCACTTTGCTCACATCAATGTCTATTTTTTTACTTTAAAGAACGAGAAAAAAGCCAGCAATTATGCTGGCTTTCTAGTTCAAGCAACGACTTATCCTTGTGAAGAAATGCGTTTCATATCTGTCATATAACCACGCAATTCTTGACCGATTAACTCAATTGGGTGGTTGCGGATCGCATCATTCACATCACGTAAGGTGATATTGTCAATTTCTACGGTTGGGGTTGGTTCACCCAAATCACCACGTTGTAAATGTTGCATTACTGTTTTCGCTAAAATTGGTGCTGCAACATTGGCAAAGAGGTAGTTTCCATATTCTGCCGTATCTGAAATAACCACATTCATTTCATATAAGCGTTTACGTGCAATGGTGTTTGCGATTAATGGTAATTCGTGTAAGGATTCATAATAAGCAGATTCCTCAAAGATGCCCGCTGAAACCATCGTATCGAACGCCAACTCCACACCAGCTTTTACCATTGCAACCATTAATACACCGTTATCAAAATATTCTTGTTCGCTGATTTTGATTCCTTCTGCTTTTGGTGCATTTTCAAAGGCGGTTTTTCCTGTTTCTTCACGCCATTTTAATAGATTAGCATCGCCATTTGCCCAATCTTCCATCATCACACGGGAAAATTCACCGCTGATAATATCGTCCATATGTTTCTTGAATAAGAAATCCAACTCTTGTTTAATTTCTTCTGAAAGTTCAAAGGCACGTAATTTAGCGCTGTTGGATAGACGATCCATCATAAGTGTGATGCCACCTTGTTTTAAGGCTTCGGTGATGGTTTCCCAGCCATATTGCACTAATTTCCCAGCATAAGCAGGATCTTTACCGTCGGCCACTAATTTATCATAACAAAGAATTGACCCTGCTTGTAACATACCGCAAAGAATGGTTTGTTCTCCCATTAAATCAGATTTCACTTCTGCGACAAAGGAAGATTCCAATACACCGGCACGATGTCCACCTGTCGCCGCAGCCCAAGCTTTTGCGATCGCCATACCTTCACCTTTTGGATCGTTTTCAGGGTGAACGGCAATAAGCGTTGGTACACCAAAACCACGTTTATATTCTTCACGCACTTCCGTCCCCGGGCATTTAGGCGCAACCATCACAACGGTAATGTCTGGACGAATTTGCTCGCCCACTTCAACAATGTTTAACCCGTGAGAATACCCTAGTGCCGCACCTTCTTTCATTAATCCCATCACATCGGCGATCACTTTACTATGCTGTTTATCAGGCGTTAAATTAATCACTAAATCGGCACTTGGAATCAGTTCTTGATAAGTCCCAACATTAAACCCATTTTCAGTGGCGCGTTGGAAAGACGCACGTTTTTCTGCAATGGCTTCTGGGCGTAACGCATAACTGATATCTAAACCAGAATCACGCATATTTAACCCTTGGTTTAAGCCTTGCGCACCGCACCCAACGATAACAATTTTCTTACCTTTTAAGAAATTCGCTTCATCAGAAAATTCTTCGCGATCCATAAAACGACAACGACCTAATTGATCTAATTGTTGGCGTAAGTTTAATGTATTGAAATAATTAGCCATTTTGTATCCTTATGTTGAGATATTGTGTTTGTTACTTATTGTGGTGGAATTATACCGTTTCTTTACATTGCGTAAATTGATATTATTAAAATTAAATATTGCATATATTGCAACAAAATAAACGAATAATACCTACCAGAAGCAAATCTTAAAATCTACCATATGCCTTGTGCTTTTTAATAAAGATTTTTTATTATGTTAATCACTTGTTATGTCAGAAGAGTTTGTGCTAGCGATACTTACCTAAATATACAACGCAATGCCAAAATACACTGAACGTCTTCGGTTAACTACGCTTATCCATATTAAGATCAGTTTATTATTTACTAAGTGCGGGGTAAAATTTACACATTTTTTACCGCACTTATGTGAGAAACCTATTTAGATAATGCGGCTAAAAACAATTTCAATTGTAAAACAAAGCAAATTGTAAAGAAGATGATCTGCCCCCCAAAAACTGGACACCTAATTTGAGGTGCAGATTATGTCCTATACCTATCAATTCCGTTTAGAAATTATCAAACAAGTCACCGAACAGGATGTGGGTATCCGAGAAGTGACTAAACGTTATCAGATTTCTCATTCTCTTGTGATTAAATAGTTAAAAGCCTTTCACGAAAGAGGCTTAGAGGGGGTAAAATCACCTTTTATTCAACCTAAAAGAGTTAAGCCCAAAATGAAGAAAAAAGAGATGAAAATTCCTGAACCCACAGATTTATCCCCTAAAGCCGTTAAAAAATTGCAACGTGAGCTGGCTCTCGCCCGTGCAGAGATTGCTTATTTAAAAAAGTTGGAGAAATTAGACCGGCAAAAACGACGGCAGAAAAAAGAGCCACCATTCACAATCTAAAGCAAAAGTATACGTTAAATGATTTACTAAAAGCGGCGAAAATGGCGCGTTCTACCTTTTATTATCAAGAAGTTAAGCGCGATTACTCGGTAGAAAAAGCGGCAATATTCTCGCTGTATCAAGAGAGTAAACAGCGAGATGGCTACCGCCCTTTAACGTTCAAATTACGTCAAATCGGGGTTACGTTGAATCATAAAATCGTACTGAAATTAATGAGGGCGTTGCAAATTCAGTCAATTGTTCTCAAGAAAAAGCTTGGAAAACGAAGCAAAACTTCATTGATTATACCAAATGTGCTGAATCGTGATTTTACAGCGACAAAACTTAATCAGAAATGGGTGACGGATGTGACCGAATTTCATATTGGGCGGGAGAAGCTGTATTTTTCCGCATTAATGGATTTGGCGAATCGAGAAATTATCGCCTATCAGTTTGCAAGGCGCCCCAACTTTCCCTTAGTAAAAAAGATGCTGGAACAAAGGTTAAGCCAATTAAGTGCGATGGATTGCCCCATTATTCACAGTGACCAAGGCGTTCTTTATCGTACAAACGCTTGGCGAAAAATGCTGGAGAGGGGCGCGATACTGAGTATGAGCCGACGCGGGAATTGCTATGATAATGCGGTGATTGAGCGTTTCTTTGCGATTTTGAAATCCGAGTGTTTTTATACGCATAACTATGCGTCGATAGCGGAATTGCAAGCTGAACTTGAGGAATCTGTGGTGTATGACAACCAAAAACGTATTAAAATGGCTTCAAAAGGACTGAGCCCTGTTCGATACAGAACTCAGTATTTATAGTTTAACAACCTGTTCAACTTTTTGGGGAGGGCAGATCAGCGGTGTAAAATGTTTAATTTTTCTACCGCACTTAATCTCTCTTTATTCGCCCATTAATTAAACGTGTTACATTGACTTGGCTGACCTGTTTGTAAACCGCGTTTAAACCACGTTAAACGCTGTGCTGAGGTGCCGTGGGTAAAGCTGTCTGGTACGGCATAGCCTTGTGAGCGTTTTTGTAAGCGATCGTCCCCTACTGCCTCAGCGGCACGGAAGGCTTTTTCTAAGTCACCTGCTTCAAATAACCCCGTTTTTGCTGCTTGATTAGCCCATACACCAGCAAAACAGTCTGCCTGTAATTCTAACTTAACGGAAAGCTGATTCGCTTGCGATTGGCTAAGGCTTTGTTGCGCACGATGTACTTTCGGCAAAATGCCAAGTAAGTTTTGGATATGATGTCCGACTTCGTGTGCGATGACATAGGCGAAAGCGGATTCTCCTTCCGCCCCGAGTTGATGTTTCATATCACGATAAAACGACAAATCCAAATAAACACGATGATCGTTAGGACAATAAAATGGTCCCATTGCAGATTGTCCTGTACCGCAAGCAGTGGACGTTGCACCGTTATACAGCACCATAATAGGTGGGGCATAACGCTGATTTTTTTGCGCGAAATAATTACTCCACACCGTTTCTGTATCCGCTAATACCACGCGAGAAAGGCTGTTTAGTTCTTGCTCTTCTTGGCTGTTCACTGTCATTTGGTGAGTTTGGCTGCCAAAATCAGGTGTGCCAACAAGCCCTGATAAATCAACACCATAATAAGCACCAACCAGTAAAATAATAAAGCCGAGTACGCCCGTTTTTTTACCACCGCCGAAACTGCCCCTTGCACTTCTTCTGTCTTCCACATTAGAACTTTCTCTACGACCTTGCCAACGCATAATTTTTCCTTAATAACTAAAATTGGCGGCTATTTTAGTATAAAAGAAAGAAAAGTGCGGTGCTTTTTTTGCGAAGAATTTTCAATTAATGTAAAGATCAAGATTATTTATAGAAGGCATATAGACTTATGAAGATGAATTGGGTAAGGTTAGCAGCCGAACTCAATGTTTTATAAATAAGGAGCAAAAAATGGGTTTATTTGATTTTGTTGGTGACATCGGTCGAAAACTTTTCTCAAAAGAAGAAGATGCCTCTGAAGCCGTGGAAAAACACATTGCAGAAGATAATCCGGGCGTGGAAAATCTTTCTGTCAAAGTCGAAGAGGGGGTGGCGAAAATTGAAGGCAATGCCACATCAGCAGAAGCATTGGAAAAAGCCATTTTAATGGCGGGCAATGTGGTAGGCATTAATTCGGTGAATGTCGAAGGGGTCGCGATTGAGAACGGTGAACGTTTAGCTACTGATGAAGAGTTTTATGTGATCCAAAAAGGCGATACCCTTTGGAAAATTGCAGAAAAAACCTATGGGAATGGTGCAAAATACACTGCCATTGTTGAGGCAAACAAAGAAGTGATCAAAGATGCGGATAAGATCTTCCCAGGACAGAAAATTCGTTTACCAAAATCACTTTAATAACAGTAACGCAAAAGCCTTATTTTGTAAGGCTTTTCTTTTTTTTTAGTGTAAAAAATAGCCAGTTGTGGTTTTTTATTTCTCAATATCTCGACGGGCGAGCGTTGTATCGCTATAATTTGATGTCTTTTTAACTTTTATTTACTAACGTGTTCGGTGTTAGTATTCGCCGAGTGCAAATTCATTTTGAGGTAACATAATGTCATTTAATATTGAAACAACTCAAGGTCTTGAGCGTCGTGTCGCTATCACCGTTCCTGCTGAAACCGTAGATCAAGCGGTGCGTGAAGAATTAAAACGCGTAGCAAAAAATGCACGCGTGGATGGTTTCCGTAAAGGTAAAGTTCCCCCACATATTATTGAAAAACGTTTTGGGGCATCTGTGCGTCAAGATGTATTAGGTGATTTATTACAGAAACACTTCTTCAATGTACTTGTTGATAGCAAAGTAAATCTTGCTGGTCGTCCAAGTTTCAACGTTGAACAGTTTGAAGCGGGTAAAGATCTTGTTTTCACAGCAACCTTTGAAGTGTATCCAGAAGTGGAGTTGAAAGGTTTAGAGCAAATTAAAGTAGAAAAACCGGTTGTTGAAATCAGCGAAGCAGACATTGATAAAATGGTTGATGTGTTACGCAAACAGCAAGCAACCTGGGAAGAAACCCAAGAGCCAGCAAAAGCAGATGATCGTGTCACAATCGACTTTGTTGGTACCGTTGATGGTGAAGAATTTGAGGGCGGAAAAGCGACTGATTTCGTATTAGCAATGGGACAAGGTCGAATGATCCCAGGCTTTGAAGAAGGCATTATTGGTCATAAAGCGGGTGAGCAATTTGATATTGATGTTACCTTCCCAGAAGAATATCACGCCGAAAACTTAAAAGGTAAAGCGGCAAAATTTGCTATTACGTTGAAAAAAGTAGAAGTGATGGTATTACCAGAATTAACGGATGAATTTGTAGCGAAATTTGGTCCAAATACCAAAACTGTGGCAGATTTACGCACAGAAATTGCCAAAAATATGCAACGTGAGTTGAAAAACGCCTTAACTGCACGCGTGAAAAACCAAGTTATTGAAGGGTTAATTGAACAAAACCCAATTGATGTTCCTGCGGCTGCGGTTGAGCAAGAGATTGAGGTTTTACGTCAGCAAGCGGCACAACGTTTTGGTGGAAATCAGCAACAAGCGGCACAATTACCACGTGAATTATTTGAAGAGCAAGCAAAACGTCGCGTTCAAGTTGGTTTATTACTTTCTGAAGTGATTGCATCAAATGAATTAAAAGCAGACGAAGCGCGCGCTGACGCAATGATTCAAGATATTGCATCTGCTTACGAACAACCATCAGAAGTGGTGGAATATTATAAAAACAACAAAGAATTAATGAACAATATTCGTAACGTTGTTTTAGAAGATCAAGCAATTGATGCCGTATTAGCGAAAGCACAGGTAACTGAAAAACCAGCATCATTTGATGAAGTAATGAATCCACAAGCATAATTTGCTGTAACTCATTGATTTCAAAGTGCGGTCGTTTTTTTCACAAAAATGACCGCACTTTTGTTATATAATTCACCACATCAAGTGGATTGAACTTAATTCAGTGTAAGGCAATGGGTTAAATTCAATTTACTATAATTTTTATAACTCTTTGATACAAAAGGAAAACCGATGGAGAATACGATGGCTTTAATTCCTATGGTGGTTGAACAAACCGCACGTGGCGAACGTTCTTACGATATTTACTCACGTTTATTAAAAGAGCGTATTATTTTTCTAAGCGGTCAAGTTGAAGACAATATGGCCAATTTAATCGTGGCCCAACTGCTGTTTTTAGAATCAGAAAACCCAGATAAAGATATTAGTCTTTATATCAACTCACCCGGCGGCGTAGTGACGGCAGGAATGGCAATTTATGACACTATGCAATTTATTAAACCGGATGTGCGTACCCTATGTATTGGACAAGCTTGCTCAATGGGCGCATTTTTATTAGCTGGGGGCGCACCGGGTAAACGTGCCGCATTGCCAAATGCCCGCGTGATGATTCACCAGCCTTTAGGCGGGTACCGTGGACAAGCTTCTGACATTCATATTCACGCACAAGAAATCTTAAAAATTAAGCGTACGCTGAATGAAAGATTAGCATTCCACACAGGACAGCCTTTTGAGAAAGTAGAACAAGATACGGATCGTGATAATTTTATGTCAGCAGAACAGGCAAAATTATACGGTTTAATTGATGAAGTACTAGTAAAAAGAGAAACGGAATAAGCGATGACAACAGAAAAACAGCCACATTGCTCAATGTGTGGCAAAGAACGCAGTGAAGTACAAAAATTGATCGCAGGAGAAGACGGCGCAATTTGTAATGAATGTATTGAGCTTTGTCATAATTTGCTTGTTGATGCAGAAAAGCAAGAGCAAGCAGAGGCGAATAAAACCACAGAATTACCAACTCCACACCAAATTCGCGCGCACTTGGACGATTATGTGATCGGGCAAGATTATGCGAAAAAAGTGCTTGCGGTAGCGGTATATAATCATTATAAACGCCAACAAGTCGGGTATAAATCTGATGAAGTTGAATTAGGTAAAAGTAATATTTTGCTGATTGGACCAACAGGAAGCGGCAAAACGTTGCTCGCGGAAACCTTAGCAAGAACCTTGAATGTGCCTTTTGCAATGGCTGATGCCACCACCTTAACTGAGGCTGGATATGTGGGAGAAGATGTCGAAAACGTGTTGCAAAAATTATTGCAAAACTGTGATTATGACATCGAAAAAGCAGAAAAAGGCATCATTTACATTGATGAAATTGATAAAATCACCCGTAAATCAGAAAATGCCTCAATCACCCGCGACGTATCTGGCGAAGGCGTGCAACAAGCCTTGCTTAAATTAATTGAAGGCACCGTTGCGTCTATTCCACCACAAGGCGGACGTAAACATCCACAGCAAGAAATGCTGCGTCTTGATACCTCTAAAATCTTGTTCATTTGTGGAGGGGCATTTGCAGGCTTAGAGAAAATCGTAGAAAAACGTGTTCACGTTGGAAGTAGTATTGGTTTTGGGGCAGAAGTGAAAGGGCAGGATAACAAAGCCACCCTAACGGAATTATTCACCCAAGTTGAGCCAGATGATTTAATGAAATTTGGCTTAATTCCAGAATTTATCGGACGTTTGCCTGTCATTGCACCGCTGGCGGAATTGGATGAAGACGCCTTGATCCAAATTCTCACCGAGCCGAAAAACGCACTCACTAAGCAATATCAAGCCTTATTTGGTTTTGAAGAAGTAACCCTTGAATTCACTCACGAAGCCTTAGTCGCAATGGCGAAGAAAGCCATTGAACGTAAAACAGGCGCGCGTGGTTTACGCGCTATTGTGGAAGGGTTGTTGCTTGACACAATGTATGACTTGCCATCAATCGAAAACCTTGAAAAAGTCGTTATTGATGAAAATACAGTCGTGGCTAACGAACCTCCGAAAATGATTTATAAATCTTAAGTGAGATTTGCTTAAAACAAAGTGCGGTAGAAATTTTTCAATTTTTTCTACCGCACTTATTTTTAGCTAAATTTTTGTTGGCGTAAGCGTTTTAAAATCGCTTTGAGTCCATTCTCAAGTGGCGCGGTGAGCGTTAATGTCTCTTGAGTTTTTGGGTGTTCTAGGCGGATCGAGTAGGCGTGTAAAAATAACCGCTCTAAGCCTAATTCCGCCATTTGGCTGTCAAACTGTTTATCCCCATATTTGCTGTCCAAGGCAATGGGATGACCTGCATATTGCGTATGCACACGAATTTGATGCGTTCGCCCTGTCACAGGAGAGGCTTTCACTAACGTGGCGTTGTCATAGCGTTCTTCAATACTAAATAAGGTTTCTGAGGGCTTTCCTTGTTCGCTGACACGCACAATTCGTTCTCCACCCGCTAATTCATTTTTCAGTAATGGGGCTTTAATGGCTTTGCAATGAGATTGCCACTGCCCACGAACTAAAGCAAGATAGTCTTTACGCACGGTTTTATTACGCAGTTGCTCGTGCAAATGACGTAGCGCAGAACGCTTTTTCGCTACTAATAAAATGCCCGAGGTATCACGATCCAAGCGGTGTACTAATTCTAAAAAACGGGCTTCAGGGCGTAATGCTCTCAAGGCTTCAATCACACCAAAATCTAATCCACTGCCACCGTGTACTGCAATGCCAGAAGGTTTATTCAGTACCAATAAAGCCTCATCTTCAAAAATAATTTGTTGCTCTAATTGGGCGACTTTATTCAGTTTTTTTGATACGGGGGCTTGGGCTTTCTCACTCACACGAACTGGCGGTACGCGCACAATATCACCACTTTGCAATTTGTATTCAGGCTTAATTCGCCCTTTATTCACCCGCACTTCACCCTTGCGTAAAATGCGATAGATTAAACTTTTTGGCACGCCTTTGAGCTTAGCTAACAGATAGTTATCAATGCGTTGCCCTGCTTCATCTTCACTAATCTGCAACATTGTTACGCGAGGATTTACAATTTTTTCATCAGTTTTGTTAAACATTGGTTTCATTTTATCGTTTGCTAAATTGAGCGGATTATAGCATAAATACGCGGATTTACCTTGCTAAAAAATCCCTATCGTTAGATAATAGAGCGAATTTTTGCCAGCTTACTGGGAAAAATGAGATAACCTTAGAAATAACGCAGCAAACGGCATAAGACGTTGTTTTATAAAATAAATTTGTCCAATTTGATTTTGTTACAGCGATAACAGAAAAATGGACAATTAAGAGTGATAAAAATCATCCACGCTTGCAAAATAATATTTCAATCATTTTGTTTGTATCGAAAATTATGTTTCGATAACGCAATCAATGCACCCAGCAACTGACAGTCGAGAGAATGACATTTTGCGACAGACACGAGGTCGATTGCGAAGCCAAAGTGCGGTGGTTTTTTATGACAAATTTAAAATGAAAATATAAGAGAAAATCGAATGAAAAGAATGTTAATTAACGCAACCCAAAAAGAGGAGTTGCGTGTTGCCCTCGTTGATGGACAACGCCTATTTGACTTGGATATCGAAAATCCGGGTCACGAACAAAAAAAGGCCAATATCTATAAAGGCCGTATCACCCGCGTTGAACCTAGCTTAGAAGCTGCCTTTGTGGATTACGGTGCAGAACGCCACGGTTTCCTACCTTTAAAAGAAATTGCCCGTGAATACTTCCCTGCTGATTATGTGTATCAAGGTCGTCCAAATATTCGTGATATTTTGCACGAGGGGCAAGAAGTCATCGTTCAAGTCAACAAAGAAGAACGTGGTAATAAAGGCGCTGCGCTGACCACTTTCGTATCCTTGGCTGGTAGCTATTTGGTGATTATGCCAAATAACCCCAGAGCGGGAGGAATTTCTCGCCGCATTGAAGGGGAAGAACGTTTAGAATTAAAAGAAGCCTTAAGCTCTCTTGATGTGCCTGAAGGCGTAGGGTTAATCGTACGCACGGCCGGTGTGGGCAAATCCCCTGAGGAATTACAGTGGGATTTAAAAGTGCTTTTACATCACTGGGAAGCCATTAAGCAAGCCTCTGAAAGCCGTCCTGCTCCTTTCTTAATTCACCAAGAAAGTGATGTGATTGTACGCGCGATTCGTGATTACTTACGTCGTGATATTGGCGAAATTTTGATTGATAACCAAAAAATTTACGAAAAAGCAAAAGCCCATATTAAGTTAGTCCGTCCTGATTTTATCAATCGTGTCAAACTCTATCAGGGGGAAGTGCCACTATTCAGCCACTATCAAATTGAATCGCAAATTGAATCTGCATTTCAACGAGAAGTGCGCTTACCATCGGGCGGCTCTATTGTCATTGATGTGACAGAAGCACTCACGGCGATTGATATTAACTCGGCCCGTTCAACCCGCGGTGGTGATATTGAAGAAACCGCACTCAACACCAATCTTGAAGCCGCAGATGAAATTGCGCGCCAATTACGCTTGCGCGATTTAGGTGGGCTAATTGTGATTGACTTTATTGATATGACCCCAATTCGTCATCAACGTGAAGTGGAAAATCGCATACGTGATGCGGTACGCCAAGATCGTGCGCGAATCCAAATTAGCCGTATTTCTCGTTTCGGTCTATTGGAAATGAGCCGTCAGCGCTTAAGCCCGTCTTTAGGGGAATCTTCTCACCACATTTGTCCACGTTGTCAAGGTACGGGGAAAATTCGTGATAATGAATCACTTTCGTTATCCATTTTGCGTTTATTGGAAGAAGAGGCAATCAAAGAAAATACCAAACAGGTACATACCATTGTGCCTGTTCAGATTGCATCTTACCTATTAAATGAAAAACGTAAAGCCATTAGTAGCATTGAAAAACGCCATAATGTAGATATTGTGGTTGCCCCAAATGAAGCAATGGAAACCCCACATTTCAGCGTGTTCCGAGTACGCGAAGGGGAGGATGTGAATGAGCTAAGTTATAATTTAGCCAAATTGCATCAAGACAAAGAGGATAGCTTTATTGCAGAAGAATCTTTAGTTACGCGTAATATTGAAACGGCAGCAGTAACCACAGAAAGTGTGTTGGAAAATGCTGCAGTTTCTCTCGCGATAGAAACGCCGGCACCAATGCCTGTGGCGAAGAAGGAAAATAAACCTTCACTTATTTCTCGCATTTTAGCAAAAATTAAAGCGCTCTTTGTGGAAGAAAAAGAAACAAAGAAAACGCCAAATCGTTCCAATAAAAATAACCGCCGCCGCAATCAAGACCGTCGTAACACGCGTCGTAATCGTAATGAAAGCGGGCGTAATGTGGAAGATAAGCGTCAAGATAAAGCGCTAGATCAAGAGGCCCGTTCCTCTCGTAAGGCAAAAAAAGCACAGATTGATGACAACTACCAAACTAACCTTGCAGAAACGAAGGTAATTGAGGAAGTGGTTGAACAGGTTCAGCCACGTCGTCAGCGCCGTGATTTACGTAAAAAAGTGCGTGTTGCCGACGTTCAAGCCCCTATTGCACCAATAACAGAAATGACAGATACGGTGGAAACGCATCCAATAGCAGTGGAAGCTGCTCCCAAAGATATGGTTGAAGTAAGCCCCGTAGAAAATGTGGTCGCCCCTGTTGTTGATATTGAGGTAAATACAGATAATGGTGAAAAACAGCGTGATAATCGCCGCCGTTTACCACGCCATTTACGTGTGAATAACCCTCGTCGTCGCCGTCAATCGCAAGGTGAAGAAAAATCACCAATGCCCTTATTTTCCGCCGTGGCATCGCCTGAATTAGCGAGTGGAAAAGTGTGGATTGATAGTAGTGCCTTCACCAATAATAAAGGCAACGCATTTTTGTCTGTCGATGAATTGCTTGAACAACAAAATAATAAAGCAGAATCAGAAGCAGAAGTGATCACGCCTGCAACGAAATTAATCGTGCAAAGCAGTGCTGATGAGCCTAAACCCTTAGCAGGATTTGTTACTCAGCCGGCAAATGAATCCGTGGAGAAAAAAGTACAAGCTTCTTTACAACGTTTGAATTCAGCGAGTGCGGAGCCAACGGCAAATGCAGTAGAAAATTTACCTCAATCAGAAAAAATTGAGGAAAAAACTGACCGCACTTATGAATTTACTGGGCGTTTAGGTACGGTATCTGCCGTTCAACATACCCAAGCACAAATGACATTAGCGAAAGCGATTGAAAGTGAAAATACGGCTTACCCAATCGTTGAATGGAAAGAGTCGCGCTATTATTTTTATGGGCGTGGTTCGGCAGGTCATCATAGTGCGATTAGCCACGTTTATTCCGAGCCAACTAAAGCAGTAGCGGAAGAATAATTCTTCTTTTGGTAGAAATAAAACCGAGCATTAATTGTTTTAATGCTCGGTTTTTTGTTTAAGTGCTAAACAAGTTGCTGTAAAAAAAAGCAATCAAATTAATTTTTTATTTTCCTGCTTGACTTGGTATAGCAAAATTCGTATTATTCACCTCGCTTAAATCACGGAGGAATGGTCGAGTGGTTGAAGGCACCGGTCTTGAAAACCGGCGAGGGTTTACGCCCTCCGTGAGTTCGAATCTCACTTCCTCCGCCATCAAATTTTTGAAAAAATCTCTTAAAGAATGATCTGCACCCAAAAGTTATACTAAACAACCAACTGATTAAGGTGCAGATTTTTTATGACGAAATAGACTCAAAGTTTCAAACAACAAGTGCTCGACTTTTATCTTCAAAATGGAAAAAATCGTTCGCTTACTCGCCGCTATTTTCAGCTTACCAAAAGGACGTTAGCGCGCTGGATTGCAACATTTAATCATAATGGAATCAATGGATTAGCTATGTTAGGTAAAAACGCTGTTATTCTATTGAATTTAAATTAAAGGTCATTCAAGCTATTAAAAAAGGACAATGCTACGCTGAAACCGCGTGCTTTCACTTTGATATCCTCAATTCTGGGATAATTAGCCAATGGTTGCAAACCTTCGAAAAACAAGGTATAGCGGGGTTATTTCCTAAACCTAAAGATCGTTCAAATATGAAACTAAAATATCCTAAAATGCCACCGAAGCCCAAAATGGAAGAGGAGCGCTTGCGTTACCGAATTTTAAAATGAGAAGCGGAGAATGCAATACTAAAAAAGTGGCAGGAACTCAACCAACAAAAAATGCAGAAAACGCCGTCATCGTAAATGCCTTGCGCTCGCGTTTTCCGTTGGGGTTGTTACTCAGGTTAATCGGATTGGCACGCAGCGCCTTCTTTTATCATCTCAAGTCAAAGATTGATAAAAATGTAGTGATTTCACAGCAAATAGAGGCGATTTATCGCAAAAAATGACGGAAATTATAGTTATCGTCGAATTACCTTAGAATTAAGAAAATATTTAATTATCAACAACAAAAGCGTACAAGCGATAATGCAACGCTTGGGGCTAAAGGGAAAAAATAAGCGGAAAAAATATCGTTCTTACCAAGGCGAAGTGGGACACATTGCCGATAATCTGTTGCAATGGGATTTTACGGCAAAGGCGCCGAATGAGAAGTGGGTAACGGATATCACGGAGTTCAAATGTGCGGAAGGCAAACTTTATTTATCGCCAATTAAGGACTTATTTAATAACGAAATTATCGCTTACGATGTGGCGAGAAGCCCGAGTTTTGAGCAGATAACCAGAATGATGAGGCTGGTGATAAAACGATTAGATGGAGCAAAACCGATACTGCATTCCGACCAAAGATGGCAGTATCAAATGATAGGCTATCGGGAGATATTGAAAAAAACAAGGGATTCAGCAAAGTATGTCGAGAAAAGGCAATTGTCTTGATAATGGAGGGATGGAAAGCTTTTTTGGGCGATTGAAGATAGAATGTGACTTTGGCAAGCGGTTTGAGACGTTTGAGCGGCTTGAAAAAGTGATTCACGAGTATATTCATTACTACAGATAAAGAGAGGATCACATAATGCTACAAAATTTTGCAATGATGGCTTATGGTTTTTTTGTGTTTATGCGATCAACCATCCCTTACCAAGAAACACAACGCTCTGCCCAATGGCGACACCCGACAAACTCGGTGATTGGTCGAATGCCAAAAACGCAATTTATCGGCAAAGAAAGTGAAAGCCTCACCATTCAAGGCGTGCTAATGCCAAGTATTACAGGGGGCGAAATGAGCATCGCAACCTTAGAAGCTCTTGCTGAACAAGGCGAACCTTACCCATTAATTGATGGGGCAACATTTCGGGTGCTAGGTTGGTATGTGATCGAAGAAATCAGTGAAACGCAATCGGTGTTTTTTGCTGATGGCAAAGCGCGTCGTATTGATTTCTCAATGAAGTTAAAACGCACTGATGATAGCCTTTTAGCTGATATTGGTGATGCCGTGAAAGGATTGATTAGCTAATGCACTATGACGAATTTTACCAAAGAATGTTGGAAACCAATCACAAAATCCCGCAATTTCGCATCAGTGTGAGCAGTAAAAATGGCGAGCAGGACATCACCCAGCCAGTCAGCCAGCGCCTAATGCAACTCACCTTAATTGATAACCGTGGCTTTGAGGCAGATGAATTGGATTTGCAACTTAGCGATCACGATGGGGCATTAATGTTGCCAAGTCGCGGTGCAAAAATTGAGGTGGCGATAGGTTGGAAAGGGCAGCAGCTAATCCCCAAAGGCAGCTACATTGTGGACGAAATCCAATATAGCGGCACGCCTGATAGTCTGACTATTCGGGCAAAAAGTGCGGATATGCGTGGCACATTGCATAGCAAAAAAGAGCGGTCATTTCATCAGACGACTTTTGGCAAACTGATTGAACAGATTGCGCAAGAAAACGGCTTAGAACCCTTATGCCACAAGGCGTTTAAAGATAAAGCTATTGCTCATCTTGACCAAACCAACGAAAGCACAATCAATCTTTTATCACGCCTTGCGGAAGAAAATGATGCCATAGCCACAGTGAAAAACGGCAAGCTATTATTTATGCCTGCAGGTAAAGGCAAAACCGCCACGGATAAACCTTTACCGCCTATTCACATCACCCGACAATCAGGCGACAGTTTTAATTTCTCACTGGTTGAAAGTGATAACTACACCGCCGTGCGTGCCTATTGGCATAATTTAGACACGGGCAAAAAAGGTGAAGTGGTGTTTGATAAAAACAGCAAAATTGAACGCAAAACTCGCCTAACCAAAGGTAGAACACGCAAAGATGGCACAGTAACAGGGCAACGGCAAAGCAAGCGCAAATATAATCAACTGGTGCAAAGCGAACCAGTGGAAACCGATGCAAACCAAATGAAAACCCTACGCCACACCTACAAAACCGAAGCAGCTGCCTTAAATGCCGCCAAAGCAGCCTTTGATAAAATCCAACGTGGCGTGGCCACCTTTAGCCTAAACCTTGCTCTTGGCAACCCCGAGCTAATGCCTGAATTACCTGTAACCGTGCAAGGGTTTAAATCAATGATTGACAGCTCGGAATGGATTATTACTAAAGTAACGCATAATATTGGGGGGAATGGGTTTACCAGTTCGGTGGAATTGGAGTTGAAAATTGAGGAAATAGAAAAATAGCGGTTAATAACAGTTACTTTTTAAAGAAATTAAATAAGGGGCTGTCCTAGATAACGACTAAAAACTCTATTTAGGTTAGAATGAACCAATGAGAAAAAGTCGTCTAAGTCAGCATAAACAAAATAAACTCATTGAGCTATTTGTCGCAGGGATTACAGCAAGGACTGCTGCGGAGTTGGTCAATGTAAACAAAACAACAGCAGCATACTACTTTCATCGTTTACGCCTGCTCATCTATCAAAATAGCCTACACTTAGAAATGTTTGAAGGTGAAATTGAAGCCGATGAAAGTTATTTTGGTAGTGCCCGCACAGGTAAACGTGGTCGTGGCGCGGCAGGGAAAATCGCGGTATTCGGGCTCCTTAAACGCAATGGCAAGGTTTATACCGTTGCGGTTCCGAATACTCAATCAGCCACCTTGTTACCTATTATTCGAGAGAAAGTAAAGCCTGATAGTATTGTTTACACCGATACTTATCGTAGTTATGATGTGCTTGATGTGAGTGAATTTAGCCATTTTCGCAAATTTAATGGTATTCCTAAAGCCCATTTTGAGCTTTATTTAAAGGAATGCGAATGGCGTTTTAATTACAGTGACATAAAAACTCAAATTTCCATTTTAAAACAACTAGTTAAAGGAAGTTTAGTCTAGTTATCTAGGACAGCCCCTTAAATAATATTGTGAACTTTTCTATACTTTTCGGTGTAGTAGACAAAATGATTGCTGATTTTTGAAAAACTGCACCAAGTGGACAAAGTGGTTGCTAATAATTATTTTCTAAGATTATTAGCAACTCTTTTTATTTAAAAAATTCTGTATAAACATAATTTTACGTTTTTTCGTTAATCCGTTGTGATTATTTAATTTCCGCTTCAGTTCACTAAATAATCCTTCTATCCTATTTGTTGTTTTTTCTATATTTAATTCCGGATATTTCTCATAAGGAAATAAATACTTTTCATAACGCTTTAAACTCGCATAAGTTCCTCGAATATGTTGATGTTTATAAGGAAAATAACCTCGTTCATTTGCCTTTTCTGAACGCGCATTTAAAAATGCTTGATGTGCTAAATACCAATAATGTAATCGCCGATAAAATTCCGCTTTGTGACTACTCTTTAAGGTTTTCACTCTCACTTTTAATGCTTTTCCAGCCTCGGATTGATGATTTTTCCTTAACTTTCTCATCACCATCGCTACCATATGAAATTGACACATCTGCGTTGGCGTATTGAGAAAATCTTTCAGTAACCCTCTTCGCCCATCACAGGTAATCGCTTGAATTTTATTGCCTTTTGCTCTTAATTTATTCATTGCGATTTTGTAATAGTCGTCTTTTTCTGTTTTAACTATTTGATGGTATACCACGTTACCTGATAATGAGCCCATCAACACTAACACACCAAAATCTCACCCAAAGAATGTCACATCCATAATCAGATTTAACATAGTTTTTTCTGGCGTTTTTAGTTTAGTTTTAGGGGCTTTATCAATATATCGCTGAATCGTTCTTTCTGAACAATGATATTTTATAGCAAGGACTTTATAAATCTGTTTTCCCTCTGAATAATCTGACCAAACAGTGGCTAAATTTAATTTAGGTTGGAAGGTAAAAGTTTTATTACAGCTATTACATTTATTGCGTTGGATGGTATTTCTTATACCATGTTTCTTAATATTTTGATTTTGGCAGAAAGGGCAGGCTTTTTATTCATTTTCAAAAAAGTGGTTTAAAGCCTTTTGCTATAAGGTTTCAACCACTTTTTTAGTAACCATTTTGTCTACTATACCTACTTTTCTCAGAAGAAAGTATAAAGATAGGGAGTAATATAACTACTATATAATAAGATTATCACTGTAAATAATGATTTCAGTTGCTTTAATTTTCTTATTGACTGAATAGTTCAGAGTATATTCACTTTGACGATATTGTTGGTACATATATTTGATCTTTTGATGATTATCATAAGACACTATCCAAGGAGTCTTTACATTATCTAGTTGCTCCTTGATCAATAAATGATTTTGATGTTTGTAAAAATTACGATAGAGTCCTTGTCCTTTTTCATAATATGGAGGGTCTAAATAAATTAATGAGTTTGCAGGTATAAAATTATCCAGCGTTAACAACCAAGTTTCAGTATTGTAGTTGGTAACGTGAATTTGGCTCGCTGAATTACCTATACGTTCAATACGTTTAATTAAATCAATTTTATTAAAGCGACAATCAAGCTTATAGTTTCCTGTTTGATTTAGTCCGCCTATTACACCGGCTTTTAAAATACCAGAACGATTTGTACGGTTTAGAAAAAACGCTGCAAAACCATGTTCTAATGGAGATAGATCATCTCTTTTAAGTAACGCTTTTTGTTTATGCCATTCTTCAATTGTGATCCGAGTATCATTGATCAAACGAATAAAATCTTCCGTTTGTTCTGTAACTGATTTCCAAAAATGATAGATTGCTAAGTCTAAATCATTGATATGAATATTTGTACAATAATTATTAAATAATAAATCCAGTGCAACCCCTGCACCTCCTGCAAAGGGCTCAACATAATGACCATTCAAATTATTCCGTTCAATAATCTCTTTTATTGTTGGAGCAAATCTTGCTTTACCACCAGGATAACGTAAGGGGGTGTAATGCATTATAGAATCCTTTTACGAATATACTAAGGATGATTATAAAATATTATTCTTCATTTGGCCACGGATATTTATTCCAAATCGCAATAATTAAAGGTTTAAGATTATTATGTGCTGCAATACTTTGCTCAAAAGTAATATTATGAGCATAATTATGTAACACACTATTTAGTAAACTTAGAGTACCTATATCTCTATTAGGTTGACATTCATTAATTAAAGTCGAGAGCTCTTTCTTTTCTAAATGTCCAAGCTTTTCTAACTCTTGTGCAATACTAAGAATTTTAACTCTTAAAATAGAACTTTCCTTTACTTTTTCAGATCTTCCATTTTCATGAAACTGTATGCTACAGTTTTTTCTTAAAAAGTAATCGCAACTTTGCTCAATTAGTGCTCTAAGTAATGCTGCTACCGCATAAGGAGTTTCTTTCACTTTTAATTTTGTTTTTAGTTCTAAATAAACAGATTCAATTTTACTTACCGGAACTTTTAACTCATAGTCAATAAGTCCATTTTGTTTCTTTTTATAAGTGGAATTTTTTGATTGGTTCTTATTTGACAATGGCTCTTTTATAGCCGTACTATTTGTAGTCGAAATCATTCCAGGAAGAAGCTCTATTTCTTCAGGCAAATGAGATGGGGGAATCTTACCGAGAGATTTTAGGTGTTCTAAGTATCTCAAACGGTCTTCTTTGTTTGAACGAGAACCTATATTATGGGCTTTATTATCAAAATCATTAAAATATTGACGTAATATCTCTTTTAATTCTTCTAATTTAATATTAATTTTTATATTTCTCTCTTTAACACCAGTTAAAATACCAAATGCCTCTCGTACTTCAGGTGTACTTAACATACGAGTGATAGTTGTAATGACTTTTTGCGATTGTTCAGGCTGAATAAGCTTATTCTGTAATGAAAACTCTAAAATCGTTAATGCTGCAGCATGATCAGGTTTTCCATCAGCTTCTTGCTCAAAGCGAGTTTGTTGTTCCGTACTCCAAGATTTTCTGGCTGTATCTGAACTCGCAGAATGTAATGTTGATAACCAAGGTTGTGCTTCTAACCTAGATTTAAATTGATGAACTTCGATTTTTTTGATTGGAGTAGCTATTTTTTGTTTAAGATTATTAAAATATTTTTGATGTTTTTTAGGTGCTAGTAATGGATTTAGTAATAATTTTAATGCACAAATACGTCTATTTCCCTCTAAAACAATTTTTTTCTTATTTTCTTCAGTAATACCAACCAAATCCAATGGATTAATTAATCCTTTCTCAGCAATATCTTTTGCAAGAGGTTTTATTTTTTCGTTTTCAATAAGAAACTCAATAATTTCCTTTTGATTTTCAATGGGAATATGTCTTGGGTTTTTAGGATCTAAATATAATCTTGTAATACTAAGTGTTTTTCTCATATCATCTCCTTAGATTAGGGAATGGATTCATCATAACTATATTTTTCTTTTGCGATTAATAGCCCAAAAGCAAAGTGCGGTGAGAATTAGGAGGAGTTTTTTCATTCTTAATTTTCCGTTACATAACGATCAAATGGGAACTGTTGCTTAATTTCTTCATCTGTCAATTTTGAAATATTCGTGCAATACTGCTTAACATCTGTTTCAAAATTAAAACTATGGGAATAATGTCTATTCGTAATCATTACTCTTTTTAAATCAAGTGTTTTAGCAAATTTTTTATCAAGAAACATTTGGTAACAAAAACCTCTAACAACACTTCCCAGCATCTCTTTACTTATTTGCTCTCGATTAAAACTGACGGAGAGAAAACTATTATTTAACTCCGCACCTTTTATATCTAATCCTTTTAATGCTTCAGCATAGCTTTTTGGAATAGTTGATAAATTATTACCACTAGCAATCGCTGATACAAAAATAACACTTAGAACAACGAATAATTTTTTCACCCTCTAATCCCTCTGATATTTAGAAAGAAATGATAATTAAAATTACAGTCAAAATTATACACGTATAAATTAATAGAATGGTATTAATTACTTCACTTTTTTATCGACGCATTCTTTATTGTAAATGTTAATGGTGTTTTTATGTCCATTTATGTTGATGTTGGTTGAATTATTAGAATTGTTAGACTTATCTAAATATTGTGTTTCAACTACTCCAGCAACTTGCTGATTTTCAGCAGAGTTATTTAATATAGGACTACCAGCATCTTTCATATAAGATAGCAATGAAAATAATACAAAAGAATAAACTTTAATTTTAGATGAGGCAGAATTATTCGTTTTCTTTATTTTATCCTTCTCTCTTAATAAATAGGATAAAGAGTCTTGAATTATCTCGCTCTCAAGCTGATTGAATTCGTTGTTAGAAAGGTCTTCTTCAACTTTTTTATATCCTCCTCTGATATATTGCCAATTTCTTCGAAAGTTTTATGTCTATGCTTATCTAGTAATTCTTTAAAATCGTAATATTCCAATACTTGATTATAAATTTTTACTGTTTCTTTTAAATGAGAAATTATATCATTTTGGTAAAAATCAATATTAGGAACAGCTTAGTTAATAGATGAAAATTTCTTATTGACAGCCAACATTTTTCGCATAGGTTCTGAGTTCATATAGCTAAAATAGCTTTCATAACTTTTTGCTAAACTCTCTATTTTCTGAATAATATCATTTGGTAGTAATTTGTTTTTCATAAAACTTCCTATTTTATTTTTATAGTTTGGCTTCCTGCTATAACTGCTTTTGGGATAACACTATTGCTTTTATCCACATTCTTTAAACCATTTAAAAAACCTATAACTTCTAATTTTTTTGATCGTCTAAGGAGTTAAATACATTCAATACCATATTTTCTAGTGATGAAAGTTGAGCCACTCCTCTTATGCCACTTAGAACATACATTACATCACCACCAATTTGAGTGAGGGTAGCTAAAAAATCGGTATTCGGCACACGCTCCCCTTGTTCATAATAAATATATGCTCGTTTCGCCCCCCCCCCCCCCCCCCCCCCCGCATTTTGTGGCGATTTCTTCTTGAGTTAGCCCTAAACGCTCGCGTTCAGATTTTAAAAAATCAGAAATTTGCAACATTTTTCAACTATTCCTATTGCACAAATGTGCAATATATTATTAATCACATTAAGCTACTTACTAATAATTAGTAATAGCTCTTTATATAGCAAAAAAGCCGTTATAACTCAAGGGGATTAAGATGACCGAGATCACAGTAATGCAATTTACAAAGGAGGACAAACAGCCTCAAGCTGTCGCCAATATTCGCCATCAGGCGATGATTTCATTGTATGAAATGAAAATGCTCGAACAACGAGCCAAGAAAGAAAACCGTTCAATTTCTCAAATGGGACGGATTTTAATTAGACAAGGTTTAGGCTTGAATTAAATTTAAAAGGTGGTGTGCATGTGTAAACAATGTAAAAAATGCCCTGAATGTGCAGGGCAAAATCAAACTAATCCGCAGGTGGGAAAATCGCCGTCAGTGCCTGTGCCAGTTGTGCCTTATCTTCTTCTGATTGATGTGGCAAATCAAGCTGCGAAAGCACCTGTTGATGCAGGTCAGAAAGTGAAAAACCTTGTTGAACGTAATGCGCAATCAGTGCATTCAGCACCGCTTGATGTGCTGAAAGCTGATTATTATGGAAGACTGCAAGTTGTTGCAAAGCAAACATCTGATCTTGAAGTGCTTCAAGCTGTGCTTGCACAGGCGAAACAGCATCATCTTTGGCTTGTTGAGTTGCATTTGAATTCGTCATTGGGTGATTTTCCTCGTTCGTTGTTGCGACATAGTGAGGAGTATCTTACCGAATTGAAACAATTAATTAAAGCACTTACCCCTAAGCAGGAGGCATAAATGCAAGTTGATTTACCTTGCTTAAATTGTGGCAGTAAAAATGTGCGTGTGCGGACTTCGCAACGTATTGGTATGCGGACGATTAAGATTTTAGCCATTTGTAATAACTGTGGGGCTAAAAATCACGTTGGGGCAGAAATCTTGAAACTGGAAACCCCAATTTATCACGAACGTGCCGAGGCGTTACGCATTAATAAACCGTTGGCGCAGATTGACCCAAATCAACAGGATTTATTTGAGCAAGAAAATCAAACCTAACCTTTAACTTAATTCCAACTTAAACCGAGCCATCGGCGAGCCTTTTCAAATTCAGAAAAGTTTGCCGAGGGATTTTTGCAACCTAAATTTAAGGATTTGAACAATGATTAAACAAAAAAGCACACAAAAACTCACCGCACTTGGTAAACGCCGTGTGAATGTTTTCAAACTTCAGCAACGCGTGGAAAAGCTAGAAAAATTGATGAACCACCAACAGCGTATTAATGCGCACAATCAGAAATTACGCCAGTTAGACGTGATCACCACGGAAGAAATTTTAGAACGTTTAAGCCATTTAGAGTGCATTGTGCTACCTGAAAGTGCGGGGCAAAAAGTGAGTGTTTTATCGCGCTTTTGGGATTGGTTAAGCCGTTAAACTCGGATTGCTTGTAAGGAGGCATTATGGCGTTTGAACAATTTCCGCAGTATCCAAAAACATCACCTGAAACAAATGCGAGAGGGATACAAAACTGCCATCAAATTTTGGGCTGTCAAGATACTGCGGTGCGTGCGTTTAATCAATTAGCCCAAGATGCCAAGCGTAGTGTTTGCTTGCTTGGTAAGGTGACCAAAGCCGATTTAGCCAGTTCAATGGCTCTCGGTGATCGCTGGGAGCATTATTCCAAAGCGGGGCAAATAAAGCTGGTGCAGGGAATGATTGAACTGCATAACGCCATTAATGCAATCCCAACAAAAGCAATGTTGGTTGAGTATCGAAAAGTATTGTGGAGATCAGAATGATTGCAATGTTAATGATGTTGTTAGCAGGGTCAGTTGCGGTTACGGCATTAATTTTGTGGATCGATCACTGGATTGAAACCCACTGGGACGAGGAAGACGAGCAATGAAATTTACCGTTACCGGCACGCAAGGAATGTTATGTGATGCGTATTTTCAAGGCTTATGCCTGAAAGCCTTGTGGGATTGCCCTTATCCCCTTAATGGTGAATATCAGAGAACGTTTAAGGACTGTTTAGGGCAGCTTTGGTCGGTGTCCGCTTACTCTTCGGAAACGCGAGTAAATAGCTTGCAAGTGGAGATAAGAATTGCCGATAAGGGCAAGGTGAGTAACGAGCGAATTATTGGTGCAATGTGGTTAAAACCCTTAATGAACTAGAAGGAAAACAAGATGATGATTTATTTAGACTGCGGTGCAGAACTGCAAATTTTACGTTTAGAAACAGGCTATCAGCTATTAGAAACCTTACCCAATGGCAAGGTGCGAAAAATTGGGCGATTACATAAAAGCATTCAGGGCGTACTTGATGAAATCAATCTCTTTGCTTTAACCGAACACGAGATATTAGCCATTGAAGAAAGCAAAGATGTGATTAAAAACACCTGTAGCAAAGTGTTGGAATATTTCCAACTTAACAGCGAATACCTTGCTCAATTAGAACAACCGAGTTTCTAAAAATGGACGTCTTAAGATTTGTGGATGAAAATCGCCCGTTATTAGGCGAAAAAAGGGTTTCAGAACCCTTTTTGCAACGTTCGCCGAAAATTGACTATCAGCCACAACCAAAAGGGCTGACGCCTGCGCAATATGAATTATTCAATTTTGATGCAGATGCGTTCCCTTTTGCTTATGGCTATATTCAAGATTTACCTGACTATTTAAGCCAATATTTTGTAAAACGCTATATTCGCACCTTCCGCAAAGGCAATCGCCGACAAGCCAACACGTGGCTACGTGAAACAATGGATAAAGGGGTGTTGGCTCGCGTGGAAGGGGTGATGAAACGTTACCCGATCACCACATCAATTAGCCGTGTGAAAGGCTCGGTTTATACCTTTGGTGTGATTAAAGGGAAAAAAGTACAACAGAAAGTAATCGGTTTAGATGAGTTCTCTGTGCAAGATGTAGAGACCTTTTCTAAATCATTTGCTGATGCGTTGCAGGAAATGGTGGTGCAATTTGAAGATAAATATATTCACAACCGCACCAAGCCATTAAAAAGTGCGGAAGAAATCGACCAAATTTTTACCGCACTTTATAAAAAGATGGCGTACTACACCCAGATGAAAGGGGTTGAGCCACCCTTTTATCGTCAATTTCAGCAGGGCAATCTAGATGAAAATCGTTGCAATATTGCCCTTGAAAAAATGCGCTGTGAAGATTGGTGGCGCACTAAGCTGTTAATGGCACGTTCACAAATTCGTGAGCATTTAATGATTGCGGTGGGGCAAGTGCAGAAAAAAGCCTCGCCTTATGCCAGCCGTGAAGCCATTGCAGAATGGCGATTAAAAAAACGCAAAGCCCGTGAATTTATCAAACAAATGGCATTAATTGATGAAGATGGCGAAGTGTTGGAGCTGGAAGAGATGTTTTATAAAACTGTTTCCAACCCTGCTATTCGCCGTGCGGAATTGATGGTGCGTATGCGTGGCTTTGAGGAAATCGCTAAACACTTGGGCTATGCCGGGGAATTTTATACCTTGACTGCCCCCAGCAGCTATCACGCTGTGCATAGTCAGGGTGGATTTGTTGCCAATTGGAATTTCTCCAGTCCGAAAGATACCCAGCGTTATTTATGCAACCTGTTTGCCAAAATCCGTGCGGCGTTGTCACGCCGTGGCATTCGTCCCTTTGGCTTTCGTGTGGTTGAACCGCATCACGACGGCACGCCACATTGGCATTTATTGTTATTTATGCCACAAGACCAAGTACAAGAATGCCGTGAGGTGTTTAAGTATTATGCACTGGAAGAAGATGGTGATGAGAAAGGAGCAGATGAACACCGCTTTACGGCTAAAGCTATCGACTGGGAAAAAGGCTCTGCCACAGGTTACATCGCCAAATATATTGCCAAAAACATTGATGGCTATGCTTGTGATGATGACAAGGACGAGGAAACAGGCGAGAGCCTGAAAGATATGGCTAAAAATGTTTCTGCTTGGGCGTCTAAATGGCGTATCCGTCAGTTCCAGCAAATCGGCGGTTCACCTGTTTCGGTATGGCGTGAGGCGCGCCGCAAACGTGGTGGCGTGGTTGAGGGTGATGAGGCGTTGACGAAGTTGGTTGAGGCAGCAGATAAAGGCGATTGGGCGGAATATACGTTGCTACAAGGCAATGGTGATCCTTGTGCGAGCCGTGATGAATTACTGGCACGCACTTGCTATGAAAAACGTGAGCCAAATAAATATGGGGAGGTGAGTAAAAAAGTGATTGGATTTTTTAACCAACAAATGAAATCTTTCAAGGCGGTTTTAACTCGCACTAAGGTTTATCGTTTAGTTAAAAAATCGGTATTAAAAGCACAACAAGCCGAACGTAGTGAGGCGTTGAAACATTGCGAGCGTAGCTCGCCTTGGAGTTCTGTCAATAACTGTACGGAACAAAAAATAGACAATTTAACGTTATTTTTAAATGCTCGTCAAAATGATGTGGAAATCGTGCAAAAAGCACTCAAACCAATTTGTTTACCTCTCAATGATCGGCAGTTAGCTTATTTATTGAAAGGAAATTTATTGGTGTTAAACCATAAACAATCGGTGAGATTTATTAATAACAAGGTAGAAATTATCCCAAATCAAGAACCTGTGCCATTTATGGGCGATGCAGGGGAATGGTTTGTGCAGTGAGAAAATTAAATTCTAAAGAGATTGTTATGAATAAATCAAATACAAAGAAACAGAACAAAGATTTGTGGGCGACACCTTGGTGGGTATTTTGGTTTGCAGAAGCCTACTTCGGGATCAGGTTTGATCTTGATGTATGTGCAATGGATCATAACAAGAAAGTGAAAAAATACATCAGCCCAGAACAAAACACTTTGATCACTGAATGGAACGGACGTTTTTGTTGGTGCAATCCGCCTTATTCAAATCCATTACCATTTGTGATGAGGGCTATCCAGCAATCCGTACTACACAATAAAACCGTAGTAATGCTGCTCAATGTGGACAATTCGACTAAATGGTTTAATCAATGTGTGCGTAATGCCAAAGAGATTGTTTATATCACAGATAAGCGTGTCCCTTTTATCAACAACGAAACAGGCGAAGAAACCGATCAAAATAATAAAGGGCAAATGCTGGTTTTATTCGCCCCAAGCAACGGCTTAGATTGTTTAAAAACAAGCTATATATCAATGCTAAAAATGCGAGAAATTGGTAACCAATGGGGGCTTGAGAATGGTTTATCAGCCCTTTAGTCATATTCCCGTAAATCATAATGCAAGACCTTATGATTTGCCCCCTGTACCAAAAAATAAACCTAAATCAAATTTAAATAAGGAAATTTAAAATGGAAAACATTACAAACGAGCAACTACACCAAGAATTGCAAGCCTTACGAACTCTTGTGGCTAGCACAATGATTGACGAAAAAAGCACCTTAGTTTGGACAGCACAAGATATTGCAGATTATTTCCAATTTAGCTATGAGCATACTAAAAGAGCGGTAATTGCGGATCCCGATTTCCCCAATGCGATTGAATTGCAAAAGCGCACTGGGGGAAAAGCGGCTAATCGTTGGCTGGCAGGTGATGTGATTGCCTTTGCCCGTAAACGGGCAAGAAATCGGCGTTAGTCTAACAAATGTGCCACTTTTTTCATATCAGGGGCATAGTAGGTATTTTGTAAGATGCTTAAATCCCTATGCCCTGATATTTTTGCCAAAGTCATCACATCAACTTTTTCAGCCAATCTTGTCAGTGCTTCGCGGCGGGTATCGTGAAAATGTAAATCTTCTAGCATCATTCTATTTTTCAGCTTACGAAATAGGGCATCAAGTAAAGATGTGCTAAGCTGAAAAACACTTTCCCCCTCTTTCATTTTCTCTAATAATTTTAATATTTTGATCGCTTGGGTTGATAATGGGACATCTCTGGGCCAACCATTTTTAGTTTTGGGTAAATGGGCAATGCGGTCTTCAAAATGGATATGCTCCCAGGTTAAATTAACAATTTCACCTGCGCGCATTGCGGTTTCAATGGCAAATAAAATGGCTGCGCCCACCCTTGATGTGGCGGTAGTCGGCAATTCATCAAAGGAAAATCCCGAACTGTAAATCAGTGCATCAATTTCATCTTGGCTATAACGTCTTGTGCGAGGCTTAGGCGTTGCAGGTTTCTTCACGCCTTTCAAAGGATTATTTTTGAGCAATTTCCATTCGGTTATCGCCGTGTTAAAAATATGGCTAATTACCGCCCATTCTCTTAATACCGTCGCTGATGATACGGTTTTCAAGCGTTCATCTCGCCACCGCTGAAAATCTTCTTCTTTTAGCTCTTTGAGGGATTTTTTTGCTATCGGCAATGCCAAAAAACGATATAACAAGAGTGTCTCTTTCCTTGCGCTGCGTTTTTTTAGTGTAACTTCGCGTAAATAACGCTCAACCACGTCGCTAAAAGGGATATCGACAATTTCACTGTATGAGCCTGTTTCAATTTCCATTTCTGTTCTATTCGCCCAAGCGACAGCTTCCGCTTTTGTGCGGAATGACTTTGATTTAACAACGCCTTTTTTCCTAACTTGCGCTCGCCAAGTCGCATTTCTTTTTGTAAATGTTGCCATAAAATCTTAAATATTTGGTTTGGTGCAATAATTGGTGCAGTGATGGTGCATTTTTGGTGCAAATAAATGTTACAACAGATCAAATCTGATCACAATCAAGCCAACAATAGAGCGGGGAAAATTAAGAAAAACTAGAAAAATACGTTATTTTTCAAGCGAATATCATATTAGATCAAGAAAAAATATGTTTTTATATAAAGGGGAAACTAATAAGATGGCGCACCCGAAAGGATTCGAACCTTTGACCGCTCGGTTCGTAGCCGAGTACTCTATCCAGCTGAGCTACGGGTGCGTATTTGAGTTATACTAACCAATCATTTAATCATTTTAATTTTGCTGTAGAGTTCAACAAAATGGCGCACCCGAGAGGATTCGAACCTCTGACCGCTCGGTTCGTAGCCGAGTACTCTATCCAGCTGAGCTACGGGTGCCCTGAGTAAATGGCGGTGAGAGAGGGATTCGAACCCTCGATAGAGTTTCCCCTATACACCCTTAGCAGGGGTGCGCCTTCAGCCTCTCGGCCATCTCACCGCAATCGGTTTGTGGGCGGTATAATACGGATTGCCTCAGCATAAGTCAAACGATTTTTTGCAAATAATTATTTGTTTGAATGATTTATCTACAACAAGGAATAAATATCAACTAGCCTTTCAAAATCGCGCGTAGATTCGCAAGGTTTTTCTTTGTTTGGTTCTGCTTTTCTTCTGTTGTCATTACTGGTTTGTCTTTTTCCCATTGCACATCATCTGGCGGCAATTCATCTAAAAAGCGGCTTGGCATCGGTTTAAAAACTTCGCCAAATTGTCGCCGCTCTTTGCATAAGGAAAAGGTCAGCGTTTGTTGCGCGCGTGTAATCCCTACATAGGCTAAGCGTCGTTCTTCTTCCACATTGTCTTCATCAATGCTGGTTTGGTGTGGCAGGATATTTTCTTCCATTCCCACTAAAAAAACGTGAGGAAATTCCAGCCCTTTTGAGGCGTGTAATGTCATCAATTGCACTTGATCGCTTTCATCATCTTCTTCACCACGCTCTAACATATCACGCAAGGTTAGGCGGGCAACCACTTGATTGAGCGTCATTGGCTCATTAAATTCATCGCCTTTAAGCATTTCTGCTACCCATTGGAATAAGGTCGCCACATTTTTACTTTGTACTTCTGCCATTCTTGGTGAAGTGGCCGTTTCGTAAAGATATTCTTCATAATGCAATTGGCTTAACATTCGGCGAATGGCATCTTCTGGTTCAGCGCGTAAAATGTCATCATTAAGCTCAACAATCCAACGCGCAAAATTTTGCAACGCATCATAAGCTTTTGGCGTAACGCGTTGAATTAATTCAAAATCAAAAATGGCTTCAAATAAACTAATATGTTTCTGCGCTGCCAATGATCCCAATTTTTCAAGGGTTGCCATACCAATTTCTCGCTTTGGCGTATTGATAATACGTAGCAATGCGGCATCATCATCTTGATTCACCAAAACGCGCAAATATGCCATCATATCTTTGATTTCAGCCCTTGAGAAAAAAGACGTACCACCAGAAATCTTGTAAGGAATACGATTTTGCATAAGTACCTTTTCAAATAAACGGGATTGATGATTTCCCCGATACAAAATGGCATAATCACGGTATTTGGTTTTACGCATAAAACGGTGTGTAATCAGCTCTCCCACCACCCGTTCTGCTTCATTTTCCTCATTTTTAGCCTCGATCACTTGTAATTTTTCCCCTTTACCTAAGGTAGAAAATAATTTTTTATCAAAAACGTGATCGTTGTTGGCAATCAAAATATTGGCACAATGCAAAATTCGCCCTGTAGAACGATAATTTTGCTCAAGTTTAATCACTTCTAACTGTGGGAAATCGTTTTTTAGGCGAGCCATATTTTGCGGTTTTGCACCACGCCAAGAATAAATAGATTGATCGTCATCGCCTACTACGGTAAATCTCGCAGCCTCCCCCACCAACAATTTGATTAATTCATACTGGCTCGTATTGGTATCCTGATATTCATCCACCAGCAAATAGCGAATTTTTGCCTGCCATTTTGACCGCACTTCTGCATTTTCACGTAACAGCAAAGTAGGCTGCATAATTAAATCATCAAAATCTAAGGCATTATAAGCACGCAACTGAGTGGCATAGCGTTGATAGCATTGGGCGAATGTTTGTTCTTGGGGATCTTCTGCCATTGCAAGGGCTTGGGCAGGCAAAATAAGATCATTTTTCCAACGGGCAATACGCGTAATCAACGCTTTCAATAAATCTTTATCTTGTTGTAGAAGATCTTGGGTTAATTCCTTTAATAACGCCATTTGATCCGAATCATCAAATAAAGTGATCGAAGATTTTAGCCCTAAATGCTTATATTCTCGCTTTACAATCTCAAAACCAAGGGTATGGAAGGTAGAAATCGTCAAACCGCGACTTTGCGCTTTGCCAATAGAATGCGCCACCCGTTCTTTCATCTCTCGTGCCGCTTTATTAGTAAAGGTTACCGCCGCGATTTGCTTGGCGGAATAACCACAATTTGCGATTAAATACGCAATTTTATTGATGATAACTCGCGTTTTCCCCGAACCAGCGCCCGCTAAAACCAAGCAAGGCCCAGAGACATAATGAACAGCTTGTTGTTGTTGTACATTTAATTTCATTTGGCTTCTTCCGCCCACGCATAGGGCAATAATGCGGTGTCTAATAAAAAAGATAAAGGCAAATCTAAAATTGGCAGTCCCCATTTTTGAGCCATCTGCCAATCATATTTTGTACCCGCATAGCTTTCATAAGGTTTACTTGGATCAACCAACTTCACCACCGTGCCACAACCCGAAAGTAAACAAAGTGCGGTAGGAATTATTACTATTTTTTTCATACTAAATGAGACAAAAAATTTCGGACATTATAAAAAATAGAAAGTAAGAAATAAAACGGGAATTGCCAAGATAGCTACATAATGTGTGATTTCAAAACAACTAATATGTCAAACATTATCTTATAATCCATTGATTAACAAGCTCTTGTGTCGTTTCTTTATGCACCCACATACTTTCAAAATTTGGTGTAGGATATTTACTGTGGTTGTAGCCAACAAATTGGTGAAAATCAAATACGGCGTGAGGATAACCATTAATCAGTAAAAAGGCTTGATAACCATTTTCTGACCAACAAATCTGTAAATCTCGTGGCTCAGCTAAAGAATTTTTATCAATATCATTCACTGCATATACAAAAAGACTATCCACTACAGGCTGAGATCTCTGATGCAAATCAAGGGCATAAAAATAGCCTGTTTCACCATCATCTTCAAAAATAACCAGTAAATGTTCGTGCTGTGGTGAATGTGCGCCACAACGGTATTTTTCACCAATTTTTAGCTTTTCATCAAGAACAGAATAAAGCATTGTTTCTCCTATTTTTAGGTAATAAAAAGCCACCGGTAATTCGGTGGCTTAGGTAAATCAGGTAATAAATTACGCTTGACCTTTAACTGCTTTTAATCCTAAGAATGGCGCTTTTTCGCCTAATGCTTCTTCGATACGGATTAATTGGTTGTATTTTGCAATACGGTCTGAGCGGCTCATTGAACCCGTTTTGATTTGACCTGCTGCTGTGCCTACTGCTAAATCAGCAATAGTTGCATCTTCAGTTTCGCCTGAACGGTGTGAGATAACCGCTGTGTAACCTGCATCTTTTGCCATTTTGATTGCAGCTAAAGTTTCAGTTAATGAACCAATTTGGTTGAATTTAATTAAGATTGAGTTTGCAATCCCTTTTTCAATCCCTTCTTTTAAGATTTTGGTGTTAGTTACGAATAAGTCATCACCCACTAATTGAACTTTATCGCCTAATACTTTAGTTTGGTATGCGAAACCGTCCCAATCTGATTCGTCTTGACCATCTTCGATAGACACGATTGGGTATTCTTGGCATAAACCTTCTAAGTAGTGAGTAAATTCTTGAGAAGTGAATGATTTACCTTCACCTTTCATTTCGTACATACCGTTTTCTTTGTTGTAGAATTCAGATGATGCACAGTCCATTGCCAATGTAACATCTTTACCTAATACATAACCGGCTTTCTCTACCGCTTCTTTGATACAAGCAAGCGCTGCTGCATTTGATTCTAGGTTAGGTGCAAAACCACCCTCATCACCTACTGCGGTGCTTAAACCTTTAGATTTTAATACTTTAGCAAGGTTATGGAATACTTCGGCACCGATACGTAGTGCTTCTTTTAAGGTTTTCGCACCCACTGGTTGGATCATAAACTCTTGAATATCCACGTTGTTATCTGCGTGTTCACCACCGTTGATAATGTTCATCATTGGTAATGGCATTGAGTAAACGCCCGGTGTGCCGTTTAGCTCTGCAATCCATGCATAAAGTGGTAAACCTTTAGATGCTGCCGCTGCTTTCGCGTTAGCAAGAGAAACCGCTAAAATTGCGTTTGCACCGAATTTAGATTTATTTTCCGTGCCGTCTAAGTCGATCATAATTTGGTCGATTTCTGCTTGGTTAGTGGCATCTTTACCCACTAAGGCTTGTGCGATTGGACCATTTACCGCTTCAACCGCTTTTAACACACCTTTACCTAAGAAACGAGATTTATCGCCATCGCGTAATTCTAATGCTTCACGAGAACCTGTTGATGCGCCAGATGGTGCAGCAGCCAGACCGACAAAACCACCTTCAAGGTGAACTTCTGCTTCAACAGTTGGGTTACCGCGCGAGTCAATGATTTCACGACCAATAATTTTAACGATTTTCGCCATTTTATTTTCCTCTTTTAAGTTCAAAATGAATTCTTGAAAAATCGCACTTATAGTAAAGCGTTTTTCCGAATTTGTCTTGTTAAAAATACTGCTTATTTGATCAAAACACTATTTTTTAACTATTTTTCTGATGTTCCTTTGCTGCTTTGACAAAGCCCTCAAATAATGGATGACCATCACGTGGGGTTGAGGTAAATTCAGGGTGGAACTGACAAGCGACAAACCAAGGGTGATTTGGTACTTCAATAATTTCCACTAATTTTTTATCCGCAGATAACCCTGTTACTTTTAAACCGGCTTTTTCAATTTGTGGTAATAGGGTATTGTTTACCTCGTAACGATGACGATGACGCTCTTCAATGGTTTCTGCACCATATAGCTCACGCGCTCGGCTGCCTTCGGCAAGATGACATTGCTGTGCGCCTAAACGCATTGTGCCACCAAGATCAGACTTATCACTACGGGTTTCGATATTTCCTTCTGCATCTTGCCATTCTGTAATTAAGCCCACTACAGGCTGTTTACAATTTTTATCAAACTCAGTGGAATTTGCTTCGGTCAATCCTGCTTTATGACGCGCATATTCAATTAATGCTACTTGCATTCCTAAACAAATGCCTAAGTACGGAATGTTGTTTTCTCGGGCATATTGTGCGGTGCGAATTTTGCCTTCCACCCCACGATAGCCAAAGCCACCCGGCACTAAAATACCATCTAAGCCTTTTAGCACCTCTGTGCCTTTGCTTTCAACATCTTCTGAATCAATATACTTAATATTCACATTTAGACGGTTTTTTAATCCCCCGTGTTTTAATGCTTCATTCACGGATTTATAAGCATCAGGTAACTCAATATATTTCCCTACCATACCAATGGTTACTTCACCTGTTGGGTTAGCTTGTTGATAAAGCACTTGCTCCCATTCGCTTAAATCGGCTTCAGGGCAATCTAGCTGGAAGCGCTGACAAATAAACTCATCTAGGCCTTGTGATTTCAATAAAGCTGGAATCTGATAAATAGAATTCACATCTTTCAACGAAATCACCGCACGTTCTGGCACATTACAGAACAAGGCAATTTTGGCACGTTCATTTGGTGGGATCATACGATCAGAACGGCAAATTAACACATCAGGCTGAATTCCAATTGAGAGCAATTCTTTAACTGAATGTTGCGTTGGCTTGGTTTTCACTTCGCCCGCTGTTGGAATATAAGGCACAAGGGTTAGATGCATAAAAATCGTACGTTCACGCCCCACTTGCACAGCAAGCTGACGTAATGCCTCTAAGAACGGTAATGATTCAATATCCCCCACTGTTCCGCCCACTTCCACGATAGCCACATCGTGTCCCGCTGCGCCATCAATCACGCGCGCTTTAATTTCGTTGGTGATATGTGGGATAACTTGAATGGTCGCCCCAAGATAGTCGCCTCGACGCTCTTTGCGTAAGACTTCAGAATAAATTTTACCCGTAGTAAAATTATTGCGTTTGGTCATTTTAGTGCGAATAAAACGCTCATAATGCCCGAGATCGAGATCCGTTTCTGCGCCGTCTTGGGTCACAAACACTTCACCGTGTTGGGTTGGACTCATTGTACCGGGATCCACATTAATATAAGGATCCAGTTTCATAATGGTTACATTCAAACCACGAGCTTCTAAAATTGCGGCCAATGATGCCGCTGCAATCCCTTTACCAAGGGAAGAAACCACGCCGCCCGTTACAAAAATATAGTTGGTAGCCATAAATAGAACCTAATTTGTTGAGATGAAAAAATTGATAATCATTGTAATAAGACGGGATGTTAGTTTACAGCAAAGGGCAATCTAACTCAATCGCTAGGCAAGATTTTTTAATTTTTAAAGTGCGGTGCTTTTTTCTCATTTTTTTATAAAATTCCGCAAAATCTCCCCGCACTTTCTTTTTTCGTCAATAAAAAAAGCTACCCAGAGGTAGCTTTTGATTTTTTGACTATTAATTAATGCTGACCATTGGCTTCAATAGGTTTGATGCTTTCATCAAACTCTGGTAATGGTTTATGCTCACTTGCGATATAAGTATAAATGACAGGCAAGATGAACAAGGTAAAGAGCGTACCAATTGCCAATCCTGCTACGATCACAATACCAATACTAAAGCGAGATACTGCACCTGCGCCTGTCGCATATAGCAATGGAATTAACCCTGCAATCATCGCGGCGGTTGTCATCAGAATTGGGCGTAAACGCACGGTCGCGGCTGCCATAATGGCTTCTCGACGGTTTTTATGGTGATAAAGCTGCTCTTCTTTTGCCACTTCACACATTAAGATGCCGTGTTTCGTAATTAAGCCTACAAGCGTAATCAAGCCCACTTGTGAGTAAATATTTAAGGTTGTTCCAGCAATGCCGAAGAAACCAAATAAATTTAAGGCAAATAACGCGCCACTCACAGCAAGTGGTACAGAAATCATAATCACTAATGGATCACGGATAGATTCAAATTGAATTGCTAACACAAGGAAGATAATAATCACCGCTAAGGCAAAAGTAACGCCTAATGAATTGCCTTCTTGTACAAGCTGACGTGCTTCACCTTTGAAGTCGTAGTTATAGCCTTGTGGTAAATCCTGATTCGCTGTGTCTTGTAACCACTTCACCGCATCACCAATACTAATTGTTGGTGAAGGTACTGCACCAATAATCGCAGAATTTAACTGGCTAAAACGAGGTAATGAACTTGGCTGTGATTCAAGCGTTACCGTTAAAAAACTGCTTAACGGTACAGATTCGCCATTACTTGCTTTGACATAATAGTTATCCATACTTTCTGGAGATAAACGATCTTTGCGCTTAACTTGTGAAATCACTTTATACGCACGTCCATCAATATCTACACGGGTGATGGTTGCAGCAGAAAGATAGCTACCTAGTGTATTACTAATTTGCTGCATAGATACCCCATAGGTTCCCGCTTTTTCTTTATCAATGGTGATTTTCATCTGCGCAGTATCAAATTTCAACGCTAAAGAGGTATACACAAACTGCCCAGAGTTTTTCATTTTATCTAAGAAAGCGCTGGCAACGTCTGCCAATTCTTTATAATCTTTCGCCGTGCTAATCACAAAGCTCACTGGTGGGCCTTGTTCACCGGTTTCAATTTCTGGGAACGCGAAACCACTCACCGAAATTTCAGGAATAGCTTGGGCTTTTTGATTTAATTCAGCAAGCACTTCACTTTGTTTACGGCTACGATCCTTCCAATCCTTTAACGTGACTACGTTTAATGATTGATTAGATGCTGGCGCACCAGAAATGACCATTGAAAAACCGACTTCTTCGGTATTTTTCAAAATATCTTCATAACCTTTCATTGCCCCTTGTACATAATCCACATTCACATTCGCAGGTGCTGTTCCTAACGCGAGAAATGCCCCTTTGTCTTCCGCTGGGGTTAATTCACTTGATAGTGCATTGAACAACATCGGTAAAGTGGCAAAAATAACAACAGCAAATGCCAGCACAAATTTACGGCTATTCATTACAATGCCAAGCAAATATTCATAAGTGCGGGTCAATTTTCCTAAGGTATTTTCAATGCGTTGCTCAAGTTTTGATGGTGCAGTATGTGGCTTAAGCAATTTACTACTCATCATTGGAGAAAGCGTTAAGGCCACAATCCCTGAAATAAACACCGCCCCCGCTAAAGTAAGGGCAAATTCTTTAAACAGTGAGCCAGTAATCCCGTTCATTAATGCCATTGGGGAATACACCGCGATCAATGCAATGGTCATTGAAATGACAGGCGTTGCAATTTCTCTTGTCCCGATAATTGCTGCGCGGAATGGCGTTTCACCGAGTTTAATATGGCGATCCACGTTTTCTAGCACCACAATCGCATCGTCCACCACAAGCCCAATTGCCAGAATTAATGCTAGCAACGTCATTAAATTAATTGAGAAATCAAACGCTTGCAACATCATAATCACCCCAATTAGAGAAATTGGAATGGTAATGACAGGAATTAAAATCGCTCGGAATGAACCAATAAATAAGGTAATCACCACCAATACGATAATGGTTGCCTCTAAAATGGTTTTCACCACTTCATCAATGGAGCTGTTAATTGCAATTGTGCGGTCATAAAGAATGTCAGTTTCAATACTGTCAGGCAAATTGCGTTTAATGCTCTCATAAAGCGGACGAATATTTTCCGCCACGGTTAATGGGTTTGCCGTTGAGGCAGGATCAATGGCTAATACCACAGAATCTGAGCCATTCGCTACCGCTCGGCTATCATCGCTTTCTTTATTTAATTCAACATCAGCAATATCACGCAAACGCACGAGATTATCACCTTTTGAATACACGATCAGATTTTGCAACTGCTCTACGGTCTTGGTGGTGGTTTCCACTTTATTTTTATACACCGTAAAATAGCCATTATCATTACCTGCCGCCGTTTGAACGTTATTAGCAGATAAAGCCGCCATCACTTCTGGCGCGGAAAGGTTTTGCGCTGCCATTTTTTGTGGATCTAACCAAATACGCATTGCATATTGTGATGCACCGAAAATGGTGACTTTTGCCACTCCTTCCACGGTAAAAAATTGTGGTTTCACCACACGCTCAATATAGTCGGTAACTTGGCTGGCATCTAATTTGTTGGAACGGAAACTGATGTACATAATCCCCGATCCCCCTGTTGAAGAAGTAATCGTAGGATCATCAATCCCAGTCGGCAATGCAGAACGCACGGAATTCACCTTCGCCAACACATCAGCTAGCGCCGCGTTGGGATCGGTGTTGAGTTTCATTTTTACCGTAATAGAAGAGGTATTTGGACGACTTTCTGAAGACATATAATCAATATTATCAGCCTGTGCAATCGCTTCCTCTAGTTTTGAGGTAATAAAGGCTTGGATCAGATTGGCATCCGCCCCCGGATAAACCGTGGTAACGCTGATTACCGTGGTTGTCATTTTAGGATATTCACGCACCGTCAATTTTGAAATGGCTTGCAAACCTAAAATCACAATCAGCAAGCTAATCGAAACCGCTAAAATGGGGCGACGAATAAAAATATCTGTAAATTTCATTCACACACTTCCTAAATTAAAGATTGGTTTTCTTCACAGGTTCAGCTGTACCAACACCCGCTTTATCCGTCACAAAAACTAAGCTGCCATTACCAATACGCTGCTGACCGCCCGTGATGATTAAATCCCCCACTTTCACATCATCGCCTTTTAATTGCGCATAAATGCCTTGACGATCTTTGGTAAACACCGTGATTTGTTTCGCACGATATACCTTATCAATGTCATCTTTGTGTGGGAATTTATCGTTATCTAATAACGTCTGTTTATCTTCATCAGAAAGTGCGGTTAAAACGTAGGCAATTTCGCCGTACATATTGTAACTCACTGCCACTTGTGGCACGACAACTTGGTTGCGCTCCGTTGGTAAGGCAATGCGTAAACGCGTGAACATTCCTGATAATAATTTTTGTCCCTGTGGCTGATCAAACGTCGCTTGCACATCAATTAACCCCGTAGAACCATTAATTGCAGGTTCAATGGCGGTGATTTTCGCCCCAAAGGTTTCGCCCAAAAGTGCGTCGGCTGTTGCCGTCACCTTTTGATCTAAATGTAATTTTTCAAGGGAATTTTGTGCCACTGCAAAATCCACTTTCATTTGGCTACGATCTTCAACACGAACAATTTCACTGCCCATTGTGACATATTGCCCGACATTCACTTTTACAATACCTGCCACACCATCAAAAGGTGCGACAATTTGACGGCGTTCGATGGTTGCTTTTAACGCAGCAATATTCGCCACTAAGGCATCATAACTGGCTTTGGCATTATCCAATTCCTGTTGCGAAACACTTTTGGTTTTATAAAGATTAAGATAACGTTGATAGGTTTGTTTCACCGAAGAAAGCTGTGCTTGCGAAGCCGATAAATTTGCCTGTTCTACCGAGCTATCTAATTGCACTAACACATCACCTTTTTTCACCGCTTGCCCTGATTGCACTAACACTTTCGCCACTGTACCTGCGGTTTGCGCACTTAGCATTGCCCCTTGGTTTGGACGAACCAAACCGGTGGTTTCAATAACAGGTGTCCATTCTTTTGCCTCAACACGCATCGCCGTTACAGGATTAGCAGGTTCAGGCATTGACGATAAATATTTGCCAATCGCCATTCCTTTAAAAATATTGGCAGCGATCATTCCAATAAAAATGAATGCCACCACGATAAGGGTCAACTTCACCCAAAAAACGTGCGAACGCTTTTGTGTTTTAGGCTGAACGGGTTGAGTATTAAGACTCATAAAAAAACTCCATAATAACTATAACTAAACTATTTTTGCATTGATCGCCAAGTTCTTATAATAACTTCCTCTAAAATATCATTTTCAATTTCAGTTTTTATAAAAGCATGATCGTATGCTAAGTTAATCGCACTTTCTAAACCTAATGAAAATAATATTTTCGGCGGTAAATCACATAATACTCCGGCTTGATTTGCTTTTTGGCAAAACGCATACCATAGGGTTTGTTTTTCCTGTTCCATACAAATTTGATAGAAATCAGGTAAGGATTGATATTGGCTCATATTCACCACAATCATTGGATTGTCCTGTAAATAATGCCAAATGTTCCACCACATTTGACGATATTGTTCAAAGTGCGGTTGGTTTTCATCGTAATTTTTTTCTAATTCCTTAGAAAAAAGAGTAAACACTCTACGAGCAAAGGCTTTTAACAATTCTTCTTTACTTTTAAAGTAGATATAAATTGTTCCCGCAGAAATATTGGCTGCTTTGGCGATTTTGTGCATCGACAGATTATGCAATCCACCTTCTGCCATAAGCCTTTCTGTTGCTAAAAAGATTTGCTCGGTCATCTCATTTTCAGATTGACGCATTAAAATAACCTTAAAAAAATTAATAAAAGGAAGTTACACACAGTAAAAGAATGGACTGAATGAACGTTCGTTCATTTTAATGATTTTTTATTTTTTCGCAATAAATAAATCAAAATATAAGCGAAAAAAAAAGCCACCTTTAAAAAGGTGGCTGATGTGGTTTCGTTCGATTTTACATTCCAATTAACACACAAGTGGTGATTGACTTCGCCTTTTCAAGTGTCTTTTGCGTGGTTATGCGATCTCCCACAGGTCCAATCACGACGCGATTCCAATCCGCACTGCTATTTACGCGTGCATTAAATCCTGCTAAAACCAATTTCGCTTGAATATTTTCTGCTTGCTGACGATTTTTAAATGCGCCACATTGCAAGCCATATTTTCTCTCTCCATCGGTATTTTTCGCTACGGCGGTTTCCACTTTCTTCGGTGTTTCCACTTTCTTCGGTGTTTCCACTTTTTTGCTGTCTTCTTTCGCTTTCACAACAGAGGTTGTTTCTACCACTGTAGGCTTGCTTTCACTAACTTCTACTTTTACAGGCGCAGGCTTTCTTGCCGCTTCTTTTGCAGCAAGTTCTTCTGCTTTTTTACGTTCTTCTGCTTGTTTTAAACGTGCTGCCTCGGCGGCTTTTTGCTCTTTTTCCATTTCGATTAGCACTTTTTTCTGCTCTTCCGTTAAACGCATATTTTTTTCCAACGATTTTGGATTATCGTCCACTGGCACAGTGCGGGTTTCCAAGGCTTTAATATAGCTCCACACTTCTTCAGGCGGTGTGGGCAACACGCTTTTTGGTGTGTTTTTCTCTGGCGTTATCAACACAGGGGCAATGTCATTAGATTTTTCTTTTAACAAGAATAATCCCGCTACAAAAATGCCGATCACTAATGCGGCAATCCCTAAAATCAGTGGTTTATTAACCTTTTTTGCTTTTTTCTTTGGTTTGCCTGTACGGCGAGCATAATCACGTTGAGCCACAATAAAACCCTATATTTAAAAGTGCGGTGGAAATTTACGCTAAATTTGCTTTCGGAAATCGCGTATTATTCGCGATGGAAGATTGCGATTAAATTGTATAATGAATAAAAATCAAGATCATTATTCAATAAAACAGATGAGAAAATAAATTTCCCCTCATTTCATCCGACAAAATTGTTCCAATTCTACTGAAAAATAGAGGCAATGGCTAGCGAGTTTTAACTTAAATCTAACGGATCCACATCTAACACCCAACGGACTTGATGGGCTTTTTGCGGAATATCCTGTTTAAACTGGCTTAATACTTGCTGTAATTTTGCTTTTGACGAATGTTGTAATAATAACTGCCAACGGTAAGCCCCCGCTTTTTTGCTAAATGGCGCAGGTAAAGGACCATAAATTTGTAAACCTGCCACATTTTGCTGTTGTAATTGTTGCGCAATTTGCTGTAAAAACTGTTCAGCTTCTTCACTATGACGGCTTTGCGCACGAAATAAGGCTTGTGAATGATAAGGCGGTAATCCCATTTGCTGGCGTAATTGCAAGGCGTGTTGGGCAAATTCGCCATACCCCTCTTTTAATAAGGTGCGTAATAAAGGGTGATCTGGATAATGGGTTTGCAATACCACTTCCCCACGTTTGTCGCCACGTCCAGCTCGTCCTGCGACTTGAATATAAAGCTGAGCAAGTCGCTCTTCAGCACGAAAATCTACAGAAAATAACGCATTATCCACATTCAGCAATCCAACTAAGGTGACATTAGGAAAATGATGTCCTTTAGCAAGCATTTGTGTACCAATTAAAATCTGGCTTTTGCCTTGTTGAATATCTTGCAAATGCTGTTCTAACTTACCTTTGCGCGCTGTGCTATCACGATCAATACGCGTTACCACATAATCGGGGAAGCGTTGTGTTAAGGTTTCTTCAAGCTGTTCGGTGCCAAGTCCAGTGGTCATTAAGTGGGTTGAGCCACAATGCCCACATTGCATAGGAATGGGCTTTTGCGAGCTGCAATGATGGCAACGTAATACACGCTGATGTTGATGATAAGTATAAGGTTTTTCACAATGCTGGCATTCTGCAATCCAACCACATTCGTGGCAAAATAACACGGGGGCAAAGCCTCGACGGTTTAAAAATAGCAAGACTTGGTTGCCTTGTTGTAAATGTTCCTGCATTTTATTGGCAAGGGCATCTGACAATCCATTTTGCATACGCTGATGTTTTAAATCAATCACGAATTGTTGAAGTGCGGTGCTATTTCCTGCCCTTTTTTGCAAAATAATGTGCTGGTATTTGCCTAATTTCACGTTATTCAGGCTTTCTAAACTTGGCGTTGCTGACCCCAATAAAATAGGAATCTCTAATTGTTTTGCATACACCACCGCCAAATCCCGTGCGTGATAACGCCAGCCATCTTGCTGTTTAAAAGAGCTGTCGTGTTCTTCATCTATCACAATCAAACCAAGATCCGCAAACTGCGTAAATAATGCCGATCTTGTGCCAATGATTATCGCACTTTGTCCTGATTTTGCGCGCTGCCACGCCTGTAAGCGTTGGTTATCATTCAAATTTGAATGTAAGACATCAATCGCGACATTAAAACGTGCTTTAAAACGTTGTACCGTTTGTGGCGTTAGCCCAATTTCAGGCACAAGGACTAGCACTTGTCGCCCTTTTTTCAAGGTTTCTTCAATGCTTTGTAAATAAATTTCTGTTTTGCCCGAACCTGTTACGCCATCAATCAACCAAACTGCAAAGCCTTGATGAAATACAATTTGCCCTAATGCTAAGGCTTGTTCTTTGTTTAAACGATGCTTATTCTCTTCATTAACAATGGGCTGATCAAGATCATACCAAGGACGGCTCACTTTCTGTTGTTCGTATTCCTCTATATAACCTTTTTCTTTTAAATGCTGCCAAATTGTAGTAGAAAAGGGCGTTTGCCCTTTTTCCAGTGGTTGTTGAGCTAATAACTGTAAGGCTTCTTGCTGTTTCTTCGCTCGTTTAAGTGAATGCTCACGTAAGGCTTGTTCCCCCTGTTCAGTAATGCGGAAAAAAACGGGCGAATTTTCCACCGCACTTTCCCCTTGCCGCAATTTCACCGGCAGCGCTTGGAATAAGGCTTCACCCAATGGCGCTTGATAATAATTTGCCGCCCAGTGGATCAATTGCCACACAGGTTCATTAAACAGAGTTTGCTCATCAAGTACGGTCAAGATTGCTTTAAGCTGTTGTGAGGCAACCTCACTTTGGCTCGGCAAATCTACCACGATCCCCACGCGTTTCTGCCTTCCAAATGGCACAATCACACGCCCCCCCATCGCAGGAGAAAAGCCCTCTGGCAGAAGATAATCAAAAAATTGGAATAATGGCACGGCTAGCGCCACACGGACAAGTTTCATTATGCGAGCCTTAACAAACAAAAATTGTGCTTATTATAGCGGAATAATCTCGCCCCTTGAATATTCCTTTTTTTTCGGTATAATCTGCGGGCTTAAATGAAAGATCTTGCTTATGGCGATGTGCTATAAGTGTAATATTAACCACACTCGGTGCTAAATTCAGTTTTAGAGAGCGGAGTGGCTTCAAATTGAGGTTTTCTATGAAACAAGGTATTCACCCAGAATATAAAGAAATTACGGCAACTTGTTCTTGCGGTAATGTGATCAAAACTCGTTCAACTTTAGGTAAAGATTTGAACTTGGACGTGTGCAGCAACTGCCACCCATTCTACACAGGTAAACAACGTGTTGTTGATACTGGTGGTCGTGTTGAACGCTTCAACAAACGTTTCAGCATTCCAAGCACGAAATAAGATTAAGTGTATGAAAAACCCTACTGATGTAGGGTTTTTTATTCTCTAAAATTAATCTTTTCTAAGGGAAACCATTAACTGATCAATTTTAAAATTCTCTGTATCAATAATTTCAAATTTATAGTTATCATAGAGAACAAAGTCAGTTTTTTTCGGGATTTTACGTAACATATACATCATAAATCCACCGATGGTTTCATAATTTTCTGCATCGGGGAAATTTTCTATTTCTAAGGCGCGCATCACATCTTCTAAAGGTGTTGCACCATCAATCAGCCACGAGCTTTCATCACGGCGAACAATTTGCTCTTCTTCACTCGAAACTAATTCGCCCATTACAATACTCATTACATCATTGAGCGTTACAATTCCTACCACCAACGCGTATTCATTCACAATCACGGCAAAATCTTCACCAGCAGATTTAAACAATTCCAGCACTTCAAACAAGGATAAGGTATCAGGAATAAATAGTGGTTTACGCAAAACACGCTGATCCGTAAGGGAAACCTGTTGTTCTTGTAAATACAGTGTGAGTAAGCTATGTGATTCAATATAACCTAAAATTTTATCCAATCCATTATCGCAAATGAGCAATTTAGAATGCGGATTAGATTTAATCGTTGCCACCACCTTTTCACGATCAAAAGTGCGGTCTAAAAATACAATATTTTCACGCGTGGTCATTGTGGAGGTTACCGTACGCTCTTGCATATCAAAAATATTTTCGATCAAATAATGTTCTTGCGCTTTTAACACGCCCGCTTCTGCACCCGCGTCCACCAACGCCACAATATCTTCAGGGGTAAGGTTGTCTTCTCGCACGGTGGAAATACGGAATAAGCGAAACACAGCATTAGCAATGGCATCAAACAACCATACAATAGGCTTAAATAAGAAGATACAAAACAGCATAATGCGTACGGTACGTAATGCCACAGTTTCTGGATTAGTCATTGCAAGACGCTTCGGAATAAGATCCGCCAACAAAATAAAAGCAATGGTAACAATCGCAAAAGACAGCCAAGAGGCAGCACTTTGCAACCATTCTGCCTGACTATATTGGGCAAGCCATTTTTCAAGCACTGGGCTAATGGCACTTTCACCAATCACCCCGCCTAAAATCGCCACCATATTCAAGCCAATTTGCACCACAGTAATAAATCTCCCCGGGTGGGCTTGCAGTTGTAACACCAATCTTGCCCGTTCATCGCCTTCATTTTCAAGGCTTTGTAGTTTTAATTTTCTAGCTCCCGCTAATGAAATTTCTGCAGAAGAAATCACCGCACTGACGCCAATTAAGGCAGTTAAACTTAATATTGCTTCAAATAATCCCATTTTTATTATCCTTAGAAGAAAAATGGTGCATCGCAAGATACACCACTTTCACTTGATTTTGACGCTTATTTTTCGCTGTCAAACCAACCACGCACAAATTGGATTGAGAAGAACAGTGTAATCAACAAGAAGAAATAAAATACATAAGACAGAATTGGGTAAGACGCCCCTTCATCTAAGGTAACTTCTTTGATTGAGGTGGCATTACGGAATTCATCAAATAGCACTAAACGCCAGCCATAATATTTCACTTGCACCAATTTATGCTCCACAGCAAAGCTTTGTGCTTTGGCTTGTAAATCGGCAGAGCCAAATTTGAAATAGAAAGGAAAACTCCAGCGTGTATCTTCATTGCGATACACCATCACCTTATCTTCATTCGGTTTTTGCGTATAAATATAATACACATCACGGGTCGGGCCATCTGCTGGATTCGATTTGGTGATTGGACCATCTTTATCCACCCGTTTTACTTCCACGCCTGTTACTCGGGTTACATCATAATGAGGGGTAACATAGTTTACAAGGGCAAATAAAAAACCGTGAAATAAAAAGATGATCAAAATGAAAAAATATTTAAAAAAGCGTCGCATTGTTTCTTCCTCCAGCTAAGGTAATGTTTTATTGTACCTGAATTTTGAACAAACGCTCAAAATTTTGTGTGGTGATTTGGGCAAATTCCTCACTTGAAAGCCCTTTCAAGGTAGCAACATAATCACACACTTCACGAGTATAAGCAGGCTGATTTTGTTTTCCACGATAAGGCACAGGCGCAAGGTAAGGGCTATCGGTTTCCACCAATAAACGATCTAACGGCACTTGACGTACAACTTCACGTAGTTCTTCCGCATTTTTAAAGGTAATAATGCCTGAAATGGAAATATAAAATCCCAGATCAAGGGCTTGTTTTGCCATTTGCCAATTTTCGGTAAAACAATGCAAAACACCACCGCACTTTTCAGCCTGATGTTCTTTCAACAAGGCAATGGTATCTTCTCTTGCCGAGCGGGTATGCACAATAATTGGCTTGTTTAACGCATTCGCTACGCCAATTTGCTCAGCAAACACAGCTTGCTGCTGAGCTTTATTTTCCACACTGTAATAATAATCCAAGCCCATTTCACCAATAGCGATCACCTTATCATCTTGCGCAAGCTGATGTAAACGTGTCGCATCAAAAGGTTCATCATCTAAATCTAAAGGGTGAACACCACAGGCTAAGGAAATTTCAGAAAACGGTTTTAAGGTTTCATACATTTGCTCAAAACGTTTTAAGGTTACGCCCACCGCAAGTAAATGTTGCACACCACGTTGTTTGGCTTTTTGCACCACATCAGCAACATTTTGATGTAAGTTTTCATAATCTAATGCGTCTAAATGACAATGACTATCTACAATAAACATTTTACTTTCCTAATGCGTTTGTTGAGGTTCAAAGACCTCGGTAATTAAGCGTGTTAAGCCATCAAGCAAAATAATTTCTTGATTCACGCCGTTAATTTGTAATAAATCCGATCGCACTTGCTGCATAATTTTGCTGGCTTTAAGTAGCCCTTGAGTACTCTGTTTTTGGTTAAAACGTTGAATAGCTTGCAAAAAATCCGTCTGAACCCATTGAGCTGGCACATTCAATTTCATTTTTAACGCATCGCGCAAAAATCCACTCAACCAATCGAGTTGTTGGAATAAAATCTCTTTTTCAAAGTACGGTAATAATTCCAGTGGCGAACGGCGCGTATAAAACAACCAAAATTGACGTAACAATAACGTGCGTTTTTGTAATAATCCTTGTTGCAACATAGCCAAGGCAGAAAGTGGACGACCGTGCGAAACATCAAGTGCGGTGCGAATTTCTTCCATTGTTCCCACATTTTGCTCCGCCAGCCAAGCTAGGGTTTGTGCTTGTGTTGGGTTGGCGATTAACCAAGGCTGACTACGGCTGTAAATGGTCGCCAACAAGCTCGCCGAAAGATCGGCTTGAAGCAGGAAATAGGTCTGTTGCGTCGGTTCTTCCAAGGTTTTCAGCAACGCATTCGCGGCAGATTCTGTCAGGCGATCCACCTGTTTAATCATCACAATTTTATTGCCTCCTTGTTGTGAACGCTGCGCCACTTTTTCATTCACTTCACGCACTTGATCGATGCCAATATCCTTATTTTCAATAGGTTCAAGCAGATAAAAATCAGGGTGATTGCCTGCATTAAAAAGCTGACAATGATGGCACGCACCACAAGGTTGATGGCCCTTTGGCGATTGACAGACTAACCACGCTGCCACGCCACGCAACAACGCATCACTGCCAATGCCTTGCTCCGTTTTAAATAACAATGCGTGATGCCCATACCCTTGTTCAAAGGCGTGGATAATTTTGTCGTAATAGGGTTGCAACCAAGGATAACGTAACATAAATTTTATTGATGATTTTTAATGAAATTTTGCACCGCACTTTGAATATCGGCACGCACTTGTTCAATGCTTTGTTCGGCATTAATCATCACCGCATTGGGATCTTGTTTAACCAAGGCTAAGTAACGATCTCTGGTACGTTGGAAAAAGGCGATTTCTTGCTGTTCAATACGATCTAACTCACCACGCCCTCTCGCTCGCGCTAAACCAATTTCAGGATCAAGATCTAAATATAAGGTGAGATCAGGGGAAAAATTGCCTAACACCGTTTGCTTTAAGGTTTGCAAGAGATTTGCATCAATTTGACGACCGCCCCCTTGATAAGCTTGGGAAGATAAATCGTGGCGATCGCCCACCACCCACTTACCTTCAGCAAGAGCGGGCTTAATCACATTTTCCACCAACTGAATGCGCGCGGCATAAAGCATTAACAATTCTGCTTTATCCGTTACGGGTTCTTCTGTTTCGTATTTAATCAAATGACGCAATTTTTCCGCCAAAGGCGTGCCACCGGGTTCACGAGTAAACACCACATCACTTACCCCCTCACGAGCTAGCACTTCCACAATGGCATCACGGGCAGTCGTTTTGCCCGCCCCTTCTAAGCCTTCGATCACGATAAATTTACCAGTCATCTTATTTCTCACTTTTCTGTTGGCGATACCAACGCAGATATTCCTGTACGGCCTGATTATGTTGCTGTAAGTTTTTGCTAAATTTATGTCCGCCCGTACCATCTGCGACAAAATATAAAAATTCCGTTTTTTCAGGGTGAGCAACGGCTTTCAACGCACTTTCCGTTGGCATTGCAATTGGCGTAGGGGGCAAACCCTCAATCACATAAGTATTATAAGGGGTGGCTTCTTCCAAATCTTTACGCCGAATATTGCCATTATAACGCTCACCCATTCCATAAATCACAGTTGGATCAGTTTGCAATTTCATTTTTTTATTCAAGCGGTTAATGAAAACAGAAGCCACTTTGCCACGCTCATCATTTAAAGCGGTTTCACGCTCTACAATAGATGCCAAAATCAACATCTCATAAGCATTTTTTAATGGTAAATCGGCATCACGCTCTGCCCACATCTTTTCTAATAATTTCGTCATCCGTTCAGCCGCCCGTTTTAAAAGCGCCAGATCGGTAGATTTCGGCGTATAGTGATAGGTATCTGGATATAACCAACCTTCAATTTTATGCGGTAAATCCGCCGGCAAACCCAATAATTGATAAATTTCTTCTTCTGTTTTATCTGCCAAAGTTTGTTGCAAATAAGGGGCTTTCGTCAGCGTTTTACGCCACGTTTTAAAGGTATCCCCTTCTAAAAAACGGACATTCAACTGCACTTCCTTACCTTCGTTCAAACGTTGCAACAAATCCGCCAGCGTTTTTACACCGTCAAGGCTATATGTTCCTGCTTTAATCTTATTCAATTGAGGCTGAAGTTTTAATAACCAAGGTAAATAAGTGGCATCATCAATCAGCTTTTCTTGCTCCAACAGCTTCGCTAATTTTGCGCCTGTCGTGCCACGCTCCACGGTTAATAATTGATTGGCTTGCACATTCACGGGGTGATTTATCCATTGTGTGAGGTGCTGATAACCCCAGCCCCCTAGCCCACCAGCCAAAACCAATAGCAGTAAAATAGAAAAGAAAAATTTTTTCATCATCAGTCCATCATCAAAAAATTGTAGGCAAGTGTATCATAGACAGGCAAATTTTCAGAATGTTATAAAAACAAGAACAGGATAAAAATAAAGTGCGGTGAAAATTTTGTGATTTTTTACCGCACTTCCTTTATAGACAAGACTTAACATTCAAAGCCAAGCAAAGCTAATACAACACCCTTGCTCGAATGGTGCCGTCAATTTCACGCAGTTGTTGTAAGAGTTGTGAACAGTCATCAGTTTCTACATCAATCACAACATAACCAATTTTTGGATCGGTTTGTAGGTATTGTGCAGCGATGTTAATATTTGCTTGCACAAAAAGTTGGTTGATGTGGTTTAACACGCCCGGGCGATTTTCGTGAATGTGCAATAAACGCTTGGTTTTGCTGTGTTCTGGTAAAGACACTTCTGGGAAGTTTACCGCTGAAAGCGTTGAGCCGTTATCGGAATATTTCACAAATTTGCTCGCCACTTCTGTACCAATATTTTCTTGTGCTTCTGCCGTTGAACCGCCAATATGCGGGGTAAGAATAACATTATCCAAACCACGTAATGGCGAAACAAATTCTTCATTAATAGAAGCGGGTTCTTTTGGAAACACATCCAATGCCGCCCCACGCACTTTGCTGGCTTTAATCGCGGCAGCCAACGCATCAATATCCACCACCGTTCCACGTGCGGCATTAATTAAAATACTGCCTTCTTTTAATTGTGCGATACGTTTAGCATTCATTAAATTTTTGGTGGAATTATTTTCTGGAACGTGTAGGGAAACAACATCGCTATTGGCAAGCAATTCTTCCAAAGAACCAACTTGCTGTGCGTTACCCAATGGTAGTTTGGTTTCAATATCATAGAAAAACACGTTCATTCCGAGAGATTCGGCAATCACACTCAGTTGAGAACCAATGTGTCCGTAGCCAACAATGCCTAATTTTTTGCCCCGCACTTCGTGTGAACCTACAGCAGATTTGTTCCATAAACCACGATGCACTTCGGCATTGGCTTGCGGTACATTACGCATTAAGAGTAAAATTTCGCCTAGTACCAGCTCTGCTACCGAACGGGTGTTAGAGAATGGTGCATTAAACACGGGAATCCCTCGCATTTTCGCCGCTTCAAGATCCACTTGGTTCGTGCCAATACAAAAACAGCCCACCGCGATTAATTTGTTAGCGCACTCCAATACCTCAGCAGTTAAGTGCGTGCGTGAACGAATACCTAAGAAGTGGGCATCTTTAATCACTTCTTTTAATTCTTCTGGCTCAAGGGCTTTTTTATGATATTCAATATTGGTATAGCCTGCGGCATTTAGCACATCAACGGCATTTTTATGCACGCCTTCTAGCAGTACAAATTTAATTTTAGACTTATCCAGTGAGACTTTTGCTGACATTTTGCTCTCCATAATCAAATAGTTATTCGATAATTTCTGCCCCTTGCGGTGTGCCGACAATCACAATATCCGCGCCACGCAAGGCAAAAATACCATTGGTTACTACACCTGCAACATTATTTAAGGTTTTTTCCATTTCAATGGGATTTAAAATTGGGAAATTATACACATCTAAAATCACATTGCCGTTATCGGTTACCACGCCTTCACGATATTCTGGCGCACCACCTAAGCTGACTAATTTACGCCCAACTTGCGAGCGTGCCATTGGGATGACTTCTACAGGTAATGCAAAGGTTGAACCTAGTACGTCCACTTGTTTGCTTTGATCCACAATACAAATAAATTGCTTCGCGAGTGCGGCGACAATTTTTTCTCGAGTCAGTGCCGCCCCTCCGCCTTTGATCATCATTTTTTGGGGGTTAATTTCATCCGCTCCATCAACATAAATATCTAAACTGGATACATCATTGGCACTGAATACCTCAATCCCTTGTTTTCTCAATAATTCCTCTGAAGCTTTGGAAGCGGCTACTGCACCTTTAATATTATTTTTCATTGCACCAAGCGCTTCAATAAAGCAGTTTACCGTTGAGCCACTTCCCACGCCGACAATCATATCAGGCTTCACATATTGTAATGCGGTTTGTGCCGCTTGCTTTTTCATTGCGAGTTGATCCATATTCTTTCCCTTAACGCATAATATTGATGTTCAAATTTGACATAAGTAACCGTTTGCGAACAAGGCATCTACTTTAATCCCATTCAAGGATAGATACAAGCCTTATTCTGGTAAAAACTCTGCTAATAATTCATTCAAAAAGAGTTTTCCTTGCTCAGTAATTTGCCAAGTGCGGTGGTTTTCCTGAATATATTTTTTTGATTTTGCCCACGCAATTTGGGGGGCTATCACGTCAAGCGATAATCCTGTCAAATACTCAAACTCCGATTTTGGCACAGGTTCAAGCAAGCGAAAACGGTTCATAAAAAATTCAAAAGGACGATCTTCAAGCGCGATTTGTTTTTCTTCATATAAATATTCCCCACGCATATAGCCTTTCGGGTGCTTGGTTTTAGAAAAACGCCCGATTTCCCCATTGGGGAACGTTAATTTTCCGTGCGCCCCACAACCTATCGCCAAATAATCACCAAATCGCCAATAATTCAGATTATGCCGACACTGATCGCCAGCTTTTGCATAAGCTGATGTTTCATATTGCACATAGCCTGCTTGGCTTAACAGTTGATGTCCTTGCTCAAAAATATCCCATAGGGCATCATCATCGGGCAAAGTAGGAGGGCGATAAGCAAACATTGTATTTGGCTCAATCGTCAGTTGATACCAAGAAAGGTGGCTCGGTTCAAGGGCGATAGCTTGGTGTAAATCATCTTTCGCTTGCTCAAGGCTTTGATTGGGTAAACCGTGCATTAAATCTAAATTAATACGCTTAAAACCCGCCTCTTTCGCCATTTGTACCGCTTTTTTTGCTTCGGTCGCATTATGAATACGCCCTAAACGTTGCAATTTTTCATCATCAAAACTTTGTATGCCTAAAGAAAGGCGATTTACCCCTGCTTCAACATAGCCCGCAAAACGTGTCGCTTCCGCCGTGCCGGGGTTGGCTTCTAACGTAATTTCAATATTTGGTGCAAACGCGATTTGCTGTTCAATTCCTTGTAATAATTGAGCTATGCCTTGTGCAGAAAACAAACTTGGCGTACCGCCGCCAATAAAAATGGAATGCAGTGTTCGCTCAGCAAGACTTGCTTGATAACGCAGTAGATCTTGGTGTAAATCAGCCAACAAATGCGCGATATATTCTTGTTCGGGAATGCCTGCTTTTTGTGCGTGCGAATTAAAATCGCAATAAGGACATTTTTGCACACACCAAGGAATATGCACATACAGGCTTAATGGCGGTAAAACTCGCATTATTTTGACCGCACTTTTATTTGTAAACGTTCTTTTAATACGCTTAATGCACTGGCTCGATGTGAGATTTTTTTCTTCTCTTGGGTATCAAGCTCGGCAAAAGTGCGGTCTTTTTCAGGATAGAAAAACACACTATCATAGCCAAAACCATTTTTTCCTTTTTCTGCAAAAGTAATTTCACCTTCACATTCTCCCTCGGCAATAATTGGTGAAGGATCCGTTTCGTGTTGCAATAAAACAATACAACTCACAAATTTAGCCTGACGTTCAGCAGCGGGTACATTTGCTAATTTTTGCAGTAATTTTTTACGATTTTCAGCATCAGCCTGCTCGCCCTCAACACCCGCATAGCGCGCGGAATATAAGCCCGGTTCGCCATTCAAGGCATTCACCACTAATCCGCTATCATCGGCAATAGCAGGCAACCCCGATATTTTGGCAGCATAACGCGCTTTTAATAAGGCATTTTCGACAAATGTCAGCCCCGTTTCCTCTGGACTTTCAATCCCTAAATCAGTTTGAGCAATGACATCAAAACCAAATTCGGCAAGTACATCAGCCATTTCTCGCACTTTACCTTGATTATCTGTAGCAAGCACAATTTTTTGTTTCATTGTTGTTCCTTATAAAATAAAAAAGGCGACTACTAAGCCGCCTTTGCAATACGAACTGATAGGAAATCAACGCAGGATTACCGCTCAATCACAATACTCTTTCGCAATATACTTAGTTTGATTAGTATAGTGCATTTTAATTACGATCACTATTTGCTATTTTCGCTAAATGATAAAGGATCAATGCGTTCTCTGTTTTTTTTTAATGTTGCTTTACCAATGCCCTGAACCTCCAACAGCTGTTCTATGGCAGTAAATTTGCCGTGTTTTTCTCTATACTCAACAATTGCTTCCGCTTTTTTAGCGCCAATACCCACTAATGCACGCTGAATATCGCTAGCTGTTGCAGTATTGATATTCAATTTTTCGCCAATAAAAGAAGAAGAGGCTTTCGCAACTTCCACTGCGCTTTCTAACTGAGGACTCGCCTTATCATTTTGTTGAGATTGTGCGGCAACAGAAAAACTCCCTAATAATGCGGTTGATAGAAGTAAAGAAGATAAAATTGTCTTAATTTTCATTACGGTTTTCCTTATTCATAAAACAAAACGTATAAATACTGAATAAATCAGCGGTTATACTTTGCATTTCAGAGTAAAAACTCGCAATAAAAACACCGCACTTCTGCGATCACGATCGTAAAAATAGAAAGAATATAACTAAGGCAATATTTATTGTTATTGTGAATAAGTACTTATCGTATCTACCCTATGTGGATGTTTGTTGGGTATCATTTTTGGGGATTTGGATCAGCGAAGCTGATGTGTTTATAGATATGCCGAAACGTTTTGATCTTTCTTTAAAGCATAGTAAAAAAAGTGCGATATTTTCCACCGCACTTTTCTTTTAGCTATTTTTCTGCAATTCCTGCAACAATATGGCAAATGCTACCTTTGCTACCATAATGGCAAGGCATTAAATAGAAATCCTTACCACCCTTTTCATAGCTTTTACCTAAGATCAAACTATTACAATTTTTAGCCAGAATAAAATACTGCTCGGCGTTAATTTCTAACTTGTGATACATATCTTTATTGAAAGGGCGTAAATAGCCCACAAGGCAAGCAAGAATCACAAAGTAAAAATAAATCACCACTGCGGTCGGCACGATATTGAGTTGTTTTTTCGCAAGAGATTGCCATAGCATACAAATATTATAACGCGTGAAAAAACGGCATAATAGAAGGCTGATTACAAGCAACCCAGTGATATAAATTAATAAGCTATAAAGCGTAAACACTTTGATCAGCACCGTGATTTCCAAAAATAATGGAAAGGTTAAAATAAAGCAGGTTAATAAGGTGCGAACAAAATTAAAAGGGGACGACGAGAGCTTATCTTTCAATAAAATCAATAGCCTAATGCCTAAAATATAGGTAAGAAGCATAAAAGCAGACACGCCGAGAACGTGAAATAAGCTGCGTGCAATATCTGCTCTGCCCACTTCAACGATATCCCAAGGATAACCATAATACCAAGCTAACCCCCAGTTATAACAATAAGCCACAGACCAGCCTACTAATACTAGAAAGCCGAATAAAATAGAAGAATTGAGTAATTTGGTAAAAGAAATACGTTCGTTCATAACCTCTCTCAAATAGGAATGATTATCAAGCGTTAAAATTTTAAGCTATTTTTTTCATCTTTTAAATTAATTTCCCTTTGCTTTGCGAATGGTTGGATCTCTATAAAAAACAAGGCAATTTTTCATTTGTTAAAATAGCGTTAAATCATTGTAAAACAAGCGTATTTTGGGTATTTGATCTAGATCAGCGTTTCCGTCTTTAATGCAAAATTGTTTAAGCACTTATCCCTCCAAGTAGGTATAATTTTTCACAGAAAAAAATTATCAATTTATAAACTTTAGGAGAAATCATTATGAGTAACGTGGTTGAAACTACAATTAGCCCAGCTCAAGCAGAAGTGAACGCGTTGGTGGAAAAAGGCTTGGTTGCCTTAGAAGAATTCCGCCAACTCAACCAAGAACAGGTTGATTACATTGTGGCGAAAGCCTCAGTGGCAGCGTTAGATCAGCACGGTGTGCTGGCTATGCACGCTTATGAAGAAACAGGGCGTGGTGTGTTTGAAGACAAAGCAACGAAAAATTTATTTGCCTGTGAGTATGTGGTAAATAATATGCGAAATTTGAAAACCGTTGGGGTAATCAGCGAAGATGATGTAACGGGCATCACTGAAATTGCTGATCCCGTTGGCGTGATATGTGGGATAACACCAACCACAAATCCGACTTCCACCACCATTTTTAAAGCCCTCATTGCCCTTAAAACACGTAACCCAATTATTTTTGCCTTCCACCCTTCTGCACAGCAATCTTCCGCTCACGCTGCGCGTATTGTTTATGATGCAGCAGTGGCAGCTGGTGCGCCTAAAAATTGTGTGCAATGGATAGAAACGCCCTCAATGGAAGGCACATCAGCACTAATGAAACACCCCGGTATTGCCACTATTTTAGCAACAGGTGGGAATGCGATGGTTGAAGCCGCTTATTCTTGTGGTAAACCAGCCCTTGGTGTAGGAGCAGGGAATGTGCCAGCTTATGTAGAAAAAAGTGCTGACCTACAACAAGCCGTACACGATATTGTGATGTCCAAAGCCTTTGATAATGGAATGATTTGTGCCTCTGAACAAGCGGCGATTGTTGATGCTGAAATCTATGATGACTTCATCAAAGAAATGAAATCTTACGGCGTTTACCTTGTCAATAAAAAAGAAAAAGCAATGTTGGAAGAATTTATGTTCGGCGCAAAAGCTAACAGTGCAAACTGTGCAGGGGCAAAATTAAACGCCAATGTGGTGGGCAAACCCGCCTATTGGATCGCGCAACAAGCAGGTTTTGAAGTGCCAGAAAAAACCAATATTCTTTTAGCTGAATGTAAAGAAGTTGGACCAAAAGAACCGCTCACGCGCGAAAAACTTTCTCCTGTACTTGCTTTACTTAAGTCTCATTCTCGTGAAGAAGGGGTGAAATTAGCTGAGCAAATGGTGGAATTTAACGGATTAGGGCATTCCGCTGCAATTCACACAAAAGATACTGAGCTTGCCAAAGAATTTGGTGAACGCGTAAAAGCCATTCGTGTAATTTGGAACTCACCTTCTACCTTTGGGGGGATTGGTGATGTGTATAACTCCTTCTTGCCATCGTTAACCTTAGGTTGTGGTTCTTACGGTAAAAATTCCGTAGGTAACAACGTAAGTGCGGTGAATTTATTAAATATTAAACGAGTGGGCAGACGGAGAAATAATATGCAATGGTTTAAAGTACCTTCAAAAATCTATTTTGAACGGGATTCAATCCAATATCTACAATCAATGAAAGGTATGGAACGTGTGGTAATCATCACCGACCGCACAATGGTAGATTTAGGCTTTGTAGAAAAAATTGCGAAACAAATCACTGCACGTGGCAACCACGTTACCTATCAATTATTTGCGGACGTTGAACCAGATCCAAGTATTGAAACTGTACGTCGTGGGGTTGAATTAATTCGTAGTTACAAACCAGACACCATTATTGCCTTAGGTGGTGGCTCATCAATGGATGCAGCAAAAGTAATGTGGTTATTCTATGAACAACCTGAAGTAGATTTCCGTGATCTCGTCCAAAAATTTATGGATATTCGTAAACGCGCCTTTAAATTCCCACAATTAGGACGCAAAGCACGCTTTATCGGTATCCCAACCACTTCAGGAACAGGTTCTGAAGTTACGCCATTTGCAGTGATCACCGAAGGTGATAAAAAATACCCAATCGCCGACTATTCACTTACCCCAACGGTCGCTATTGTCGATCCGGCGCTGGTAATGACCGTACCCGCTCACGTTGCCGCGGATACAGGGTTAGATGTGCTAACTCACGCAACGGAAGCCTATGTTTCGGTACTAGCCAACGATTTTACAGACGGCTTAGCGTTGCAAGCGATTAAATTAGTGTTTGAAAATCTTGAACGTTCCGTAAAAGAAAAAGATCCTGAAGCCAGAGAGAAAATGCACAACGCTTCAACAATGGCAGGAATGGCATTCGCCAATGCGTTTTTAGGAATGAACCACTCTCTCGCCCATAAAATTGGTGGCCGTTTCCATACGCCTCACGGACGCACCAACGCCATTTTAATGCCACACGTTATCCGTTATAACGGTACACGTCCGCAAAAAGTGGCAACTTGGCCGAAATATAATCATTATAAAGCCGATGTGAAATACCAAGAAATCGCACGTATGCTAGGCTTACCTTGTGCCACGCCAGAAGAAGGCGTGAAATCTTTCGCGCAAGCTTGTTATGATTTAGCAGCTAGCGTGGGCATTCAAATGTCTTTCAAAGAACAGGGTATTGATGAACAAACTTGGCTCGATGCACGTCGCGATGTGGCATTGCTTGCCTTTGAAGATCAATGCTCGCCAGCTAACCCACGCTTGCCATTAGTGGAAGATATGGAAGTGATTTTAACCAATGCCTACTACGGTTACGATCCAAGCCAATATTAATTGACTATAACGCTGATTGACGTAAATCTGTATTAATCAGCAAAATCAATGAAAAAACCACCGCACTTTAAAAGAGCGGTGGTTTTTGTTAGCTTTTTTATTGGAAAATTAGCTGTTGCAGGTTTCACAAGCAGCAGTAAACATCCAAACTAATTTTTCTTGCTCTTTAATGTAATCACTCATTTGTGAAGCTGTACCTTCATCATCAGCATCAGCGGCTAACGCCAAGATTTCACGCTGTTGTTTGAGTAATGTTTTAAAGCCAGATAAGGTACCGCTTAAGCATTCTTGCGCCACGCTTACACCAGTATGTTCTTTAATTAACGATTTTGTTAAATATTCGCTGAAAGCATTGCTTGGGGTGTAGCCTAAAGTAAGGATACGCTCTGCAATTTCATCTACTTTTACCACTAAATCATCATAAATTTCTTCAAATTTTGCGTGTAATTCAAAGAAATTAACCCCTTTGATATTCCAGTGGTAACCGCGCACGTTCATATAAAAGACTTGGTAAGTAGCAAGTAAGTTATTAAGTTCTTGCGCTAATTTTTCTGAAGTGGCTTTGTCTAAACCGATATTTGTTGCCATAGTATGTTCTCCTCTGTTTGATTTCCTATGATGATAACGATAAATACCTTACAAATAAAATGGATATAAATGATAGATTTAATAGCCTAAAACTATTTAATAATAACCTATTGATAGCTTCAAGTTTTCAACCAATTTTCAATTAACCTTTTTCCTTGCGCTGAAATATAAGATTCGGGATGGAATTGTACGCCAAAAATTGGTAAATGGCGATGTTGCATTGCCATTATGATCCCTTCTTCGCAAGTGGCGGTAATGTCTAATTCAGGTGGAAAATTCTGCTTCGATACCGCCCACGAATGATAAAGCCCAATTTGAAATTGGCTCGGCAATCCTAAAAACAAGCCAGAATTTGACCGCACTTTGATCTGCTTTGCCTGCCCGTGTCGCACCTGCGCTAAATTATATAACGTTGCCCCAAAAAACTCACATAAAGTTTGATGTCCAAGACAAACGCCCAAAATAGATTTACTGTGCTGATAGCGTTCCAACATTGCAAACAGTTGTGGATAAGCACGAGGAACATCAGGCCCCGGAGAAATTAAAATGTGGCTGAAATTTTCTACTTCATCAAGGCTTAAATGCTCTACATTTTGCACGGAAAATGGCACGTCAAACTGGCGAATTAAATCCACCAAATTGTAGGTAAAAGAGTCGTGATTATTGATAATTAATAAATTTGTGTTCATCTTATGGATTCACTACAATGATGACATTTTGCTATCTTACTTGATTTATTGTTCCTATGCCATTTGATTACTTTGTGCAACGTGCTAACCACTTAGGCGCTCAACATATTCCTTTTTTCTTTTTGATCGATTTTGAACAGCAACACCCCATTATTTGCCCCCTTGCAGAATGTGCCGAGCAAGGTATTTGGTTTGAGTTTCCAAGCCAAAATAATTTGCCAATGGCAGCCCAATCAAGCCCAGATAAACCTTTTAGATTAGAAAAATTTCCTATTGATTTTGCCACTTATCAGCAAGGTTTTGACATTGTTCAGCAGGCATTGCAACAAGGAAATTCCTATTTACTCAATCTCACTTATGCCACGCCGATTGCAATAAATTATGATCTCAACACGTTGTTTTTTGCCACACAGGCGAAATATAAACTCTTGTTTAAAAAAGAGTTTGTTTGTTTTTCGCCTGAGCCATTTGTGAAAATTGCACATAACCAAATTTTCACTTATCCAATGAAAGGCACGATGAATGCGGATTTGCCTGATGCAGAGAAACAATTAATCAACTCTGAAAAGGAGCAGCGAGAACATTACACCATTGTGGATTTAATGCGTAATGACCTTGCTATGGTAGGGCAAAATGTGCAAGTAACGCGTTTTCGATATTTAGAAAAGATTATTACCGAACGTGGGGCAATTTGGCAGACAAGTTCAGAGATTCGTGCAGATCTTAACACAAACTGGCAGGCGCATATTGGTACAATACTCAGCCAGCTTTTACCCGCAGGATCGATCAGTGGCGCACCAAAAGAAAAAACCGTTGCTACCATTCAACAAGCAGAATTAGGGCAACGGGGTTATTACACGGGCGTGTTTGGCATTTTTAATGGCGAAAGTCTTGAAAGTGCGGTTGCAATTCGTTTTATTTCACAGCAAAACGGACAATACTCTTTCCATAGTGGTGGAGGGATTACGATTCAAAGCAACGCAGAACAAGAATATCAAGAATTATTAGAGAAAATTTATGTGCCACTTAAAGCACAAAAAGGAACGAACTAATGGATTTCCCCCTATTTGAAACCCTGTGCATTGAAAACGGGCAAGTGCAAAATCTGGCTTTACACCAACAACGTTATGCACAAAGTGTGAGCGAATTTTATGCCAACCAACCTTATACAATTTTTTCCCTCGAAAAAATTCTGCAAAAAAACACCGCACTTTGGAAAAACCTCCATAGTCCCATTGTCCGCTGTCGTATTGACTACAATGCCGAGCAGTATCGCCTTCAATGTTTCCCTTATCAGCGCAAAGGCTACCGGCATTTTCAACCCGTGATTTGTGATGAGATTGACTACCATTTGAAATATAGCGACCGTACTATTTTCAACGAATTGCTGAAGCAAAAAGGCAATTGTGATGAAATTATTATTGTTAAACAAGGTAAAATTACTGATTGCACCATTGGCAATCTTATACTCCGACAAGGTGGGCAGTGGTTCACCCCTGATAGCCCTCTTTTAATCGGCACACAACGCACAAAATTGCTACAACAAAATAAAATCAAAGAGCGATCAATTTTTCTCACTGATTTAGCGAAATATGAAGAAATTCGATTAATTAATGCGTTAAATCCGTTTGACGATCTCTGAATACGGTTTATTAAACCATAAATGGCAAAACAAAATGGGTGAACACGTAGGTTCGCCCCTACGTTGAATAAGTAAAGTGCGGTGCTTTTTTATGAGAAAGTTAAATAAATAGATTTCCCTTTCAGTTTTCCATAAGATTGCATAAAATAAAATCATCTTTTTCACTTAAAAGGAAAATAAAATGACAAAAATTATTCATACAGAAAATGCGCCTGCTGCGATTGGTCCTTATGTACAAGCGGTGGATTTAGGCAATTTAGTGCTAACTTCAGGGCAAATTCCAGTTAATCCCGTAACAGGTAAAGTGCCGGTGGATATTGTGGCGCAAGCACGTCAATCTTTAGAAAATGTTAAGGCCATTATTGAACAGGCAGGTTTAACTGTCGCAGATATTGTAAAAACAACGGTTTTCGTTAAAGATTTGAATGATTTTGCGGCAGTCAATGCGGAATATGAAGGTTTCTTTAAGGAAAATAATCATCCAAACTTCCCCGCTCGCTCTTGTGTAGAAGTGGCACGTTTGCCAAAGGATGTTGGCATAGAAATTGAAGCAATTGCCGTAAGGAAATAATCATCGCAAAAATAAGGGCGAATATCATCGCCCTTTTCACTGTTTTCTTATTTTTACATTAAAGCATAGTTAATTAAGCCAAAAGCAATAAACCACATAATGATCCCTGTGGAGAAATCTAATAAACGCCAAGTAATCGGTCTTTGGAAAAAAGGGATCAGCAATCTTGCACCATAACCTACACTGAAAAACCATAATCCAGACGCGGAAATGGTACCAAGCAGAAAAGCGGTTTTATCTTCCGTGGTTAATGTTCCTGCAATACCACCTACGATAACAATGGTATCCAAATAAACGTGAGGATTGAGAAAGGTAAGCGCTAAGGCGATCATCAGTGTTTTTTTCAATGATAAAGCCGCTCCTTGTTCTAATGCCAAGGCGGTATTGTTACGATAGGCGGAAAGAAAAGCGCGTGCACCATAAACGAGTAAAAATAATCCCCCCACCAAAGCTAATGCCACACTGGCGATTTTTTCTTGGCTAATAAAATGCCCCAAGCCAAATACCCCGAGAGAGAAAAGCAAGCAATCACAGAGAAAAAAGAGCGTGCATAGTACTAAAACGTGCTGTTTGAGCAATCCTTGTTTCAGTAAAAATGTGTTTTGTGCGCCAATGGTGGCGATAAGCCCAAAACACATTAAAAAGCCTTGCAGATAAAATTCCATTCCTTACTCCCTATTTATCTAATAACGGCGATTATAAAAGCCTTATGTGAAAATAATCAATCAGAAAGGGGAAATTTCCTTAAACTTTATGCGATTAAGTAGTACACTATCGACACTTATTTTCAGCCTATCTAGAGGGATAAAATGAAACCTTTTTTAATTGCACCTTCCATTTTATCTGCCGATCTCGCTCGCTTAGGTGAAGATGTCGAGAACGTACTAAAGTGCGGTGCAGATTTAATTCATTTTGATGTAATGGATAACCACTATGTACCGAATTTAACCTTTGGCCCTGCAGTGTGTAAAGCCTTGCGAGATTATGGTATCAGTGCGCCCATTGATGTGCATTTAATGGTGAAACCGGTAGATCGTTTAATCCCTGATTTTGCTAAAGCTGGGGCAAATTACATCACCTTTCACCCTGAAGCCACAGAGCATATTGATCGATCGTTACAACTTATCCGTGATAATGGCTGTAAAGCGGGCTTGGTATTTAATCCCGCTACGCCATTAAGCTATTTAGACTATGTTATGGATAAAGTCGATATGATTTTACTGATGTCAGTCAATCCCGGTTTTGGCGGTCAGTCTTTTATTCCTTCTACCCTTGAAAAATTAAAACAAGCACGCCAACGCATTGATGAAAGCGGTTTCGATATTCGTTTGGAAGTCGATGGCGGTGTGAAAGTGAATAACATTGCAGAAATTGCACGCGCAGGCGCAGATACCTTTGTGGCAGGATCAGCCATTTTCGATCAACCCGATTATCAAAAAGTCATTGACCAAATGCGTCAAGAATTAAGTAAGGTAAGCAAATAATGACATCACAATTTAAACTTATTGGTTTCGATTTAGACGGCACGTTGGTGAACAGCCTGCCCGATTTAGCCCTTTCAGTCAATTCAGCTTTAAACGAAGTGAATTTACCCTCAGCACCGGAAGAATTGGTACTCACTTGGATCGGCAATGGTGCTGGCGTATTAATTGCACGAGCGTTAGAATGGGCTGTGGCACAAACAGGCAAAACATTAAGTGCGGTAGAAATTGAGCAAGTAAAAACTCGCTTTAATGTTTATTATGGTGAAAACCTGTGTAATCTCAGCCGCTTATACCCAAATGTGAAAGAAACACTCACCGCATTAAAAGAGCGTGGCTTTATTTTAGCTGTGGTAACAAATAAACCAACCCAGCACGTTCTTCCTGTACTAAAAGCCTTTGGTATTGATCATTTATTTAGCGAAACCTTGGGCGGACAATCTTTACCACAAATAAAACCGCACCCTGCTCCCCTTTATTATTTATGCGGTAAATTTGGCTTATATCCAAAACAAATGTTATTTGTAGGGGATTCAAAAAATGACATTATCGCTGCCACTTCTGCTGGTTGCCCAGTGGTAGGATTAACTTACGGCTACAATTATAATATTCCTATTGCAGAAGCCCACCCTGATTGGGTGTTTGACGACTTCGCACAAATTCTGCAAATTGTTTAATGTGATTCAAAAAGGATATAACAATGACCAAACCTATCGTATTTAGTGGCGTTCAGCCCTCTGGTGAATTAACTATCGGTAACTACCTAGGCGCATTACGCCAATGGGTAAAAATGCAAGAAGATTATGAATGCTTATTTTGTATCGTGGATCAACACGCAATCACCGTGCGTCAAGATCCACAAAAATTACATTCAGCAACCCTTGATGTGCTGGCATTATATTTAGCCTGTGGTATTGATCCTGAAAAAAGCACCATTTTTATTCAATCGCACGTTCCAGAACACGCCCAACTTGCGTGGGTGCTAAATTGCTATACCTATTTTGGCGAAATGGGACGAATGACGCAGTTTAAAGATAAATCAGCACGCCACGCTGAAAATGTCAACGTTGGCTTATTTACCTATCCAGTTTTAATGGCAGCAGATATTTTACTTTACCAAACCAACCAAGTACCAGTAGGGGAAGATCAAAAGCAACATTTAGAAATCACCCGTGATATTGCCCAACGTTTCAACGCACTTTATGGTGAACATTTTGCTATTCCAGAAGTGTTTATTCCAAAAGCGGGCGCGCGCGTGATGTCGTTACTTGAGCCTGAGAAAAAAATGTCTAAATCAGACGAAAATCGCAATAACGTGATTGGGCTGTTAGAAGATCCAAAATCAGTGGTGAAAAAAATCAAACGTGCGGTTACCGATTCTGATGAGCCACCTGTCATTCGCTATGACGTAAAAAATAAAGCTGGGGTATCCAACTTATTAGATATTTTGGCAGGCATTACAGGCAAAAGTATTGCTGAATTAGAAGCAGAGTTTAAAGGCAAAATGTATGGTCATTTAAAAACTGCCGTCGCCGATGAAGTATCTGCAATGCTCACACAATTACAAGAACGCTATCACCACTTCCGCAATGATGAAGCCTTATTGCATAAAATCGCCGCAGAAGGGGCGGAAAAAGCGCAAGCCCGTGCGAAAGCCACATTAGACGCAGTCTATAAAGCCATCGGCTTCGTTGCGCGTTAATCCACTTTTAACATTAAATTAGGCGAAAAACTCGCCTAATTTTCACCGCACTTTGATCTGCCCCCCCAAAAAACTGGACACCTAATTTGAGGTGCAGATTATGTCCTATACCTATCAATTCCGTTTAGAAATTATCAAACAAGTCACCGAACAGGATGTGGGTATCCGAGAAGTGGCTAAACGTTATCAGATTTCTCATTCTCTTGTGATTAAATGGTTAAAAGCCTTTCACGAAAAGGCTTAGAGGGGGGCAAATCCCCCTTTATTCAACCTAAAAGAGTTAAGCCCAAAATGAAGAAAAGAGATGAAGATTCCTGAACCCCACAGATTTATCCCCTAAAGCCATTAAAAAATTGCAACGTGAGCTGGCTCTCGCCCGTGCAGAGATTGCTTATTTAAAAAAGTTGGAGGAATTAGACCGCCAAAAACGACGGCAGAAAAAAGAGCCGCCATTGACGAACTAAAGCAAAAGCACGCGTTAGATGATTTACTGAAAGTGGCGAAAATGCCGCGTTCTACCTTTTATTATCAAGAAGTTAAGCGAGATTACTCGGTAGAAAAAGCGGCAATATTCTCGCTGTATCAAGCGAGTCAACAGCGAGATGGCTACCGCCCTTTAACGTTCAAATGATGTCAAATTAGTTTTACATTGAATCATAAAGCCGTACTAAAATTAATGAAGACCTTGCAAATTCAGTCAATTGTTCGCAAGAAAAAGCTTGGAAAACGAAGCAAAACTTCATTGATTATACCAAACGTGCTGAATCGTGATTTTACTGCCACAAAGCGGAATCAAAAATGGGTGACGGATGTGACCGAATTTCATATTGGGCGGGAGAAGCTGTATTTTTCCGCGTTAATGGATTTGGCGAATCGAGAAATTATCGCTTATCAGTTTGCAAGGCGCCCCAATTTTCCCTTGGTAAAAAAGATGCTGGAACAAGGGTTAAGCCAATTAAGTGCGACGGATTGCCCCATTATTCACAGTGACCAAGGCGTTCTTTATCGTACAAACGCTTGGCGAAAAATGCTGGAGGGGCGCGCGATACCGAGTATGAGCCGACGCGGGAATTGCTATGATAATGCGGTGATTGAGCGTTTCTTTGCGATTTTGAAATCCGAGTGTTTTTATACGCATAGCTATACGTCGATAGCGGAATTGCAAGCTGAACTTGAGGAATCTGTGGTGTATGACAACCAAAAACGTATTAAAATGGCTTCAAAAGGACTGAGTCCTGTTCAATACAGAACTCAGTATTTATAGTTTAACAACCTGTTCAACTTTTGGGGGGGCAGATCAGTTCGTTTTAGTATTCGCCATAATAATAGGTTCACGCCACGCAATAGCATTAATAAAAAGCATAAGAAATACAAAGGCATATCACCTAATTGAGCATAAGGCGTTTTACCTACTGTTGGTGCAATCCGTTGTGTTAAAGTGGTTTCCACAAACTGTGGAGCTTGAGCGATCACCTTACCTTTGGCATTAATAAAGGCGGTGATTCCAGTATTGGTGGCACGAATTTCAGGTTTACCCAATTCTAAAGCACGCATTCTTGCCATTTGTAAATGTTGCCAAGGACCAATGCTGTTGCCAAACCACGCATCATTGGAAATGGTCAGCAAGAAATCCGTTTCTGCGTGCAGATTTTTCTGCACTTGTGAACCAAAAATAATTTCATAGCAAATTGCTGGGGTAAATTTCCGTTGTTTAGCTAAAAATGGCTTTTGTACTTCTTCCCCTGATTGGAATGCCGACATCGGTAAATTAAACACCGAACCCAGCGGACGCAAGAGGTTTTCCAATGGCACATATTCACCAAATGGGACAAGATGATGTTTATTATAGCGGTTGTGGGTTTGCTCGCTATAAGGTAAATCAGGATCACCTAAGTTTATGATAGAATTAAATAATTTTCCTTTTTGCCAATCTTGATAAATGGTTCCAATCATCACTTGCGTCCCTGTATCTTTGGTTGCTTGCTGTAAGGAAAGTAAAAATCGCTGAATATCATTTTCTAAAGTTGGTAATGCGGCCTCAGGCAAAATGATAAGATCTGTTTTACCTAAATACTGAGCAATAAGACGCCCATAAATTCCTAAGGTTTGGCTAAGATAATGAGGTTCCCACTTCAAGTTTTGTTCAATATTCCCTTGCACAAGGGTGATGGTTAAGGCTTTTTCTGGCTTTTCCTGCACATAATTCGCAGAAGATGACCACATTGCTAAACCGCCAATAATCAGACATAACACCGATTGTGAAGCAATCATTAACCATTTTTTATCTTTCTGTAATAAGTGAGAAATCAGTGAAAAAAGCACCGCACTTACCCACATAACAAAGAAAGTTAGCCCCTGTACACCAAAAATTGGCGCAAGTCCTGAAAATGGACTGTCAATTTGTGTGTAACCAAATTGTAGCCACGGAAAACCGGTAAATAACCAACCGCGTAAAAACTCTGTGAATGTCCAAAGCACAGGATAAAGTGTGAGATTATTCACCTTAAAGCGTTGAATGAAATAGGCAAACAGTGTTGGAAATAAGGCAAGATACGCCGCCAACAATACCACTAACACATAGCTGAGCCACAACGGTGAGCCTCCAAATTGGTGAATGCTCACGTGTAGCCAATTCACGCCAAAGGTAAAAAAGCTCAAGCCCCATAAAAACGCACCGCAAAGTGCGGTACTTTTTTTCGCTGTTTTTGCCACCCATAATAACCCTAATAGGGAAAGATAGGCGACGCCCCAAAAATCAAAAGGAGAAAAAGCAAAAACACCTAATCCCCCAGATAATAAAGCAATAAGATAAATTAATTGTGATTTCATTGCGCGCAATTGTAATTTTCTTCGTGAGTTGCTATTTCTTCCAAACATTCATCAGGCACGGTAACACGCAACTGAATAATGCGACGACTGTCTGCGGAAGTCACTTTAAAGTGTAAGTTTTCAAGGGTAATCTCTTCCCCCCGTTTTGGTAAATGACCGAAGGCTTGCATTACCACACCACCCACCGTATCCACTTCTTCATCGGTAAAATGCGTGTGGAATTGCTGGTTGAAATCTTCAATATCCGTTAATGCACGCACAGCGTAAGTATGACGAGAAAGCTGACGAATATCAGCCACATCTTCTTCATCAAATTCATCTTCAATATCGCCAACAATTTGCTCTAAAATATCTTCAATGGTTACTAATCCTGACACCGCGCCAAATTCATCAACCACAATCGCCATATGAAAGCGCTCAGAACGGAAATCTTTTAACATTCTATCTACACGTTTACTTTCCGGCACGATGACCACTGGGCGAAGCAGAGAAAGTAAATCAAATTCTTCCGCATTAGAACGCAAAAATTTTAGTAAGTCTTTCGCGTGTAAAATCCCAGCGATATTGTCTTTTTCATCGGTAATCACAGGAAAACGTGAATGCGCACTTTCAATAATGGTTTCCAAGCAAGCATCCAGATCCTGATCGGCTTCAATAAACACAATTTGCGAACGCGGGATCATAATATCACGCACGCGTAATTCAGCGATTTCCATTACCCCTTCAATCATTTCACGGGTATCTTGATCGATTAATTCATTTTGTTCGGAATCACGGATCACTTCCACTAATTCCTCACGGTTTTTCAGCTCACCTTGGAAAAATCGCCCAAATAGGGATTGCAAAAAATTCTTTTTATTTGTGGTTTCTAAGCCAGTATTTTGGCTATCATCGGTCATTTTGTTCTCTCTTATCGTTAATTGAGGGAGGTTTAATCAAAATATGTTCGCGCTATCATATCAAAACTTAACTACGGGGCAAGCGATTATGAAGATTTTCCTTACCCTCAAAAAAATGAAATACGACAAAAAAGTACCGCACTTTGTTTATTTTTAGCTTCGTTTTTCATATTAAAATGTCGCATTTTTAGTCTATTTTTTACGCATAATCGCTAACCGTGTAACAATATCAGGTTACTCTTTTCTCGTTAGTTTCTTTTAATTAACGCATTTTAATAACTATAAAGAGTTATTTTTGTGTAACAAAAATAATTAATAAAGGGTATTGTGAAAAGAAAAATTGATCAAACGCAAAAAACTACAAAATACCCCTGAAAAAGATCAGGGGATTTGTTATTTTTATCTCCATTAGACTTGCTTTTCTATTCATTATCATATTGTTTTTAATGATAAAAATTATCATTTATGTCGTGGTATATAGATATTATTTTTTTGTTTGTTAAATAACCATTGGTTAACTTTTAATGGAGTAATTATCGTGAACATTTTCAGAAAAACGTTAGCTTCTCTGGCAATGGCTGGATTGACTTTAGTGGTTGCGCAGTCTGCAATCGCAACAGATAACAGTGCTGCAGAAAAGCGTGCCGCAACACGTGAGGAATTAGCAAAACCCAACCCTGATTTGAAGATTGAGACAATCAGTGAAAAATTTGCAGAAAAATATCCGAAACAATACCAAGGTTGGGCTAATACGGCTGAATCTACGGAAATTGTTCCTGCCATTGAGGTTGACCCTAGAATGATTGTTATGTGGGGCGGTTATGCTTTTTCTAAAGAATATAACAAACCTCGTGGGCATTTTTATACCGTTACAGATGTGCGTAATATTTTACGTACAGGCGCACCTTTTGATGCAAATAGTGGGCCACAACCAATGGCGTGCTGGACTTGTAAAGGACCAGATGTGCCACGTTTAATTGCTGAATGGGGAGAAGAAGGTTATTTCAATGGAAAATGGGCGAAAGCAGGAAATGAGATTGTGAACCCAATTGGGTGTGCGGATTGCCACGATACGACTTCAAAAGAGTTTGCGGAAGGGAAACCAGCATTGCGTATTGCTCGCCCACACGTTTTACGTGCTTTAGATACCATAGGTAAAGATTTCACTCATTTAGATAAAACAGATAAGCGCGGAGCAATTTGTGCAAATTGCCACGTTGAATATTATTTTGATAAAAAAGTGGTGAATAATGTGGTGTTCCCTTGGATGAAAGGGGTCGATGTAGATAGTATGGAAAAATACTACGACAGCATTGAATTCTATGATTGGATCCATTCTATTTCTAAAGCGCCTATGCTAAAAGCACAGCACCCAGATTATGAAACTTGGTTACAAGGTACGCACGGTAAAAATGGCGTAACCTGTGTAGATTGCCATATGCCAAAAGTCCAAGGTGCTGATGGTAAAGTTTACACTGACCACAAAATTGGCAATCCGCTTGATTCTTTTGAAAACACCTGTGCAAACTGCCACGATCAAAGTAAAGAAACCTTAACAAAAGTGGTGGCAGGTCATAAAAAAGATATCAAAGATGTAATGATTAAACTTGAAGACCAAATTGTGAAAGCGCACTTTGAAGCAAAAGCCGCTTGGGAAGCTGGTGCGACAGAAGAAGAAATGAAACCTGCATTGCAAGATATTCGTCACGCACAATGGCGTTGGGATTACTCAGCAGCAGGACATGGTGGGCATATTCACGCACCAGATGTTATTTTAAAAACCATCGCAACAGGGTTAGATCAAATTGCTGATGCAAGAACTAAACTTGCCGTCATTTTAACCAAGCACGGAGTGAAACAACCGATCAATTATCCTGATATTTCAAATGCAGAGAATGCGTGGAAAGCAATGGGTATTGATATTGAAAAAGAGCGTGCGGCAAAAGATAAATTCCTCAAAGAAGTGATTCCTCAATGGAATAAAGAAGCACTGGACAAAGGCTTAATGGAAAAAGCACCTCCAGCAAAATAAGCGAAAAAGCAACCGCACTTTACGCGAGATCAAAGTGCGGTCTATTTTGAACCAAAATTTGAGGTAATAGGAAATGAATGCTGTATTAAAGAAAGTGGTTAAGCTCAGTGCCTTGCTTGCGATAACGATCTTTGCTTTACCCACTCAAGCTAATACTAAAAACGCTGAATTAAGTTATCAACCTACGTTAGAGAATCAGCGTAATCCCAATGAGTATTGTGCAAAATGTCATAAACTAGATGCTAATGATGAACAATCTGGTGGTGATTTACATTTTGGTAAATTTCACGGCACACACTTATCTAAAACCAATCCAAGCACAGGGAAACCGATTACTTGTGTGAGCTGCCACGGTAATATTTCTGAAAATCACCGTCGTGGTGTGAAAGACGTGATGCGTTTTGAAAGCGATATTTTCTCTGACAAACAACCGATGTACTCAGTGCAAGAACAAAATCAAGTGTGTTTCTCTTGTCATCGCCCTGAAAAATTACGCGAAAAACTTTGGGCGCACGATGTTCACGCAATGAAATTGCCTTGTGCCGCCTGTCATACCTTGCACCCAGAAAAAGATGCAATGAAAGGTATTGAGAAAAAACAACGTGTTAAACTTTGCGTGGATTGTCACGGAGAACAACAAAAACGTAAAGCCCTAAAAGATCTTGACCCGACTAGCAAACAAAAGGATAACAAATGACAACTTGCTCACGCCGTAATTTTGTTTCTGGTATGGGAGCTTTGATCCTAATGACAGGAACAACAATTAAGTCAATCGCACAAGATAAGGCAGAAGAAAAGCCAATTCGTTATGCAATGTTGCACGATGAAACGGCTTGCATTGGTTGTACCGCTTGTATGGATGCGTGTCGTGAAACCAACCAAGTGCCAGAAGGCGTTTCACGTTTAGAAATTATTCGTAGCGAACCTTATGGTGAATTCCCTGACGTGAAATATGAATTTTTCCGTCATTCTTGCCAGCATTGTAGCAATGCACCTTGTGTTGCAGTATGCCCAACAGGGGCGTCTTATATTGATGCGTCCACAGGTATTGTTGATGTTAATAAAGATCTCTGCGTTGGCTGTCAATACTGTATCGCGGTATGTCCGTATCGTGTTCGTTTTATTCACCCTGTGTATAAATCAGCAGATAAATGCAATTTCTGCCGTGATACGAATTTAGCCAAAGGTAAACAGCCCGCTTGTGTGGAGGCCTGTCCAACCAAAGCCTTAACCTTTGGTAATACAAATGATCCGCAAAGCGACATTTCTTTAAAACTGAAAGAAAAACAAACCTATCGTACAAAGGTTGAATTAGGTACAGATCCAAATCTTTACCACGTTCCAGCTAGAGCAGGGGAGATCAGACGATGAATAGTCCATTTCATTTCCCATCTTTAGTATGGGACGGGCCGATTGCGATTTATCTCTTTTTATTAGGGATTTCCGCAGGGGCGACAATGCTTGCCGTATTGCTAAAACGTGCAGGATTGGCTGGGGAACGCCCAGAAGAAAGTCATATCTTGAAGGTAAATGCATTACTTGCACCAATAAGCATTACCATTGGCTTATTATTATTGATTTTCCACTTAACTAAACCTTGGACATTTTGGTACTTAATGTTCAATTATCACCACACATCAATTATGTCTGCTGGGGTGATGTTGTTCCAAGTCTATATGTTGTTCTTGGTCTTATGGTTAGCGATTATCTTTAAGTCCTTAGTGCTTAGCTTAGTGAAACGCTTTGTGCCGAAACTCACTAATCTTACGGAGAAAATCATCGATCTTGCAGCAAAATTCACCAATGTAATCGAGATTATTACCTTGTTGCTTAGCGTAGCATTAGGGGCATATACAGGGTTCTTACTTTCTGCATTAGTGAGTTATCCAATGCTAAATAATCCTGTATTACCAGTGCTATTCCTTGCATCAGGGACTTCATCAGGGATTGCTGCATTGATTTTCTTTACCATTTTATGCACCAAAGAAAACCCTCATTCTAAAGGCTTGGCATTCTTACACAAATTTGAGCAGCCCGTGGTACTCATTGAAGCCTTTTTACTTTTCGCTTTCTTCTTTGGATTATATTTAGGTGGCGGGCAAAAAACGGTGGCATTTCACACCGCACTTTCAGGGGGCTTCTGGGCGAACGTCTTCTGGATCGGCGTGGTCGGCATCGGGATTGTATTACCGCTTCTATTAAACGCCGTTGCAGGTGAAAAACTTAAGCACCAAAAGGGCTTTATGTTGATTGTCGCGGGGCTTAGCTTAATCGGAGTGCTTTGCTTGCGTTACTTTATTTTATACGCAGGACAAATGACTTTAGCATAAAAAGCCAATTAATGATTATCAGGCGAACCAAGGTGTTCGCCTTTGTTTTAATGTGATGTGGATTTTACGGTAATCCCTTATCTGAAAAATGAGGGAAAAATTAAAGTGCGGTGCATTTTTTACACTTTTTTACCACCGGTAGGATATAGAAAGTATTTAGATGATTTCACCACATCACGCAATGACATTACGGCATATTTTCTCTAAAATACAGGATAAATTAATCAGCTAATATGACGATGATCCCTGAACTTGCTTTTCTTGCTTTACTTTTTGCTCTTGTTTCCGCATCACTGTTGGCGATCGTGCCGCATATTGGGATTAAACAGGGTAATCCGCGCCTTATCACCTCCGCGTGGAATCTGAGTTATCTCTTTGGGATTTTTACTACCCTTTCTTTGCTCGGGCTTGCTTATTGTTTTGCTGTTGATGATTTCTCACTACAATATGTTGCAGCCCATTCTAATTCCGCATTGCCGTTATTTTTCAAAATTGCTGCTACTTGGGGTGGACACGAAGGCTCAATGCTGTTTTGGCTTTTTTCTTTAGGCTTATGGACAATGGCGTTTGCCTTTTTTAGTCGCAACATTGATCCCATTATTGCGAGTCGAACCCTGTCTATTCTTGGCCTACTTTGTTTTGGTTTCGCACTCTTTATTGTTTTTTTCTCAAATCCCTTTGAGCGCCTGTTGCCTAGCCCATTGGAAGGGCGTGATCTTAATCCAATGTTGCAAGATGTGGGGCTGATTTTTCATCCTCCATTGCTTTATTTTGGCTATGTAGGTTTTGCGGTGAATTTTGCTCTTACCCTTGCCACCTTATTAAGTGGGCATTTTGATGCCGCACTTGCTCGCTGGACACGCCCTTGGGTGTTACTTTCTTGGTTCTTTTTGACTTTAGGGATAATGTTAGGCGCGTGGTGGGCATATTATGAACTTGGCTGGGGCGGTTGGTGGTTCTGGGATCCCGTAGAAAATGCCTCATTAATGCCGTGGTTACTCGGGCTAGGGCTATTGCATAGTTTATCGGTGAGCGAACAGCGTGGCATTTTCCATTATTGGACGATTTTATTTTCACTTTTTGCTTTTGCATTTAGCTTATTAGGCACCTTTATTGTGCGTTCTGGTGTACTCACCTCTGTACACGCCTTTGCGATGGATAGTGAACGAGGAATGGCACTGTTAATGCTCTTTTTCTTACTGACAACCTGTTCACTGACCTTATTTGCACTTAAAGTCAATGTGCGTCCAAGTGAAAATAGTGCGGTGCGTTTTTCTCTTTTTTCTAAAGAAAGCCTAATGCTTATTGCGAATATTTTACTGGCAGTGGCAACGGCAAGCGTATTTTTAGGCACGTTTTACCCTATGCTGTTTAGCACAATGGGGTGGGGATCGATCTCTGTTGGCGCACCTTATTTTAATACGATTTTCTTACCCCTGATTGTGCTGGCTTTGCTGGCGATGATTATTGTAGTGAGCGCATTTTGGAAAAAAATTCACTGCAGACTGTTGTCTCGTAATGTTTTACTGCTGATCCCCGCTTGTGGTCTTGCTTATATTATGATCGCATTCACCATTCAAAATGATGAAACGTTACATTTTCAGCCTTTACCTTTTGCATTAATCAGTTTAGCGCTTTGGTTGCTAAGTGTTACCCTTTCGAGCGGGGGGCGAGCTTTGTCTTTAACCCGTTGGGCAATGGTGATTGCGCATTGTGGGTTAGCACTCAGCGTGATTGGTGCAACAATGTCGAGCTATTTTGCCAGCGAAATTGGTGTACGCCTAGCACCGCAACAAAGCCAAATGCTCAATGGCTATGAATTTACGTACCTTGGTTTCCGTAATGAATTAGGGGCGAATTATACCAGTGAAGTGGCACAATTTGAGATTAAAAAAGCAGGCAAAAAAATCACCGCACTTTATCCCGAACGTCGTTATTATGATGTGCGGACAATGAATATGTCCGAAGTAGGATTATATTGGAGTTTGCTCGGCGATATTTATATCGTGATGGGCGATAAACTGGGTGCTGGTGAATTTTCTTTCCGTTTGCATTATAAGCCTTTTGTTCGCTGGTTATGGATTGGGGCAACATTAATGGCTTTTGGCGCATTATTAGCCGCCTTTGGTTTGAGAACAAGGAGAGCAAAAGATGAATAGAAAAGCACTTGTTTTTCTGCCCTTATTATTGATTATTGCACTATGTGGCTTGCTATTATTAGGACTGCAAAATGATCCGAAAAAAATTGCTTCTGCTTTAATTGGCAAACCCGTGCCTGAATTTTATCAACCTGATTTGTTCGATCCTGCAACCAACGTGAATAATCATTCCTTGCCGAGTGAGGTTTATTTGATTAATGTGTGGGGGAGTTGGTGTACTTATTGTAAGCAAGAACACGCTTTTTTGATGGATTTGCAAAAGCAAGGTGTGCCGATTGTGGGATTAAATTATCGCGATAAACGGCAAAATGCGTTATTAATGTTACGAGAAATGGGCAATCCTTTTCATCTTATTATTGATGATAGCAAAGGCTTACTAGCAATGAAATTAGGCGTAGATGGCGCGCCAGAAACGTATTTCGTCGATGCGAACGGTATTATTCGTTATCGCTATTCAGGGCCATTGAATAAGCAAATTTGGCAACAAGAATTTCAGCCTTTATGGCAAAAATTTGCACAAAATGCACCGCACTTATCTTTACAAGCGATGAGTCAAAAGGAAGGTAAAGAATGAAGAAATGGTGGTTTGCAATTATCACACTGGTTACAATCCTTCCGCTGGCTCAGGCAGAAATGGTAGATACCTTTGAATTCTCTCACCCCGAGGAACGCACAAGAGCTGTCGCACTGGCGAAATCCTTGCGTTGCCCACAATGTCAAAATCAAAACTTGGTGGAATCCAATTCCCCTATTGCCTATGATTTGCGTATTGAAGTTTATAAAATGGTGGAAGCAGGTAAGAGTAATGAGCAAATTATTGAAACGATGACAAATCGCTTTGGTGATTTTGTTCGTTATAATCCCCCCGTAAAATCCACTACCGCTTTGTTGTGGGGATTACCGTTCTTATTGTTACTGTTTGGTGCAGTGGCTATGTGGCGAATGTTGCGCGTCAAACAATCACAGCAAAGTGTCGCATTCAGTGCAGAGCAGCAGGACGCACTAAAGCATTTATTAGCAAAAACGGATAAATCAGAATGACTTTTTTTATCGGTGTTACCCTTTTATTATTGATTAGTCTTGGGCTTTGGTTGCCTTTAGGACAAAGGATAAATTGGCAGAAAAATTATCGCCAACAGCAAAATATTGCCCTTTATCAGCAACAAACAAAGGGTAAGCTTGATCCTGAATTGCTACAAGAATTTGCCCAACGGCTACTTGATGATGAAAAACAGCGTGAAAAACAACCGCACTTTGTTATTTCTTCCAAGACAAAAGCACGCTCTTATTTTGTGGGATTAAATTTATTATTGATTGGCTTGCCGATAGGCTATTATTTTTCCCTTGAACGCTTTTCTACTGAACATCAACAGCAAGTGCAGGCTAAACAACCGTTTGTAGATCCCTTAACCGCCCCTTTTACGGAACAACCTACGGGACAAAAAAATGAATCCTATGTGGAAAAAATTCAGCAGCGCTTACGGCAAAACCCTAACAACAGTGAGGCTTGGATTGAATTAGGGCTGGCTTATATGCAAAATAATGAATTTGATAATGCACTGCTGGCTTATTCTTATGCTGATCGTTTAACGGGCGGTAAACCGGCTATTTTAGGTCTAGTCGCGAATGCGTTGTATCAACAGGCAGGGCAAAAAATCACTCCACAAGTGCAGGCAATGCTTGATCAAGCCTTACAGCAAGATCCGAAAGAGGCATCAAGTTTATCGTTATTAGCGGGAGAAGCCTTTATGAAAACGGATTATGCCAATGCGATTACACTTTGGCAACGTCTGTTGGATTCGGATAAATCGGGAATCGATCGCCGCACGATCATTCAACGTATGCAAATGGCAGAAATGCTACAAAACGCCAAAAATGGAGCAAAGTAAAGAATGACACAATGGGTTTCTGATACGCTAATTATTGGCGCAGGTGCAGCAGGGCTATTTTGTGCCGGACAACTTGGTAAACAAGGTAAACAGGTAACAGTTCTTGATAGCGGTAAAAAAGCGGGGCGGAAAATTTTAATGTCAGGCGGTGGGTTTTGTAATTTCACTAATTTAGAGGTTACGCCACAGCATTATCTTTCGCACAATCCACATTTCGTTAAATCTGCGTTGGCTCGTTTTACTCAATGGGATTTTATCGCTTTAGTTGCAGAATATGGCATTGCTTATCACGAAAAAGAACTCGGGCAATTGTTTTGTGATGAAAGTTCACAACAGATTGTGGATTTGTTACTCGCAGAATGTGAGAAATATCAGGTTAATATTCAGCTACGTCAGCACATTGAGCAAGTTTCTAACTCAGAAAAAGGCGGTTTTACTGTGCAAGCCAATGGGCAAACTTGGTATTGTAATCAGCTGGTCGTGGCAACGGGAGGGCTTTCAATGCCAGCCTTAGGTGCATCGCCATTAGGTTATCAAATTGCTGAACAGTTTGGATTGGCAGTGATCTCTCCGCGTGCTTCCCTCGTACCGTTTCGTTGGCGAGAAACAGAACAATTTTACACCGCACTTGCTGGCGTTTCTTTGCCTGTTCGAGTTAGTGCAGAAAATGGGCAATCTTTTATCAACCAATTGTTATTTACTCATCGTGGTATTTCGGGGCCGGCGATTTTACAAATTTCTAACTATTGGCAGCCCAATGAATGGGTGGAAGTTGATCTATTACCCAATCAATCTATTTGTGATTATTTACTTGAATTACGCCAAACTTCACCTAAGTTGCAGTTAAAAACCGCATTATCACGTATTTTGCCAAATAAATTAGTAGAGCTTTGGCAAACCAGAGAGAGCATTCCAATAGAAACATTGGCGAATTTAACCAAAGGGCAGTTGGAACAGTTAGATAATGTTATTCACCACTGGCAAATTTTCCCTAATGGTACAGAAGGTTATCGCACGGCAGAGGTTACAATGGGCGGGGTAGATACGCACGAAATTTCATCAAAAACAATGGAAAGTACGAAAGTCAAAGGATTGTATTTTATCGGCGAAGTGCTAGATGTAACAGGCTGGCTTGGTGGCTATAACTTTCAATGGGCGTGGAGTTCAGCTTACGCTTGTGCCAGCCATATTGCCCGTTTATAAGCCCATTTCCCATTTTGATTGCCTGCAAAAAGAGATTTGATCCGAGTGAAAATCTCGTTAAAATGGCAGGCTAATTTCCCTTTTCATCTAATCAACGGCAACAATAACAAGGATTTTTTATGTCAGAACCGCGTTTCGTGCATTTGCGTGTGCATAGCGATTTTTCAATGATTAACGGTATTGCTAAAGTCAAACCGTTAGTCAAAGCCTGCGTGGAGAACGAAATGGTGGCAATGGCATTGACAGATTTCACCAATTTTTGTGGTTTAGTCCGTTTTTATGGAGAAGCATTATCTTCAGGCATAAAACCTATTGTGGGTGCAGATGTATTAGTGAAAAGTGATTTGCTTGGAGATGAACATTTTGAGCTGACGTTACTCGCCAAAAATAATACGGGCTATCATAATATTACCTTATTATTATCCAAAGCTTATGAACGTGGTTACACGGATTTACCTTATATCGATCAACAATGGCTAGTGGAGCACCGCGAAGGCTTAATCATTCTTTCTGGTGGACGCAATGGTGATATCGGAAAAAAATTGTTGAAGAATAACCCGGCTGATATAGAAAGTGCGGTGCATTTTTATCAAGAATTTTTTCCCAATCATTTTTATTTAAGCCTTTGCCGTACAGGTCGCCCTGAAGAAGAGCGTTATATCCAAGCCGCCTTAAAATTGGCTGAAAAACATCATATCCCTCTTGTGGCAACCAATGATGTATGTTTTTTGTCTTCGCAAGATTTTGAGGCACACGAGATCCGCGTGGCAATTCACGATAGCTACACCTTAGATGATCCTAAACGTCCAAAATTATATAGCGATCAACAATATTTCCGCACTGAGCAGGAAATGTGTGAATTATTTGCAGATATTCCCAGCGCTCTGGCAAATACCGTACAAATTGCTAAGCGTTGTAATGTAACCATTCGTTTGGGGGAATATTTTTTACCTAAATTTCCTACCGGGGATCTTAGTACAGAGGATTATTTAGTACAAAAATCCCGTGAAGGCTTGGAGGAGCGTCTCGCCTTTTTATTCCCTAATGAAAAAGAGCGGGCAGAAAAACGTAAAGAATATGACGAACGCTTGCAAGTTGAACTAGACGTGATTAACCAAATGGGTTTCCCGGGCTACTTCTTAATCGTGATGGAGTTTATCCAGTGGTCGAAAGATAACGATATTCCTGTTGGACCCGGGCGTGGTTCCGGGGCAGGATCATTGGTGGCTTATGCGTTGAAAATTACTGATCTTGATCCCCTTGAATTTGATTTGCTGTTTGAGCGTTTTTTAAATCCAGAACGGGTATCAATGCCCGATTTTGACGTGGATTTCTGTATGGACGGGCGAGATCGCGTGATTGAACACGTGGCGGAAACCTATGGACGCGGTGCGGTGTCGCAGATTATCACCTTTGGTACAATGGCGGCCAAAGCGGTCATCCGTGATGTAGGACGGGTGCTGGGGCATCCTTATAGCTTTGTGGATCGCATTTCTAAATTAGTGCCGCCTGATCCGGGAATGACCTTAGCCAAAGCCTTTGAAGCAGAACCTCGTTTGCCTGAAATTTATGAAAGCGATGAAGAAGTTAAAGCATTAATTGATATGGCGCGCAAGCTCGAGGGGGTAACGCGTAACGCAGGGAAACACGCTGGGGGCGTGGTGATTTCGCCGGGGCTGATCACTGATTTTTCGCCCTTATATTGTGATAGCGAAGGCAAACACCCAGTTACCCATTTTGATAAAAATGATGTGGAATATGCCGGGCTGGTGAAGTTTGACTTCTTAGGATTGCGTACGCTAACCATTATTAAATGGGCATTGGATATGATTAATACGCGTCTGGCTAAAGAAGGCAAGCCGTTAGTGGATATTAATCGTATCCCACTTGATGATGCGCAATCTTTCCAAGTGTTACTCAATGCAGAAACTACCGCGGTATTCCAGCTAGAATCGCGCGGAATGAAGGATTTGATTAAGCGCCTGAAACCAGACTGTTTTGAAGATATTATTGCGTTGGTTGCGTTGTTCCGTCCGGGGCCGTTGCAATCAGGAATGGTGGATAATTTTATTCGCCGTAAACACGGTGAAGAAGAAATTTCTTACCCTGATGCAGAATATCAGCACATTTCACTCAAACCGATTTTAGAGCCAACCTACGGTATCATTTTATATCAAGAACAAGTGATGCAAATTGCGCAGGTGCTGGCAGGTTACACCCTTGGTGGGGCAGATTTATTACGTCGGGCAATGGGGAAAAAGAAACCCGAAGAAATGGCAAAACAACGCTCTGTATTTGAAGAAGGGGCAATTAAAAACGGGATTGACGGTAACCTTGCAATGAAAATTTTCGATTTAGTTGAAAAATTTGCAGGTTACGGATTTAATAAATCGCACTCCGCGGCTTATGCCTTGGTTTCTTACCAAACATTATGGCTAAAAGCGCATTATCCCGCAGAATTTATGGCGGCAGTAATGACGTCTGAAATGGATAACACCGAAAAAATTGTTGGGCTATACGATGAATGTTTGCGTATGGGCTTAAAGGTTACCCCACCAGATATTAATACAGGAAAACATCATTTCAGCGTGAACGATAATGGGGAAATCGTCTATGGTATTGGGGCAATCAAAGGCGTGGGAGAAGGGCCGATTGAAGCCTTAATTGCTGCCCGTGAACAAGGTGGCATTTTCAAAGATTTATTTGATCTTTGTGCTAGAGTGGATTTAAAGAAAATCAACCGCCGCACCTTTGAAAGCCTCATAATGTCAGGGGCATTCGATAAATTAGGTCCACATCGTGCAGCGCTAGCAAAAAATTTAGAAGATGCCTTAAAAGCCTCAGATCAATATGCCAAAAATGAGGCGATAGGACAGGCAGATATGTTTGGCGTGCTGACAGAAACGCCAGAAGAGGTGGAGCAGGCTTATGCGAAAACACCACGTTGGAGCGAAAAACAAATTTTAGATGGAGAACGAGAAACCCTTGGACTGTATTTAAGTAGCCACCCGATTAGTCCTTATTTAAAGGAAATTGCTCATTACAGCTCAACAAGATTAAAAGATCTTGTACCAAATTATCGTGGACAAATCAGCACCACTTGTGGCTTGGTCGTGAGTTCTCGGGTGGCGATAACAAAAAAAGGCAACCGCTTAGGCATTGCTACCTTAGATGATCGTTCGGGGCGTTTAGATCTGACATTATTTGGCGAAAGCCTAGAGCGTTTTGGTGAAAAATTACAAAAAGACACCATTGTGATTGCGTCAGGGCAGGTCAGTTTTGATGATTTCTCGCAAGGCTTAAAAATGTCTGTACGGGAATTGATGACCCTTGATGAAGCAAGAAGCCGTTACGCCAAAAGCCTCGCGATTTGCTTGACGCAAGAACAGCTTTCACCGCAGTTTATTAAGCAGTTTAAAGAGACTCTTAGCCCATATAGTGGAGGGGCATTGCCAATTCATATTTACTATCAAAGCCCAGAAGGACGTGCATTGGTGAAATTAGGTGTGCAATGGTCAGTGAACCCCAGTGATGAACTGATTAATACGCTAGTGGAAATACTGGGAGAAAGTGCGGTGGAAATTGAGTTTAAATAATCGAAAAATAAAATAAGGCGGAATAAACCGCCTTATTTTTTAGGTGCAAACCACTTTAATTGCCAACCCTCCTTGAGAGGTTTCACGGTACTTGGCGTTCATATCTTTGCCCGTTTCATACATCGTTTCGATGACTTTATCTAAACTTACACGCGGGTTAGACGTTCGTTGCAATGCCATTCGACTAGCATTAATGGCTTTAACAGAAGCTATCGCATTACGTTCAATGCAAGGTACTTGCACTTGTCCACCCACAGGATCGCAAGTCAGCCCTAGATTATGTTCCATTGCAATTTCAGCAGCCATACAGACTTGCTCTGGACTCCCCCCAAGAATTTCCGTTAAACCAGCCGCAGCCATTGAGCAAGCGACACCTACTTCACCTTGACAGCCCACTTCAGCCCCTGAAATGGAGGCATTCATTTTGTAAAGCGAGCCAATCATTCCACAAGCCAGTAAATAGCGTTCGACAATTTCATCGCAAATTGGCGAAATAAACTTTTCATAATAAGACAACACGGCTGGCACAATCCCACAAGCTCCATTAGTTGGCGCAGTAACCACACGCCCGCCTGCCGCATTTTCTTCGTTTACCGCCAAGGCGTACATATTAACCCAATCGATCACTTTCATCGGATCATTGGAAAGTCCATTATTGGCTTGTAATAAACGATGTAACGTTGCAGCACGGCGAACCACTTTGAGCGGGCCGGGCAATAACCCTTCGGTCACTAAACCGTGTTCGATACATTCTTTCATCGTTTGCCAGACGCGTTTTAGGTGTAGTTGGGTTGCCTCTTTGCCGTGTAGGGCGATTTCATTTTGTAACATCACACTTGATAAGGCTAAGCCATTTTCTTTGCAATGATGCAAAATATCTGCTGCACTTTGATAAGGAAAAGGGACATTGATGTCGCTTTCTTCTTGCTGATTGAAATGGACTTCATCAACAATAAAACCACCGCCAATAGAATAATAGGTTTGCTGATAAAGTAAGTTATCATTTTCATAGGCTGATAGCGTCATTCCATTTTCGTGCAATGGCAGAAAGGTTTGATGAAAGACCATATCGCTCTCATAATCCAACTTCGCGACTTTCTGCCCTTGCGCTAATGGTAAAAGTGCGGTGCTTTTTACATCAGAAATAAATTTAGGGATTAAATCAATATCCACATCGTGCGGTAAATAGCCTGCTAATCCCATAATAATGGCAATATCAGTATTATGCCCACGTCCTGTCATTGAAAGAGAGCCATAGACATCGACTTTAACCTGAGTGGTACGGGCAAGTAACTGTTTTGTCACTAAATCATCGACAAATTGCTTACCAGCTTTCATTGGGCCAACGGTATGGGAACTAGAAGGCCCAATACCGATTTTAAACATATCAAAAACACTAATCATTGTTTTCTCGAACTTTTCTGGCAGGGCATTTCGCCCTGCTTAGGGTAATTATTATCAAAAGGTGGGCTATTCTATCTTAATTAATAAAATAATCCATACACGACGGCTGAGATTGCGATTATTCCCATAATCGTCACGAAAACATTACTAGCATAGCCCCGATAACGTGCCATCGCCGGCACTTTACGAATCGCATACATTGGCATTAAAAAGAGAATAGCGGCGATAATTGGTCCGCCAATAGATTCAATTAAGCCAAGAATGCTTGGATTGATAATTGCCACCGCCCATAGCGTCAATAAAAAGAAAAGTGCGGTGAAAAAATTCAATTTTTTTCGATTTGTAATGCCTTGTTTGCCTGAGAATTTCAGATACAGCCCCTGAATGCCTTCTCTCGCTCCTAAATAATGACCAAAGAAAGAGCTAGTAATAGCAAGGAATGCCACTAAAGGTCCAAAGTAAGAAATATAAGGGTTATCAAACTTATTGGCTAAAAAGGAAAGAATACTGATATTTTGTGCTTTCGCTTGGACTAAATCTTCAGGAGTCAGGGTTAGCACACAGCTAAAGACGAAAAACATAACAAAAAATAACAGTAAGGTTGAGGTGTTTTTTAATGCTCGGCTTGCGTGGTGTTCGGTCAGCTCTGGCGATTGGTATTCCCGTTGTTGCGATTGCGAAAAGCAAGAAATGGCCGGGGAATGATTAAAAGAAAACACTAATACAGGAATGGTGATCCAAAGCGTGCCAATGAAGCTGGCTGCATCGGGCATTTGGTGCAGCATTGCGGTATTCCATTGAGGAATTAAATAAATGGAAAGAGAAAATAAAATAAATACAAGGGGATACACCAACAACTCGGTCATTTTTAACATTATTTTTTCGCTCATCAGCATCACTGAAATCAGGCTGGCAATCAACACGAAAGAAAGTAGGATTCGGTTTGGCGCGTTTAATCCTAACTGATTGATTATAAAGGATTCTACTGTATTAGTAATGCCATTGCCATAAATCAATAAAATAGGGAAAATCGCGAAAAAGTAAAGTAATGTGATGATTTTCCCCGCGCCCTGCCCAAAATGCTCTTCCACCACTTCGGTAATATCGCTCCCCGGTTGGGAAGATGACAACACAAAACGAGATAACGCGCGGTGTGAAAAATAAGTCATCGGCCCAACTAATAGCATAATCACAATTAACGGCCAAAATCCGCCCATTCCTGCATTAATGGGCAAAAACAGTACGCCAGCTCCCACTGCCGTACCGAATAAATTTAATGTCCAAAGTAAATCGAATTTATTTGTTATGGTTGTTTTTAGCATTGCCGAACTCCGTTATATAAACTTGGATTAGCGTATGATGAATACCTAATCTAACCAGCGCAGATGATATAGCGATTGCGGATATGAAACAGGATAAAAGGTGTGATTTGTGATAATGATCGATTTTTTCTTGAATAATTGGTTAGAAAATAGAGAAATGTTTACGTCTTTTTAACATTTTATCTTTTTATACTTTCGATTTCGCACTGTTTTATTTCGACAAAAAACAAAATTGAGTATTTTATCTTTATTGATAATGGGTTACCAAAAATTAAAGCAGTTTCGTTTTATGGAATAATCCGAACAATAACAGAAAAAGGTTGGACATAGTTAAATCAAAAAGCACTTTTAATGGCACAATAAAAGTGCTTCTAACGAGAGTGTGATCAGGCGGCTTTCGCATTGCCTAATGTGCCATCATCAATGGCTTCCCTTGGGGTGCCAAGGACTTCGTAAACTTTATCGCCATCTTTGAAAAACACAAAACCACCGTGTTCCATTTTTGTCCAAGTCTCATTTTTAGTCAGCGGAAAGGTAGTAATAATGGTAACTTTATCTTTTTCTGTGGTATGTTGGCGAAAGTCGATCACCCCGTCATCATCAATACGTTGTGCTGTACCAAAAGGCGCTTTACGGGTGAGGTAATGCAAATTGGTAGAGCAGTGAGCAATCATCCATTCGCCGTTTGAAAGAATGAAATTAAATGTGCCGCCTTGTGCCAATTCTTTGCTAATTTCTTGAATTACTTGGAAAATCTGTTCTTCGGTGGGCTTTTTGCGAAAGCGATTTTTTAACTGTTCAGCCATATAACAGAAAGCGGCTTCTGAATCTGTTGAGCCAATAGGTTGGCAGAAATTTTCTGACATATCAGGTAATTGGGTCAGATTACCGTTGTGTGCAAATACCCAGTTTTCGCCCCAAATTTCACGAATAAATGGGTGTGTATTTTCAATCGTTACCGCCCCTTGCGTGGCTTTACGGATGTGTGCAATGACGTTGAACGATTTGATGTGGTATTGTTTTACACAATCTGCAATGGGGGAACTATGCCCTGCTTGGTTATCGCGAAAAATGCGAACGCCCTTGCCTTCAAAAAAGGCAATACCAAAACCATCTGAATGGCTATCGGTAAGCCCTGCGCGACGGCGAAACCCTTCAAAAGAAAACACAATATCCGTTGGGGTATTGCAATTCATTCCTAATAGCTGACACATAACTAAACCTTAAACGACTTTTTATCTTATAAATTTGATTTAACAAAAAAACGAACAAAAATTCAACCGCACTTTTAGATCAAAGGCGCATATCACATAACTTAGTGTTATTTCTTTATTGCACCACCATTAAGCCTAAGCAACCTTTATCCGCCGCGAGCAAATCCGTTGCACCAAAGGTGAAAGGATGACTGTTAGAAGAAGGGTGTTGAAAGCGAACTAAAATCTGCATTTGACCTTCAATCCACAGGCTATCTTTCCAAGCAAGATCGCTTTCAGCAACGGGCTTATCATTGATACGTTCAAGGATAAATTTTGCCCCTTGAATTTTAAACCCAGTAGGTTCGTTGGCGGTGAGAATCCAGCGCTCAGTGCTGTTTAATTCAGCATTTACATCAATCCGTCTTGGATCAAAACGTTGTTGATTGATCATTCCATTATTGGCATCAAGCTGGAAATGGCGCTCACGACGAATTTTCGCCTTTAATGCTTGTAGTGCATCAGTATTAAACTGCATTGTATGATTTTGTGCAAACGCACTGCTTAAACCTTGTGGGCGTAGCTCAACAACGGTGTTATCAAGCAATTCTTCATTACTGCCGAAAAAGCCCATTAGTTTACTGAAAAAATTTCGTTTTTTTCCTGCGATTAAGGTGGCGTTTTCCCCTTCGTTTAGATTGACAAGAATTTCTGCGCGTTCACTCGGTGCAAGAAACAGCACCTTAGTTGTTTTCGCTTGTGGTAAAAAGCCTTGATCGAGGGCGATAAGTTGGAAATCGCGTTCATCATCAAAGCGTAATTCATAGCGACGCGAAAGGGAGGCGTTAAGTAAACGTAACCGCACAACACCACGCGGTACGGCTAAATAGGGGGCTTCTTGCCCATTTACCAATAAACGATTACCGAAAAAGTGCGGTCGATTTTGTTGGAATAATTGCACACCTTCATCATTTAATTGCATATCTTGCAAAATTAAAGGAATATCGTTTACGCCATATTTTTGTGGCAAGCTGGATTTACGACTTTCGTTATCTTCAATAATGCACAGTCCGAGCAGCCCACGATAAGTTTGATAAGCCGAATGCCCGAGGGTACAAGCACTATACCAGCAGGTGCAGGCAGCTTGGGTGATGGGAAGAATTGGCGACCAGCTTTGTCCTTGCGTAAAAGGATGCGCAACACCACCGAGTGATTCAGCGCTTACTTGTAGCCCTTGAATGGCTAAGGCAACCATTTGTGTTAAGTTATTGCGATAATTCAGCTTGGCGAAATCCCCTTGGCGCATTTTGAGTGTTGGACCTAAATAATTACCGTTAAATCCCCAAACTTCGCTGGTTTTTCCCCGTTCTAATTGCGCTTGTGCGCTGTTCATTTCTAAAAAAACAGGTTTACCACGACGTGTTTCCATTAGTGGGGGAACGCGCAAAGGTTGGCGTTCGGCAGCCCATAATGGCGCAGGAATAGCAGAAAATGCCCCCGCTGTGAGGGCAGTTTTGAAAAATTGACGGCGAGAAAAATGATTCATCTTATTTTGTTGGGCTTGGTTGAGCAGCAATTTCTGCATCAAGTTCATTGATTCGTTGTTGCATTAGTGAATGGCAATAGCTCGCCAATTCACGCACATTATCTTTGCTATAAGCGGAGGTATCCACAGGGGGTAGCATTTCGCAGATCACCTTGCCATTATGCCAGCGATTAAGATTGATTTTATTTTGTGTGGTAGAACAAACCACAGGGACAATCGGCACGCCAGCGGCAATCGCAGCGTGAAATGCCCCTGTTTTAAACGGCAGTAAACCACGCCCACGGCTGCGTGTACCTTCAGGGAACATCCAAATAGAAAGATTATCGCGGTTAATGCGTTCAGCCAGTTGAGTCATTGTATTGTGCGCTTTGGAACGATTATCGCGATCTAAAAAAATGTTGCCCGATGCCCAATATAAAATGCCGAAAAAAGGGATCCAAATCAGGCTTTTTTTCCCTACGCTCACGGTGCGTGGCATCACCATATAAGAAATGGTGACCATATCGTAGTTATTTTGGTGATTGCCAATATAAATGCAAGGCCCAATATTTTTTGCCTTTGCAGGGAAACGATGTTCCACTTGCAAACCGAAAAGCGGATATAAACGCCCAAACCAGCGAGCGATATCTCCTACATTGCTTGGATTTCTGAAACGAATAAGAGAATAGATTGTGCCAAGTAAACAAATCAAAATACAGCAGAACACAATCACAATAATGCGAAGAAGTTTTAGCATAACGACATACCCTGAAAAAAATTTGCACAAGTATAGCGAAAATCCGTAAATATTTGTATCAATCCGCTAAAAAAATGCTAGGCTATCAAACAATTTCATTCTTTAAAAAGACATTCAAAATGGCAACGACCTATTTTATTGCTGATTTACATTTAAGCGAAAATCGTCCAGATTTAACCGCCCTTTTTGTGGATTTTATGCAAAATCAAGCCCAAGATGCTGAAAGTTTGTATATTTTAGGCGATCTTTTTGATTTTTGGATTGGTGACGATGAACATTCTCCGTTGATCGATTTAGTGACACTGCAAATTCGCACCTTAACGGAAAAAGGCGTGAAATGCTATTTTATGCACGGCAATCGCGATTTCCTCATCGGCGAAAAATTTGCCCAACCTTGCGGCTTAACCCTGTTACCCACCTATCAGGTGATTGATTTGTATGGCACTCCCACATTGCTTTGCCACGGCGATACACTCTGTATTGATGATATGGCTTACCAACGCTATCGTAAAAAAGTGCATCAAAAATGGCGTCAATGGCTTTTTTTACATCTTCCTTTAAAAGTGCGGTTAAAAATTGCTGAGAAAATTCGTGCCAAAAGCAAACAGGATAAGCAGCATAAATCCTCTCAAATTATGGACGTAAATGCCGATTTTGTGTTGCAAACAATGCAACAATTTAATGTGCCACAGCTTATTCACGGGCATACCCATCGGCAAAATTGGCACAAAATTCCACCGCACTTTGAACGCATTGTTCTCGGTGATTGGGGGGCAACGTCGTCGGTGTTAGCGGTGTCAGCGAAAACAATGACATTTATTAACCATTCGTTAAATCAACAGGTTAGCGTTGAGCAGGAATGATCACCGCAGGATCATCTGGCGCAGTGATATTTTCAATTTTTTCTTTTAAGCCATAATCTGGCTGTGGTGTCTCATCAAAAAGATCCATATTGGCGTCAATATTCGCATTGCGAATGCCGATCCAATTGGCTAATCCCTCCGTAAAGTTCAAGCCAGACTTTGCCACGTTTTTCTCGTGGCGTTGCTGATCATCACTGGAAATTTTAAACAGTGGAATATCGTAATGGCGTTTACTTTTACCATTGCTATTATGAATGGCAATATAGTTGTCGCTGATTTGATGAGCTAAACCGTGATCAGCAAAGTAAATCATCGAAAAAGTGCGGTGGTTTTTTTGCTGATTTTCTACCAGAAGTTGATAAATTTTGCTGAGTATTTCATCGGTTTTTTTGATCGAACTAATATAGCAGTTTACTTCTTGATATTTTTTATCAATTTTTGTGTCGTCAAAAATCTTTTTATAATCAGCCACGCGTTCGCAAGCTAAAGGGTGTGAGCCATATAGATGGACAACGATAAAACGTTTGTTCTCGCTAGGTTTTTGCAGTAGCTGGTCAAATTTTGCGATTAATTTAAAATCACTCACATCACTGCTAAGAGAATCACCTGATTTTAAAAAGAGTTTTTCATCACTTTTATTGGCAATCGCAGAAATGGGCGTGTCGTATTGCCCTAAATAGCCTTGATTAGAAAGCCAGTAGGTTTTGAGACCTGCTGACTTAATTAAGTCAATGAAATTTAAGCGGTAATTACCTTCCCACGTTTTTTTGTTTGGCTTTGTAAACATTAATTTCAGCGAAGCGATAGTATTGGTTCCCCCTGCGGTTAAGCCATTAATCAATGTGCCTTTGGCGGTGGAAAGAAATGGCGTATTAGCAATAGGATAACCATAAGCGTGGTGATAATCTTTTCTTGCACTTTCGCCGATAACTAAAATGTAGTCATCATAATGGGAACGGCTATCCAGTTGGCTTTCTCCCCATTCACTTGGCACATCAAAGCGATTAAGCAAACGCAGTTCTTCGATCACTTTTTCACCGGCTAAATAGCTTTCTTGCAGAGGTTGGAAAGGAATTTGTCCCCAAAATGCATTGATAAAAATGAGTGCCAATAGCCCTTTATTTTTATAAAAAGCCACGTGAAATTTTTGACTTAACTTGCGATAAAGCAAGGCTCCGCCAAGAATAACAAAGGGATAACCATAATGAAGTAGCGGAATTTGGGCGAAAAATTCTTTTCCTTCTTGTAAGTCGGTGGCAAAAACAGAGGCAATATACTGATAAGAAGGCGCACCAAAATTCACCCCAATAGGCGCATAGCAGGCATAAATGAATAAAATAGGGAGCGCAATAAAATAAAAGTATTTTTGGGAGCTAGAAAAAATAATAATGAAAGACATAAAAAGGGCAATTTGTTGCCAGTTTGGCTGTGGAAAATAACCCGAGCCTTGTAATGCCAACAGGCTGATTACATAAAGTAGCGCAAAACATACCGCACTTGCGAGTAAGGATGAAAGATGAAATGTTCCTTTTTTGTTCTTTTCTGTCACAACATTATTCCTTATTTTTGACTTCCTCTCATTTTACTTAATTTTTTTCGAGGGTTCTATGCGATTTTTTTTCTAAGCTATTTTCAGGGTAAAGATGTTGCTCTATAATATGCAGAATTTTGTACCCAACTTTTGTGAGGAAAAAATGAGCAAACCCGTATATAAAAGAATCCTGCTTAAATTAAGCGGTGAAGCTTTACAAGGTGAGGAAGGTTTTGGAATTGATCCTTCAATTTTAGACAGAATGGCGCTCGAAATTAAAGAATTACTAGAAATGGGCGTAGAAGTCGGGGTTGTGTTAGGGGGCGGAAATTTATTCCGTGGTGCGAAACTGGCGAAAGCAGGAATGAACCGTGTGGTCGGCGATCATATGGGAATGCTTGCCACCGTAATGAACGGCTTAGCAATGCGTGATGCCTTACACCGTGCTGATGTCAATGCAAAATTGATGTCAGCCTTCCAACTCAATGGTATTTGTGATACTTATAACTGGTCTGAAGCAATTAAAATGCTACGTGAAGGACGCGTGGTCATTTTCTCGGCAGGAACAGGTAGCCCATTTTTTACTACCGATTCTGCCGCTTGCTTGCGCGGTATTGAAATTGAAGCCGATGTTGTACTCAAAGCGACAAAAGTGGACGGCGTGTATGATTGCGATCCTGCCAAAAATCCAGAAGCAGTGATGTATGAAAAACTTACTTATGCTGATGTGATTGACAAAGAATTGCAAGTGATGGACTTAGCCGCTTTTACGTTAGCACGAGATCACGGAATGCCAATTCGTGTGTTTAATATGAGCAAACCGGGGGCATTACGCAATGTTATTTTAGGTGAGCGTGAAGGGACGCTTATTTGTAACTAATTGATTAAACTTAAATAAAAGGAATATTTGTGATTAACGAAATTAAACAAGATACGCAAACGCGTATGGAAAAAAGCCTTGAAACATTCAAACATCATATTGCGAAAGTCAGAACAGGACGCGCACAGCCTAGCTTACTTGATGGTATTCAAGTGGAATACTATGGCGCATTAACGCCATTACGTCAGTTAGCTAATGTTGTCGCCGAAGATGCACGCACACTTGCAGTAACTGTGTTTGATCGTAGTTTAATTGGGGCAGTAGAAAAAGCCATCTTAACCTCTGATTTAGGTTTAAACCCATCATCAGCAGGCACAACTATTCGCGTTCCACTTCCTCCATTAACGGAAGAACGCCGTCGTGATTTAATCAAAATCGTAAAAGCGGAAGCCGAACAAGGCAAAGTTGCTGTACGTAATGTACGCCGTGATGCTAACGATCAAATCAAAGCGTTGTTGAAGGAAAAAGAAATCAGCGAAGATGAAGAACGCAAAGCACAAGATGAAATCCAAAAAATCACCGATCTTTATGTGAAAAAAGTGGATGAAGTGTTAGCGGACAAAGAGAAAGAATTATTAGATTTCTAATCATTTAAAATAATGAAGCAATAAAGGGCGAGCCAAAGGTTCGCCCTCTTTTTTCTTGCTGAACGGCGGGCTTTTGAGTATATTCACCACAATTTTAGCAAACTTACTTCTTTTTATAGTGCGGTCAAAAATTTATGCAAAAACAACAAAAACTCGTTATTCTTGGTTCAACCGGCTCAATCGGCACTAGCACCCTTTCTGTAATAGCACATAATCCAGAAAAATATCAAGCGTTCGCTTTAGTAGGGGGGCGTAATGTGCAGTTAATGCTTGAGCAATGCGTTAAATTTCACCCGACTTTTGCTGCATTAGATGATGAAAGTGCGGCGAAAAATTTGAAAGAAAAATTGACCGCACTTGGTATGAAAACGCAAGTGTTAAGCGGACAACAAGCTATTTGCGAATTAGCGGCACACCCTGAGGCTGATCAAGTGATGGCTGCCATTGTTGGTGCAGCCGGCTTGCTACCAACCCTTGCAGCGGTGCAAGCGGGTAAACGGGTATTGCTAGCCAACAAGGAAAGCTTGGTGACTTGTGGGCAACTCTTTATTGATGAAGTGAAGAAAAGCCACGCACAGCTTCTGCCAGTGGACAGTGAACACAATGCGATTTTCCAATCTTTACCGCCTCAAGCACAAGAAAAAATCGGTTTTTGTCCGCTACAAGAATTAGGCATTAGTAAAATTGTCTTAACGGGATCGGGCGGGCCTTTCCGCTATACGGATCTTACTGAATTTGAACACATCACACCAGAACAAGCTGTGGCACACCCCAATTGGTCAATGGGCAAAAAGATTTCGGTCGATTCAGCTACAATGATGAACAAAGGCTTAGAATATATTGAGGCTCGTTGGTTATTTAATGCGACAGCTGATGAAATGGAAGTGATTATTCATCCTCAATCCATTATTCATTCTATGGTGCGTTATATTGATGGCTCGGTCATTGCGCAGATGGGTAACCCTGATATGCGTACGCCAATTGCTGAAACAATGGCTTATCCACAACGTACCTTCGCGGGAGTTGCGCCATTAGATTTTTATCAGCTTAATGGGCTGACTTTCTTACAACCAGATTATCAGCGTTACCCTTGTTTAAAACTCGCCATAGATGCTTTCGCAGCAGGGCAGTATGCAACAACAGCGATGAACGCGGCGAACGAAATTTCTGTCGAGGCGTTTTTAAACCGTCAAATTAAATTTACCGATATTGCCTTTGTGAATCAGCAGGTTGTAGAAAACATCACACCGCAACAGATTCAATCCATTGATGATGTGTTAGAGGTGGATAAAAAAGCACGTGGGTTGGCGTGGAAAATCATTCAATCAAAATAACATTTTGTTTTTATTATAAATAACTCAGAGCGGGCGAAAGTTCGCTTTGATTTTTTACATATAATTCTGTGCGTTTTCATAGTAAGTAAGATCATATTATGATATATTCAGCCATTAATTTTGTAACTAGAAAATCCTTGATGAATGACAGAGATTGATTCAAATAATATTCCTCAACACGTTGCGATTATTATGGATGGCAATGGTCGTTGGGCAAAACAGCAAGGAAAAATGCGTATTTTCGGGCATAAAAATGGTGTCGCGGCAGTGCGCCAAGCGGTTTCCTATGCACTAAAAATTGGTGTGAATGTTCTCACGCTTTATGCTTTTAGCAGTGAAAATTGGTCTCGTCCAGAAAGTGAAGTCAGTGCATTAATGACATTATTTATGCAAGCGCTTGATTTAGAAGTAAAAAAATTGCATAAAAATAATATTCGGTTAAAAATTATCGGCGATAAATCGCGTTTTAATGCAAAATTACAGCAAAAAATTGAAAACGCAGAAAAATTAACCGAAAATAACACCGCACTTACCTTAAATATTGCGGCAAATTACGGGGGCTATTGGGATATTGTGCAGGCTACAAAACAGCTTGCCAGCTTAGTGAAAAATCAGCAGATGACCGTTGATGAGATCACCGCAGAACGTTTTCAGCAATATTTGGTTACCCAAAATCAGCCAATGGTTGATTTGCTCATTCGGACAAGTGGGGAGCAACGTGTGAGTAATTTTTTGCTATGGCAAATTGCTTATGCAGAATTTTATTTTTCCGATGTGTTATGGCCAGATTTTAACGAACAAGAATTTAATCAAGCTATTTTAGCTTATCAACAACGAAATCGCCGTTTTGGTGGAGCAGAACAAGAGGACTAAACTGTGCTTAAACAACGTGTCATTTCCGCAATAATTTTAATTGCTATTGTCTGTGCTGCGTTATTTTTATTTTCTCCTTTTTATTTTGCCTTAGCGTTAGGTGCCGTGGTGGGCTTAGGCATTTGGGAATGGACACAATTTGCCCACGTTAAAAATAAATTTTGGCGTGTTGTTGTGGCTGGATTAGCAAGTGCGGTGCTTTTTTTATGGATTTTAAGCGAAGCCAATTATCTCAATGCTGGGCGTGTGTTTGAACATTATGCCGAACCGATTTTATTAAGTGCCGTGATTTGGTGGCTTATTGCCCTTAGTCTGGTAGTGAGTTATCCCAATTCAGCGAAATTTTGGGCAAAATCCGTGGTATTACAAGGAGTTTTCGCCATTGTAACTTTAGTGCCTTTTATTATTGGTGTGTTAAAACTGCGTTTAGATAGTTACGTTGCTAATCCCTATCACGGCTTAATGTTGCTCTTTTATGTCTTTATTCTTGTATGGGCAGCTGATTCTGGTGCGTATTTTGCCGGTCGCCAATTTGGAAAGCATAAACTTGCAGCAAAAGTTTCCCCGGGTAAAACTTGGCAAGGGGTATTTGGTGGTTTACTCACGGCTGGCGTGTTAGCAGCAATTTTTATGCAAGTTGCTCCGCAAGATCTATTCAATGTGCCAACAGTGCCTTTCATCCTGTTATCCGTTGCAACTGTGGCGATTTCTGTATTGGGTGATTTGACGGAAAGTATGTTTAAGCGTGAAAGCGGTATTAAAGATAGCAGTCAGTTAATTCCCGGACACGGTGGGATTTTAGATCGTATTGATAGCTTAACTGCTGCTGTTCCATTCTTTGCCTATTTCTATTTTTATGTCTTGTAGGAAACAGATATGTCTTTTTTGTGGTCGCTAGGTTCATTTTTGGTTGCCATTTGTGTACTGGTTTTTGTACACGAATATGGACACTTTTGGGCTGCGAGAAAGTGCGGTATAAAAGTTGAGCGTTTTTCTATCGGTTTCGGTAAAGTATTGTGGTCATTTATTGATAAAAAAGGGACAGCCTTTTCTATTTCACTGATTCCTTTAGGTGGCTATGTGAAAATGCTTGATGAGCGTAACGAAGCGGTACCAGAAGAATTAAAATCACAAGCCTTTAATAATAAATCTGTTGCACAGCGCGCCTTTGTCATTGCAGCTGGGCCTATTGCGAATTTTATTTTTGCTATATTGGCGTATTGGTTGGTGTATTCCATTGGTATTCCTAGTGTGAAACCTGTTATCGCAGAGGTTCGACCTCAATCTATTGCAGCGCAAGCACAGATCCAACCAGATTCACAAATTATCGCCATTGATGGCACAGCAACGCCAGATTGGGAAACCATTAATATGGTACTTGCCACCAAAATGGGCAATCCAAATGTAGAAATCACGCTTTCTCCTTTTGCATCTAACGTGAAGCAACAGCGTACCTTAGACTTAACAAATTGGCGTTTTGATCCCGAAAAAGAAAGTGCTTTTGGCGCATTAGGTATGATTCCTGTGCGAACTAAAGTGGAAATGACCTTGTCTAAAGTGGCAGCAGATTCTCCTGCACAAAAAGCAGGTTTGCTTGTTGGTGATAAACTTTATACCAATACCGGTGAACCAATGAATTGGCAAGATTTTATTCAAGATGTGCAAAAGGGGCTGCCTTTCACGTTGCGCATTGAGCGGGCGGGGGAAACGCTATATAAAACCTTAACGCCGATACTAAACGAAAAAGGGAAATGGTTTGTTGGCGTCTCGCCAACCATTAAACCATTAGATGAAAAATATCGCACGGAATTAAAATATGGTCTTTTTGATGCGTTACAAAAAGGCATAGAAAAAACGAAAGATTTAATGCTACTGACTGTAAAAGTGATCGGTAAATTAATTACTGGCGATCTTTCTTTAAATAATTTAAGTGGGCCTATTTCTATTGCAAAGGGGGCGGGTGTCTCTTCTGAAATTGGCTTCGTTTATTATTTAAGTTTTATGGCATTAATTAGTGTGAATTTAGGTATTATGAATTTGTTCCCATTACCGGTATTAGATGGGGGACATTTAGTTTTTCTTGCCGCTGAGGCGATAAAAGGCAAACCACTTTCACAAAAAGTGCAAGATGCGGCTTATAAAATTGGCGCAATATGCTTATTAGCTTTAACAGCATTTGCTTTGTTTAACGATTTCTTACGTTTATAACTCTTTCTTTTACAAGGATAAAAGTAACAATGAAAAAACTTTTAATCGCAAGTTTATTATTGGGTTCAACCACGGTGATGGCTGCACCTTTTATTGTGCAAGATATTCGTGTTGATGGCGTTCAGGCTGGCACGGAAGGCAAAATTCTTGCGAATTTACCCATTCGAGTTGGGCAACGGGCGACAGATAAAGATATTGCTAATGTAGTAAGAACCTTGTTCTTACAGGGATATGAGGGGGTTAAAGCGGCTCGAGAAGGCAATACCCTAGTGATTTCTGTACAGCAACGCCCAATTATTGCCGATGTTATTCTTGACGGGAATAGCTCAATTCCAAGTGAAGCCTTGAAAGATAACCTAGACGCGAATGGCTTTGCGGTTGGCGATGTGTTGAACCTTGATAAATTAGAGGCTTTTCGCCAAAGTTTATTAGATCATTACCGTAGCGTAGGGCGTTATAACGCAAAAGTGGAAACCATCGTTACGTCATTGCCAAATAATCGTGCGGAAGTCAAAATCCAAATTAAAGAAAATGATGTCGCACTATTGAAAGGGGTTACCTTTGAAGGAAATCACGCGTTTAGTTCAAGCAAGTTGCAAGAACAAATGGAATTACAACCTGATGCGTGGTGGAAGCTTTTCGGCAATAAATTCGATTCCGTACAGTTTGGTAAAGATCTAGATACATTACGCGAGTTTTACCTTGATCACGGCTATGCCAAAATGCAAATCACTAAAACAGATGTACAGTTAAATGATGCACAGACTGAGGCAAAAGTTTCTATTGATGTTAATGAAGGTGAGAAATATACCGTTAAGAGCGCGCGTATTGTGGGTAATGTTGCGGGAATGGGCGAGGAGCTTTCCGGATTATTAAAACAAATTCGGGTGGGGGAAACCTTCCGTCGTAGTGATGTGGTTGCGGTAGAAAATGCCATTAAAACGACCTTAGGTGAGCAGGGATACGCAAACCCTCAAGTGAATGTTAGCCCAGCGTTTGACGATCAACATCACACTATTGCATTAACTTATGTGGTTGATGCAGGTCGTCGTTATTCTGTGCGTCAAATTCGTTTTGAAGGCAATAACGTCAGTGCAGATAGCACATTACGCCAAGAAATGCGTCAGCAAGAAGGAACTTGGTTATCTTCTCAATTAGTTGAACTAGGTAAAGTGCGGTTAGAACGTACAGGATTTTTTGAGACTGTAGAATCGCGTACTGAGAATGTGCCAAACACGGACGATGAACTTGATGTGATCTATAAAGTGAAAGAACGTAATACGGGTAGCATTAACTTTGGTATTGGTTATGGTACAGAAAGTGGCTTAAGCTATCAGGCAAGTATTAAACAAGATAACTTTTTGGGAATGGGATCTTCAATCAGTTTAGGTGGTTCGCGTAATGATTACAGTACCAGTGTGAATTTAGGCTATACAGAACCTTATTTCACAAAAGACGGCGTAAGTCTTGGTGGGAATGTATTCTTTGAAAAATACGATAACTCAAAAAACGACACGTCAGCCTCTTATAGCCGTACAACTTACGGGGTGAACGGTACGCTTGGTTTCCCCGTCAATGAGAATAACTCATACTATGTTGGGTTAGGCTATGTTTACAACAAATTAAAAGATGTACGCCCTGAATATAACCGTAACCTCTATCGTGAATCAATGAATGTGAGTGATTGGACATTCAAATCTCACGATTTTGAATTCTCTATGGGTTGGAACTATAACAATCTGAACCGCGGCTATTTCCCAACGTCAGGAATGCGCGCCTCGATCGGCGGAAAAGTGACTATTCCAGGTTCAGATAATAAATATTACAAATTGTCCGCAGATGTCCAAGGCTTCTATCCGTTAGATCGTGATCATAGCTGGGTCATTTCAGCAAAAGCTTCCGCAGCTTACGCGAATGGTTTTGGTGGTAAACGTTTACCGTTCTATCAAACTTACAGTGCAGGTGGTATGGGAAGTTTGCGTGGTTTTGCTTATGGTGCAGTAGGCCCACAAGCTATTTATCGAGATGAAAAAAATTGTGCAACGACACCGGATAAATATTGTAAGAAAGGGGTAAATGGCGACATTGTCGGTGGTAATGCAATGGTCACCGCAAGTGCGGAATTAATTGTACCAACACCTTTTGTGGCGGACAAAAATCAACGTTCAGTAAGAACCTCAGTTTTTGTTGATGCAGCAAGTGTATGGAATACAAAATGGAAAACAGACGGAAAAGCACGTTTCACCAATTTACCGGATTACGGCGATCCGAGCCGTGTTCGCTCCTCAGCGGGTGTCGCTTTCCAATGGCAATCACCGATTGGACCTTTGGTGTTCTCTTATGCCAAACCAATCAAAAAATATAAAGGTGATGAAATTGAACAATTCCAATTTAGTATCGGTGGTACATTCTAATTGGAACTTCTTTCATTCTTATTAGTCTAAGTGAAAGCTTGGAAAGCTAATGGGAGCTTGCTCCCATTGGTATTGAATTTAAAAATTAATTTATTTTAAGGAAACTCAAAAATGAAAAAAGCTGTAAAATTAACCGCACTTTCTTTAGCGTTAGCATTAGGTTCATCCATTGCAATGGCGGAAGATAATATTGCCTTTGTAAATGTCGATTATTTATTTGCACATCATCCAGCACGTCAAGTTGAATTTAAAAAATTAGATGAGCAATTCAAAGCACCATCTGAAAAATTACAAGTTGAAGATAAAGCACTGCAAGATAAAAAAGCAGCATTTGAAAAAGAAATTGATGGTAAAGTGAAAGCATTAGATAAAGATGCACCAAAATTACGTCAAGCTGATATTAAAAAGCGTCAGGATGAAATTGCAAAATTAGCGCAAAAACGTGATGAAGAGTTTAAAAAATTAGTACAACAGCACCAAGAAAATATTGCTAAATTCCGTCAGGAAACACAAAAAGCAGAAATGGAAGTTGAACGTAAATTATTAACTGACATTCAAACTGCGACGACAACGGTGGCAAAAGCAAAAAACTACAGCGCCGTGCTTGATGAAAAAGTGGCAGTGTATGCAGCTGATGGCAAAAATATCACCGAAGAAGTATTAAAAGCAATTCCAGCTCCAGCACAGGCTAAATAATGCAAAAGTCTTATTCTCTTAAAGAATTAGCACAACAAATTGGCGCTACCATTCGTGGTAACGCCAATGTGCTTATTGATAGTATTGCTCCTCTTGACAAAGCACAGTCAAACCAACTCACTTTTATTTCAAATATTAAATTCCGTGATTTGCTTGCCCAATCCCACGCAGGGGTTTTAGTCGTGAGTCAAAATGATGTGGAGTTTTGTTCGCCTGAAAGCAATCTGCTGATTGTCAATGATCCTTATGTTGCTTATGCTGTGTTAGCGCAATATATGGATTCTACTCCTAAAGCCGCCACAGGTATTGCTGAAAGTGCGGTGATTTCATCCTCGGCAAAATTAGGTGCAAATGTTTCCATTGGCGCTAATGCGGTGATTGAAGATGAAGTTGAATTAGGTGATAACGTGGTTATCGGTGCGGGTTGCTTTATTGGCAAGGGTGCAAAAATTGGTGCAAACACCCAACTTTGGGCAAATGTAAACATCTATCACCAAGTACAAATTGGCGAACATTGCTTAATTCAATCTGGTGCAGTTATTGGCAGTGATGGCTTTGGCTATGCAAATGATAAAGGTCGCTGGATCAAGATCCCACAAACTGGCACAGTGATTATTGGTAACCACGTTGAAATTGGTGCTTGTACCTGTATTGACCGCGGCGCATTAGATGCCACGGTAATTGAAGATAATGTGATTATTGATAACCTTTGTCAAATTGCCCATAACGTACATATCGGCACTGGCACAGCGGTAGCAGGCGGTGTGATTATGGCGGGCAGCCTGAAAGTGGGACGCTATTGTCTCATTGGTGGCGCAAGTGTAATCAATGGTCATATGGAAATTGCAGACAAAGTGACCGTTACAGGAATGGGAATGGTAATGCGGCCAATTACCGAACCCGGTGTTTATTCTTCCGGTATCCCGTTACAGCCAAATAAAGAATGGCGAAAAACTGCTGCATTAACCTTAGACATTGATAAAATGAATAAGCGTCTAAAAGCGCTAGAAAAAAAGCTGAATAATGCTTAACTCATCTTTCAAACGTGCCACTTTATGTGGTGCGTTTTGTATTAAACGGTGAAATATCGTATAATCTGCACCAATTTTATTTTCTATTATTTTTAAATTAAAAAGGTACGATTGTGACAACAGAACAAACCGCAAAAGTCATTGAAGCAAAAGAAATTATGACCTTACTTCCACACCGCTATCCCTTTTTATTAGTGGATCGTGTGACTGATTTTGAAGAAGGGAAATGGTTAAAAGCGATTAAAAACATTAGCGTTAATGAACCTTGTTTTACAGGGCATTTCCCGGGAGAACCCATTTTACCCGGCGTGTTAATTTTAGAAGCATTGGCACAGTCAATGGGCATTTTGGCGTTTAAAACTCACGAATTACAAGGTGGAGAATTGTTCTATTTCGCAGGTATTGATGATGCACGTTTTAAACGTCCAGTTTTACCGGGTGATCAAATGGAACTTTATGTTGAAGTGATCAAAGAACGCCGTGGTATTACGGCATTTACTGGTATCGCAACAGTAAATGGTGAAGTGGCTTGTGAAGCAAAATTAATGTGCGCTCGCAGATAACAAAATCAAGAAATTAAGAGGTCAATATGATCCATCCAAGTGCAAAAATTCACCCTTCAGCCATTATTGAGGAAGGTGCTAAAATTGGCGAAAACGTCGTCATTGGCCCATTTTGTATTATTGGTTCTGACGTTGAAATTGGCAGAGGCACAGTACTACATTCACATATTGTTGTGAATGGCGTCACCCAGATTGGTGAAGAGAATGAAATTTTCCAGTTTGCGAGCATTGGTGAGAAAAACCAAGATCTAAAATATCAAAATGAGCCAACTAAAACCATTATTGGTAACCGTAACCGCATCCGTGAAAGTGTTACTATTCATCGTGGCACAGTACAAGGTGGGGGCGTAACCCGTGTTGGTGATGATAACTTATTTATGATCAACGCCCATATTGCACACGATTGTAAAATCAAAAATCGTTGTATTCTTGCTAATAATGCCACCCTTGCAGGACACGTGGAACTAGATGATTTTGTGATTGTCGGTGGAATGTCAGCCATTCACCAATTTGTCATCATTGGCGCTCACGTTATGCTTGGCGGCGGTTCAATGGTGAGCCAAGATGTTCCTCCTTATGTGATGGCACAAGGCAACCACGCACAGCCCTTTGGTGTGAATATTGAAGGCTTGAAACGCCGTGGCTTTGATAAGCCGACATTACACGCCATTCGTAATGTGTATAAATTGATTTATCGTAGTGGAAAAACCTTAGAAGAAGTGATGCCAGAAATTGAGCATTACGCCAAAACGGAAAGTGCGATTAGCTTTTTCCTTGATTTCTTCAAGCGTTCAACCCGTGGCATTATTCGCTAATTAAACGAACGATACCACCTATAAAAAGGTTAAAATTTTTTACCGCACTTTACTTATTGCCTAAGGTTTGCAATATAAAGTGCGGTTGTTTTTTATGAGAAAAGTATTAATGGAACAAGCAAAAGCATTCCCGACCATTGGCATTGTAGCAGGCGAAGTCTCTGGTGATATTTTAGGGGCAGGGTTAATACGCAGTCTGAAAATCCGTTATCCTAACGCGCGTTTTATCGGCATTGCTGGCAAACAAATGTTGGCAGAAGGTTGTGAAACCTTGGTGGATATGGAAGAAATTGCTGTAATGGGCTTAGCCGAAGTAGTGAAACATTTACCACGCTTGCTGAAAATTCGCCGTCAGGTTATCAACAAAATGTTGCAAGAAAAACCCGATGTATTTATCGGCATTGATGCCCCTGACTTCAATCTTGACATTGAACTCAAACTCAAAGAACAAGGTATCAAAACCATTCATTATGTTAGCCCATCAGTATGGGCGTGGCGACAAAACCGCATTCACAAAATTGCACAAGCGACCAACCTTGTTCTCGCCTTCTTGCCTTTTGAAAAAGCCTTTTATGACCGCTTCAATGTACCTTGCCGTTTTATTGGACACACAATGGCAGATGCCATCGCCTTAAAACCCGATCGTCTTGCGGCTTGTCAAATGCTTAATATTGACCCACAGCAACGTTATCTGGCGATCCTTGTTGGCAGTCGTGGCGCAGAAGTGGAATTTCTTGCCGAACCGTTCTTACAAACGGCATTATTGCTGAAAGAACAGTATCCGGATGTACAATTTCTTGTTCCTTTAGTGAATGAAAAACGTCGCCAACAATTTGAACAAATTAAGGCGAAAGTCGCCCCTGATTTAGAAATGACATTACTTGATGGGCAAGCCCGTCAAGCAATGATCGCGGCACAAGCTACATTATTAGCGTCAGGAACGGCAGCATTGGAGTGTATGCTATGTAAATCACCTATGGTCGTAGGCTACAAAATGAAGCCGATGACGTATATGCTAGCAAAACGTTTAGTGAAAACCCCTTATATTTCTTTACCTAACTTGTTAGCCAATGAAATGCTTGTACCAGAAATGATCCAGCAAGATTGCACGGCGGAAAAGCTGGTGGAAAAGCTAATCCCTTATTTTTCTACAGAAGAAAGTGCGGTACAAAATCGCCACAGTTTAGTGCAACATTTTATTGATCTACATAAAATAATCCAATGCGATGCGGACAAACAAGCCGCTGACGCGGTGATTGAATTATTGCAGGAGAATAAATAATGAGCGAATTTGTCTATCCTGATTACGAACTTATCGCAGGTGTCGATGAAGTGGGGCGTGGACCTTTAGTTGGCGCAGTGGTAACGGCAGCGGTGATTTTAGATCCTAATAATCCCATTGAAGGCTTAACCGACAGTAAGAAACTCTCTCATAAAAAACGTCTTGCCTTAGCGGAAGAAATTAAACAAAAAGCCAAAGCGTGGGCGCTAGGGCGGGCAGAACCAGAAGAAATTGATGAACTTAATATTTTGCACGCCACGATGTTGGCAATGCAACGTGCGGTAAATCAGCTTAATATTACACCGCACTTTGTATTAGTGGACGGCAACCGTATTCCCTCATTACCAATGCCCGCTCAAGCGGTGGTAAAAGGTGATAGTCTCGTGGCAGAAATCAGTGCCGCTTCCATTCTTGCCAAAGTTGCTCGTGATTTAGAAATGGAGGAACTGGATAAACGTTATCCTCAATATGCCTTTGCACAACATAAAGGCTATCCAACAAAATTGCACTTAGAAAAACTCGCAGAACACGGCGTTTTACCCGAACACCGCCGAAGTTTTGCACCAATAAGAAAACTTATTACAGAGTAAAAAGTGATCTGTCCTCAAAAACTGGACACCTAATTTGAGGTGCAGATCAGTATTTAACGAGCGTAATGTTAATAAGCAAATTGAGTATAAAGGAAAACACTACTAATGCCGTACTAAAATAGCCGAGACGATTTATTAATAAAATTTCCTTAAATAGAAAAGGAAAAGGAGGAATTTTAATATAATGATGTAAAAAATACGGTGAAAAATCACCGCACTTTTTATTTTAGGGAAATCACTGTTTTAGCAGAAATGCTTAATCAACTTACTCAATAATTCATTCGTTGGTTTAATAAATTCTGCACATAGATATTCATCTGGCTGGTGGGCTTGTTCGATTGAACCCGGACCAAGCACCAAGGTTGGGCAGAGTTGTTGAATAAAAGGGGCTTCGGTGCAGTAGTTCACCGCTTCGCATTTTTCGCCAAGTAATTTTTCCACCACTTGGACAATTTGGGCGCTGTGTTCGCATTCATAACCCGGGGTGGGTTCATGCAAGGCGCGGAGTGAAATCAGATCGCCCCATTTTTCAAACATTGGGCGAAGTTTTTCTTGTAACATTTCATTGAGATCTTCTAGACGCATTTGTGGTAAGGGGCGGATGTCGAAATGCAATTCGCAGCACGCACAAATACGATTTACTGCATCCCCCCCGTGGATTGCACCAAAATTCATTGTCGGATAAGGAATGGCAAAGGTGGAATGATGATATTTTTCCTTTAACTCGTTACGCATTTCCATTAAATAGCCTGTTGCTTCGTGCATTAATTCAATGGCGTTAATGCCCTTATCTGGATCGCTCGAATGCCCTGTTTTACCTGTAATTCTTACTGCTTGCCCAATATGTCCTTTGTGCGCGCGAACGGGTTTTAATGATGTTGGTTCGCCAATAATCGCACAATCTGGGCGGATATGGCTGTGTTGGCTGAACGTTCTTGCCCCAAGTAGGGTAGTTTCTTCATCGGCGGTGGCGAGAATGCGTAATGGTTTGTTTAGTTTAGAGAGATCAATATGGCCTAAGGTTTCTAACACGAACGCGAAGAATCCTTTCATATCTGCTGTGCCTAAGCCGTAAAATTTACCGTCTTTTTCGGTGAGTTTGAAAGGATCAAAATGCCAGCGTCCTTCATCGAAAGGCACGGTATCTGTATGTCCTGCAAGTAGCAGTCCCCCTTCTCCTTCGCCATAAGTGGCTAGTAAATTGAATTTTTCTCGGCTGCCCTGCACGGGAATAATGTTCGTTTTAAAACCTAACTCATTGAGCCAAGTGGCAAGAAGTTCAATTAACGTTTTATTTGATTGGTCAAATTCTGCTTCTACGCTACTGATGGTAGGCAAGGCAATAAGCTGAGAATACATTTCAAGAAAAGTAGGCAATTTTTTCATTAAGTTTATCCTGTATTAAATTAAAGATTGATTTTTGATTAATTATGCATAACAATAGCATAATTAATCAAGAGTTATCTTTTTCTATGAGGCAAATTTTCTATGTGTTCTATGCAAAAAGCCATCATTATTGGCGCAAGTGGCTACACTGGGGCTGAACTGGCTCGTATTTTAACGTTGCACCCCGCATTTCAACTTAATGGATTATATGTTTCTGCGCAAAGCCAAGATGCACATAAAGCCATTTCCGATATTTATCCACAGCTTAAGCAGATTGTGGATTTACCGTTACAACCTTTGGGGAAAAATTTAACCGCACTTGCTCAAGAAAATGATTTGGTATTTTTAGCCACCGCACACGAAGTGAGCCACGATCTTGCGCCAATTTTCTTGCAAAATCAATGTAAAGTCTTTGATTTATCTGGCGCGTTTCGCGTAAACAACACAGAATTTTATCCACAATATTATGGCTTTGCACATCGCCATCCTGAATTATTAGAAAAAGCGGTTTATGGGTTAGCAGAATGGAATGATCGCGCCATTGCACAAACCGATTTAGTGGCGGTGGCAGGTTGTTATCCAACGGTTTCACAACTGAGCTTAAAACCATTGATTGAAAATAATTTATTAGATCTCAATCAATTGCCAATTATCAATGCGGTGAGTGGGGTAAGCGGAGCGGGGCGTAAAGCTTCACTGACGAACAGTTTTTGTGAGGTGAGCTTAAATGCTTATGGCGTATTTAACCATCGGCATCAGCCTGAAATTGCCACGCATTTAGGCACAAATGTCATTTTTACGCCACATCTCGGCAATTTTAAACGCGGTATTTTGGCGACAATCACCGCAAAATTAAACGCAAATGTAACAGACGCTCAAATTCACGACGCTTATCAGCAATATTATGCGAATCGACCACTGGTGCGTGTTTATAAACAAGGATTACCAAGTATTAAGTCCGTAGAGTTTACGCCTTATTGTGATATTGGATTTGCCACTCAAAACGGTTATATCATCATTGTTGGCGCAGAAGATAACTTACTCAAAGGTGCAGCAGCACAAGCGGTACAATGTGCTAATATTCGTTATGGTTTAACAGAAACCTTAGGCTTGATTTAGTGGAAAAAAAGAATGAAACCTTTAGTAATTAAATTAGGTGGTGTGCTGTTAGATACGCCACAAGCAATGGAAAATTTATTCACCGCATTAGCAAATTATCAGCAAAATTTTGCTCGTCCTCTGCTTATTGTACACGGTGGTGGTTGTATCGTTGATGAATTAATGCAACGTCTTGGATTGCCAGTCAAGAAGAAAAATGGGTTAAGGGTTACCCCTTCTGATCAAATTGAAATTATTATAGGCGCACTGGCGGGGATTGCAAATAAAACATTGTTGGCGCAAGCGACGAAATTTAATCTTAATCCTGTTGGGCTTTGTTTAGCGGATGGGCAATTAACAAGCGCGAAACAAATTGATGTTGAATTAGGACACGTTGCGAACGTATTTCCCAATAATCCGCAATTATTACATACATTATTAAGCGAGGCATTTTTGCCTATTATTAGTTCTATTGCGGTAGATGTGCAAGGGCGTTTAATGAACGTGAATGCGGATCAAGCAGCAACGGCGATTGCGGCATTAATGGGGGGCGATCTGGTGATGCTTTCTGATGTGGATGGGGTTTTAGATGCCAATAAACAACGCCTACCACAGCTTAATAGCGAGCAAATTCAACAGCTTATTCAGCAAGGTGTGATTACAGACGGAATGATCGTTAAGGTCAATGCCGCATTGGAGGCAGCAAAAATCCTTAACACGGGAGTGGATATTGCCAACTGGAAATATCCAGAAAAATTGACCGCACTTTTTGCAGGTGAGATAATCGGCACCAGAATTTTACCTTAAGCGTAAAGCAATTTGGTATGGGCGAACATTTACGTTCGCCTCTACATTTTTAATGATAAAAATCAAAAAGATAAGGATAAACTATGGCACTTTGGGGTGGACGTTTTACACAAGCCGCGGATAAACGTTTTAAAGATTTTAATGATTCATTACGTTTTGACTATCGCCTTGCTGAACAAGATATTGAAGGTTCAATTGGTTGGTCAAAAGCCTTGGTCAGTGTTGGGGTATTAAGCCAGCAAGAGCAACAACAATTAGAACAAGCCTTAAATGCGCTTTTAATTGAAGTGCGGTCAAATTTACAGGGTATTTTGCAAGATGATGCGGAAGATATCCACAGTTGGGTAGAAAGTAAGCTGATCAATAAAGTTGGGAATTTAGGTAAAAAATTACACACTGGGCGTAGCCGTAATGATCAAGTGGCATTAGATATAAAAATGTGGTGTAAGCAACGTGTTACGGAGCTGCAATATTCTATTCGTGCCTTGCAAACTAAATTAGTGGATACCGCAGAAAACAATCAACACGCAGTAATGCCGGGTTATACCCATTTACAACGCGCCCAACCGATTACTTTTGCACATTGGTGTATGGCTTATGTGGAAATGTTAGAACGTGATTATTCTCGCTTATCTGATGCCTACCAACGAATGAATACTTGCCCACTGGGTAGTGGCGCATTGGCGGGAACAGCCTATGCCATAGATCGTGAAAAATTAGCACAGGATCTTGGCTTTGCAAGTGCTACTCGTAATAGCCTAGACAGTGTGTCTGATCGTGATCATATTATCGAATTACTTTCGACTGCTTCGTTAAGTATGGCTCATCTTTCTCGTTTTGCCGAAGATATGATTATCTTCAATAGCGGTGAAGCGGATTTTGTCGAGCTTTCTGATCGCGTTACTTCAGGTTCTTCATTAATGCCGCAAAAGAAAAACCCCGATGCCTGTGAATTAATCCGTGGCAAAGCAGGGCGCGTGATGGGCGCTTTAACAGGAATGTTAATGACCGTAAAAGGCTTACCGCTTGCCTATAACAAAGATATGCAAGAAGACAAAGAAGGCATTTTTGATGCGTTAGATACTTGGCAAGATTGCTTAGATATGGCGACCTTTGTATTAGATGGCATTAAAGTCAATGTTGAACGTACACGTGAGGCGGCATTGAAAGGCTATTCTAATGCCACCGAATTAGCGGATTATCTGGTTGCTAAAGGCGTACCATTCCGTGATTCTCACCATATTGTTGGAGAAACCGTGGTTTATGCAATTAGTGTTCACAAAGGTTTAGAAGATCTGAGCTTAGCAGAGTTCCGTCAATTCAGCGATGTGATCAGTGATGATGTGTATGACATCCTCTCGTTACAATCTTGCCTTGATAAACGTTGTGCTAAAGGTGGGGTATCCCCATTACGTGTTGCCGAAGCCATTGCAGAGGCAAAAGTGCGGTTGAAATAATCGGGATTTTTAGTAAAAGGGCAAAGCAAACATTGCCCTTTATTTTTGGCGATAATTTAAGAAATGGGTTTTCTTCTGCTTAAATAAAATTCCGCCAGTGCTAAATCTTCAGGGCGAGTGATTTTGAGATTATCACTTCTGCCTGCCACAAGATGAGGCTGAAAACCCATTAATTCCATCGCAGAGGCTTCATCAGTAATAGAGAGATGATTGGCTAAGGCTTGTTGCAAGGCGTGTTTGAGTGTTTGAGCAGGAAAAAATTGGGGCGTTTGTGCAAGCCAAAGTTGTGAGCGATCTTCCGTTTGTTGAATTTGTAAGGTTGAATTTGTGCGTTTGATCGTATCCACGGCAGGAATTGCTAAAATTGCCCCATTGTTATCATTGATTTGTAATAATTTATCTAGATCTTGATGAGTAAGACAAGGACGTGCCGCATCGTGTACCATAACCCAAGTGTTTGCTTTGCTTTCAATGTGTTGCAAACCATTTAGTACCGACTCTGCGCGTGTTTTCCCTCCCTCAACAAGCTGAATCTTTGAATGATTGAGTAAATCAATTTCCGCTAAATACGGATCACTTGGGGTTACCGCAACAATAATGTGGTTAATTGCAGAGTAGTGAATTAATACATCAAGCGTATGTTCGAGAATCGTTTTTCCCTGAATGGTTAAATATTGCTTTGGTTTATCTGCCTGCATACGGCTGCCGATCCCAGCAGCAGGGACAACAGCGATAATTTCACGTGGTAATGATTTCATCATTTATGCTCTTTTACTATACGATAAAACGTTTCGTTATGTTTTACCATCTCGTGTTGTAATCTGGCACGCTCTTCAATGGCATCCACGCCTTCTTTGAGATCTTTAATTTCGGCCGCAATCGCTTGATTACGTTGGGATAGTTTTTCATTTTCTTGTTGGCGCAAGGTAATTTCTTTTTCTGTATTTTTATAATCTACATAGCCGTTTTTTCCAAACCAAAAATCGTATTGAAAAAGTAAGGCGAACCCCGCCAAAATAAAAATTAATAAACGCATAATTTTTCTCGTTAAGTAAAAATTGTCATAGTTTACCTTGAAATGCCTAAAATTTGTAGAAATGGATAGGATTAAGTGATCTGCCCCCCAAAAGTTGGACAGATTGTTAAACTATAAATACTGAGTTCTGTATCGAACAGGACTCAGTCCTTTTAACGCCATTTTAATATGTTTTTGGTTGTCATACACCACATATTCCTCAAGTTCAGCTTGCAATTCCGCTATCGACGTATAGCTACGCGTATAAAAACACTCGGATTTTAAAATTGCAAAGAAACTTTCAATCACCGCATTATCATGGCAATTCCCTCGTCGGCTCATACTCGGTATCGCGCGCCCCTCCAGCATTTTTCGCCAAGGGTTTGTACGATAAAGGACGCCTTGGTCACTGTGAATAATGGGGCAATCCGTGGCGTTTAATTGGCTTAACCCTTATTCCAGCATCTTTTTTACCAAAGGAAAGTTGGGGCGTCTTGAGAACTGATAGGCGATAATTTCTTGATTCGCCAAATCCATTAATGCGGAAAAATACAGCTTCTCCCGCCCAATATGAAATTCGGTCACATCCGTCACCCATTTCTGATTCAGTTTTGTCGCAGTAAAATCACGATTCAGCATATTTGGCGCAATCAACGCCGTCTTACCTCGCTTTCCGTGCCTTTTCTTGCGAACAATTGACTGAATTTGCAAGGTCTTCATTAATTTTAGTGCGGCTTTATGATTCAATGTAAAACTGATTTGATGTAATTTTAAGGTTAAAGGGCGGTAGGCATCTTGCTGTTGACTCGCTTGATACAGCGAGAATATTGCCGCTTTTTATGCCGAGTAATCTCGCTTAACTTCTTGATAATAAAAGGTAGAACGCGCCATTTTCGCCGCGTTCAGTAAATCATTTAACGTGTGCTTTTGCTTTAGTTCGTCAATGGCGGATCTTTTTTCTGCCGTCGTTTTTACCGGTATAATTTCTCCAACTTTTTTAAAGGGGCTGTATTAGATTAGCAGTTATGTTAGTCTATGAAAATGAAGATAACTCATTGTAAATTCAAGAGATCTATACAGAAAAAAAACTGCTAGAATTTTTGTACTTGAAGTGACAGCTCGTTCAGTAGCAAATTTACTGGAAATTACCCCTAATTCAGTGTAGTGCTCCACTAATTTAACAGTCTCTGATAGGTTGTTTTGCTAAAGTGGGGGGGTAATCCCTGATTGTAAGCATGAGGATGAACGGTATTATAATAAAATACATCATTCTTAATATCCTCCTTTGCTGCAGACAATGAAGCATACTTTAACATCCATTCGTATTTGAAACTTCTAAACCAACGCTCCATCGGTGTGTGTAGTGGTAGACTAATTCCGCAGTCCTCAATAGGTGGTGAACTATCACAAAAAGAGACAATTTAATGAGAAGGACATTTAGCCCAGAATATAAAGCCGCCGCGGTAAAATTGGTGACTGAACAAAGTTATTCCATCTCACAAGCCTGTTTGGAATTAGGGATAGGGGAAACCGCATTACGTCGTTGGGTAAAACAAGTACAAGCAGAGCAATAAGGCTATGTATTACCCGGCACTAAGCCTATATCCCCCGAACAACAACGCATACGGGAACTGGAGCAACGAATAAAAATACTCGAAGAGGACAAAGAAATCCTAAAAAAGGCTACCGCGATTTTTATGTCTCTCGACAATGCCGCTACCAAGCGGTAAAGGCATTAAAATCGCATGGTATTAAACGGGTGTGTGCGTTGTTTCAGGTATCAGAAAGTGCCTATTATGCTCAGTTAAGACAGTGTAGCAAGTCAAACAAATATGGACGTTTATCGTTAGACATCGAGGCATTATTTGATGAAAGTCGAGGCGCTGCAGGTAAACGAACATTGAAGGCGAGATTACAGCATAAAGGGATGAAGGTAGGATTAGCGCTTATCCGTAAATTGATGAAACAACAAGGCTTAGAGAGTAAACAACCCAAGAAGCGTTATTCTTATCCGCTCATAGAGGAACAAACGATGCCATTTAATAGCCTATTAAACCGCAAAGTTAGCCCAGATTCCCAGACCTCCGTCTTGTGTGGTGATACCACTTATCTGAAGGTTAATGGCGAATGACATTATCTTACAGTTGTGCTGAATTTAGCCCAACGTCAAGTCGTAGGTTGGCGATTGCAAAGAAAGCATAATGCGGAGTTAGTCGTTGAGGCATTAAATCCTGCGATGTTGACGACAGTAAGGACAAAAGAGATGATATTTCATTCAGACCAAGGAAGTGTTTATCGGAGTTATCCCTTTACGCAATGTGTGAAACGTCATGGATTAATCCAGAGTATGAGTCGTCGTGGCAATTGTTGGGATAATGCACCGATAGAGCGTTGGTTTAGAAGCTTCAAATACGAATGGATGTTAAAAAAAAGGGGGGTATGCGTCATTGTCGGCAGCAAAGGAGGATATTAAGAATGATGTATTTTATTATAATACCGTTCGTCCTCATGCTTACAATCAGGGATTCCCCCCCCACTTTAGCAAAACAACCTATCAGGGACTGTTAAATTAGTGGATCACTACAAATACAAGGGGAGGCGGAAGGATAATCTTCCTTATTAATAATTCACTTTATGCCCATAACCTTCTAAGATTTGCTTGATGTGTTCAAGCGATTCTTTTGTTGGTGGTTTTACCTCTTCCAGCTCGTATTTTTCCCCCATTGCTTCCCATTTATGCGCCCCTAATCGGTGGTAAGGCAGAAGCTCCACTTTTTCAATATTATCCATATCTTTGATAAAATTGCCAAGTAGATGGACATCTTCATCGCTATCCGTCCAACCGGGGACAACCACGTAGCGAATCCAAACTTTTTGATTGCGTTTTTGCAAATATTTCGCAAACTCAAGGGTACGTTTATTGGGAACACCGATAAGATTTTGGTGAATGCGATCATTGAGTTCTTTGAGATCTAACAACACTAAATCAGTCACATCAAGTAATTCATCAATAATATGATCATAATGGCGAACAAACCCGTTGGTGTCTAAACAAGTGTGAATACCTTCTTTTTTACAGGCGCGAAACCAATCCCGTACAAATTCCGCTTGCAATACAGCTTCTCCTCCTGAGGCGGTAACGCCACCACCAGAAGCATTCATAAAATGGCGATAAGTGACCACTTCTTTCATCAGTTCTTCTACGGAAATTTCTTTACCACCGTGTAGATCCCAAGTGTCACGGTTGTGGCAATATTTGCAACGCATTAAGCATCCTTGCAAAAACAGGATGAAACGAATCCCCGGGCCATCAACGGTTCCGCAAGATTCATAAGAATGATAGCGAGCTAAAACTGACATAATGTTCCTTTGTTAGAGAATGTAAAATCGTTAATTTCTATTTAAGGCTTTGAGAAAAGGATTAAATAGAAATTAATCTGCCTCACGATGAGGCAGATTGGGTATTATAGCGTAATATTAAGGAAAAAAGTTATTTTCCGCTCCAAGCTTTTATCGCATTATGGCGAATTTTTACAAAAAAACTACCGCACTTATTATCGCAAATAAATTTTATCTCACAACTATTTTTAGCCATTTAGCCTCATTAGTTATAAGATTTCACTCTTTCACAAAAATCTGTTTTAAATTCATATCGTCCGTTGTTATTGGGGATTGCGACAGAAATAATATGGCTATCAATAATAGCAAACCGAATGTTGTTACCATATTTATGGTATAAGTCTACATTATTTAAGCAATGTTTATTGAGTATTGCGTTAAAACTGGTTTTTACCAATGCTTTCTCAAAGGTTAAATAATAAAATTGACCGATAATGGGTTTATAGTTGCAAGATACGGCAAAAATAAATTTTATTGCAATCAAACTCATTAGTAACTGGTAGCATAATTTTTGTTTTTTCTGCGCACTTTTATCTAGCCAAATCAGATTTCGCGATAAAGAAATTTGATAGTACACCGCAAGTATCCCCATTAATGCCGATACAATAAATAAAAATAAGATAATGCCACTGATCAGGATAAATAACACCTGAGTAGAGGTGTGAAAGAAGCTAATTGTGAAGCCAGTTCTAACACAAACCTCTTCTGAGACGACACAGTTAATATAAATGAGGTAAGGCGTTGAAATAATAAAAACAAGCGGTTTATTATTAAACGTTGTTTTACATTTATCAACGAATTGCTTATTGTCTAGATAGCAATAAGATAGACAGATCACAATTGCTAGCAGTAATAAACTAAGATCAATAGGCTTTTTAGGTTTGGCGGTCATTAGAAAAATGAATATGCCAAATAAAATAGCTATTCTGAGATAATATTGATATTTAATGGTGAGCCAATTTAGTTCTCTTGGCAGTTCTTTTATTGCAATGCATAAATCGTTATATAAAGAATATAAGTATTGACGCATAGTTTTTGATGAAATAAAACATAAAAATGGTCGGTATATATTGATACCGACCATTTACCCTAGAAAGATTTAAATTACATTGATTGTGTAAATGTACGTGTAATTACATCTTGTTGTTGTTCTTTCGTTAAAGAGTTAAAACGCACAGCATAACCAGAAACACGAATGGTTAATTGCGGATATTTTTCTGGATTTTCCATTGCGTCTAACAACATTTCACGGTTCATTACGTTCACGTTTAAATGTTGTCCCCCTTCAACAGTGGCTTCGTGGTGGAAGTAACCATCCATTAAGCCTGCAAGATTACGTTTTTGTGCTTCGTAATCTTTACCTAACGCATTTGGTACGATTGAGAAGGTGTAAGAAATACCGTCTTTCGCATAAGCAAATGGAAGTTTCGCCACAGAAGTTAATGACGCTACCGCACCTTTTTGATCGCGTCCGTGCATTGGGTTTGCACCCGGTCCAAATGGCGCACCTGCACGACGACCATCAGGTGTATTACCTGTTTTCTTACCATAAACCACGTTAGACGTAATGGTAAGCACGGATTGTGTTGGAGTTGCATTGCGGTAAGTATGATGCGTTTGAATTTTTTTCATAAAGCGCTCAACAAGATCAACCGCTAAGTCATCAACGCGACTATCGTTGTTACCGAATTGTGGATATTCGCCTTCAATTTCAAAATCAATCGCCACATTAGAGGCAACCACATTACCGTCTTTATCTTTAATATCCCCACGCACAGGTTTCACTTTAGCATATTTAATTGCGGCTAAAGAGTCTGCGGCAACAGAAAGCCCTGCAATACCACAAGCCATTGTACGGAATACATCACGATCATGGAACGCCATTAAGGCTGCTTCATAAGCATATTTATCGTGCATAAAGTGAATAATGTTCAATGCGGTAACATATTGCGTTGCTAGCCAATCCATAAAGCTGTCCATACGTTCCATTACGGTATCGAAATCTAACACTTCATCTGTAATTGGTGCTGTTTTAGGGCCAACTTGCATACCTGATTTTTCATCAATACCACCATTGATTGCGTATAATAAGGTTTTTGCAAGGTTTGCACGCGCACCAAAGAATTGCATTTGTTTACCAACGACCATTGGGCTTACACAACAAGCAATCGCATAATCATCACTATTGAAGTCTGGACGCATCAGATCATCATTTTCGTATTGGACAGAAGAAGTATCAATAGACACTTTAGCACAATAACGTTTGAATGCTTCTGGTAATTGTTCAGACCAAAGAATGGTTAAGTTTGGTTCTGGTGAAGGTCCCATTGTATAAAGTGTGTGCAAGATACGGAAGCTGTTTTTGGTTACTAATGTACGACCATCTAAGCCCATACCAGCCAATGTTTCGGTTGCCCACATTGGGTCGCCAGAGAATAATTGATCGTATTCAGGTGTACGTAAGAAACGCACCATACGTAATTTCATAACAAGATGATCAATTAATTCTTGTGCTTCTTGTTCAGTAATTTTTCCTGCTTTTAGATCACGTTCAATATAAATATCTAAGAAGCTTGATACACGACCGAAAGACATCGCTGCACCATTTTGTGATTTTACTGCAGCAAGGTAGGCAAAATAGGTCCATTGTACAGCTTCTTGTGCATTCGTTGCTGGGTTAGATACATCAAAACCGTAAGACGCCGCCATTTCTTTAATTTTACCTAATGCACGGTGTTGTTCTGCAATTTCTTCACGTAATTGAATAGTAGCTTGAATATCTTCACCACGTTCTAATTTTTCTTGTAATGAATTAAATTGTTTAAATTTATCTTTCATCAAGAAATCAGCACCATAAAGGGCTAAACGACGATAATCCCCGATAATACGACCACGACCATAAGCATCTGGTAATCCAGTGATAACACCAGATTTACGGCAACGTAAAATATCTGGTGTATAAACATCAAATACCCCTTGGTTATGGGTTTTACGATATTCCGTAAAGATATGTTCAATTTCAGGTTTTAATTCGCGACGGTAAACTTGGCAAGAGCCTTTTACCATTTTAATTCCACCATAAGGCATAATGGCACGTTTTAATGGGGCATCTGTTTGTAAACCCACAATTTTTTCTAAATTTTGATCGATATAACCCGGTTTATGTGAAGTAATTGTTGATGGAGTATCTGTATCAATGTCATAAGGTTCGTGAGTTTTGTTCTCAACCTTAATTTTTTCCATTACTTCATTCCATAATTTGGTTGTTGCTTCAGTCGCACCAGCAAGGAATGATTCATCACCTTCATAAGGGGTATAGTTTTTTTGGATAAAGTCACGTACATTGACTTCTGTTTGCCAATCGCCTGGGGTAAATCCTTCCCACGCTTTTTGTTGCGCTTCAGTTAATTGAGTCATTACTATTTTCCTTTAACGTAAATAAAATTTAATTATGTAAAAACGATGAAAAAAACAACCGCTCTTACGCCAAACTAATGTGAATGTGGTTTATTGGTAAACCACTGCATTAATGCAATACATACCCCGCCACCAACAATATTACCAAGCGTAACAGGGATAAGATTTTTTACGACAAAATGATATACATCTAAATCAGCAAATTGCTCGGCATTCAACCCGATAGCTTGCCAAAATTCCGCAGAACTGCAATGCGCTGTAATGATACCAAGGGGAATCATAAACATATTCGCTACACTATGTTCAAAACCAGAAGAAACAAATAAGCCAATTGGCAAGATCATAATGAATGCTTTATCAGTCAAGGTTTTTCCGGCATAGCTCATCCAAACTGCAATACATACCATAATGTTACACAAAATACCTAAACTAAAGGCTTCAAACCAACTATGATGAATTTTATGCTGTGCGGTTTTTAGAATGGTTAACCCCCATTGCCCATTCACAGCCATTGTTTGCCCAGCAAACCAAATGAGTCCAGCGATGACGATAGCACCTAAAAAATTACCGGCATAAACGGCAATCCAGTTGCGTAACATTTGAATTGTATTAATGCGTTGCCCTGCACGTGCAACCAGCGTCATTGTTGATGAAGTAAACAACTCCGAGCCACAGACAACCACCATAATCACCCCAACAGAGAAAACTAAACCACCTACAAGCTTGGCTAAGCCCCAAGACACGTTGGAGAGACCGGTTTGTGTTGTTGTATAAAAAACAAAAGCAAGGGCAATAAATGCGCCTGCAGAAATTGCGGAAAGAAAAGAATAGAATTGATTTTTAGTCGCTTTATAGGTCGCGATATCTTCGGCTAATTGCGCCATTTCTGTTGGCGTTGCCATAAAGCTGACGGAGTTTTCTGTTTTCATCACACACCCTACAAAAATTAACTGTCCCTATTCTAAGGTATAAACCTGTAACTTAAAACTAAAAAAAAGTTTATTTTTTATAAAATTTGTTCAAGATCAAATTTATTTACATTTGTGTAACATATTGAAATAAAAAACAAGTTTGACATTAACATAAATTTAACAAATGGATTGCAAATTGCTATTTTAGAACTTTTCTGATAAAAATAACCGCACTTTATATACCGCAAAATATCAATCAATACGCGGATAAAAAGCGTACAATAAGGATTGTATTTATCTCTCAATATCCCTTTAAAATATAAGGAATTGCTATGGCAGAAGAAACCATTTTCAGCAAAATTATTCGTAAAGAAATTCCAGCAAATATCCTCTATCAAGATGAGCGAGTAACGGCATTTCGTGATATTTCCCCCCAAGCGCCTACGCATATTTTGATTATTCCAAATAAATTAATTCCAACAGTGAACGAAGTAACTGAGCAAGATGAGCTGACATTAGGGCGTTTATTTACCGTGGCAGCTAAATTGGCTCAGCAAGAAGGCATTGCGGAAGATGGGTATCGCCTTATCGTCAATTGTAACAAACACGGTGGACAAGAAGTGTATCATTTACATATGCACTTACTTGGTGGTGAATCTTTAGGAAAAATGTTGGCAAAATAATGAAAAAACTATTTGTTCTATGCGGATTAAGCCTATTGCTTACGGCTTGTGGCTCAACGCCCTCGCAAAATATTGTAAGCGAGAATGAGCCTATTTTAAATGTAGAAGCAAATTTAGCGCCGTTGATTGAGACAAAGTTACGCGATAATAATGTTTGGCTAAAGAATACTAGCCCACATCAGCTTGATGTCGCTTATTATTTCTTTTGGTATGACAAAAATGGAGTAACCCAAGGGGAAGAACCGAATTTACATTCGCCTTCTAGCTTGCTTCTACAACCAAGCCAACAAACCAATTTAACCCCTGTTCCACCAACACAACAAAGCGTTAATTACCGCTTATACCTTCGTTTGAATAAATTGCAATAAGGATTTCAATGTCAGCTTTACTTATCGATCTTACTGGACAAGAAGTTAGCCAAGAAGAATTAGAATTACTTGCACATCCATTAGTTGCTGGCGTGATTTTGTTTACACGTAATTTTTATGATCGTGAACAAATTCAACATCTTGTCGCCACCTTACGGCAAAAAGTGAAGAAACCCTTATTGATTACGGTAGATCAAGAAGGCGGACGGGTACAACGATTTCGTGAAGGCTTTACCCAGCTTCCCGCAATGCAAGCGTTTGCCGAACTTATCAGCCATACCGCACAACAACAAGAATTCGCGTACCAAGCGGGTTGGCAAATGGCAGCAGAAATGACCGCACTGGATATTGACTTAAGTTTTGCCCCGGTGCTGGATTTAGGTCATCAATGCCGTGCTATTGGTGATCGTAGTTTTCACGCTGAAATCGATCCAACACTTCGCCTAGCCACAGCGTTTATTCAAGGTATGAAACAAGCGGGTATGGCAAGCACAGGCAAACATTTCCCCGGTCATGGACACGTGATCGCTGATAGCCATTTAGAAACCCCTTATGATGAACGTCCACAAGCGCAAATTTTTGCGCAAGATATTCAACCCTTTAAACAGCTTATTGCACAAAATTTGCTTGATGCCGTAATGCCAGCACACGTGATTTATAGCCAATGCGATAGTCAGCCTGCAAGTGGTTCAGCTTATTGGTTGCAAACAATTTTACGTGATCAGCTTGGTTTTAACGGTGCGATTTTTTCTGATGATTTAGGTATGAAAGGCGCAGGTTTTATGGGAGATTTTGTTGCACGTTGTCAGCAATCATTGAATGCGGGTTGTGATTTATTACTACTATGTAATGAACGTGAAGGTGTAATCCAAGTTCTTGATCATTTCCAACCGCAAGAAACCACGGAACAATATGCACTTCGCCAACAACGTTTACAAAGTTTATTTAAACGTAGTCAATTAGATTGGAAAACCCTTGAAAACTCAACGCGTTGGAAAGAAAATCAGCAAAAATTGACCGCACTTCAACAAGATTGGTTAGCGAGAGCTTAAATGTCAGTAATGCCTGTTTGTCCGCACTTTATAGCGGGGCAATGCCGTTCTTGCCAATGGCTTGAAATGCCCTATTCGCAGCAGCTTGATGAAAAAAAAGCCCATTTAGTTCAACAACTTGTTGGGCTTGATCTTTCACAGCTTGAATGGCTACCAACTTATCCCTCTGCACAGCAAGGTTTTCGTAATAAAGCCAAAATGGTGGTAAGTGGCTCAGTAGAACGCCCGATTTTAGGCATTCTTAGCAATCCTAATGATCCACAAAGTGCGGTAGATTTATCAGACTGTTTACTCTATCCTTCTCATTTTGCGCATATTTTTCATCAATTAAAAATCTTTATCGGACGAGCTGGTTTAGTGCCTTATCACATTACGAAACGCAAAGGTGAGCTGAAATACATCTTACTCACTGAAAGCCAAATTAACGGCACATTAATGTTGCGTTTTGTGTTACGTTCAACGGCAAAACTTGCGTTAATTCAACGAGAATTACCACAGTTATTAGCAAATTTACCGCAAATAAAAGTGGTGAGTTTAAATATTCAACCCAAACACGCGGCAATTTTAGAAGGTGAGGAAGAAATTTTTCTTACAGAACAAAAACAATTAGAAGAAAATTTTAACCAAATTCCTTTATTTATTCGTCCACAAGGCTTTTTCCAAACCAATCCTAAGGTAGCAGAAAGCTTATACGGCACGGCACAACAATGGATTAAAAATCTTCCCATTAGCAACATCTGGGATCTGTTTTGCGGTGTAGGTGGCTTTGGCTTACATTGTGCGGCGATCTTGCAAGAAAAAGGGCGAAATGTGCAATTAACGGGCATTGAAATCTCTCCATCAGCCATTGCAAGCGCCAGCTCATCAGCGGAAAAATTGGGCTTAACCCAAGTGAAGTTTCAATCCTTAGACGCAGCAAATTTTGCCTTAGTACAAAATGAAAGACCAGATTTGCTGATCGTCAATCCGCCACGCCGTGGTATCGGCAAAGAACTAGCGCAATTTCTCAACAAATTACAACCGCACTTTATTTTGTATTCCAGTTGCAATGCCGTTTCAATGGGCAAAGATTTACGTGAATTATCTCGCTATCAAGCTCAAAAAATTCAACTTTTTGATATGTTTCCTCATACTACGCATTATGAGGTGTTGATTTTTCTTAAACGCATTGATGATAAATTTAAATAGCTATAATGTGCCGTTAGTCGTGGCGAGGAAAGCCATATAGGTTAATTCTTCCCAGCCCTATTTTTTTCTCTCATAGTTATTAGTGGTCTTCGTTGATAGAGAAAATAAGCCACAATAGAAAACGCAAAGAGTAAGTAAATGATGGCATTGAGGTTATAGCTTTTCGTTGACCAGTAATAATGGATTGACGCACACCCTAATGCAAGATAATTAAACTGGTGAAGGATAAACGTTTTTTGTTTTAAATATTGACGAAGTGCAGGCAGCATCACAGTAGTACTACCGCAGAATAATAAAAGCGCACTGACGCCAACCCATAAATAAGGATGAGTGAGGATCTCGCTGAGGAATAATTCCATATTGAAACCTAATTCTAGGTATAAATAGGCAAGAATATGCAAAAATGCCCACCCAATAGCCCATAAACCGATTATTTTATGTATGGGAGAAAGTGATTTTCTCCCTAATAATTGAATGATAAGACGGAAAAGAAATAATGCTAGAAATAAACTTAATGAAATCCAGCCAAGAAAATGAATAAGCTCTTTAGTAGGATCTGCGCCAAAAGATTCACCATTATTGATACCTAACTCATAAACCAACCATAGTAGGGGAGAAGAGGCACAAAGGTGAGTGATAAGATGGATTTGCTTCATTAGTAATTCACCTTTAAATCTAACCCATTATAAAGTGAAGCGACTTCATCATAGCCATTAAACAGTAAAGTAGGTTGGCGCTTATTATCAAATAATCCACCACGACCGATAATGCGTTCACTCGCTTGTGACCAACGGGGATGAGGGACATTTGGATTAACATTCGCATAAAAACCATATTCTTGAGGAGCAAGCTTGTTCCAAGTTGTTAGCGGACGCGTGGCACTGAGACGAATTTTTACAATGGATTTTATACTCTTAAAGCCGTATTTCCACGGCACAACAAGGCGAATTGGCGCACCACTTTGGGGAGAAAGCGTTTTTCCATATAATCCAACGGAAAGTAAAGTTAGAGGGTGCATCGCTTCTGCGATGGTTAATCCTTCAATATAAGGATATTCAATTCCTCCCCCGAAAAAATAATTTTTTTGTCCCGGCATTTGTTCAGGATCATATAGGGTTTCAAATATAACATACTTGGCATTACTGGTGGGATTGACATCATTAAGTAAGGCTTTTAATTCAAAGCCTATCCAAGGAATCACCATTGCCCAGGCTTCAACACAACGAAATCGATAAATGCGTTCTTGTAGTGGATAACGATGATAAAGATCATCCAAATCTAAAGTTAATGGAGTTTGTACCTCACCCGTAATTTCAACTTTCCAAGGATCCGTTTTAAAATTTTTCGCGTATTGCGCAGGGGAACCTTTATCAACACCAAATTCATAGAAGTTGTTATAACCGATGACTTTATTTTCTGGCGTCAATGGTAATGTATTCGGTGTATCTTTAATCGCATTAAGAGGCTTTCGTCTATCTATTACAGGGTTAGCAATACTTGTATTTGGGAGTATCATATTCCCACTTACTGCGCCAACGCTAATCAAGAATTTTCTGCGGTTTAAAAATACATCTTCTGGCGTTACATCGTTTTCAGTTAATATCTGCTTTTTCATGCTATTATCCTCCTAAGCTGAAAGGGAGCCTGTTTGATGTTTAAAATAAGGCAACACACCGCAGACAATATAAATAATAAAGTGAGGGAGGAGCCGTCATTCAATTGTTAGACAAGTTGTTTATTGAATAATTACAGGCAAACTGATCCGATGACTGCGTTGAGAGATTGCCACAATTATAGCTAAATTTATTCAAGCATCGTACAACATCTTCATAAACTTCTCACAAGGCACAAAAGTAAGCTATTCCCTAAATTTAAGAAAAAAAGCGATGGAAAAATTGATGGTAGGTTGCGCTATCCGCAAAATTACTTAAGATTTAGGTATCCATTTCACAATCATTCAACAATGGAAAAAGCGCAAAGACTTAGCTCCAGCCAAACGCACCGCAGCAAACAACAAAAAAATTGGTGATGCTACATCATTAGAAGATGTGCGTCTTTATCTGGATGCTTACCAATATTAGCAAGCAAAACCTCTAGGCTGTTCTACAAATGGTATTTTCTTTGCCTTTTGAAAAGAAGTGGGTTGAGAGAAAAAATAAACGAAAAAATACCAGATTGATTGCATTGATTCGCTTTTTAGATTGTATGGCGTTTAAGTAAGTTTAGCTATATATGATATTTAACTAAGTTTGATGATATTCTCTTTTTTATTCAAAAATTAAATAATTGATGTATAAACATCAAGTAGAATTTTTATCATAAGATCTAGTGAATGATAATGAAAAAGCAGATCCAACAAAGATCTGCTTTTTCTGTTCTCAGCAATAATTATTTAGTCATTGCTGCAACTTCTGCGGCGAAGTCAGTTTCTACTTTTTCGATACCTTCACCGACTTCAAAGCGTAAGAATGAAACAACTTCTGCGCCTTTTTCTTTTAATAGATCGCCAACGGATTTAGATGGATCCATTACGAACGGTTGGCCTGTTAAAGAAACTTCACCTGTGAATTTCTTCATACGGCCTTCAACCATTTTCTCAGCGATTTCACGTGGTTTACCTGATTGCATTGCGATATCCACTTGGATTTGACGCTCGTGTTCTACTACGTCTGCAGGTACATCACTTGGGTTAACATATTCTGGACGACTTGCTGCAACGTGCATTGCAACGTGTTTTACTAATTCTTCATCAGCGTTTGCAGCACCCACTAATACGCCAATTTTCGCACCATGTAAGTATGAACCTACTACAGGCGCTTGCACTGAACCAACACGGCGGATTGTCATATTCTCACCGATTTTTGCAACTAATGCTGCACGTTTTTCTTCAAATTCAGCTTGTAACGCTTCGATTGTAACGCCTTTGTTGTTTAATGCGTAATCTGCAACTTCATTCGCTAAACCTAAGAAACCTGCATCTTTAGCTACGAAGTCAGTTTCACAGTTCATTTCAATCATTACACCATAGTCACCAGCAACACGGGCGATAATAACCCCTTCAGCTGCAACACGGCCTGCTTTTTTCGCCGCTTTTGCTTGACCTGATTTACGCATATTATCAATTGCTAATTCGATATCGCCATTTGCTTCTACTAACGCTTTTTTACATTCCATCATACCAGCGCCAGTACGATCACGAAGTTCTTTTACTAAAGATGCTGTAATTTCAGCCATTTTAAAATCCTCTATCCACAAAATTTGGTGCGATTTTTGACCGCACTTATGTAAAAAAGCAGGGAACATAAGCCCCCTGCTAACCAATTAATCGTTGTGATTAATAAGGGCTTTCGCCGCATTCACCTGAATTATTCAGCCGCTTCTGCTTCAGCAAATTTTTCTTCGGTTACCACTTCTTGTTGGCGACCTTCTTTTACTGCTGCCGCTGCTGCTGCAAGATATAGTTGAATTGCACGCGCAGCATCATCGTTACCCGGGATTACGAAATCAACACCATCAGGTGTAGAATTTGTATCAACTACAGCAAATACAGGAATTCCTAAATTATTTGCTTCTTTGATTGCGATGTGTTCGTGATCTGCACCGATAACAAATAATGCATCGGGAAGACCTGCCATATCTTTGATACCACCAAGGCTTAATTCAAGTTTTTCCATCTCACGGCTACGCATTAATGCTTCTTTCTTAGTTAATTTATCGAAAGTACCATCTTGAGATTGGGTTTCTAAATCTTTTAAGCGTTTGATTGATTGACGCACTGTTTTCCAGTTAGTCAACATACCACCTAACCAACGGTGGTTTACATAATATTGCTGACAGTCTAATGCTGCTGCTTTCACTGCTTCACTTGCTGCACGTTTTGTACCAACAAATAAGATTTTACCGTTGTTGTCCGCAATGCGAGTTAATTCTGCTAGTGCAGCATTAAACATTGGAACGGTTTTTTCAAGGTTGATGATATGAACACCATTACGTGGTCCGAAAATGAATGGTTTCATTTTTGGGTTCCAGTAACGAGTTTGATGACCGAAGTGAACGCCAGCTTGTAGCATTTCGCGCATTGAAACTTGTGCCATAATAATTTTCCTTTTGTTTGGGGTTTAGCCTCCACATACCAAATAAATCGACCGTTTGGCACCCCGATTTATCCGTGCGATATGTGTGTGATTTATGATTAAAAATTAAGTTTGAACTTATTTTGCCTAAAATAAAAATGACTTTCTTAGTCTAGCCAAAATAACGCCGCACTTTATACCACAAAGTGCGGTGAAAAACTAGCAAATTTTATAGATAACCTCATTAAAATTTGAAATGAAAAAGGCGAAGAAAAAAGGCTTGCACTTGGCAAGCCTTGAAAAAATTAGAGATTATTTAACCGCACTTGGATTAAATCTGTTTCCACTGGGCTGGCGTTTTTTAGCCCTTGTTCAAAACTGGCTTTGGCGTTTTGTTTATCGCCTTTAGCGAGTTGAATATCCCCTTTTAATAAGAAAGCTGCGCTGTTCCACGCCTCTCCTTTAATGAGATCAAGCGAGGCTAACGCATTATCGAATTGCTGTTGTTGGAATTGTACTGCCGCCAAACGTAATGCACTCACAGAACGCAAAATGTCATCATTGGCATTAGTTACCGCTTGTTTTAATAAATTTTCTGCTTGAGCATAATCCTGTTTTTGTACAGAAACATTTGCTGCATCCAATAAAGCAAACACGGCATAAGCGGTTTTATCATTACTTTGTGCAAATTGTTCTACGCTATCCACGTTTACTTTATCTGCTTGGAATTGGCTGGCAAGTTGCTCATATTGCACTGAACGTTGTTGATTTTGCGCAATTTGATGAGATTGCCAATAACGCCAACCAAAAACTCCAGCGAGCGTTAGTACAAAAATAGCCACAACCAATTTGCCATTTTCTTTCCACCAATTTTTTATTTCATTCAGTTCTTGTTCTTCTTCAATGGTATAAGCCATAATGTTTCCTTATTAAAATGCTTTTTGTAAATAATCTACGACATTATCTAATGATAAGACTTGTTGAGTTCCCGCAAGCAGATCTTTCACCACAACTTGCTGAGCTGCTGCCTCAGTTTCACCAATCACAAGGGCAAAGTTTGCACCGACTTTATCAGCACGCTTAAATTGCTTTTTAAAATTTCCCCCACTGCAATGGGTCATAATACGTAAGTGCGGTAAATTTTTACGCAATTTTTCAGCTAATTGAAACGCGGGTAAGGTTGTGCCTTCCCCAGAGTAAACCATATAAATATCCACCGCTCTTGGTAATGCAATTTGATGATTCACCTCCTGCACTAATAGCACTAAGCGTTCTAAGCCCATTGCAAAACCAACCCCCGTTGTTGCGTGTCCGCCAAGCTGTTCAACTAAACCATCATAACGACCACCACCACATACCGTACCTTGCGCTCCCAGTGCGTTCGTTACCCATTCAAACACGGTTTTGTTGTAATAATCCAAACCACGTACTAATTTTGGATTAACCTCATAAGCAATGCCCATTTGATCTAGCAAAGTACAAAGTTGAGCAAAATGTACACGGCTTTCTTCATCTAAATAATCGAGTAATTTTGGTGCGCCATTAAGCACCTCTTGCAACGCTTGATTTTTGCTGTCCAAAATCCGCAATGGATTTTTTTCTAACCGCTCTTTTTCTTCATCACTTAATAAATCAATATGTTGTTGCAAAAATTCAACCAAAGCAGAACGATAATTTTTGCGCGCTTCTAACGAGCCAATGGAATTAAGCTGTAAGCTGACGTGCTGTTCGATACCTAATTCTTTCCATAAACGTGCAGTGAGCAAAATTAATTCGGCATCAATTTCAGGGTTAGCAATACCAAATATTTCTACCCCTGCTTGATGAAACTGACGATAACGCCCTTTTTGTGGGCGTTCGTGGCGGAACATTGGCCCCATATACCACAAACGTTGTTCGTTATTATAAATCCAGCCGTGTTCTATGGCTGCACGTACACAACCAGCCGTTCCTTCAGGACGAAGCGTAAGCTGTTCATCATTATCCCAAAAAGTGTACATTTCTTTTGAAACAACATCAGTTACTTCGCCAATTGCTCGTGCGAAAAGTGGCGTGCTTTCCACGATCGGCATACGTACTTCAGAATATCCATAACTTTGTAGAACGTTGCGTACTTTGCTTTCCACCCATTGCCACAAAGGGCTTTCCGTTGGGGAGCAATCATTCATTCCGCGAATTGCTTGAATTGTTTTTGTCACAATATTTTCCTTAAATAATTCGATTTTTGGGATCTTGCTGTGCAACTTTGGCACGGATCTTTGCTTCTAATTGGTTAATTAAATCTTCGTTATCAAAACGTTCTTTTTGGCGTTCACCATCAACATAATAACCGCTTTTCTTATTACCGCCAGTTACGCCCAAATCAGACACAAGCGCCTCCCCCGGTCCATTAACCACACAGCCAATAATAGACACATCCATTGGCGTAATAATATCTTCAAGGCGTTGTTCAAGGGCATTTACTGTGCCAATAACGTCAAATTCTTGACGGGAACAGGTTGGGCAAGCAATAAAATTAATACCACGTGAACGAATACGTAGGGACTTCAAAATATCAAATCCCACTTTAATTTCTTCTACTGGATCAGCGGCTAAAGAAACGCGCAACGTATCACCAATGCCTTCCGCCAAGAGCATTCCCAATCCTACTGCTGATTTTACTGCGCCAGCTCTCGTGCCACCCGCTTCAGTGATCCCTAAATGTAATGGTTGCTTGATGGCTTTTGCTAATAAGCGATAGCTTTCCACGGCAAGGAAGACATCTGACGCCTTAACACTTACTTTAAACTGATCAAAATTCAGACGATCTAGAATCTCAACGTGACGTAACGCACTTTCAAGCAAGGCTTCAGGCGTAGGCTCGCCAAATTTCTCTTGAATATCACGTTCTAATGAGCCTGCGTTCACCCCGATACGAATTGGAATATTTTTATCTTTCGCACAATCCACTACCGCACGAATACGATCTTCGCGTCCAATATTACCCGGGTTAATACGCAAACAATCCACGCCATATTCTGCTACTTTTAAGGCGATACGATAATCAAAATGAATATCCGCCACTAATGGCACATTCACTTGTTGCTTAATCAATTTGAAGGCTTCGGCTGCATCCATTGTTGGCACAGAAACACGCACGATGTCTGCGCCTACACGTTCAAGCGCTTTGATTTGTGCTACCGTAGCCTCTACATCGGTGGTGCGCGTATTAGTCATAGACTGCACAGCAATCGGCGCATCGCCCCCTACTGGCACATTACCCACATAAATTTTTGTCGATTGACGACGTTTAATATTCGGTTTAAATGACGACATTGTAATCTCTTTGCTTATTGCAATTTGAATTTAGCGACACGACCATCCACTTTAAGCGGATAAGCCTCGCCTTTATAAGTAATTTTTACGTTGCTTGGTGCGCCAATCGTGAGATCATAAGCGGTATTTTGATCAAAATTCAACACTTCACCTTGTTTGTAAAGTTTTTCAGCTAGCACTTTGCGATTGGCATCACGTACCCGAACCCAACAGCTCGCACCCGTAATTTCAATACGCAGTACAGCATCACTAGTTGGTATAGAAACAGCGGGATTTTCCACCGCACTTTCCATTGTACTGCGATTTTCGCCCGCATTAATTTTATTCATTTCTGATTGTAATAGCTGCGCTGAAGTTTCAGATTGCACTTGGCGATCAGTATTTTCTGCACTCACAGATTGAACTACAGCCACCTGTGGCTGCGCATTTTCTACGCTCGCTTTTGCATTTGTGTTATTTTCTTCCACTGGCGCAATTTGCTCTACCGTAACAGGTTGAGAAAGTGCGGTAGAATTTTGCGCTGTTTTTTCAGCATCAATTGCTTTAGGTGTAAGCGCAATCACGTTTTCTTGTGAAGTTACACTATTTTGCGTACTGCTTTCTTGCTGTGTTTCCACATAGTTTTGCACTAAATCATCACGTTCTGCATTCGATTTTTGATAGTTTTCCCACCACCAAAGTGCCGTTACAGCTAATAAAGCGATAACCACAACCGCTGATACCCAGCCGATCCAACGATTATGTGAAGAATATTCATTCACTGCTTGAGTTGCACGCACACCACGAGTTAAATCATTTTTTGTTGTTTCTTCAAGGGAATTTACCACGGATGACCAAAGACTTTCAGGTAAACGTAAATATTTTGCATAATTGCGGATATAGCCTTTGATGTAAGTTGCTGAAATAGAGCTATGTGTAAACTCATTATTTTCCAAACGTTGTAAAATTGAAGGGCGTAAATTGAGTTGTTTAGAGACATCATCTAACGATAAATTTAATGCTTCTCGCGCTTGGCGAAAATGTTCACCTAAACTTTGTTGAATGGTTTCTTGGTTCTCATTTGAGGTTGCCATAAGGAATTCTCTTAAAATTTAATTGTAGGATTTCACTCAGCGCGACACTTTAGCAAAATGCGAAAATCAAGGCACTCAGCGTTAAAATTCAAAAGCTAAAGTTTAAAGTTGTCATCTCGGTTTTGCAACCATTAATCAATGAATTTCTGACGAATTAACAAAGAAAATCAGCCTATTCAACTCATCAAGGAAAAATGCCTTCAATTTTTGCAATTCGAAAAGAAAACGTTAGTGTTGCATTACGTTTGCGGGCAGTGAATTGGCACGTGTTGGTGCAACTTTTTCTAATAAGTCCCGATACTGCTGATAAAGTGCGCTGTTTTTTTCTGCCAAAGCACAAAGGGCAAGATTTTCGTAGGTATCCGCTTGTTGATAATAATTAGGTGAATTTAAGGCTTGTTGGAATTGTTGATAGGCTTGCGCAAAACGCCCTTGCTCACATAGAAAGACCGCATAATTATTCAACAGGTCGCCTTGTTTAGCCTCTAATTTTAAGGCGTTTAAATAGGCATTTTCCGCACGCTCAGTATCGCCTTGTAATTGATAAAAATAGGCTAATGCTGAATGGACTAAATAATCGTTGGGTGCATAAGCCAAAGCCTTATCTAGATTTTGTTTGGCTAAGCGGAGTTCTCGCTGTTCTAAATAACCAATCGCAAGCTCTACCCTCGCTTTCGCGGCTTGTTGCTTATCAAAATCCTCTTGGTTTGTCTGTGGGGAAACGCAAGCACACAGCAAGAGAGAAAAAAGCATAACCAGATAATAACGTATTTTCATTTTTTCTCTCCTTTTTTGCTGATACGATTGATTATTTTTGTTTATTGCACTTGCACCGCGTTGATTTGTTCACCAAAACGCTTTTTCTGTGCCGTACGTTTAGTACGGTCAATCACGTCCCCCGCTAACTGTCCACAGGCGGCATCAATATCATCACCACGGGTCTTGCGAACTATCACCGTAAAGCCATATTCCATCAAGGTTTTTTGGAAGCGATCAATACGTGTGTTAGAACTTTTCGCATAAGGCGCTTCAGGGAACGGATTCCAAGGGATCAAATTGATCTTACAAGGCGTATTTTTTAATACTTCCGCTAACTGATGAGCGTGTTCTACACTGTCATTAACGTGATCCAGCATCACATACTCAATAGTAACCTTACCGTGATTGGCGTTAGAAACCGATAAGTAACGATTCACTGAATCAATTAGCGTTTTGATATTATATTTTTTGTTTAATGGCACAATTTCATCACGTAATTCATCATTTGGCGCGTGCAAAGAAATCGCTAATGCCACATCAATCATTTCACTTAATTTATCCAATGCTGGCACAACCCCAGAAGTAGATAGGGTTACACGGCGTTTTGATAACCCATAAGCAAAATCATCGAGCATAATTTCCATTGCTGGTACCACATTTGCCACATTGAGCAAAGGCTCGCCCATTCCCATCATCACCACATTCGTGATAGGGCGTACACCCGTTACGCCAAAATTGCCAATAATTTTTGAGGCACGCCACACTTGTCCGATAATTTCAGACACGGTTAAATTGCGGTTAAACCCTTGTTGTGCAGTGGAACAAAAAGTACAAGCCAACGCACAGCCCACTTGGGAAGACACACAAAGAGTCGCTCTATCAGCCTCAGGAATATACACGGTTTCAACCTGCTGATCGCCCACTTGCATCGCCCATTTGATCGTGCCATCTGCGGAACGCTGCTCTACTGCCACTTCTGGCGCTTTAATTTCTGCTACCGCTTTTAGTTTTTCGCGTAACTTCTTGTTAATATTCGTCATATTGTCAAAATTATCTTCACCAAAATGGTAAATCCATTTGACTAATTGATCCGCACGAAACGGTTTTTCCCCTAATTCTTGAAAAAATTCACGCATTTGTTGGCGTGTTAAATTCATTAAATTAATTTTCTTCTTAGGTTCTGCTGAAAGCTGGTTGCCTTCTTGTGGAATTGTATTCTGTTCTAACATAAAGCCTCGTTGTTACACATTACGGCATTGATATAGCTAAACTTTTTTCTTTTTCAGTATAAGTTTGCAAGCTATAAATTAAGAAAATTTCTACCGCTTAAAAAATGAGTTGCGATTGTACAGAGTTATGTTTGATTAATCTAGCAATTTCAGCCTAACCTGAACGCTATTTTAGCCAACAGAAAAATAAAAGAAAAAACCACCGCACTTTTTTGCGATCAAGATCGCAAAAATTTTAGAGAATACAGAAAATCCTAAAAAACAAAGTGCGGTGGGATTTTTGAGCATTTTCGATGAATAATTAACTCATAAAGAACAGCATAATAAAAAGTCGAATTTATAGTCGACTTTTTATTTAATAGCTCTTCCAGACAAACAAAAATATTGTTTTATATAAATTTAAAAGAAAAACTTACCGCACTTTTTCTATGCTGTCTTTGTTCCCTCTTGGGCGTTAATCTGTGAGGTTTCCCCAAGTAACGCAGCGTATTTCACTGTATCTGGGCTGGCTTCGAGGGCGATTTTTAGTACCATTGTGAGGGGAACAGAAAGGAACATTCCCACTGAGCCCAGTAACCAGCCCCAGAATAAAAGGGAGAGAAACACGACAAGGGTAGAAAGCCCGAGAGTTTTCCCCATCATTCTTGGTTCAAGCACATTGCCGATGATCATATTTAGGCTGATAACCCCAATGGTAACGCCAATTCCCGTGAAAAAGCCATTGAGTAATAACGCTTGTACAATAATGGGAATGGCAGCAATAATTGAGCCAATATTTGGCACATAATTAAGTAGAAAGCTGAGTGTTGCCCACAAAATGGCATATTGCACGCCAAAAATTTTCAGCAAAATAAATACGCTTAAGCCCGTTAAAAAGCTGGTAAAGGTTTTCACACCAAGATAATCCATTACGCCTTGCAAAATGCGATCAATATAACCTTCGTATTGTGCCACTTGGTTAGGTTTGCTAAATGCCACCGCAAATTTATGTTTAGCCGTGGGGGCTTCTAACAACATAAACAGTACCACTAAAAATAGCACAAATACGTTGGTTACTACACCTGAGAAACTCAGCAAAAATCCGCTGGCAAAGTTCATTATCATTGCGGGATCAAAATGATCCATAATTTGTTGCTGTAAATCTCTCACGGGTAAATGTAAACCTTGCGTGATTGTCGCAAGATCGTTGAGTCGTTGTGAAAGTAATAAGCGGTATTGAGGGATCGATTGGGTAAATTCTCTCGCTGTACTATTAATTAAGCTAACAAGAAAGAAAAATACCGTCAAAATCATTAAAAACAGTAAACTTAGCGCCAACCAATGTGGTAATTTACGTTTGGTCATAAACTTCACCACAGGTGAGCAAATAATGGCGATAAATAAGGAAAGTAAAAATGGGACAACAATTTCCCCTGCCAATTTCACCCCAGCCAGAATGACTACCAAGGCAGACAATGCCATTAATAATTGGCTGATCGGCAAACGCTTATCCATTATACGGCTTCCTCGTTTTCCTCACCCGTGCGAATTCGGATTACGCGCTCTACGTCATAGACAAAAATTTTACCATCACCAATTTTGCCTGTTTGTGCGGTTTCCATAATCGCCTGAATACACTGCTCCACTACGTCATCAGAAATGACCATTTCCATTTTTACTTTTGGCAGAAAATCCACCATATATTCCGCACCTCGATAAAGCTCGGTATGCCCTTTTTGTCGTCCAAAACCACGTACTTCTGTTACTGTCATTCCTGTAATGCCAATATCTGATAAGGCTTCACGGACATCATCGAGTTTAAATGGTTTGATAATTGCTTCAATTTTTTTCATAAGTTACCTCACTTAATATTATTTCTCGCGTCGTGCGGATTTAGGTCTAAAACTGGTAATAATTTCAGGTTTTGTCTCAATATAAATACCATCAATTAATTGTAAACAATATGGCACTGCGGAAAAAATGCCTTTCACTAATACATTACCTTGCTCATCTTTCACTCCCTCAAGGGTTTCTTTGATGGCTTTCGGTTGTCCCGGTAAGTTTAAAATTAAACTATTTTTACGAATTACGCCAACTTGTCGCGATAAAATTGCGGTCGGGACAAAATGCAAGCTCACTTGGCGCATTTGTTCACCGAATCCCGGCATTTCACGATCGGCTATTGCCAGTGTGGCATCAGGGGTAACATCACGTTTAGCAGGGCCGGTTCCCCCTGTGGTTAATACAAGATGACAATGATGCTTATCCACTAATTCACATAATGTCTGTTCAATAATAGGTTGTTCATCAGGAATTAAACGAGTTTCCACCTCAAAAGGCTCAACCAATGCTTGCTCTAGCCATTTCTTTAATTCAGGAATACCTTGATCCGTATAGACCCCTTGCGATGCTCGATCAGAAACGGAGACTAAACCAATTTTTAAAAGTGCGGTCATTTTTTCCTCTTTTTTCTTTTATTAAATCCAATAATATCTCACAATATGGAAAAAGACAGGGGCTGCAAAACAAAGGCTATCCATACGATCCAACATTCCGCCGTGTCCACTAATCATATTTCCCCAGTCCTTCACGCCCATACTGCGTTTCATTGCCGACATCACTAATCCACCTAAAAATCCCATTAGACAAATAATGAAACTAATCAATACCGCTTGTACTACGGTAAATGGGGTGAGCCAAGCCAGTAAGCCACCTAAAATTGAGGCACTAAATACACCACCCACAAAGCCTTCAACTGTTTTAGAAGGTGATAATGTGGGGGCGATTTTATGTTTACCACATAATTTTCCCCATATATATTGTAATACATCGCTGGCTTGTACAATAAGAATTAAGAAAATCATTAACAATAAACTTTTTCCTTCAAAGCCTTCAATATTCAAGGTTAATATGGCGGGTATGTGAGAAATACAGAATATAGCAATCATAACGGTCCATTGCACTTTACTTGAGCGGTCCAGAAATTTTGATGGATCACCTAATAAAGCAGATAAAATCGGTAAAAATAGAAATCCATACACGGGAATAAAAATAGTAAACATACTAAACCAGTCTATGGCAATGAAATAATATTGCAATGGTAAAATCAGATAAAAACAAGCAACTAACGCAAAATGATCACCACGCCGAATATCAATAAGGGATAAAAATTCACGTAATGCGGTAAATGAGATAAGGAAGAAGAGCAGTAAAACGGCGTAAAATCCTAAATAAGCGGCAGCAAAAATAATTAAAATCATTACCCACCACGCATTAATACGATGATTAAGGTTATCAATGACTTTATGGGGGGTAGAAAACCCCACTTTCCACTTCAAACTATAACCAATTGCAGAAGCAAGAAGCAAGGTGCCTATAAGACCCCAGAATAAATGCCACATTTCCATTTTATTCTCCTTGATATCTTGGGTTTAAATTAACTAATGCTTGCTCAGCACGGGCTAAAAAGTGTGTTTTATCTTCTTCTGGCTGAATATGGATAGGATCACCTAAATAAAGATCGCACAATAATGGTACTGGAACAATAAACCCTTTAGGTAATAAATTATGTGTATTACTTATCCAAACAGGGATGAAATCTACATCAGGGTTATCTTTAGCCAAATAATATAGCCCGCTTTTAAAAGGCTGAATAAGCATATCATCATCTGTTTTTCTCGTTCCCTCAGGAAAGATAATCAGCGAATCCTTTTTTAATGCTTGGCTTATTTGCTCTGTTACTGCTTTAGGATCATTGCCATTACGTTCGATCAAGAGCATATTGAATACTTTTTTCGCCAGAAAAGAACGAATTCTCCCTTTTTGCCAATAATCAGCTCCCGCAACTGGACGGGTGTTTTTTCTGACTTCATAAGGCAAAGAAACCCAAAATAAAATAAAATCGCCGTGGCTGTTATGGTTTGCATAATACAATCGAGGTTTACCCACAGATTGCAGGGCAATATTCTTTGCCGGACGTACTCCGGTAAGAAATGAGGTTAAACGGCATAACAGAAAATCAATCAATTTAGCTAACATTATTGTTCTCCTGTGTTTCTACTTCGTTATTTTCTGTCGGAAATTGTACCGCACTTTCCTTTTCATCATCTTGTGTTGATTTTGCTTCCTCATTAAGCCCCGCTTTTACACGTTTTACACAGGTTAAAATTAATCCGATAACGACAAGCCAAGCAATACCATACAACCAACTTGGTAATGTTGGCATAAAAGTATAAATCAAACCTAATCCACCAAATAAGAATGCACGATCACTTTTGCCTAGAGGTCCATCATAACGGCGTGTTTTACCATATATCTGCCCCAATACTCCACAAAATTCCGTGAGTGCAGCAAGCCAAATAATGATTCCAATCACAAAAGGATCAAAAGGAGAAATAAAAGCAAAGGGTAAATATAATGCGGCATCGGAAATCACATCCGTAATTTCATTCAAATACCCACCCAAACGAGATTTTTGCTGAAATTCTCTGGCTAACATTCCATCAATTGCATTAAATGCCATACGAATAAAAAGCCAAATCGGAAGCAAAATGAATAACCAATTTACGGTTGAAAGTGCGGTCAAAAATAGACCTAAAATTATTGAAATAGCACAAGCCAATAGGGTAACTTGATTTGCTGTAACGCCTTTTTGTTCCAATTTAATCACACTTGGGCGCAGTAAATTTTGAAATCGAGGCTTTAAATCATAAATACTCATCATTTCTCCTTCTTAAAATGGAAATAACAACGGAATTAAAAATACACTTGTCAGCATAATCAACAACGTAAAGGGTACACCAATTTTTACGAAATCACCAAACTTATACTTCGCTGCCCCTAATACCATCGTATTGACGGGGGAAGAAATAGGGGTCATAAACGCAGCAGAAGAAGCAATCGCCACCGTCATTGCAAAAGGTAATGGTGAAAGCTGTAAATGCTGTGCCATAGTAATCGCAATAGGCGCCATAAGAATGGCTGTCGCCGTATTGGAAATAAATAGGCCAATCACGGCGGTAAGCGTAAACAAGCTGATTAAAATCCAATGTTTCCCCATTCCGCCTACGGTATTAATCATAAACTCCACGATTAAATTTATCCCACCTGTTTTTTGCAGTGCGGTAGAAAATGGCATCATTCCAACAATTAAAATTAAGCTCGACCAATGAATAGAAGCATAAGCACTTTTCGCATCAACGCAACGGAACTTCGCTAACATTAAACAAGCAATTAATGCCGCGACCACATTCGGTACAAGCCCTGTTACCATTAATGCTACCATCGTTACAATGGATAAAATGGCATAGGGTGCTTGGCTTTGTGCGGGCGCTGCACGCTCAATTTCTGCGGGGTAATCCAAGACAAAAAAACTTTTCGTTTTATTACGCATCGCGTGGATCAATTTCCACGATCCTACCACCAACAGCAAATCTCCGATCTTTAATGGCTGTTCGATCAAACTTCCCGTCAAAATCTCATTATTCCGTTTAATGCCAACCACATTTAAACCAAAACGGGAACGAAAACCGACATCGGCGACTGTTTTGCCTAGATAATCACCATCTGGAATAGGGGTAATTTCCACCATTCCCATAAATTTTGCTTGTTGTTCAAAATAGTAAGGGCGAAGTTCTGTAGGCTCTAACTGATGTTGTTGGCAGAATTCATTGATATCTAACTCAGGATCGGCACAATCAATCAGTAAAATATCTTTTTCACGAATTTCAATTTTACCTAATGAATCTGCAAGAAATCTTGGGCGAAAACGTTTCCAACGCTCGATGGCTAGCACATTTAATGCATAATTAGAACGTAAGTGTAAAGATTCCAACGGTTGCCCAATAAAATCCGAGCCTGTTTTCACGACAAAACGTTTTGTGCGGTTATGCAGTTGGTAATCATTAATTAAATCTTGAATAGAATGGCGGCTTCCTCCTTCCTCTTCATCCTGTTCAGAGGTTCCTAACCAATGACGTGCAACAAGCATATAGGCAATGCCTAATAATAAAATCACGATGCCAATCGGTGTAAAAGAGAAAAAATTAAAGCGTTGGTGGGTCAAGTTTATTAATTCGGCATTAATCACCAAGTTAGGGGCAGTGGCGATTAAGGTCATCATTCCACTAATTAGCCCTGCCATACTGAGAGGCATCATAAGACGTTTTGGGGAAATATTCATTTGCTGACAAATCACTAACACCACAGGAATAAAAATCGCCACAATACCAACGGAACTCATAAAAGATCCTAACCCAGTTACCGCTAACATTACTAAGATCAACACACGAGTTTCGCTATTTTTGGCCGCTTTCATCAACCACTCGCTGACTTGATACGCCACGCCCGTTCTGACTAATGCTTCACCAACAATAAAAAGTAATGCAATCAAAATAATATTTGGATCGCTAAACCCTGCAAATACTTCTTGCACCGTTAAAATACCACTTAAGCAAAAAGCGAGCATCACTAATAGGGCAATGACGTCCATACGGATTTTATTGTGGATAAACAAGAGTACAGCAATTGCGAGAAAGATCACAACGCTAGCAAGTGGCATATTAGTGATTGTGGGCATCAAGATCTCCATGGTTAAGGTTTTTTATAAATGTTTTTTTGATTATATTTAGTCATTTGGCTGACTGTGTTTTTCTTTGTTGATATAACGTGTTTCGCGCGTTGAGCGACTTATTTTCTTTTGTTTCCGCAAAAGAAAGTAAGCAAAGAAAAGCGTCCCCTGCTAAATTGCTTTTCCTCATTCCAATAAAATTTTTTAACGAAAAGTAAACCCATACTTGCTATGCCGTGTTCAGGCGTTACTTTTCTAAAAATTTTATTCCCATTCGGTTAATTGACAAGAGGGTTGCCCTAATATGATAACGTTTAACTCTGCGTCAATATTTAAAATAAGTGCTAATTTTAAACTGCCTGACAATTTATAGATAGATTGTATTTACACGCTATTATAAAGCTCAACTTCGTATCAACATTCAAAGTGCGGTGCAAAAATGCTGAAAATTTGCACCGCACTTTTTTCTTCTCGTTTTTTCTATTTTAGTGAGTCTGTTTTTTCATTTACCATTTTCGATACATATTGGCGCACATCACTTGACCCAATACATAAAGGGTGGAGTTTTTTTGCAATTTTACCGTATGCCTTTGTTGTTTGCGTAGCGCTGCGCGGATACCATCGCCCCAAAATTCACTGTAATAATCTGTTCTAACTTGTGTCAGACGATAAGTGTCGCAGTTGAGTATTTTATATTGACGCACGGATCGCGCGTAAAGTTCAGGACGGTTTTTATACACGAATAAGCCTTTGTCTGAATTAATCACGACATCAAAATGAATTAAATGTTTGTCTTCGTTATCTACCCAAACTGATTGGGTATCCACATAATATTCGGCATTTGGTGCTAACTTGAAATAGCCCGCTTTGGTTAAGGTTGGTAGCACGAGTTTGACTTCGGGAGGAGGCGAAGTTGGAGTGGTAGAACAAGCAGCGAGCAACATTACACTCAGTGATAAACCTAATTTTCTCATTTTGACCTCCTTACATTCTGAGGAAGAATGCGTGTTGATTAGGTTAAAATTATTCTTGCATATTTGGGGGGCAATTTCTAACAAAAAAAGCCAATTTTGTGAGCTGTTGCACAAATCAAAATGCGTCTAAAGAATGAAAATAATGAGACAAGAGAAAATTTATCGCAAACGATTGCGTAGGCGTGATACAATACGCGCGATTTTTAGTAACTCAAGTCATATAGGAAAAAATCGTGAGCAAACAATCATTAAGTTACAAAGATGCAGGTGTCGATATTAACGCTGGCAATGCGTTAGTGGAAAAAATTAAAGCCGATGTAAAACGCACTACGCGTCCAGAAGTGATGGGGGGATTGGGTGGCTTTGGCGCTCTTTGTGCATTGCCAAGTAAATATAAAGAGCCAATTTTGGTGTCAGGCACAGATGGTGTTGGGACAAAATTACGCCTTGCCATTGATTTGAATAAACACGATACCATTGGCATTGACTTGGTCGCGATGTGCGTGAATGATTTAGTGGTGCAAGGCGCTGAACCACTATTTTTCCTTGATTATTATGCCACAGGTAAATTAGATGTTGATGTGGCAGCGAGTGTGATTAAAGGTATCGCAAATGGTTGTGAGCAAGCAGGTTGTGCCTTAGTCGGCGGTGAAACTGCTGAAATGCCCGGTATGTATCATCAAGGTGATTATGATTTGGCGGGGTTCTGCGTCGGTGTCGTAGAAAAATCTGAAATTATTGACGGTAGTCGGGTGAAAGTGGGCGATGCCTTAATCGCATTAGGCTCAAGTGGGGCGCATTCCAATGGCTATTCATTAATCCGTAAAGTAATCGAACGTTCAGGCATTGAGCCAGCTACAGCACAATTAGACGGAAAACCTTTCGCCGATCAAGTGTTAGCGCCAACAAAAATTTATGTAAAATCCATTTTGCAATTAATCAAACACGTGTCTGTTCACGCCATTTCTCACTTAACAGGCGGTGGTTTTTGGGAAAATATTCCACGCGTGTTACCACATAATGTGAAAGCGGTGATTGATGAATCAAGCTGGCAATGGCCTGCTATTTTCAACTGGCTACAAGAACAGGGCAACATTGAACGTTATGAAATGTACCGCACTTTCAATTGTGGTGTGGGAATGATCATTGCCTTGCCACAAGATCAAGTGGAAACCGCGTTAGCATTATTACACCAAGCGGGCGAAACGGCGTGGCAGATTGGGCATATTGAAAGCCTAAGTGAAGGTGAACAGCAGGTTATTATTCGTTAATGAAAAAGATCGCTGTATTAATTTCTGGTGAGGGGCAAACCTTGCAAAGCATTATTGATGCCTGCAAGGTTGGCGATATCCCCGCACAAATCTGTGCTGTCATTTCTAATAAAGCAACGGCTTATGGATTACAACGGGCAAAAATGGCTGAAATTCCTACCGCACTTTTTGAGCGAAAAGATTATGCAGATAATAAGCAAATGGATCAGGCTATTGGTGATTATATCGCCATATTAGGGGCGGATTTGATTGTTTTAGCGGGGTATATGAAAATTTTGACTGCTGAATTTACCCAACGTTTTGCGGGAAAAATTCTCAATATTCATCCTTCATTGTTACCGAAATACCCCGGCTTACATACTTATCAGCGAGCTTTAGAGGCGGGCGAACAAGAACACGGCACAACGGTGCATTTTGTCAATGAAGAGGTAGATGGCGGGGCAATTGTGCTACAAGCAAAAGTGCCGATTTTTCCTGATGATGACGTGGTTGATATTGAGCAGCGAGTGAAATATCAAGAGCAACAAATTTATCCTTTGGTGATTAAATGGTTTGTTACCGATCGCTTAACGCTTGAGGCTGGCAAGGCTTATTTAGATGGCAAGCGCTTGCCAAATGCAGGGTATGCCATCGATTAACGATACAAAGCACAAACGCAGGTTTGTGCTTTTTCGTTATGTTGAGCGAGAAAGAATTTTATTAAGTGCGGTCATTTTTGGGTGAGTTTTTGGTATAGTAGCGAAAAAATTTATCACAACCTAGGATTTATAAATGGCAGAAAAAATTCTTATTGATGAAGATCGATTTATGCGAACCATTTCGCGGATTTCACACGAGATCATAGAAAAACATCAACATCTTGATGACTTAGTGATCGTCGGCATTAAACGCCGTGGGGCAGAAATCGCAGAATTAATTAAGCGTAAAATTAATGATTTAACGGGGAAAGAAGTCCCTTCCCTTGATTTGGATATTACTTTTTATCGCGATGATTTAGAATATGTTGAGCCACAAAGTCAATCGCCCGTTTATAGCGGTGCATCAAATTATGTCAGCATTCAAAATAAAATTGTAATTTTGGTCGATGATGTTTTATTTACCGGGCGAACTATTCGAGCCGCGTTAGATGCGTTAATTGATTTTGGACGTGCAGCGAAAGTGGAATTAGTTATTTTTGTTGATCGCGGACACCGTGAATTACCCATTCGTGCGGATTATGTGGGCAAAAATGTGCCAACCAGTCGCACAGAAAAAGTGCAAGTGCGCACAATGAAGTTTGATCAATGTTATGAAGTGGCGCTAGTCTCAAAATAAAAGCAACATAAAACCGCGTTTATCAAACCAAAGGGGGAACCTTTTGGCAAATTGATACTCTAATGTAAAATAATTTGAACGGATAAATGGAAAATATGAAAAGAGTGAATTTTAAAGCAATTTTAATCGGTTTAGTGGGATTCTTTGCCGTTTCAGCAAATGTTTTGGCAGTAGAGCGTGTTGTCGCCACGGTAAATGGTAATCCTATTTTAGAAAGCCAAGTCCGCGCGGCGTTAGGTAAAAAAGCCAATACAGAAGCAAATCGTGAAGCGGCATTAAATACCGTCATTGATGATATTCTCGTCAATCAAGCCATTAAAGACTCTGGGGTGAGCGTGAGCAATGCACAAGTTGATCGTGTTATGGAAGATATTGCGGCACGCAATGGCTTGACTTATGGTCAGTTACTTGATGTGCTAGATTATCAAGGCATTAACTATCATCAATATCGCCAACAAATTGCAAATCAATTATTAATGTCGGAAGTGCGTAATCAGGCAATTGGTAAAAGCATTGATGTAACCCGTGAAGAAGTGCAAGAACTCGGGCAAAAATTACTCGATCAAGCGAAAGCACAAGGTAAAGAGAAAAAAGTAACAGGAACAGAATACCAAGTTCGTCATATTTTGTTGAAACTTAATCCATTACTCAATGATGCACAGGCTAAAGCACAATTAACGCAAATTCGTGCGGATATTCTTGCCAAGAAAACCACTTTTGCTGATGCCGCATTAGCCTATTCTAAAGATTATTTATCTGGCGCAAATGGTGGAAATTTAGGCTTTGCGTTCCCTGAAACCTATGTGCCAACGTTTGCCAAAATGGTGCAAAGTACGAAGAAAGGCACAATTTCAGCGCCTTTTAAAACAGAGTTTGGCTGGCATATTTTAGAAGTTACTGATACACGCCAAGGGGATCGTACTCGTGATGCTTATATGCAAAAAGCCTATCAGCAATTAGTTAATCAACAACTGCACGAAGCCTCGCAGGATTGGGTGAAAGCCTTGCGTAAAACAGCCAATATTAAATATTTCAAGTAATTTGCCGCAATCACGAAATCCCAGCCCCAATGCTGGGATTTTTGTTTTATAATAGTGCGTCTTTTTTAACAGTATCAATCATTATGAATTCAAGAAAACATTTAGGTCATACCGCCCGTAAGCGTTTTGGGCAAAACTTTTTATCCGATGATAATATTATTCAAAGTATTGTGGCAGCTATTTATCCACAGCCAGATCAGTATTTGGTGGAAATCGGTCCCGGTTTAGGGGCATTAACAGAACCTGTGGCGGAACGTGTTGAACGTTTAACGGTGGTTGAGTTAGATCGCGATCTGGCTGAACGTTTACGCCATCATCCCTTTTTACACCAAAAATTGAATGTGATTGAAGCAGATGCAATGCAGTTTGATTTTGCTCAGCTTTATCAAGATGAAAAACTGGCAGAAAAAAATCAGAAATTACGTATTTTCGGCAATCTTCCTTATAACATTTCAACGCCATTAATGTTCCATTTGTTCAACTATTGCGAACAAATTCAAGATATGCATTTTATGCTACAAAAAGAAGTAGTAAAACGTCTTTGTGCTGCACCAAATAGCAAGGCTTATGGCCGTTTAACCATTATGGCGCAATATTTTTGCCAAGTAATGCCTGTATTGGAAGTACCGCCGAGCGCATTTAAGCCTGCACCAAAAGTGGATTCTGCGGTGGTTCGTTTAATTCCGCATAGTACGTTGCCACACCCAGTGAAAGATTTATATTGGCTCAACCGTGTTTGTACGCAAGCCTTCAATCAACGTCGAAAAACCTTGCGCAATGCGCTCTCTACATTATTTTCTGCAGAAAATCTCACCGCACTTGGTATTGATTTGAACGCACGAGCGGAAAATCTCTCCATTGCCGATTATGTAAGATTGGCAAACTGGCTGTGTGATAATCCTGTGCTGGAAAATGAACAGAGTGAAGTGGAATAGACAATGGCAACTTATTTAGTCGGCGATCTGCAAGGCTGTTATGATGAACTGCACGCTTTGCTGGAAAAGGTAAAGTTTGATCCAAGCCAAGATGTCCTTTATTTGGTTGGTGATTTGGTGGCGCGAGGGGATAAATCGCTCGAATGTTTGCGTTTAGTCAAATCGCTTGGCAAGGCGGCTCACACTGTGCTAGGCAATCACGATTTGCATTTAATTTCTACCGCACTTGGAATTAAGCAAGTGAAGCCCAAAGATCGTGTGGATGCCATTTTCAACGCCCCTGATTTTCACGAGTTGATTGACTGGCTTCGCCAGCAGCCTTTACTTATTCATAATGAGCAAGCCAATTTCTTGCTCACTCACGCCGGCATTTCACCTGATTGGGATCTTGACACCGCGAAAGCTTGTGCTAGCGAAGTGGAACAAGTGCTACGCCACAGTGATTATTATGCAATGATCGCGCAAATGTATGATAACCAGCCAGATCGCTGGTCGCCTGATTTGCAAGGTATCGACCGTTTACGTTACATTATTAATGTGTTTACCCGTATGCGTTTTTGCTATTATGATCACCGCCTTGACTTTGATTGCAAAGCCCCTGTTGATGAAGCCCCCGCTGAACTGACACCTTGGTTTAGGCTTAATAATCCCTTGTTTAAAACACAAAATATCGTCTTTGGCCATTGGGCAAGTTTAGTGGATACGCCTACGCCAGCTAATATTTATGCCCTTGATACCGGCTGTGTGTGGGGCAATCGAATGACAATGCTACGCTGGGAAGATAAGCGTTATTTTACTCAACCAGCAATGAAACAATATACCTAAAAAATGAAAGCAAAACTGATTACCTCTGCCAGTTGCGATCTGTTTAATCTGCCTTTTTTTCAGTTCGCACAAATGAAAAAATTTTGCCCTGAACAAATTCCACAAATTAAAGCGGATTACAAACGGGACTGGAATTTATGGAAGACCGCCATCTTACAAGTGGCACAACAGCTTGGCGCACCTTTTGCTGAACCTCATATTGAAAAATGGTGTAACGGTTGGCAAGTACGGGCGCATTTTTTTGCTTATTTTAAATATGAATTTAACAAAAATTCCGCGGCGATTTTATCGGTTATCTTAAATCGTCGCCGTTTACAAGTGAGCCTTGATTGGCATTGCTACCGCGCTGATCGCTCGCAAATCAATGTGCAACAATACAACCAATGGGTTGAACAGTTGGATCAAGCACAGTATGCCGATTTTGATTTTTGGCGTGGTGATGAAAGCGAATACGCTGATTTCCGCAAAGTGCGGTCGCTTTCTGCACAGGATTTTTTACTCAACAATGATGAAGATTTTTTCTGTATAGGAAAAAATATTGAAAAAGCTGAATTAGATCACATTGATGCGGTGGAATTTATCGTACAAACTATTCAAGATTTACTGCCGTTGTATGAAAAATGTCATTGCAAATAAGGGCGTGATTTTCGCAATAGTTCTATCAATTTCCCTTATTTTACGCTATCCTATATCACATTTTCTTATTCATCTATACCGCTAAAATCGCCTTTGGTAAAGGGGGAAAAGTGCGGTCAATTTTTTGATAATTTTTTAAAGGTAACATTATGCAAGAACAATATCGCCCTGATTTGATTGAGAGTGAAGTGCAGAAATATTGGGCTGAAAATAAGACGTTTAAAGCGGTGCAAGATCCGAGTAAAGAGAAATATTATTGCCTTTCAATGTTCCCTTATCCATCTGGTCGCTTGCATATGGGGCACGTTCGTAACTATACCATTGGTGATGTCATTTCTCGTTACCAGCGAATGAATGGTAAAAATGTGTTACAGCCGATGGGTTGGGACGCATTCGGGTTGCCAGCAGAGGGGGCGGCGGTGAAAAATAAAACTGCGCCAGCAAAATGGACATACGAAAATATTGACTATATGAAAAATCAGCTCAAAATTTTGGGCTTTGGTTTTGACTGGGATCGTGAAATTGCCACTTGCAAACCTGAATATTACAAATGGGAGCAATGGTTCTTTACGGAGCTTTATCGCAAAGGCTTGGTGTATAAAAAAAGCTCTAGCGTAAACTGGTGTCCGAATGATGTAACCGTGTTAGCGAACGAGCAAGTCCACGAGGGGCGTTGCTGGCGTTGTGATACCCCAGTGGAACAAAAAGAGATCCCACAATGGTTTATCAAAATTACCGACTATGCCGAGCAATTATTGGGTGGTTTAGATCATCTGCCAGAATGGCCAGAAATGGTGAAAACGATGCAGCGTAACTGGATCGGTCGTTCAGAAGGGGTAGAAATTACCTTTAATATTGAAAATTCTGATGAAACCGTAACGGTTTATACGACACGTCCAGATACGTTCTATGGCGTGTCGTATCTGGCTGTTGCCGCAGCACATCCATTAGCGGAAAAAGCAGCACAAAATAACCCCGCACTTGCCCAATTTATTCAAGAAGCAAAAAACACGAAAGTGGCGGAGGCAGAGCTTGCCACAATGGAGAAAAAAGGAATGGCAACGGGCATTCACGCCATTCACCCGATTACAGGGAAATTAGTGCCTGTTTGGGTCGCTAACTTTGTGTTAATGCACTATGGCACAGGGGCGGTAATGGCGGTACCAGCGCACGATGAGCGTGATTATGAATTTGCTAAAAAATATGATTTACCGCTTTACCCTGTTATCACGCCAGAAGACGGCAGCCCGTTAGATTTATCACAGCAGGCTTATACTGAACACGGTATTTTGATTAATTCAGCAGAATTTGATGGCTTAGGTTTTGAGGCCGCATTCAAAGGGATTGCGGATAAATTGGAACAAATGGGCGTGGGCAAACGTCAAGTGAATTATCGCTTACGCGATTGGGGGGTATCACGCCAACGTTATTGGGGCGCACCAATCCCTATGCTTACCCTTGAAAATGGTGAAGTTGTGCCGGCACCACTTGCAGATTTGCCAATTGTATTACCTGAAGATGTGGTGATGGACGGTGTTCGTAGCCCGATCAAAGCCGATCCAAATTGGGCAAAAACTACTTACAATGGGCAACCTGCATTAAAAGAAACCGATACCTTCGACACCTTTATGGAATCTTCGTGGTATTACGCGCGTTACACTTGTCCAGATTTCCACCAAGCAATGTTGAACCCTGAAGAGGCAAATTACTGGCTGCCAGTGGATCAATATATCGGTGGTATTGAACACGCCACAATGCATTTACTTTATTTCCGTTTCTTCCATAAATTATTGCGTGATGCTGGTTTAGTAAACACAGATGAGCCTGCAAATAAATTATTATGTCAAGGAATGGTCTTAGCTGATGCGTTTTATTACACCAGCGACACCAACGAACGCATTTGGGTTTCGCCAACCAAAGTTACGCTTGAGCGTGATGAAAAAGGACGTATTATCCGTGCCATTGATGATGAAGGACGCGAGTTAGTCCATAGCGGAATGACGAAGATGTCAAAATCGAAAAACAATGGTATTGACCCACAAGAAATGGTGGAAAAATACGGTGCGGATACCGTACGCTTATTTATGATGTTTGCTTCCCCTGCTGAAATGACCTTAGAATGGCAAGAATCTGGCGTGGAAGGGGCAAACCGTTTCTTACGCCGTTTATGGAATTTAGTCTTTGAGTACAGTAAAAATCCTGCAAAAACAGCGCTAAATCCAACCACACTTTCTAACGCGCAAAAAGCCTTACGCCGTGATGTGCATAAAACCATTGCGAAAGTGAGCGATGATATCGGTCGTCGTCAAACCTTTAACACGGCGATTGCTGCGGTTATGGAGCTAATGAACAAATTAACCAAAGCCCCATTAGAAGATGAACAAGATCGCACGGTAATGGCTGAAGCGTTAAATGCGGTCGTTAAAATGCTTTATCCGATCACTCCGCACATTTGTTTCCAATTATGGAAAGAGCTTGGAAATCAAGAGGCGATTGACTTTGCCCCTTGGGTGAAAGCCGATGAGCAAGCAATGATCGATGACGAAAAACTGGTGGTGGTGCAAGTTAATGGTAAAGTGCGCGCTAAAATTACTGTACCTGCGGATATGGCAGAAGAGGCGATTAAAGACATTGCGCTTGCTGATCCGAATGTACAAAAATTCTTAGATGGTCTAAACATTGTGAAAACCATCTATGTACCCGGTAAGTTATTTAGCTTTGTAGCGAAATAATCCTATGCCCCACGCATTAGGTGGGGCGAATTATTAAGAGAAAATCAAATGTTGAACTTACTTAAAAAATTATCTCTCGTCAGTGCTGTCGCATTACTCACGGCTTGTGGTTTTCATTTCCAAAATGGCGAATTGATTCCGCAAGAACTAAGAACATTGCGTCTAGAAAGCCGTGATCCTTATGATGCGATGACGATTGCAATGCGTAAGCAGTTAAGAGCCAATAATATCCAACTTGTTGAGCAAGGCGATGTGGTGGTGTTCCGCTTAAATAATGTGCGTGAGAACAGTGAAGTGGCATCTATTTTCAAGCAAGGACGTGAGGCTGAAAAAGTATTAGTGTTACAAGTGGAGGCGAACATTCAGCTTAAAAACAAGCAACGTTATCCAATTAATACACAAGTAACCCGCACTTTCTTTGATAACTCACGTGCAGCATTAGCCAAATCTGCCGAAAAAGAGGTGATTTGGAATGATATGCGTGAGCAAGCAGCGCGCCAACTTATCAGCAAAATGGTGGCGTTAAAACAGCAGATGAAAAGCCAATAATGCAACGTCTGTTTGCCGATCAGCTCAGTGCCTCGCTAGATAAAAAGTTAGCATCAATTTATTGTTTAGTGGGGCAAGATCCTTTGCTTTTACAAGAAAGCAAGGATCTCATTTGCACAACGGCAAAACAGCAAGACTTTGATGAAAAAAATGAAATGACTATTGATAATAGCACTGATTGGATCGCCTTAAACGAACAAGTGCAATCAATGGGATTATTTTTCAGTCGTCAAATTTTAGTGTTAAATTTTCCTGAAAATCTCACCGCACTTTTGCAAAAGCGTATTGCTGAATTAATAAGTTTGTTAAACCAAGATGTGCTACTCATTTTGCAAATGGCAAAACTCACCAAACCGATGGAAAAACAAGATTGGTTTGTGCAAGCCAGTCAGTTTGATCCGCAATTTTCTCTCGTAAATTGTCAAACACCAAGTATTGAACAATTACCTCGTTGGATTGTCGGGCGTAGTAAAACCTTAGAAATCTTTATTGAGCCAGAGGCAATCCAGCTTTTGTGTTATAGCTACGAAAATAATCTTCTTGCCTTAAAACAGACCTTGCAGTTACTGGCATTGCTTTATCCAAAGGATAAAATCACCTTATCTCGCGTGCAAAATGTGGTGGAACAATCCTCTGTGTTTACCGTATTTCAATGGGTTGATGCCTTACTTGAGGGAAAAAGCCAGCGTGCCAGACGAATTTTAGCGGGGTTGCGTGGTGAGGAAATTCAGCCTGTAATTTTATTGCGTACCTTGCAACGTGAGTTAATAACCCTTTTGACACTCACTCAACCACAACAAGGAATGAGCAATATTGATCAAGGGCTTTCTACGGCGAAATTGCGTGAAAAATTTGATCAACTCAAAATTTGGCAAACACGTCGCCCACTTTTCTTACAAGCGATTCAACACTTAAACTATCGTAAACTGTATGAAATTATTCAACAGCTCGCCGAATTAGAACGTTTGGTAAAACTTGAATTTAGTGATGATGTATGGGAAAAACTGGCGGATTTATCCATACAAATTTGTCATTAGATTTTCGTATTAGTCAGCATTTTTGAAACCTAGTGCTTACTTAACGTCTTATAAATACTGCGTTTTTTCACTTAAATAGAATGAATTTTAGTGAGAATGTGTGCCAAACATTGTGAAAAAGCCTGTGGATTTTCTTGATGAGCATTATGTCCTGCATTGGGAATGAAATGTAAGTTGAGTTGGTTTTCTGTCGCCATTTGACGGAATTTGACATCCTTTTCACCGCAAAGATAAAAAATTGGCAAGGAATTTGACCGCACTTGTGAGCGAAAATCAGGTTGTTTGGCGAGAGAAGTGGCTTTGAGCATTTGAGCAATATTTTCACCACAATTAGCTTGGCGAAGTTTAATCAAGGCCTGCCGTTGTTCAGCGGTTAAGTGGGCAAACACGGGTTGTTGATACCAATCTTCTAATACCTGATGAGCTGGCTGAGTGGCAAAACGTTCAGCCCAATCACAATCATTTTGCCAGCGTTGTTGGCGTTCTTGTTCGGAGATTAGCCCTAAATTTGCCCCCTCTAAAATCAACCCTTGTAAATCGCCTTTTTCTACTTTGGCTTGTAAAGCATAGTAAAGAGCAAGCCGTCCACCTAGTGAATAACCAATTAAAAAATAGGGCTGATTTTGCACCGCACTTTGAATTTGTTGAGCGAGTATTTTTGCTGCGTTGTCAAAATCTGTCACGTCAATATGTTTGTTCTCCCCGTGTAAGGGGAGATCAAGAGCGAGACAGGAAAAGTGCGGTAGTTTTTCGATGATTTTTTGCCAATCCGCCTTTGTTCCAAGTAAACCGTGCAGAAAAACTAAATGGGGTTTTGCCATTACTTAAGCTTCTTATTTAAGCGCCAATAACAGCGTGGCTAATTTGTTCAATCAGACGTTTATAAATATTACTGCCATCGCTATTGTTCACCTTAATTTCGATTAAGGTGGCTTCGCGGCGGAAATAAGCTTGTTTAAGCACGGAGCTGAGATCTGCCCAAGTGTAAGGACGTGCATATTTGAGATCAAACATTGATGCCGCATGAGAAAATTCTAAATTATGTGGCATACGGTAGAATTTATTTTTCATTTCCGCATCCACAGGCAGCATATCGAAAATTGCACCGCCATTATTATTGATCACAAAAATAATGGTTGGCTGGTTTACTTTTTTAAGCAACGCTAAGGAATTGAGATCGTATAGGGCGGAAGTATCTCCAAGCATTGCTACCACAGGCTGGTTTGAACCTAAACTTAAGCCTGTTGCGGTGGCAAGTAAGCCGTCAATACCACTTGCACCACGGTTGGTGTACACCGGATAGCCTTCTGGCAATTTAGTTAGGGCATCAACCAAGCGTACAAAAAGGCTGTTGCCCAAAAAGAGCAGTCCATTATTGGGTAATAAACGCTCTAAATGGTGAGCTAAAGAGGCCTCATTCAAATTACCGCCCACTTGCTGTTCCACAAAGCTAGAACAGAACTTAGCCAGTGCGATTGGCTCTAATAGCCAAGGTTTCTGGCGTAAAGGGGGATGGGCGCGTAGCCAATGATGAATTTTTCCATTAAAACGGGTGTGTGCGTGATGGTTTGGATCAACCGAATTATCTGAAGGTTCAACGATCCAATATTCCCCTTTAAAGGCCGCCATAAATTGATTTATACGTTTGCTAATAAAGTGCGAGCCAAATTGCAACACAATATCTGCTTCAAGCAATTTTTGTTTAACGGTTTGATTTGCCAGCCAAATATCCGCATAAGGTAGGGTTGGCTCAACGCCAGATTGAATATCTGTGAGCATAATCCAGCCTTGCGTTTCAGCCCAAGTGCGAATGCCCATAGCTTGCTCTGTGGGGAGTTTTCCAACCAAAATAATCCCACGTTTTGTACGCCAATGATCCCAATGTTCGTGCATTACCACTTCTTTTTGTGGGGCTTGATGGTTATGCCACGGTTTGTTTTGGCTTAACCAACGCTGAATTGGCATAAGCCAAGGATGTTGATCAATTTGTTCTGCATTGGCTTCATATAACGGCTCAGCAAATGGCATATTAATATGCACGACACCAGCGTGCTGGCTTTGTCGATAACAAGCCTGTTCCACAAGTGAAATCAGCCAGTTAGGTGAATAATCTTGGCTAGGACGAGGTAAATCTACTGTTGCGACAGGATAATCAGCAAAAATGTTGTGCTGTAAAATGGCTTGATTTGCACCGCACTCCAATAATTCAGGCGGGCGATCAGCACTCAATACAATGAGATTTACCCCACTTTGGCGCGCTTCAATCACCGCGGGATAAAGATTTGCCACTGCTGTGCCAGAAGTTACAATAATCGCCACGGGCTTTTTATTTGCTTTAGCTAAACCAAGGGCGAGAAAACCCAAACCACGCTCATCAAAATGGGTATGGCATTTGGCTTTGCCACCTTGTTCAAGGCGAGCGGCTTCTAACGTGAGTGGGGTAGAACGAGAACCGGGCGCAATGCAAAAATGGCTAACCCCTTGACGAATCAGGGTTTCCAAGATCACTTTTGACCAACAACGATTAAATACACTCACTGACATAGGGTTCTCCATTGATTTTGTTCGTTCTTTCTATGTTTATTCTTGTAATAAAGAAATTAATCCTAAGGCTTTACGCTCAATTTCTTGCCATTCTAACAAGGGAATAGAGCCTTCAACAATCCCCGCACCGGCAAAAACGCGAATTTGTTCTTGCTCAATGAACGCTGAGCGAATCGCCACACAGAATTCCGCCCATTCTTTTTGCATTACGCCTAATGTTCCCGCATACCAACGGCGGTCAAAGGTTTCCGTTTGACGTAAAAATGCGATGGCTTCATTTCGTCCTAAGCCTGCTACCGCCGCGGTGGGGTGAATGGCATTTAAGAAAAGGTTATCACCATATTCGGGGGAAATCTGTGCAGAAATTTTACGTCTTAAATGCTGCACTTGGCGCAAGGTCTTCAGACCTAAGGGCGAAACTTCAATATGTTGGCTATAAGGTGCAAGGTGTTGCTTAATGTCATCAACAACGAGTTGATTTTCATAAATATTTTTTTTATCTTGCAGAAGCCATTGGGCTTGTTGTGCGGTTTCTTGTGCATTTTCGCCCACTAAGGCTGTCCCCGCCAATGCTTCGGTTTGCAGTTGTGTGCCTTGCCGTTGATACAGGCGTTCAGGGCTTGAGCCAATAAAAATACATTCTTCCGTTTCAGCAAATAGAAAATGATAGCAACCGAAATTATAGCGTTCACTTTCAGCCAAAAAATCATAGGCGTTCAGTTTTCCTTCTGAGTGGAAAAGTGTTTCATTCGCCAATACAATTTTATTTAGTAAGCCTTGCTTAATCTGCTGTAAACCTTGTTCTACCCATTCACACCATTGTGCTTGTGCTGCCCGTTTTTGCCCAAAATGAATGGATTGTTGAATTGGACAAAGTGCGGTGCTTTTTTCAAAAGTTTCTAATGCGTTCAAGCAGTCTTGGTATTCTTGTGCAAAATCTTTTGTTTGATCGATGAATAGTTGAATTTTTAGCTTATTTTCTTGCTGTTGCAAATACAAACGCGGCAAGAAAAATTGGCTTTCACCATAAAATTGCACACCGCCCACTAAGGGATAATGGTTTTCTTGTATAAAAGCTTGTGCCAGATTTAATTCCAAAAAACACCGCACTTGTCCGATAGCGGCGACAACTTGCTTGCTATCACGGAAATTAAGGTAAAACTGCGGATAGGTTTTTTGCGCTTTTAGCCAGCTTAATAAATTGAGGTTTGTAACCATTTCTGCCTGCACACAAGCGATCTTCTTATGTTCAAGCAGAGAAGGGCGGAGTTGCGCCAAAAGCTGTTGTTTTATTGTGCGTAAATTATCCATTTAAAAAGCGTTGTTTTTGGCAAAAAAATCAGTTAAAAATAAGGGCTAATTCTACCGCACTTTATGAAAATTTTTTATAAAATCTTTTCATCTTTGTAAAATAAGCGTAAAGTGCGGTAAGAAATAAGCCGATTTTTATCGGCAATTTTTTACCTCAAATGATAATCGCACGCAACATTATTGATATTGCAACCAAAAGGATAATAACAATGACAACCTTTCCTAAATCAAGCAAGTTAGAACACGTTTGTTACGATATTCGTGGGCCAGTGCATAAAGAGGCGCTACGTTTAGAAGAAGATGGACATAAAATCTTAAAATTAAATATCGGCAATCCTGCGCCTTTTGGTTTTGAAGCACCAGATGAAATTTTGGTGGATATTTTGCGTAATCTGACCGCAGCACAAGGTTATTGTGATTCCAAAGGGTTGTATTCTGCACGTAAAGCCATTGTGCAATATTACCAATCAAAAGGCATTCAGGGCGCAAATGTGAATGATGTTTATATCGGTAATGGCGTGTCTGAACTGATTATGATGTCAATGCAAGCCTTATTGAATAATGATGATGAAGTGTTGATCCCAATGCCTGATTACCCATTATGGACAGCTGCTGCTACGTTAGCGGGCGGAAAAGCGGTGCATTATTTATGTGATGAACAGGCAGATTGGTTTCCTGATTTAGAGGATATTAAAAGCAAAATTACCTCTCGAACTAAGGCTATTGTGATTATCAACCCGAATAATCCAACGGGGGCGGTGTATAGCAAAGACTTATTGCAAGGTATTGTGGATATTGCCCGTGAACATAAATTGATTATTTTTGCCGATGAAATTTATGACAAAATTTTGTATGACGATGCGGTTCATCATCATATTGCCGCACTTGCGCCAGATTTATTAACCATTACCTTTAATGGGTTGTCTAAATCTTATCGCGTTGCTGGTTTCCGTCAAGGCTGGATGATTTTAAATGGCCCGAAACAGCACGCAAAAGGTTATATTGAAGGGCTAGATATGCTCGCTTCAATGCGTTTATGTGCAAATCACCCAATGCAACACGCCATTCAAACCGCATTAGGGGGCTATCAAAGCATTAATGAATTTATTTTGCCCGGTGGGCGCTTATTAGAACAACGCAATAAAGCCTATGAACTGATTAATCAAATTCCGGGAGTGAGTTGCGTGAAACCAATGGGCGCGCTTTATATGTTCCCCAAAATTGATGTGAAAAAATTCAATATTTACGATGATGAAAAAATGGTGCTGGATTTGTTGCGTCAAGAGAAAGTGCTATTAGTACACGGACGTGGTTTTAACTGGCATTCCCCCGATCACTTCCGCATTGTTACCTTGCCTTATGTAAATCAAATTGAAGATGCGCTTGGGCGATTAGGACGTTTTTTAGCTAATTATCGTCAGTAATCTATCAATTTAAACGCCAGTGAGTACTGGCGTTTTTTATGTTTTTGCTGTTTAAATTTTCCTTCCAATATTTTTAAATTTCTCTACAAAAGCAGCAATCCTTTTAAAGACAGCTTGTTTTTTCGTTCTATATTGAGGATTTAAGGGGGTACCTTTTGGTAGCGCTTCATTTAATGCTGTACCATTTTCACTTGCATAGCCACGTTTTAAAGAGGCTAAAATATAGCGTTTTGCAGCTTCTTCATTAAGTTTTTCATTCTTAATGAGTTCGCTCGCTTCTTTTTCTTGCTCTAATTGAGCAAATTTATAAAAGGACTCTATAACTTCAACTCTATCAGGAATGCTATTAAGATCAGTTTGTTGAATAAAGTCAATAATTAAACTTTCTTTTGCTCGATGTCCTACATTGGAACGAATAATTCTGCGTGCTTCTTTAATTAAATCAGGTTTATTATCGGTTTTCTTATTTTCATTAAAAATTAATTCTAAAATATAATCTAAATTAATTTCTTGTGATTTTAATAGATCAACCTCGAAAATTACATCACTCCAATCAATATTTGATCTTTCTTGACCATTCCCATCAGTTTGTTGGCGCTTCCAATCACGAATATCATTATAAGTAGAAAGATAGTCTTGACGGATTTTCTCAGGCAAAACAATAGGATCTGTTACATATTCACCATTTCCCTCATTAATTTGATTTCCAGAATTACTACTATCTGTAATTGCATTATATTCATCATAATTTCTTAAAATATTATCAATACGCAAATACTCACCAAATAATTTCGCAAAGGCTTTCTTATCTGATTCTTTTTCTATAGCAGTGGGATCAGGAAATCTCGTTTGTAACTCTTTAACAATTTCTTTATATCCTCGAACTCGCTCACCAGCATCATTTACATAACCATTCATATAATCCTGATAGCTACGTTCTAGCACCACATTTTTAGTATTTTTATCGCCAAAAAGCGTAATGGCATCAATGGTGGCTTGCTCCAAATCTCGGAAAGTCACAATATTGCCGAAAGTTTTGGTGCGGTTAAAAATGCGGTTGGTGCGCGAATAGGCTTGAATCAGCCCGTGATAACGCAGGTTTTTATCCACAAATAGGGTATTTAAGGCAGGTGCATCAAAGCCCGTTAAAAACATACCCACCACAATCAGCAGATCAATTTCTTGATTTTTGACCCGTTTGGCAAGGTCGCGGTAATAATTTTGAAATTCCTTGCTATCCACGCCGTAATTGGTTTGAAACATAGCGTTATAGTCGCCAATGGCTGATTGCAAAAATTCTTTGGCAGAGCTGTTCATCGCCGTGGGTTCAAAGTTTTCATCTTCAATATCGCCAATGGCATCTTGCGCTTCATTGGGCGCAAAAGAAAAAATGGTGGCAATTTTTAGCGGATTTTCTGCCGTGCTTTGTAACTGCTTAAAAATCTCATAATAATGCTTAGCGGCTTCTACACTACTTACGGCAAACATCGCATTAAATCCCTTGCCTGAAGCATTGAGGCGGTGGGTTTTTTGTTTAAAGTGCTTCAAGACATAACGGGCAATTTCGTTTAAGCGCTCGGGGTGCAAAAGGGCTTGCTTGTTTTCAAGGGCTGAGAGTTCTTTAAGATCTTGCTCTTGCTCTGCGGCTCTAAATTTAGGGCGGACATCGTTATAATCTACTTTAAATTTCAGCACTTTTTCATCACGAATGGCATCAGTGATGACATAAGAATGCAATTCCCTGCCAAAGACGCTTTGCGTGGTTTCTGAGCCTAAGGCATTTTGCGGGAAAATCGGCGTACCAGTGAAACCAAACTGGCAGAATTTTTTAAATTTCTTTTTAAGATTTTTCTGTGCTTCACCAAACTGTGAGCGGTGGCATTCATCAAAAATAAACACCACAGGCTGCCCGTAAATCGGCAAGTTGTCTTCTGATTTCATCAGATTGTTGAGCTTTTGAATGGTGGTTACGATGATTTTATTGTCATCTTTCTCAATATTGCGTTTTAAGCCAGCGGTGCTGTCGGAACCATTGACGCTATCAGGAGAAAAACGCTGATATTCCTTCATGGTTTGATAGTCCAAATCTTTTCTATCCACCACAAAGAAAACTTTGCTAATAAAATCTAGTTCCGTAGCAAGGCGTGCGGCTTTAAAGCTGGTGAGGGTTTTGCCTGAACCTGTGGTATGCCAAATAAAACCGCCGCTTTCGGGTTTGCTCCAATTGTTATTGAGATAGGTGCTGCTGATTTTCCAAAGAATGCGTTCGGTGGCAGCAATCTGATAAGGGCGCATAATCAGCAGCGTGTTGCTGACATCAAAAACAGAATAATGCAGCAGCACATTAAGCAAGGTATTTTTTTGGAAAAAAGTGGCGGTGAAATCTTTTAAATCTTTAATCAGCTCATTATTGGACTTTGCCCAATTCATCGTAAAATCAAAGCTGTTTTTATTGCGCTTGGTGGTGTTGGCAAAATAGCGCGTATCCGTACCGTTGGAAATAACGAAAATCTGCAAATATTTAAATAGGGAGTTTTCTGTATTAAAGCTTTCTTTACTGTAACGATGCACTTGGTTGAACGCCTCGCGAATCGCCACCCCGCGCTTTTTCAGCTCAATTTGCACCAACGGCAAGCCATTCACTAGCACCGTTACATCATAGCGATTGGCGTGCGTGCCTGTTTGCTCAAACTGCTGAATCACCTGCAAGCGGTTGCGCTGAATGTTCTTTTTATCGACAAGATAAATGTTCTGGATTCGCCCATCATCAAACACGAAATCATAAATATAATCGTGGTGAATTTTTCGGGTTTTATCAATAAGGGTTTCCGCAGGTGGATCAAGATACTCCGCCACAAAACGCGCCCATTCTTCATCACTGAAACGCACCTCATTCAGCCGTTGTAGTTGCTCGCGCACATTTGCCAAAAGGTTGTCATTGGTGGTGAGGTCTTGGCGGAATTCATAGCCTTGCTGCACGAGGTCGGCGATAAATTCCCGCTCCAAATCCGCCTCGCTTTGGTAGTGGCTGGGCTGTTCGATTTTTTCATATTCATCAAGGATAATGAATTGATTGGTTTCGGCGATGGGGGTGGTTTCGGTGGTCATTTTTACCTCTAAAATTTTAAATTTTTACAACAGAATTAGCTAATCTTCTCTCATGATCAATGCCTGTTGTATAAAACCTTTGATCTATTCCATAAAGTAGATTTTTCAATTGATCATCTGTTTCAATTTCAAATTTCCCCTCTTTTTCGTCAAAAATCAACTTTTCAGAGCAATACTCATTAATATAACTAACCAATTGTTTTTTCATATTATCATCAAATCTACCCAGAGTATTGTTTGCCATTGCAATTCGTTTTCTATTTGGCTTACTTACTTTGCTTGAATCAAAATCTTTCAATTTAATAAAAGGATTATCAAGAAAGTCTTTTACTTCCTGCTCTGTTGCTTCTTTGTAAAGCATATCTATGCCTTCAAAAATAGATGAAATCTTGGAAAGATCTTTAAAAATTAAAACATCCGTCTCTTTAAAATAAACAGCATTAGGATGTTCTTTTATAATGATACGATTTTCTGATTCCTCTAATTTTGTAACATCTCCAAAACTTATAAATTTCTTTTTAAAAAATAACGAAGGTGTTATTTTTTGGAAGCAAAATACTTGACCGCCTTCTTGCACAGAGCAAAAATATTTTAAATCTTTAAAATGTTTTTTATCTAAAAGATCAAATAATTTAGAGTCAAAATCTTCCTTTAAAAAAGATAAGCAAAAATCTTTTTTACTAAACTCATCAATTTTAAACCAACATTCTTCATCTAAATTATGATCTGGGTCGTAGTCTACATAGTTACTCTCCGTAAACTCTATATCTTTATAAATGAGCTCATTAATTGATAACAATTTATAAAGTTTTTCGTGTCTAGATATTTTGCTTAAAATATGATTCATATGTTATTTCCCCTGAATAAAAGTGTAATTGTTAATTCTATATATATGACTTACTTCTACATCTTTAACAACTTTAAACTTCTGCTTACTAATGAGTACAAAAGAATGGCTATTTAACATTTTTATTTTGTAAAAGTTATACCCAAATAGCAATAAAATAGGGTTGAAATAATTGTCTTGAGAGATAAAGGTAAATGCAAGAACTATAAAAAATATAACCCATAGCACAAAATCATTAGATATGCTTAGAGCAATAAAAATATACCCCAGATAGCTTGGTAAAAAATTATTTACTTGATTTTCAATGTCAGCAACCTTTTCATTACTTATACCACTCTCTTTACTTAGTAAGGGAATAAGTAGTAATACTAAATATGCCAATAATATTGGAATCAATAAATAAGAAATTATCCATATATTATTAGATATAAAATTCAATTCTTTATCACTAACATATGATATCAAGTAGGGAAATACATTCCTTTGCTCTTTGATAAAGTAGATTATAGGAAGCAAAGATACTGAACTAATAGACAATAGTATTCTGAACACTATACCCATATTTATTTCTCAAACCCAAGCAACAAATCCCGATAATACTCATACTGCTTCTGCCGTAGGGCGATTTCTTTGGGCAGGCCGTCTGAAAGGGAACTGGTGAGCGTATGGAATTTATCCAAAATGGCGGCAATGCGTTTTTGTTCTTCTAGTGGGGGAATTGGGATTAGGATTTGATTCAAGATTGCCTGTGTTAAGCTTGGTCTTCCAGAGCCAGTATCTAATTTCATAAAATCAATAGTTTTTAGAAAATAGTAAAAGAATTTTGGGTAAATTTGTGAATCATCTATTTCTGTGTAATAAATCGTATCAACATTCCAAAAAGGGTTGTCAACATAAAAAATATTGGTAATTGAACCTTTTCTTGGTATTAAAACTGTTGGTTTGTTATAGGCGTATTGATTAACGTATCCCATAATCCCGCCTGAGCCATATACAGGAATGTCACCTTTTTCTAGTTTTTTCCAATCCTTACCATGTTTAATTTTCGCAACCTCCTCCAGCGTCTTCCACTCCACTTCATCGCCAAAGGTGAGGAGTTTATCGCGATAGTGTTGATATTGTTTCTGGCGTAGGGTAAGCTCGCTGGTAAGCTCGCTGGTAAGCTCGCTGGTAAGCTCGCTGGTAAGCTCGCTGGTAATCGCTGTAAATGCGTCTAAAATTCGGGCGATTTCTCTTTGTACAGACAGCGGGGGAATGGGGATTTTTATTTTTGAATATTTAGAAATCCACTGTCGTGCATGATCTTCTGGTTTATAGTGAATACATTTCATAGCATAGAAAACATACTTGAAATGTATAGTATCTCCCTTTGGTGACAGCATTTTCATGGCGGAAGATTTGACTTTAAAAGGAAAATCTACCCAATGAAAGGAAGTTGTAAAATCATCAAAAATAATTACAGGATTTTCCTTTGAGGCTTGATAAATCCCATCTGTTTCGTTGGTGTAGCCCAAAATAAAACTTTGTCCAGCAGTGAGAACAGGCGTTTCATGCTCATCTGAATACTCTTTGGATTTTACTAAAAAGGGTGTAGGTTGCTCATAATCTAAGGGGCTGTCCTAGATAACTAGGCTAAACTCCCTTTAACCAATTGTTTTAAAATAGAAATTTGACTTTTTATGTTGCTGTAATTAAAACGCCATTCACATTCCTTTAAATAAAGCTCAAAATGCGCTTTTGGGATACCATTAAATTTGCGTAAATGGCGTTTTGCTTGGCTCCAAAAATTCTCAATTCCGTTAATGTGGTTATGATTTTCAGCAAAATGTGTGCTGTGATTGATACGAAAATGACTAAATTCACTCACATCAAGCACGTCATAACTACGATAATTATCGGTGTAAACAATACTATCAGGCTTTACCTGCTCCCGAATAATGGGTAACAAGGTGGCAGATTGCGTATTTGGAACCGCAACGGTATAAACCTTGCCATTGCGCTTGAGAAGCCCGAATACCGCAATTTTCCCTGCCGCACCACGACCACGTTTGCCTTTGCGAGCACCGCCAAAATAACTTTCATCGGCTTCAATTTCACCTTCAAACATCTCTAAGTGAAGGCTGTTTTGATAGATGAGTTGGCGTAAACGATGAAAGTAATATGCGGCAGTCGTTTTGTTTACATTGACTAACTCTGCTGCTGTCCTTGCAGTAACACCTGCAACAAATAGCTCAATGAGTTTATTTTGTTTGTGCTGACTTAGACGACTTTTTCTCATTGGTTCATTCTAACCTAAATAGATTTTTTAGTGTTATCTAGGACAGCCCCTAATCTAAAACTTCCCCCAGTGTTTTCCATTCTACGGGTGCGCCTTGTAGTAGTTTTTCTAAGTAGTTCATAGCTGTTTCTTCTTCGTCTTTTGGGTTAATGTTTTAATTTCTTTCAGGTAGTCTTCTTCTACGGGGCTGAGGGTTTTTGCCTTGTATTTACGGAGTTCGGCTTTGGCTTTTTCTTGCGCTCGGGCAGAAGAGATTTTGCCAGCATTTTCCAGCACTTTTCTGCCCGTTGATGCCAAAATGGTATCCAGTTCGCGTAAGAAGTCTGCCATACGCATTTCGCGCTCTTCTAGGGCGTTGAGTTCGGCTAGGTCAAAGTAGGCGGCAACGAGGTTGTTCAGGATTCTGAGTTCTTTTTCTTCCAAGAAGTTTTTGGCGATCATGGCTTCTGCCTGCGTGGGCTGTGCGCCTTTAAAGTGGGTTAGTCCGGCAAAAGGCTTGTCGCTGTCTACACGGTAGTAGATGACTTCGCTGGCGGTATGGCCATGGGCGGCGTAGTGCAGTTTGTTTTGCACGGTTTGGAAAAACTGCTTGCTGATGTCGCTTTGTGGGTCGTAATCGGTGGCGGTGGCATAGAGATCCAGCACTTGGCGGTACATCACTTTTTCGCTGGAACGAATGTCCTTGATGCGTGTTAAAAGTTCTTTCCAATAGCTGCCGCCGCCGAGGTTTTTCAGGCGTTCATCGTCCATAGTGAAGCCTTTGATTAGGTATTCTTTAAGCCGTGCCGCTGCCCATTGGCGGAAGTGTGTTCCCTGCAAGGATTTCACGCGGTAACCTACGGAGATGATGACATCAAGGTTGTAGTGTTCTACTTGGTAGGTTTTCCCATCGCTGGCAGTTGTTGCAAAATTTGCAACAACTGAATCTCTTTGCAGCTCTCCTTCTTCAAAAATATTTTTGATATGGCGGGAAATGGTGGATTTGTCTCTGCCAAAAAGCTGCGCCATTTGGTCTAGGGTTAGCCAGACGGTTTCGTCTTCTAGGGTTACTTTGATTTGTATACCGCCATCTGCAGCGGTGTATAAAATCATCTCGCTCATGCTTCTATCTCTTTGATGATTTGGGCAATCTCCCCACGCAGCTGGCTGATTTTGGCAACGGTTTGATCAATTTCTGTATTCAGCTGATTGATGTCAATCACTTCGCGCGTGTCTTTCGCTTCCACATAGGTGCTGACGGAAAGATTGTAATCATTTTTCGCGATGGTGCTGTTGTCCACCCAAGCAGCAAGGTGTGGAACGTCTTCTTTTTTGTCAAAAAGCTCGATGATGTGGGCAATATGCTCATCGGTCAGCACATTGTTATTGGTTTCTTTTTTGAAAAATTCTTCACCGCTGGCGTTGATAAACTGGGTTTTAGTATCGGGTTTATGCTTGGAAAGTACCAAAATATTGGTGGCGATACTTGTACCAAAAAAGAGATTCTGTGGCAGGGCAATAACGGTTTCTACAAAGTTATTGTCTACCAAATATTGGCGGATTTGTGGTTCAGCCTTTGTATTGGTTCGGTAAAAAATTCCGGGGAAGCAAACAATGGCGGCGCGGCCTTTGGAAGAAAGGTAGTTCAAGGCGTGCAACACAAAGGCTAAATCAGAGTTGTCTTTCGGAGCGAGTACACCCGCAGGTGCAAAACGCTCGTCGTTAATTAGTGTTGGGTCGTCCTTACCAATCCAACTCACCGAATAAGGTGGGTTAGAAACGATGGCATCAAAGGGTTTTTCATCACCAAATTTCGGGGCAAGAAGGGTGTCGCCCAACGCAATGTCAAATTTGTCGTAATTGATATTGTGCAGGAACATATTCATACGCGCCAAGTTGTAGGTGGTATGGTTGATTTCCTGCCCAAAAAAGCCGTCTTGAATTAGGTGCTCATCAAATTGCTTTTTAGCCTGTAAGAGCAAAGAACCTGAACCGCAAGCAGGGTCATAAATTTTATTGACTTCTGTCTGTCCGTGCATCGCCAGCTGTGCAATGAGTTTAGAAACATTCTGCGGGGTGAAAAACTCACCACCCGATTTGCCTGCATTAGCTGCATAATTGGAAATCAAAAACTCATAAGCATCACCAAAGAGGTCAATATGATTATCCTCAAAATGGCCAAAATCCAAATCCGCCACGCCTTTAATCACGGCAGCAAGGCGTTTGTTTTTATCCTCTACCGTGTTGCCCAAGCGGGAGCTAGTTACATCAAAATCCGCAAAAAGCCCTTTAATATCTCGCTCGGAATCGTACCCGTTAGCAGAGCTTTCAATGGCGTCAAAGATTTTTTTCAAATCCATATTTAGCTCAGGGTTGATGTGAGCATTTTTGGCAATATTGGCAAAAAGTTGTGAGGGATAGATGAAATAGCCTTTGGTTTTAATCGCATCATCTTTAATTTCTGGTGTGATGGCATCATCAGGGAAGCTGGCGTAATTTACCTCAGGATCGCCTCCCTCAATGTAATTAGAAAAATTTTCGCTAATAAAGCGGTAAAAAAGCGTTCCTAAAACGAATTGTTTAAAGTCCCAGCCATCTACGGCGCCACGGACTTCATTGGCAATCTGCCAGATTCTACGTTGTAATTCTGCACGTTGCTGAGTACTTGTCATTTGTATTCTCCCAAGATTTGATGATATTTATTCTACTTATATTGTACTTACTAATTGTGTATTGATGAATCTGTTACTCCCCAAAATCCGCTGGTAAATGATGCAACATCGCTTTCCAAATGCTGCTGCTGCGTTCGCGGTTTTCCGCTAGGCATTGAATGGCAAGTTCAACATTGCCTTGCTCACAACTTTTGCACAGTGCTTGGTAAAATTGCATCGTGAATTGACGCGATTTTGCTTCAGAAAAGAATAAAGAGGCCACTTGGTGGTAGAGATCTTTAAAGCTATTTAAAATTAAACCATAGACAGGTTTGTTTGCGACAAAGGTAAAAGCGCGGTATAAATGATAGTCAAATTCAGCGTACGCCTGTGGCGTGTCTGCCAAGTGCGGTAGATTTTCAAATAATTTTAATGACGCGACGGGATCGGTTTGAATGGCTTCAGGGATATACTGTTCGCCCATTTTTGTACGTAATGAAACAACATTGGTAATAATCACAGGAATCGTGGATTTATCCAGTTGAATGAGTGTGCTGATGATATTTGGCCCGGCAGTTTCCCATACGTTATTCACGCGGGTTGGCTTGCCGTGCTGAATACTTAGCCAACCATCACGGGCAAGGCGTTGCAACACTTCTCGCAATGTCGTTCTGGTTACCCCGATTTTTTCTGCTAATTCCCGTTCTGCGGGTAGATCAGAACCCGGCGGAAAATGGTTATTCCAAATGCTTTTTACAATATATTCCTCAGCTAATCCCGCTGGGCTTTGGGCTTTAAGAAGCGACTGATGATTATTCATACTTTTGCGCAATTATTTTTTGAAAAATTTGTGACATAGATAACAAAATAGAGATTTGTTATTATCCTTGAAAGGTGGATATATTACAATTGGCACAGTTGTATTTTTTCATTTTAAGGTAAAGGTCGTAATATGAACTATTATCAAGCATTTCTAAAAAATTTTCTTGGTTCAAGTCCTGACTGGTACAAATTAGCCATCGTTGGATTTTTAGTTTTAAATCCAATTTTGTTTTTTTGTGTTAGCCCATTTATTGCAGGCTGGGTGTTAGTGGCTGAATTTATTTTAACCCTTGCAATGGCGTTAAAATGTTATCCGTTACAACCCGGCGGGCTATTAGCCATTGAAGCGGTAATGATTGGAATGACTCACCCTGAACACGTTAAGGCAGAAATTATGGCAAATTTTGAAGTGATTTTGCTCTTAATGTTTATGGTGGCTGGCATTTATTTTATGAAGCAACTGCTACTTTTTATTTTTACTAAGTTGCTACTCAATATTCGCTCTAAATTGGTTTTATCGCTTTCATTTAGCTTAAGTGCGGCATTTCTTTCTGCTTTTTTAGATGCGCTAACTGTTGTTGCAGTGATTATTAGTGTGGGAATGGGGTTTTATGGTGTTTATCATAAAGTGGCTTCAGGGAAACACTTTGATGATTCTGATGATATTAATGATGATAAACATATTGGTAATCGTAAAGACACCTTGGAAGAATTTCGTGCCTTTTTACGTAGCTTAATGATGCACGCTGCAGTGGGAACGGCGTTAGGCGGTGTAATGACAATGGTGGGAGAACCACAAAATTTAATTATTGCCGAACAAGCGAAATGGGGTTTTGGTGAATTCTTCTTCAGAATGACGCCTGTTACGATTCCAATCTTAATCTGTGGTGTATTAACTTGTATTGCTGTCGAAAAATTCCACTTATTTGGTTATGGGGCAAAGCTTCCACGTAAAGTTTGGGGCGTGTTGGCAAAATTTGATCGTAATCGCCAACGTAAAATGAACAATCAAGAACGCATTAAACTGATTATTCAGGCCCTTGTGGGGATTTGGCTTGTCGTTGGGCTGGCTTTCCATCTTGCCGCAGTAGGATTAATAGGTTTAAGTGTCATCATTTTATGTACTTCCGCTTGTGGTATTACGAGTGAACACGCATTGGGTAAGGCATTCCAAGAATCGTTACCTTTTACAGCCTTGCTTGTGGTATTTTTCTCGGTGGTGGCTGTTATTGTGGATCAACACCTTTTCGCCCCTATTATTCATTTTGTATTGTCTGCCTCCGAAAATGTTCAGTTAATGCTGTTCTATATTTTTAATGGGGTATTGTCTGCAATTTCAGATAATGTCTTTGTCGCAACGGTCTATATTAATGAAGCAAAAGCAGCGTTGGAACAACATATTATTTCACCACAACAATTTGAATTACTTGCTGTGGCGATTAACACGGGGACAAACTTGCCATCTGTCGCAACACCAAACGGACAAGCCGCATTTTTATTCTTGCTCACATCCTCGCTTGCACCGTTAATTCGTTTGTCTTACGGAAGAATGGTTTATATGGCGCTACCTTATACAATTGTGCTATCTTTAGTTGGATTAGCTGCAGTAGAATTTTTATTGCCTACATTAACACAGTTTTTAACTCAACTAGGATTAGTTACTCCAGTATAAGAAGGATTTAAAATGCTGAAATATTTCAAACAGTTATCGCTAAATCGTGGCGGTTGGTTGCTTTTATTGATCTCAACAATCGCCTTAGAAAGCACCGCACTTTATTTTCAACACGGAATGGGATTAGCGCCTTGCGTGATGTGTATTTATGAGCGTGTTGCATTGTTTGGCATTACATTTTCAGCATTAATTGGCTTGCTTTACCCTCGCTCACTCATTTTGCGATTACTGGCGTTATTAGTGGGCTTGGGGAGTGCGGTAAAAGGCTTATTACTGGCAATCAAACACGTTGATTATCAACTTCATCCTGCGCCTTGGAATCAATGTTCTTATATGGCGGAGTTTCCACAGACATTGCCTTTAGATCGCTGGTTGCCTTATATATTTAACCCAACCGGATCTTGTGCAGATATTACATGGTCATTTTTAGGTTTTTCAATGGCACAATGGATTATCGTAATTTTTTCATTTTATAGTTTATTACTAGCGGTGTTATTAATCAGTCAATTTAAACGTTTAGAGCAAACAAGAAATATCTTTAGATAAGAGGATAGTGAATTGAATCTGTATTTTGATACTTGAATAAGCAAGTATTTAAAATACGGATTTTTTATATAAAAATCTATTCTTTATAGGATTATAACTAGGAAAATATAATAGAAGAAAAGACTTAGAAGTGAAAAAGATTGGCGGAACGGACGGGACTCGAACCCGCGACCCCCTGCGTGACAGGCAGGTATTCTAACCAGCTGAACTACCGCTCCGAATCTAATATGCTAAATTGGCGGAATGGACGGGACTCGAACCCGCGACCCCCTGCGTGACAGGCAGGTATTCTAACCAGCTGAACTACCACTCCGCATTAGCGAGAGGCATAATAATAGTGAACGAAAAGTTCGTCAAGCAATTTTTATGCCTCACTGTTTAACTGATTAATGAATGAGCGTTAATGTAAGGTTTCGTCCTCAGTTCGCTTCATCCATAGGCAATTATCTTTGCTTTTTTTGTTAATCAATTTTAAATAATCTAAATGTGCTTGCTCTTCTGCATCGTCAGGGGTAATCACCGTGAAATCTTGCGAAAAAAGCACCGCACTTTCAATTTGTACCTCTTCCTCAATTTGTTGTATTGGCTCTTCGGTTTCTGCTTCGTCAAACAAACTTGTTTGCCCACCGGTCATAGCTAAATAGACATCGCCCAGAATTTCCGCATCAAGCAACGCCCCGTGTAAGGTACGTTTGCTATTATCAATGTGAAGGCGATCACAAAGGGCGTCTAAGCTATTGCGTTTGCCGGGATATTGTTGGCGAGCCATTTGTAAGGTATCGGTAACAGTACAAATATCGCTGGTTTTCACATTGCATTTATGCTTTTGAAATTCATAATCCATAAACCCGACATCGAAGGGCGCGTTATGAATAAGCAATTCAGCCCCTTGGATAAAATCAATAAATTCCTGCGCAATTTCAGAAAAATTTGGTTTGTCTGCCAACATTTCATCGGTAATCCCGTGAACTTTAATTGCCTCGGGATCAACGGGGCGATCTGGTTTGATGTATAAATGCAGTTTTCGCCCTGTGTATTTGCGATTGATTAATTCAACCGCACCAATCTCAATAATGCAATGTCCTTCATAGTGCGCACCAAATTGGTTCATCCCCGTAGTTTCGGTATCCAGTACAATTTGACGTTCAGGAAGAAGTGGCGTTGTCATAGTTTTCCTATCTCTTTACTCAATTTTGCGGTATTATCGCCCCATTTGAAAAAAAATTATAGCTAAATTTATTTGAATTTATGTTAAAGCATATTGACGTTTTCACTGATGGTTCGTGTTTAGGCAATCCCGGCAGGGGGGGCATTGGTATTCTATTGCGCTACAAACAGCACGAAAAACAAATTTCACAAGGTTATTTCAAAACAACAAATAACCGAATGGAACTGCGAGCCGTCATAGCGGCTTTAGCGAGCTTAAAAGAACCTTGTCAGGTAACGCTACATAGCGATAGTCAATATATGAAAAATGGTATGACTAAGTGGATTTTTAATTGGAAAAAAAATAATTGGAAATCTAGCACGGGTAAACCTGTAAAAAATCAAGATTTATGGTTATTGCTCGATAATGAAACACAACGACACCAAATTCATTGGCAGTGGGTGAAAGGACATAGTGGACATCGAGAAAATGAAATTTGTGATCAACTTGCAAAGCAAGGTGCAGAAAATCCAACGCTGGAAGATGTGGGCTATGAATCTTAAAAGTATAAAGCGGTGAAGGAAAGTTCACCGCTTTTTCTTGATATGATAGCTATGTAAGGAGCATTATAATTGTGTTGGTAACCTCGCAATCACAGCGTAGCCTTCTTCAATTCCTGTTATTGAATATTCAGAGTCTGCGCTGATAAAGGTGGATTGACCTTGTTTTAAGTGAAGTGCGGTGGAATTTTCGCTAATTTTTAATTCGCCACGCATTACTAATAAAATCTCTGCACTTTGTGAATGTAAACGATGTTGTTCACCTTGTTGATAGCTCACTTGAGTGAGGGCAAAGTCTTTTGCGGGTGTTTGGTAAGTAAAAACTGGCTCATTTTTTGGTGCAATAGGGATAATTTGTGGTATGACTTCTCGGTAGTCAATAACTTTCAACAATTCAGCAATATCAACGTGTTTTGGGGTTAAACCACCACGAATAACATTGTCGGAGCAAGCCATTAATTCAATATTTTGACCGCGTAAATAGGCGTGTGGAATCCCCGCATCTTGGAAAATGCCTTCGCCTTTTTTGACTTCGACAATATTAAATAAGTAGAAGCAAATCAGTCCTACATCAAGTTTTTCAGGTGGAATTTGCATCGCTTCCATCGTGTAAAGTACCCAATAATCAGGATTATCAAGGCTAAGTTGATGTTGTGCATAAGCCGTTTGATTAGCTTGAATAATCGGATTAAGCCACATAGCGAGTGCTTGTTGCTCTGCTTGCATCAGATCAGCATAAAAATCCGCTAAAGATTGTTGTGCAAGTTTTTCAGCAAGCGGTGCAAGAGATGGGCGAGCTTGTAGTGTTTCGATAATTGCTCGCTTGGTTTTGAAGCCGTGTAAGAGCCAAAAATCGGACAGCGCGATCATCATTTCCGGCTTATGATTATTATCTTTATAAGTTCGCGTTGGATCGTTAAGTGCAATACCGAGGGCATTTTCTTTAGCAAAACCCGCTTCTGCTTGTGCTTTTGTTGGGTGAAGCTGAATTGAGAGGGGCTGTTTTACATCTAAAATTTTGAGTAAATAAGGTAAGCTGCGACCAAATTGAGCTTGGCTTGCTTCCCCAAGTGCGGTGGGATTTTTGGCTAAAAATGCGTTTAATGGTTGTGATGTACCATTTTCTTCAATGAGCGATGGCGCAGAATTGTGATCGCCTAACCACCATTCGGCGTAATATTGATTTTTTTGCGCAGGAATGCCCAGAAATTCTGGTAAAAATTGCTGTCCGCCCCAAACATAATGTTGAAGCTTGCCGTTTAATGGGTAAAGCATAGTTATTTTCCTTTTTTATTTTGTTTTTCGCTGTGGTGTGCGGTAGATTTTTGTTTTGCTTGCTCTACAGCATTTTGAGCTTGTGAAATGCGTCCGCTATCAGTGAGATATTGCAAAATTTTTTCCACATCTTTAGGATTTTGTGCGGCTAAAGATACCGCTTTTCCATTTTTTAGCACTAACTGCAAGAAACCATTTTCACCAATATTAATGGTATTAATGTAAGCATATTGCAAATAAAGATTATTTAAGAAAAAGCCTTCTTTTTTCAAAATAAAGACAGGGTAGCGGATAAAGAAATGATAAATCATTAAAATGCCAAACATTACCAATAAAAACATTGTGTAAGGTTCAATGCCTTGTGGTAAGGCTTGATAAATCGCGATACCAACTAGCGCAAGCATAATAATGCCTTCAATTTTTGATTTACGACGTAAACGCACATTTAAGACCGTTTCACCAAAGCGTTTTTCCATAAGGAATTGATCGTAGAAAGCATATAAAAAATAAAGAATGATAAAGACTAATAAAGCGGTATTGATCATAACAACGTCCGTATTCTGATTATGTAAAAAATAAACTCTCCACGAAAGTTCGAGGAGAGTTTAATTTTATCATTATTCTGTCTTTAAGTAACGATTAAGCGAGAATACCTGTTGCTGCACCGATGATACCGATGACAAAAATACCCACGATAATCCATAACGCATTGACACGATTGCGTAATAGCCACATACAAGCAAAGGTAAATAGCAATGGCAGTAAACCCGGCATCAAGCTATCGAGGATAGATTGCACGGTGGTAACCTCAATCGTACCATCTTGTTTTTCAATGGTAGAAACCACCAGAGGTACATTAATGCTTGTCCATTTTTGTACTAACGCCCCCATTATAAAGAGACCGAGAATAGATGCACCTTCGGTCAGTTTTTGCAATAATCCGCCACTCATATCTTGTACAACATCAAGCCCTTTCTTATAGCCATAAACCACACCGTAATAGCGGGTTGCTAAACGTACAAGGTTAAATAAAAAGAAGAATAATAATGGGCCAAGAATGCTTCCACTTAGTGCTAAACCTGCGCCGAGTGCAGCAAATACAGGGCGTGCTGTTCCCCAGAAAATAGGATCACCCACACCAGCTAGAGGCCCCATTAGCCCTACTTTAATCCCGTTTATTGCCGCATCATCAATTTCTTTCCCATTGGCTCGCTCTTCTTCCATCGCAATGGTTACACCAAGAACAGGTGCAGCAACAAAGGGTTGAGTATTGAAAAACTCTAAATGGCGTTTGATTGCATCTTTACGTTCTTGTGAATTCGCATCAGGGTATAAACGTTTAATCACGGGAACCATTGAATAAGCAAAACCGAGCGCTTGCATACGTTCAAAGTTCCAAGAGCCTTGGAAAAGGTTAGAACGCATTACGACTTTATTTAAATCACTTTGGGTTACTTTTTTCATTTCTGTTGTCATTTTTCTTACCCCATTAATCTAATCTGTTATCAAGATCATTGTTACCATTAGAAACCACTTGCACCACTTGTTTACTTTGGTTGTATTTTGGGTGAAGTTGGATATAAAGTGCTGCCATAATTGCACCTAGCACACCTAAGGCAACAAGGTTGAAATTCGTAAAGGCGGCAACCACAAAACCTGCGTAGAAAAATGGCATTAAATGCCCCGCACGCATCATATTAATCACCATTGCATAACCTACCACGGCGATAATTCCGCCGGCAATTTTTAGACCTGTTGTAACTACTGGCGGAATCGCATTTAGCATTGATTGTACAGCGTCTGTTCCTGCGGTTAAGGCAACAATCAAGGCTGGAATAGCGATACGCATTGCTTGTAAAATTAAGGCACTGCAATGAATCCAGTCTAAGCGGTTTAAATTACCATCTTCAATGGATTTATCGGCAGCGTGTTGGAAACCAACAGTGATGGCACGCACAACATAAGTTAGCACTTGACCTGCGGCTGCAAGTGGGATAGCCAAGGCGATTGCGGTGGTAATTTCTTGACCGCCAACAATCACAAGGATCGTAGAAACGACAGAAGCAAGGGCGGCATCTGGCGCAAGTGCTGCACCAATATTCATCCAACCAAGAGCGAGTAATTCTAACGAACCACCAACGATAATTCCTGTTTTAATATCACCGAGGACTAAGCCAACAAGTGTACAAGCAATTAATGGGCGGTGAGTTTGGAATTCATCAAGGATTGAACCCATACCTGAAATACAGGCAACAATAAAGACAAGAATAATTTGTAGTGTTGAAATTTCCATTATAGTCATCCCTTATACAAGATTGTTTTTCTTTAATAAATCCATCATATATTGACGGCTATCATTTGATACTTTGCGCACATCAAGTTCCACACCCATTGCGTCAATGGCTTTGAATGCGTCAATATCTTTATCATCAACGGATACGGCACTGGTAATCATTTTTTTACCATCTTTGTATGCCATACCGCCAATATTGATCGATTTCATATCAAATCCTGCTTCAAGCAGTTTTAGCACATCGGTTGGATTAGTAAATAACAGCATCATACGCTCGCCAGCATATTCTGGGTTATTATAAACGCGGATCATTTTTTCTACGCCTACAACGTGTGCTGTTACCCCGGGAGGGGCAACGCTTTTCAGCATTGTGGAACGAACGCTATCTTTTGCTACATCGTCATTGACGACAACAATGCGAGAAACCTTGCTTTCTTTTGTCCAGCGAGTGGCAACTTGACCGTGAATTAATCGGTCATCAATACGCGCAAGCCCAATAACGAGATGTCCCTCTTTATTTGGCGTTACGACTTCTGGTTGGCTTGATGCGGGTGCGGCTTGAGCAACGGCTTGTGGCGCTTGCTCTGGCTCTTCTTCCACATATCTTAAGGCACGGACACCGGTTCGTCCTGTTTCTAAGGCGATTGCCACTAATTCTTGCAAACTAGGGCCATCATCGCGAGCCATAAAGGTTTCTACCAACATTGGCACGTTTACCCCAGTAACAATATCCATATTGTCTTTTCCTTCTGATACTCGGTTTGCCGCATTAAACGGACTGCCACCCCAAGTATCGACAAGGAATAACACTTCATCACAATGCGCAAGAGTTGTGCTGAGTTTTTCCTGATATTTTGCCATAATCGTTTCAGCATTTTCGCCGGGAACAAAATCGATCGTGGCAACATTTTCTTGTTCACCAATCAACATTTCGGTCGTTTTGAGCAGTTGTTCTGCCGCCACGCCGTGTGTTGCGATGATGATCGCAATAGCCATAAGGACTCCTTATACAAGTGGTTATGGTTTAAGTACTATAAAATCAGGCGCGCATTCTAAACTAAAATGCTCCAAAATAATGTGATGAAGATCACGGATTTTGCACTGTATTAAATAAAAATTGTGATTCATCTCATCTTTTTTATTATGTGGTTAAAAAATACACTTTTTTTGATGAATTATTTCAATATTTTTTGGAGTGAAATTTTATAAATTCTTATCTTATTGAATTTTCTCAACAAAAAATGCTCAATAAAGTAGCAGAATATTTTTAATCTGCAAGATGACTACTTATTTTTGCGATCTCGATCGTAAAAATAAAGTGCGGTGGTTTTTTTGTGGATTTTTTGGGATAGGCTAAACATAGCGACTGCGGATAAATGAACGAAGGAATAATGAAACTGTTTAATTGGCAAGCCTATAATTTTTTACAACAAAAACAACAAGGAATGATCGTGGCTGAGAATGTTGAAATGGCACGACAAGCTTTGTTTCAGCGACAGTTGCAAAATATCAAACTGCAGCGCAACTGGCAATTGCCGCGCAAGCCAAAAGCAAATGAATTATATGAATTGATTAACCAGCTCGCATTATTGCTAAAATCTGCTGTGCCAATGAAGCAAAGCTTGCAGTTATTAATACAGAATTGCACAGTTATTTCCTTAAATCTTTGGCTTGGGCAATTGATTAATGATCTTGAAAGTGGATTAAGTTTTTCACAATGTATTGAAAAACAAGGAAAATATTTTTCAAAGCAAGAACAGCAACTCATTCAAGTTGGCGAAATGACTGGCAAGCTCGCACAGGTGTGTGAGCAAATCGCCCAACATCGTCAGCGATCTTTAATTTTGCAACGAAAAATCCAAAAAATCTTACTTTACCCAATGCTGGTGCTAGGTATTTCCCTGCTTTTAACGTTGTTACTGCTAATTTTTATCGTGCCACAATTTGCCGAGATGTACGCGAATAATAGTGCCAGTTTGCCTGTATTTACCGCGTTTTTATTGCATCTTTCAGAAGGACTACAACAACATTTTTGGCAACTAGGTTGTTTGTTTATACTTACTTTGGTCTTTATTCGTTTTCGTTTAAAACGTTCGTCAAGGTTAATCAAATGGAAAAATCAATGTCTCAGTAAAATGCCGATTTTAGGCAAGATCACGCAATTAGCGCGCCTGATTCGCTTTAGTCAAGCGCTTGCGTTAATGCTGCGTTCCGGTGTGCCGTTAAATGTGGCACTACAATCTTTTTTGCCAAAACGGCAAAGTTGGCAAGTAGAAAAAAATGATGTGGCAGATCAGGTGTTAAATCAAGCCGTAGAAACGGCGTTATATTGGCTTAATCAGGGCTATAAACTTTCTGACAGCGTAGCCAGTGATTTTTTTCCAATGACTGCGCAACAAATGCTAAAAATTGGTGAAGAAAGCGGACAGGTCGCCCAAATGCTACAACATATTGCTGATAAATATCAGCAAGATCTCAATCATCAAGTGGATCTCCTCTCTCAATTGCTTGAACCACTTTTAATGCTGATTATTGGTGGCCTGATCGGGGCTGTTTTACTCGGAATGTATTTACCAATTTTCAATATGGGATCAATGATTCAATGATAGCTGTTGCGACATTTTTGTTTGGTGGATTAGTGGGGCTACTGATTTTTATATTTGTTGCTACATTTGCTCAACGATTAAAGCAAAGCGTGTGGCACGATTATTGTACACTTTTTCAACCACAGCAAAAAGAAACACCTATGCCACATTCCTTGTGGCAAAATAAAAAGTGCGGTGGTTTTTTGTATTATATTTTTGCCTTTGCGGGACTATTTGTATTGTGTCGCAAGTTAAATACTGATCCTTATATCGCATTATGGTGGGCAATTTGGCTCAGTTTTGTTATTTTAATCAGTATTATTGATTGGCTTTACCGATTAATTTCTCCGTTGTTATGTATTTGGCTGTTCTTATGGACCTTGCTAGGCGTACATTGGCAAATTGTATCTATATCGTTAGCGAAAGGTTTAACAAGTGCGGTGATAATTTTGCTTATTTTTTATGGAATTTGTGGCATAAGCCAAATAATGTTGCATAAAACAATGTTAGGCGAAGGCGATGCTTGGCTTGCCTTTGCGCTTGGAGCGGGAATAGCCTTACCACAATTGCCCCACTTTGTTTTTCTTGCTTCTTTTTATGGGCTTCTTTTTTGTAGCATACAAAAATTACGCAAGCGTGATTATCAACAAATTCCTTTTGCACCTTTTTTAAATCTTTCGGCATTTAGCCTCTTATTGCTTCAGTAAATAAGAGCGCGTATGATTTAAGCAAAATAAGACAAAGGTAGAAAAGAATGAGCTATATTGTTGGCGTGACGGGGGGCATTGGCAGTGGTAAAAGTACCATTGTGGATTTATTTGCCGAGTTAGGGGTCGAAATTATTGATGCAGATATTGTGGCACGAGAGGTTGTGGCGAAAGGCTCTCCGTTACTGGCGAAAATTACTGAGCATTTTGGTGCGGAAATTTTATTGGATTCGGGGGAATTAAACCGTCAAGCCTTACGCCAAATTGTCTTTGAGCGTCCACAGGAAAAAGTTTGGCTGAACAATTTACTTCACCCAGCAATTCGCCGTGAAATGTTGCATCGCCTCGCTCAAAGTCAATCTCTTTATGTGTTGTGGGTTGTGCCGTTGTTGATCGAAAATGATCTCACCGCATTTTGTGATCGCGTGCTAGTTATTGATGTGTTGCCAGAAACCCAGTTGTTGCGTGCTGCGAAGCGAGATCAAAATAAAATGGTCTTGATTAAAAAGATTATGGCATCACAAGTAAGCCGAGAAAAACGCTTATCTGTTGCAGATGATGTGGTGAATAACGAGCCAGAATTAAGCCAAAATCTGCCTTATTTGAGGCAAAAAGTGTTAGAATTGCACCATCAATATTTACAATTTGCGAAGGAAAAAACGAAAAATAATGCGTGAAGAAATTTTTGAAGTACCTTGTCCAGTGTGTCAAAAAGCCGTACCTTGGACGCCAGAAAGTCAGTATCGCCCTTTTTGTAGCAAGCGTTGCCAGCTTATTGATTTAGGTGAATGGGCAAATGAAGAAAAAGCCATTCCTTGTGAAACAGCGGATTTTTCCACCAATGCGAATTTCGATGAAGATTGGCGTGGCTAGTTAAAAAATATAGCAAATAAGGAAAAAAATGAATATTCAACATCAACAAAATCAACAAGATGGTGAGTTTTTTGTGCTTGATGATCAAGGGCAGAAAGTGGCAAAACTCACTTATTACTTTATTGATGCCCATAGCATTAATGCCAATCACACGTATGTATCGGAGCGTTTACGTGGGCAAGGGGTGGCAGATAAACTTTATCAAGCGTTAGTGCAATTTGTGCGAGAACATCAATTAAATTTAGTACCAAGTTGTAGCTATATTGAAAGAAAATGGCTGCGTGAAACCCGTTAATCTCTTACCCTCTCCAAATTTTCACTGGAAATTCATCTATTTTGCGTAGTAATGGTGTGTTATTAAAACAGCATTACTACCATTTTCTATACATTGCCGTCAATTCTCGTAAAGGGATTGAGAAATGAAAATTATCTTGCTAAAATCCACCGCACTTTTTTATAAAAGTATGTTCGGACGAAGGTAGCTGGAGAGTAGGGAATTAACCCTGCACCGACGAGGAAAAATCTTTCAGGTGCTATTAAGTTAGCGAGGACTGTTACTGGACGAACCCTTGGAGAGATCCATTGCATAGGCAAATGGACGCCGAAGGCGCAAAAGAGCGGTGTAAATTTTCATCGTTTTTCAAACGCTCAGGCAAAAGGACAGGGGCAAGAGATTATTTCAGGTGATATAACGCAAGGCTTTGCGTTGTCTTTTTTCTATTCGCCAAACTCTTTTCGCCTCCTTGTAAACCGCAATTTTTTTACGAGGAACATTTAATGTCAATGACACAATTATTATCATCAATTAACGCCTTTATTTGGGGACCTCCCTTATTAATTTTATTGTCTGGCGTAGGGCTTTATTTCACCTTTCGTTTAGGGTTTATTCAAGTCTTTCAATTGCCGAGAGCGTTAAGTTATTTATTTAAACGTGAAAAAGGGGCGCAAAAAGGAAAGGGTGATGTTTCCGCCTTCGCTGCTTTAAGTACTGCATTAGCGGCTACCATTGGAACGGGAAATATTGTTGGGGTAGCAACTGCCGTGCAGGCTGGTGGTCCCGGCGCAATTTTTTGGATGTGGTTAGTGGCATTGTTTGGTATGGCAACGAAATACGCCGAATGTTTGCTGGCGGTGAAATATCGCATTATTGATAAACGTGGTTTTATTGCCGGTGGCCCGATGTACTACATTGAACGTGGGCTAGGTATAAAATGGCTTGCAAAAATGTTTGCAATTTGTGGTATTTTGGTGGCCTTTTTCGGTATTGGGACGTTTCCGCAGGTGCAAGCCATTACGCACGCAATGCAGAATAGCTTTCATATTCCTGTGGAAATAATGGCGCCAATTATCACGTTATTGGTTGCCGCGATCATTTTAGGCGGCATTAAACGCATTTCTTCTGTGGCGGCCATCATTGTGCCTTTTATGGCCGTGCTTTATGTCGCGATTTCTATCGTCATTATCACCTTGAACTGGCAGCAAGTCCCTGCCGCAGTAGGATTAATTATTGAAAGTGCGTTCAATCCACAATCTGCCTTAGGGGGAGCATTAGGCTATACCGTAATGAAAGCGATTCAATCGGGTGTGGCACGAGGCATTTTCTCAAATGAATCAGGCTTAGGAAGTGCGCCAATTGCAGCCGCTGCGGCACAAACCAAAGAACCTGCGCGTCAAGGTTTGATTTCAATGACGGGAACATTCTTAGATACCCTTATCGTTTGTACGATGACGGGCATTGTCATTGTGCTAACAGGTGCTTGGCAATCACCAGAAGCCGGTGCGGCAGTAACCAATCTTGCCTTTTCGGAAGGTCTGGGAACAGCAGCAGGTGGCACGATTGTAACCCTTGGATTATTATTCTTTGCATTCACCACGATTTTAGGCTGGTGTTATTATGGTGAGCGCTGTTTTGTGTATCTTGCCGGTGTTAAAGGGGTAAAAGCGTACCGTTTTATCTTTATTATTATGGTGGCTTGTGGGGCGTTTATTCATCTTGAAACCATTTGGATTCTGGCAGATATTGTAAATGGATTAATGGCATTCCCAAATCTTATTGCGTTAATTGGTTTACGCAAAGTCGTACTTGACGAAACAAGAAGCTATTTTGAACGTTTAAGCATTGCACATCAAGATGCAGACGATTAGAAAACGTTAAATAAATATTGGTCATTCATTGAAGCACAGTAGAAAATCGCCTTTTACTGTGCTTTTTGCTATTTTGAAAGAGGGAACTGGAAATTGATTGAACACATTATTCAACGTTTATTTAGCGAATGGCTACTTAAAAGAGAAGCCATTTATGAATATGAACCTAGGAATAATAACAACTTTTCCATAAAATGAAAGTCTCTTTTTTGAAATCTTCTACTTAGATCATAAATTTACATTTTTCTTTTTTATTCTTAAATAAAGCCCTTGAAAAGTTCCTCTAACAGGACTATGTTGTAGGTATGAGATTTCACACAAGTAGAAATACTTACAATCAAAAGAGAGGTAAATGCTATGACTCTAAATATCACAAGTAAACAAATGGACATCACTCCAGCAATCCGCGCTCATATTGAAGAAAGACTTGCTAAATTAGGAAAATGGCAAACTCAACTGATTAATCCTCATTTTATTTTGAATAAAGTACCAAAAGGCTTTGCGGTGGAAGCCTCTATCGGCACACCATTTGGTGATTTATTTGCAAGTAGTGAAGCTGATGATATGTATAAGGCGATTAATGAAGTGGAAGAGAAACTTGAACGTCAGCTGAATAAATTACAACATAAAAATGAATCTCGCCGTGCAGAGGAACGTTTAAAAGATTCGTTTAATTAAAAACTTTTCTATTTTAGCCCGCACTTTTGCGGGCTTTTTCTTTGCCTCATTTCCCCTTTGTTGTACAATATCGCCCTTATTTCGTGGCTGGATAAAATCTAGCTGTACCCGTGGTTCGTAACCCTCCCACGCAAAAAAACTAGGAAATTTTATGACAACATTCAAAAATCACAACCGTAAATCGGTTGTTATCTTTTCTGGTGGGCAAGATTCCACCACCTGTTTAATTCAAGCTATTGCGGATTATGGTGTTGAAAATGTGGAAACTGTTACTTTCCACTACGGACAACGCCACGCCATAGAATTAGAAAAGGCGAAATGGATCGCACAAGATCTTGGCGTAAAACAAACCTTCATTGATACCTCCGTGATCAAAGCCATCACAACAAATGCATTAATGAACAAAGACGCAGAAATCAAGCAAGAAAAAGATCAACTGCCCAACACCTTTGTAGATGGACGCAACGCATTATTTCTGCTTTACACCGCCATTTATGCAAAAGGACAAGGCATTTCTGACATTATCACGGGCGTGTGTGAAACCGATTTCAGTGGTTATCCTGATTGCCGTGATGTATTTATTAAGTCGATGAATGTAACGCTTAACTTAGCGATGGATTACCATTTTAATCTTCGCACACCGCTTATGTATCTTACCAAAGCACAAACTTGGGCATTGGCAGATAGCCTAGGTGCGTTGGATTATGTTCGCAATCATACTCACACCTGTTATATGGGCGTGGAAGGTGGTTGTGGCGAATGCCCGAGCTGTGTATTGCGTAATAAAGGCTTAAGCGAATATTTACAACAAAAAAGTGCGGGGCAAAATGTTTAAAGTTTCTAAGGAATTCAGTTTTGATATGGCACATTTGTTAGATGGACACGATGGCAAATGTCAAAATCTGCACGGACATACTTATAAATTGCAAGTAGAGGTGCAGGGGGAGCTACACGCCAACGGGGCAAAAAAAGGAATGGTGATGGATTTTTCTGATCTAAAACAGATCGTAAAAGAACAGATTCTTAGCCCAATGGATCACGCCTTTATTTATGATGAAACGAGCGAACGAGAAAGCAAAATTGCACGATTGTTACAAGATCTTAATTCCAAAACCTTTGCTATGCCAACCCGTACCACCGCAGAAGAAATGGCACGCTTTATTTTTCAACGCTTGAGCGAACACTTGCCGATTAGTGCCATTCGCTTGTGGGAAACGCCCACTTCATTTTGTGAATATCGGGAAGAGTAATGGTGGAATTGATCTCTAATCCAAGCTATCCCATTGTAGAAATTTTCCAGAGTTTGCAAGGCGAAGGGGCGAATACAGGAATGCCTTGTATTTTTATCCGTTTCGGCAAATGTAACTTAGCTTGCCCTTGGTGCGATACGCCCTACAATGATTTTGAGCCGTGGTCGTTACAGCAAATCTTAGCGAAAGTGCGGTCGTTTTCTGCGAAAAATATTATTATCACAGGAGGAGAGCCGACGATTCAACCGCAACTTAGCTTATTGCTTGAACAACTTAAGGCAGACGGTTATTTTCTTGCCATTGAAACCAATGGATTAAAACCGATTCCCGCACAAATTGATTATATCGCCACCAGCCCTAAGCGTGCTTATGTTGAGAAATACCGCCAACGCTGTATTGCTCAAGCCAATGAAGTTCGCATTGTGGCAGATGCAGATGTACAGGAATTTTGTGCATTCATTGAAAAGCAAATTGAGGCAGAGCATTATTACCTTTCACCTTGCGAAACCAATGGCGAAATGAATTTGCTCCACACTATCACACAATTAGGCTTACTAAACCAACGCCCGAATAAACCAAAATGGCAATTAAGTCTTCAAACACATAAGCTGATTGGGATTGAATAAAATCCAAGAAAAACCCACCGCACTTTTTAAAGTGCGGTGGGTTTTTAACGAGTTTTAGTTATTGTTGGTTGTAATATTGATATGCTTCATCAATGGAAGGAAAATCTAATAATTTTCCTTTTTCTAATACCTTAGCATTATCACAATATTCACGAATTGCAGAAGGACTGTGAGAAACCAGAATAATAGAACGATCTTTGCGTTTTTCAAAAAGCTCATAACGACATTTCTCACTAAAGCGAGAATCCCCAACGGCAATTACTTCATCAATAAGATAGCAGTCAAACTCTACGGATAAAGATAATGCAAAGGCTAAACGCGCTTTCATTCCCGATGAATAACTTCTTACAGGTTCATAAAGATAGTTACCTAATTCTGAGAATGCTTCGGTAAATGCTGTTACATAGTCAATATCAGCATTATAAATTCGGCAAATAAAACGCAAATTATCCATTCCCGTTAAACTCCCTTGGAATGCCCCACTAAAAGCGAGTGGCCAAGATATGCTCATTTCACGGCGAATAATACCTGCTGTTGGCGCTTCAACCCCGCTCATTAAACGAATTAGAGTTGATTTACCCGCACCATTTCGTCCTAAAATCCCTACTTTTTCGCCTTTCTCCAGTTTAAAATTAATATCGTTTAAAACTGTGACAGAACCTGTTCTTGTGTGATATTTCTTGTAAACATTTTCTACACTGATCATCTTGCATTAATCCTATTACTAAAACTGCGTACCATTAATAATCCAATTAAAAGCATGACTAAATCACAGGCAAGAAGGTAACTAGGTGATTCCATTGTTACAATGCTTGAGCCAAAATAGCCGTGCCTAAACATTTCTGTTCCGTGAATCATTGGAAACCATAGCAACATAGATTGAGCATTGCTAGGTAAACTGCTTACTAAAAAGAATGCGCCTGAAATAGGAAACATCAAAAAGGTCAATGTTCCCCAGATCTTGCCAAAAAATTCTAAATAATAAGCTAGCGAACAAATGATTAAACCTAGACCAATCGCAAACAGCGCCATTAAAAACCAAGCGAAAAGCATATATAGCACATCGTTTGGCATTTCAATCCAACCAATCATTACAAGAAAAGCAAGCATCAAAATCTGTGCAACGGTGGCCCCCATAATTTCCAGCGTCATTCTGGAAAAAAGTGTATCTAAAGGACGAACATTACGGTGATACAATAAGGCCATATTCGCATCAATTGCACCAATAGCTCTATTCGACGCATTACGCCACATCATTAATAATGGATAGCCTGTGATAGCAAAAGCAACAATATTTAGCGTAGAAAATCTATCAGCCCTAAAAAAATGCCACATTAATACAATCACAAGGGTCATCATAAAGGGTTCGACAAATAGCCATAAGAACCCTAAATTTTTACGCCCATAACGAGTAATAATTTCACGTAGCAATAATGCTTTTAACACTCGCCATTGAATCTGAAATGATTCTCGTAATGAAGTTTGTTCACCATACTGCATTAGTTTTTATGCTCTCTCACACCTGCTAATAATAGTGTTAATACACCATAAAGGACCAAGCCAAGAATCAATGTTGCTAAAATATTGTATAAACGATGTGGCTCTAAAGCCAAATCAGGATGATTAGGTTTAGCAATAATTTCCAAATATAATTGCTGTCTGCCTGCTTCTTCTTTTGCACTTTGCAATGCTGATATCGCTGCAGTTAATTGTTGCTTCGCTAAAGTATCATCTAAAATCAAACGCTGATACTCGGCAGATTGTGTGGTTAAAGATTTTTTTCCTTCAAACACCACATCTAACTGCTGTGATAATTCTTCACGAATACTTTTTTGTCTTGCTCGTAATACTTTGACTTGCGGGTTATTTGGTGATAATGCTCTTACTTGATCAAGCTGAGTTTGAATTGAAATTAATTCATTTTGTAATTTCTGTACCAAGGTTAAAACAGATTCTGATTGGCTTGCTACATCAAAGATTTCATTTTTAACACGATATTGGCTTAATGCGACAGAAGTTTCAGTTAAATGATTTTCCGCCTCATTAACTGATTGCTGGGCAAATTTAATGGTATCTCTACGCGCACGATCATTAAGTTGATTCACTAATTTTTCAGCTAGATTGAGCAAGGCATTATTAATTTCTTGCGCTGATGTTGCATCAAAAGTACGCACTCTTAATGTTGCAATACCCGATAATGAATCAATACTGATTGACAAGTGATCGCGGAAATATTGATAGAACGCTTCTTGGGAGTCGAATAATCCTAGTGGATCAAAACGACTGAAAAAATCCCCTTCGTCATAATATTTTCTAAGCGGCAGATCGCTTTCTAAGGTGCTTAAGGCATTGCGAGAACGCATAAACTCCTGCACAGTAAAAGTATCATCTTGAGAACGTGCAAAACCGATACTTTGCAACAATGCTCCCATTCCGCCTAAACTCGCTTGGCTACGCGATGAACGCACAATAAAGCTAGATTCAGAAATATAGACATCTGAAGCCCAGATAGAAAAATAAAAAATTGAGCAGAAAGTAGGAATGATCACTGTTATCCACAATAGTGGATTAATTTTCTTTAAATTCAATTTTTTCTTACGTTTTGTAATGGGTTGATCAATATTTTGTTCCATTCTTTATATACCTACATTCTATTAATGCTATTGATCGTTGATAATGCTGGGTTTACTGTTCCAAAGATCATACGAATAAATTTTTGGTATTCAGCCAATGGTGCATTAGATACATAAACAATATCTTTATCTTTAATTGGAAATTGTTGAATCCAAAACATTGATTGAGGTTCAAGTAAATTTGCTTGATATACTGTTGGAATTTTCATTCCGTTGTGATATCCCTTGGCTTCCCATTCATTTTGTTTATTTAATGACATTTCTTCAAATGGAACATAACGGAAGATAAATACACCTCTTGGATCGGCACGATTATCATTCAAACCGCCAAGACGACCTATTGCCTCTGCTAAGCTTAAACCTTCTGCTGAAAAACGAATTTCTTTACTATTTCCTACCGCACCCATTGCCGTGAATGAAAGTGGATTATTTATTAAACTTAGGACATCACCGGAACGTAAGAGGATATTTTCTTGTGGATCCCGTGCTAATTTTGCTAAAGAAATGGTTCTTACTTGATGACTGCGAGTAAGTTGCACTGCAATATCTTGTAATTCTCCGCTTGTTCCACCTGCTGCAGTTACCGCATCTAGCACACGTTCACCATAAGTCGTTAATGGCATACGCACAGCTGATGATTTAGTTAGCACCGTTACATTTGCTGAATTGTTTTTGACAACGCGTACAATCGCTTGCGGTTGATTAGCAATAGACTGTAAGCGATTAATAATGTCAGTTTGAATTTGCTCTGGTGTTTTTCCTGCTACACGCAAAGAACCAACAAATGGAATGGTAACGCGTCCATTATTGCTGACCATTTGCTCGGGCAAATGCGTACTTTGGCTAGATGATATGCCACTTTCATTTAACACGCTACCAAATAAAATGGCAGGAGGTGCTTCCCAAAGGGTAATGTCAAGTAAATCACCCGAGCTTACCACGCCTTGGTAACGTTGTTTAGAAGAACCTAACTGTTTAAAAGATTCAAGTTGAAAAGGAGTATCACCTACAACCTTATCATCTAACTTAATTAATTGAACGGCAGACACATTGGCATTTTGTTGCTCTACTTTTTCTATTTCGCCCTTATTTGGGCCTGATGTGGGTAAATTTGCACAGGATACAAGTAAATAACAACTGATAGTAATGAGATATTTATGCATATATGTACCTTATAATGTCTTAGTAATAAGTAGTTTATATTCTAAAATATTCTGGATTAATGGTTTTCCAGTTAATATTTGATCGAATACATTTTGCAGGAGAGCCTGACAGTAAAAGATTTTTTTCTAAAAAAGTATCTCTTACAACACTTCCTATATCGACAAAACTATTGTCAGATATTATAGCCCCCCTTAATACCGTAACAGAATGATTTAGCCATACATGATCTCCAATAAATATAGAATCATTTTGATTTATAATATTATTATCTTGATCTATTAAAGTATGTCCATCTGAACACATTATATTGATTTTATCTGATATTAGGCAATTATTTCCAATTGAACAATAGTTATCTCCCAGAAGCATTATAGAACAATTCTCTCCTATAGAGCATTCATCGCCAATGCTACATCCGCCTCCAGAGTGAAGTGTATTTGTTATAAGTAATGAATTAATTCTAGAATTACCTATATGGACGTAGCCATTTTCAAATAACCTGATATTAGCTTTATTAAAGACGGCTTTCTCATGAATTACAACTAAGTTATTTATTCCTCCGAATCTAATTTCGAGATTTGGAATTTCTCTACAACAAGAATTTTCTGTATAGGTAAACTTTTTTTCTCCCCAGATAACAGTATTAATATTTTCTTGATGTTGTTGGTATTCTTTAAAAAAGAATTGCAAATTATTTATTTGCTTATTTGTTATAGTACTAGGAATCAGTTTTATTCTATTAGCATTGATATCTTTAAATTTTGATATATTTATACTATCTTTTCCAGGTATATTTTCACCTATAGAATGAGAGATATATCGATCCACATATTCACCAAATGAAAGAGCCTCATTGTAGAACCTATATTTATGATTTTCTGCAATAAAGCGTATATCTAAATGTTTTATTACACTTGGATAGATTGGTACATGAATATGATTTTGAGCAAATGGATGTAAGTTAACATTATCGCAACTTCCATCTATACCTAAATAATTTAATATACTATTCGCTAACCAAATAAAATATTCTCTAGTTGGATGATTAACTGTTACAGCAAGATATTTATCAAGTATATTTTCTATAAGCCAAGGAACTGAAGGAATATCTATATTGAATTGTTTTTCTCTTTCATTTAAAGTGGAAAAAGTATTTTCCATATTTCTGATAATTTCATTTTTATTATAAAAATCATAATCAGAGAGAATTTTTATAATATTTTCTTTCTTAGTTCCAATTGTTAATAAATCATTTATATTTTTATCTCCATAGGGAAAGATCCCTGATGGAGATATTGAATATTTTTTGTTTGGTCTAACAACTGGATGAACTATATTCTGAGGGAAATAAGTTGATAACCAAAAATTAGGTATAGATATTTTAATACAATCAGCTCTTAACTTTTTACAAATAGCATCTGTAGAAAAGAATGAATCGAAATTTTCTGAAACATGCTGATAAATAAAACAGTCTAGACTAGATAATGTATCATCATCTAAAAACGATTTATCTCTAACATAGACATCCTTAACTTTTATTATCTTAAAATATTTAGAAAAAATAGATTTTTCTAAAAAATGCTCTAAATGAGTGTGTTGGCAATTGCCATAGATCATGCATTTTTTCATGATAAGTACCTAATGATTAATTTTGGAATATTTTTAAGTAAAGCGTTCTTCCTTTATCCCAAACTCGTCGGGAAAAATTCCACTTATAGAATTTATGCTTAAAATATAAAAAAGCTTTTCTTTTAAGTTCATTATTAAGTATTTCTTTTTTCAATACAGGTTTTGAACTTTTTAGCTCTATTGATGTATTACTTTTTTTCTCTATTTTTCTTTTTAAATTAGGAAAAATGATCGGGATTTTTTCATCTTTCCAAATGGGATCTTCACCATAATATTGGTTGAGTAAAATAGTATCTGTAGTATTACTACATAAATAGGATAATGGAAAAATAAACGTATCTTTTGTTTGAGAATTAATATACGAAAATTTTTCTTTAAATAGATCTATATAATTTTTACAAAATAGCTTCATAAAAGTCTGAGAATTAAGAACTAACAAAGATGTTTTTGTATATTCTGTTTTTCCTACAATGGGATAAATTATTCCATTCTTTTCCTTATAGCCACTACATGTAGAATCTATTGTATCTGATAATAATAATTCATAAAATAGAGGTAAGATCACTCTAACACCATGTCTATATGAATTTTGAGTATCTTTTAAGTAACTGTTTATGTTGTTATTCTCACATTTGTATCTTGTTTCTCTAAATAAATATAATGGAATATCTATCTGTAATAAATCAGATAATATATCTCTACTTGTTCCTCTAGCTCCAAGATCAAATATAGCTACTTTTTTATTTTTAATGATATTTTTGAAATATCTTTCTATATTTTCTTTTTCTGAGTTTTCTTTATATCTTTCATAAAATTTTTGAATAAAAATTGATATTTTTTGTTTATTTTTATTACTATCTTCCCAGAGGTTTAAATTAATCTCTTTTATTAAATTCATAGTGTCTTTGTTATCAACATCAATATCAAATAGATATTTCAAATAGTCTTTTGTGCTTAACTTAGAATTATATAAAGATAACAAAGTCATCCTATGGGCTTGATTCGTATATGCAGGAAGGGTTGATGTTCTAGATAAATATATATATTCTTCTTCTGGTAAATTATGATTATAAATAGTTTGATTAATATATTTATAAACATCAAAAACTACCCTTGCATCTCTTGATGAGAATAGCAGTTTATCAATATTATCTTTTTTAGAATTAGAAATTAGCCATTCAGTTAAGCTCAATGCTAGTGGGCCAAATATAAAGTAACCAAATAGAGATGAAGAATTATTTATTGATGTATTATAATCAAATTCAACAAATGGATTATCAAAGATTTTATTTGCTATCAATCCTATATGGAATGAGAAATTATTACTAATAATATTACCAAGAATATCCATTCTGAATAGAGTTGTTTTTTTCAATTGTTCTATTGCTCTAGGATAATGAAATGCTATTAAGTTAGAGTTAGTTGCTTGAATTACATCTGATTTTTCATTGTCTCCGATAAATACAGTTTGGTTAGGAGTATATTTTTCCTTATGTAAAATGTATTTAAAAAGAGAACCATTATATTTTACCTTATTTACCTCAGAGGATATATAGACTTTTACATTACTAAGATCAAATCCTTTCTCTGTAAGAATGTCACATAAAATATTTTTAGATAAATACATATCAGATGCAATAAAAATATTTTTCTCAAAGTATTTTGTTAAATTAAAATATTCTAATAAAGTTTCTCTAGCACAAAGAATTTGTTTCTCTATATTACATTCTATATGTTTAATTTTATTGATAATTTCTTTACTAAATCCAGTATTTCTCTCTAGTTCATTATATATATCATCTAAGGTAACTTCTATTTTTCCATATCTTGCTAACATTTCAGCTGCAATTCTACTCTTTGAGAAATTAAAACTTCTTAATTTAGTTAATTTAAATACATCTTCCTCGATAAGATCAAATACATCTGTTGGTTTAAGCGTTGGGCGGTATAGCAATGTATCAAAAATATCAAATCCAATATTTTTAATGTCATTGTTTAGCAGATGCCCAATCATTATTTCTAATTTTGTTTGAGTATAGCTAGTATTAACACTATTATTTAGTAATCGTTGATTAAAAAATCTATTAGTATACCCTCTGATTGTACCTAATAAAGGTAGGTAATCTAGATATGACTTTCCTTGATTAATATTATTTTTAATATTTTTTAAATATAAATAACTATTTCTGGAATTACGTAATAACCTTGTATTAATTTTATGTGTTAAAACATATTTTAATGTTTTATTACATAAATCTAAGTAATGAGACGGTAGTTTATTTTCTCCTTGTAGCCATTCACTAATATTTTCTAGATTTCCTAGTGCAAATTTTGCATTAGGGCTAGTACCAAAACTAAAAATTGGAGTTTTTGTTAACATAGTAGGCATAAAAATATTTGAATAAATATTTACTACAGCATCTACATATGGGAGTATTTTAATTGACAGATCAGCATCTACTTTTGCTAACTGATCTAGTAGTATTATTCTTGGGTTAGAGTTAATGTAGTAATCATCTTTAATAGAATCAAATGCATGTTTAGTGTATACTATTCCATAATCTTCGGGGAGAACTTCTAGAAGATATTGTAAAAATTCTGAGTTGGTAGAAAAACCGGAATATTGTTTAAACCTTAGTGATGGAAAATTTCCAGGATAAAAAATTAATTTATTAAACTTTCTTTCTGGATCTAAATATTCTCTATCAATTTGAGTTTTAAATAGAACCGTGTCGTGAAATAATTGTCTAAAATCGTCTATATCTTTCTTATCTTCTTGGGAAATTATAAGTTTATTTATTTCTTCAAAGAATATTTCATGGTGTTTTTTATCTTTAGTAGAGATATTAAATAGGATATCTGAATTTTTCTCTAGACGCCAAAAACCTGAATGTTGTCCCTCTAAATAGATGCTATTAGGATATATTGATGAAAATATCTCTGAGCAGTACTCCCAATAAATAATAAATTCTGGATTTAAATTTTTTAATTTTCTTTTAAAATACCCAATAAAATGATTTCTAGCTTTTTCTGAAGCATTTTCAGTGATAATCATTTCAATCGTAGTATTATAATAATCAAGTATTCCTTGGATTTCTTGATCTGGAATAGCAATTATTTTTACATTATTTTCTTGTAGATGATTTTTTATATTTCTTTTTTCTAGAATAGATTCTAATGCCACAAAAGTTACTTGTAAATCTTTCTCTGTTTTAGAATATCGACCTAAAAAATCTGCATTTAGATCCATTTTAGCAATAAAACTACGTTCATCTAGATCTTTCTTCAAATCAATGAATGGATCCATATAATATAAAACTTGCATATAATTTCCTTTATGTTAATTAGATTTTTTTGTTATTTTTATAGATAGAATAAATTTCAGATGCTAATTTAAAATCCTCCGGAGTATCAATATCTACAGTAGTAGCTTGAGAAAGATAAAGGTAAGGATTCACTCCAATATGATATTTGTATTCTTGTATAGCTTCTTTTTTTAAAATAAAACAAGACCATAAAACCTCATACCAACTTGGTAATTTTTGAGAAACTTTATGCCAATGTCCAAACGAATAATTAATTGGATTACCATTACTATCTAACAAATGACCTTTGTATTTCTTTACGGCGACCATAGAATCATATTGATCTTTTATTTCTCCCCATTTGGATATCATTTGCGAGAATTCATTAAAAAGGGGATTGGTTACTTGAACCCACATTACATCATTTACATCTTTTAAATTGATTTGATTTAATATTCCAGAAATTAAGTCTGGTTGTTTTACATTGTTACCAGTCAATTTCATATCGCGTAGTAAAAAGTTAAGATTTTTATCTTTACACAATGTTTCTACTTCTAACGATTCTGATGATACATAAATATCATCACTCCTAATACCAATTTCAAGCAATTGTTCAATTTTTATATCAAATAAAGATTTCCCCTGATAGAATTCAATGATATTTTTCTTAGGTACTCGTGTTGAGCATGTTTGAAGAGGAATTATAATTTTCATAGTTCAATTTCCTTAACTTTCTATTAAATAAACTTAGCTTAATATAGTTTTTATATATTAGTAAGGTGCAACACTCCGACTACATCACTATTTCTCATCACAACTAAAAAGTTAATTTTTTGTTGTTTCATATAAATTTCAGCCTCACTAAATTTTGCATTTTCATCAATAGTTTTAGGAGAGGTGGACATAAAATCTTTTGCTGTAATTTTAGTAATATTCTCAAATTTATCAAATGCTCGTCTTATATCCCCATCTGTAATGATTCCTTTTAGTTTATCATCCAACATGACCAAAGTAACACCTAAACATCCTTTGTTTATTGAATGAACAACCTCCTTAAAAGATGAATTGGGAGTACAAATTGGTAAATCATCTCGTTTCATTACATCTGAAACTTTGGTTAATAATTTTTTTCCTAAGTTACCGCCGGGATGAAATCGCGCAAAATCTTCTGGTGTGAATCCTCGTTCAGCCTGAAGAACCATTGCTAGCGCATCTCCCAGTACTAAAGTACAAGTCGTTGAAGATGTTGGGGCTAAATTATTAGAACAAGCCTCTCTAGAAACACTGATATCAAGAACGATATTAGCATGTTTAGCCAAAGTAGAGCTCAAATTTCCTGTCATTGCAATAATTTGATTATTTTGTTCTTTAAGGAAAGAAAGTATTCTAATTACCTCTTCTGTTTCACCAGAGCTAGAAATAAGTAAAGCCACATCAATTGGTTTAATCATTCCTAAATCACCATGGAATGCTTCTCCAGGATGAACGAAAAATGCTGGCGTTCCTGTGGAGGCTAATGTTGCGGTAATTTTTTGACCAATGATACCTGATTTTCCCATGCCAATAACGACAATTCTCCCTGACATTGCCATTATGGTATGAACTGCCTGTTCAAAATTTTCATTAATTCGCTTGGTCATTGATTCAAGCTCATTTATTTCAATTCTGCAGGTGTTTATAGCCGTAGCAATAATTTTGGATTCCATAGTAATTCCTGCTTACTAAATCAATAATTAGATAATGTGGTAAATCGTTGTATTATATCACAGTAGCTTAAAAAACAGCATATTATAACCTAAGCATTATTGATTATATTAGTTATCTCTTTTAAGATACTATACATTACCTATTTTTTGAATAACTATGAATTCAATTATCTTTTCCTCCGGAATAAAAAAAATCCCGAACCTATCTAATTTTCTAAAGGATAGCGCAACATTTTCTTTTGAGAATTCGGTGATAGGTTGGGGATTTCGCCCAACGGCAAACAAGGCGCGCGATTATGCTGTAAAGCATAATCTTCGCTATATTGCACTTGAAGACGGCTTTCTCCGTTCTATCGGATTAGGGGTTGAAGGATACCCACCATTTTCTTTGGTTGTGGATGATGTGGGTATTTACTATGCGGCAGAAAAACCTTCACGGCTGGAAAAATTGATTGCTGATTGCAACTTAAATGATGAGCAAGTCGAGCAGTCCCATCAAGCAATGACATTGATTCGTGAATGGCAATTATCCAAGTATAATCACGCACCTTGTGAACCAATAGCTACAGAACATAAAAATCACATTGTATTAGTTATTGATCAAACATTTGGTGATATGGCGGTGCAATGTGGCTTGGCTGATGAAAATAGCTTCCGTCAGATGTTGCAATCAGCTTTACAAGAAAATCCCAGTGCTGAGATTTGGGTGAAAACCCATCCTGATGTGATTGCAGGAAAAAAACGTGGATATCTAACTGATTTATTAGATCAACCGCGTGTGAGAATTATTAGCCAAGACATCAATCCACCAACCTTGTTATCGCAGGTAGATAAAGTGTATTGCGTTACATCCCAAATGGGATTTGAAGCATTACTACAAGGCAAAGAAGTCGTAACCTTTGGTGTGCCTTGGTTTGCCGGCTGGGGATTAACAGATGATCGCCACCCTTTTATTACTGAACTGATCACACAACAACGCCGCAAGTCCCGTGCGTTAAATGAAGTGTTTTATGCCGCTTATTTTCAGTATAGTCGCTATATTAATCCGTTTACGGGTGAAACTGGCGATATTTTTGATGTCATTCATTATCTAAGTTGGGTTAAGCATTGGCAATCTGTATTAGTAGGCGATTTTTATTGTATTGGACTTTCTTTGTGGAAAAAAACGGTATTAAAACCTTTTTTTCACTTGCCAAATTGTCAATTGCATTTCGTCCGTTCATTTTCTAAATTTAAGAAAATCCCGCTGGGTGAAAATGCAAAATTATTGTTATGGGGACAAGGTAAAGATGAATTTATTACCTACGCTGAACAAAATAATATTCCAATTTGGCGAATGGAAGATGGCTTTATTCGTTCCGTTGGACTGGGTTCTAACCTTGTTGCACCACTTTCTTTAGTGGTGGATCCTTTGGGGATTTATTTTAATCCGCAACAACCTTCGCAATTAGAATCTATTTTGCAAAATGCAGATTTTTCAGAAAAAGATGAATATGTAGCACGAGAAATACAGCAACAATTAATCCAAGCGAATATCGGTAAATATAATGTAGGTTCTGCGGGATTTGTCCGTCCAAACAGTAGTAAAAAACTTATTTTAGTGCCGGGGCAAGTAGAAGATGATGCCTCTATTCGTTTTGGTTCACCAAAATGTCAATCAAATCTCACCTTATTACAACAGGTTAGAAAAGCTCATTCTGATGCTTATATTATTTATAAACCACATCCAGATGTATTAAGTGGAAACCGAAAAGGTAATGTCACACAAGAGCAAGCATTAATTTACGCTGATCAAATTGTTACTGATGCGAATATTTTAGATTGCATTCAAGCGGTCGATGAAGTACATACAATGACGTCATTAGCCGGTTTGGAAGCGCTATTGCGGGGTAAAACGGTATATTGTTACGGTTCACCTTTTTATGCCCATTGGGGATTAACCATTGATGCTTATACGTTACCGCGCAGAAAAAGAAAATTAACATTAACGCAGTTAATCGCTGGAACTCTGTTATACTATCCACTTTACCTTAACCCTAATACAATGCAATTAACCAATGCAAGCACCGCAGTTAAGATATTGTTTGAACAAAAAAATCAATTGAAAGATACGGGCTTATATAAAAGTTGGTTAAGCAAAAAAATAGGGAAATATTGTTACTTTTTACGCACATTTTGGCTGAAATAGCTATTTTATACCTAAGGGAGCACAATGGTTGTAAATAATTTAAACGAATTAGTGGTAAGCTCAAAACGGATTTTATTATTACAAGGACCTGTTGGACATTTTTTTAAAGAGTTTGCTGATTGGCTGTCTGAAATACAGCAAAAAACAGTGTATAAATTAAATTTTAATGCAGGGGATAAATTCTTTTTTTCCACCGCACTTAAAAATCAATTTATTTTTGATTATTCCGATACCTTAGAAAATTTTGAATCCTTTCTTTGCCAATTTTGCCAAGAATATCAAATTGATACTATCGTATGTTTTGGAGATAATCGTCCCTATCACAAGGTGGCTAAATCCGTTACAAAATCATTAACTTGCGCTTTTTGGGTATTTGAAGAAGGGTATTTTCGTCCACATTATGTTACCTTAGAAAAAGAAGGCGTAAATGCCTATTCACCATTGCCACGAGATAAACAATTCTTTTTACAACAAGTTAAAGATTTATCCCAAAATCTTCAACCTATTCCTGTTGCAAACGGGTTTTTCCCAATGGCGAAACTTGCCACACAATATTATGTTGTCGCAAGAAGTAAAGCAAAGCACTTCCCTCACTATAAACACCATCGTATTTATAATCTTAATTATTATATAAAGTTATGGCTTATTTCAGGAATAAAGCATATTTATTATGCTACAAAAGAAAAATTTTTTATCCGTAGAATTGAGCAAAATAAATTAGGTGATTTTTATATTTTACCGCTGCAAGTGTATGATGATAGCCAAGTAAAAGTACATTGTGATTTTGAAAGTGTGGAGCAGTTTTTAATTTACGTATTAGATTCTTTTGTAAAGCACGCCCCTCATTCACTCACGCTGATTGTAAAACATCATCCGATGGATAGAGGATTTATCAGTTATAAGCATATTATTGCACGTTACCTCTCTGAATATCCCGAATTAAAAGAGCGGTTGTTTTATGTCTATGATATTCCAATGCCCGTGTTACTTCGCCACGGGAAAGGTATGGTAACACTCAACAGCACAAGTGGTTTATCGGCGTTAATCCATAATATGCCCGTGCTTACACTCGGACGTGCTCATTACGACATTCCTGATATCACTCATCAAGGGACATTGGAAGAATTTTGGCATAATCCGCAAAAACCTGATGCAGAGGCATTCCAAGCTTATCATCTTTACCATTTACATAAAACCCAACTTAACGGCAGCTTTTACAATAAAGTTATTTTGCCTGAAGAAAAAATTGGTGGATAGCGATATGAGGCTATCAAAGTTGACGGGAAGGAAGTTAAATATTCTTTCTCTTTTAATCGTACATTGTATGATATATAATTTTATTGTTATAGCCCCTAAGTAAAATTTGATATGTATACAATTATTGAGCAAGAAAGCTTTAAGAAAAAAGCAGATCAGCTATGGAGTGAAGAAGAAAGATCGATATTTTTTACTTTTATCGCTAACAATCCATTAGCTGGTGATGTTATTCCTAATGCTAACGGTTTACGCAAAATTCGTTGGCGTATTTTAGGAAGAGGTAAGCGAGGAGGATTAAGAGTAATTTATTTTAACCTCTTAAATGATGGTATCATTGTTATGCTTGATATGTATGCTAAGAATACAAAGGAAAATGTTTCTCAAGCTGAATTAGGCAAATTAAAGCGAGGAAGAAAATGAGTGATATTCAAGAAAAAATTGCGTTTGCAACAAAAGGTTGGAATGTTGATGAAATTGTAAATGCGGTCATTGCTGATGACCCAGAAGCTGTGGTAATTAAGGATAGTTTAACGGACGCATTGGAGCAGACTAAGAAAGGCTATATAGCGAGAGAGAGAAAAATAAACTTATCTTCCATTGTTGAAACCCGAATAAAATCAGGACTTACACAAGATAAATTTGCTAATACATTAGGTATTTCAGTAAATACATTGCGATCTTGGGAGCAAGGTGTACGCAAACCTAGTGGTGCTGCAGCAACATTGCTTCGATTACTAGAAAAACGACCTGAATTAGTCGCTGAATTAAGTTTTTAATTGAATAAAAATCTTATAAAAAACCACCGCATTTTAGAAAGTGCGGTGGTTTTTTACAAATTTTATCCCCTTGGGTGATATCTTTCGTGTAAGTGTTTTAAACGTTCTTTGGCAACGTGGGTGTAGATTTGTGTTGTGGAGAGATCGCTGTGGCCTAATAGCATTTGTACGACACGCAGATCGGCACCGTGATTCACTAAGTGTGTGGCGAAAGCGTGGCGTAAGACGTGTGGGGAGAGGGCTTCGCTGTCGATATTCGCTAAAATCGCATAATGTTTAATGCGATGCCAGAATGTTTGCCTTGTCATTTGTGTACCACGTCGGCTGGGGAATAACACATCTGAGCGTAATCCATCAAGTAATGCCATTCTGCCATAAAGGATAAATTGTTTTACCCAATAGGTTGCTTCTTCGCCGATGGGGACAATGCGTTCCTTGTTACCTTTACCAATAACACGCACAACGCCTTGTTGTACGCTGATGTTATCAAGAGTCAGTGAAACCAGTTCGGTAACCCGTAAACCTGTGGCATAAAGCAATTCTAACATCGCTTTATCACGTAATTCTAAGGGGACTTCCACACAAGGGGTGTTAAGTAAATCCGTAACCTGTTGTTCCGTTAAGTATTTGGGTAATCGGCTCGGTAATTTTGGTGAAGTTAAGAGGACACTTGGATCGTCCGCACGGTATTTTTCTCGATATAAATATTGAAAGAATTTCCGCAATGCACTCAATAATCGTGCGGTGCTTGTGGCTTTGTAACCCGCTTCCAATCGCTCTCCAAGAAAACCTTGTAAATCAATGGCGTCTAAGGTTTCAAAGGTGAGATTTTGTTTTTCCAGCCAATTTGATACCGCACTGAGATCTAAGCGGTAGGATTGAATGGTATTCTCCGAAAGCCCTTTTTCTAGCCATTGTTCGTTAAGAAAAAGATCGATTAATGCACTGTCTTTCATTACGAATCCTATTCTACTCTTCGCACTAAAAAGGCTTCCACTTTACGTGGAATAATGGGTAGGGCAAGTAAGGCAAAAATCATCATTGAAGTAAAGGCCATTTGTGGCGAAATCGGGTATAACACGCCAGCCAACGCGGTGAGCAAGGCAATCACCGCCGAACCTGAAATACCATTATAAAGCCCTTGTAATTTAGCCATCGTATTTTGTGGCTGTGTGGTGATGTAACGCACCATAGCATAATGTCCGAGCGCATAGGTTAAGCTGTGCAATAATTGCACTAAGGCAATTAACCAAAGGCTTGTCGCATTTCCTAACACGCCCCAACGCACCACGCAGGCGATAGCGGCGCAGTAAAACAGTGTACTGACTTTCCAGAAACGGAATAATTTGGTCGAAAAGAAAAAGAGCAAAATTTCTGCCACCACACTTAAGCCCCACAGCAAACTGGTTGTTTGCACAGAAATGCCGATACTTTGCCAATACAGCACGCTATACGCATAATAAGCCGCGTGCGAACCTTGAATGAGCGAAATGGCAATAATTAAACGTAGCGTGCATTTATTCTTTAATAATTGCAAAAATCCAACGGAATTTTCCACCGCACTTGCTTGGGTATCTTGCGGCAAAACCTTAGGCGTTGGCATTTGCATTATGGCATAAAGGGCTAACAGTGCGGTTAAAATCCATACCGTAGAATGTTCACCAATAAAGCCAATGAGATTACCAAACAATGTTACGCCTACGACAAAGGCGGCTGAGCCGATCAATCGTGCTTTGCCATAATCTAAATTGATTTGCTGTTGCCAAGTGGTTGCAAGGGTATCACTTAATGGCATTCCCGCCGCATTAATCATTGCAAATAAGGCAATGCCAAGGCAGAGCAAAGGGAAACTTTCCGCCACAAAGCTTATATAAAGCATTACGCCACAACTTGCCCAAGCGAGATAACGTAAGGCATTGAGCAAATGTCCTGCTTTTTTAATCATTGCGGAAAAGCCGATCCCGCCTAAAAAGCGGAAGACATAAGAGCTGGCAATAATAAAGCCAATAATTTCCTCGTTGTAAGATTGAGATTTTAACCACGCAGGAAAAAATGGCACAAACACGCCATAGGCACAGTAATAGCCAAAAAAGCTCAAGGCTAACCAATTAAAAGGGCTAATTTTCATTAAAATAATTTTTCCATTTCTTGTGAGCGTTGCACGCACGCTTCAATGGCTTGTTGCACCGTGTGCGATAATTGCTGTTGCTGGAAGACATTTAGTGCCGCTGCCGTTGTGCCACCTTTTGAGGTAACATTTTCCCGTAAGGTCGAAATTGCCATATCAGGCTGTTGTTGCACCATTTTTGCCGCGCCCAATGCCGATTGTTGTATCAATAGGCGAGCGGTTTGTGCCTTTAACCCTAAGTTTTTTAAGGCGTGTTCCATTGCTTCCATAAACAGAAAAAAATAAGCGGGGCTACTCCCAGAACCTGCGGTAACAAGATGCATTTGTGCTTCATTTTCTACCCAGCAAGATTTTCCCACTGCATTCATCAGATCTTGAGCAAAGGTTTTGAAAGGGGCAGGAACGTTCTTGTCTGCAAATAAGCCTGCCATTCCTTCAGAAACGAGCGCCGGCGTATTCGGCATTACACGAATAATATGCTGTGCAGAAGGTAAAAGTGCGGTCAGTTTTTGCACGGAAATTGCTGCCACAATAGAAATCACTAATTTTTCACCAAAATCCACCGCACTTAAGGGCTGGCACACTTCCGCAAGGGATTGTGGTTTCACGGCTAGCACCACGACTTCCGCATTTTGTATGGCTTGTAGATTATTTTGCGAAATATTGACTTGGCGCTCAGCAAACAATGCCAGTTTATCTGCGTTAGGATCGCTCACGGTAATTTTATCCGCAGGATAGCCATTTTTCAGTAAACCAAACACAATCGCTTGTGCCATATTTCCGCCACCGATAAATGTAATCAATTTCTGTTGCATATTTTTGCCTTAGATCAGTTACAATAAGTTTTTATCTGCTCATTTTACCTGAATAAGTAAGGAATGCCTATGTGGTTTAAGAACGTTATGACCTATCGTTTAACAAAAGAATTAGATTGGTCAGCTGAATATTTACAAGCCCAGCTTGCGCAATGTGAGTTTCATCCTTGTGGACAGGGAGATATGCAAAAGTTTGGTTGGATTTCTCCATTAAAAACCAGTGAATTGTTGCATTTCTCTGTGGGAAAACAGATTTTATTCGTTGCACGTAAAGAAGAAAAAATGCTCCCAGCGCAAGTGATAAAACGGGAATTAGCGCAACGTATAAATGAACTTGAGCAAAAAGAAAATCGCAAATTAAAGAAAGTAGAAAAGCAAGCGCTAAAAGATGATGTGGTAGCAATGTTGCTGCCACGTGCTTTTAGCAAGTATCAGGAAACGGCGATTTGGGTGGATAGTGAAAATCAGCTAATTTATGTCGATGCTGCCTCCAGCAAAAGAGCAGAAGATGCCTTAGCTTTATTGCGAAAATCTCTCGGCTCTTTGCCTGTTGTGCCACTTGCTTTTGCTTATGAGCCAAGTGCAGTAATGAGTAAATGGGTGAGCGAGGAAAATACGCCAGAATGGTTAATTCCTTTAGAAGATGCAGAATTACGGGGCGATCAAGATAATGCCGTCATTCGTTGCAAACAACAAGCATTAGATGCACAGGAAATTTTGTCGCTTTTACAATCAGGTAAAGTGATTACAAAGCTGGCTTTAGAATGGGAGGCGCATCTTATGTTTGTACTCAATGAAGATGGCACCTTAAAACGTTTGAAGTTTGCCGATGAAGTGCGGGAAAAAAATGACGATATTTTGAAAGAAGATGTCGCACAACGTTTTGACGCTGATTTTGTATTAATGACCGGCATTTTAGCCAAGCTGACAGAAAATCTACTTGATGAGTTTGGTGGTGAAAAAGAGCGGTTGTAAATTGAAGCGTTTTATGAGTCACTAGGAGGCAAATAGGGATACCCCGAATAATATAAGAGAATAAGTTCTAAAGGGCGCAGTGGCATTTACCAATTTTTACAACCGCACTTTTATAATGGGGAACGTTCCTATCAAACGGATTATGCTTCCCTACGAGAAAGTGGATTGGAGAAAGTAAAAGAAGGAATTACCGATATGGCTGAATTGGAGCGGGTTTTAGGCAAAGAAATGATTAACTAATTTGATCTTTAGATCGTGTATCAAATAACTAGATAGGGAAATTATGTAAGTTTTCCTACATAAAACGTGATACTATTTCTAGTATATTAGGGCTAGCAAAATAAAGGATGGCACTTTGTCTAACTCAACTCAAGAAATGTTTACGTTATCACCGCAAGATAATACACGTCTACAAGCCTTATGTGGCGCTTTTGATGAAAATATTCGGCTCATTGAAAAAGAATTTCAATTGGATATTGTAAGACGTAATTTTACTTTTACGATTATGCCAAAACACAATGGTAAATTGCCTCATCAGAAGCTATTGGCTCAAGTGGCTGATTTAATTCAGCATTTATATGCAGAAACAGCCACTGTTCGTGGCAAGGTAAAAGAGATTGATTTAGCGGATGTTCATTTAGCGATTCAAGAAAAGCGTATGTTAGTGCAAGAAGATTGTGCTAGTGCAGAAAAAGAGGCGATACCTAATGTTTTTCAAACCACCATTAAAACAAAACGTGGTTTGATTAAACCGCGTGGCGCAAATCAAATTCAGTATTTGCATAATATTTTACGTTACGACATTAGCTTTGGGATTGGGCCTGCTGGAACCGGAAAAACATTCTTAGCTGTCGCAGCGGCGGTAGAAGCCTTAGAACGACAAGAAGTTCGCCGTATTTTGCTCACTCGTCCAGCAGTGGAAGCTGGGGAAAAATTGGGGTTTTTACCCGGCGATTTAGGGCAAAAAATTGAGCCATATTTACGACCGCTCTATGATGCCTTGTTTGAGATGTTAGGCTTTGAAAAAGTACAAAAGTTAATGGAGCGCAATGTCATTGAAATTGCACCGCTTGCCTATATGCGTGGACGTACGCTAAATGATAGTTTTATTATTTTAGACGAAAGCCAAAACACCACAACAGAGCAAATGAAAATGTTTTTAACCCGTATTGGGTTTAATTCTAAAGCGGTAATTACGGGCGATATTACGCAAATTGATTTGCCACGTAGCCAAAAATCAGGCTTACGCCACGCCATTGAAGTGCTAGAAAATGTGCCGGAATTGAGCTTTAATTATTTTGATAGTAAAGATATTGTGCGTCATCCAGTGGTCGCTAAAGTGGTACAGGCGTATGATAAATGGGACGAACAAGAAGAAATTCGCCACCAAGAACGCACCTTACAGCGTCAGCAAGAACAATCCAAACAACAAGCTTTAGAATGAGAAGAAACAGAATGAAAGATGTGATCGTTGATTTACAAATTGCCTCACAAGAGCTAGAAAATTTGCCGACAGAACAGCAATTTCAACAATGGGCAACGGCGGCAGTACAAGCAGAAAACCTACAACCAGAGATCACCATTCGTGTGGTGGACGAAGCCGAAAGCCAAATGTTAAACGCTACTTATCGTGGCAAAGATTATCCCACTAACGTGCTTTCTTTTCCTTTTGAATGTCCTGAAGAAGTGGAATTGCCATTGCTCGGCGATTTAGTGATTTGCCGTCAAGTGGTGGAACGTGAAGCCAAAGAACAGGACAAACCTTTAATGGCTCACTGGGCGCATATGGTGGTTCACGGTTGTTTGCATTTACTTGGTTATGATCATATTGAAGATGATGAGGCAGAAGAAATGGAAAGCCTTGAAACGGAAATAATGCAAGAATTGGGCTTTGCCGATCCTTATTTAATGGAAAAAGGCTAGCCTTGCAACCCCGTCAGCTTTGTTTCTTGGTTGGAGAAGATGAGTGGTTACAGGCACAACTTTCTCCTTTATTCTCTTATTTAGAACGCTTTGAAACGCAAAGTGCGGTGCTTTTTTTCGATGAAAATTCTAGCGCACTTTTCGCCATTGAAAAGATTAAGTTAATTCCTTTTAGTAAAGCGAAAAATCAGCTTGGACGTGAACATTCGCTGATTATTTATGATGCTAGACAAAGCCTAAATTTGGATACGCTTGCGATTGCAGCTGGCACCCTACAAGCAGGAGGACGGCTTTATATATTGTGTCATCATTGGCAACATTTAGCCTCCCAAATTGATTTAGATAGCCAACGTTGGAGCGGGGTTCCACAAGGTATTCCCACGCCAAATTTTGTGCAATTTATGCAACAAAAAGTGCGAGAGTATGGCTTTCCTGTTTACCAGCAGTACAATAACGCGTTATTTTTACCAGAACCCTATAAGCCAGTGAGCGAAGTGCTAGAACCTGTTTATTCAGCCACCCAAGATCAACAACATATTTTGCAGCGGTTATTGGATCAACCAAAAGAGATCAATGTCATCACCGCCAAACGTGGACGAGGAAAATCGGCATTGGCGGGATTATTTGCTACTCATTTAGACAAGGTCATTCTCACCGCACCGAATAAAAGTGCGGTGCAAATTTTACAAGATTTTGCTCAGAAGAATTTACCTTTTATTGCTCCAGATGATCTCGCTCAACAAGTGCAACAAAATCCGGATAAATTTACCCAATATTGGCTGATCATTGATGAAGCCGCAATGATCCCTCTGCCGTTATTAATGCAGCTAACCTCTCATTTTCACGCGATTTTATGCACGACGACAATCCAAAGCTATGAAGGAACAGGACGTGGTTTTTTGCTTAAATTTATGCAAAAAAATTACCGCACTTTGCAACATTTCGAGCTAAACACGCCGTTACGCTGGCGTGAAGATGATCTTATTGAGCCTTTTATTGCCGATCTTCTTTTATTAGAGGCAGAAAACAACTTAGTACAGCTAAATTTCCACCCAAATTCAGCGTTACAGTTTTATTGGCATCACAGTTCAAGCCTTTTCCAACAAACACAATATCAAGCGCTCTATGGCTTGCTTACTCTTGCGCATTACAAAACCTCTCCCACTGATTTGCGCCGTTTACTTGATGGTAAAGATCAGCAATTTTTATTGGCGAAAGCAAAGGACGATTTGTTGGGGGCGGTTTGGTTATTGCAGGAAGGCGGAATACAAGATAGGGCAGTGCTTGAAGGGATAATGCAAGGTGTTCGTCGTCCAAAAGGGAATTTAGTGGCGCAAATATTGTGTCAAGCTAGTTTGAATGAAGCCGCCTGTAAACTGACTTCTACCCGCATTTCACGCATTGCGGTACAACCAAAATGGCAACATCAAGGGATCGGTACGAGATTAATTGCACAAGTGATAGCGCATAGTGCGAGCGATTTTCTTTCCGTAAGTTTTGGTTATTCAGCAGAATTAGCTTATTTTTGGCAAAAATGTGGTTTTGAGCTGGTTTATTTAGGCGAGCATAAAGAGGCGAGTAGCGGTTGTTATACCGCAATAGCGCTAAAAGGAAAGAGTGCGGTAGGAAAACAGTTTTGTAACGAATTGGTGCTAGCATTTCAGCGTAATATTGGGCTATCTTTTCACCCTTTAGCAGCGCAATTTATAAGTGTAGAACAGGATAAGAAATTAACGGAAGCAGATAAGAAAGCATTATATTATTTTGCTTATTACCAGCGAAATCTTGCCAGCACAGTACCAGCTATTCAGCGTTTACTTGCACAAGTTAGCCCACAAAATATGCCATTGTTAGCGCATTATTGTGAAATGAAAACGTTGCCTTTAAGCGCTAAAAAACAATGGTTGCAAGGTTGTCGGGAAGAAATAAAACGGTTATTGCAAAAGCAAAAAATTCTTTTATGATAAGAGATAAATCACATCAAGGAATAATAGCGATATAGGAGGAAAAATGGATAATCAGCCAAAAGGCGTGTTACGCAGATTATGGGATAAATATAGCGAATTTTGCAAAGAATTGGGGGTTGATCAAGGGGCTTGTCGTAGTTGTGTGCCGGTGGTGAAATTTGATGATGAACCACCGAAAAAAGTAGAAAAGGATCAGAAAACCAATTCTTAAGATCCGATCGCGATCTTGCATTTTTTACAATGCCATTTGGGGCTTTCTCAAATGGCTTTGTTTTTGCCTGAAATAGACAAATCTTTACATAAGGTAGGATCAAATTGCTTGCAACTTAGTCAAACTAATACTAAACTTACGCATAAGTGGTAAAAAGTGGTGTTTTGTGGTAAAAACTGCAAAAAATCCGTAAAAAACAACCGCACTTATTTTTAACCAAGAGATCTCAAACAATGTTTCGTGGCGCATCATCGGTAAATTTGGATTCAAAGGGACGGCTTGCCATTCCTACCCGTTATCGCGCAGAGATCCTAGAAAAAAATAATGGTCAAATGGTTTGCACGGTGGATATTCGCCAACCTTGCTTGCTACTTTATCCTCTAGATGAATGGGAAATTGTTGAGCAAAAGTTATTAAGTTTGTCGAATTTTGATCCTGTGCAACGCAGTTTGCAGCGTGTGATGCTCGGTTATGCCACAGAATGTGAGCTTGACAGCGTAGGGCGAATTTTGATTAGCGCGCCATTACGCCAGCATGCAAAACTGGAAAAAAGCACAATGTTAGTGGGTCAGTTAAATAAATTTGAAATTTGGAGCAATGTAGAATGGCAAGCTCAAATTCAACAAGATATGGCCCTTGGTGCAAGTGGGCAGCTTGCTCAATCCCCTGAATTAATTACGCTGTCGTTATAAGAGAAGATGAACTTCCAGCAAGCGCAGCGGCACTAGCAGAGATAAGCGGTGTACTTGAGTACACCGCATTATCTCATTTTAATATTTAATTTTTTATTATTTTACAACGAGTTATGAACGCGCAGAACCTTTTTTCTTCACCTGAACATTTTACCGTTTTATTGAATGAAGCGGTGGACGGCTTGGCATTGAAAGAAAAAGGCATCTATATTGATGGTACCTTTGGGCGTGGTGGTCATTCTCGTCTGATCTTATCTCGCTTATCACAAGATGGCAGATTAATTGCCATTGATCGCGATCCCCGTGCCATTGCTGTAGCACAGCAAATTCAAGATCCACGTTTTCAGATTGAGCATCAGAGTTTTTCAGCGATCCCTGAGATCTGCGAGAAACTCGGTTTAGTTGGGAAAATTGATGGGATTTTGCTCGACCTTGGTGTTTCTTCACCGCAATTGGATGAAGCAGAACGCGGTTTTAGCTTTATGAAAGATGGGCCACTTGATATGCGAATGGATACTACGCAAGGTTTATCAGCGGCTCAGTGGTTACAACAGGTTTCAGAACAAGATCTTGCTTGGGTACTGAAAACCTTTGGTGAAGAGCGATTCGCTAAGCGTATTGCGCAAGCTATTGTTAATTATAATAAAAACGCACGTCAAAATGGCACAGAGCCACTGCATCGTACCTTGCAATTAGCTGAATTAATCGCTCAATCAGTGCCTTTTAAGGATAAACATAAACATCCTGCAACACGCAGTTTTCAGGCCATTCGTATTTTTATTAATGCCGAATTGGAAGAGCTAGAGCGTGTTTTAGCCGGGGCTTTACAAGTGTTAGCGCCACAAGGGCGTTTGTCAATCATCAGTTTCCATTCCCTTGAAGATCGTATGGTGAAGCATTTTATGCGTAAGCAAAGCAAGGGGGAAAGTTTACCAAAAGGCCTTCCATTACGCGAAGATCAAATTCAGCGTAGCCAAACCTTAAAAACCATTGGTAAAGCAATTATGCCAACAGAACAAGAAATTACACAAAATGCACGCTCTAGGAGTGCAGTGCTGCGCATTGCGGAGAGGGTATAAAAATGATTGAAAATTCAGAACGCTATCCATTGCGTAGCATTATTGTCGAGGATCTTTTTGCCTCAAACAAACTCTTGATGGCGTTAATGGCATTAGTGATTGTGAGTGCGCTAAGCACAATTTGGATTACTCACCAAACGCGTGGGCTGATTGCAGAAAAAGGCGAATTAGTCCTACAACACCAAGCCTTAGAAAATGAATTTTTAAACTTAAAGTTAGAAGAAGCAACCCAAAGTGATAATACTCGTGTTGAGGCGATTGCAACTGGGAAATTACAAATGCAACATATCTCGCCAGAACAAGAAATTTTATTATTAGAATAATTTGAGGGGCAAGGATGATTAAGAAAAATAATAAAGCAAAGCGTAGCACTAGCACAGGCAGTGCGATTAAACGCAATAAACCTAAAATTTCTTACGATAGTAGTTTTTTGCTGGTACGTTTTCGTGTTGCTGTTTGTGCCACTATGGTTTTGTTAACTGCATTGATTGCCCGAGCGGCTTATGTGCAAGTGGTAAATGCGGATCCTCTTGCTGATGAGGCAGATAAGCGTTCAGTGCGAACACAACAGGTGCTTTCAGTTCGAGGTTCAATTTTAGATCGTAATGGACAATTACTTTCTGTAAGCGTGCCAATGTATTCCGTGGTGGCTGACGCAAAATTTGTGTTTGAAGAGAATTCTTTACAGGATAAAGATCGTTGGCAAGCCTTAGCCAAAGCCCTTGGTGTTTCTTATAGCCATTTAATTAAACGCGTGGAAAAAGATCCTTCTTCGCGTTTCGTGTATTTATCTCGTCAGGTTTCACCAACCGTCGCGGATTATGTTAAGCAACTAAAAATTAAAGGCGTTGTACTGAAAACAGAGGCTCGCCGTTTTTATCCTAGAGTCGAGGAAACGGCTCATTTAATTGGTTATACCAATATTGATGGTGAAGGCATTGAAGGGATTGAGAAAAGTTTTAACGCGTTATTGGTGGGAAAATCGGGTTCTCGTACTTACCGCAAGGATAAATTTGGACACGTTGTAGAAGACATTGCAGATGTCAAAAAATATGATGCCCACGACGTTACCTTAAGTATTGATGAAAAACTGCAATCAATGGTTTACCGTGAAATCAAAAAAGCGGTGGCAGAGAATAAAGCAGAATCAGGTACCGCAGTGTTAGTGGATATTCGCACTGGTGAAGTGTTAGCGATGGTCAATTCCCCTTCCTATAACCCAAATAACCGTGTTGGTGTGAAAGCGGATTTAATGCGAAACCGAGCGATTACAGACACCTTTGAACCCGGTTCGACAGTAAAACCTTTCGTTGTTTTGACCGCACTTCAAAACGGTGTGGTAGGGCGTAACGAAGTGATTAATACAGGGCCTTTGGTGTTAAATGGACACGAAGTGAAAGACGTCGCTCCGAGAGATCGCCAAACCCTTGATGAAATTCTCGAAAATTCCAGTAACCGAGGGGTAAGTCGTTTAGCTTTGCGTATGCCACCGAGTGCATTAATGGAAACCTACCAAAATGCGGGCTTAGGGAAGCCAACAGAGTTAGGGTTGATTGGTGAACAATCAGGCATTTTAAATGCAAATCGCAAACGCTGGGCAGATATTGAACGCGCTAACGTGGCTTATGGTTACGGGATAAATGCGACACCACTACAAATTGCGCGTGCTTACGTAACGTTAGGAAGCTTTGGGATTTATCGTCCACTTTCCATTACTAAGGTTGATCCGCCAGTGATTGGTCAGCGCGTATTTTCCGAAAAAATAACCCGTGAAGTGGTCAATATGATGGAAAAAGTGGCAATTAAAAATAAACGCGCAATGGTAGAAGGTTATCGTGTTGGGATAAAAACAGGGACGGCAAAAAAACTGGAGAAAGGTCGCTATGTGGATAAATATATTGCTTATACCGCAGGCATTGCCCCAATTTCTGATCCTCGTTATGCCTTGATTGTACTGATTAATGAACCAAAAGCAGGACAATATTACGGTGGTGCGGTTTCTGCCCCATTATTCTCAAATATTATGGGATATGCACTACGAATGAATAATGTTACGCCGGATGGCATCGCGCAACAAAAAGTCGCAAAACGCACTGTTCGTTTAAGTGATCAGAAAAAAGATGAAAAAACCAACTAGCTTCTGGTAGAGGAAAAAAGAATGAAAAAACTCACCGCACTTTTGGGGATAAACTATTTACCTCAAGAGGTTGAGCTGACCGAAATGACCTTAGACAGCCGCTCTGTAAAGACTGGCTGTCTTTTCGTTGCGATAAAAGGGCATCAAACAGACGGCAGAAATTATATTCCACAAGCTATTGCCAATGGCGCAAGTGCGGTGCTTTTTGAGGCAGATTTTCCGCAACAACATTTAGCCGTCAAAATGGAACAAGGTATTCCGCTTATCGCTTATTATGAGTTAGCATCACATTTATCTCATCTTGCAGGGCAATTTTATGATGATCCTTCTCATCATTTAACATTAGTCGGTGTAACAGGCACGAATGGTAAAACTACGGTAGCTCAGCTTTTGGCGCAGTGGGCGAACTTGCTTGGACATCATAGCGCGGTAATGGGGACAATTGGGAATGGGTTGCTTGGGCAGATAAAGGAAGCGGCAAACACCACCGGTTCAGCCATTGAAATTCAATCTACGTTGGATCATTTTGTGCAAGCTGGGGCAGATTTTGCAGCGATTGAAGTATCTTCACACGGCTTAGTACAACATCGTGTTGAAGCCTTGCAATTTGCTGTGGCGATTTTTACCAATCTGAGCCGTGATCATCTTGATTATCATCATACAATGGAAAATTATGCGGCGGCGAAATATCGTTTATTCAGCGAATTAGCGACTCAGCATAAAGTGATTAATGCTGATGATCCCGTTGGCGCACAATGGTTGCAGGCATTGCCAAATGCCATTGCAGTAAGTATGAAAGCGGATTATCAACCAACGCATCAACAATGGTTAAAAGCAGAGCAAATCCAATTTCATCATCAAGGCGCGGTAATTCATTTTGCGTCCAGTTGGGGCAAGGGAGAATTACACAGCCCATTGATCGGTGCATTTAATGTCAGCAATTTATTATTCGCTTTTGCAAGCCTCCTTGCTTTAGGTTATTCCTTAACCGAACTTTGCCAAAGTGCGGCAAAATTACAGGGCGTTTGTGGTCGAATGGAGCGTTTGAATGCCCCAAACCAAGCAACCGCTATCGTGGATTATGCCCACACGCCAGATGCATTAGAAAAAGCGTTGCAAGCCGCACGCTTACATTGTGATGGCGTGCTTTATTGTGTTTTTGGTTGCGGTGGCGATCGAGATAAGGGCAAACGTCCACAAATGGCACGCATTGCAGAACAGTTTGCTGATTTCGTGATTGTTACTGATGACAACCCACGCACTGAAGATGCAACGAAAATTATGCAAGACATTCAAGCTGGATTTGTTGATTTAACCAAGGTGAAGATTATTCATCAGCGTGATCAAGCAATTAGACAAGCACTTACAATGGCGCAACCACAAGATGTGGTGCTGATTGCGGGTAAAGGCCACGAAGATTATCAAATTATTGGCACAAGCAAATTGCCATTTTCCGATCAAGCCACAGTAAAACAATATTTTAGTGAAACAAAATGATTAAATTAACGACACAACAATTGGCGAATATTCTCAATGGCACACTTTCTGGTGGAGGTAGTGTGGTGATTGAAAATATCAGCACGGATACCCGTCAAGCCAATCCACAAGGCGTATTCTTTGCCTTGAAAGGCGAGCGATTTGATGGCCATCAATATTTAGCCAATGCCGTAGAACAAGGGGCATTGGCGGTGATTGTGGATCACCTATGTGAAATTAACGTACCACAGATCATTGTGGCTGATACTCGTCTTGCTTTAGGACAATTGGGCAAATGGTTAAAAGCAGAAATTAACCCTTTAACTGTGGCAATAACAGGATCATCGGGCAAGACCACGGTAAAAGAAATGACGGCTGCCATTTTGCAACAAAGTGCGGGGGATTTTTCTCAGGTTTTATTTACCAACGGTAATTTTAATAACGATATTGGCGTGCCATTAACCCTATTACGTCTTACGCCACAACATAAATTTGCGGTGATCGAATTAGGCGCGAATCATCTTGGTGAAATTGCTTACACCACCGAATTAGTGCGTCCTAACGTAGCAATGGTCAATAATGTTGCCGCCGCACATTTAGAAGGTTTTGGTAGCCTTGCTGGGGTAGCACAAGCTAAAGGGGAAATTTATCAAGGTCTAGCGCCACGAGGCATCGCATTAATTAATTTAGATTGCAATTATTTATCTGATTGGCAAAAGAATATCGCCGATCATCAAGTGCGGTCGTTTTCTTTAACAAATTCACAAGCTGATTTTTACGCCACAGAAATTCAGCTCAACGAGCAAGGATCGCAATTTGTCTTACACAGTCCGCAAGGGGATATTGCAATTCAGTTACCTTATTTAGGTGAACATAATATCAGTAATGCCTTAGCCGCTGCTGCTTTGGCAATGAATGTGGGGGCAACGCTTTCTGATGTGCAACGAGGTTTGGCAACAGGGACAAAAGTGAAAGGGCGTTTATTCCCCATTCAGCCTTGCAAAAATTTATTGTTACTTGATGATACATACAACGCCAATGTGGATTCTTTGCAATCGGCGATTCAAGTGTTACAAAAATATCCCGCTTTTCGCATTTTAATTGTTGGCGATATGGCAGAATTAGGCGAAAATAGTCAGTTTTGTCATCAGCAAGTGGCAGAGGCTGCACAAGCTGCACAATTAGATTTTGTCGCAAGTTATGGTAAGGAAAGTGCGGTAATTTCAGCCCAATGTGGCGGAACGCATTTTTCTCAACAAAATCAATTAGCTGATTTTGTTATTGAATTAGTTAAAGAAAAATTAGCACAAAATCAATCTGTCGTGGTGTTAGCCAAAGGCTCTCGCCGAATGCAATTAGAAAATGTGATTGAATTATTAAAGGATAGCTTCCAATGTTAGTTTGGCTCGCAGAATATCTGCAACAATACCATAGTGGTTTTAATGTTATTTCTTATATTACCGTACGTGCGATCTTGGCATTATTAACGGCATTGTTAATTTCTTTATGGATTGGACCAAAAGTGATCCGCCGTTTACAAATTCTAAAATTTGGGCAAGAAGTGCGTAATGACGGGCCAGAAAGCCATTTAAGCAAAAAAGGTACCCCAACGATGGGGGGGATTATGATTTTATTCGCCATTACCGTCAGTACATTACTTTGGGCGAATTTAGCCAATCCTTATATCTGGTTTAGCTTACTTGTTTTGCTCGGTTATGGTGTTGTGGGTTTTGTGGATGATTACCGCAAGATCACCCGCAAAAATACAGACGGCTTAATTGCACGCTGGAAATATTTTTGGCTTTCTGCGATTGCCTTAGTGGCGGTGTTTGGTATGTATGCAGTTGGCAAAGATACCGATGCAACACGCCTTGTTGTGCCATTTTTTAAAGAAGTGATGCCACAGCTTGGCTTATTCTATGTTGTGTTAGCCTATTTTGTTATTGTTGGCACAAGTAATGCGGTAAATTTAACCGATGGCTTAGATGGACTTGCCATTATGCCAACGGTATTTGTTGCTGGTGCATTTGCCTTGATTGCGTGGGCAACGGGTAACATAGAATGGGCGAATTATTTGTATATTCCGCATATAAAATATACTTCTGAATTGGTCGTGTTTTGTACTGCGATTGTGGGGGCGGGATTAGGTTTCCTTTGGTTTAATACTTACCCAGCACAAGTTTTTATGGGCGATGTGGGATCACTTGCGCTAGGTGGCGCATTAGGCGTGGTTGCAGTGCTTGTGCGACAAGAATTTCTATTAGTGATTATGGGCGGGGTTTTTGTGATGGAAACGCTGTCAGTGATTTTGCAAGTGGGTTCTTACAAACTGCGTAAACAACGTATTTTTCGTATGGCACCCATTCATCACCATTTTGAATTAAAAGGCTGGCCTGAGCCGCGTGTGATTATCCGCTTTTGGATTATTTCCTTAATGCTTGTATTACTTGGCTTGGTTACGTTGAAATTACGTTAGAAAAGGGTGAAAGCAAACAATGAATCAATATCAATATAAAAATATCTGTGTGGTTGGCTTGGGGAAAACCGGTCTGTCTTGTGTGGAATATTTACTTGCTCAAGGAGCAAAGGTTCGTGTGATGGATACCCGCCAATCACCTGCTGGTGTAGAGCAGTTGAGGAAAAATGTTCTCGTGCATACAGGGAGCCTGAACTCACAATGGTTGCTGGAAAGCGATATGATTGTGATAAGCCCCGGGCTTGCGGTAAAAACACCAGAAATTTACACCGCACTTCAAGCTGGCGTTGAAGTGGTGGGCGATATTGAATTGTTTTGCCGTGCCGCAGATAAACCGATTATTGCGATTACTGGTTCAAATGGAAAAAGTACCGTTACCACACTGGTAGCTGAAATGGCGAAAGCAGCGGGCTTGAAAGTGGGAATGGGCGGTAATATTGGCATTCCAGCGCTTTCTTTACTTGAACAACATCACGATATTTATGTATTGGAGCTATCAAGCTTTCAATTAGAAACCACTTATAGCTTAAAAGCCGTTGCTGCCACTGTGCTGAATGTGAGTGAAGATCATATGAATCGCTATGTGGATTTAGAAGATTATCGCCAAGCAAAGTTAAAAATTTATCATCATTGCCAAACTGCAGTAATTAACGCCGAAGATCCACTCACTCAACAAGAAGGGAGCTTGCGAGCGAGAAAACAAGTCAGTTTCGCCGAACATAATGCGGATTATTGGTTAAAAACAGAAAACGGTAAACAATATTTGATGGCATACGATGAGGTGATATTACCTTGCGATGAAATCAGATTGACAGGTCGCCATAATTATATGAATGCGCTTGCTGCCATTGCCCTTGCACAAAGTGCGGGGATAAATTTGCAAGGAATTTGCACCGCACTGCGTGAGTTTACCGGTTTAGATCACCGCTTTCAATTAGCTCATTTGGCACAGGGGGTACGTTGGATTAACGATTCCAAAGCCACTAATGTCGGTAGCACCGTTGCCGCACTCACTGGCTTGCAAGTGGCGGGTAAACTTTATTTATTGCTCGGTGGAGATGGAAAAGGGGCTGATTTTTCTGAACTCGCTGCGCTGATTAATCAACCACATATTGAATGTTATTGCTTTGGGCAAGATGGTGCAAAACTGGCACAACTTTCTACGCAAAGTCATTTATTTGACACAATGGAACAGGCGATAGAGGATTTTCGTGCAAAACTAAAAGAGGGCGATATGGTGTTACTTTCCCCTGCTTGCGCGAGTCTTGATCAATTTGCCTCGTTTGAAAAACGCGGTGAGGAATTTACTCGTTTAGCGAAATTAAGTTAGAGAATCATCAATGCAGTTTATTGAAAAGTTAAAAGCCCAGTTAAGAATCACACCAAATAATTTGCTCTACGATAGAGCATTATTATGGTTGTTTTTGAGTTTGCTCGTGATTGGATTGATCGCCGTATCCTCAGCATCTATTCCTGTGGGGGCGAGATTATTCAATGATTCTTTTTATTTTGCAAAACGTGATGCCATTTATGTGGTGTTGTCTATTTTTGCTTGCTACACCGTCTTAAATATCCCAATGACGTTTTGGGAAAAATATTATGGCTATATTTTTTGGATCGCAATCATTTTGCTCGTAATGGTGCTTATTCCGGGGATTGGGGCAAGAATTAACGGTGCGAGACGCTGGATTCCAATGATTTTCTTTAATTTCCAACCCGCTGAATTTGCGAAGTTGGCACTCACTTGTTTTTTGGCGAGCTATTTTACTCGTCGTTACGATGAAGTGCTCAGCCGCAAACTTAGTGCCCTCAAACCATTCATTGTAATGGGAGTATTGGGCGCTTTATTATTGTTGCAACCCGATTTTGGAAGTACTTTTGTATTATTTGTGATTACTTTTGGCTTGCTTTGGATGGTAGGGGCAAATCGCTGGCAATTTATTGCCTTGGCGTGTTCTGGTGGATTGCTTTTTTTGTGGCTTATTTTTTCTACTGCTTATCGTTCAAAACGTGTAACTGGATTTCTGGATCCCTTCAAAGACCCTTATGGTACGGGATTTCAGCTTTCAAACTCATTAATGGCATTTGGTCGAGGCGAAATTACAGGGGAAGGATTGGGAAATTCCATTCAGAAATTAGAATATTTACCCGAAGCTCATACTGACTTCGTGATGGCAGTAGTCGGAGAAGAATTTGGTTTAATCGGCATTTTATTTGTCATTGCATTGTTAGCATTATTGGTGTTTAGGGCAATGAAAATTGGGCGAGAATCATTACAACTAGAGCAACGTTTCAAAGGGTTTTTCGCCTTCGGTATCAGTTTTTGGATTTTTTTGCAAGGCTTTGTGAATCTAGGAATGGCATTAGGTTTATTACCGACCAAAGGATTAACCTTCCCCTTGGTAAGTTATGGGGGATCAAGTTTGATTATTATGTCGGTGTGTATCGGCATTTTATTGCGCATTGATCACGAAAATCGACTGATGCGAAGTGGACACGCACGCTTGCGTGATGATTAAGACAAAAGGATAAATTGTGGCACAACAAAAAAAACGTTTATTGGTGATGGCGGGGGGGACTGGCGGACACGTTTTCCCAGCTATTGCGGTTGCACAATATTTACAGCAACAAGGTTGGCAGATCTGTTGGCTTGGTACGCAAGATCGTATGGAAGCCCAATTAGTGCCGAAGCACGGTATCCCGATTAAATTTATTCAAATTTCTGGTTTGCGAGGTAAAGGAATAAAAGCCTTACTTGCCGCGCCATTTAAAATTGTGCGGGCAATTTTCCAAGCGAAAAAAATTATTCAAGATTATCAGCCTAATGCCGTACTTGGTATGGGGGGGTATGTTTCTGGCCCGGGTGGTGTGGCAGCAAAATTGTGTGCAGTTCCCATTGTGTTACACGAACAAAACGCGGTGGCGGGATTGACCAATTCTTGGCTGGCTAAAATTGCAACGCGCGTATTGCAAGCCTTTCCTAACACTTTCCCGAATACTGAAGTCGTGGGCAATCCTGTTCGTCAATCTTTATTTGCGATGCCAAGCCCTGCTGAGCGTTTTGCTGCGCGTTCAGGAAAATTAAATGTGCTTGTGGTGGGGGGAAGTCAAGGCGCACGCGTGTTAAATCTCACTTTACCAAAAGTGGTGGAGGCATTACGGGATAAATTGACCGTTCGTCACCAAGTTGGGGCAAATATGTCAGAAAAAATCACCGCACTTTATCCGCCAGGGGCTGATGTACAAGTAACAGATTTTATTGATGATATGGCGGAGGCCTATGGCTGGGCGGATATTGTTATTTGCCGTTCCGGTGCTTTAACCGTGTGTGAACTTGCAGCTGTCGGAACACCAGCGATTTTTGTGCCATTCCAACATAAAGATAGACAGCAATATTTGAATGCAAAATATTTAGCTGATGTGGGCGCAGCCAAAATTATTGAACAAAAAGATCTCAGCGCAGAAGCACTTATTGAGATGTTGAACCAATTTGATCGTAGCCAATTATTAACAATGGCAGAAAAAGCCAAAGCAATGGCCACACCTCAATCTGCTCAGCAAGTAGCCGAGGTGATTATGGCGGTGGCAAAATAAGAATAAAAGCAAGAGGCAGAGCAATGAAAGAATTTCAAAAACGAGTAAGACAAACCGTGCCAGAAATGCGTCGCGTGAAACAAATTCATTTTGTCGGTATTGGTGGTGCGGGAATGGGCGGTATCGCGGAAGTATTATTAAATGAAGGCTATCAAGTCACGGGATCGGATATTGCGGAAAATGCGGTAACCCAACGCCTAAGTGCATTGGGGGCAAAAATTTATTTTTCTCACCAACCCGCTAATGTAGATGGCGCCAGCGTGGTGGTGGTATCCAGTGCGATTAAAGAAGATAATGTTGAGGTTGTGGAAGCGCATAATAACCGCATTCCCGTTATTCAACGTGCGCAAATGTTAGCGGAGATTATGCGATTCCGTCACGGCATTGCTATTGCAGGAACACACGGAAAAACCACAACAACAGCAATGATTTCAATGATTTATGCACAAGCAGGACTTGATCCTACCTTTGTAAATGGCGGATTAGTGAAATCAGCAGGGACAAATGCACATTTAGGGGCAAGCCGTTATTTAATCGCTGAAGCAGATGAAAGTGATGCCTCTTTTTTACACTTACAGCCAATGGTTTCTGTGGTAACAAATATTGAACCCGATCATATGGAAACCTATCACGGTGATTTTGAAGAAATGAAACAAACCTATGTTAATTTCTTACATAATTTACCGTTTTATGGCTTAGCGGTAATGTGTGCAGATGATCCTGTGTTACTTGAACTTATTCCAAAAGTGGGGCGTCAGGTGATCACTTATGGCTTTAATGAAAATGCCGATTATCGCATTGAAGATTATCAGCAAACAGGTTTTCAAGGCCATTACACGGTTGTTACACCGCAAGGTGAACGGGTGAATGTATTGCTTAACGTCCCGGGTAAACATAATGCGCTAAATGCAACGGCAGCCTTTGCCGTGGCAAAAGAAGAAGGGATTAGCAATGAGGCTATTTTAGCCGCCTTAGCCGATTTCCAAGGGGCAGGACGTCGTTTTGATCAGCTTGGTCAATTTATTCGTCCAAATGGAAAAGTAATGTTAGTGGACGATTATGGACATCATCCGACTGAAGTGGGCGTAACCATTGAAGCAGCGAAAAAAGGTTGGGAAAATAAGCGAATTGTGATGATTTTCCAACCGCATCGTTATTCGCGTACTCGAGATCTGTTTGATGATTTCGTGCAAGTATTATCGCAAGTGGATGTGCTATTAATGCTTGATGTGTATGCTGCAGGTGAAGCACCTATTGCAGGAGCTGATAGTCGTTCATTGTGTCGTTCGATTCGTAATTTAGGTAAAGTCGATCCGATTTTTGTCGCTGAACAGGAAAGCCTTGCGGAAATTTTAGATCAGGTGATTCAAGATGGAGATCTGATTTTGGCGCAAGGGGCGGGTAATGTGAGTAAGTTATCCCGTCAATTAGCAACAAATTGGGCAGAAAATTAATTGGAAGCAGTATGAAGAAAACATTAAAACAAGAAAAAATTGCCGTATTACTTGGGGGAACTTCTGCAGAGCGTGAAGTATCGCTTAATTCCGGTGAAGCGGTGCTTAATGCCTTAAAAAATCTAGGTTATGATGCTCACCCAATTGATCCTAAAACGTTTCCCGTGGCGGAATTAAAACAACAAGGGTTTGAGCGTGTATTTAATATTTTACACGGACGTGGTGGCGAAGATGGCACAATGCAGGGATTGCTTGAGCAAATAGGTCTTCCTTACACTGGCTGTGGGGTAATGGCATCCGCTTTAACAATGGATAAAATGCGTACTAAGATGCTGTGGAAAGCTTTTGGTTTACCTGTGGCGAATATGGAAATCGTAACAAAATCAACAGTATCTGAACTAAATCCTGTCGCTGTTGTCGAAAAATTAGGTCTGCCATTAATGGTGAAACCTTCGTTGGAAGGGTCAAGTGTAGGTTTAAAGAAAGTCAATCATCTTGATGAATTACAAAGTGCGGTGGAATTTGCGTTAGGTTTTGATGAGACGATTTTGATTGAAGAATGGCTTGCTGGCGATGAATTTACTGTGCCTGTTTTAGACAATGAAGTGCTCCCAGCTATTAAAATTGTTCCTGAAGGCGAATTTTATGATTATGAAGCAAAATATGTTTCTGATAATACGCAATATTTTTGTCCAGCCGGTTTAACCGATGAGCGTGAACAGGAATTACGTCAATTAGTCAAGCGTGCTTATGATGCAGTAGGTTGCCGTGGGTGGAGCCGTATTGATGTAATGATGGACGGTGAAGGGCAATTCCGCTTAGTGGAAGTCAACACTAACCCGGGAATGACGAGCCATAGTTTATTCCCGAAATCAGCGGCGAGCGTTGGTTATTCTTTTGAACAGTTAGTAGAGAAAATTTTGGAGCTGAGTGTTTAATGAAGTTATGGCGGCATAAAGCGATACAAAGCATACGCACGGGGGAGCCAAGATCTCGCTTTTTTATGCAGGTCAAGCCATTAATTGTGCTATTATGTCTAGGGTTACTGTTTTATGTTTACTCAAATTGGCAAAACTGGCTGGAAAAATTAGATGATCGTCCAATTAGTGCTTTTAATCTGGTAGGAACGCCAGCATTCACCACCGATGAAGATGTGCGTGATATGCTGATAAAAATGGGCGATCTTAAAGGTTTTTTTGGACAAGATGTAAGTTTAGTTCGTGAGCAAATTCAAAAAATGCCTTGGGTCAAACAAGCCGTAGTGAGAAAAATTTGGCCTGATCGCCTTAATATTTTAGTGAGTGAATATACACCTGTCGCAGTTTGGAACGATAATGAATTTTTATCTAGTGATGGCGTGGTGTTTAAATTGCCAATGGATAAGTTGCAAGATAAAAACTTACCGCATTTAGCAGGGCCTGATTATCAAAGTTTAGTCGTACTGGATGCCTGGAAAAAGATTTATCAAGATCTTAAAACAAAAGGCTTAACGTTAAAATCTGTTGCGATTGATGATCGCGAAGCTTGGCAATTAGAACTTGATAATGGCGTATTATTAAAATTAGGACGCGGAGAATGGAAAAGCAAACTTGATCGTTTTGCTACCATTTATCCGCAAATTGAAGTTCCTGAAAATAAAAAGTTATCCTATGTTGATCTACGCTATAAAGTAGGGGCAGCAATAGGAATGATTGATATAAATGAATAATTTTACCTGATAAGAAGTTAGAAAATGGCAAAGATTGTGGAATCAAAAACGATTGTCGGATTGGAAGTCGGTACTTCTAAAGTCGTCGCTGTTGTGGGTGAAGTGTTGCCAGACGGCGTAGTAAATATCTTAGGTGTAGGAAGTTGCCCTTCTAAAGGGATTGATAAAGGCAGCATTACTGATCTCAATGCAGTGGTGACCTCTATTCAACGTGCGATTGAGGCAGCCGAATCAGTGGCAGATTGCCAGATTATGAGCGTTACTTTAGCAATTACGGGCGATCACATCCAAAGTCTGAATGAAAGTGGCTTTGTTCCTATTGCCGAAGGAGAAGTTACGCAAGATGAAATTGATTCCGCAATGCACACTGCTAGCTCAGTGAGAATGGGCGAAGGGCTTTCCTTATTGCACATTATTCCACAAGAATATGCGGTAGATAAGCAGGTAAATATTAAAGATCCCCTTGGTTTACAAGGTGTACGTTTAAAAGCGCAAGCGCATTTGATTGCTTGTCACCAAGATTGGCAAAACAACCTTAAAAAAGCCGTAGAGCGTTGTAAATTAAAAGTGGATAAAATCGTTTATTCAGGCGTTGCATCAGGTTGCTCTGTGTTAACCGAAGATGAGAAAGATCTTGGTGTTTGCTTAATTGATTTTGGTGCAGGCACAATGGATATTGTCGTTTACACTAATGGGGCATTACGTTTTAGTAAAGTCATTCCTTATGCAGGAAATCGTGTTACCGATGATATTGCTTATGCTTGTGAAACATCAAGAACAGAAGCTGAACGGATCAAAGTGAATTATAGCAGTGCGTGGAATCCCCCTTCTTCACACCCAGAAAAACGGATTGAAGTAGCGGGAATTGGCGGACGAGCGCCACGCGTGCTAACCAAAGAACAATTATCTGTTGCCACCTCAGCGCGTTATGAAGAATTACTCGGCTTAGTTCGCCAAGAATTAAACCAATTGCAGTATGAACTTGAAAGCAAACAAATGAAGTTTGAATTAATTGCTGGTGTTGTGATTACCGGTGGGGGCGCACAAATTGAAGATTTAAAACAATGTGCCACTAAAGTATTTGGAATGCAAGTACGTGTCGGTAGCCCATTAAATATAACTGGGCTAACGGATTATGTAAATAAACCCCAATATTCTACCGTTGTTGGTTTGTTACAGTATAATCATAATGATGAAGATGAAAGCCCTATTAATGATCAATATGGCTCAGGAGAAAGCTTTTTAGGCGCTGCTTGGGCTGGGGTGAAAAAAATTATGAATAAAGTGCGGTCTGAATTTTAATCAATTTTTATTTAAGCTGAGAGGAAAGAAAAGTGGGTGATAAATTATTGATTAGTGTGCTGGGTGTTGGAAGTTATGGTACAAAAAAACTCCAGATGATTATGGATAAAATGCAAAAAAATGCTCAAGACGATACGTTCATTAGTTCCCCCCATAGCAATGAGTTTGCTTTTTATGCTATAGATAACGATAAAGATGTACTCAATACGAGCAAGGCACAAGATAGCTTGCTGCTAAGTGATGAGTTAAATCAAGAAACATTAGTTGCTCAACAAGTAGAAGAAAAATTACGCCAAATGGTTGGTAATAGTGATTTGGTTATCTTAGTTTCAGCTGCTGGTGGTAACACATCCTCAATGGTGATTCCTGCGATTGTAGAGAGTCTTAATGAGATTAAAATCCCATTGGCAGCAGTGGTAGTGAAGCCTTTTGATTTTGAAGGAAGCAAACGTAGTGTAAATGCAGAAATTGCGATCAGCAAAGTGGAAAAATTAGCTACAACGCTTAAGGTATTAGATAATAATAACTTGATCTCAGTACTAAATCATCAGCCTTTGAATGAGGCATTTGCACAAATGGATCGTGAAGCGGTTGAGTTCGTATTGAGTTTTGCTGAAAAACATTTTGTTGCCTAAAATAGAGTGCGGTGAAAAATTTACGATTTTTTGGTTTCTTTTATTATTTTTTTGGAATTTTTATTAATAAAGTGCGGTCTGAATTTTGAGAATTTGCATTTTTCATCTACAATAAGAGCAATTTAGGTTTTAATTTTGTGCCAGCAAAACCCTGGCATTAACGGAGAATAACTATGTTTGAACCAGTGGATTATGATCTTGGTGATATGAACGGCGCACTTATTAAAGTCGTTGGCGTTGGCGGTGGTGGCGGTAACGCTGTGGATCATATGGTTGCTAATATGATAAAAAACGATATTGGCGGCACATTAGTGGGGGCTGATGAATTAGCTTTCCCAACTGCAAATGACGAACACGATAGAATTATTTTCTATGCGGTAAATACTGATGCACAAGCCTTGCGTAAAAGCAAAGTACAACAAACCGTTCAAATTGGTGGTTCAACAACCAAAGGACTGGGAGCAGGTGCTAATCCAAATGTTGGTCGTAAAGCCGCAGAAGATGATCAAGAGGCGATTCGTGCAATGCTTGAAGGGGCGGATATGGTATTTATTGCCGCAGGTATGGGCGGTGGTACAGGAACAGGTGCCGCTCCAATTGTTGCGCAAATCGCAAAAGACTTGGGTATCCTTACTGTTGCTGTAGTAACCAAGCCTTTCGCATTCGAAGGTCCAAAGCGTATGCAATTTGCCGAAATGGGAATTAAAGAGCTTTCTAAACACGTTGATTCTTTGATTATCATTCCAAATGAAAAATTATTAAAAGTATTAGGTAAAAACATCAGTTTAGTAAATGCCTTTGCTGCTGCAAATGATATTCTCCGTAATGCAGTAACGGGTATTTCCGATATGATTACTTCTCCCGGCTTAATTAACGTGGACTTTGCAGACGTTCGTACCGTAATGTCTGAAATGGGGCGCGCGATGATGGGATCTGGTGTGGTTGAAGGTGAAGCGGGTGATGGACGTGCAGAGAAAGCTGCACAGGAAGCGGTTGCTAGCCCATTATTGGAAGATGTGGATTTATCTGGGGCAAGAGGCGTGTTAGTTAATGTCACTGCTGGATTTGATTTAACCTTAGATGAATTTACCATAGTGGGGGATACGATTAAAGCCTTTGCATCAGAAGAGGCAACGGTTGTGGTAGGAACAACGTTAGTACCAGATATGTCGAATGAAATCCGTGTAACCATTGTCGCAACGGGGATTGGTGATATTGATGCACCAGATATTAAAATTGCACCACGTACCGTACCATTAGGTCAGCCAATGCAAAAAGTTAATCAAGAACCATTTGGACAACAGCAAGCAACAGGCTATCAGACGCATAATTCACAAGTGGGGCAAATGCCAAATCGTCCTGCTGATTTAACACATAGAAATATTTTAGATACGCCAATTACTGATCGTTTAAATTCACTTAAAAGAGAAGAAGGCTTAGTGAATGCGAACAGTTTTATGCGTAAACCGGAAGATAAATAAAGGAATAAATCTTATTGTTATTCAATGGATTTAGGAAATATTATGATTAAACAAAGAACCTTAAAACAAAGTATTAAAGTAACGGGTGTTGGGTTACATAGTGGAAACAAAGTCACACTAACTTTACGCCCAGCAATGGCAAATACCGGTGTTATTTATTGCCGTACGGATTTAAATCCGCCAGTAACTTTCCCTGCCAACGCCAATGCAGTGCGTGATACGATGCTTTGTACCTGCTTGATAAATGAAGAAGGAATTAGAATTTCCACGGTTGAGCATTTAAATGCCGCATTAGCAGGATTAGGGATTGATAATGTGATTATTGAGGTGGACGCACCTGAGATTCCAATTATGGACGGTAGTGCTAGCCCATTTATTTATCTTTTATTAGATGCTGGTATTGAAGAACAAAATGCCGCGAAAAAATTTATTCGCGTGAAAAAGCCAATTCGCGTAGAAGATGGTGATAAATGGGCAGAATTTAAACCTTATAATGGTTTCCGTCTGGATTTCACCATTGATTTTAATCATCCAGCGATTAGCAAAGATGTGCGTAATTATGTGATGGATTTTTCAGCTCAAGCATTCGTGCAACAGATTAGCCGTGCAAGAACCTTTGGTTTTATGAAAGACATCGAATATTTACAATCACAAGGTTTAGCACTCGGTGGTAGCCTAGATAACGCGATCGTGCTTGATGATTATCGCATTTTAAATGAAGATGGTTTACGTTTTAAAGATGAACTCGTTCGTCATAAAATGTTAGATGCGATTGGTGATTTATATATGTGTGGTTATAACATCATTGGCGATTTCAAAGCCTATAAATCAGGACACGGTTTAAATAATAAATTATTAAGAGCCTTGCTTGAAGATCAAGAGGCGTGGGAGTTTGTTACCTTTGAAGATAAACAGCAAGTACCACAAGGTTATCTCGCACCAAATCAAGTATTTATCTAAATATTAAAAGGAATAAAGCCATATTGAAAAATATGGCTTTATTTTTTACCGCACTTTTTATTTTATTTGCTTTTTTTCATTTCTATCTGATGGACAATACTTTTTAAAATAGTACTTAATTTTTCAAAAACAAATAATACTCGCTCACTCACCACACTTTGATAAGGTCGATATAAATAAAGTTGCCATTTTTGTTTTTCTATTTCAGGGAAAAGCTCTACTAATTTTCCTTGCTCAATATAAGGTTGGCATAAAATATCAATTAACTGTGAGCAAGTGCGTCCAACTAAGGCGGATTGTAATTCACTATACATATCAGAGGCCAAAAATTTTGGGTGGGTTGGAATAAAATGTTGTTGAGAGTTAATTTGCCAGTGCCAAATACGTTTAAGTTTGGGGTTGATCAAACCGCTGAGTGGGTAGTTTAATGCAAGATCTTGCAGATTTTCAGGTGTTCCTAAACGCTGTAATAATTTTGGCGAAGCAACAATTTTTTCTTGTATAGTAAAGATGTGATGAGCAATCCAATCTTGTTCTGGTTCAAGGCATACGCGCAACCCAATATCAATTTGATCATCAATCGTTTTTAGCTTATCTAAGGATACACGCCAATCAATCACCAAATCAGGATAAGGCTCGAGGGCAAGCAATAATTCATACAAAAGTTGATCGTTATAAGGCATTGGTGGCAGAGTAATTCTCACAATGCCTTGCATTGCTTTATCATTAATTTTTTGTGAAGAAAACAATCGTTCGCTATCTGCTAATAATTGTTGTGCTTGAGGGAGAAACTGTTCGCCAAATTCTGTCAGTTTAATGCTACGTGTATTACGTTGAAATAAGGGTTCGCCTAGCAGATTTTCTAGCTCGGCTATTATGCGTGTTACCACTTGTGGCGATACGGCAAGCCGTTGTGCTGTTTCACGAAAATTTAAGGTTTCACTCGCGACACTAAAATAACGAAGCGCATCAAGTTTATTCATATTATTCCTTTTTTGCGAATAGTCTATTCCAATTTTATTCCTTTTCAACCCAATTATCTAGGGGTAAAATGCACGCCAGAAAAAACGCTAAAACGGTTTTTCATTGTGAACTTTATACAATATAAATACTTTTGGAGAGTAAATAATGACAGATTTAAGTAAAAATCCAGTAGCAGATCGCGCTGAACACAATGCATTCTTCCCATCAGAATATTCTTTAACCCAATATACCAGCAAAAAAACGGATTTCGATGGCTTCAAATTCGATAAACCATATACGGGCGGTAAACACAAAGTATTAATGATTGGTACTGATGAACGCTATATTGAAATGCAAAACGGCAAATTATTCTCAACAGGTAACCACCCCGTTGAAATGTTATTACCGATGTTGCATATGCACCACGCTGGTTTTGAAATTGATGTGGCAACGTTATCAGGTAACCCTGTGAAATTAGAAATTTGGGCAATGCCAGAAGAAGACAAAGCCGTTATGGATTTATATAATCAATATTTGCCAAAATTAGTGAATCCTAAAAAATTAGAAGAGATTTTACCTGAGGTATTGGCTGAAAATTCACCTTATATCGCCGTATTTATCCCGGGAGGTCACGGTGTATTAGCTGGTGTGCCACACAGTAAAGAGGTGAAGAAAGTATTAGATTGGGCATTAGCGAAAGATAAACACGTGATTACTTTATGTCACGGACCAGCTTCTTTGCTAGCAGCAGGTGTCGGCGAAAAAGCAGAAGATTTTCCATTTAAAGGCTATGAGCTTTGTGTTTTCCCTGATGCATTAGATGAAGGTGCAAACCAAGCAATTGGTTATATGCCGGGTAAATTACAATGGTTAGTGGGTGAAAATTTAGCTAAATTAGGTGTGAAAATTATGAATGAAGGCATCACAGGACAAGTTCATAAAGATCGTAAATTGCTTACTGGTGATAGCCCATTAGCATCAAATAATTTAGGGATTTTAGCTGCTGATGAATTATTGAAAGCAGTGAAATAATTTCTAAAAGAGCGGTGTAAAATGATCTGTACCTCAAAAGTTGAACTAAATAATCCGCAGATTAAGGTACAGATTTATGCCTTAAGATTAAGATCGCCAAATATTAACTTCAGCCCCATAGATTTTTTATATTGAATGTAAGGCATTTTCCATCATTTTTTATCCCCATCTTATCCATTAATTATAGCGTAAGCTAAAAAAGTGCTGAGCCTCCTGAATTGAGAACTCAGCACATTAACGCAATAAACCTAAGCTTTTGAAAACAGATTATTTTCCATCACACTTTGGTACGGTTAAAAAATAATTTCATTAATGCGTACTCGTACTGGTTGTGGTACGGCTAGCACGTTTGCGTTCCATTTCAGTCAGTAATTTTTTACGAATACGTACTGAAGTTGGGGTTACTTCCACTAATTCATCGTCATCAATAAACTCAATGGCTTGCTCAAGAGAGAAACGTACTGGTGTGGTTAAGGCGATCGCATCATCTTTTCCTGAAGCTCGCATATTGGTGAGTTTCTTCCCTTGTAAGCAGTTTACTGTGAGATCGTTTGAGCGGCTGTGAATACCAATAATTTGACCTTCATACACTTCCACACCGTGATCGATCATCAGTTTACCACGTTCTTGTAAGCCCCATAGTGCATAAGCAAGAGCTTTCCCTGTACCATTTGAAATCAATACACCATTTTTACGCTGACCGATTTCACCGGCTTTTACGTCATCATAATGGCTGAATGTGGAATAGAGTAGCCCTGTTCCTGAGGTCATCGTCATAAATTCATTACGGAAACCAATTAAACCACGGCTTGGGATAATATATTCTAAACGGGTACGTCCTTTGCCGTCTGGGATCATATCTTTCACTTCACCTTTACGGATACCTAAGGCTTCCATTACCGCACCTTGATGTTGTTCTTCAATATCAATGGTAACTTGCTCGAATGGCTCTTGTTTACGACCGTCTTCTTCTTTAAAGATAACTTTTGGACGAGATACCGCAAGCTCATAGCCTTCACGGCGCATATTTTCAATTAACACAGAAAGGTGCAATTCACCACGTCCTGAAACACGGAATTCATCAGGGTTTTGGGTCTCTTCTACACGCAATGCCACATTATGTACAAGCTCTTTGTTTAAGCGTTCTAAAATTTGGCGAGAGGTAACAAATTTCCCTTCTTTTCCACAGAATGGCGAGGTGTTTACGCAGAAGAACATTGTTACTGTCGGCTCATCAACACTTAATGCTGGTAAGGCTTCTACATTGTTCACATCGCAAATGGTGTCGGAAATATTGAGTTCACCTAATCCGGTAATTGCCACAATGTCGCCCGCTTGCGCAAGATCTTCTTCATAGCGTTGTAAGCCTAAATGCCCTAATACTTGACCAATTTTGCCATTACGTGTTTTACCTTCACTGTCAATAATGGTAACCGCTTGATTTGGTTTGACTTTACCACGTTTGATACGCCCAATGCCAATTACGCCTACATAGTTGCTATAATCAAGCTGTGAAATTTGCATTTGGAATGGGGCATCAAGCTCGACTTTTGGTGGTTCAACGTGTTCTACAATGGCTTCAAATAATGGCGTCATATCTTCTGCCAGCTCTTCGTGTTCTAAGCCCGCTACGCCATTTAATGCTGAGGCGTAAATAATTGGAAAGTCAAGTTGTTCATCTGTTGCCCCAAGATTGACGAAAAGATCGAAGACTTGATCCACCACCCAATCAGGGCGCGCGCCCGGTCTATCTACCTTATTAATCACCACAATGGGTTTTAACCCGTGAGCAAAGGCTTTTTGGGTAACAAAACGTGTTTGTGGCATCGGGCCGTCAAAGGCATCAACAACGAGTAATACGCTATCCACCATAGAAAGCACGCGTTCTACTTCACCGCCAAAATCAGCGTGTCCCGGGGTATCAACAATATTTATACGGTAATCGTTCCAGTTAATTGCGGTATTTTTTGCAAGAATGGTAATGCCACGTTCTTTCTCAAGATCGTTGGAGTCCATTACACGCTCATCCGCGTCCGCACGGCTTGCTTCAAGGGTGCCTGATTGTTGTAATAATTTATCAACAAGGGTCGTTTTTCCGTGGTCAACGTGAGCAATAATTGCGATGTTACGCAATTTGTTAATATCAATGGTATCTGTCATTTGAAAAGTCTTTTGTTATCAATAATGATGTTTGAATAATATGCAATCTTATTCGCAAGATTGCACGAAAAGGTTGCAGATTATACAACGTTTTGTCCACGTGAGCTATGAATAATTAGAAATAAGTGGTGTGCTGTCTTTTGGAGAGCATTTTATAAAGTGCGGTGTAAAAATGTCGAATTTTTTCCCCGCACTTGAGTAAAATTAAAATCTCACTCGCCCCTTGAATTTTGCAAGTGATGTGATATTTTAGCCAACGTGCATTGCACACCCATTATCTCAACTCTAGCAATCATATTTATGAGGATTATCACTATGTCAAATGAAGCGGCCGTTGCCAATGTGTTTAAATTAATTGAAGAAAATGACATTAAATTCGTTCTTCTACGTTTTACGGATATAAAAGGAAAAGAGCACGGCGTATCTTTACCAGTTAGTCTCATTGATGAAGACTTATTTGAGGATGGTAAAATGTTTGACGGCTCCTCGGTAGAAGGCTGGAAAGCGATTAATAAAGCGGATATGTTATTAATGCCAATTGCTGAAACCGCCGTAGTTGATCCCTTCGCACAAATTCCAACCTTATCCCTTCGCTGCAGTATTTATGAACCCACCACAATGCAAAGCTATGATCGTGATCCACGTTCTATTGCAATCCGTGCAGAAAATTATATGCGTTCAACAGGTATTGCAGACGATGTCTTTTTCGGCCCAGAACCTGAGTTTTTCTTATTTGATGATGTGCGTTTTGGCTCAGCAATGAATGGTAATTCTTATGTTGTAGATGATATTGAGGGTGCTTGGAATACGAATAAAGCCTATGAGGGGGGCAACAATGGTTATCGTCCCCTAACCAAAGGCGGTTACTGTGCCGTTGCACCAAATGATACCGCGCACGATATTCGCTCTGAAATGTGCTTGATTTTAGAAGAAATGGGATTAGTCGTTGAAGCGCATCACCACGAAGTGGCGACCGCAGGACAAAATGAAATCGCGACCAAATTTAACTCACTTACCCTAAAAGCGGATGAAACCCAAATTTATAAATATGTCGTACAAAATGTCGCATTAGAACACGGCAAAACCGCCTGTTTTATGCCAAAACCAATCACAGGCGATAATGGATCAGGTATGCACTGTAATATGTCTTTAAGTAAAGACGGCAAAAATATTTTCCAAGGCGACAAATATGCAGGGCTTTCTGAAACCGCACTTTACTACATTGGTGGCATTATCAAACACGCTAAAGCATTAAATGCCTTTACTAACCCTTCAACCAACTCATATAAACGTTTGGTACCGGGCTTTGAAGCGCCTGTATTATTGGCTTATTCAGCAAGTAATCGTTCAGCTTCAATTCGTATTCCGGCGGTAACTAGCCCGAAAGCAATTCGTATTGAGGCTCGTTTCCCAGATCCAATGGCGAACCCATACTTAGCTTTCTCAGCATTATTAATGGCTGGATTAGACGGTATTGTGAATAAAATTCACCCTGGCGATGCAATGGATAAAAACCTTTATGATCTTCCACCAGAAGAATTAAAAGAAATTCCTGCGGTTGCAGGTTCGTTAGAAGAAGCATTAAATGCCCTCGAACAAGATTATGGCTTCTTAACCCAAGGTGGCGTATTCAGTAAAGAATTTGTGGATGCCTTTATTGCAATGAAACGTAAAGAAGTAGAACGTTTAAATATGACCCCACATCCAGTGGAATTTGAAATGTATTATGCTTAAATCTAAATAAAAGTGATCTGCCCCCAAAAAGTTGGACAGGTTGTTAAACTATAAATACTGAGTTCTGTATCGAACAGGACTCAGTCCTTTTAACGCCATTTTAATACGCTTTTGGTTGTCATACACCACATATTTCTCAAGTTCAGCTTGCAATTCTGCTATCGACGTATAGCTACGCGTATAAAAACACTCGGATTTCAAAATCGCAAAGAAACGCTCAATCACCGCATTATCATAGCAATTCCCGCGTCAGCTCATACTCGGTATCGCGCGCCCCTCCAGCATTTTTCGCCAAGCGTTTGTACGATAAAGAACGCCTTGGTCGCTGTGAATAATGGGGCAATCCGTCGCAATTAATTGGCTTAACCCTTGCTCCAGCATCTTTTTTACCAAAGGAAAATTGGGGCGCCTCGCAAACTGATAGGCGATAATTTCGAGATTCGCCAAATCTATTAACACTGAAAAATACAGCTTCTCCCGCCCAATATGAAATTCGGTCACATCCGTCACCCATTTCTAATTCAGTTTTGTCGCAGTAAAATCACGATTCAGCACATTTGGCGCAATCAAAGCCGTCTTACCTCGCTTTCCGTGCCTTTTCTGGCGAACAATCGACTGAATTTGCAACACCCTCATTAATTTCAGTACGGTTTTATGATTCAACATAAACCCGATTTGACGTAATTTGAACGTTAAAGGGCGGTAGTCATCTCGCTGTTGACTCGCTTGATACAGCGAGAATATTGCCGCTTTTTCTACCGAGTAATCGCGCTTAACTTCTTGATAATAAAAGGTAGAGTGCGCCATTTTCCGCGTTCAGTAAATCATCTAACGCGTGCGTTTGCTTTAAATCGTGAATGGCGGCTATTTTTTCTGCCGTCGTTTTTGCCGGTCTAATTCCTCCAACTTTTTTAAATAAGCAATCTCTGCACGGGCGAGAGCCAGCTCACGTTGCAATTTTTTAACGGCTTTAGGGGATAAATCTGTGGGGTTCAGGAATCTTAATCTCTTTTTTCTTCATTTTGGGCTTAACTCTTTTAGGTTGAATAAAGGGGGATTTTACCCCCCTCTAAGCCTTTTCGTGAAAGGCTTTTAACCATTTAATCACAAGAGAATGAGAAATCTGATAACGTTTAGCCACTTCTCGGATACCGACATCCTGTTCGGTGACTTGTTTAATAATTTCTAAACGAAATTGATAAGGATAGGACATAATCTGCATCTCTAATTAGGTGTCCAGTTTTTGGGAGGCAGATCAAAGTGCGGTGTAAATTTTACAAAATTTTCCACCGCACTTTTTATTTTTAACGAGTAGGACGTTTTTTCAGTTCCCACCCTTGCGTGGTTTTTATAATGCTGAGACTTTTATCTTTTGCCGTATAGCCACCTTTTACTGCATCAAGGATCAAATTAGGCGTTGAATGTGCAGAAAAAACCTCTGCTTTACCTTGATCTTGTGCCAAAATCACATAGATAGCGAGGGTCGAATCTTCAGGATCGGTAAAGTGAAGATCGGCAATATCAAAAGGTTGAACACATTGCTGTTTTAATTCAGACCAATGATAACCAGCAGAGGAAATACAGCCTTTTTCATCAACGTCACCGCCTAAAAGGTGGTTTGCTGAATGGGCGGTACAGCCTAAGGTCAGCGTGGTACTAAAGCATAATGCAGCAAGTTTTTTCATCATTAACGTCTCGGTAAATAACGAATAGGATCAACAGACTTGCCTTTATAGCGAATTTCAAAATGAAGTTTCACGCTATTTGTGCCAGAATTCCCCATTTTCGCAATTTGCTGTCCGGCTTTCACTTCTTGCTGATCTTTCACTAAAAGACTTTCATTGTGTGCATAAGCACTCAAATAATCATCATTGTGCTTAATAATGATAAGGTTACCGTAACCGCGCAATGCATTACCTGCATATACTACGCGACCAGCCGCTGCCGCATTAACTGCCTGTCCACGTGAACCGCTAATATCAATGCCTTTATTTCCGCCATCAGCGCTAGAGAACCCTTGTACAATTTTGCCATTGGTTGGCCATTGCCAAGCCACATTTGAAGCAATTGGGGTAGAAGAAACCGGTTGCACAACAGGCTGTGTTTTAACTGGTGCAGAAACGATTGGCGTTGATGAAGGAGTACCGACCGAAGATTTAATCGGCCCGATGATCGAACCATCAGAACCATATTGTGTACCATTTGGCCCCGGCGTGTAAGTAACTGCAGGTTGAGCAGGTTTTTCCACCGGTTTAGCCGTACTTGGCGTAGTATTGGTCGCGACAGGGGCGGTTTCATTAGAGACTTTCAAGGTTTGTCCAACACTTAAGGTATAAGGTTCAGACATATTATTCATCGCCGCCAGTTCTTTCACATCAAGCCCACAAATATAAGCAATCAAGAACATTGTATCGCCTTTGCGAACGGTGTAAGTGTTCCCTTTGTAGAAGCCTTTATCAATTTTACTGTAATCAGGGGCATTGGTTTCTGGGTTACGCGGAATCTCAAAGTTTTGTGAAACTTGTTTTGCTTTCGCAGTGGTATTTGCCACCGCTTTTTTGCTTTGTTGCACCGCTTGATTGACTGGTTGTGGTATTTGTGGTGCCTGTACTTGAGGTGCTTGATAAGTGGGTTGTGGCGCAACAGGTGCAGTCATTGTAGCCGGCATACTCTGTTGCTGAATTTGGGGTTCCCAAGTGCTACCAGCATTGCTATCTACCGGTTGCATCGTTCCCGGTGGTAACGCACCATCGGCATTTTCTACCGGTGCAGGTGAAGTGGATGAACAAGCTGATAATACCGCCATCGTAATAGGCAAAAGTAAAAAAGATTTTTTCATTATTGTTCCTTTATTAATCAGTAAATTCAGGCATAGATTCCTTCTCAGTATAAGGTACAGTTGGAACTTCCTCAAATTCTTCGCTTCCCGAAACTGGAGTAATTGAATCAGTATCCTTATTAAAAGATGGAGGCTGAGAGGTACAGGCTCCTAACAGCAACGACATAAATAGTAGTGAAATAAATTTTTTCATTTTTATAAACCTTACCTAAGTATTAAGTAAATTAATATAGCAATAACAATTGCTACCCAGCCAATCCATTCAATGGATTGACGTAATTTATGCGCAAATTTCTGACCGCCCCAAGCGGCTAATTTCGCCACTAAAATAAAACGTGCAGCACGAGAAATCGTTGATGTAATTAAAAATGGTAAAAATGCCATTTGCATTACGCCCGCACAAATAGTGAACACTTTATAGGGAATAGGGGAAAATCCAGCAATAAACACCACTAAAATTCCCCATTGTTTAAACCAAGACATCGCTGTGTCTAAGTGAGATTGATAGCCCCATTTAATAATATATTCTTGAATATAATCAAAAGCATAATAACCCAATCCATAGCCCACTACGCCACCGAGTGCAGAGGCAATCGCGGTATAAATTCCCAACTTTAAGGCTTGTTTAGGGCGATTCATTGCCATTGGTACAAGCATCACATCAGTGGGAACAGGAAAAAAAATGGATTCGATAAAGCTGGTAAAAATCAACCACGCCGTCGCATAGCGATGAACCGACCACTGCATCACTTTATCGTACATCGCACCAAATATTTTCAATGGCATACCCTCAATAATTTGCAAAGCGGAATATTATTCACTTTTTAACCAATCTTGTAAAGATTGGAGCGAATGATAAGCGGTCATATCCGCTTGAATCGGTGTAATAGACACATAGCCATTTTTCACTGCGTGAAAATCTGTACCTTCTTGTTCATTTTCTGCTAAACCCGCAGGACCAATCCAATAAATGGCTTCACCACGGGGATCTTGTTGTTTAATGACTTCTGCAGCCGCTGCACGATAGCCCAAATGGCAGACTTTGATTCCTTTAATGTTGTCGTAAGGTAAATCAGGCACGTTAATATTCAGAATTTCACGGCTTTTTACTAACTGATTGTGCAATTTCGGTACAAGTTCACAGACAATACGCGCTGCTGTTTCATAGTGTTGGCGACCATCTAATGAAACGGCAATAGCCGGTAAACCGAGATGGCGACCTTCAAAAGCTGCCGCCACTGTCCCCGAATAAAGCACATCATCTCCTAAATTCACCCCTGCATTAATACCTGATACAACAAGATCGATTTGTCCTGAAAGAAAACCGTTCAAGGCTAAATGCACACAATCAGCGGGTGTGCCATTAATGCAGTAATCACCGTTATCTAATTTCATTGGGCGTAATGGTTCTACTAGGGTTAGCGCACTTGAAGCGGCACTACGATTGCGGTCTGGTGCAACAACGGTAACCTGTGCAATTTTACGTAATTCGGTGGCAAGGGTTTTAATTCCCTCAGCGTGAATGCCATCATCATTTGATAATAAAATATTCATTGTATTCCTTATTCAATAATCTGTATTAATTCACGAATCAATGCCGTGGCATAGCAACCTGCTGGTAAATAAAAGGTTAATTTCAATCCTTCAGGCAAAAATGCCCAATCTAAGAATTGCGGGCATATCAATAAGGGACGGCGACTTGGTTTCATTCGTTCTTTATGCATTAAATTTAAGATCTCTTGATGTTGCTGAACAATCTCCATTTCACGCGCATTCGCCGCTTGAATATGTTCTCCAACCAATGGGGCGGTTAGTAAAATATCTTGATTTTTTAACCGCACTTTTAATTGCTCAAGATCCTCTGCTTCATTCACCGTAAACCAACTGTGTGAGCCATTTAATTGCACAATATCACCGAATAAAATAGCTTGCGTAAGTTGTTGCTGAATACGATCTGAAACCACCAAATTAAAGATTTCACTCCGTGCGGCAGATAAGTAGAAGCTTCGTTTTTTACGATCTTTCACGTTAATTTCACCTTTTGCCCAACGCATTGCTTGTGTGAGATTATGCCCATCACGGCCAAAACGTTGTTCGGTAAAATAATTAGGAAACCCTAACTGCTTCAGATTTTCTAATCGCAGGTTTAAATCGTCAGTTTGTTGTGCGCCACGCAATAAAATCTCAAAATGGTTACCGTCCAAGCTGCCTGTCCGAATTTTTCGGTTATGCCTTGTTACTTTAAGAATTTCCACGCCGTCTAAATGAAATTGACTAAAATCAGGCGTTTCTTGCCCCGCCATATGCAGACAGAACCATTGCTCAGTAATGGCTTTGCGATCTTTTAAGCCGGCATAGCTCATATTACGTGGCGAAATTCCCGCAAATTCAGCTAATTTTTCACCAACGAAAAGGGTATTGGCATCGGTTTTACGCACATAAAGAGCGACAAATTCCCCTTCACCAGCCATTTCATAGCCCAATTCTTCTTTCACGATAAAATCAGCACATTCCGCTTTTAAGTGAGCGTGTTGTTCGGGGGGATTGTATAAAAAGGCGAGTTCTTGCATAAATTAAGCCTTCAATAGCAAAGCGACAGCTTCACAAGCAATGCCTTCACCACGGCCGGTAAAACCGAGTTTTTCACTGGTAGTGGCTTTTACGTTCACCTGTTCTATTTCACAATCTAACACCTGTGCAATGGCCGCACGCATATTATCAATATACGGACGCATTTTCGGTGCTTGAGCAATAATGGTAATATCAACATTGCCGATTTTATAGCCTTTGCCCTGCACTTGACGATAAGCTTCTTGTAGTAATCCCTTGCTGTCTGCCCCTTTATATTGTGGATCGGTATCTGGGAATAATTTCCCAATATCCCCTAACGCCACCGCACCGAGCAATGCATCTGTTAATGCGTGCAATGCCACATCGCCATCGCTGTGTGCCAGCAAGCCTTTCTCATAAGGTATCGCGACACCACCAATAATAATCGGCCCCGCCCCACCAAAGGCGTGTACATCAAACCCGTGTCCAATTCGTATCATATTCTTTCCTGATCTCTGCTGAAAAATAGTGCAAGATTATAGCATCACCAGCGTTATTCAAAAATGGCTAATTTAAGTGCGGTGGGATTTTTATCATTTTTCTTATTTACTTATCATAAAAATGCGTTACTGTATCACCACCTTGTTATGTGGAGAACCATACAATGATGAAACACCTCTCACTGCTCCCGGGTTTATTCTTAACTATATTAATTAGCTTGTTGGCAAGCTCGCTTGCGCAAACCCCCTTAGCGCTGTCGTGGCACATTAGCGCCCTGACATTAGCCATTTTGTTAGGGATTTTAGGTGGAAATACGTTTTATCATCGTATTGAATCCGTAATGAAATCGGGAGTAACCTTTGCAAAAGGAATATTATTACGTTGCGGTATCGTATTATTTGGTTTTCGTTTAACCTTGCAAGACATTAGTCAGGTTGGCTTAAATGCGTTTTTTTCTGATTTAACGATGCTAATTTTGACTTTCTTACTGACTTGTTGGATCGGCATTAAATGGCTTAAGATTGATCGCCAAATTGTACAGCTTACCGCTTCAGGTTGCAGTATTTGTGGCGCTGCCGCCATTATGGCAACTGAGCCAATCCTAAAAGCCCCTTCTTATAAAGTGTCTGTTGCGGTGGCATTAATTGTGATTTTCGGCACAGTGAGTATGTTCCTTTATCCGCTACTTTACCCTTACTTGCAAGCTTACTTACCAGATCATTTATTCGGTATTTATATTGGCTCAACGGTACACGAAGTCGCACAAGTGTATGCCGCTGGGGCAAATATTACACCTCAAGTGGCAGATACCGCGGTGATTACTAAAATGCTACGTGTAATGATGCTCGCCCCGCTTTTGCTCGTCTTATCCTATTTTTTACGCAAAGAAAATAACCCACAGCAAGGTAAAATCGTCATTCCTTATTTTGCTTTATTATTTATTGGCGTCGCAGTTTTTAATTCTTTCAATGTATTACCTCCATTTATCGTAGATTTTCTGGTTCAATTAGACCGCTTTTTATTAATGATGGTGATGGCGGCATTAGGACTCACCACGCATATTAACTCACTGAAAAAAGCGGGAACAAAACCCTTATTATTGGGGGCAATAATTTGGATTTGGTTAATGGTGGGGGGATTAGGCGTTAATTTAATCTTTGCTTATTTATGTCGTTAATTCGTTTATCATTGTTTGAAAGTACGGGCTAGAGAAGTAGATTAAATGATATTTAATGAGCTAGTATGCCTCCAACTTCACGGTGAAGTATTCGCAAACTTACGTCTTATCGTAGTTGCTGAATAATCATAAGCCTGAATTGCCAATCTAAATACAACAAATAAAAAAGTGTTCATAAGGAAATCGACGATAATTTGTTTGACACAACAAAATCATTGGTGAGAACTTATGAACACCTATAAACACCTCACATTGTGTGAAAGTGAACAGATAATGTTTTTTTATTAGGCAAAACGATTACATAAATTGCCCAGCAGTTATAGCCTGCTTAAGACGCTCACCAAACTTTTCTTGTTCTGTTTTTATTTTCAAGAGACAAATTATGCTGATTGCATTATTACTTTTGTTAGCATTCTGTAAGTACAACTTATGCAGAAATTGTGATTATTCTTGGCAAAGAACTAGAGATGACTCTCAATGTGGAAAACGTGCATCAAATAGCAGATACTAAAATATTGGGGCTGTCCTAGATAACTAGACTAAACTCCCTTTAACCAGTTGTTTTAAAATGGAAATTTGAGTTTTTATGTCACTGTAATTAAAACGCCATTCGCATTCCTTTAAATAAAGCTCAAAATGGGCTTTAGGAATACCATTAAATTTGCGTAAATGGCGTTTTGCTTGGCTCCAAAAATTCTCAATTCCATTAATATGGTTATGATTTTCAGCAAAATGTGTGCTGTGGTTGATACGAAAATGGCTAAATTCACTCACATCAAGCACATCATAACTACGATAAGTATCGGTGTAAACAATACTATCAGGCTTTACTTTCTCTCGAATAATAGGTAACAAGGTGGCTGATTGAGTATTCGGAACCGCAACGGTATAAACCTTGCCATTGCGTTTAAGGAGCCCGAATACCGCGATTTTCCCTGCCGCGCCACGACCACGTTTACCTGTGCGGGCACTACCAAAATAACTTTCATCGGCTTCAATTTCACCTTCAAACATTTCTAAGTGTAGGCTATTTTGATAGATGAGCAGGCGTAAACGATGAAAGTAGTATGCTGCTGTTGTTTTGTTTACATTGACCAACTCCGCAGCAGTCCTTGCTGTAATCCCTGCGACAAATAACTCAATGAGTTTATTTTGTTTATGCTGACTTAGACGACTTTTTCTCATTGGTTCATTCTAACCTAAATAGAGTTTTTAGTCGTTATCTAGGACAGCCCCAAAATATTTAATGTCATTAAAACAAAAAAACCCAGCGACTGCTGGGTTTTTTATCTTATAAAAAGCGGCGATTATTCAGCAACTACGATAAGACGTAAGTTTGCGAATACTTCACCGTGAAGTTGGAAGCGTACTTCGTGTTCACCTGTAGTACGGATTAATCCGTTTGGTAAACGAACTTCACTTTTCGCAACTTCAACACCACGAGCTGTGATTGCATCAGCAATATCACGAGTACCGATAGAACCGAATAGACGGCCTTCATCACCCGCTTTACTTGCGATAGTTACAGACTCAAGGGCTTCAAGACGCTCTGCGCGATCCATTGCAGCCACAAGTGCTTTTGCTGCTTTTTCTTCTAATTCTGCACGACGTGCTTCAAAATATTCAACGTTAGCTTTGGTTGCCATAACCGCTTTCCCTTGTGGGATTAAGAAGTTACGAGCATAACCAGATTTAACATTAACTTGATCACCAACATTACCAAGGTGAACAACTTTATCTAAAAGAATTACTTGCATTACCGTATTCTCCTTAATTACTGATTATCAGTGTACGGAAGTAACGCTAAGAAACGCGCGCGTTTAATTGCACGAGCTAATTGACGTTGATACTTCGCACGAGTACCGGTAATACGGCTTGGAACAATTTTGCCGCTCTCTGAAATATAGTTCTTTAACGTTGCGATATCTTTGTAATCGATTTCTTGAACGTTTTCCGCTGTAAAGCGGCAGAACTTACGACGACGGAAATAACGTGCCATTTGGCTAGTCTCCTAATCTATAAATTCGATTTGCTCGGCGTGTAATACTAATTGACTTAAACCATTTGCTGATTTATGTGAAGTAATAAACCCCACTATCAATAAGTTACTGCCGACCGTAATGCTTTGAGTTTTTGCAATTAACTGATGACCACTAACTTGAACAGCGATTTTGCACCAAGCTTGGCGAGGTAATCCTGCCTCTTGTTGTTCGGAACGGTGTTCCAAATAAAAACGACAATGTTCAATTCCGTTAGGGCTTTTGCTTCGCTTGGGAAAGCCGCTGACTTGCCCTATCAATGAGAAGCGATTATCAATTTTTGAATTACTCTTCAGCATCCTCAAAATCGTTGTTTTCAACTTCAGCTAAAGGTTTACGCTCTTCGCGTGCTTTAACCATTGGGGACGCTTCTGTTACGGCGTGCTTAGTACGAATAATTGCGTTACGAAGAACTGCATCATTGTAACGGAATGTTGTTTCTAGCTCGTCGATGACTTCTTGAGGCGCTTCTACATTCATTAGCACATAATGTGCTTTGTGTAATTTGTTAATTGGGTAAGCTAATTGACGGCGACCCCAATCTTCTAAACGATGGATTTGACCGCCCGCTTCTTTAATAGAATTGGTATAGCGCTCAATCATCGCTGGTACTTGTTCGCTTTGGTCCGGATGAACCATAAACACGATTTCGTAGTGACGCATTACTGCTCCTTACGGGTTAATCAGCCTCCGACTGTAAGACCAGCTACCAATCTTGCGGAAGCAAGGAACGAAAATGATGATGTAGCTGTAAGGCGTGCGATTATACAGGATTAATGAAAAAGCACAAGGGAAAATGAGGTTATTTTATGAGGAAATATTAGTCGCAAACGGTAAATTTTTTAATGTGGATGAAAATGGTGAATTATCCCAAACAAATTTAGAAAAAAACAACCGCACTTTTTAAAAGCGTAACAGAGATTAACCGTAAAGCTTCAAGATAACTTATGCAGTGAACGCTATCGTGAACCGAGATGGGTAAATCAAAGTGCGGTGTAATTTTTTTAATGTTTAATGGCTAGAATGTAAATAAGTTACATCCACGCATTATTACGAATAATCCCCACGGCAATACCTTCAATCTCAAAACTTTCGGTTTGTGTGAGATCGACAACAATTGGGTCAAATTCTTCATTTTCGGCGTGAAGATAAACCATTGAACCTTTGCGTTCAAGGCGTTTTACAGTAACTTCATCTTCAATTCTTGCGACGATCACTTGCCCATTTCGCACATCTTTGGTGCTATGTACCGCGAGGAGATCACCGTCTAAAATACCGATATCTTTCATTGATTGACCATACACTTTTAGTAAGAAATCTGCTTGCGGTTTGAACATATTGGCATCAACTTTATAAGTGCCTTCAATATGTTGTTCGGCTAAAATCGGTTCGCCTGCGGCTACGCGTCCGATGAGTGGTAAGCCTTCAGGCTCTTCTTCCGCATTTTCTTCAAGTAGTAATCGAATACCGCGCGATGCACCGGGAATAATTTCAATTACCCCTTTTCTTGCAAGGGCTTTTAGATGTTCTTCCGCCGCATTCGGTGAGCGAAATCCCAATTCACGAGAAATTTCCGCACGGGTGGGCGGCATTCCGGTGGTTTCCAAATGCCGTTTTAATAGGTCATAAACTTCTTGCTGACGGGCTGTGAGGGCTTTCATCATTGTCATATCTCTCCCCTGTTTTTATATCCATATTTACTGGTATTATATACAGAAAGAGAATTGTTGCAATCTTCTTTTGTTCTCTCTGTGATATTTGTTTGATTTTTGTTAGATTTATGCGAAATTTTCGCTTGAATTAATTTATATCAGGCTAAATTGAAAAAAAATGCCAAAAATTTGTGGTAAGATGGCGTAACTTTTTATCTGGATAAATAAATTACGGAATTTATATGGCAAGTATGCTTAATTTATATAGAAAATTATTAGAATTCCCCCTTTCTGTATTAGTTAAAAATAATCCGATTCCTCATCATCCTATTGAAGAATTAGCTTTAAATGTACAGCAACCTATTGTGTATGTGCTGCCTTACACCTCGCAAACGGATTTAGTGATTTTCCGCAAAAATTGCTTAAATGTTGGCTTGCCTGATCCTTTCGAGAAAAATGAAATTGGCGGTATTTCATTACCTCGTTTTGTATTTTTAGATGAAGGGCGTCGCATTTTTAAATCTAAAGGGGCAAAAAAGGAAACCATCACAATTTTTAATAAATACCTAGAATTACACCGCACTTTCTTGGATCTTGATGTGCAGCTTATTCCTGTTTCGGTATTATGGGGACGTTCACCGGGACACGAAAATAAATCAGGGTTGCCAAATTTACGTTTATTAAATGGTCTTCAAAAATTTGCCGCGGCAATTTGGTTTGGGCGTGATACGTTTGTGCGTTTTTCACAAGCGGTTTCGCTACGTTATATGGTGAATGAACACGGTTCAGATGAAAAAATTGCGGCGAAATTAGCGCGCGTTGCTAAAATTCATTTTTCTAAACAACGTATTTCTGCAACAGGACCACGTTTGCCAAATCGCCAAGCGATGTTTAATAAATTGCTGCAATCTCCGGCGATTCTCAAAGCTATTGAAGATGAAGCAAAAAGTAAGAAAATGCCCATTGAAAAAGCACAAAAAGAGGCGTATAAAATTTTAGATGAAATTGCTGCAAATGTGAGCTATGAAGGGTTACGTGTAGCAGATCGTTTCTTACGTTGGCTATGGAATAAACTTTACCAAGGGATTGATGTGCAACACGCGGATCGGGTACGCAAGCTGGCACTTGAAGGTCACGAAATTGTTTATGTGCCTTGCCACCGTAGTCATATTGACTATTTGTTACTTTCTTATGTGTTATATCATCAGGGCTTGGTTACACCACATATTGCAGCGGGAATTAATCTTAATTTCTGGCCTGTGGGGGCTATGTTCCGCCGAGGAGGGGCATTTTTTATTCGCCGAACCTTCAAAGGCAATCGCCTCTATTCAACGATTTTCCGTGAGTATTTAGCAGAATTATTCCATCGTGGTTATTCGGTTGAATATTTTATTGAAGGGGGGCGTTCGCGCACCGGACGTTTACTTGCCCCTAAAACGGGGATGATGTCGATGACCTTGCAAGCATTACAACAACGCCAAACACGTCCTATTTCTGTCGTGCCTGTTTATGTGGGCTACGAACACGTTTTGGAAGTGGATACGTATGCCAAAGAATTGCGTGGTGCGGCAAAAGAGAAAGAAAATGCAGGGCTTGTGTTACGCGTCATTAAAAAATTGCGTAATTTAGGTAAAGGCTATGTGAATTTTGGTGAGCCAATCGTATTAAGCAGTTATTTGAACCAACATTTTCCAGAATGGAAAGAATTGCATTTAGACGATGAGCGTTCACAATGGTTTAATAAAGCCGTTGATGCGGTGTCAAACCAAGTTATGGTGAATATTAATAATGCCGCCGCAGTCAATGCGATGAATTTAACAGGAACTGCATTGCTATCATCTCGCCAGCGGGCATTAACGCGAAAACAGTTATTAGAGCAGTTAGCAAGTTATCAACAATTTTTACAGAATGTCCCTTATTCTGATGATGTCATTGTACCAAGCGAAACACCAGAAGAAATGCTCGATCACGTTTTAAATTTAGATCGTGTGGGCGTCTTGGTTGAAAAAGATAATTTTGGCGAGATCATTCGTTTAGAGCGTAATTCAGCGGTGTTGATGACTTATTATCGCAACAATATTCAGCATTTATTCGCCTTGCCTTCTCTGGTGGCGAGCATTGTGTTGCACTATGGTGCAATGCAAAAAGATCTTGTCCTTGAGGCGGTTGAAAAAATTTATCCGTTCTTGCGTGGTGAATTATTTTTACATTTCAGCGATGGTGAATTAAAAGATTATGTCGAAAATATTATTCAGGAATTGCAACGGCAAAATATTATTCAATGCAATGAGAATTTGCTCGCGATCCACAAACCTCAAGTCAGAATGTTACAGCTTTGGTCATCGGGCGTGAGAGAAATTTTGCAGCGTTATTACATTACGGTAAGCATTCTACAAAATGATCCAACGATTTCTCGAGCCACATTAGAAAAAGAAAGTCAATCTGTGGCACAACGTTTATCTGTGCTGCACGGTATTAATGCTCCAGAGTTTTTTGATAAAGCCGTGTTTTCTGCGTTTGTTGGAAATCTAAAACAATATGGTTATTTTGATGACAACAATCAAGTGAATGCCTCCTTGCTTGATGAACTCAGTGAAATTCTTGCGCAGATGATTTCTGCCGAAGTCAGACTTACAATTAAAAGTGCGGTGGAAAAAAACGAAGAAATTGACTAATGTTTTGATTAAGTATTTTCAAATGAGCTAAAGAACCTTAGCTAAATCGCGAAGGTTCTTTTTATTTTTTAAATGATAACCCTATCTACTAAAAATCATCTAGATGAGCGTTGTCAGCAATTTTTCCCTATTTGCCTAGCTCGAGTAACCCGATTACTTAGATAGAGCCATAAACCTCATAAACAGTGCCTAGAAAAAGTAAAAGAAGCAGATTTTTTACGTCATCATTTCAAAAATAGCTTGCAATAACCTTTCGCGGAACGCGAAAGGTTTTAGAGAAATTTAGGCAATTAAACGGAGCATTTCTTCTGCGTTTGCTAAGGCACTTTCAGTGACTTTGGTTGAGCCAAGCAATTTAGCTAAGGCTTTCACACGTTGTTGCTGGGAAAGTGCGGTCATTTTTGTTTCCGTTTTTCCATCAATGGTTTGTTTTTCGACAGAAAAATGTTGATGCCCACAACAGGCGACTTGTGGTAAGTGGGTAACGCAAATCACTTGGCATTTTTTGCCTAATTTGCGTAATAATTTTCCCACTACGCTTGCGGTTGCACCACTGATTCCCACATCAATTTCATCAAAAATGAGGGTTGAAATCGCGGATTTATCAGAGGTCAGCACTTGTAACACCAAGGCGATACGTGAAAGCTCACCACCCGATGCCACTTTTGCTAATGGCTGAGCGGATTGTCCGAGGTTTGCTTGTAGAATAAATTGCACCTGATCCATACCTTGGGCAGTCAGTTTACTTTCCGCCTGTACCACACTAATAGAGAATTCGGCATTTTCCATTGCCAGTTGTTTAATGCCTTTAGTCACTTGTGCTGAGAGTTTTTCAGCCCCTTTTTGACGGCTTGCACTCAAGGTCTGTGCATTTTCTAACAACTGTGCATAAGCCACTTTTTCTTGTTCAATCAGTGCATCTTCGCTGTCAGCAAAATCTACAAGCTGATGGAGTTCTTGTCTTAAAGATTGATGCAATGCAACCAATTCTTCCGCTTTTACATTGTGTTTACGTGCAAGTTGTAGTGCTTGGCTCATTCGGCTTTCCACTTCCTGTAAACGATACGGATCGGGGTCAATGTTGCTGGATAAATGTTGGATCTCAGAGCTTGCTTCCTGTACTTGGATCAATGCTTCTTGTAACATTGTGAGTGCATCATTGTAGTGCGGATCAAGGCTGTGTAGTTCTTCTAAATTTTGCACCGCACGATAGAGCAAGCTATCCACATTCAGTTCATCATTCTCACTTAATAAATTTAAGACAGATTGAGAAAGTGCGGTGAGTTCTTCGCTGTTAGCAAGTCGGTTATATTCTTCCTCTAGCTCACTAAATTCATTTTCTTGTAAATTAAATTCATCAAGCTCTTCAACTTGATATTGTAGTAGTTGTTTTTTCGCCTCATTTTCGGCACATTTTTGTTGGAAATTCGCGACTTGTTGTTGCAACGCTTTCCATTGACGATATTGCTTTTGTACCTTGGTAAGCAGATCAGTATGCGCGCAATAGTCATCTAATAAGGTGAGCTGATAGTCATTTTTTAATAAACGTTGTGAGGAATGTTGCCCATTGACTTGAATTAAATATTGCCCTAGTTCTTTGAGTTGGCTAGCAGAGACAGGAATGCTATTAATAAAGCCTTTGGAACGTCCATCAGCGTTGATTACTCGACGTAAAATACAGTTTTCTGGATTATCTTCATCTTGCAATTCTTGAACTTTAAGCCATTCATCAGCGGGGCTGTTTGGTTCAATCTGGAATGTGGCACAAATATCTGCACGGTTTTGCCCTTCACGTAACATCGCGCTTTCTGTACGTTGTCCTAAGCATACGCCAAGGGCGTCAATGGCAATAGATTTACCTGCCCCCGTTTCACCAGTAATGGCAGACATTCCCTGCGCAAATTCAATATCAAGGTGATGAACAATCGCAAAATTATTAATCGTAAGTTGAGTAAGCATAATACACTCCTGTTTAACTGTATATATATCAGTTTATAACTGATTTTATATACAGTAAAGGGGGTTATGCAAATTTTTTACGCGGAATTTCTCAACCAGCCCAATTTTGTGCTTAACACATTGTAATAATTATAACTTTTTAAGTGAAGTAAACGCAGTTTATGTTTGCTTTTATAAATATGTACCACGTCATCAGGGGTGAACGGCAGCGCGACTTGACTATCGCAACCCGCTTCTAATTGCGGGGTGTTGTAGTCTGCAAAACGAATAGAGATTTTGCTTTCGCCATCAATGACCAAAGGGCGAGAAGAAAGGGTGTGTGGAAACATTGGTACTAGCGCGATTGCATTAAGTTGCGGGGTAAGAATCGGGCCACCAGCGGAAAGCGAATAGGCCGTTGAGCCTGTCGGTGTAGAAATAATTAAGCCATCAGAACGCTGTGAAAAGGCCAATTTATCATCAATATAAACGTGGAAATCGATCATATGAGCAATTTTGGCAGGGTGAATCACCGCTTCATTTACTGCATTGCTGGTGGCAATAATTTGTCCTTCTCGTTCAATGGCTGTTTCTAATAAAAAGCGTTCTTCCACAAAAAATTCACCACGATCTAAGCAAGCCTCAAGTTGGGCATAGGCATTTTTCGGATCAATATCCGTCAGAAAGCCTAAATTACCTCGGTTAATACCAATTAAAGCAATATCATATTTAGCTAAGATTCTTGCTCGCCCAAGCATATTGCCATCACCACCGATAACAATGGCTAATTGCGCCTGTGTACCAATCTCATCTAATTCTGCAAGATGTTGAATAGGTAAGCCTAAACGCTCGCCCACACTTTTTTCCACAAGTACCTGATAGCCTTTTTCTAAAAGCCATTGAAATAAATTTTTGTGCATTTGCAAATTTACATCATTGCGCGGACGCCCCACCAATCCGATGGTATGGAAGGAATTATGCAAACTTTTGTTGTCGATTAAATGGGTTGTGGACATCATATTTATTTTTATGCGGAAAACAGACCGCACTTGAATTCAAGAAATTTATGGCTATATTACACATAAACTATGTCAGTGGCTAGCCAAGTTTAGCAACTGTCAATTTTTACGTTTTTTGTTACAATAACGCAAATTTTTGAACAGATGGAGAAAACGATGTCAGAACAAGAACAACAAGTGGAAAAAACAGAAGTAAAACAAGAACAAGTAGAACAGGCAGAGAATGTGCAAGAAACAGCACAACAGCAAGAAAATGCTGAAAACCTTGAAGGCGATGCGTTAGAAGAAGCCATAGCCCGTGTTCAAGAACTTGAAGAGCAACTTGTTGAAACGGCGAAGAAAGAACAAGATATTTTATTACGCAGCCGTGCAGAAATTGATAATATTCGCCGTCGTGCCGAACAAGATGTGGAAAAAGCACACAAATTTGCTTTAGAAAAATTTGCCAAAGATTTGCTTGAAACCATTGATAATCTTGAGCGAGCCTTGGCAACCCCAGTTAGCACGGAAGACGAGAGTTTAAAAGGCGTGTTAGATGGTGTGGAATTAACCTTAAAAGGATTGTTGGCAACAGTAGCACGTTTTGGCGTAGAAGCGGTTGGGACGGTGGGAGAAACCTTTAATCCCGATTTACACCAAGCCATTTCAATGCAACCGGCAGAAGGTTTTGAAAGCAATCAAATCACCACTGTATTGCAAAAAGGCTATTTGCTGAATGGTAGAGTGATTCGCCCTGCAATGGTGATGGTGGCTGCGTAATCAATCAAATGCAATAAGTCTCATAAAAATAGGCGAGTGTATCGCCTATTTTTTTGCTCTAAATTTGAAGGGAATTTTTTTGCGTCAGCTTTTGCTGCTTTTTCTGTTCACGCCTTTTGCGGAAAAATTCGCTAAGTTTTTGGCTACATTCTTCTTGCAGTACACCGCCAGTAATTTCAAGATTGTGATTCATTTTATAATCATCAAAAAAGTGAAAACGCGAACCTACCGCCCCTGTTTTTCGATCATAAGCACCGAATACTAAACGCTTAATTCGGCTATGTAAAATTGCGCCTGCACACATTGTGCAAGGCTCCAGGGTAACGTACAGGGTGGTATTGAGTAAGCGGTAGTTTTGTTGCACTTGTCCTGCTTGGCGGAGTGCGACAATTTCTGCGTGAGCGGTGGGATCGTGCTGAAGAATAGATAGATTCCAGCCTTCTGCCACAATATTTCCTTTATCATCAACTAACACGGCACCTACAGGAATTTCCCCTAAGGCTTCTGCTTTATCAGCAAGGTTTAGGGCGTAACGCATCATTTTTTCATCAAAATCTGACCGCACTTTTATTCCCTCAATATTTAATTCGTGTGAAAAATCAGCCACAAATTGGCTGATTGGTAACATAAAGTGCGGTGCTTTTTGTGGAAGTTTTTCATTTTGTTATTTTTTATGCTTACACCGAGAAAGGATATTTAATCGCAGGGTGAGATTCATAGCCAATAACCTTGAAATCCTCCATTGTTACCCAAGTTTCGAGATCTTCAAGGGTTTTGATGTCAGGATTAATTTCTAATTTTGGTAGAGACAATGGCTCTCGTTTGAGTTGTACATTTTGCATTAGCTCAAGCTGATCTTCATAAATATGTGCATTGACGATTTTATGATACGCCATTCCTGCTTTTTTCCCTGTAATTTGAGCCATTAATGCCAAGAAAGTAAACACTTGAATTTGGTTGAAATTTAACCCTAATGGTACATCGCAAGAACGTTGATAACTGGTTAAATAAAGGGTATCGCCAAGTAAAGAAAAGGTGTGGGTGTGCATACAAGGACGCAAACAGCCTAGCTCAATTTCTCCGGGATTGTAAAAGGTGATGATTTCGCCACGATCGTCTAGCCCTTTGGTTAAATCATTCACCACTTTACGCAATTGGTCGAGGGTTTCACCATTTGGTTTACGCCAAGCACGCCCTTGCACACCATAAACGCGCCCCATATCATCAGTGCCTTTACGGTGTGGGTTATTCAACCACGCTTGATTTTCATTTGCATTGGCATCCCACGTTTTAGTGCCAAGCTTACGGAAATCAGCGGCATTGTCATAGCCACGAATGTAGCCTAAAAATTCTGCAATTGCGGCTTTCCAGTAACTTTTTCGGGTAGTGATTAAAGGAAATTTATTGTCCGCGACATTATAAGTGAGATCTGCATTAATCAGGGTTAAACAACGTTTTCCTGTCCGTTCATTTTCTACCCAAGTGCCGTTATCAATAATGTTTTGGCATAAATCTAAATATTGACGCATTATAAATTTCCCCTATTTTTTCACCGCACTTTTATAAGCGATCAGCATAATCAATGCCCCCAGCAGAATCATTGGCAATGAGAGAATTTGCCCCATTGAAATGTGCTGTTGGAAGAATAAGCCAAGCTGCGCATCAGGTTCACGAAAATATTCAATAATGAAACGGAATGTGCCATAACCGACTAAAAATAATCCTGCCACTGATCCCGTAGGGCGTGGTTTTTTGATAAACAGATTAAGAATGACAAATAGCACGAGCCCCTCTAACACGGCTTCATAAAGTTGCGAAGGGTGGCGAGGTAAATAACCGCCAGAGGGGAATAGCACTGCCCAAGGTACGTCTGTTACACGTCCCCAAAGTTCATCATTGATAAAGTTACCAATTCGCCCCATTCCTAAACCAAAAGGAATAAGCGGTGCAACAAAATCTGCCGTTGCCCAAAAGCCACGGTGTTGTAATTTGGCAGTGATAAACATAGCTAAAATCACACCAATTAATCCGCCGTGGAAAGACATTCCCCCTTCCCAGACACGAATTAAATACATCGGATCTTGTAAGAAATAATCAAATTGATAGAACAGCACATAACCGATACGCCCACCTAGGAATACACCAAGAAAGCCGTTAAATAAGAGGTTGTCCACTTGTTCTGTTGTCCAGCCACTATTTGGGCGATTGGCTCGGCGAACGGCAAGCCAACGTGCAAAGACAAAACCGATTAAATACATTAATCCGTACCAACGCAAGGCAACAGGACCTAACTGAAAAATCACAGGATCAAAGTGAGGAAAAGGGATAAAGCTAGAATTCATATATTTCCTTTTATTTCATAATCATATTGATAGCAATCACAATCAATAATACAGCAAAATAACGTTTTAGGGTTTTTACAGGCAATTTATCCGTGGTGCTTGCCCCTAATTTAGAGGTGAAAAATGACGTTGCAGTAATTGCCACTACAGCGGGTAAATACACATAACCTAATGAATAGCTTGGCATATTCGGTTGTCCCCAGCCACCCACGATAAAACTTAGCATTCCAGAGAGACCCAGTAACATTCCACAGAATGCAGATGAACCAATGGCTTTTTTCATCTCGATCCCACGTGCATTAAGAAACGGCACAATAAAGCCACCACCGCCAATGCCTGCAATGCTAGAGGCAATGCCAATCAAGATACCGCCAATGACAGAAGAAGTCGTGGTTAATGTTTTTGTCGCTTCTTTTGGTTTAATGGAAAGCAACATTTTCAATGCAAGATACACCACCAAACAGGCGAATAATTTGCTCGAAATGCTTTTATCTAAATGACCTACAAAAAGCCCTGAAATGAACGTGGTTACCATAATCACAGGGGCTAGCACTTTTACCGCATTCCATACAATATTGCCGAGTTTTTGATGGCGTTGTGCGGAAGAAAATCCAGTTACCACAATTGTGGCGAAAGAAGTACCTAATGCTGTGGACATCAAAAGTTCACTAGGCACATCAACCATTGGCAATAAATAAACCAATACCGGGACAATAATCAGTCCGCCTCCAATGCCAAATAAGCCTGCTAAAAAGCCGACCACACAGCCGACAATTAAACAAATAAGAAAAAAACTCAGCATTATGCTCCCCTTGTTCGATGAAATGAACGCTTATAATATTTGCCTGATGAATATTTTTTGCCAGAATGTTTGTTCGGTGTATTAGTTGCAGAATGTGTGAGCGAAGTTTTCTGCTCTTGAGGCGCCGCATTTGGCTGATTTTTCGGATTAAACAATACCCCCGCAAATTCTTTCATCGCTTTGCGGTACACTTCTTTTTTAAAAGGAACAACCTGACGCACAGGATACCAAAAATTCACCCAACGCCAACCATCAAATTCTGGCGATTTGGTGGTTTGCATATTAATATCTTTTTCGTCCGAGACTAATTGTAATAAGAACCAACGCTGTTTTTGCCCAATGCACATTGGCTTGCTGTCGTAGCGTAATAAGCGTTTAGGAAGTTTATAGCGAAGCCATTGTTTTGATACATAAAGTAATTTAACATCTTTACGAGTTAAACCCACTTCTTCAAAAAGCTCACGATACATTGCTTGTTCAGGCGTTTCATTATCATTTATACCGCCTTGTGGAAACTGCCACGAGTTTTGCCCATAGCGTTTCGCCCACAAAACCTGACCTTTACGATTGCAAATGACAATTCCCACATTCGGACGGTAGCCATCGAAATCGATCACTATCGTTTACCTTCATTTTAACTATTTTAAATTCTGAATTGGTGAATTGTTTCACAAACTTAAGGTTTTAACAACCGAAAACAAGCATTAAGCCGCTTTTCTATGAGAATTTTACAAATATGAAATCGTTATCATCTGTTAATAAATTGAATAAAAACCACAAGGCTGTGCATAACCTTGTGAACAGTGCGGGAGTAATATCAAATTATTTGTGTATAAAGATAACAAAATCCTTATTTCAAAATAAGTTAAAGAAGATCATTGCATCTTATTAAGATCTAAAGTTGAGATCCGAGATCGCATTATTTTGTTACAATTCTCGCCTATAAAAAAATCACACTGTATTTTTATCAGGATTTTAACCCCATTTCTTCTCTCAAGCTGTGAGTTATTCAGTATTTTTGTGGATAAAATTGTGGTTTTATGCAGAATAGGTGGGAATTAAATAGTAAACTTGGTGTGTCTGTATTGGCTCAGAATAATAAAATTATTTAAAATCAAAAAGATAGACAAAAAAGAAGCGTTGTTATATTGTGAATTACAGCGGATAAAAAGAGTGGTTATTAATTAATCAAAGACAAAAGTGCGGTGCTTTTCTCTCGTTTTTTTCATAAAACTTGACCTTAACCACCCGTTAAACTTTATACTATGGCAAATTTTCTCTAGGAACCGCGCTCACAGTTAGAAAAATCCTTTATCTATAAATGTGTTATCAATGCTAGTGTGGCTGTTATGGGATTATTGGTGAATATCATTGTGGCGTGGTTAATGCTGAAAAGTGATCAAGAAAACCTGAATATTCATGCAGCTTATTTACAGGTTTTGGCAGATTTATTTAGCTCTGTCATTACAGGGGTAAGCGAGTATTTATAGCAAATTCAGTGATCAGAATGTGGCGGTGAATGAAATTACTGTTCGCCCCACTGTACAGGAGCTCTAAATTAAGGAATAAAAGATGACAATGCAACAAATCGCGATGCGAGAAGCGGGAGCACCCGACGTTTTATTTATTCAACAAGCTACCATTCCAACACCACGAGCGGGTGAATTGTTAGTAAAAGTAGCTTATGCTGGGATAAATCGCCCTGATATTATGCAGCGTCAAGGATTGTACCCAATGCCGAAAGGGGTAACCCCCATTATGGGGTTAGAGCTTTCAGGTACGGTCGTTGCCATTGGCGAAGGCGTAAGCGGATTTCAGCTAGGTGATAAGATTTGTGCCTTAACTGATGGAGGCGCTTATGCCGAATATTGTCTTGTACCAGCCAGCCAAGCCTTACCTATTCCGAAAAATTATTCTTTAGTAGAGGCGGCTGCTTTGCCTGAAACATTGTTTACTGTATGGGTAAATTTATTTATGCAACAACAGGTTAAAGCTGGAGAACACTTATTGGTTCACGGTGGGACAAGTGGTATTGGCTTAACTGCCTTAGCGATTGCAAAAAGTCTTGGTATCAAAACCTACGCAACTGTAGGTAATACAGAAAAATGTACTATTGTTGAACAATATGGTGCGGTTGCGATTAATTATAAAACGCAAGATTTTGCAGAAGTCATCAAACAGGCAGGCGGTGTTGATGCCATTTTAGATGTGGTTGGTGCCAGTTATTTCCAACGCAATTTAGATTGCTTAAAACAAAATGGCAGATTATTTTTGATCGGCTTTATGGGCGGGGCAGTGGCATCAAACGTGGATTTATTGCAAATCGCGTTAAAGCGTGTTCATATTACAGGTTCAACAATGCGTAGTCGCACCAAGGAAGAAAAAGCTGAAATCGCACAATCGTTAAAAGAGAATGTGTGGCATCAATTCGAAAACGAGCAAATTGGCAAACCCATTATTCATCAAGTGTTTGATTTTAAAGAGGTTAAACAGGCACACCAAGAAATGGATAAAGGAACGCATATTGGCAAGATAATGCTTGCATTTGATAAAACGCAAACTATTTAACTATAAAATAAAGTGCGGTGAAAATGATTTAGGCTTTTCACTCTCAAAAAATGAGAGATATTTAATTTAACAACTTAGCCTTGTCTTACTCAAGGCTAAGCCCTTTTAGTTTTACTTATATACACCTATGGTGATATAAACAGAATATAAGCCATCACGCTTTGGGTTTAGATGAGATACCACAGTAAGCTAAGCAGAAGTATGGCAAGTCAAAGGAACCAACATTCAATAGCTTTATTTTGTCAATGTGACTAACCAACAATTGTGAATGTGTTTATTGCGTTCAAAATCCAGTGGTAAAGTTTTGGCAGAAATTTCTACCGCACTTAATCCGAGTGCAGCCATACCGTCAAAATCCATCTTGAATTTTTGCTTATTGTTAGAAAATACAATTGTGCCATTGGAACGTAAAATCCGTTTTAAATGAGTGAATAATTGAAGATGATCGCGTTGCACGTCCCAGCTGTTTTCCATTCGTTTAGAATTGGAAAAAGTGGGTGGATCAACAAAGATCAGATCAAATTGACGATCGCATTTTTCTAACCATTGTAAACAATCACTTTGAATTAATTTATGCTGTTTACCTTCAATATCATTAAGCATTAAATTTTGTTCTGCCCAGTTCAGATAAGTGTTAGACATATCTACGGTAGTGGTGGATTTCGCCCCCGCTAAGGCAGCGTGAACCGTCGCGGAGCCTGTGTAAGCAAACAAATTTAGAAAGTCTTTGCCCTTTGCCATTTCACCTACCATTTTGCGTGTTAAGCGGTGATCTAAAAACAGTCCCGTATCTAAATAATCCGTTAAATTGACCCACAATTTTGCGCCGTATTCTTCAACATAGAAGTAATCCCCTTTGTTCGCCAATTTCTCATATTGATTTGTCCCTTTTTGTTTTTGGCGAACTTTTAACACGAGTTTATTGGTTTCCACACCTGTTACAGCAAGGGTGGCGGTTACGGCATCAAGCAAACGCTGACGCGCTTTATTCTCATCAATATTTTTCGGTGCTGCGTATTCTTGCACCACAATATGATCGACATAACGATCTACGGCAATATTATATTCTGGCAGATCCGCATCATATAAGCGATAAGCGTTAATGCCTTGCTGTTTTGCCCATTTTTCAATTTTCTTGATATTTTTTTGTAAGCGATTGGCGAAGTCTTGTGCAACGCCTTGATGTTGAGGGCAAAATTCTTGCAGATTTTGTACCGCACTTTCTTGTTGGGCAGTTTCAGCAATTTGATAATTTTTCTGTACGCAATCTAATGGGCCATTTTTTGCTTTAAACTGACGGTGAGAACGTAAGCGTAGGCAATCAAGTAATGCGGGTTCACCACTAAAAACGGAGGCATTCCAACCGCCAAATTGCTGTTTTAAACGTTGCCCAAACACGGAGTAAAGCGCAATTAATGCTGGTGTTGTCCCTAAACGCTCACCATAAGGTGGGTTGCAAATAAGCGTGCCTTTTTCTTCCGTTGGATTTTTTAGTGTGGCAATATCCCCTTGTTTCCATTGAATTAAATGAGCAACACCTGCATTTTGGGCATTGCGTTGTGCTTTTTGTAATACACGGTGATCTAAATCAAAACCATAGAAATGGGGCTGAGCTTGTTGTGAACCTTGTTGGGCAAGGGTGATGGCTTCCTCTTTCACTTTTTCCCAAGCTTGCGGATTATGCCCTTTCCAGAAATCAAACCCCCAATGTAAGCGGTGTAACTGCGGTGCAATTTTGGCTTCCATTTGGGCGGCTTCAATGAGCAATGTACCTGAACCACACATTGGATCAATCAAAGGCGTGCCTTGTTGCCAACCTGAACGTAATACAATGGCGGCGGCTAAGGTTTCACGTAGTGGCGCAGCCCCTGTATCTTCACGATAGCCACGCAAATGTAAGGCATTGCCACTGAGATCAAGAGAAAGAATAAAATCGTCACGATTTAAATAGGCGTGAATGCGAATATCAGGGTTGTCTTTATCCACACTTGGGCGCGCTCTGCCTTGTCGTTCAAAATAATCGACAATGCCATCTTTCACGCGCATTGCACCAAATTGCGTATGACGAATTTCACGGTTAGTGCCATTAAAATCCACAACAAATTGGCAACGCTCATCAAAAATATCTAACCAATTTTGCCCAATTACCGTAGAGTAAAGATCTAAATCGCTATAAATTTTACTTTGTACCAAAGGCAGTAAAATACGTGAGCTGAGCCTTGACCATAAGAGCGTGCGGTAAAGGGTTTCCTCGTCAGCTAAATAATGCACGCCTCCCTGTGCGATTTGACATTCTTGTGCGCCAAGTTCGAGGAGTTCGGTTTTTAATAATTCTTCAAAGCCACGCGCAGTGGTGGCAAATAATTTTTTCATCATAAATTCATTGATACTTTCAAAGCGTAATGGGGCAGATTATAGCAAAGCCAGTAAGTGCGGTCGATTTTAATTCTGTTTTTTATCTAAAAGAAAGAGCGAACAAGACGTTCGCTCTGAGTAGGAAGGTAATTTATTTCAGACAGTTATAATAACTATCAGCGGTATATTGTAAGAAATTCGCATAAGAATCTTTACCTAATGATACCGCATAGCCCATCGGATCTAAACGCCCCACATTAACGCCTGTCGATTTATGTAATGTTTCAATCACTTTTGGCGTAAATTGTGGCTCTGCAAATAAGCAACCGACTTTATGTTCTTCAATTTCTTCTTTGATATGAGCCAATTTTTTCGCACCCGGAGCAACTAATGGATTAATCGTAAATGCCCCCACCTGATTTAAGCCGTAAGCCTTATTAAAATAGGTGTAAGCATCATGGAAAACATAAAATCCTTTTTTCTGTACGGGGGCAAGTTGTTGTTTAATTTTTTCATTTTGCGCCGTTAAAGTGCGGTCGAATTGTGCAAGATTTTGCTCAATAAGTGCTTTTTTATCAGGATATTGTTGAATTAATTTTGCCGCAAAATCTTTTGCCACAACTTGGCTAATTTGTGGTGAATACCAAATATGCCAGTTTGTTTCTAAATGGGCATTTTCATCGTTATCATGATGTTCATGTTCATGTTCATGTTCATCGTTATGTTTGTGATGATCACTGTCGGCAGTATGTTCGTGAGCGTGTTCATGCTCATGTTCGTGTTCTTCGCCATCATGATGGTGGTGATGGTGATGATGTTCACCTTTTTCTAGCATATCCGCCGTAATGTCAGGTAATGTTGCGATAGTAACCACTTTCTCTGGATCAATATATTTTTTCAAGGAAGAGGCTAGAAAGGCATCCGCATCTTCGCCAACCCATAAAACAAGATTAGCCGCTTTTAATTTCTGCACATCTGATGGCTTCAAATTATAGTCGTGGGGAGAGGCACCAGCTGGAACTAATACTTGCGTATCTGTTACCCCGTCAGCAATAGAAGAGGCAATAAATCCTAATGGTTTAATGGAAGTAACCACACTTGCAGAAGCTAGTGTAGAGAAAGAAAGCAATGCGGCTGCAATGGCAGTTTGTTTAAAAAACGGGTTTAACTTCGTCATATATACTCCTATTATCAAGAATGATTATCATAATTCGATGACTTAGCTTAGATCGTTTTATTAAAAATAGCTATCTTTTTTTTTATTAAAAAATAAGATAGCTATTTTATAGATGCCAATAATTTTTCAATCACACGGGATACCGCAAAAAAGCCAAAGGTGGCAGTAATCATTGTTGCCGCGCCAAAGCCATTGGCGCAGTTCATTGTGGCAGAAACCGCACAATTTCCATCTTGTTGTGGGAAAATCAATGGTTGCGTGGAAAACACGCAATCTACGCCAAATTTCCGTTTAGGATTTTGACTAAAATGAAAATTTTTACGTAAAATTGACCGCACTTTTGCTGCGAGAGGATCTTGAATTGTTCGACTTAAATCGGCAATTTGAATCTGGCTTGGATCGGTCTGTCCGCCCGCACCACCAACAGTGATAATTTTAATTTTCTGCCGTTTACAATAAGCAATAAGTGCTGCCTTGGTTTTGACACTATCAATGGCATCAATCACATAATCGTAATCCGCGGTGATATAATCCGCTAAATTCTCGCTAGAAAGAAAGTCATCAATAATATGTACTTGGCAATCTGGGTTAATTAAAGCAACACGTTCTGCCATCACTTCTGTTTTTAGCTTGCCGATATTGCCTGAAATAGCGTGAATTTGGCGATTAATATTGGTAACACAAATATCGTCCATATCAATCATTGTGATCTTGCCAATGCCGGAGCGAGCAAGCGCCTCAACAGCCCAAGAACCTACCCCGCCAATGCCGATCACGCAAATATGTGCTTGGCGTAAACGTTGTAAGGCAGCTGGGCGATAAAGCCGCCCAATGCCACCGAAACGCTGTTCATAATTATCTATGCGTTCACTCATTATTGTAATAACCACACACGTCCGTAATGTTTGGATAAGCCTGCGATATGCCCTGCGTCATCACCGATGCCACGATATAAATCGAAATGTTGCCCTTTTACCGCTCCTCCGACATCTAACGCAATCATCAAATGCAGTTTATGCTCTCCCGTCCATCTACCTTGTTTATCTATTTGTGGGACTTCGACTAAAACGATAGAACCAGAAGGAATAACAGAACGATCAGAGGCAATCGACGCCATTGGCACAAGTGGCACGCCCGCCGAGCCTTTTACTTTGCCCGTTGGATCATTTTTAAAATACACGTAAGAAGGATTACGTTCTAGCAAGGCTTGTAAGCGAGAAGGATTGGCTTTCGCCCAGTCCTTAATAGCTTGAATAGACATTTTTTCTTTGGCGATTTCACCGTCTTCCACTAATAAACGACCAACTGCCACATAATCTAAGCCATTTTGCCCAGCATAAGCGAAATAATTTAACTCACCGTGGCCAAAATCCACATAACCACTACCTTGAACACCAAGTAGGAAGTTGTCGATCATCGAATCGCTATAAGCTAATTCTAAGCCTTTCCCCTTTAGTGCGCCTGCATAAATTTGCGCACGGCTTACACGTTTTTGTGAAGGGCTTGGCATTGCATAAATTGGTTGATTATATTTGCCTTGCGGTGTGCGACGCGCGTGGATTACTGGGGAATAATATCCTGTCATTAAGACATTTTGATAACCATCTTGCCCCTTCATTATCATTGGGTGAATACCAAAATTTGCTAATTCATTCACATTAGCGCCAGATAACACCCAATTCGTTACTTTACCGTAACTCACCGCAAATTTATTGGTTAAGCGAGAAGAATATTGACGTACATTAGAAAGTTGAGTTAAAAAATCCCCTTGATTTATTACCGCACTTTGATTTTCTACTGCGGAAACAGGCATTAAGAATTGTTGCTGATAAGTGCGTCCATCATATTTCGCCCCAAAGATTTTCGGATCTGCCAAGTGATTACTTGAATTTGCTATTTTGTTGGAATGATTAGAACTTGAACAAGCCGAAAGCACCGCAATCGCTAAAAGTGCGGTGCATTTTTTGAAAATTTTTGCTGACATTCGCAATGGATTCCTTAATAAAATAATTCGCAATGAAACGGCGTAAAATAACAAAAAATCACTTAAAGTGATAGCGATTTTTTATATTCTTTCTTCTTTTGATAAAAAACGTGCGGCAGAAATTTTGTACATTTTGCGTTGAAAGACAGCAAATTGCCGATTTTTATATCAGTTAACACATTTTTTTAGGATTAAGGCTTGCATTACAAATAAAATCGCGTATAGTACGCTCCCACAGACGCGGGGTGGAGCAGCTTGGTAGCTCGTCGGGCTCATAACCCGAAGGTCGTTGGTTCAAATCCAGCCCCCGCAACCAAATGCTTAACCGTCGATTTTATCGGCGGTTTTTCTTTATCTAAATATACGAAATCATCTCAAGAACATTATTTTTTACATAAAACTATGTGAATAAATAAAAAATAGCGGTTAACTTATTAGATAATGTAATTTTACACTAAAAGATTATGGAACATTGACGCTATTAATATATACGAATATTATTTTTTCTAATAGTGATTGATACGTCAATGCTTCTAAAAAATATAAATAATTTAATTAAAGTTACATTTTTTATTGAAAGAAAAAAGGCATTTATCGTTTAATATTAAACGATAAATAAATTTGCTATAAGTCATAAAAAGTGAATATGATATAAAGGCTATTTTTATTAACAGTTATTTTTCTCTTCCGAATAATTCAAATTTAATCATATAATGATTATTAAATCATATTCTGTTATATCACAGCACTCTATTTTTCATATCGTTTTTAGATATTTAAATTTGAAATTCCCTTGATTAAATCAGATAAAAAAGGCGATGGTTGATCGCCTTTTATTTTAATTATTTCTTTGATTTCTTTATAAATTTCATCAAACGTTTACGCTTACGCAACTGATTTGGGGTCAATTTATTGCGTTTCCCTGCAAATGGGTTACTGCCTTCTTGGAACAGTAAGCGAATTGGTGAGCCAATGATTTTTAGACTGCGACGATAATAGTTTGATAAGTAACGCTTATAGCTATCTGGCAGGCGATCAATTTGGTTACCGTGTACCACAATAATTGGCGGATTATAGCCGCCTGGATGAGCGTATTTTAATTTGATTCGGCGACCACTCATCATCGGCGGTTGATGTTCATCAGTTGCCATTTGTAGGATACGAGTGAGCATTGAGGTGGTCATTTTTTGCGTGGCACAAGCATAAGCCTCTTTAATGGAATCAAAGAGATTACCCACACCGCTACCGTGTAATGCGGAAATAAAGTGAACTCTTGCAAAATCAATAAAATCTAGGCGACGATCTAATTCTGATTTTACACGATCTTTAACCTCTTGATCTAAACCGTCCCACTTGTTTACCACGATAACTAAAGAACGCCCAGCATTTAAGATAAAGCCGAGCAAGGAAAGATCTTGGTCGGAAATCCCTTCACGCGCATCAATGGTGAGTAGTACCACATTGGCTTCTTGAATTGCTTGTAAGGTTTTGATTACAGAGAATTTTTCTACCGTTAAATGCACCTTGCCCCGTTTACGCACACCAGCGGTGTCGATGATCGTGTAATGCTGACCATCACGTTCCATCGGAATAGAAATGCTATCTCGTGTTGTACCGGGGAGATCGTAAACCACGACGCGATCTTCACCTAAAATACGGTTCGTGAGGGTGGATTTACCCACGTTAGGACGCCCTACAATGGCAATTTTGATATTTTGCTCTTGTTCGCTTTCTTCTTCCTCAAGGGCTTCATCTAAAAGTTGGCTATCTTCTTCGTTGTTGAAATCAAACTCGTGATCCCATTCATCTTCTTGGTTTTCTTCGTTATTTTTCACCGCACTTTGGTTTTGCGCTGCTTCTTTTTCCGCATTCTGTTCAGCAAGGGGGGCAAGCACTTGTTCCATTAACGCGTTCACGCCACGCCCTTGTGAAGCGGCGATTTGTACAATTTCGCCTAGCCCAAGCTGATAAAATTCAGCACAATGTGAATCGGCATCAATACCGTCAGTTTTATTGGCAACCAGCACGGTGGTTTTATTTTGACGTTGGCGTAAATATTGGGCGATGCCAATATCGGCAGAAGTTAGTCCAGCACGCGCATCAACAAGAAACAATACAATGTCAGCTTCTTCAATGGCAAGTAAGGATTGTTCAGCCATTTTTTCTTCAACGCCTTCTTCGGTACCGTCAATACCGCCCGTATCGATCACGATAAAATCATAACCAGCAATATTGGCTTGACCATATTTACGATCGCGTGTTAATCCCGGGAAGTCGGCAACAAGGGCATCACGAGTACGTGTTAGGCGATTAAATAAGGTGGATTTCCCCACATTTGGGCGACCCACAAGGGCAACAACAGGAGTTGTCATAAAAACCTCTATCTTTGTTAGGGCAAATTTTCACGGCAAAAACAAAGTGCGGTGAAAAAATAACAAGTTTTTTGCAAAATTGGCTAATTATAGCGGATTTTACCCTGAATGAGAAATGGCTTATTGGATAGGTTAAAGGCTAACTAGAAGGAAGTATTTTTAGCAAAATGTTAAAATTTTTTGTGATCGTTGTCATAATTTTTTAACAAATATTTTACTAAATCGATTAAATCAGCATAGAATGACGACCCAGTTAAGTCATAAAATTAATTATTGATGGAGTAGTTTGTATGGCTCTTTTTTTGAGTATTTTTCCTATTGTTTTATTAATTTATTTAATGGTAAAACGTAATGCGTTGCCATCTTATGTTGCTTTGCCGTGGATTGCAGTAGTGGTATTAATTATTCAATTTATTTTCTTCGGTACAGATATTGCCACTGTGAGTGCCAATATTACTGCGGCATTGGTGGCGGTTCAAACGCCAATTACGGTGATTTTCGGGGCGATTTTATTTAATCGTTTTTCTGAAACCTCAGGGGTAACGAATACATTACGCAAATGGTTGGGAAACATTAATCCAAATCCTGTTGCACAAATTATGATTATCGGTTGGGCATTTGCGTTTATGATTGAAGGAGCGAGTGGTTTCGGAACACCCGCTGCAATTGCCGCACCGATTTTAGTGGGATTAGGTTTTCCACCATTAAAAGTGGCGATGTTAGCCTTAATTATGAACTCGGTTCCTGTTTCTTTCGGGGCGGTAGGTACGCCAACTTGGTTTGGATTTGGGCCTTTACACCTTAATGAAGGGCAAATTTTAGAAATTGGTTCAATGTCAGCATTAATTCATTCTTTTGCGGCATTAATTATTCCATTAATGGCATTACGTTTAATTGTCGGCTGGAGTGAAATTCGTAAAAATCTTGTGTTTATTTATATCAGTATTTTTGCTTGTGTGGTGCCTTATTTCTTATTAGCACAAGTGAATTATGAATTTCCATCATTAGTGGGTGGGGCAATTGGCTTGTTGGTGTCTGTATTCGTGGCGAATAAAGGCATCGGTTTAGCAAAAGTGGAAAATAACCTTGACGACAATGCAGTAAGTATGGGGCAAGTGGTAAAAGCCTTATTGCCAACCGGGTTACTCATTGCGATTTTGATTGTAACACGTTTGCAACAATTACCATTCAAAGCAATGATGAACGATGCGACAACTTGGCTTAGCGTGCAATTAGGCTCATTAGGTTTATTTGAAATTAGCCACGGCTTGATTTTCAGCTTAAAACACATTTTTGGCACATCAGTTAATGCAAGCTATAAATTGCTTTATGTGCCAGCATTAATTCCATTTGTGGTAACCGTATTAATTTCTATCCCATTATTTTCATTGTCGGCAAGTAAAACCAAAGAGATTTTTATGGGAAGCTTAAGACAAACTCGCAATCCATTTTTAGCACTCGTTGGGGCATTAATTATGGTGAATTTAATGCTTGTGGGTGGCGATAATTCAATGGTGAAAATTATCGGTCGAAGTTTCGCTGAAGCCACAGGGGAATACTGGACATTATTTGCTTCTTACTTAGGCGCGGTAGGGGCATTCTTCTCTGGCTCAAATACGGTTTCTAACCTGACCTTTGGTAGTGTTCAACTTTCCACCGCAGAAATTACGGGCTTGTCAGCCACCCTTGTGCTTGCCTTACAATCTGTGGGCGGCGCAATGGGGAATATGGTATGTATCAATAATATCGTTGCGGTAAGCTCAGTATTAAATATTGATAAACAAGAAGGCACGATCATTAAGAAAACCATTATACCAATGATTGTTTATGGTATCATTGCCGCACTTGTTGCATTATTTATTATTCCACTTTTCTTTAACGTTTAGTGCGAATTATTACAAATCAGGCAGAGGCAACTTTGCCTGATTTCTTCATTTCTATTTGATTATGTTGGAGTAATTTATGAACGTAAATTTTTACGTTACTTGTATCGCTGATGTTGTGAAAGCCGGCGTTGCAAAAAATACAGTATTATTACTAGAAAAATTGGGCTGTCATATTGTTTTCCTTGAAAAACAAGGTTGCTGTGGACAGCCTGCGATTAACAGTGGTTATACCAAACAAGCCTTAGCAGGAATGAAAAACTTGGTAGAGACCTTTGAAGTGAATGATTACCCTATCGTTGCCCCAGCTGGATCTTGTGTTTACGCAATTAAAAATTATCCTGAATATTTTAACCGTTTTGGTGAGGTTGAGTGGGCTGAACGCGCGCAGAAAGTGTCTGATCGTTTTTATGATTTAACGGATTTTATCGTTAATAAATTAGGCGTAACCAATGTGGGTGCAAGATTAACAGGAAAAGCAGTTTATCACCCCTCTTGTAGTTTAAGCCGTAAATTAGGCATTGTGGACGAACCTTTAACCTTATTACAAAATGTGAAAGGGCTAGAATTATTGCCAATTCATAATCAAAGCACTTGCTGTGGTTTCGGTGGAACGTTTTCCGTCAAAATGGCAGAAATTTCTGGCGAAATGGTTACAGAAAAAGTGGCACATATTACTGAGGTTGAGCCAGACTATTTAATCGGTGCAGATGTGAGTTGTTTGCTCAATATAGGCGGACGTTTAAGTCGTGAAGGCAAAAAGGTGAAAGTGATGCACATTGCTGAAGTATTAATGCAGGAGGAAAAATAAGATGTCATTAAAAACCAGTAATCTTGCATTTAAAAAACGTGTGGATAATGAAATTCACAACGACATTATGCGAAAAGCCATTGTTATGGCGCAAGAACGTATTGGCACAAATCGCCAAAAAATGGTGGACGAACTGGGTCATTGGGAAGAATGGCGTGATGAAGCAAAACATATTCGTAACCACGTTTTAGCTAATCTTGATGCTTATTTATATCAATTAAGCGAAAAAGTGAGCGAAAATGGTGGAAAAGTGTATTTTGCTGAAACGGCAGAAGACGCGACCAATTATATCCGTCAAGTTGCCCTTGAGAAAAATGCCAAGAAAATTGTCAAATCCAAATCAATGGTTACCGAAGAAATCGGTATGAATGAAGTGCTTGAAGCCGAAGGCATTAAAGTGGTGGAAACAGATTTAGGCGAATATATCCTACAAATCGCTGGAGATCGTCCTTCTCATATTGTGGTGCCAGCCATTCACAAAGATCGCCACCAAATCCGTAAAGATTTACACGAAAAATTAGGCTATGACGGGCCAGAAACGCCAGAAGCAATGACCTTATTTATTCGTGAAAAAATCCGCCAAGATTTCTTAGAGGCGGACATCGGTGTGAGTGGGTGTAACTTTGCCGTGCCAGAAACGGGCAGCCTTTGCTTGGTCACCAACGAAGGAAACTTGCGTCTTACCACCACGGTACCGAAAACGCACATTGCCGTGATGGGAATGGAACGTATTGCGCCTACCTTTGAGGAAGTGGATGTTTTAATCACAATGCTTGCCAGAAGTGCAGTCGGCGCAAAATTAACTGGCTATAATACTTGGCTAACAGGTCCGCGTCTTACAGGGGAAACAGATGGCCCTGAAGAATTCCACTTAGTTATCGTGGATAATGGCCGTTCAAAAATTCTTGAAAGTGAATTTAAAGAGGTATTACGTTGTATCCGTTGTGGAGCCTGTTTAAATACTTGCCCAGCATATCGCCAAATTGGTGGACACGGTTATGGCTCAATTTATCCGGGACCAATCGGATCAGTCATTTCCCCATTACTAGGCGGTTATGAAGATTTTAAAGAACTGCCATACGCCTGCTCGTTATGCACAGCTTGTAATTCCGTTTGCCCAGTGAAAATTCCATTGGCACAGCTTATCCTAAAACACCGTGAGCATATTGCTCAAAGTGGTATGACGCCTGCAGCAGAGCGTTTATCTATCTTTGGCTTCAATTTTGCAAATTCCCACCCAACGTTATGGAAAGTGGGCGTGAATGTTGGGGCGAAAGTTGCTAGTAAGTTCATCAAAAATGGTAAAGCACCACTTGAATTTGGGGCATTAGCAGAATGGACAAAAGCACGCGATCTACCAAGTGCAGATGGCGAAAGTTTCCGTGAATGGTTTAACAAAAGAGAGGCAAAATAATGGACGTACAAAATAGAGAAAACTTTCTGAACAAACTTGCGGAAAAAATGGGGCGTCCACGCCAGCTTGTGCCAGAACCAATGCCTGCACCGCTGAATGATTATGCCACTACACGTTTAACTGATCTTAACCCGCAAGCTTTATGCCAAGCGTTTATCGAATCAGCAAAAGCGATGATGGTTGATGTGATTGAAACAAATGAAGCAGAAATACAAAGTGCGGTGCTTTCTGTGTGTGAAAAATATGGTGGTGGGCCAGTTATTCTCACGGGAGATGAGCGTTTAGTGCAACTTGGTATTACTCAAGCGGTACAAGCACATTACGACACTACGGTCTGGCTACCACAAAATGGCGAAGAAAACCTAAAACGCGCAGAACAAGCGAATATCGGTATTGCTTATGCAGAATATGGCTTAGCTGAGTCAGGGGGAATTGTGTTATTTTCAGGTAAAGATAAAGGCCGTTCAGTAAGTTTATTGCCTGAAAAATCCATTGTGGTAGTACGTAAAAGCCTTGTTTTACCTCGCGTCGCACAACTTGCTAAAATTCTGCACGACAAAGCCGTGTTAGGGGAAAGAATGCCTTCTTGTGTGAATATCATTTCAGGCCCAAGTTCCACAGCAGATATTGAGTTAGTAAAAGTGGTGGGCGTTCACGGACCGACTACCAAAGTGTATGTAGTGATTGATGATTTAGCTTAGTATTTTTTACACTATCATTATAAAAACGAAAAGCTATCAATCAGCCCCTCTTTGTTGGACGAAAAAACCACTGAGTAGGGGCAGATTTTTTATGAAGAATTCTCTTCGTCATCTAGCCAAGACAATAATATTTATAGCCTAAAACCCGCTATATCCCTTTCTGTTTAAGAATATGACAGCCTTTTTTAATCAAATCTTAATAAGATAAAAATATTTTTAGATCTTCATCACACTTCCTTATTTTGTTCTTTGCATTCCCTATTTTTTAGGCGTAAAAAGAAGATACCCAAAATGAGTTATCAAGGAGTGTACTATGCCAAATATTGTGTTAAATCGAATTGATGAGCGTTTAATCCACGGGCAGGTTGGGGTGCAGTGGGTTGGTTTTGCGGGAGCTAATTTGGTGCTGGTTGCTAATGATGAAGTGGCTGAAGATCCAATGCAACAAAACCTAATGGAAATGGTATTGGCGGAAGGGATCGATGTGCGTTTTTGGCCATTACAAAAGGTGATTGATAATATCCATCGTGCAGCAGATAGGCAAAAAATCTTGCTTGTGTGCAAAACACCGAGTGATTTTTTAACCTTAGTGCAAGGTGGGGTACCCATTGACAAAATCAACGTAGGCAATATGCATTATGAGGAGGGCAAAACGCAGATCCATAAAACCGTATCCGTAAATGAGAAAGACAGAGCGGCATTTGAACAGCTACGTCAGCTTGGTGTGCAGTGTTTTATCCAAGGTGTACCAACCGAAGAGGCAATAGATTTATTTAAATTATTGTAAGAAAGAAGAGAGGAAACGATGGAAATTGGACTTTTACAGGCACTCTTATTGGGTGTACTCGCATTTTTTGCAGGTCTTGACCTCTATAATGGTTTAACACATTTTCATAGACCCGTTGTATTAGGACCTATTGTAGGGGCGATTTTAGGGGATTTGCAAACAGGGATCTTAGTTGGCGGTACCCTAGAATTAGTCTGGATGGGGCTTGCACCATTGGCAGGTGCGCAACCACCCAATGTGATTATCGGCACTATTGTGGGAACTGCATTTGCCATCACGACGAAAACCGATCCGAAAGTTGCGGTTGGCGTGGCAGTGCCTTTTGCTATTGCGGTACAAATGGGAATCACCTTTTTGTTCTCCGTTATGTCAGCGGTGATGTCTCGTTGTGATCAAATGGCGGAAGAAGCGAATCTCAAAGGTATTGATTATGTGAACTATCTTGGTTTGTTAGTGCTAGGTACGTTCTATTTCTTTTGTGCGTTCTTACCCACTTATTTTGGGGCGGAATATGCAGGGAAAATCATTGCAATGTTGCCAAAAGAAGTGATTGACGGCTTGGGTGTTGCTGGAGGCATTATGCCGGCCATCGGGTTTGCAGTATTGATGAAAATTATGATGAAAAATGCCTATATCCCTTATTTTATTCTCGGTTTTGTAGGGGCTGCTTGGCTTAAGCTTCCGGTGTTAGCGATTGCTGCAGCAGCGGTTGCAATGGCTCTTATTGACTATATGCGTAAGGGGAATACTGAAACGAAAGCAACGCCAAAAGAGGAGTTTCAAGATGGAATCTAAAGCACGTCAAAACGTACAAAATGATAATGTGTACGAAGATCAAACAATGGGAAAAGAACTGACTAAAGCTGATATTAATACGATGGCGTGGCGTTCTTTATTACTTCAAGCCTCTTTCAATTATGAGCGTATGCAAGCAGCAGGTTGGTTATATGGAATTAGCCCTGCATTGAAAAAAATTCATACTAACAAAGCGGATTTAAGTAAGGCAATGAAAGGGCATTTGGGCTTTTTTAATACCCATCCATTCCTTGTTACGTTCGTTATGGGAATTGTGCTGGCAATGGAGCGCTCTAAACAGGAAGTAAACGCCATTCAAAGTACAAAAATTGCAGTGGGTGCGCCCTTAGGCGGTATTGGGGATGCCTTATTTTGGTTTACCTTGCTACCCATTTGTGGCGGGATCGGTGCAAGCCTTGCTTTACAAGGCTCAATCCTAGGGGCAATTTTCTTCTTTGTCGTATTCAATATCGTGCATTTCGGTTTACGTTTTGGTTTAGCACACTATGCTTACAAAATGGGAGTTGCGGCTATTCCAACCATTAAAGCTAACACGAAAAAAGTGTCGCACGCGGCTTCAATGATTGGTATGACTGTGATTGGGGCATTAGTTGCCACTTACATTCGTTTCCAAACTAGCGCAGAAATCACCGCAGGCGATGCCGTGGTGAAAGTGCAAGCGGATGTGCTTGATAAACTTATGCCAGCTTTCTTGCCGTTGGTGTACACCTTATTGATGTACTACTTGGTGAAACGTAATTGGTCGCCATTACGCTTAATTATTCTCACCGTCGTCATTGGTATTGGCGGACGTTTTGCGGGTATCTTATAAAATGAGTGATGACAAATGCCGAGTATTTGCTCGGCATTTTTTATCAATAAGGAGAAAAAATGACAATCTTGATCGTGAGTGGACACGGACATTTCGCCACAGGACTACAAAGCGCGTTGGAACAAATTATCGGGCAATATCCCAATGTGGCATTTTTTGATTTTGATGATAAGCAAATCACGCCCAAACAGCTACATCAAAACATCGCACAATATCTCACAGCGGAAAATGCAAGTGCGGTACTTTTTTGCTGTGATATTTTAGGTGGCACGCCATTTCGTCAATGTGCAATGATTGCCCAACAGTTTGAGCGCACGGAAGTTATTGTTGGCACGAATTTACAAATGTTGATTGAAACCATAATGGCAAAGGATGAACTGACATTTCCAGAATTGGTGGCGCAAGCCCTAGCCAGTGCAAATCAAGGCATCACGACCCTTTCAGCACAACAAAAAATAAAAAGAACGGCTCGCGTGGAAGATGAGGGGATTTGAGGCTATATCTCATACCAAATTTTATTCACCAATAATGTTACCAAGCCCGATGGCGTATGGACTTTCACTTCATCATCGACTTCTTTGCCAATCAATGCGCGAGCTACGGGGCTGTCGATGGAAATCCAATTCTTAGCTGGATCAAATTCATCGCAGCCCACGATACGGTATTGACTTTCCTCGCCATTTTCATTTTCAAGGCTGACCCAAGCACCAAAAAAAATTTTGCCTTCTTGTCTTGGGTGATAATCCACAATCTGCAACACTTCTAAACGTTTTGTCAAAAAACGCACACGGCGATCAATTTCACGTAAACGGCGTTTACCATAAATATATTCGGCATTTTCACTACGATCGCCTAACGCAGCAGCATCAGAAACCGCTTGAGTAACTTTTGGGCGCTCTTCTTTCCATAGAAATTTTAATTCTTGATCTAATTTATTCCAGCCACTGCGTGTGATGTAGTTTGATTTTGGCATTTTGCTATTCCTTTACCTTTGAATGGATAAAACTTATTTATCAAATGGATTCAATAATTTTACGCCCATACGCGAGAAATTTGCGGTATTTCGTGTAACCAGCGTCAGACCATATTGAATAGCGCTGGCAGCAATCCAAGCGTCATTCTCAGGACAATGATCGGGAATGTGTAAGGTAGCACAAATTTTCGCTGTTTTATCATCAAGATGAAGGATACGATTTGAAAAGCCTGTCTTTATCGTATGTTCAAACCATTGACGGAGTATTTTTCCTTGCCAAGGATCTTTACGTTCTTTGGCTAAAATGCCACGTTCCAATTCCATCATTACGATAATATTCGTATAAATTTGTTGTTCATTAATTCCAGATAACCAATTAATGACCCCTTGGTTCGCTTTACCACTTTTAATTTTACGAATTTCACTTAATACATTGGTGTCAATAAAATACATTTTTCCCTTATTCATCAAACTCAAGCGGCGTGCGTTGCTTTATTGAACGAGGTGGAATGTCTAACTCAATATCCGCCTCATCTTGTGGCGTTAATGCCTCTAAAGCATTACGAGGAGAATGAGATTGCAACATTTTCTGGTAATCTGCATAGCTCATTAGTACATAAGTGGGTTCACCGCGATTTGTTACAATAACAGGCGCGATTTGTGCTGCTTTTTGTGCCTGATTGAGATGCTGGTTAAATTCTCGGCTAGTCATAATCGTCATTTTTATTTCCTTATAGCAACGTTTCTACAATTTAGTGTAAAAGTAAAAAAATAACAAGAAAAATTGTAGGCTAACTTTATGAGCAAAGAAACATTTGAGCAAAGCCCATAAAACCAGTATCCTATGGCGAATTTTTACTTTTACTAATGAATAAACTGAATAAACGCCAATGTTAAATCAACAAATTTCACAGATCATTGCCGCTGAATTAACGGTGCAACCACAGCAAATTCTTGCAGCCATTCAATTATTAGATGAAGGCAATACTATTCCTTTTATCGCGCGTTATCGTAAAGAGGTCACTGGTGGCTTAGATGACACTCAATTACGCCATTTTGAAACGCGCTTGATTTATTTGCGTGAGTTAGAAGATCGCCGTCAAACAATTTTAAAATCTATTGAAGAACAGGGCAAATTAACGGACGAATTACGCAACCAAATCCAACAAACTCAAAGCAAGACGGAGTTAGAAGATTTATATTTGCCGTACAAGCCGAAACGCCGTACCAAAGGGCAAATCGCCATTGAAGCAGGGCTTGAACCGCTGGCTGAGCGTTTATGGAATGATCCAAGCCAAGATCCGGAAACCGCAGCAAGTGCTTATATTGATGCGGAAAAAGGCTTTGCCGATAGCAAGGCGGTGTTAGATGGCGCACGTTATATTTTAATGGAACGTTTTGCGGAAGATGCCCAATTATTGGCGAAAGTGCGTCAGTATTTACAACAAAGTGCGGTGTTAATTTCTAAAGTTTTAGAGGGCAAAGAACAAGAAGGCGAAAAATTCCAAGATTATTTTGATCACCAAGAGCTTTGGCATAATGTGCCTTCTCACCGCGCTTTGGCAATGTTCCGTGGACGCAATGAAGGCATTTTACAGTTAAGTTTAAATGCGGATCCCGAACAAGAAGAAGGGGCGCGTCAAAGTTATTGCGAGGAAATTATTCGTCAGCATCTGGGCGTACATTTTAACCAACAGCCAGCGGACAAATGGCGTGAGCAGGTGATAAGCTGGACGTGGCGGATTAAGGTTTCACTCCATTTAGAAACGGAATTAATGAGCCAATTGCGTGAAAAAGCAGAAGATGAGGCAATCAATGTATTTGCTCGAAATCTTACCGCACTTTTAATGGCGGCACCAGCCGGGGCAAAAAACACAATGGGGCTAGATCCCGGTTTGCGAACAGGGGTAAAAGTGGCGGTTGTGGATAATACGGGTAAATTATTGGCAACGGATACGGTTTATCCACACACAGGACAAACGGCAGCAGCAATGGCGAGCCTTTATCAATTAATCGAACGCCATAATGTGGAACTGATTGCTATTGGTAATGGTACAGCATCAAGAGAAACGGAGCGTTTTGCTAAAGAGGTGGTAAAACAAATCTCAGGGCAAAAACCACAAACAGTGGTCGTCAGTGAAGCGGGAGCTTCCGTGTATTCTGCATCAGAATTAGCCGCACAAGAATTTCCACAGCTTGATGTGTCTTTACGGGGGGCGGTGTCTATTGCGCGCCGTTTGCAAGATCCATTGGCAGAATTAGTGAAAATTGAGCCGAAAGCCATTGGCGTGGGGCAATACCAGCACGATGTCAATCAAACTCAACTGGCGCGTAAATTAGATGCAGTGGTGGAAGATTGTGTAAACGCGGTAGGCGTGGATCTCAATACCGCCTCTGTACCGTTGCTTTCTCGCGTAGCAGGAATGACCAAAACGCTCGCACAAAATATCGTGCAATTTCGTGATGAAAATGGCCGTTTTGAAAACCGCGAAGAGCTGAAAAAAGTTTCTCGTTTAGGGCCAAAAGCCTTTGAACAATGCGCAGGCTTTATGCGTATTTCAGCTGGGCAAAATCCTCTTGATGCGTCAGGTGTTCACCCAGAAACCTATCCTGTGGTGGAAAAGATCTTGCAAGCAACTCAGCAATCCATTCAAGATTTAATGGGCAACGCCAGTGCGATTCGTCAGTTAGATGCAAAACAATTTATTGATGAACAATTTGGTTTACCAACGGTGCAAGATATTTTCAAAGAATTAGAAAAGCCGGGACGTGATCCGCGTGGCGAGTTTAAAACCGCCACCTTTATGGACGGTGTGGAAGAAATCAGTGATTTGAAAGCAGGAATGATCCTGGAAGGTACGGTAACCAATGTAACCAATTTTGGGGCGTTTGTGGATATTGGTGTTCATCAAGATGGGCTTGTGCATATTTCTTCGCTTTCCAATAAATTTGTTGAAGATCCGCACGATGTGGTGAAAACCGGTGATATTGTAAAAGTGAAAGTCTTGGAAGTGGATGTAGCCCGCAAGCGTATCGCTTTAACGATGCGTTTAGATGAACAAGCAGGGGATAAAGCAGAAAATAATGAAAAAAATCACCGCACTTTAGTAGCAAGAAATCCTCGTAGCCCACAGCCACAGCGTAAACCACAAAATAATAGTGCAATGGGTAATGCCTTTGCCGATGCGTTGAAAAACTGGAAAAAATAAAGGGAAAGTTGAATGACAAAAAATACCTTTATTATTGGGTTTATGCTTTTTGCCATTTTTTTTGGTGCGGGAAATCTGATTTTCCCGCCTAAATTAGGCTTTGAAACAGGAACGGCATTTTTGTCTTCTATTTCAGGCTTTGTACTAACTGGCGTGGGCTTGCCATTGCTTGGTATTATTGTGAGCGCTTTTTACCATGGTGGATATATTGTGGCATTAAGACAAATTCATCCGTGGTTTTCTGTGCTGTTTTTGGTCTCCATTTCCCTTGCAGTTGGGCCTTTTTTTGCCGGACCAAGAACCGGCGCAATGTCTTATGAAATGGTGATGATTCCCTTTCTTAAAGAAGCTGATAGCCTTTCTCAATTGTTATTTACTTTTGTATATTTTATGCTCAGCTTATGGTTGAGCCTAAATCCGTCTAAAATGGTGGAACGTATTGGCTCTATTCTCACGCCAGTATTGTTGCTTGCGATAATTGCTTTAGTGGTAAAAGCGGGGATAATGCTGGTTGGGAAAACACCTTTGCCAATGCCGACTGTTGCAAGTCATACGGATTTTTTCAATGGAGCAATTAACGGCTATTTAACGATGGACGCATTGGCTTCCATCGCATTTTCTACGATGGTGTTAGGGGCGATCAAATCCAGTGCGGTAAAAACCGTTTCATTACAAAAACAAACCATTTTTGCCGCAATAATCGCCGGTATTGCCTTAGCATTGATTTATATTTCCCTTGGCTGGGTAGGCAATCACTTAATGATTAGCCCTGACGTGCTGGCACAGTTACAGCAAAATAAGCAGGATCTTGGCACTTATATTTTAAATCAGGTTACGACAATGGCTTTTGGTGAGCTAGGGCGAATGGTGCTGAATATCATTGTATCGTTGGCTTGTTTGACTACCGCGGTTGGGCTGTGTGCTTCGGTTAGTAGTTATTTTCACCAACAATTTCCGCGATTTTCTTACCGCACTTATGCCATCTTATTTTGTCTGATTAGCTTTGTGATCGCCAATCTTGGCTTGAAAGAAGTGATTGGGCTTTCTTTGCCTGTGTTGATGATTTTATACCCTATTACCATTACGGTGATTTTGCTGTTGCTACTGAATTTATTTTTGCCAATGCCGATCTTGGCTCACCGCTTAGCGATTGGTTTGGTGACATTTGTGTCGATTTTATCCGTGCTAGGTTCAGGCAAAATTGATTTGCTCGACCAACTTCCACTTAAGCCTTATTCCATCGAATGGCTACCTTTTGCATTTGTGGGCTTGGTGGCAGGATATTTGTTAGCTAAATCAAAAGAAAAAGTGATTTTTCCGATTAAATCAGAATAAACAGAAGGCGGTATCTCCGCCTTTTTCTTGCTTAATTTTCTGGTACAGCTTCGCCTTCTAGCGGTAAATCAGCTTGTTCCCACCCCATAAAGCCACCCTGCATACTATATACGTTATCGTAGCCTTGCTCGATAAGAAACGCACCTACATTGCGGCTGCTAATACCGTGATAACAGCTCACGATGATAGGATCATCATAATCTACTTTTTGTTGAAATTCGCCATAGCTTTGATTCGTCAAGTGAAAAGCCCCTTTTGGGTGGCTATGCGTAAAACGAGGGAAATCGCGAATATCCACCAACGTGGCATTTTCTTCATTCATCATTTGCCAAGCTTGCTGTGGTGTGATTTCTTTAAGTGCGGTCATTTTTTTCCTTGCTTTTAGCGGTGAATAAAAGAATAAAACGCTATCTTATTGATATAGATCAATTTGTTCAAGACCTTTTCCCTTTTTTCAAGTAAAATAACCGCACTTTTGATTTAGCTAATTTAGGACTATGCCACAACTTTCGGAAAAACTGACTGCTTACGCACAATTAATGCGTTTTGACAAACCCATTGGCACATTATTGTTATTGTGGCCAACACTTTGGGCATTGTTTTTGGCAGAGAAAAGCATTCCGCCTGTTTCGGTGTTAATCGTTTTTGTCCTTGGCGTCATCATTATGCGTGCCGCCGGTTGTGTAATCAATGATTATGCCGATCGCCATATTGATGGCAAAGTGAAACGCACTTCACAACGCCCTTTGGCAACAGGAAAAGTCAGCGAGAAAGAGGCGAAATTACTTTTTGCCGGGCTTATTTTCTGCGCTTTTATTTTGGTGCTATTTTTGAATTATTACGCGATTGGTTTGTCATTTATTGCCGTCTTGTTAGCCTTTATTTATCCCTTTATGAAGCGTTATACCCATCTTCCCCAGTTTTTCTTAGGGGCGGCTTTCGGCTGGTCTATTCCAATGGCTTATGGCGCATTAATTGAACAACTTCCTTTGGAATGTTGGTTATTATTTATTGCCAATCTTGCTTGGACAGTGGCTTATGACACCCAATATGCAATGGTGGATCGTGATGACGATTTACGAATTGGGGTGAAATCCACAGCGATCTTATTTGCGCAATATGACAATAAAATCATTGCATTATTGCAATCTATTGCTTTGGGGCTGTTGGTTATTATCGGCTACCAATCTCATTTGCATTACAGCTATTTTATTGTACTTGCGCTCACCGCACTGCTTTTTATTTATCAATGTAAACTCACCCGTCATCGTCGTCGTGAAGACTGCTTTAACGCCTTTCTTAATAATAATTATGTGGGATTAGGCATTTTTCTTGCTTTTCTTATGGGAATCGCTGGGACAGCATTTTTCTAAAAGAAATACAGATTATTATCTTGAAATTTAAATTTTTGCCCTAACTTTATAGCCATCTCTTTTAGCTAAAAAAGGAAAAAGTATGACCACAATAGTAAGTGTCCGTCGCAACGGGAAAGTTGTTGTTGGTGGCGATGGCCAAGTCTCTCTCGGCAATACGGTAATGAAAGGCAATGCCCGTAAAGTTCGCCGTTTATATAATAACAAAGTGTTAGCTGGATTTGCTGGAGGAACAGCAGATGCCTTTACCTTATTTGAATTATTTGAGCGTAAATTAGAAATGCACCAAGGGCATTTACTAAAAAGTGCGGTGGAATTAGCGAAAGATTGGCGGACAGATCGTGCGCTACGCAAGTTAGAAGCGATGCTTATTGTCGCAGATGAAAAAGAAAGTTTAATTATTACGGGGATTGGTGATGTGGTTCAGCCAGAAGAAGATCAAATTCTGGCGATTGGTTCAGGCGGCAATTATGCGATGTCTGCGGCACGTGCGTTAGTACAAAACACCGATCTTTCTGCCCGTGAAATCGTAGAAAAATCACTCAAAATTGCTGGGGATATTTGCGTTTATACTAACACAAATTTCACCATTGAAGAATTGCCATAATGGCGTGGCTTTATTTAGTTTGTGCCGGCTTGCTTGAAATTGGCTGGCCAATTGGACTAAAAATGGCCACTCAACCCAATAAAGTGGTGCTAGGTTCATTACTTGCCGTTGTTTTTATGGTGGGCAGTGGATTATTACTTTACCTTGCACAACGGACTATCCCAATGGGAACCGCCTATGCGGTATGGACAGGAATCGGTGCTGCTGGTGCGTTTATCGTTGGCGTGCTTTGTTACAATGATGCACTCACATTTTGGCGAGCATTGGGAGCAATAATGATTGTAAGTGGTGTTATTGTACTTAAATTAGCATCACATTAATTCCATTTATTCATACTATAAATGGCTTATCAAAAAGGATTAAATTATGTCTGAAATGACCCCTCGTGAAATTGTTTCTGAATTAGATCAACATATTATCGGACAAGCTGATGCTAAAAGAGCCGTGGCAATCGCATTGCGTAATCGCTGGCGTAGAATGCAATTACAAGAGCCATTACGCCACGAAGTAACACCAAAAAATATTTTAATGATCGGGCCTACTGGGGTGGGTAAAACGGAAATTGCCCGCCGTTTAGCAAAATTAGCCAATGCGCCTTTCATTAAAGTGGAAGCCACCAAATTTACCGAAGTGGGCTATGTCGGGAAAGAAGTGGATTCGATCATTCGTGATCTAACCGACAGTGCGATGAAATTAGTCCGTCAGACAGAAATTGAAAAAAATCGTTTCCGTGCAGAAGAAGCGGCAGAAGATCGCATTTTAGATGCACTCTTACCACCAGCGAAAAACCAATGGGGCGAAGTGGAAAATCACGATACCAATAGCAGTACTCGTCAAGTGTTCCGCAAAAAATTACGTGAAGGACAGCTTGATGATCGTGAAATTGATATTGATGTCGCCGCCCCTTCAATGGGCGTTGAAATTATGGCGCCACCGGGAATGGAAGAAATGACAAGCCAGTTGCAATCAATGTTCCAAAATCTTTCCAGTGGCAAAACCAAAACTCGCAAAATGAAAATTAAGGACGCATTCAAAGCCCTTGTTGATGATGAAGCAGCGAAATTAATTAACCCTGAAGATCTCAAACAAAAAGCAATTGAAGCGGTAGAACAAAACGGTATTGTCTTTATTGATGAAATCGACAAAATCTGTAAAAAAGGCGAATACAGCGGTGCAGATGTTTCCCGTGAAGGCGTACAGCGTGATTTATTGCCATTAGTTGAAGGCTCAACGGTTAGCACCAAACACGGAATGGTAAAAACCGATCATATTTTATTTATTGCCTCTGGCGCATTCCAAGTGGCACGTCCTTCTGATCTCATCCCTGAATTACAAGGTCGTTTGCCAATTCGCGTAGAACTCTCGGCACTAAGTGCAGAGGATTTTGAGCGAATTCTTACTGAACCAAACGCCTCTCTAACAGAGCAGTATAAAGCGTTAATGGCAACAGAAGGCGTAAACATCACCTTTACCCAAGATGCAATTAAGAAAATTGCTGAAGCGGCTTTCCGTGTAAACGAAAAAACGGAAAACATCGGTGCGCGTCGCTTACATACGGTGATGGAACGCTTAATGGATAAAATCTCGTTTAATGCCAGCGATATGAATGGTGAACAGGTAGTCATTGATGGCGCTTATGTTGCAGAAGCCTTAGGCGAAGTGGTAGAAAATGAAGATTTAAGTCGTTTTATTCTATGATAATATAAGACAAATTATGGGGGTCTTTATGACAAATAAAAAAAACACAATTATTATTTATATTTTTATACTCTTCACGATTTTAGGAGTGATGGGGGTTTTTTGTAATTTATTGTCAACGGCTATATGTTGTTTCATGTCCTTTGTAGCTATTGTTTTGCATCATAGAAAGAAATACAGGTATTCTCGTCTCATTTGCCTACTATCCATTGTGGGAGTTGTGCTTTGGGTTCCCATTATTTTTTACATCTCTAAAAATACACTTGATACATCCCAATTCTGCCCAGCCTGTTTGGTAGGCGACGATATCCCTAACAATACACCTGATACACTCCTGTCAGGAATAATAATTCCTCTGTTATATATTTTGTTTTCTAATCGCATAAGTAACGCTTTAAAAGCTGTACTTAGAGAGGAACGAAAAAAATTGAAGAATAATAATGCTACAAGAAAATAAGTAATAAGATCAACTAGTTGATTATATTTACTTTTATAAATATTTGCTGAAATAAAGAGCGGTAGAAAATTTCAAGATTTTTTACCGCTCTTTATTATTTTCGGCATAATTAAATTGAATTCGCCATAGCGAGAAATTCTTCTTCGGTTAAAATCTTAACCCCTAATTCAAGGGCTTTGTTGAGTTTTGAACCTGCGTTATCGCCTGCGATCAAATAATCTGTTTTGGCAGAGACACTGCCTGTTACTTTACTGCCGAGTTGTTGCAATAAGGCTTTGGCATCATTGCGTGCCATTTGGGTGAGTGTGCCAGTGAGTACCACGGTTTTACCTTTCAGTGGATTTTTGCCCACTTCTTGCACTTGCACATCGTCCCAGTGTATGCCTTGGTTGATAAGATCATTCACCACATCTACATTATGCTGTTCACGCCAGAAGACAAAAATACGATTTGCCACAACTTCGCCAACATCTGGAACTTCTTGGAGTTGTGCGATCTCTGCCTGTTTAATAGCATCCAGATTTTTGAAATGATTAGCGAGATTTTGCGCGGTCGCTTCTCCAACATCTCGAATGCCTAAGGCAAAAATAAAGCGTGCAAGCGTGGTATTTTTGGCTTTTTCTAAGCTATTTAACGCATTTTCTGCCGATTTTGCCCCCATACGTTCTAAACGCATTAAGGTTACTTCATCTAATTTAAACAGATCCGCTGGGGTGTGAATAAGCTCACGATCTACCAGTTGCTCAATCAGTTTTGCGCCCACACCATCAATATCCATTGCTTTACGAGAAACGAAGTGTTTGAGTGCTTCTTTACGTTGTGCCTCGCAGAATAAACCACCGGTGCAACGCGCTACGGCTTCACCATCAATACGCACGATCACAGAACCACATACAGGACAATGGCTTGGAAAAATAATGGGTTTAGCATCGGCTGGACGACGATCTGCCATTACGCCAATAATTTGTGGGATCACATCACCAGCGCGACGGATAATGACTGTGTCGCCAATAGCGATATTCAAACGTTCGATTTCATCGCCATTATGTAAGGTGGCATTGCTGACGGTAACCCCGCCAACAAAGACCGGTTCAAGTTTTGCCACTGGCGTGATTGCCCCCGTTCTGCCCACCTGAAATTCCACATCATTTAGCACGGTGAGTTCTTCTTGCGCGGGGAATTTATAAGCAATTGCCCAACGTGGTGCTTTGGAAATAAAGCCAAGCTGTTCCTGCAATGCAATATCGTTAATTTTTAGCACCGTACCATCAATGTCGTAGCCTAAATGAGGGCGTTTTTCTGCCATAGTGCGGTAGAATTTCAGCACATTTTCGACACCATTACAGCGTTCAATTTCTTTATTAATAGGAATACCGATAGATTTTAGCCATTGTAGGCGATCAAAATGGGTATTAGGTAGCGACACGCCTTCGGCAACGCCAATACCATAAGCATTCAGCATTAATGGGCGTTGGCGAGTGATTTTGGGATCAAGCTGACGCAATGAGCCTGCTGCCGCATTGCGAGGATTGGCAAAGGTTTTTTCCCCTTTGGCTAACGCCATTTCATTGAGTTTTTCAAAACCTGCTTGTGGCATAAACACTTCACCGCGAACTTCCAAACGTGCGGGGGGGGTATCAGTTAAAAGTTGCAAAGGAATATTGCGAATGGTACGAATATTCGCCGTGATGTCCTCTCCAGTCGTTCCATCGCCACGGGTGGCGGCTTGGGTGAGGATACCATTTTCATACAAAATACTTACCGCTAAACCATCTAATTTGGGTTCACAACAGAAGGTTAATGGATCGGGCAACACGCCCAAACGATCTTGAATACGTTTTACAAAGGCAGTAAATTCCTCATCAGAAAATGCGTTATCTAAGGACAGCATTGGAATTTCGTGGGTTACCTGAGCAAAGCCCGAAAGCGGTTTTGCCCCCACGCGTTGGGTGGGCGAATGGCTATCCGCAAATTCAGGATATTCCTGTTCTAATTGTTTAAGTTTTTTAAATTTTTTGTCATATTCATAATCAGATATTCTTGGGGCATCTAGTACATGATATTCGTATTCTGCACGCATCAATTTCTTTTTTAATAGTTTGATTTCTCTTCTTATACTTTCTAAATTTGCTTTTTTCATTGTAACTTTCCTTCTAAAAAATCATCGCACTGTTGTTTTACCACAAGGCAAATAATTAAGGCGGACACTTTGGCCCGCCATTTGCGATAAAAGAAAGTGCGGTGCTTTTTTCTGTCTTTTTAAGCACTCACTTTGGCGAAATACGTTTTTTCCGCATTGTCATCAAAAATTTCTTGTTTATCGGTAAGTACAAAACCACCCAGTTCTTCGGCAATGGTTTTGGCGGCACGGATCATCATTCGCAAATTGACTAAATCATTACCGTGCGACGGTAGTTGCATAAATAACGCAATGCCGACTGTGTAGAAATCTGCCATATTGTTTGGATCAAACGTACCGGGCTGTTGAATATTTGCTGCACTGAATAGCACAGGGCTTGCAACGCTGAGATCCAAATGGCGGTGGTAAATTTGTTGATGTCCAAAAAGAAAACCAAGGTCATCAAGCACTTTGGCTAACTCCGCCCCATTAAAATCACGATTTTCTGGTGAGACGACATAGAGCATTAGAAAATCTGCTGCTTGCGTGGTCTGTTCTTCTTCCACTTGTGGTGTTGGCGTGTTTTCTGCGACTTCCTCAAATTCGATGGTTGGACGTTCACGTTCAATTTGAAGGTGAGTTTCAGACGCGCTAGCTAGCACCTCAGATAATTTGTGTTCGGCGTGAATTCCTTCATCAGTATTGAGCGTTGCTTCAATTTCGGAGATGGTTGCCGTTGCCAAATGTTGGGGTGTTTGATAGTTCACAACTGGCTCAACACTGGCTTGAATGGGTTCTGGCTCATTTGGCAAGCTAATTTTAATTTGATTAATTGCCTGCTCTACATTTTGAGATTCTTCTCGTTGCGGTGTTGAAAAGGTATATTGTTCAGCCTCAAAATCTAAATGCTGTTGGGCTGGCTGAAGGTTTTCAGGCACAGATTGTGAAGCATTTTCATTCTGAATGTGCTGATTAATATTTTCTTGTGGCTGGCGAACGCGATAATCTTTGCTAAATGTATTTCCATTTTCAAAAATTTGCGATTTTTCACGGCGGTTAGACCATATCCCGTGAGCCACTAAAACGATTAAGGCAATTACCCCTAAAATAATCAAAATAGTATTCAAATCCATTACTTGCATTCTCCCAACATTGAGCTAAAGGGCGGAATAAATTTGCCGATAGCTTACCATATTTTGCAAATTCGGTGATATGTAAAAATTGATTTTTTTTACCGCACTTTGTATGCTACATCGCATTTTATTTGATTAGGAAACAAAAAATGTTACAAGCAAAGGAACTCAGCGAAGGTTTTCATTATTTCGTGATGGGCTGGCATTTGATTACACAAAAAGGCTTAAGACGTTTTGTTATTATGCCGGTTTTGCTCAATATCCTATTACTTTCAGGCTTGTTTTGGCTATTTATCAGTAATATTGGTGGATTAATTGATGAATTGATGAGTTATGTGCCTGATTGGTTAGCGTGGCTTAGTGGGATTTTGTTAGCATTATCCATTTTTATGATTTTAACCCTGTTTTATTTTGCATTTACTATGCTTTCAGGCTTTATTGCCGCCCCGTTTAATGGCTTATTAGCGGAAAAAGTGGAGCAAAGGCTCACGGGGGAAAATCTGATTGATATGAGTACAATTGATTTCCTCAAAGATATTCCTCGAATGTTAGGGCGAGAATGGCAAAAATTATGGTATAGCCTACCCAAAATAATTGCCTTGTTTTTATTAAGTTTTATCCCTGTATTAGGGCAATCCGTGGTGCCTGTGCTAACCTTTTTATTTACCGCGTGGATGATGGCGATTCAGTATTGTGATTATCCTTTTGATAACCATAAAATTCCTTTTCGCATTATGCGTAATGAATTAGGCGAAACGCGTACGCTCAGCTTAACCTTTGGTAGCTTAGTAACTTTTTGTACTTTTGTACCAGTTATTAATTTAGTGATTATTCCCGTCGCAGTATGCGGTGCAACAGCAATGTGGGTGGTAAAATATCGAGATAATGCCTTATTTGAATTTAAACCACATAAGCAGTCAGCGCAAAATCACCGCACCAAAATTGTTAATCATCAACAAGAGCAATTAAAACATCAGCCAAATCGTTTTATTAATTAGTTGAAATGAGTGCGTAAATAGCCGTTGGTTATAAAATATAGCCAACGGCTATTTTTTATCGCAGAAAAACTATGCTAAAACTAACCGCACTTTCAATTAAATTAAATAGGTGAACACAATGACGATTTACAGTGATAATTCTTATTCAATCGGCAATACGCCATTAGTCCGTTTAAAACATTTTGGTAATAATGGAAATCTGGTCGTAAAAATTGAAGGGCGAAATCCAAGTTTTAGTGTGAAATGCCGTATTGGGGCGAATATGATTTGGCAAGCGGAAAAAGACGGCATTCTCACCAAAGAGAAAGAAATTGTTGATGCCACTAGCGGTAATACAGGCATCGCACTCGCTTATGTGGCAGCAGCGCGAGGTTATAAACTGACCCTCACTATGCCTGAAACAATGAGTTCTGAGCGTAAACGTTTATTAAGAGGTTTAGGTGTCAATCTAGTGCTAACAGAAGGCGCAAAAGGAATGAAAGGGGCAATTGCCGCCGCAGAAGAAATTGTGGCCAGTGATCCTAACCGTTATGTGATGCTTAAACAATTTGAAAATCCAGCGAATCCTGATATTCATCGTCAAACTACGGGAGTAGAAATTTGGAATGACACAGAAGGCAAGGTAGATGTTGTGGTAGCTGGCGTGGGAACTGGTGGAACAATCACAGGGATCTCACGTGCGATCAAACTAGATAAAGGGAAACAAATTCTTTCTGTTGCCGTTGAACCCGAAGAAAGTCCAGTCATTACGCAAACCTTAAATGGCGAAGAAGTGAAACCCGGTCCACATAAAATCCAAGGTATTGGTGCAGGGTTTATCCCGAAAAACCTTGATCTTTCTTTAATTGATCGCGTAGAGCAGGTAAACAGTGAAACCGCTATTGCCACAGCTCGCCGTTTAATGGCGGAAGAAGGTATTTTAGCGGGGATTTCATCAGGTGCGGCGGTCGCAGCAGCCGATCGTCTTGCAAAATTGCCTGAATTTGCCGATAAACTGATCGTTGCGATCCTTCCTTCCGCCGCAGAGCGTTATTTAAGTACCGCATTGTTTGAAGGGATTGAGGGGTAATCGTCATTTTACAATGAATAGACTAAGGGATTTATTTTACGGAATAAATCCTTTTTTAATGATAAAAAAGAGCATCTTGAAAGATAGAATTGATCTGCCCCCAAAAGTTGGACAGGTTGTTAAACTATAAATACTGCGTTCTGTATTGAACAGGACTCAGTCCTTTTAACGCCATTTTAATACGCTTTTGGTTGTCATACACCACATATTTCTCAAGTTCAGCTTGCAATTCTGCTATCGACGTATAGCTACGCGTATAAAAACACTCGGATTTCAAAATCGCAAAGAAACGCTCAATCACCGCATTATCATAGCAATTCCCGCGTCAGCTCATACTCGGTATCGCGCGCCCCTCCAGCATTTTTCGCCAAGCGTTTGTACGATAAAGAACGCCTTGGTCGCTGTGAATAATGGGGCAATCCGTCGCAATTAATTGGCTTAACCCTTGCTCCAGCATCTTTTTTACCAAAGGAAAATTGGGGCGCCTCGCAAACTGATAGGCGATAATTTCGAGATTCGCCAAATCTATTAACACTGAAAAATACAGCTTCTCCCGCCCAATATGAAATTCGGTCACATCCGTCACCCATTTCTAATTCAGTTTTGTCGCAGTAAAATCACGATTCAGCACATTTGGCGCAATCAAAGCGGTCTTACCTCGCTTTCCGTGCCTTTTCTTGCGAACAATTGACTGAATTTGCAACGCCCTCATTAATTTCAGTGCGGTTTTATGATTCAACATAAAACCAATTTGACGTAATTTTTTAAATTTTATGAAAAAAGCCCCGCAAGCGGGGCCTTGTCTTACATTTATCGGTCTGTGTTATTCAACAACCAGTTTTTTTCCATCATAACTCATTGTTTGAACTGAGGTGAGGGCTTTTCCTCCTTGACCTTCACCACCGATTAATAGCACTTTGTTGTCATAGCTTACACTCACGCCATAACCAATTGGTTCTGGCAAGTTACCAATGATTTTCCAAGTCCCTTTTTTGGCATTGAGTGCATAAACATCACTATGCCACGTTTTTTTCAACCCACCAGTGCGGTGTGCATCGTTGATACCATTTTGATAATTTGCACGTGCGCCCGGGAAGTTTGCCCCACCTGTTACAATATAGTTACCGTAACTGTAGCCCCCCATTGCGCCCGCAATCCCTTCTTGTTGTTTTTGCCCTTTCGGTGTTGGTAAATCACCCAATTTTTTCCAAGTCACTCCATTTTTACCGATCGTACCAAGCTCCGTGGTTTGGGTTCGCAATCCTGCTTTTACTTCTCCGTTTACAACAAGAAGTTTGTTATCCTTAATTGCCACCGCAGCTCCTGCTCGTCCTGAGTAGGGGAAAATGCCTTCATTACGCCACGTGTTAGTAGCTGGCTCATAGCTGACAATTTCTGGTGAGAAGAAGAAATCTTGTACGCGTAAATTGAAATAAGGATCAAAAATGGCTTTTTCTTTGTCTTTATCGCCACCTGCGGCAGCAATATCTTGGAAAAGCCCATTCCAAATTTCTTGGTTAATGCCACCGACAAAATAAATTTTACCGTTAGTTTCAGCAACACTTGCCCCTACGGCAGAGCGTGGGGAACGGGTTTGCAATTTTGTCCACGAGTTTGTTTCTGGATCATAGCGATAAGCATCATTAATCACTTGATTTTTTGCTACATCCGTATCTTGAAAACCGCCAAATACATAGAGCTTGCCCTCTACGCCCGCAGAAACGGGTTGATTACGTTTTCCACCGGGGAAAGCAGGTAATTCTTGCCATTTAGCATCTTTCTCTTTTAGGTTAAGAGAATAAAATTTATCTCCCCCTGTTCCTAAACCAACATAAACGGTATCGCCAATTAATGCCCCTGTTCCGCTTTTAATCCCGACTGGCAAATCAGGATATTGGCTTGCTTGTGCAGCAAAAGCTGTCATTGCAATTGCTGCAAATAATGCACTGTGTAATGCTGTTTTTTTCATATTGACCTCTTGTCGTTAAGGTTATTGCTTAAAGTGAGCAAGCAAACCGCTTATTTAGCTAACTCAGAGATTTCTTTTACAGCTTGTTTTCCAACTTCACCATTCTTTTTCAAATATTCATCATAGTACGGTTGTAATGCCGCTTTGAAGGGGGCAAGATCGGGTTGTGTGACCGTTACGCCTTTTTCTTTGAAGAAAGCAATTAATTCATTTTCACCGTCCACAAATAATTTAGTGTGATAATCGGCTGCTTTAAGTGCGGCTTCTTTTACTACCGCTTTTAAATCATCAGGTAATTCATCAAGGGTTTCATTACTGATAACGTAAAGTTGATCGTTTAAAATGTGGTTAGTTAATGCTAAGTATTTTTGCACTTCATAGAATTTTTGCGCTTGAATGGTTGGTAATGGGTTTTCTTGCCCATCTACCGCATTAGTTTGTAACGCAAGATACACCTCAGAGAACGCCATTGGTGTTGGCGTTGCACCGACATATTTAGCGAAAGCAAGGTTCGTTGCGGCATTTGGCACGCGCAGTTTTAAGCCTTTCATATCTGCAATGCTATTAATTGGGCGGTTTGACGTGGTTTGACGCGTACCGTTATAACCGATAGAAAGTACACTTACGCCTAATTCTTTATTAATTTTAGCGAATAAGTTTTTACCAAAGTTGGTTTCTAACACCGCTTTTTTCGCCACATCAAAGTTTTTCAACATATAAGGCAGTGCGAATACCTCTGCTTCTGGGTAGAAAATTTGGAAACGTGCAGATTCTGCGAGCGTGAAGTCTAATGCGCCATCTTTAAGTTGCTTAAGCATCACACGGTCATCACCAAGTTGAGCGCTTGGGAAAATTGCTACTTCAATTTTACCTTGAGATTTGTCTTTTACTTCTTTCGCAAAGAACTCAACCGCTTTGTATTCATTGGAGCTTGTACCAGCAACCATACCAAATTTTAGGTTATAGTCTGCGGCAAACACCGAAGTAGATAGACCTAAACATAATGTAGCAAGAGCAAGTTTATTTAATTTCATTGCAATTCTCCTTTCATTGATTTGCAGAGTAGAACATTTCAATCTAAATGGTTAGGGCGTATTCTCTTTGGGGATACGACGAGACCAAATAACGGAGGGAACGACCTAATGGCCATATAATAAATGAAGTAATATTTCATTACTGAGAGCTATATCACAAAATTGAAAAAAGATTAAAAAACTTTTTAAGCATTTTTATCTTGAATTTACTTGAGTTTAAACGTATTGGATATTTTGCAATATGAAATGATACTCCATTTTATTTGGACTTTGCAAAAATATCAGTGCGGTATTTTTTTATCAAATTTTTTAGTTCTTACCATTGAAGTTAAAAATTCAGATAAAGCAGTAATATGAATAAAATAACGAGATAAAGAAATAGAGGGTATTTGGACATCAAATAATGATAAAAAATAGAAAAACAAAAAAGTTAGCTGCGTATAGTTATGAATATATTCAAGCATTTTTCAAGTTACTAAATATTGTTCATCGCTCTGTTATCTAATAATGCCTTTTTTACATCCTACTTTACCTGTGGGCCACTTAGGTCAAATTTTAGAGGGTTGAACAAAAAATGCTTATTTTTCTACCGCACTTTATTTTTTCTATTGCTTTACTAATGTTTATTACCAAATGGCGGTTTGGCAAACCACACCACGATAAAAAGCAACATAAACATTATCGCAGACAACCAGAAAATCTCATTTGCGCCAATAATAAATCCCTGCGCGGTGATGGTTCTTGCGAGAGACATTGAGGTTTGCGTTTCGCTCAAACCTAGCTCTGCCATTGTGTTGTAATAAGCTTGGGCGTTGAGATTATAAGGATTGATCGCTTCTGTAAATTGCGTGTGATGTATTGCCTCACGGTTATACCATAAGAAGGTGGTCAGCGAAGTACCAATTGAACCTGCAAGGGTTCGTAAAAAATTAAATAAGCTAGAAGCTGATGCCATTTTTTCTGCGGGTAAACCGGATAAGGTAATGGTGGTGAGTGGCATAAAAAAGCAAGCCACAGCGATTCCTTGGATAAGCTGTGGTAATGCTACATCAGCAAAGGTCATTGAAGGCTCAAAAGTAACGGCACGCCAATGGAAAGTTAAGGCATACACCATAAAACTGATCGTAACTAAAATTCGCATATCAATTTTGTAGCCAAAACGCCCAATAATAGGCGAAAGTAGAATGGGGAATAATCCTACTGGGGCGGCGGCAAGCCCTGCCCAAGTGGCGGTATAGCCATAAACTTGTTGTAATAAGAGCGGAATTAGGACGACTGAACCAAGATAAATCAAAAATGCGAGGCTAGTACACAAGCAACCCACACTAAAATTACGTGATTTAAATAAGGAAATATCCACAACAGGGTTATCCTCAGTCAATTCCCAAATAATTAAGGCAATTAATGCAATGGCGGAAATCACAGTAAGCACGACAATTTCAGTAGAATTAAACCAATCTTGCTCACGCCCTTGGTCAAGCATTAATTGTAAACAACCCACGCCGATAACAAGCAAGATTAATCCCATCATATCAATAGGTTGCTGATAAGTTTTGGTTTCCCGCTTAGCTAAAATTTTCCAACTTAGAAAAATGACACACAATCCAATCGGCACGTTAATAAAGAAAATCCACCCCCAGTGTAGATTATCACTAATCCAACCACCTAAAATTGGACCAAAAATAGGTGCAACAACCACCGTCATTGACCAGAATGCTAATGCCATACTGCGTTTTTGCGGGGGATAGTTGTTCAATAATAAACTTTGGGAAAGTGGGATAATTGGCCCTGCCGCAAGTCCTTGAAAAATACGGCATAAGATCAACATTTCTAAACTATGAGAAATACCACATAGCCAAGAAGCAAGCACAAATAAGCCGGTAGCAATTAAAAACAAGCGCACTTCGCCAAAACGTTTTGCCAGCCAGCCTGTAATGGGAATTGAAACGGCATTTGCAACCCCAAAGGAAGTAATGACCCAAGTACCTTGGCTAAACGATGCCCCCAGATCGCCTGCAATCGTCGGGATTGCCACATTGGCAATGGTCGAATCTAACACTTGCATAAAGGTGGCAAGGGACAGCGCAATCGTCATTACTGCCAGTGCGGCACCTTGAACAGGTTTTTGCATATTATTCACCTGCATTAGCTTGAATAATTTGTTCTGCTAATGTATTTACAGGACTTAGGTCATAATCTAATGCCTGCGTTTGATACAACACTTCGCTTGCACGAGGTTCGCGCAACACCTTACCGCGCGTATCCGCCACATTCACTTCCACTGTGGCAGAAAGCCCAAGCCGTAATGGATATTTTTTCATTTGGTCAGGATCTAAATCAATCCGCACTGGCACACGCTGTACCACTTTAATCCAGTTACCTGTGGCATTTTGAGCAGGAAGAAGCGAAAAAGCACTGCCTGTTCCCATTTCTATCCCACTCACGGTGCCATCAAATTTTACGTCATCGCCATATAAATCGAAGACTAATTTTACCGGCTGACCAATCCGCATTTTACGCAGTTGGGTTTCCTTAAAATTCGCATCAACCCACATTGTTTGATTGGATACCACTGCCATTAAAGGGCTACCTACTGCCACTTTTTGCCCCACTTGCACATTACGACGTGCAACATAGCCATCAACAGGGCTAACAATTTTGCTACGTTGTAAATTCAACCAGGCGAGGGTTAAGGCACTCACGGCATTCTTCACCGCTGGTTGCTCGCGTAACGGCAAATTCCCTAATAAGGCTTGATTCGCCGCTAATTGGTTCTGCGTAGCTTGTAGATCCGCTTGTGCAATATTCACCGCGTCTTTGGCGTGTTGTAAGGTTTCCTTATCAATAGATCCTGTTTTAGCTAACTGCTCACGGCGTTGTAAATCGCCTTTTGCTTTATTAAGTGCGGTGCTTTTTGCATCTAAAATGGATTGCAATTGCTTCACCGTAAAACCTAACTGCTCAATTTGACGCACACTACTGGCTAAATTATCTTGGGCTTGCTGAAAGTGCAATTTGAGATCCGTATCATCAAGCTCAAGAAGAACGTCACCCGTATGGACAAAATCCATATTATCTACGTTAATTTTGCTTACGTTGCCGTTCACTTGGGACGAAATTATCACTTGGTTACCTGACACATAAGCGTCTTCTGTTTCCTCGTAATTTCTTACAAAGAAAAACCAATAAACGCTGGTAATTATCGCGATGAGAAGTAGTATAGTAATAAAATATCCCAGTGCTTTTTTACGTTTCGCATTTTTACTTAATACCGGTTTTTTATTTTCAGTTTGTTCTGTCATTGACTTCACCTATTAAAGATTTTCTAAACTGGTTAGCAGTTTAAGTAATAATTTTTTTAATTGTTGCTGCTCTTGTTCATCTAACACAGAAAAAAGTTGATCCACTTGCTTCCATTGATTGGGCAAAAGTTGTTCTAAAAATTGTATTCCTTGCGGCGTAAGGGTTAATAAAAAGCCACGCCGATCCCCTTGTACTTCCGTGCGTGCTAACCACGCACGCTTTACTAATTCATCAGCAATACGTGTTGCATTGGTTTTTGAATAACCAAAAATTTCACTTAATTGACTGGGTTGTAAAGCATAGCTGGGCTGGCAATATAGCACAACTAATGCCATAAAAAGGGTATCATTGAGCTGATATTTTTTAAGCAACTGATTTCGTTTTTCCACATAACGACTACTATTATGCAAAAGTAAACGAGCCAAAAGAATTTGTTCTACTGGCATTGCAGGATTATTCTTCGCCGATTGGCGAATCAACATTTCTTGATCCGAAAAAGAGAGTGGCATAAAACAATTGATTAGTAGAAAATAAACTGCGTAATAGTAACGCACGTAACTATTTGTGTCAAAAAATACCGCACTTTCTTTTTCCTTAATGTATAAAGTGCGGTGCTTTTTACTTAAATAAAAATAGCCTTACTCTTCCATATATCCTAGACTACGCAATGCTCTTTCATCATCAGCCCAGCCGGATTTTACTTTCACCCAAAGTTCTAGATGCACTTTGTTGTCAAATAAACGTTCCATATCAGCACGCGCTTCTGTGCCAATGACTTTGATTTTTTGTCCCTTATTTCCAATCACCATTTTTTTCTGACCTTCTCGCTCAACGAGGATGAGTCCATTGATTTCATAAGTGCCACGTTCATTTGTTTTGAATTGTTCAATTTCTACCGTAACCGAATAAGGGAGTTCTTCGCCCATAAAACGCATTAATTTTTCACGAATGATTTCTGATGCCATAAAGCGTTGCGAACGGTCGGTAACGTAATCTTCAGGGAAGTGATGAACTCCTTGACGTAATGATTGGCGTACAATTTTCTCTAGTTCTTGTACGTTATTGCCACGTTGTGCAGAAATAGGAATAATGGCTTTAAAGTCAAATTTTTGGCTGATTTCTGTAATGAAAGGCAGCAAGGCCTCTTTATCTTTGATGTTGTCAATTTTGTTTATCGCTAACACCACTGGCGCTTTAGCTCGGCGAAGTTTATTCAATACCATTTCATCATCGTCGTTCCAGTGCGTGCCATCTACCACAAAGATAATTAAATCCACATCGCCAATTGCACTGCTTGCTGCTCGGTTCATTAAGCGGTTAATTGCACGTTTTTCTTCAATATGTAATCCGGGGGTATCAACATAGATAGCTTGATAAGCGCCTTCAGTGTGAATTCCCACAATACGATGACGTGTTGTTTGTGCTTTTCTTGAAGTAATGGAAATCTTTTGCCCTAAGATTTTATTCAATAAGGTTGATTTTCCAACGTTTGGACGCCCTACGATAGCAATAAATCCACAATAAGTGGGATGTTCGTGCTGATGTTCTGTTGTTTGTGTCATTTTATATCCAATATTTTTAAGATTTGTTGTGCGGCGGCTTGTTCGGCTTTGCGACGGCTAGAACCAACGCCAATAAAAGTGCGGTCAATTTTTTTTACGTTTTCCACACGGCATTCAACGGTGAAAGTTTGATTATGTGCTTCACCTCTGATATTGACGACATTGTAGCTAGGAAGTGGCAGATGATCTGCTTGCAAATATTCTTGTAAGCGAGTTTTTGGATCTTTCTGATTTTCACCCGGCTTAATCTCACGTAATAACCGTTGATACCATAAATGTGTTACTTCGGTACTTGTGGTAAGATCGCGATCGAGTGAAATTGCGCCAATAATCGCTTCCATACAATCAGCAAGGATAGAGGCTCGACGAAAACCGCCGCTTTTTAACTCGCCAGAGCCTAATAGCATATACTCGCCTAATTCAAATTCTTTGGCGAGTTGAGCCAACGTTGGTTCACGCACAAGGGTTGCACGCATACGTGTGAGTTCGCCTTCATTGCATTGAGGAAATTGTTGATATAAAGCATTGGCGATAGTGTAGTTCAAAATTGCATCACCTAAAAATTCCAAGCGTTCATTATGGTTTTTTGCGGCACTTCGGTGAGTCAGTGCTTGTTTGAGCCAATTGATATCTTGGAATTGATAGCCGATGTTACGCTGTAAGCGATCTAAGTTTTTTGTCATTGTGTTGATTATTCAATTTTTTATTTAATTGTGCTAAACATTCTGTCAAAACGCAGACCCGTTGGCCATTCGCCTTGTTTTTTATCAAGGCTTAACCAAATATATTTTGCTTTGCCTACAATATTTTTTTCTGGCACAAAACCCCAAAAACGGCTGTCTGCACTGTGATTACGGTTATCTCCCATTACAAAATATTCGCCTTGTGGCACAACCCATTCTGTAATGTAATTTTGTTGCTTGTCATAGCCTTGATATAAATAAGTCGCATTCGGTGGCTGTGGATCCCAATGAATTTGATGTGTAACATCGCCTGTTTCGGTTACTTTCAATGGGTGCATATCGCTATATATCGGTTTACCTTGACGGTCTTGCCCAATAATAATGTTGAAATCTGTATCGGGCTGCGGTTCGTTATAGGTAAATTCTTTTGTTACGCAATTTTCTGTACATTCTTTGCCATCTTTGCCATAAGTAATTGTGATGTGGCGATCGACTTCATTATATTTAATGCGATCCCCAGGAATGCCAACAATGCGTTTAATGTAATCTACGCTCGGCTCTGGCGGGGCTTTAAACACGATAATATCACCACGTTGCGGTTTGCCTGTTTCAATCAAGGTGTTTTGAAAAACAGGATCTTTAATGCCGTAAGCATATTTTTCTACTAGTAGAAAATCGCCAACTCGTAAAGTCGGCTCCATAGAACCTGATGGAATTTGGAATGGCTCAAATAAGAAAGAGCGTAAAATTAAGACAAATGCGAGTACTGGAAAAAGTGAAGCTAAAAATTCACCGCCTTCTGAAATCGGTTCAATGCTGGCTTTTTCTTCCTCAGTTAAAGGTTTTCCACTACGTTGCTCTGCACGGGTAATTTGGCGGTGACGTTTTGGTAAAACAGCAAAACGGTAATAGCACCATAAGATCCCGCAAACAGCGGTGAATAAAATAAGTACAATAGTGAACGTATTCGGTAAGGCTAAATGTTCTAAATATCGCCAAATACCATAACCGACTGCGACAAGTAGCACAAAAAATAAATTTGATTTTGACATAATGCTTCCTTATTAGTCTTTACCAACGTGTAAGATAGCTAAAAACGCTTCTTGTGGCACTTCAACGTTACCTAAAGACTTCATTCGTTTTTTACCTTCTTTTTGTTTCTGCAACAGTTTTTTCTTACGACTGACATCGCCACCGTAACATTTAGCTAGGACGTTTTTACGTAATTGTTTCACCGTTGAACGCGCAATAATGTGGTTACCAATAGCTGCTTGAATGGCAATATCAAATTGCTGACGTGGAATGAGTTCACGCATTTTTTCAACCAATTCACGACCACGATAAGGGGCGTTATCTTTGTGTACAATTAAAGCAAGGGCATCAACACGCTCACCATTGATCATAATATCCACACGTACCATCTCTGAGGCTTGGAAACGTTTGAAACCATAATCTAATGATGCATAGCCACGAGACGTAGATTTAAGACGATCAAAGAAATCAAGCACCACTTCTCCCATTGGGATTTCATAAGTCAGCGCCACTTGGTTGCCGTGATAGACCATATTGGTCTGCACACCTCGTTTTTCAACACAGAGCGTGATGACATTACCTAAATAAGTTTGTGGCAAGAGCATATTACATTCTGCAATCGGCTCACGAATTTCACTAATATTATTAAGTGGGGGTAATTTTGATGGACTATCCACATAAATCACTTCACCATTGGTTTGCAACACTTCATACACTACTGTTGGGGCAGTGGTAATTAAATCAAGATTATATTCACGTTCTAAACGCTCTTGAATAATTTCCATATGCAATAAGCCTAAGAATCCGCAACGGAAACCAAAGCCCAGAGCGGTAGAATTTTCTGGCTCATAGAATAGAGAGGCATCATTTAGGCTCAATTTACCTAAGGCATCACGGAATGCTTCATAATCATCTGAACTAATTGGGAATAAGCCCGCATAAACCTGTGGTTTGACTTTTTTAAAGCCCGGTAACGCGGTGCTTGCTGGATTATTATGTAGGGTTAAGGTATCCCCTACTGGCGCGCCTAAAATATCTTTAATCGCACATACAACCCAACCAACTTCACCACAATTTAATACTTGAGTATCCACTTGTTTCGGGGTGAAAATGCCTAAGCGATCTACGTTGTAAGATTGCCCTGTGGACATCACTTTAATCTTATCACCTTTGCGTAAGGTACCATTTTTAATACGTACAAGAGAAACCACGCCAAGGTAATTATCGAACCAAGAATCAATAATTAAGGCTTGTAGTGGGGCATTAGGATCGCCTTCAGGTGCGGGGATTTTTTTTACGATTTCTTCTAGTACATCTTCAATGCCTTGCCCGGTTTTGGCAGAACAACGTACCGCATCCAGTGCATCAATACCAACAATATCTTCAATCTCTTCCGCAACACGCTCTGGCTCAGCCGCAGGCAAGTCAATCTTATTGAGGATTGGCACGACTTCCAAATCCATTTCAATGGCGGTATAACAGTTTGCCAAGGTTTGGGCTTCCACGCCTTGTCCCGCATCAACCACTAACAATGCGCCTTCACAAGCCGCAAGAGAACGCGATACCTCGTAAGAAAAATCCACGTGTCCCGGCGTATCAATAAAATTCAGCTGATAGGTTTCGCCATCTTTCGCTTTATAATTGAGTGTGACGCTTTGCGCTTTAATGGTGATCCCACGCTCACGCTCTAAATCCATTGAATCTAACACTTGCTCTGCCATTTCACGGTCAGACAGCCCCCCACAGGTCTGAATTAAACGATCTGAAAGGGTTGATTTCCCGTGGTCAATATGCGCAATGATTGAAAAGTTACGAATGTTTTTCATATTATTCTAAATAAACTAAACTCTAAAATTTGACAAAATTTAACTGGTCGATTGTACCTGAATATCGGTTTTTACGCTATATGAAAGAAAAGGATTTCTGTTTTTATTAGAGCTATCTAAGCTAGATAATAGCAGTCTTTTTGTCTTAGGCTTTATTTTTCAACTTAAATTAAAAAAGCCAATACCTTATAAAAACTCTAACCACTCAATTTTAGGATTACACAAAGGGCTTTTCCTTATCCAACTATCTCAACGTTGAATAGGAATTTAGTCGTTATCTGTGATAGCACCAAAAAGAAAGCGAGGTAAAAACAATTCTTTAATCTGTAATCCATAGCCTTTCAACTCAAAATCTGAATAACGTGCATATAAGCCAGTTTCAGGATCTTGTCGCCAATAAAGAGAGGTGCGTTGTATGGGTTGTTTGAATAACCACAGGCCAATAGGTTCATTATCTAGTTGCAATACATATTGTGCGACGTTATCAACGGTATCTTTAGGCAGGCGTGTTTGTGCAAAAATCCAAGGGATGCCATCTCCTTTCAGCAATACTTCACGTAGCCAGATATCATTAAGTGCGATGCTTTTTTCGGAAGTTTTTGTCGAGGAATTTGTTTGCCAGCCCTGATGAATGACCTCCACGGAAAGTTGCTGGCAGGCTTGTTGCAATTTCTGCGTTAGCGAACCTTGATGCTGTATCCATTGCGCTATTTCAGGTGTGGCAAAATGCCCTGATGTTTGCCAATCAGGGCGAGAGAGTAATTGACGGTAGTGTGCAAAATCCATTTTTTAGACTTATTTTTGATGCCGTTCTTTCAGCTTCGCAATCACATCTGCCCAGCTTAAATTCGCGTCTTGCAGTAACACGGTTAAGTGATAGGCTAAATCTGCTGCCTCGCAAATGGTTTCCTCACGATCTTTTACTGTTGCTGCCAGTGCGGTTTCCACTCCTTCTTCCCCCACTTTTTGTGCGATGCGTTTTGTGCCGCGTGAATACAAATGGGCGGTGTAAGAACTTTCAGGATCAGCCCCTTTGCGGTTCGCAATTAAACGTTCTAATTTACTAAAAAAGATCCAATCTGGCTCATCTTGTTTTTCAAATTGATGAAAACAACTTTCCGCCCCAGTATGACACGTTTCGCCAATGGGATTGGCAAGAATTAATAGGGTGTCATTATCACAATCCAAACTCATATCCACCACATTAAGGAAATGCCCTGAAGTTTCTCCTTTTGTCCAAAGACGTTGCTTGGTGCGAGAATAAAAGGTAACCTGTTTTTCTGAAAGGGTTTTTTCTAGTGCTTCAGGGTTCATATAGCCTAGCATTAGCACTTCGCAAGTCGTCGCATTTTGCACGATAACCGGAAGTAAGCCGTCCACTTTTTGCCAGTTGATTTTGGCTTTTAATACTTGATTTGTCATTTTATTCCTCACCTCTCACTTCAACTTTTTCATTGCGTAAATAACGTTTTAATTCATCAATATCAATAATCCGCTTATGAAACACGCTTGCTGCCAATGCACCGTCCACATTCGCTTCAATAAAGGCATCGCGGAAATGCACCATTTCGCCAGCACCGCCAGAGGCAATCAGTGGCACGTTGCATACTTCACGCACTTTTTTAAGTTGCATTAAATCATAGCCATTACGTACACCGTCTTGGTTCATCATATTTAGCACAATTTCCCCCGCTCCGCGTTGTTGTACTTCTTTGACCCAATCTAATAACTGCCAATTCGTTTGGCGTGTACGTTTTTCATCGCCGGTATATTGATTAACCCAGTATTTTCCGGTTTCTTGCTCAAACCAACTATCAATACCAACCACAATGGCCTGAACACCAAATCGCTCCGCTAACCGTGTAATTAATGTGGGATCAGCAAGTGCGGGGGAATTTATTGAGATTTTATCCGCACCAAAAGTAAAAATTTGCTCCGCATCTGCAATGGTTTTAATTCCTCCTGCGACACAAAACGGAATATTGATTTCTTTCGCTACCCGTTCCACCCAGCTTTTATCCACTGTGCGCCCGTCTGATGAGGCCGTGATGTCGTAAAACACCAGTTCGTCCGCCCCCTCTTCTGCATAGCGTTTTGCCAAAGGAACAATATCCCCAATAATTTCGTGATTGCGAAATTGCACACCTTTTACCACCTGTCCATCACGCACGTCTAAACAAGGAATTATCCGTTTTGCCAACATTGAATCGCCTCCGCTAGGTTAAATTTTCCTTCTAATAATGCACGCCCGACAATCACGCCTGAGACGCCAGTGCCTTTTAATGCGGCAATATCTGCCAGTGAGCCAATACCGCCAGAAGATTGAAATTCAATCTGTGGGAAAGCGGCGCAAATTTCTTGGTATAAGGCGACATTGGAGCCTTGCAATGTACCATCACGGGAAATATCCGTACAAAGGACGTGTTGTAAGCCCACTTGATGGAACTCCTCAATGACTTGTTCTAAAGTAAGTGGGCTAGTTTCTTGCCAGCCGTGAATGGCAATGCGTTTTTTACCCTCTACAATATGAATATCTAAGGCAAGAACAAATTTTTCTGCGCCATATTGAGTGAACCATTGTTTCACCATTTCAGGTTGTTTTACTGCCGTTGAACCAATCACCACGCGATTAGCACCGACGGAGAGTAAATCTGCCACATCTTGCTCCGTGCGGATACCGCCTCCCACTTGAATATTGGCTTGGGTTGCCGCAATGATTTCACCAATAAGCTTGGTTTGACGTTTGCTTGGATCTTTCGCTCCCGTTAAATCTACCAAATGCAACTGCTTCGCACCTTGCGATAAATAATGCTGAAATTGAGCAATGGGGTCATCGCTATATTGTGTTTGCTGCGCGTAATCCCCTTGATATAAACGCACCACTTTGCCGTCAATGAGATCAAGTGCGGGGATAATTTGTGATGTTTTTTTCATTGTTATTTTCTCTTTTGGGTTTATTAACTAAGCCATAAACGTAATTTTAAGCCCCAAGGACTACTTAATCCTGTGGTGGTATGCACAATTTTACCATTTTTAATAATGATAATACTTGGTGTTACCTGAATTTGCCATTGGGCGGAAAGCTCGCCTTGTGGATCATTTATCGTTAAAAAATCATATTGATGGTGTTGTAAATAGGCTTGTACCGCCTGATCATCGCCCGATTTTAACGCCACGCTAATGACTTGTATGCCCTCCTTGGCAAGGCTTGCGATGCTTGGTGAAGTCAGTGAACAAATACTGCACCAACTTCCCCAAAAGTAAAGTAGCACGGGCTTTTCTTTACTGAGTTTGGCTAACTGAATGCGTTCTCCCGCCAACGTTATCAATGGTTGTTGCAAGGCATTTTCAGGGGCATTGGGACGACGCCAATAATCTATTGCGAGAGAGATAACGCCAAACAATAAGACAAAAATGAGCAGATTTTTCACCGCACTTTGGATTTTGTTCATTACAGATTTTCCATAAAATTGCGCAATAATTGTTCGCCTACTTTGCCTGAGCGCTCAGGGTGAAATTGCACGCCATAGAAATTTTTTCTCGCAATCGCTGCAGAAAATGGCACGCCATAATCGCAGGTAGCAATCGTATTTTCATTTGGCAAAACGGCATAGCTATGCACAAAATAAAAATAGCTGTCTTGCGGAATGTTTTTAAATAATGGGTGATTATCCTGATAATTTACCTTATTCCAGCCCATATGGGGTAATGGTAACCCTTTATTTGGCAAACATTGCGTGTTACCGCGAATAAGTTTCAGCGTTTCCACATCACCTTCCGTAGAATAATCTGTCATTAGCTGCATTCCCAAACAGATGCCTAAAACCGGCTGCGTAAGCTGAGTTAAAACGTGGGTTAATTGACGGGCTTGCATACTTTGCATTGCGGCTAATGCCGTTCCCACTCCCGGTAAAATAAGCTTTTCAGCACGCTGAATTTGGGCAAGATCATCGGTAATATCCGCTTGATAGCCTAATCGCTCAAACGCAAATTTCACCGAAGAAAGATTAGCACAGCCTGTGTTGATGATAGTAATGGTTTGCATTGTTTTCTGAGTATCCTAGTTTTCTTGTTGTTTTTGTTCAAAATTTTCAATTTCTTTGCGTATTTCTGTCAGCAATAATTCTTCCGACGGTAGATAAAGTTGATATTGACTAGCAAAAATTTGCTGTTGATTTTCAGGTAAGGAAAATTTCACTACGCTATCATTTTTATCTGCACATAATAAAATTCCAATAGTTGGATTTTCTCGTGGCAGCTTTTCAACACGATCAAAATAATTGACATACATTTGTAACTGTCCTAAATCCTGATGGGTTAATTTATGGGTTTTGATTTCGATAATCACAAAACATTGCAGTAAGCGATTATATAAAACGAGATCCACGAAAAAATCATCCCCCTCAAGATGTAAACGTTTCTGCCGTGCAACAAAAGAAAAACCATTACCTAATTCAAGCAAAAATTCCTGTAAATGGGTAATAATCGCTTGTTCAAGATCTTTTTCATAATAGGCACTTTCACGTTGCAGCCCGAGAAATTCCAACACCATAGGATCTTTAATAATCTGTTTAGGATCATTAGGGATAAGCTGATTATTCGCCACTGCAAGCACGGTTTCTTTGTCATTACTTAACAGTAAACGTTCATATAAACTGCTATTAATTTGACGTTCTAACTGACGAGAACTCCAATTATTCTTGATACTTTCGGCAATGTAAAATTCGCGTTTATCAGGATCATTAATGCGTAAAAGCAGGCGATATTGTGTCCAGTTCAATTGTGAACGCAGTGCGTTCACAATTGGAAAGGTACGATAGAATTGGCGATACCAATTAAGGTTACGATAAGAAAACGTATTGCCAAACTCTGGTTCAAGCTGCTTTGCCAGATATTTAATTAAGTAAGTTCCATAATCCGCCCGGGCTTGCCCCTGCTGTTCTTCCTCGAAAATACGTTTACCAATGTGCCAATACATCTGCACTCGTTGGAAATCCACCGCGCGCACTGCATTTTCACGAGATTGCGCGATGATTTGTTTAATATCAGTAATGATGGTTGTGTTACTTAGCATAGTCATTTCCCTTCAGATTTTACCCATAAGAATTAGAGTACCCCCTTACTACTCGGCAATTCATTCCCTTCAATTTTAATCGCTTGTCTTAATGTTCGTCCAAACACTTTAAACAAACTTTCAATTTTATGGTGATCATTATCGCCTTCAGCGTTTAAATGCAAGGTTGCTAACAGGGTAAATGCGATAGATTGGAAGAAATGTTCCGTCATTTCAGTACTGAAATCACCAACTTTTTCACGTTTAAATTGTGCATTAAATTTAATAAATGGGCGACCGGAAAGATCCATTGCACATTCGGCTCGACATTCATCCATTGGCAATACGAAGCCAAAACGGGCGATGCCACGTTTATCACCAATGGCTTGTTTCAGTGCCGTGCCTAAGGCAAGGGCGGTATCCTCAACCGTGTGATGTTCATCAATCCAAAGGTCGCCTTTGCAATACACATTCATTCTAAAACCGCCGTGCGTGGCAATTTGATCAAGCATATGATCAAAAAAACCCACGCCTGTTTTGATGTCATTATGTCCTGTTTCGTCTAGCCATACTTGAACTTTAATCTCTGTTTCTTTCGTTTTTCGTTCTACTTCAGCATAGCGTGGCTGACGGTTTCCTATGTTAGTAACAGGTTCGCCTAATAATTTTTCACTGATTAGATCCCAGTTTAATTTTTCAGGATGATATTGTAAGGCTCGAATGCCTAAATTTTCCGCCAATTGCACATCGGTTACACGATCGCCAATGACAAAACTGGTGGCGGGGTCAAATAATTCACGGTCGATATATTTTTGCAATAATTTGGTTTTTGGCTTACGGCAATCACAGTTATCTTCAGGCTTGTGCGGACAAATCAGCACATCGTCAAATTCAATACCTTGCGAGTTAAACAACGTCATCATTGCATTATGAGGGGCATCAAAATCAGCCTGTGGAAAAGAGGCAGTACCTAAACCATCTTGGTTACTGACCATAACAAAGCGATATTTGTTTTTTAATTTGAGTAAGGCTGGGATAACGTTTTTTTCAAATTTTAATTTTTCTAGGCTATCAATTTGAAAGTCTGTTTTCGGTTCATCAATTAAGGTTCCGTCTCGATCAATAAATAAAATAGATTGTTGTGTCATTGGTGTTTCCTTATAAAGTAAAGTTGCGTGTTTAATATTATCATCAGAAAATAAGATAAACGCGTATTTTTTCTTGTTACGGGTTTAAATGGCTAAAGTGCCTTTAACGCATTGATTACACGTTGATTTTCGACCGCACTTCCCACCGTCATTCTCACGCAATTTTGCAATCCTAGCGCAGTGTGTTGGTTACGTAGAATGATGCCTTGCTCCCATAATTGCTGAAAGACGTTTTGCCCCTCTTTAAATTTAATTAACAGATAATTTGCTTCACTCTCAAAAATCTGTTCCACCAAAGGCAAATCGCCTAATTGCTTAACTAGCCATTGGCGTTGCGTGATGACTTCATCTACATTTGCTCGCATTGTCGCGACTCCTTCCTTGCTTAAGGCTTGTACGGCAATATCTGATACCAGAACAGGAATTGGGTAAGGCGCGATCACTTTTTGTAAGACATCAATCAGCGCCGTATTCGCTAAGGTGAAACCACAACGTAATCCCGCAAGTGCAAAGGCTTTTGATAAGGTTCGGATAATCGCAAGGTGAGGATAATGGGCGAGTTCATTAGCCATTGTCGCTTCTGGGCAGAATTCAATATAAGCTTCATCAACGACGACAATGGCTTTGCCTTGAGTCATTCGTAATAAGGTAAGTAAATCTTCCCGTTTCAACAAACCGCCTGTCGGATTATTTGGGCTACATACAAAGATAACTTTAACGCCATCAAGTTGTTGCGCAATTTCGGCAAGATTAAGTTGAAAATCAGCCGTGAGAGGAACGGTTTTCGTTGCGATACCACAGGTTTGCGCACTCACCGCATACATTCCATAGGTCGGTGGGCAATATAACACGCTATCTTGCTCTTCACAAAACGCTCGAATGATTAATTCAATCCCTTCATCCCCTCCTCGGCTTACTAGCACATTTTCTTTTTTTACCCCCGCGTAATCAGCATACGCTTGAACCAATGCTTGTGGTTGCGCTTCGGGGTAGCGATTAAAATTCTGCTGAGTCAAATTCAGTTGAGGAGATGAGTGAAATTCATTGGCATTTAACCAAATATCCCCTTTCCCACCTAAACGGCGCGCCGATTGATAAGGCGTGAGGGCTTGAATATTTTTGCGTGATAAGGTTGTGATTGTCATTGTTGTTCTCTCTAAAAATTTTCGTTTTTTTGACCGCACTTTTATTTGATCAAAATAAAATGTTCGATCAGTTTTATCATTAATTCTTTTTGTTCTGGCAAACTTTCCGCTACCAAAAGTGCAAGTGCGACTAACGTGTTATCATTAATCAGTCGCTCTACAGGTTTAGCGAGTAAATGTTGATTTAATCGTAAGTACCAAAGGAATAGAAATGCGCCTGTGCGCTTGTTTCCATCAGTAAGTGGGTGATTTTTAATGATGAAATATAACAAGTGAGCAGCGCGACTAGCAACATTCGGATAAAACAGTTCCTCACCAAAACCTTGTTCAATAGTATGAATCGCAGAAGCTAAACCCTCATTACGCGGATTTGCAAAAAGTGGCGTGGCTTCACCTTTTTCGATGAGTGTTTGCTTTAAATGAGCGATAGCTACTGTAACATCTTCCATTAATAATGGGCGCATTTCATTTTGTTTTTGCTGTTTAGAATCAAGGCGTTGTTCGTCATAAGCCTGTAACAAGCTCCAACTGCGTGAATATTCTTGTACAACATTAAGCACTGCTTTTCCTTCCTCATTGACTAAGGTTTGATTACTTAATGTACGATCCAATAAGGCAATCACTTGGCTAAATTCCACGCCTTTTTCTGTTAAACGCTTTTGATTCAGCGTATAACCTTGAACAAGGTATTCTTTTAAGCGTTGTGTTGCCCAACGGCGGAATGACACACCTTCTGGCGATTTTACTCGATATCCCACAGAAATCACGGTATCCAAATCATAAAAGGTGACTGGACGGTCTGCAAAAGCAATATGCATTTTTTGCATATTGCTTTTTTCTGAGATTTCACCATCTGTTACTGCATTACGAATATGACGTGAAATTACAGACTGATTTCTACCAAAAAGTTTCACTATTTGGGCTTGAGAAAGCCAAACCGTGTCATTTTCAAATTTCACTTCAATTTGAGTTTCGCCGTTTGCTAATTGATAAATTTCAATTTGGTTATTACCTCGTTGATCTTGCATTTTTCTAGCCTCTCATTTTAATGTATAAAAACACAGTAATCCTTAATGGAAAGCACAGAATGTGCAAGCGGTTTCCCTCAATTTTACGATCTTCATCACAATTTATTGCCCGTTTCGATACAAAATGTAACAAGTAGCTAGCTTGAGGATTGTAGTTTTGCCAAACGAATAGAAACCGCTTGCTTATGGGCATCTAGTTGTTCCGCTTCTGCCATAATTTCCACTGTTTTTGCCAGATCTTTAAAACCTTGTGGCGTCAATTCTTGCACTGTCATTCGTTTACTAAAATCGGCTAAGCCAAGGCTTGAAGTTGTACGGGTATAGCCATAAGTAGGTAGAACGTGGTTAGTGCCGCTGGCATAGTCGCCCATACTTTCAGGGCTATATGCGCCGAGGAAAATCGATCCTGCATTATCAAGCTGATCGAGCAATTCACGGGCGTTGTTTACCTGCACCACAAGATGTTCTGGCGCATACTCGTTACTAATTTCAATGGCTTGTGCTAAATCTTCCGCAAGAATAATTCGGCTATGGCTGAGCGCCTTACGGGCAGTTTCAGCACGGGGAAGTTGAGCAAGCTGGCGTTCAATAGCAAGTGCGGTGCGTTTTGCTAAGGTTTCGCTAGGAGTAACTAAAATCACTTGGCTGTCAGCACCGTGTTCAGCTTGAGAAAGCAGATCGCTGGCAACAAAATCAGGATCGGCATTTTCGTCCGCTAACACCAATACTTCGGAAGGGCCTGCTTGCATATCAATCGCCGCGCCATTTACAGCTTGGCTTACTTGACGTTTTGCTTCTGTCACAAAACTATTACCGGGGCCAAAAATTTTATCAACTTTAGTGACGCTTTCTGTGCCGAATGCCATTGCGACAATGGCTTGTGCGCCGCCAATGGGGTAAATGGTATCAATGCCACATAGGCTTGCCGTATAAAGAATTTCATCTGCAATAGGCGGCGGGCTACAAAGTACAATTTTTTTACAACCTGCAATTTTAGCAGGGATTGCGAGCATCAATACGGTCGAAAAAAGTGGTGCCGATCCCCCCGGGATATATAGCCCTACACGGTTAATTGGGCGAGTAACCACCTGACAACGCACGCCAGCTTGTGTTTCGATATCCACAGGTTGCGGAATTTGTGCTTGGTGGAAGCGTTCAATATTACGTTTAGCATTTTGAATGGCTGTTTTTAATTCCTGAGTGAGGCGTTGAGAGGCGGCATCAATTTCCTGTGGAGAAATCGTCAGACGGGTTAATTTCACCTTATCAAATTTTTCACCTAGCTCAAATAATGCTTGGTCGCCATTGCTTTGCACCTGCTCACGAATAGCCTCAACGGCCTCTTGAATGGACTGTGCGGCAGAAATCGCTGGTCGCATTAATGCGTCTTTTCGCGCTTGTTGTGTTAAATTTTTCCAAATTAGTGTTTGCATAATTTTTCCTTAAAACGTTTTAAATTCTGACCGCACTTTACGCGAGCATTTTTTCAATAGGTAATACTAATACCGAACTGGCGCCCTGTGCTTTGAGTTCTTCCATCGTTTCCCAGAATAAGGTTTCTTGGCTTACTGCGTGTAATGCAACGCGGCTTTCATCGTGCGCAAGTGGTAAAATTGTGGGATTTTCCACACCGGGAAGCAGATTAATAATCTGTTCCAATTGTGCTTTGGGGGCGTGAAGCATAATATATTTTGATTCTCCAGCTTGTTGTATGCCTTGAATCCGCGTTAATAATTTATCTACTAAGGCTTGTTTTTCGGCAGATAACGCCTCTTGACGTTGAATTAAACACGCAGTTGAACGATAAATGACTTCCACTTCTTTTAATCCATTTGCTTCTAAGGTTGCTCCCGAAGAAACAAGGTCGCAGATAGCATCAGCCAATCCTGCGGAAGGGGCAACTTCAACGGAGCCGTTTAATAAGGTGCTTTTGAAAGGAACACCTTGTTCATTCATATAACGTTTTAATAAATTAGGGTAGGAGGTTGCGATGCGAGAATCGGCAAAGTCTTGCACGCCATTATAGGAACGATCTCGTTCAATGGCTAAAGATAAACGGCAACCGCCGAAATCAAGTGTGCGTAATTTTTTATAACTTACGTTTTCGCCTGTTGCGATACGACCAAGCTCCTCTTCTTCAAGGACATTCTCCCCGATAATGCCAAGATCAACCACGCCATCAAAAACCAACCCCGGAATATCATCATCACGCACCCGTAAAATTTCAATGGGCATATTTTCCGCGTAAGCAATCAGACGTTGTTCATTCCAATTAATTTTTACCCCACATTGTTTCAATAACTCAGCACAATCTTTACTAAGACGGCCTTTTTTTTGTAAAGCAATACGTAAACGTGTTGTGTTAGCCATAATTTTTCCTTCTAAATCAAAATTTAAGTATAAAAAAACCTCTCGAAATTAACTTCCGAGAGGTTTATGTGTTTTGGTATCAGCAATACTCACTCGGAAGCTTATCTTCCAAGCAATCGCCATCGCCCGAAAGATTATTCAGGGTGATGGTGATGATGAGTATTACGATTAAAATTCATTTTATTTTGCTCCAAAAATTGCTTAGCCATTACTCTACGCAAAAAAAATTTTTATGCAAGCAAATTTTTTATTTTTTTCGCTTTGATAAAAAGCAGCACGGGGCGATGTTGTAGATCTTTAAATTCTTGTTGCCATTCGGGTTGTTCAGCGAGCATTGGTTCTACCATTTTTTCTATTTGAAACCCGCCATTGATAAGATCATTAATAATGCTTGAAAGTGTTCGATGGTAGGTTTTAAATGGTTGTTTAAACCAGTTTCGTTGCCGTTCACCTTCATCGCGATAATAATTAAGTCGATAAGCCACTTGTTGTTTATGCTGATCTTTTTCCCAACGCTCTCCCCCTTGATAGCAAGTAACAATCGGATGTTCTTGAGAGAAAATCAGCCAGCCATTAGGTTTAAGTTTTGCCTGAATATGGGCTAATAACTGGGGAAAATCTTGTATATAGTGAAATGCAAAAGAACTCGTAATGACATCAAAATTTCCATCAGGTAATTCATTAAGTTGCTCCATTGCCAGTTGATGCAAAGCAAAGTGCGGTCGTTTTTCAGCGAGATTTTTTGCTGCTTGCTGTAACATCGCTTGAGATAAATCCATTCCGACCACAAATGCTGCACCTTGTTGCAAATAAAGTTGTAAATGCTCTCCCATTCCGCAACCGAGATCGAGCAATTTTTTCCCCGTTAAATCAGGCAGTAAACTTAACATTGTGGGTTTTTCCACAATTTCATTTAAACTAGATGGGTTCTGGCGTAATTTTTGGTAAAGCTCAAAAAAGCCTTCTTTATCGTAAACAGAGGTTTTCATTATCATCTTAACGGTAAAAAAATTAGCACGGTTATCCGTGCTAATTGTGTCTATTTTCTGTTATTTTAAGGGATTTTCAACTATCTTCCAAATACTGGTAACCAGCCAACTAAATCAGCGAGTTGAACAAGAATATTAATTAATCCAAATAAGATAACAAAATAAATCATCGCTGAACCACCATACACTTGGTAAGTTTGATTTGGATATCTAGCCCGACTTGCTTTAGCCAATAATGCAGGCGTAATGACCGCCCAAATTGTTGCTGCTAATCCTGCGTAACCAATGGCGATAACAAAACCGTATGGGAAAAGTAAGCTTAAAATCAACGGTGGTAAGAAGGTGATTAATGCGGTTTTGCTTCTGCCTACACTACTGTTGTCGAATTTAAATAAATCCGCAATGTAATCAAATAAGCCGAGAGTTACCCCAAGGAACGAGCTAGCAATCGCCATATAGGCAAAAAAGCGTAACATTAAGCCGACAAAATCCGTTTGAATTTGACTATTTAAGGCTTCCAGTAGCACCGCAATATCGCCCCCTTTTTGGATAACCGGGATAAATTCATTACGTGGTAAATTGCCTTGAATAGCAAGTTGCCATAGCATATAGATGATTAAGGCAATGAATGTACCGTAAACAATCGATTTTGTCACTTTGCTGCTGTTGCGATCATAATATTTCACAAGGCTTGGCACGTTTTGGTGAAAACCGAACGAAACTAAGCAAACTGGCAAGGCAGCAAGGGCGAAAGGCAAGTATTGGCTATCCCCTGTGCTATCAAGCAGAATATCGGTGTTTACCATACCTAATAAATTGGTAACCGAAAGGAAAAATGCCACCACCATTCCAGCAATTAAAATGGTACTAAAACGATCCACCGCTTTTGTTGAGAACCATACGAAAAAGGCGAGAACCGCACAGAAAATCAGTGAGCCAGAAATGCGTCCAATTTCCACCGCACTTTGTTCGCTACTCAGTAATTGATTAAGAAAACTTTCTGTTAAACCGCCACCAGAAGTAATATATGCATAGGTGAGAATATAGAGAACAAATGCAACGGAAAGCCCATTTAGCACATTCCAGCCTTTACCAAGCAAGTCTTTTACAATGGTGTCAAAACTTGCACCAGTAGGATAATGTAAGTTTGCTTCAAGTAGCATTAAGCCTGATGTGGTCATACAAAACCAAGTGTAGCAGAGGATCAAAATTGAACCGATAAACCACACGCCAGAGGTGGCAATAGGGTTTGCGAGCATACCCGCACCAATTGTACCGCCTGCGATAATCATCGCACCACCAAATAAGGAAGTATTTTTTTTCATAAATTCACCTATAAGTTTTATATTGGTATTAGTGAACTATTATAATAGTGCAAAATAAAAACACAATGCCAAAATTGCCCATTTAGCTTGGCAAAAGTAAAAAAATCAAGCTATAATTCAAGCGTTTTATTACCATTCATTAACTAGAAGGAAAGAGCAAATGGGCTTAGAAAGTGTTCCAGCAGGAAAAGAACTTCCTGATGATATTTATGTTGTGATTGAGATTCCAGCAAACTCAGATCCAATCAAATATGAAGTGGATAAAGAAACGGGTACCTTATTTGTTGATCGTTTTATGGCGACAGCAATGTTCTACCCAGCAAACTATGGCTATATTAACCACACCTTATCGTTAGATGGCGATCCTGTTGATGTATTAGTACCAACCCCTTATCCCTTACAACCGGGTTCAGTGATTCGTTGTCGTCCAGTGGGCGTATTAAAAATGACCGATGAATCGGGTCAAGATGCTAAAGTTATTGCAGTACCACATACAAAATTAAGCAAAGAATACGATCACATTAAAGATGTTGGTGATTTACCGGCATTGCTAAAAGCACAGATTCAACATTTCTTTGAAAGCTACAAAGCCTTAGAAGCCGGGAAATGGGTGAAAGTTGATGGTTGGGAAGATGCTGCGGCTGCACGTAAAGAAATTTTAGACTCTTTTGAGCGTGCAAAAAAATAATTCTTAACTTGTTCTTTTTAAATACCGCGTTACCTAATGCGGTATTTTTCTATGTTTAACCTAAGGAGTGAATATGTTAAAAACAATGAAAAAAATCACCGCACTTTGCATTTTTACCCTAATGCTTAATGCTTGTGCCGATTCTGCAAGTGTTAATCAACAAGCGGCGACAAGTTACCTACAAACGGTAAATGAAGCAAAACAAAAAGGGGTTGTAGATACAAGTTCAACAACATCAAAACGCATTCATCAAGTATTTAATAAAATGTACCCTTATGCCAATCGTGAAAATAATACGGGGCAGCCATTTAATTGGCAAATTACCGTAATTAAATCAAATGAACTCAATGCGTGGGCGATGCCGGGCGGTAAAATGGCATTTTATACAGGGCTTGTGGATAAATTACACTTAAATGATGATGAAATTGCCACCGTAATGGGGCACGAAATGGCACACGCACTGAAAGAACACGGCAAAAAGAAAGTGAATATGGGAACATTCACGAATGTGGTCGCACAGGTTGCGCATATTGCACTTTCCACACAAATTGGTTCAGAAGGAAGTGGGTTAATTATCGGTATCACCAAAGATTGGGCATTAGATAAGCCTTATTCTCGTAGTGCAGAAACGGAAGCGGATGAAGTGGGACTATTTTTAATGGCAAAAGCAGGTTATAACCCAGAGGCAGCACCAAAATTATGGGAAAAAATGCAGACAGCTTCTTCAGGAAATAGCGGTGTATTCGCGGCGCTTTCTTCCACTCACCCGAGTGATAAAGATCGCCAAGCCAATTTACTTCGTTTAATGCCTGAGGCTGTGGCAATTTATAAAGGTCGTCAATAAACTATCGCTGTTGAAAAGAGTAAATAGCCACTGATATTCAACATCACCTTTATTCTATTCAACTTAAATGCAATAAAAGTGCGGTTGAAAAATCGCTCTTTTTTATAGATAGGTCAATTTTATAAAAAGTTAGGGGGATATCAGTGGGGGGATGTGCAGAAATATGCTTCAACTGCATTCAAATTTCATCTCATTTAGCAAGTTTCATCAAATCATACTATAAATATCTAGCTATTTAAAATCATTCTTAAGAAGATTATAGGCTACCTTTTTATTTAGCCTGTTTTCTCAGCTAGGCATTTTGTTCAATTCATTTTAAAATACCCCCATTATCGGTTTTATGATGTAGGAAAAGAGAATGTGGGATCATCATCAAATTGCAAATGTTGATTTTGTTAAACAAATGAATAGTGCAGTGGTTTATAAATTAATTGATCAACAAGGACCAATTTCTCGTATTCAAATTTCAGAATTAAGCCAGCTTGCACCAGCCAGTGTGACAAAAATTACGCGAAATTTACTCGCGCGCGGTTTGATTAAAGAAGTTGAGCAACAAGAATCAACAGGGGGACGCCGAGCAACGTCGATTATTGCGGAATATAAGGCATTTCGAGCCATTCTAATCCGGTTGGGGCAAGAGCATATTACCTTTGCAATAATGGATCTTTCTACAAAATTATTAAAGAAAACCGTGATTGATTTGCCAGAGATGAATAGTGCCGCTGAAATCGAAGCATTTTTATGTACTCACTTAAAGCAATTCATTGAAGCCAATCAGCATCGCCGTAGTGAATTTATTGCAATTGGTGTTACTGTATCAGGCTTTGTTGATAGCAAAACAAACGCGATTGAACATTTATCTTATCTTAAGTTAGATGAACCTTGGTTATTAGCGCAAAAAATAGCACGGGAATTTCAATTGATGACCTTTATTGGGCATGATGTGCGTAGCCTTGCTTTAGCAGAACATTATTTCGGTGTAACAAAAGATTGCTATGATTCTTTATTACTACGTATTCATCGTGGTGTTGGTGCTGGCATTGTGATTAATCACGAAGTATTCCTTGGTTATAAAAATAATGTGGGGGAAATTGGGCATATTCAGGTTGATCCTTTAGGTAAACGCTGTTTGTGTGGCAATGTAGGTTGTTTGGAAACCGTGGTCAGTAATGCGGCAATTGAAGAAAAAATGCAACGTTTACTTGAAGATGGTTATCAAAGCAAATGGATTTCTTTAGAAAGTCATGATATTGAAGCGATTTGTAAGGCGGTGAATAAACAAGATACCGTGGCAGTAGAGTTGATTGAACACGTAGGTATCCAAATTGGACGCGTACTTGCGATGAGTGTGAATATGTTTAACCCTGAAAAAATCGTGATTTCAGGAGAAATCACGCAAGCTAAGGATGTGCTGTTTTCCGCTATTCGCCGCACCTTGGATAATTTGGCATTGCCTGCTTTTGTGAAAAATACACCACTGGTGGCTTCTGAACTACAAAATGAAGATGTTATCGGCGCATTTGCGCTGATTAAACAAGCCTTATTCGATGGTAGATTGCTCCAACATCTATTAGCAGAGTAAAGTGCGGTTGCTTTTACGCCGATTTGTATAATCTCTATGCGAATGAGAAAGAATTTAGAAAAAAGCGTAAAAAAAGAGTTGACGAAGGGGAGTCAGATCAGCATAATTAGCCCCGCAAAGCCGATGAGGTGAATGCAAAATGTTTGGCTATGTAGCTCAGTTGGTTAGAGCACAACACTCATAATGTTGGGGTCACAGGTTCGAATCCCGTCATAGCCACCATATTTGCGGGACTGGCGAAATTGGTAGACGCACCAGATTTAGGTTCTGGCGCCGCGAGGTGTGTGGGTTCAAGTCCCTCGTCCCGCACCATTCATTAGCTTGCAGTTCTTTAGTAGGTGGGGTATCGCCAAGCGGTAAGGCACCGGGTTTTGATCTCGGCATCCCTAGGTTCGAATCCTAGTACCCCAGCCATACTATCTGATTTCTTATCAAAAATTCTAATTATAGAATTCCTAATGGGGTATCGCCAAGCGGTAAGGCACCGGGTTTTGATCTCGGCATCCCTAGGTTCGAATCCTAGTACCCCAGTCATCATTATTCATTTTCTATTTCATTTTTAGTTTTTAATAGAAACAGATTTACCTATACTTTTCTGATGTAAGCTTAAGAATTAAATATCTTACTATTAAATTATATTGGAGTTTTATTCTGTTTTTTATCGTTTTTATAGTGTTAAATATCTGAAATTTATTCTATTTGTCTTTTTTAATCTTTTTCTCAGTTTTTTATACTAAAAATGAGTCTTTTACTTTCGTCCTTGCTGTGTTATTGTGTGCATCCATCATTGTTGTAGATGACGTAATAAAAAGGAATATAACAAATGACAACGACTTCAAATTTCAATGCTTCTACGTGGCGTTCTAAATTTTCGGCTTTAGGTCCCGGTATTTTAATGGCTTCCGCTGCGGTTGGGGGATCGCATCTTATTGCGTCAACGCAAGCTGGGGCGATTTATGGCTGGCAATTAGCGATTATTATTCTTCTTGCAAATTTATTCAAATACCCTTTTTTCCGTTTTGGTACTCAGTACACTTTAAGTACAGGGAAAACCTTGCTAGAGGGTTATAAAGAAAAAGGATATTTTTATTTATTAATTTTTTTCTTGCTTAATGTTTTTGCGACAGCGATTAATACAGCTGGAGTAGGCATTGTAACTGCAGCGATTTTAAGTTTTATTTTACCTAAAGAATGGGGATTAAGTATTTCTCAGGTGAGTACGGTTATTATTGTGCTAACTTGGGGTATTTTATTGCTTGGTAAATACCGCTTTTTAGATCGTTTATCGAAATGGATTATGATTGCATTGACTACGGCAACTGTAACAGCAGTAATTATTGCCGTTTTCAAGGAAAAAGTCATTGCGCCAGACTTTATTGAGCCATCCCCTTGGAATATGCTTTCGCTTGGTTTTATTGTTGCCTTAATGGGCTGGATGCCAGCACCTATTGAAATTTCTGCAATTAACTCAATGTGGGTTGTGGCCAAAAGACGTTTTACCCATATAAATTATAAAGATGGACTGTTTGATTTTAATGTAGGCTTTATTGGTACCGCTATTCTAGCAATGGTATTTTTAGCATTAGGGGCGCTCATTCAGTATGGTTCTGGAGAAGCCGTGGAACAAGCTGGTGTGAAATATATTGCGCAATTAATTAAAATGTATGCTTATGCTATTGGAGATTGGTCTCGCTTATTAATTGCATTTATTGCATTAATGTGTATGTTTGGAACCACAATCACGGTGATCGATGGTTATTCCCGAGCGAATGCTGAGGCTCTACGTTTATTATTAAATCATAAAGAGCAGTCACCAAAACAATTGGCTTTATGGATGACCTTTGCCGCATTAGCAGGCATAATTATCATTAGTTTCTTTATGAGTGATGTCGCAACAATGTTGCGCTTTGCTATGATTTGCTCTTTTGTTTCAACGCCTATTTTTGCCTATCTTAACCTTTCTCTCGTCTTAAAAGGTGAACATAAGGTTAAAGGTGGTTTATTATGGCTTTCTTTTATTGGTTTAGCATATTTAGCAAGTTTTACATTATTGTTTATTATTTTTCAATTAGGCTTACTGAGTTAAAGAGTTATTCTAAACTAAATAAGGAGACACACATATTAAGATTAGTTTAGAGCCTGTATTATAAAGGTAACTATTTATCATGTTACATAGGCTAATTTAACGACTACTACTCATATTGTGGTGTTTTAAATATAAAGTAACTCTACGGATCACCGTATGAGTTACTTATTTTTTATTTATGATTCAAATTATATGAATAAAGTTGGCAGTAAATATCTAAATTTTACTCTATCCAATCTTAATTTTATTATTTTTTACTACACTTATTTTCATTTCATTATTAACTGATAAAATCGGGCAACATTCTGTGCGGTTGAAATCAGATTTTCTTTTCCTGATCGTAAGGTGTTTTCCAAGCTATCTAGCTGACGAATAATAGGAAATACCGCATCAATACCCTGCTCATACACCACTTCGTAATCTTCTCGTAGGCAACCTACGATAGCAATAACAGGTTTGCCAAATTGTTTGGCTACTTTAGCGACGCCAATTGGCGTTTTTCCGTATGCACTTTGCCCATCCATTCTGCCTTCACCTGTAATCACTAAATCCGCATTTTGTACTTGTGTGGCAAAATTTAAGGTTTCTAATACAATATTTACCCCTTTTTTCAACCGCACTTTAGGGAGAAGCAATAATCCACCGCCCATTCCTCCTGCCGCGCCAGCTCCCGCTTGGTTAGCAATATCAATACCAAGTTGTTGCCGCACGCTTTGTGCAAAATGTGCAAGGGCGACATCCAGTTGCTGAACCATTTGAGGTGTTGCCCCTTTTTGTGGCCCGAATACTGCTGATGCCCCTGTCTTACCACACATTGGATTGCTCACATCACAAGCAACCTCAATTTGTACTTGGGCTAAACGCGGATCAAGCTGGTGTAAATCAATATGAACGATGTTAATTAACTGCTCGCCACCATAGCCTAAAAGCTGATTTTCACCATTGAGAATACGTGCGCCTAAGGCTTGCAACATTCCTACACCTGCGTCATTGGTTGCACTCCCTCCAATACCTAGAATAATTTTTTTTACGCCATAATTTAATGCCTCTAAAATCAATTCTCCCGTACCAAAACTGGTGGTTTTCAATGGATTGCGTGCTTCCATTGGTACAAGATGCAATCCAGAAGCCGCTGCCATTTCAATGAATGCGGTTTTACCATCACCAGAAAGCCCCCAAAATGCATTAATTTTATTACCTAACGGGGCAGTGACAGTACATCGAATTAGCTTTCCTTTGGTGGCATCCACCAAGGATTGCACCGTACCTTCACCACCATCAGCCATTGGGATTTTACAATATTGTGCTTGTGGAAAAATCTTTTTAAAGCCAATTTCAATCGCTTCCGCTACTTCAAGAGCGGTTAAGCTTTCTTTGAATGAGTCTGGTGCAATGAGTATTTTCATTATCAATTCCTTCATAAAAACCTATTGTTATACTACCTTGCTAACCGAAAAAATCCCAAGATATTTATTGCATTTTTTTGCTTAACCGCTACAATTATCGCTCCTTGTCAGCGCTGAATTAGAGATCGGCGTTTGATGTATGATTAACCCCTATAATTGAGGATTTAACTATGTCTCTAAGTACAGAAAAAAAAGCAGAAATCGTTGCTGAGTTTGGTCGTGATGCAAAAGATACTGGTTCTTCAGAAGTTCAAATTGCATTATTAACAGCGCAAATTAACCACTTACAAGGTCATTTTGCTGTTCATAAAAAAGATCACCACGGTCGTCGTGGTTTGTTACGTATGGTTTCTCGTCGTCGTAAATTATTAGATTACTTAAAACGTACTGATTTAGCTAAATATAGCGAAATTATCGCGCGTTTAGGTTTACGTCGCTAATCATTAAATTAAGTAAAGAAAACGCTCAAGAGATTGAGCGTTTTTTTATGCCCGGGATTGGGAGATATGCAGAATGAATTTTCTTTTATGCGTAAAATTGCCGAAAAAAACACCGCACTAATGTATGAGAGAATAAGGCAATTTTACATCGTATGGTACAGGCTTAGTGCTTTATCGCCAGTCGTTTTTTAGTTAAGCGATATAAGGGCGAATACATCAAACCGCCCTTATATTGAAATTAGATGCGTTGAAAAACTTGTGAAAAAAGCACCGCACTTGGTGAAGTGCGAATAGGTTTATTCCACTGCTTTAAATAAAATTTCGCTTGGAATAATCTCACCTTGCCAATAAAGTTCGCTGGCAACGTTTTCTGCTAACTGTAAGAAAGATTGGGCAATTTCGCTGTCTGGGGCAGAAATCACCGTAGGTTTACCGTTATCCATATCTTCACGTAGGCGGATATGTAATGGCTGTTGTGCGAGGACTTTTACTTGATATTTTTCTGCCATTTTTTCAGCACCACCAGTGCCGAAAATCGGTTCGTGATGACCACAGTGGCTACAAATATGCACCGACATATTTTCCACAATACCAAGCACAGGGACAGAAACACGCTGGAACATTGAAATCCCTTTAATCGCATCAATTAAGGCGATATCTTGTGGGGTCGTAACCACAATCGCCCCGGTTACAGGGATTTGTTGTGAGAGCGTAAGCTGAATATCTCCCGTTCCCGGCGGCATATCAATCACTAAATAATCCAGCTCTACGCCATCTTTTGCCCATAGGGTTTCTTGCAAAAGTTGGCTTAATGCACTGCTTGCCATAGGCCCACGCCAAATGGTGGCATTATCTGGTTCCATTAAATAGCCAATTGAATTGGTTCGTAGGCCATATACTTCAATAGGATTAATGTGTTTGTTATCTGGCGAGGTTGGGCGTTGATCTGCGACGCCAAGCATATGAGGTACGGAAGGACCATAAATATCGGCATCAAGTAATCCAACTTTTGCTCCTTGCGCTTGTAAGGCTAAAGCTAAATTTACTGAAACCGTGGACTTGCCCACACCACCTTTGCCTGAACTCACCGCAATGATATTTTTAATACCTTTCACTGCCGGGTGGTTATTGGCACGTTTTAATGTGGCGATTTGATAGTTCAGCACCCATTTTACTTCTTGTGCTTGGGTAATTTTTTCTAATTCCTTAGTTAGGGTAGCTTTTAATTGTTCAAAACCGCTATTCCAAGCAAAAGGCATCGCAATTTCAATGCGTAAAACGCCTGCACCGAGTTCTACTTTTTTGATTGCATTGAGGTTAATTAAATCACGCTGTAAGCTTTGCTGTTTAAATTGTTGGAATCGTTGTTGAATCTCGGCTTGTTGCGCCTCGTTTAAATTCGCTGAAAAATGAATGCTCATCATTATTTCCTATTGTTAAGTCGATCGTAAGTAAATAGTTGAGTAAATTTGTTGGTATATTTAAACACGGCAACGCGGTGCTGTTAAGTATAAATTGAGATAAACTGCCTTGAACTGGAAAAAATACCGTCAATAAGGTAAAATTCGGCACAATTTTTCTGATGATAAAGGAACAGATAATGTCAAATTCACCTCGTAAAATTTTAGTCACTTGTGCATTGCCTTATGCCAATGGCCCTATCCATTTAGGACATATGCTTGAACATATCCAAGCCGATATTTGGGTGCGTTTCCAACGTATGCGTGGCAACGAAATTTATTTTGTTTGTGCCGATGATGCGCACGGCACGCCAATTATGTTGAAAGCTGATCAAATGGGTATTACGCCTGAGCAGTTAATTGCCGATGTACAGAAGAAACATATTGCAGATTTTGAAGGCTTTAATATTAGCTTTGATAACTATCATTCTACCCATAGTGAAGAAAATCGTGAATTGGCACAATGTATTTATCGCAAATTAAAAGAAAATGGTTTTATCAAAAGCCGTACTATTTCACAATTATTCGATCCTGAAAAACAAATGTTCTTGCCTGATCGATTTGTTAAAGGGACTTGCCCAAAATGTAAATCCCCTGATCAATATGGTGATAATTGCGAAGTTTGTTCTGCCACATATAGCCCAACAGAATTAATTAATCCACGCTCTACGGTTTCAGGTGCAACGCCAGTGTTGAAAGAGAGTGAGCATTTTTTCTTTGATTTACCAAGTTTTGAAGCAATGTTGAAAGAGTGGATTCGCTCTGGATCTTTGCAACAGGAAGTGGCGAACAAAATGCAAGAATGGTTTGAAGCGGGTTTACAACAGTGGGATATTTCTCGTGATGCTCCTTATTTTGGCTTTAAAATTCCTGATACAGAAAACAAATATTTCTATGTTTGGCTTGATGCGCCAATTGGTTATATGGCATCGTTTAAAAACCTCTGTGAGCGTAAAGGGGATTTAGACTTTAACGATTTTTGGCGACAAGACAGCCAAACGGAACTTTATCATTTGATTGGTAAAGATATTATGTATTTTCACTCCTTGTTTTGGCCCGCTATGTTAGAAGGGGCAGAATTGCGTAAACCAGATAATATTTTTGTTCACGGCTATGTTACCGTAAATGGCGAAAAAATGTCGAAATCTCGTGGCACATTTATCCAAGCGGCAACTTACTTAAAACATTTAGATCCAGAGTATTTACGCTATTATTATGCGGCGAAATTGGGGAATAGAATTGACGATCTTGATCTCAATTTAGAGGATTTTGTTCAACGAGTAAACACCGATGTGGTGAATAAATTAGTTAATCTTGCTTCACGCAATGCAGGGTTTATTCAAAAACGTTTTGATGGCGAGCTTGCTGCAACCTTGCAAGATCCACAATTATTTGCTGAATTTACCGCACAATCTGAACAAATTGCAGACTATTATGAAAATCGCGAATTTGGTAAAGCGATCCGCGAAATTATGGCATTAACGGATAAAGCGAATAAATATATTGATGAAAAAGCACCTTGGGTTATTGCCAAAGAAGAAGGGCGAGAGCAAGAATTACAGCAAGTTTGTTCAATGGGTATCCAACTTTTCCGTGTATTAATGGGGTATTTAAAACCGGTGTTACCGAAATTGGCAGAGCGTGCCGAAGCCTTTTTGCAAGCCGAAATTACTTGGGATAACCTTGCAACGCCTTTGCTCGCGCATAAAATTGCACCATTTAAGGCATTGTTCTCTCGTTTAGAGATGAAACAAATTGAACAAATGATTGAGGCATCTAAAGCTGAAAATGCACAATTACTTCCACAATCCCATAGTGAGAAAAGTGCGGTGGAAAATTTACAAGATATTGAGCCTTTTGAAGACACGATCAGCATTGATGATTTTGCCAAATTAGATTTGCGCGTTGCCAAAGTGCTAAAATGTGAAGCCGTGCCTGAAAGTAACAAATTGTTGAAATTTATCTTAGATTTAGGCGTTGAACAACGCCAAGTTTTCTCTGGGATTAAGGCGGCTTACAATAAACCTGAAGAATTAGAGGGGCGTATGGTGATTATGGTTGCCAACCTCGCACCGCGTAAAATGAAATTTGGTATGTCAGAAGGAATGATTCTTTCTGCGGGCAGTGGCGGAGCAGATTTATTCTTACTTGATGTCGATTCTGGTGCAAAAGCAGGGGCGCGCGTGAAGTAATCGAGCGTAAGAGGAAATAGCGAAAAGGCGAACATCAGGTTCGCCTTTTTTGTTTATGCAACGGGCGTGCCTTTTAGCAATTTCCTTATCCAACTACGATTTGGGCTGAGTTGATGCAAAATATCTTCACTTAATGGCAGGGGTTCGCCGTAAATTAATGATGCAAGGACTTCGCCAAGTAAAGGGGCGGAAGTTAATCCCCTTGAGCCTAATGCCCCGATTAAATAAAGATTACGATGTATTGCGGCTGGTGGAATGGGCTGTTTGCGGCGGCGAAGATTGAACAAATTATTGTAGTCTGCTACTTGTTGAGTAAAATCTGGCACGTTACCGACCATTGGAATACGATCTCGCACCGCACAACGCACGCCAACACGGGCAAGATTGTCAGATGTATCGATCGCGTTCACCCATTCAGCCCCCGCAAGATTATGTTGAATTTTATATTGATTTTGTTGCTGTTCTTGTGAGCTGAATTGACGATCTTGATTATCGCGAACGTGGCTCGCCCCAATGCAATGGCTCGTTTGATGTTGATCGGCAGGGGTGAGATAACCGTCATAGCAAAGCACGGCATTCAGTTGCTTTAATTGTGGTGTTGTGGGAATTTGGCTCACTTGCCCACGCACGGGATAAACCGGCAATTCTTTCGTTTGATGAAAGTTTTTTAGCTGATGTCCATTGGCAATAATGGCAATGTGATGAGAAAAGGTTTCACCCTGTGCATTGGTCAATTGCCAATTTTCATCTTGCAGTGAAAGTGCGGTAATTTTTTGCGATGTTTTTATGCTTACGCCCTGTTCGGCTAGATAGCTAAATAAATTTTGCACTAATTGACGAGGAGCAAGCCAAGCCCCTTGTGGAAGAAATGCCCCACCACAAGGCAGTGGTAAACCGACTTTTTCGCTTAATTCAGTTTGGGAAAGTGGTTGGAATAAGGTTTCAGGCAAATCTAACGCAGAAATTTTATCTAATTTTACCGCACTTTTATGATCATAAGCACAAAGGGCAACGCCACAAAAAGCGTGTTCAAATTCGATCCCCTGTTTAATAGCCCAATGTAATTGCTGTTGCCCATATAAAAATGCGTGGATATAAAAACGAATATTACGTTTATCATCATCACTCAGTTGTGGATAAAATGCCCCTTGTTTATTGCCAGAAGCATTGAGGGCGGTTTGTTCGTCTTCGCAATATAAGGTGATGTTTGCGCCTCGTTGTAATAAAGACAGCGCAGTAAAGGCGGAAGCAATTCCCCCGCCGACAATGGCAATATCTTGTTGATCTACTTTGCTAGGGCGCTGTTTGCTCAGCCGAGCTGATTGAGCCAAATACCAAGGGGTTAAGATTGCCAAAGTGCGGTGATTTTTTTTGTCATTTTCTGGTTTTACGCCAGCTAAACATTCACGCTTTTTGCCATAGCCTTTGCGTTTATGTACGCAAAACCCTGCATTTTCTAACCCTTTTCGCACCGCACTGGCTGCCGTAAAGGTGGCAAATGTTCCATTAGGTTTACAATAATTGAACATTGCAGTATAAAGTTGCGCGTTCCACATTTGCGGGTTTTTACTCGGAGAAAAGCCATCTAAAAACCACGCATCAATACGGTTTTGCATATAATCACCAAGTTGCGGTAAGTTGTCTGCGATATCGCCAAACCAAACATCTAATGTGCTTTCATTAAAATGAAAACGCTGGCAGCCACTAATCATTGGTTGCCAGTGTTGGCAAAGTTGCTGGCTTAACTCAGTAAACTCCGCATAAGGCAGGTGCGTTTCGGCTAACTGGGTTTGATTCAATGGATATTTTTCAAAAGAAATAAAGAACAGACGTTTTAATGGGCTATGGGGGTGAGCTTGTCTAAATTGGCGAAAGAGCGTGGTTACGGCAAAAAAATTCAGCCCTGTACCAAAGCCTGTTTCTCCGATCACAAAATGAGATTGTTCAAAATCTTGCCAACGTTGCCACAATTGATTTCCTTCTTGAAAAACATAGCGACTTTCTGCCAATCCATCTTGATTAGAGAAATAAACATCATCAAATGTAGCGGAAACAGGTGTTTTTTCTTGGTTAAAATAAATCTCGGCGTGATTAAGTTTAAACATCGGTGTGGTTATCTTTGTTGTACTGATTGAGTTTGCTATAATAACGGAATTTTCTGGATTGGTCGAACCTTCAAAGAAATGCTTGCAATATTTTCATTTCGTAGTAAGTTAGCGACCGACAAATCTATTTACTCTTTCAACCCAAAAGGAATAATTTATGAAAAGAGCGGTAATTACTGGTTTCGGCGTCATTTCTAGTATCGGTAACAATAAAGAAGAAGTGCTAGCTTCATTAAAAGCGGGCAAATCAGGCATTGAATTAGTGCCAGAATTTGTCGAAATGGGTATGCGTAGCCATATCGCAGGAACACTTAAAATTACTCCTTCAGAATTAATTGACCGTAAAGTTTACCGTTTTATGGGCGATGCAGCCGCTTATGCGTATCTTTCAATGAAAGAAGCCATTGAAGATGCCGGATTAACAGAAGAACAGGTTTCTAACGATCGTACAGGCTTGGTCATTGGTGCTGGAACAGGTTCAGCACATAACCAATTAATCGCGTGTGATGCTGTGCGTGGGCCTCGTGGTGTAAAAGCCGTTGGGCCTTATGCGGTAACCAAAACAATGGCATCAAGCGTTTCAGCCTGTTTAGCGACCCCTTATAAAATTCGTGGTGTTAATTACAGCATTAGTTCAGCTTGTGCGACTTCAGCACATTGTATTGGACACGCACTAGAATTAATCCAATTAGGCAAACAAGATATCGTATTTGCAGGTGGTGCAGAGGAACTTTCTTGGGAATGTGCAACAGAGTTTGATGCAATGGGTGCGGTTTCGACAAAATATAATGATACGCCAGAGAAAGCTTCTCGCGCTTATGATGCAAACCGTGATGGTTTTGTTATCGCAGGTGGTGGCGCGGTGGTTGTCGTTGAAGAATTAGAACACGCCCTTGCTCGTGGTGCAAAAATTTATGCAGAAATCGTAGGCTATGGCGCAACTTCAGATGGTTATGATATGGTCGCTCCGAGTGGAGAAGGGGCAGAGCGTTGTATGAAACAAGCAATGGCAACCGTAGATACTCCGATTGATTACATCAACGTACACGGCACGTCAACACCCGTTGGTGATGTGAAAGAACTTGGTGCAATTAAAAACGTATTCGGTGAAAGCCAACCTGCGATTTCGTCCACAAAATCAATGACAGGACACTCCTTAGGTGCTGCAGGTGCGCACGAAGCCATCTACACATTATTAATGTTAGATAACGATTTTATTGCCCCAAGCATTAACATTGAAACCCTTGATCCACAAGCTGAAGGGATGAATATCGTAACAAAAACCAAAGAAAATGCGGGCTTAAATACCGTGATGTCAAACAGCTTTGGTTTTGGCGGCACCAATGCAACCTTAGTTTTTAGACGTTATACAAAATAATATTCATTAAAAATGACATAAATATAAAGCAGGGTTAAATACCTGCTTTATTTTTTTTGTATGATTAGTGATGCGCTTTTATTTATTTTTTATCAATGGATAAAACGGTTTACCCCAATCTAATTTATCGTAGTTATTCATCATAATTTCAAGCATTGTGGGTAAAAATAAAGAAAGAAGTTGGCAACTTACCTTTAATTGCTCACGGTTAACAGAACTATTAAAAGTTGCACCACCGTGAATAATCTGATTTCTTAGCGTATAAAGACGCCCAAATAATATAGACAAAATTTGAGGTGTATTTTGTTTTTCTAATGCAGAAAGCAAATGTCTTTGTTCATCTTTCTCTTCTTTAAGGTATTGCCGTTCGGTAATATCGCCATTATGAAAACGCCAAAATGGCTGAAAAATAAATTGATTATTTGTAAGTAAACGAATAGGCTGGGAAAAATTTTTCCATACTAGAGTATAAATAGTTTGCTCTTCATCTAAACTACAAATTCGTAATAAAAACTCATTTAAATTAACCCGCTCTTTATTTTCTAAATTCTTAATTTCTTTAGCATAGGCAGAATTAAATGCTATCCAAAGAAAAATAAATTTAGTATCTAAATCTTCAGTGGCTTCAGCCTGCTTCAACCAACTTAATGCGCGGTGGATACGGAGTTTAAAGTTGTCGGAGTAGTTTTGGGTATCTCGGTTTTGTTTGAAGTGAGTGATAAGATTAGGAAGATTAATCGACCCTATCCCAAATTCTGTGTAAACACCCATTTCAACTTAACGGTGATCGTCGAGGCGATCACCAAAATCAATCATAAAACGATTCATTGCCTGTTTCCAGTTTTGAATCGGCATTGTCCATTTCTTTGACACATCTTTCATCGCCAGCCATATTACCTTGAACACCGACTCATCCGTCGGGAATACATTGCGTTTTTTAATGACTCGCCGAATCACGCTATTGAGTGACTCCACCGCATTGGTGGTATAAATCGCTTTGCGAATATCCGACGGATAATCAAAAAATGTCGCGATATTCGCCCAATTCTCCTCCCAACCTCTCGCTACAAGCGGGTATTTTTCCTGCCATTTTTGCGAAAGTGCGGTCAAATTCTCGCGTGCTTGCATCTCCGTCGGGGCTTGATACACCTGTTTTAAATCCGCAGTCACCGCCTTGTAATCTTTCCATGACACATATTTCAAACTATTACGCACCAAATGCACAATGCAAAGCTGAATCTTGGTTTGGGGATAAACGGCATTAATGGCGTCAGGAAAGCCTTTTAAACCGTCCACACACGCAATTAAAATGTCTTTTAAACCGCGATTTTGCAGCTCTGTTAGCACGTTTGCCCAGAACTTCGCGCCTTCGTTTTCGGCAATCCAGAGTCCGAGTAATTCTTTATGCCCCTCCAAATTCACACCCAACGCCACAAAGACGGACTTGTTGATAATCCGCCCGTCTTGACGCACTTTGACCACGATGCAATCCAAATAAACAATCGGATACACCGCATCAAGCGGGCGATTTTGCCATTCCAAGACGCGCTCTTTAACCGAATCTGTCACGCGAGAAATCAAGCTCGTTGACACATCAGCATCATAGAGTTCTTTGAACATTTCGACGATTTCTTGATTGCTTAAGCCTTTGGCATATAAGGCGATAATCTGCTCGTCCATTCCGGTAATTCGGGTTTGGTTTTTCTTGATAAGCTGCGGTTCAAAGGTACCCTCACGGTCACGAGGGGTATCAATTTCCATTTCACCCTCATCACACATCACAGTTTTGGACGTATAGCCGTTACGCGCATTTTTGCCTTTTCGTGGCTGATGTTTTTCATAACCAAGGTGGTCAGTCAGTTCCACGTTTAGGGCGGCTTCGACCGTGATTTTTTTGAGCATTCGAGAAAACTGATTAAGGTCTTCCGGCGTTTTGAGGTTTTTGGCAAATTCTGCTGCCAAGGCGTGGAGTTGTTTTTCGTTCATAATAAAATACCTGTATCTAATGTATTATCTCAGAAACAGGCATTTACACAAATTGTGGGAGAGGCTCGATTTTTAAAATAACAAAAAACACCATCATCTAAGAAGTTTTTAAATAAACTCCTCTTTCTTTTTGAAAAAAGTAAAAATGAATAAATGATTTTTAGTTTGAAACGTAACGGCAACCCAATTTTCAGACGGCATTTGTGTAAAATACGTTTTTTGTTCTTTAAAAATTAACTCAATAGTACGCCGTGCAAGCGATCGGATTTTTCTAATATTTTACACCATAAACCCTTTAAGGTGTCGGTCTATTACCATTTTCGATAATGGTAATAGACCGATTGCCACGAAAGTGTTTTTTCTTTGAAAATAATAGCATTTACCACTTCTTCTAAAGGAACCGTTATTTGAAAGCCTCTTTTTGCTCGTGGCAAATGTGGAATTATTTCATTTTTTATTGTATCTTTGTCGAGTATTTTATACATCATAGGGATGACTTTGAAATGATTAGGTTTTGCAATACAAATTTCGCCAACCCTTTTTTATTTTCCAAAAAAAGTTTAAATAACTTCAATATGAAACAATATAATAGTCAATATGAGTTTAAAGCTTTAACAATAAGCAAGCTGATTTTAGCAATGTCAGTTTGGATAGTCCTTTTTTTCTTAATAGCTCCTTTTATTGAACAAATATTTAATTATGACATTGTCAAAAAACCTTCTGTTATTGATATTTCTAAAGTTTATGGGCTTATACTTGGTATTTCCTTTATACTTCTTCTTATAATAAACCAATTTGTCATAAGTTCAAAATATAGCATAAAACTTTATGAAGATTCAATCATTGTTTTCAAAAATAGACAAATATGTCATCACATTCCTCTAGAGAATATAAATTCTATTGTATTGAAAATTTCAAATAAACCTGTAGTAGGATTTATTCAAATCTCTCATAATAATAAATTAAACCTTAGATTATTTAATGGCTTTATATTCACATTTTTCAAAGAAAAAAGAATACTTGAAAAAATAATCATTGATGAAATTAATCCTTATTTTGATAATAAAACATCATTTAAATTAGACAAAAAAGAAAATAGTGACAGTATCACATATATTTATATAAAAAAATAGAAGTCATTTAAACTTTTTAAGGGTTATGACTATAAATGCTAAAGAGCCTCTCCCACAATTTGTGTAAATGCCTGTTTCTGAGATAATACATTAGATACAGGTATTTTATTATGAACGAAAAACAACTCCACGCCTTGGCAGCAGAATTTGCCAAAAACCTCAAAACGCCGGAAGACCTTAATCAGTTTTCTCGAATGCTCAAAAAAATCACGGTCGAAGCCGCCCTAAACGTGGAACTGACTGACCACCTTGGTTATGAAAAACATCAGCCACGAAAAGGCAAAAATGCGCGTAACGGCTATACGTCCAAAACTGTGATGTGTGATGAGGGTGAAATGGAAATTGATACCCCTCGTGACCGTGAGGGTACCTTTGAACCGCAGCTTATCAAGAAAAACCAAACCCGAATTACCGGAATGGACGAGCAGATTATCGCCTTATATGCCAAAGGCTTAAGCAATCAAGAAATCGTCGAAATGTTCAAAGAACTCTATGATGCTGATGTGTCAACGAGCTTGATTTCTCGCGTGACAGATTCGGTTAAAGAGCGCGTCTTGGAATGGCAAAATCGCCCGCTTGATGCGGTGTATCCGATTGTTTATTTGGATTGCATCGTGGTCAAAGTGCGTCAAGACGGGCGGATTATCAACAAGTCCGTCTTTGTGGCGTTGGGTGTGAATTTGGAGGGGCATAAAGAATTACTCGGACTCTGGATTGCCGAAAACGAAGGCGCGAAGTTCTGGGCAAACGTGCTAACAGAGCTGCAAAATCGCGGTTTAAAAGACATTTTAATTGCGTGTGTGGACGGTTTAAAAGGCTTTCCTGACGCCATTAATGCCGTTTATCCCCAAACCAAGATTCAGCTTTGCATTGTGCATTTGGTGCGTAATAGTTTGAAATATGTGTCATGGAAAGATTACAAGGCGGTGACTGCGGATTTAAAACAGGTGTATCAAGCCCCGACGGAGATGCAAGCACGCGAGAATTTGACCGCACTTTCGCAAAAATGGCAGGAAAAATACCCGCTTGTAGCGAGAGGTTGGGAAGAGAATTGGGCGAATATCGCGACATTTTTTGATTATCCGTCGGATATTCGCAAAGCGATTTATACCACCAATGCGGTGGAGTCACTCAATAGCGTGATTCGGCGAGTCATTAAAAAACGCAATGTATTCCCGACGGATGAGTCGGTGTTCAAGGTAATATGGCTGGCGATGAAAGATGCGTCAAAGAAATGGACAATGCCGATTCAAAACTGGAAACAGGCAATGAATCGTTTTATGATTGATTTTGGTGATCGCCTCGACGATCACCGTTAAGTTGAAATGGGTGTTTACACAGAATTTGGGATAGGGTCTCATTAATATCAAGACGTTTTCCCAAATTGAGCTGGGATAAAATTATGCTTAAGCGTTGTGCAAGCTGATGCGTTTTCTTCATAACTTTTCACTTATGGGCTACTCATTAAAAGTTATTTTAAATTAAGTTAAAAAAGACTTGCGTCAGGTTGTGTCGTCCAATAAAAATTTTTTCGCTTTTCGCTTTTCGCTTTTCGCTTTTCGCTTTTCGCTTTTCGCTTTTCGCTTTTCGCTTTTCGCTTTTCGCTTTTCGCTTTTCGCTTTTCGCTCAAAAATAGATTTGTAATAAATATGATATTAGATGTTAAGGATCTAATGTAAGTATGTTCCGCTATTTATGTATAGAAGTCAATATCTATTATTCTCTCTTTATTATAAGGAGAGGGAACAATGCTTGATAAAGATGAACAGCTACTACTTACAATAGGTCAAGCGATTGCAAAATATCGTCAAGCAGTAGGATTGACCCAAGCACAGTTGGCAGAAATTTTAGATATTAGTAATGATGCGGTGTCAAGAATGGAACGAGGCAAGTCTGTACCTAATATTTTGCGTTTATTAGAATTATCAGAAATCTTTCATTGTGAAATTGCGGATTTATTAACAAGTAGTAGTAATCGTTCAATGGATCAAGCAAGACAATTAGAACAATTATTGCACGGTTTAGATAGTTATGAACGCGCAGAATTAATCACAATTATTGAGCGAATGTTAAAATGGAAAGCCTATTCTGAAAAATAAAGCCCGTGTTTTGATACGGAGATTTTCTATTGCGTATTATCTAAATGCTCTTCTAATAATTCAATCGCTTCTAAACAACGGGTACGGCGTTGTTCTGTGTGGCGGATAAGTTGCTGAAGTTGTTGTTTTTTTAATTCGTTTTGTGTTTGGATATATTGATCTTGTTGGTGAGCGATTTTTTGGTTTAATGCTTGTAAGGCTTCGTAATATTTAGCTAATCGTTCTCTTGGTGGAAGACGATGGATGGCGTGCTGTTGTTTGTTTTGAGCTGATTGTGGAGAAGGATTAGTAAAGGTTTTTTTATCTCTTCTTTTGTGTTGTTTGAGGGCATCTAATAAGGCTTGCAGCTGGGCGAGCAGTTTTTCAGTATAAAATTGACACTGAGTGTGTTCGTTTTCTTGCAGGCGTTCTATTTGGGCGAGTGTGTTGTTTAATTCTGCGCGATAAAATTTGAAATGTTGAAAATCTTCACTAAATAAAGTGCGGTCAAATTTTGCATAGATTTTTTGTGTGTCTGATACGGGATATTGTTGGTAGCATTGTGCTATTTTTTGGCGTAATGCTTGAATAAGTTGGGTTTTGTTCATCTTTCTGTTCAATATTGATTTAGTGAGATTTACGCAGTGGGAAATTATCGCATAAAAAAGGACATCTTGTGATGTCCTTTTGTAGCTTATTTTGTGTATAACATAATTTATAAATACATTGCAGCAATCCAACCAAAAATAATGAGTGGGATATTGTAGTGAATAAAGGTAGGGACAACGGAATCCCAAATGTGATCGTGTTTGCCATCCATATTTAAGCCTGACGTTGGGCCTAATGTAGAATCCGAAGCCGGTGAGCCTGCATCACCAAGTGCCGCTGCGACACCAACAATAGAGACTGTTGCAAGTGGGCTGAAGCCAAGGGTTAAGCAAAGTGGCACATAGATTGAGGTAATAATTGGTACCGTTGAGAAAGATGAGCCAATGCCCATTGTGATAAATAATCCAACGATTAACATTAAGAATGCGGCTAATCCTTTATTGTTTGCCCCTAAACCTTGGCTGAAGGTTTGAACTAATTCAGTTACGCCACCTGTGGCATTGATCACCGCTGCGAAACCTGAGGCTGCAATCATCACAAAGCCAATCATTGCCATAAGGCGTAAGCCTTGTTGGAAAATATCGTTACTTTCTTTGAGTTTGAAAATACCACATAGGGCAAAAATGACTAAACCAGCTAAACCGCCAATAATGGTGGAATCGGTAAACAACTGTAAGCCAAAGGTAACCACAATCGCAATGAGGCTTGCGATGACGTGGAAAGGTTTAATATTTGCAATATGCTGTTCAATTTCAGCGGTGCTAAGTGTTTTGTCTGCCACCGCATATTCTCTCGGTTTGCGATAAGTAATAAATACGGCAGTGAGCAAGCCTAAGATCATTCCGATAACAGGTAAGCCCATAGCCAGAGAGACTTCGCCAACACTGGTGTGTAAGCCTAGTGGTTCGCCAACCTGATTAATATTTTTTACTAAAATGCTTTCAATAAAGATTTTCCCAAATCCCACCGGTAAAAGCATATAGGTTGCGGTTAAACCAAAGGTTAGCACGCAAGCAACCGCACGGCGATCTAGCTTAAGTTTATTGAAAATAGCTAAAAGTGGAGGAATAACAATGGGAATAAAGGCAATATGCACAGGCAATAAGTTTTGTGATGAAATAGAGAAAATCACAAGCACGGCTAAAATAAAATATTTAAAGCTCGCCATTGAAAGCCCTGTTGGCGAATGGCCTAATTTTTGGATAACTTTAAAGGCAAGGAGATCGGTGATGCCCGATTTCGAGATTGCAACAGCAAAAGCACCTAAAATAGCATAGTTCATTGCCACTTCGGCACCGCCACCTAAGCCACCTGTGAAGGTTTGAATCGTTTGGCTAAGATCAAGATTACTGCATAAACCAGCCGTTAATGCGGAAATAATCAAGGCGATAACCACATTGATACGCAATAGGCTTAATGCAAGCAATACAATGATCGAGATAACAACAGGGTTAGAGAGTAACATTGCATAGTCCTTATTTAAAATAATAGAAAAAATAAATAAAAAAATTACCGCACTTATTCTGTGATATGGTGAGGGAAACCACCAAGTTGTTTAAGGTGATTGACCATATAACAGAATAATTCCGTTGTGCGTTCTGTATCATATAAAGCTGAATGTGCTTGTTTATGATCAAAGGGGATATTTGCCGCTTGGCACGCTTTTACCAAAACAGTTTGTCCAAACATAAAACCACTTAAGGTTGCGGTATCAAACATTGCGAAAGGGTGAAAAGGGTTACGCTTTGCCTTTACACGTTCTGCCGCTGCCATCAGAAAACTTTGGTCAAAGGTGGCATTATGCGCCACAATAATTGCACGTTGGCATTCTGCTTGTTTTTGTGCTTGACGAACCATTTTGAATAATTCACTGATTGCGATATTTTCGGAAATTGCCCCTCGCAATGGGTTATCAATATCAATGCCATTAAATTTTAATGAGTCTGGGTTAATATTCGCCCCTTCAAACGGCTTAATATGAAAATGACATTTTTGGTCAGGGATCAGTAACCCCTCATCGTCCATTTTTAGTGTAATCGCGGCTAATTCTAACAACGCATCTGTTTGTGGATTAAAGCCTGCGGTTTCTACATCAATCACAACAGGGAGATAACCACGAAAGCGGTGCTTTAATAAATTATAGTTTATCGGTTCTGTGGGGGTATCAGTCATCATATTATTTATTAATAAAAAGTGCGGTGTAAAATTTAAGTGAAATTTTCACCGCACTTTGTATAACTCTTAAGGGGTTAATTGCCTAAGCCAGCTTGAGCGTTTTTATTTTCGATAAATTCAATTTTATAACCATCGGGATCTTCAACAAACGCGATCACGGTTTTCCCGCCTTTTACAGGGCCGGGTTCACGGGTTACTTTACCGCCAGCTTGACGCACGGCTTCACAAGTAGCATAAATGTCATCAACACCAATAGCAATATGACCATAGGCATTACCTAGCTCGTATTCATTGACGCCCCAGTTATAAGTCAGCTCAAGAACGGAAGACGTCTCTTCATCACCATAGCCAAGGAATGCAAGGGTATATTTATATTCGGGATTCTCACTGGTACGTAGCAAACGCATACCTAATACATCTTGATAAAATTTGATTGAACGATCTAAATCGCCTACGCGTAACATTGTATGTAAAATTCGCATTATTTATCCCCTTATTTGCTTAAACGAACAGGCATTATGCCATAGCGTGAATAAAAAAGCATTATACAGTTTAGGCTTTATAATCTCTTGCCCCAAAAATTGCTGTTCCGACGCGAACCATTGTTGCGCCATATTCAATGGCACAATGCAGATCATCAGACATTCCCATGGAAAGGGTATCAATTTGACATTCAGGCAACGCCTGCTGTAATTGCTGGAATAACTGTTGCATTTGTTGAAAGGCGTGTTTTTGCTGTGCAATATCGGTGGTCTGTGCAGGAATTGCCATTAACCCTCGTAAACATAAGTGCGGTAAGTTTTTGATATGCTCTGCGAGAGGCAACATTTCCGTAGGCTGAATACCTGATTTGCTTTTTTCATCACTGATATTTATTTGAATAAGGACATTCAGTGGTTTTTTATAATGAGGACGCTGTTCATTTAAACGATCTGCAATTTTGCTACGATCAAGGGTTTGCATCCAATCAAAATGTTCCGCAACAAGACGTGTTTTGTTTGATTGCAATGGGCCAATAAAATGCCATTCTAGATCTAAATGGTTGTCAGCAAGCTGTTGAATTTTTTCTACCCCTTCTTGCACATAATTTTCACCAAATTGACGTTGTCCAGCTTGATAAGCCGTAAGAATGGCTTCGACCGGTTTGGTTTTGCTCACAGCAAGGAGGGTAATTTCTGCTGAATGACGTTGTGCTTGTTGGCAAGCGTGCTGAATATGTTGTTGTACCTGTTGCAAATTATGTTGAATATCCATTGTCGGGAATAACCTATTTTTTATAAACCTTAAGGAAATATTCTATATTATTCATTTTCTATTTGACAAGGCGTGAAAATTTCGGTATTTCTAACAGCACATTTTTTATTAAGAAAAAATTAACAATGCAACGTACTATCACAATGCTTACCACCACGATGATTACCATTATTACAATGAATGGGGCGGGGTAGTGCGTTAAACACAGGAACACAAGAAACCCGCATTCTAAAGTGCGGGTTTTTTTATAAGTATTTTAACTTTCACAACATTATTTTTAGGAGATTTCTATGCGCGTTTTAAAATTCGGTGGCACATCGCTTGCCAATCCAGAACGCTTTTCGCAAGCAGCCCGATTGATTGAAAAAGCTCATTTAGAAGAGCAAGCAGCAGGGGTATTATCCGCGCCTGCGAAGATTACAAATTATCTTGTTGCCCTTTCTGAAAAAGCCAGCCAAAACCTTCCTACCGATACCGATTTTAATCAAGCACTTGAAATTTTCTATACCATTATTAATGGCTTATATGCAGAAAATGAGAAGTTTGATCTTGCCGGTTGTAAGGCCGTGATTGATGCAGAATTTGCACAAATTGCAGAATTATTAGCCGAAATTCGTGCCAAAGGCGTGTTAGACGATGCGGTAAAAGCAACCATTGATTGCCGTGGTGAAAAATTATCTATTGCAATGATGAAAGCGTGGTTTGAAGCACGTGGTTACGAAGTAACGGTGATTAATCCGGTGGAAAAATTATTGGCACAAGGAAGTTATTTAGAATCCTCTGTGGATATTGAGGAATCGACCAAACGTATTGATGCCACTCGTATTCCAAAGAAAAATGTTGTGTTAATGGCAGGGTTTACCGCAGGTAATGCTCAGGGGGAACTTGTACTATTAGGACGTAATGGGTCGGATTATTCTGCTGCCTGTTTAGCTGCGTGTTTGAATGCTTCTGTCTGTGAAATTTGGACGGATGTAGATGGTGTGTTTACTTGCGATCCTCGTTTGGTTCCTGATGCACGCCTATTGCCAAGTCTTTCTTATCGTGAGGCAATGGAACTTTCTTACTTTGGCGCAAAAGTGATCCACCCACGGACTATCGGACCGCTTGTCCAAGCTAATATCCCTTGTTTAATTAAAAATACCGGTAACCCTGAAGCCAAAGGGTCAATTATTGATGGCAATGCACAATCTGAACAATTACAAGTAAAAGGGATCACGAATTTAGATAATTTAGCGATGTTCAATGTATCAGGGCCGGGAATGCAAGGAATGGTGGGAATGGCAGCGCGCGTGTTCTCAACAATGTCTAAAGCAAAAGTGTCGGTTATTTTGATTACGCAGTCGTCTTCTGAATATAGCATTAGTTTCTGTGTGCCGGTAAAAGCGGTTGATATTGCTAAAAATGCCTTAGAAGTGGAATTTGCACAAGAGCTTAAAAATCAAGATCTGGAAGAGATTGAGGTGATTAAAGATCTTTCGATTATTTCTGTCGTGGGCGAAGGAATGCGACAAGCGAAAGGGATTGCCGCGCGTTTCTTTTCTGCCCTAGCCCAAGCGAATATCAGTATTGTTGCAATCGCACAAGGATCTTCTGAGCGGTCAATTTCTGCCGTTGTTCCGCAAAATAAAGCGATTGAAGCGGTAAAAGCAACTCACCAAGCACTTTTTAACAATAAAAAAGTGGTAGATATTTTTCTTGTCGGTGTCGGCGGTGTGGGAAGTGAGTTAATTGAACAAGTAAAAAATCAGCGTGATTATTTAGCAAAGAAGGACATTGAGATTCGGGTTTGCGCTATTGCAAATTCAAATAAAATGCTACTTGATGCAAATGGGCTAAATTTAGCGCATTGGCAAGAGGATCTCGAAAATGCGACACAGCCTTCTGATTTTGACGTGTTACTTTCTTTCATTAAATTACATCACGTGGTGAATCCGGTTTTTGTTGATTGTACTTCTGCTGAAAGTGTGGCAGGGCTTTATGCCCGGGCATTAAGTGAAGGCTTTCACGTGGTTACACCAAATAAAAAAGCCAACACAAGAGAACTTGCCTATTATCATTTAATGCGTGAGAACGCACGCCAAAGCCAGCATAAATTCTTATATGAAACAAATGTTGGGGCAGGTTTACCTGTGATTGAAAATCTGCAAAATTTACTCGCAGCAGGTGATGAGTTAATTCGTTTTAGCGGTATTTTATCAGGCTCACTTTCCTTTATTTTTGGTAAGTTAGAAGAAGGTTTGTCATTATCTGAAGTAACCACACTCGCACGAGAAAAAGGCTTTACTGAACCCGATCCACGAGATGATTTATCAGGGCAAGATGTGGCACGTAAATTGCTTATTTTAGCACGTGAAGCTGGAATGCAATTGGAATTAACCGATGTAGAGGTAGAAGGTGTGTTACCAAAAGGATTTGCGGAAGGTAAATCGGTGAATGAATTTATGGCAATGTTACCACAGCTTGATGCCGAGTTTAATGATCGTGTAGAAAAAGCAAAAGCAGAGGGTAAAGTTTTGCGTTATGTCGGACAAATTGAAAATGGAAAATGTAAAGTGTCTATTGTGGCAGTAGGGCAAGATGATCCGCTATATAAAGTGAAAAATGGCGAAAATGCCCTTGCATTTTACACCCGTTATTATCAACCTATTCCATTATTATTACGTGGTTATGGGGCGGGGAATGCCGTTACAGCAGCCGGTATTTTTGCGGATATTTTAAGAACATTACATCATTAAGGAGCATTTATGTTACGAATTTACGCCCCAGCTTCAAGTGCGAATATTAGTGTCGGGTTTGATACTTTGGGTGCGGCTGTATCACCTATTGATGGCTCATTACTGGGTGATGTCGTACAAATAGAAGAAATCAAGCAAGGCTTTGAATTAGAAAGTGCGGGGTATTTTGTGCGTAAATTGCCAAAAGAACCGCAAAAAAATATTGTTTATCAAGCCTATGTATTATTTAGTGAACGGTTAAAACTACGCAATGGCACAATCAAGCCGTTACGCCTAACATTGGAAAAAAATATGCCAATTGGCTCAGGTTTAGGCTCAAGTGCTTGTTCTATTGTGGCGGCGTTGGTGGCATTAAATAAATTTCATAATGAGCCTTTTTCTAAAATGGAACTTTTAGAAATGATGGGGGAACTGGAAGGGCGTATTTCAGGTTCAATTCATTATGATAATGTTGCCCCTTGTTATTTAGGTGGGGTGCAATTAATGGTACAATCTCTCGGCAATATTTGTCAGCAATTACCTTTTTTTGACAATTGGTATTGGGTGTTGGCCTACCCGGGTATTGAAGTTTCAACCTCTGAAGCACGCGCGATTTTACCGAAGAGCTACACACGTCAAGATGTGATTACGCATGGTCGTCATTTAGGTAGTTTTGTTCACGCTTGTCATACACAGCAAGAAGCACTCGCTGCATATATGATGAAAGATGTGATTGCAGAACCTTATCGTGAAGCATTATTACCTAATTTTGCGGAAGTAAAACAAGCGGTACGTGATTTGGGCGCATTAGCCTCTGGTATTTCTGGATCAGGGCCAACAATGTTTGCTATTGCCCCTGATTTAGGAACGGCAAGTAAAGTGGCCACTTATTTAGAAAACCATTATTTACAAAACAACGAAGGCTTCGTCCATGTTTGTAAGGTAGATAATCAGGGCGCAAGGGAATTGGGCTAAAATCCCAGATAAATTGCCAAATGGCAATAAAACGAGAAAAGAGGTTTGGACAGGTTCCCTTTTCTTTGCTTACCTTCTTTTGGGTAAGCAAAAGAAACTAAATCGCTTAACCAGCGAAACCTGTTATCAATTATCAAAGATAAAAAATTTTAGACAAAATCAAACGGATTAATTATGAATTTATATAACATCAAACATCCCGAAGAACAAGTGAATTTCGCACAGGCAGTTCGTCAAGGATTAGGCAAAGATCAAGGCTTATTTTTTCCGCAAATTATTCCGCACCTAGATAATATTGATGCTTTGCTTGATTTACCGCTTGTTGAGCGTAGTCAAAAAATTCTAGGGGCGTTAATTGGTGATGAAATTCCAGCGGATAAATTGGCCCAAATGGTTAAAAATGCCTTTACTTTTCCTGCACCAGTAGAAAAAGTTGAAGATCATATTTATGCTTTAGAATTATTTCATGGACCTACCCTTGCATTTAAAGATTTTGGTGGACGCTTTATGGCACAAGCGCTCGCGACTGTGCGTGGAGATGGCAAAATCACCATTTTAACGGCAACATCAGGCGATACAGGGGCAGCAGTGGCGCACGCTTTCTATGGTTTAGAAAATATTGATGTGGTGATTTTATATCCAAAAGGAAAAATCAGCCCACTACAAGAAAAATTATTCTGTACCCTAGGTGGAAATATTCGTACTATCGCCATTAATGGTGATTTTGATGCTTGCCAAGCCTTAGTAAAACAAGCATTTGATGATGCGGAGCTACGTCAAGCGATTGGTTTAAATTCAGCCAACTCAATTAATATTAGTCGTTTATTGGCACAAGTTTGTTATTATTTTGAAGCGGTGGCGCAACTTCCTAAAGCAGCGCGTGAAAATCTTGTGATTTCTGTACCAAGTGGCAATTTTGGTAACCTTACAGCAGGATTAATCGCTAAAACAATGGGATTACCAATTAAACGTTTTATCGCCGCAACTAATGCGAATGACACGGTACCACGTTATTTACGCACTGGCGAATGGGCGCCAAATGACACCGTTGCAACCTTATCCAATGCGATGGATGTGAGTCGTCCGAATAACTGGCCACGTGTAGAAGAGTTATTTAAACGCAATCATTGGGGATTATCTGATCTTCATTCTACGGCAATGAATGATGAACAGACCGAACAAACATTACGTGCAATGAATAACCAAGGCTATTTATGTGAACCACACGGTGCAATTGCCTATGGCGTATTGAAACAAGATTTACAACCGGGAGAAACGGGGTTATTCCTTTGTACCGCACATCCAGCAAAATTCAAAGAAAGTGTCGAACGAATTTTATCCCTTGAACTTCCATTACCTGAAGCGTTGGATAAACACAATAAATTGCCATTACTTTCTGATGAAATGGACAATGATTTTGCGACATTAAAAGCATATTTGTTGAAATAATACTTTTAAGGGCAGATAGGTCCGCCCCTAGGCGAGATTTTGCGTGGTAACATTCGTTTGATTAAGGTTTGCTAAACAGAATTTTGTTACAAAGAATATTTTGATAAATGAATAATTAATATGTAAGGGCGGGCCTGTGTGTCCGCCCGTTAGCTAATAAAAAGGACATAGGACAAAAAATGATTACAGTTTATGGTATAAAAAACTGCGATACAGTGAAAAAAGCCTTGAAATGGCTAATAGATAATGGGATTGAACATCGTTTACACGATTATCGTGTAGAGGGATTAGAACAGGCTTGGTTGGAAAAAGCAGAAAGCCAATTTGGTTGGGAAAATTTGCTGAATAAACGCAGTACTACTTGGCGTAATTTAGCGGAAGAGGTGAAAAAAAATCTATCAAAAAGCACCGCACTTATGGTATTAGCAGAGCAGCCTACGCTAATTAAACGTCCAATTATTTTACAAGATAACATTGCGTTAATCGGTTTTGACGTTGCAGCATACGCAAAGGCTTTTGGTAAATAAGAAAGGTTAAATAATGAAAAACACAATTGTTACTTTAGCACAGCAGTTGATCCAACGTCCTTCTATTAGTCCAGATGACCGAGGTTGTCAGCAACTTATTGCTACGCGCTTAGAAGCATTGGGCTTTGAGATTGAATGGCTACCTTTTAATGATACATTAAATCTATGGGCAAAACACGGTTCAACAAGCCCTGTGGTTGCCTTTGCAGGACATACTGATGTGGTGCCAGTGGGTGATGAAACGCAATGGGATTATCCCCCTTTCTCCGCACAAATTGTTGATGATATGCTTTATGGACGTGGTGCAGCTGATATGAAAGGCTCATTAGCCGCAATGGTGGTGGCAGCAGAGCAATATGTGAAAGCCAATCCAAATCACCCCGGAACGATTGCATTGCTAATTACGTCTGATGAAGAAGCAGCGGCAAAAGATGGTACAGTACGCGTGGTGGAAACCCTGATGGAACGAGGTGAACTGATTGATTATTGTTTAGTTGGTGAGCCTTCAAGTGCTGAAAAATTAGGTGATGTAGTAAAAAATGGTCGCCGTGGTTCGATTACAGGTAACCTTTATATTCAAGGTGTACAAGGACACGTTGCGTATCCTCATTTAGCGGATAACCCCGTGCATAAAGCCGTTGATTTTTTAAAAGCATTAACCACTTACCAATGGGATCAGGGTAATGAATTTTTCCCGCCAACTAGCTTACAAATCGCCAATATTCAAGCAGGAACAGGCAGTAATAATGTGATCCCCGGCGAGCTTTATGTGCAGTTTAATTTACGCTATTGCACTGAAGTAACGGACGAGCTGATTAAGCAAACCGTAAAGCAAATGCTAGAAAAGCATCAACTTGATTATCGCATTGAGTGGAATTTATCGGGTAAACCTTTTTTAACAAAGCTGGGTAAATTAGTGAATGCTGTCGTGGATAGCTTAGAAAAAATTGCCAAAATTACCCCCGCACTTGAAACGGGAGGTGGCACCTCCGATGGCCGTTTTATCGCCTTAATGGGCGCCGAAGTGGTGGAACTTGGGCCATTAAATGCCACGATTCATAAAGTCAACGAATGTGTAAGTTGCCAAGATCTTGCCACATTAGGTGATGTGTATCAGCAAATGCTCATCAATTTGCTAAATGCGGAATAAGGAGAAGTTATGGCAAAAACATTAACATCTGCGATGCTCACGGGAAAATCTCGTGAGCATTTAGTTTCTTTACCTTGTCCGTTTTCGCTTCAACATTTCCTTCAGCCTGATGCGGTAAAGGCCTTTCAAGCATTACAGCAAAGTGCGGTCAAAAATGGCTTTAATTTACAGCCTGCCAGTAGTTTTCGGGATTTTCAGCGACAACAGCGAATTTGGAATGAAAAATTTGAAGGAAAACGAAAGGTGCATAATGATCAGGGGGAAGCCTTAGCGCTAGCGAATTATTCTGATTGGCAAAAGTGTCAAGCCATTTTACGCTGGTCAGCATTACCGGGCGGAAGTCGACACCATTGGGGAACTGAAATTGATGTTTTTGATCCTCATTTATTACCCCAACATCAGCAGTTACAATTAGAGCCTTGGGAATATGAACAAGGGGGATATTTTGCGGAACTGAGTCAATGGTTACAAGAAAATGTACAAACCTTTGATTTTTATTTCCCTTTTTCTAATATGCCAGCACGTTTGCAGATTGGCGATGAACCTTGGCATATTAGCTATTTACCTTTAGCCGAGCAGGCTCGCCAAATGTTTAGCCCTGAAATATTATTGCAAGCTTGGCAAGATGAAGAGGTGGCAGGAAAAGCTTTACTGATTGAACGCCTACCACAAATTTTTACTCACTTTTTTATTTGATTGAATCACGATGAATGAAAAAAATTATTTCCCACAAGCAATTTCTTCGCTTTTACAGTGGACATTAAACATTTCCTTATTAATTCTTGCCTTAATTTTGGTAATTTTTCTTGCCAAAGAAACCTATGGCTTAGCATTAGTGCTATTTGAGCATTCAGAAGAAGCCTCCTATTTGTTGGTCGAAAAAATCGTTGTGTATTTTTTATATTTTGAGTTTCTTGCCCTGATCGTGAAATATTTTAAAACTGACTATCATTTTCCGTTACGCTATTTTTTATATATCGGAATTACTGCAATGGTGCGATTAATTATTGTCGATCATTCTAGCCCAGTGAATACATTACTCTTTTCTGGATCGATTTTGCTAATGGTTGTGGCATTATTTTTAGTCAGTTCAGATCGATTGAGAAAAAGTTAGCCTATTAAGAAAAAATTTTGTGAACAAGGTCAAATTTTTCAACAAAAGTAAGAAGAATTACATTTTTTTTTGTAAAAAACTGGCGTATTCTTAGCAAACAATTTATAACGAGGATTGTTTATGTCTGATTTGCAACAATTTACTCAGCAAGATATTCAAATTATCAAGGAAGAACCGCTTTATGACGGTTTTTTTAATTTAAAGAAGGTCTATTTTAAGCATAAACTTTTTGCTGGTGGTGAAAGTGGGGTGGTAACCCGTGAATTGCTCGTAAAAGGTGCGGCCTCTGTGGTGGTCGCTTATGATCCTGATGTGGATAGTGTGGTGATGGTGGAGCAAGTACGCATAGGGGCTTATAATCCACAGCTTAGTCAATCTCCTTGGCTATTAGAACTTATTGCAGGTATGGTTGAAGACGGTGAGTTGCCTAATGAGGTCGCCCAACGAGAAAGCCAAGAAGAAGCAGGCGTACAAGTAGAACATTTGCGTGAAGTGATGCAGTTTTGGGATAGCCCCGGTGGCATTGTAGAGCGTATTCATTTATTTGTAGGCAAGGTAGATAGTGGTAAGGCACAAGGCATTCATGGATTGGCTGATGAAAATGAAGATATTCGTGTTCACGTGATCCCCCGTCAAACCGCTTATGAATGGATTTGCAATGGTAAGATTGATAATGGACTTGCGGTTACAGGCTTATTATGGCTACAACTAAATTACCTTGATTTGCAGAAACAATGGAAAAAAATGTGAGCTGAATCGAATTTTCATCAGAAATTTAGCCATAAACTATGATCCAGTTAACATTTTTCAGATTTAGGTAATGCAAATTTTTTTGAAGTTTGTAACGTATAGCGATGTATTATTATAAATTAACAAGAGGAGAGGGTATTTTTATGAATACTTATACATACCCAACGGAAGAAGAAGTTGTCCGTTTGGTGCAGATTACAGATCCTCATTTGTTTAAGGATGAAAGTGGTGAGTTACTTGGTATTAATACACAAGCCAGTTTCAGCCAAGTGTTAAGTGAAATTAAACAAAGCAATTTTAATTATGAACTTGTCCTTGCAACAGGGGATTTAGTACAAGATAGCAGTAGTGAGGGGTATCTCCGTTTCTGTAAAATGGTGCAAACACTTGAGAAAATGGTGTTTTGGATCCCCGGCAATCACGATTTTCAGCCAAAAATGTTTGATATTTTGAATCATACTCATGGCAATATTAACCCATTCAAACATTTGTTAATTGGCGAACATTGGCAAATTTTAATGCTTGATAGCCAAGTTTTTGGTGTGCCTCACGGACAGTTAGGACAATATCAAATTGATTGGTTATTGTCCAAGCTAAAAGATTATCCTGAACGTTATTCTTTGGTGGTGCTACATCATCATATTTTATCAACCAACTCTGCTTGGCTAGATCAGCATAATTTACGCAATTCTTTAGATTTAGCCTATGCGTTATCGCCATTTAATAATGTGAAAGGCATTTTATATGGTCATATTCACCAAGCGGTAGATAGCGAATGGAAAGGCTACAAAGTAATGGCAACGCCATCTACCTGTATCCAATTTAAGCCTGATAGCAATAGCTTTGCCTTGGATACGCTACAACCGGGCTGGCGTGAAATTGAATTGTATAGTGATGGACGTATTGAAACACGTGTCAAACGAATCCAACAAGCTCAATTTTTGCCGAATCTGTTAGGTGAAGGCTATGAATAAATAAAGATAAAGTGCGGTTGTTTTTTGATGCAAATATATGATCTTGAGACGTAATAAGATACTTAATTGCTTTATTTAACTAAATAACGGTTTTTAATAATAAAAGAGAAACAACTGCCTTTTCCTTGCTCGCTTTCTATGAGTAACGTTGAATGATGCTGTTCTAAAGCATGTTTAACAATAGCTAGCCCTAAACCACTTCCACCAGTTTGTTTATTTCTTGATTCATCAACACGGTAGAAACGTTCTGTTAAATGCGGTAGGTGTTTTTCTGCAATGCCAATGCCATCATCAGACACACAGAATTTCGCCCCTTCTTCACAAGGCTTCCAGCTGATATGAATATTGGCATGTTTACCTGAATGTTGAATGGCATTATAAATCAAGTTTGATGTGGCACTTTGTAGTTGTCCTTCATCACCTAATACTTGTAAATTAGGTGTGATCTCGAAAGTGATCTTTTGGGAGTTATCACCTAAAATCGCAAGATTTTTCTTTATTGAATCCAATATATTAGAGAGGTTAACGGGATAATGGGGTTTATTAGACTGTTCAATTTTGGCTAATAAGCTGAGTTGCTCAAGCAAATGTGCCATTCGATGTGTTTGTTCTAACATTGTTTGCAGTGGTTTTTTATAATATGGCTCATTTTTCATATTTTCATCTAAGAATTCTAAATACCCTTGTAGTACCGTTAATGGTGTGCGTAGTTCGTGATTGACATTAGATAAGAATGTTTGTCGAGTGTGTAATAAGCGGATAATTTGGGTAACATCACGCATAATAACGAGATATTTTGAACTATCATAAAGATTAAGATTAATTTCAATATAACGTTGATCTGTGGTAAAGAGTACGAGCGGATGTTGATCAATATGATGATGAAAATAAGTTTTAAATTCAGGGTAGAAAATAACATTAAAAATATTCTTATGCGTTTTTTTATGCCAATAAAAGGAGAAAATTTCTTGTGCAGTATTATTACACCAGTTAATTTCTCCATTTTGTTGGCAAATAATTACCCCATCTGGGAGATATTTAATATTTTTATTAAGTTTGGAAAGTAAACGTAGTGTTTTGATTTTTTCTTTACGATTTTTTCTTTCCCAGTAGGCTTGGGTGGGAGAGAGGTATTCTAGTAAACTTCTTTGGGATTTAGCTTTGGCTTTAGGATAAAGTATTTCTAATAATTTAAATTCATTGCGGTGATGCCAAATAAGAGCAAGAATTAGACTGATAACTAACCAGAAATGAAAATCTTTAGCAAAAAGACTAAAGATAAAAGAAAAACTTAGAATTAAAAGGGTTTCAAGAAAAATATGTTTGTAAGATAAACGAATTTTCATTTTTATTCCCAAAGTCGATTAGAAAAACGATAACCACTACCGCGAATTGTTTGAATATAGCGATCCAAATGATAAGGCGCTAACCCTTTACGCAAGCGACGGATATAGACATCAACCGTCCGATCTTCTACATAAATTTGATTCCCCCAAATGAAATCAAGAAGTTGCTCTCGACTATATACTTTTTCTGGGTGCTGCATAAAAAATAATAATAATTTATATTCTGTTGAGCTGAGATTTATTTCATTGTTTTGATAGCGAACACGTTTAGATTCTGTTTCGAGAATTAGACCATCAATTTCCAATATAGAGGAAGATTGTTCGTAAGTTCGGCGTAATAAGGCATCAATACGGGCTAATAAGATTTTGGGTGAAAAAGGTTTGGTAACATAATCATCAGCGCCTGCATTTAAGCAGGTTATACAATCTTCCTCGGCACTACGGGCGGTTAGCATAATAATAGGAATCGTAGCAAATTTAGGTGTTTTTTTCATATATTGGATTAGCTGTACCCCTGATCTGCCTGGTAGCATCCAATCTAATAGAATAAGTTTCGGATTTTCTTCTAATTTTTTCACCGCACTTTGATAATCAAAGGCTTCAATCACATCATAACGTTGTTGAGTTAAAAATAACACAATCATTTCACGAATAGCTTGTTCATCTTCAATTACTAATATTTTCATTGTCATTATAAAACCCTATTCTTATGTGCTAAAAAAGAGAAGATATTATCCCATTCTACCACGAATATAATCTTCTGTTCTTTTATCATTAGGTTGTTCAAACAGCATTTTTGTTTCACCAAATTCAACTAACTCGCCTAAATACATATAGGCAGTATAATCTGAGCAACGTGCAGCTTGTTGCATATTATGGGTTACGATAGCAACACTATAATCTTGTTTTAATTCAAGAATCAATTCTTCAATTTTCATTGTTGAAATTGGGTCAAGCGCGGAACAAGGTTCATCTAATAATAGTACTTCGGGTTTTATGGCGATTCCTCGAGCAATACACAAACGTTGTTGTTGCCCTCCTGATAAGCTATCGCCATTTTTATTTAATTTATCTTTTACTTCATTCCATAATGCAGCTTTGGTGAGCGCCCATTCAACCCGATCATTCATTTCTGATTTACTGAGCTTTTCAAATAATTTAATTCCAAAGGCAACATTATCATAAATAGACATAGGGAAAGGCGTTGGTTTTTGGAATACCATTCCCACTTTAGCGCGAATAATTGAGATATCTATTTTAGAGGTAAGGAGATTATCACCATCAAGATTAATTTCACCGGTTGCTTTTTGTGTCGGGTAGAGTTCAAACATTCTATTAAATGTGCGTAATAGCGTTGATTTTCCACAGCCAGAAGGGCCAATAAATGCCGTTACTTTATTACGAGGAATACGTAAATTAATATTTTTTAACGCATGGAAATCACCATAGTAGAAATTAAGATTTTTGATGTCAATTTTTGTATTTTGAATATCAATCATAGCTTGCTCCTATTTTCTTTTATTACTGAAATAAAGGCGAGTAAAAATGTTTAATCCGAGAACAAAGAGGGTAATCAATGTTGCACCAGCCCAGGCCAACTCATTCCAATCTTTAAATGGGCTTGCAGCATATTGATAAATAACAACAGGTAAGTTAGCCATAGGTTCATTCATATTAAATGAGACAAATTGATTAGAGAGCGCTGTGAATAAGAGAGGAGCAGTTTCCCCTGCAATACGTGCAACAGCAAGTAAAACGCCAGTTAAAATGCCTGATTTTACTGCTTTATAGCAAATCATTGTAATGACTTTCCAGCGAGGGCAACCTAAGGCAATGGCTGCTTCACGCAAATTATTTGGAATAAGAAGTAGCATATTTTCAGTTGTTCTAACAACAATTGGAATAACAATTACAGCTAAGGCAAATGCACCAGCCCAACCTGAGAAATGATTGACTTGAGCAACATAGATAGAATAGATAAATAACCCAATAACGATAGAGGGGGCAGAAAGTAAAATATCATTTAGAAAGCGAGTGATACAAGCTAATTTGCTAAACTTGCCATATTCAGCAAGATAAGTGCCAGCAAGTATCCCAATCGGAGAGCCTATCAATATTGCAACGATAAGCATTTGACTAGAACCAATAATTGCATTAAGTAATCCCCCTTGTTCCCCCGGTCCCGGTGTTTTTTCTAGAAAAAGATTAATTGAAAGAGCAGGAATGCCTTTTGTTACTAATGTTGCAATAATCCAGAAGAGCCAAAATAAACCGAACAAGACAGCAAGCATAGCAAGACTCATCATCATTTTATTCATTCTTTTTCGCTGTTTAAAACGTGCTGTTATATAATTTTGCATAATTAGCGTTTCCCCTCTTTTAATGTCATACGTGCAATTAATAAGCGTGAGGCGGCAAGTACAACGGTGGTAATTAAAAATAAAATTAACCCTAATTCCATTAAAGAGGATTTTTGTAGTCCTGCTGCTTCATTAAATTCATTGGCAATTGCTGAGGCAATGGAAGTCGCCGGAGAGAAGACGGAATGAGGTAAATTAAAGGAATTACCGATAACAAAGGTTATCGCCATTGTTTCCCCTAATGCACGTCCAAGTCCAAGCATAATACCGCCTAGCACCCCTGTTTTGGTATAAGGTAAAACGACATGCCAAATCACCTCCCAGGTAGTCGAACCCAGCCCATAAGCGGATTCTTTTAACATTGGTGGTACGACAGAAAACACTTCACGCATTATTGACGCAATAAAAGGGATAATCATAATGGCGAGAACTAATCCTGCCGTGAATAACCCCACTCCGAAGGGCGCGCCAGAAAAAACAACACCAACAAAAGGCAAGCCACCTAGCGTCTCGATTAAATAAGGTTGTAAATGTTCTTGGAATAAGGGAACAAAAACAAACAATCCCCACATTCCGTAAATAATGGAAGGAATTGCGGCAAGCATTTCGACAGCAAGTCCAATCGGTTTTTTCAGCCATTCTGGTGCAAGTTCAGTAAGAAAAGTCGCAATACCAAAAGAAATCGGTACAGCAATAATTAAGGCAAATAATGCGGAAATGAGCGTTCCTACAATGGGAACAATTGCGCCGTAAATATCCTGTGTGGGATTCCATTCATTTGTCCATAAAAAGGCAAGCGAAAATTTTTCGATTGAGTCCCAGCTTCCATAAATTAATGAAACGAGGATTGACGCAAGCATAATTAGTACGATAAAAGCAAAAATGCGCGTTAAATTATGGAAAATAAATTCAAAAATTTTTTGTCGATAACATTTGTGTTCAAGGTTTTTCATAGGCAAGCCTTTATCTATAGTAAGGCTTAGGGCGCGCCTAAGCCTAAAACATTAGGTAAAAAAGACCGCACTTTTAGCGGAGTGCTTTTCCATTTACATCTTTAATTTCAGATTGCCATTTTGCTTTTATTTGCTTAACCACGTCATCAGGCAAAGGAACGTAATCAAGCTCGCTTGCCGCTTGTTTTCCTTGCTGGAATGCCCAATCAAAAAAGTCTAAAACACCTTTTGTTGCTTCTGGTTTATCCGCTGTTTTATGTAATAAAATAAAACTTGCTGCCGTTACAGGCCACGAGTTTTCACCCGATTCATTGGTGAGAACCACGCCCATACCATCTACATCATTCCATTTGGCATTGGCGGCTGCAGAAGTAAAACTTTCTTTTGATGGTTGAACAAAGTTGCCATCTTTATTTTGTAATGATACCCAAGCGAGATGATTTTGTTTGGCATAGGCATATTCAACATAGCTGATAGCATATTTAATCTGTCCAACATAAGCTGCTACGCCTTCATTACCTTTACCGCCTTGACCAGTTGGCCATTTTACAGATTTTCCTTCGCCTACTTTTTCTTTCCATTCAGTGGAAACTTTGGAGAGGTAATTTGTCCAGCCAAATGTTGTGCCAGAGCCATCTGAACGATAAATAACAATGATATCTTTCGCCGGTAGTGTGAGATCAGCATTTAATGTTTGAATCGCCGGATCATTCCATTTTTTAATTTTTCCTAAAAAAATGTCAGCAAGTACCTGTCCAGAAAGTTTTAATTTACCAGCGGAAACATCAGGAATATTGATAACAGGTACTGTTCCACCAATAATGGCAGGGAATTGGAGAAGTTGATGCTCATTAAGTAGCGAAGCTTTCATTGGATCATCAGATGCACCAAAATCAATCGTTTTGGCAATAATCTGACGCTGTCCACCGCCAGAACCAATGGATTGATAATTTACTCGATTACCTGTTTCTTTTTCATAGAGTGAGGCCCATTTAGCATAAATTGGATAAGGGAATGAAGCGCCAGCACCGGTTACAGTTTGAGCCTGCGCAACATTGAATAAACCAAGTGAAAATCCTAATATTAGTGCGGTTTTTAAAAGCGGTTTTTTCATATTTTCTCTCCATTATGGTTGTGTCAGTGATTTGACAATGGAGAGTGTAATCAAACAATGTTACAGTTTTATGACAAGATAAGATTTTATATATGAACTACTCAGCCTTTACCCCCTATGAAGGCTTACAATCCCAAGGCATACTTCAATGCTTGTTTTTTTAGTGGCGTAGCTTTTCCAGCAAGGAATAAGGCTAAGTTACGGGCTACTTTAACTGGCAATAACTCGGTTTTAAAACCTTTATAAAATAAATCCATCGCGGATTGCATCAGTAAATTATCTTTCATACGCAAATTTTGATAGCGTTTTAATACTTCATCAGAAGCCAAATTTTGTTGATTTTGTCGCGCATTTTCAATGACTTGTAATAGGGCTTTGACATCTTTAAAGCCTAAGTTTACGCCTTGGCCAGCCAATGGATTTATCGTGTGGGCAGCATCCCCTACGAGGACAATGCCTTGGCGATAATAGTGTTGAGCGTGGCGACGGGTGAGCGCAAAACTGCCCGTTTGTTGCACCTTAATGCGACCTAATCGAGCAGGGAAGGCTTGTTCAATGGCTTGGGCTAATTTTTCTTTGGATAATTGTTTCAGCTGGTTGATTTTTTCAGGACTGTCATACCACACAAGACAAGCTTGTTTCCCCTCGAGGGGTAAAAAGGCTCTTGGGCCTGAAGGGAAAAATTGCTGCCAAGTGGTATCTTGTTGTGGCAATTCCGTATCCACTAAAATCAATAAACAATCTTGCCTATATTGCCAGCCAGTTACACCAATGCCAGCTATTTGGCGAAGTTGCGAGTTTGCCCCGTCTGCGGCAATCACTAAAGGGGCGGAATACTGTTCGCCATTGGTTAAAAAAATCTGCCAATTTTCACCGCACTTTTCTGCACGTTCTATTTTCGCTTGTAAGCGACTTTGCACGTTTTCAAGTGATGAAAAGGCTTGCCATAAACCAAGCTGGATAACATTATTTTCTACCATATAACCAAGTTCGGAATGCGCTAATTCTTCGCAATGAAAGTAGGTCGAAAACCCATCAATTTCCCACGTTTCTAAGGCTCGATAGGGACAAAGACGCATTTTTTCGATATATTGCCAGCTTTGTAATTGTTGCAATAATTGCACTGAGGCAAGACTAATGGCGGAAATGCGTAAATCATAAGGCGAGTTTGCACAAAAGGTTGGTAAGGGCGCGCTTTCAATCAGTTGCACATTTAATCCTTGTTGCCCTAATCCCACGGCACAAGCGGCGCCTACCATTCCACCACCAACAATAATTACATCGCGTTGTGTATCCATTTTTGCCTCTTTTTATTCTAGCTAAAAGTGCGGTGGTTTTTTTCGTTATTTTTATACCGCACAGACCTTTTTCATTGCCCGTTAGTTTACCTTTTATGAGTAAAATTCAAAAGAAAAGATTATTTTAACTAGCCACCATTCGCACAAGTCGGTAAAATAGCCAGTTGATTTTTACAGGTTAAACGATTTTAAAGCAAATTATGACGCAAAAATTACATATTAAAACGTGGGGCTGCCAGATGAATGAGTATGATAGCTCAAAAATGGCAGATTTATTAAATAGTACACATGGTTTGGAATTAACTGAGATTCCTGAAGAAGCAGATGTGTTGCTGTTAAACACCTGTTCTATTCGTGAAAAAGCGCAGGAAAAAGTGTTTCATCAGTTAGGACGTTGGAAAGAATTAAAGAAAACAAATCCTGCTTTAGTGATTGGCGTGGGGGGGTGTGTGGCTTCACAAGAAGGCGAGCATATTCGTAGCCGTGCGCCTTATGTTGATATTGTCTTTGGCCCACAAACTTTGCACCGCCTGCCTGAAATGATCAATCAGATTCGTGGCGGGAAAAGTTCCGTGGTGGACGTGAGTTTCCCTGAAATTGAAAAATTTGACCGTTTACCAGAACCGCGTGCTGAAGGGCCAACGGCCTTTGTGTCGATTATGGAAGGTTGTAATAAATATTGCACTTTCTGTGTTGTGCCTTATACCCGTGGGGAAGAAGTGAGCCGTCCGCTAGATGATGTGCTATTTGAGATCGCACAGCTAGCCGAACAAGGCGTACGTGAAGTGAATTTATTAGGGCAAAATGTGAATGCGTACCGCGGGCCAACGCACGATGGGGGGATTTGTTCTTTTGCTGAATTATTGCGTTTAGTGGCGGCGATTGATGGCATTGATCGTGTGCGTTTTACCACGAGCCACCCGATTGAATTTACGGATGATATTATTGAGGTTTATGCGGATACCCCTGAATTAGTTAGCTTTTTACATTTACCTGTACAAAGTGGTTCAGATCGTATTCTAAATCAAATGAAGCGTGGGCATACGGCATTAGAATATAAATCCATTATTCGCAAATTACGCAAAGTACGCCCGGATATTCAGATTAGCTCTGACTTTATTGTTGGTTTCCCCGGCGAAACAGAGCAAGATTTTGAAGATACAATGAATCTGATTGCACAAGTAAATTTCGATATGAGCTTTAGCTTCATCTATTCTGCACGTCCAGGAACACCAGCAGCGGATATTCTTGATGATGTGAGCGAAGAGGAGAAAAAACAACGCCTATATGTGCTACAACAACGCATTAACAATCAAGCGGCACAATTTAGCCGAGCAATGCTTGGCACAGAACAGCGCGTGTTAGTGGAAGGCCCCTCTAAAAAAGATATTATGGAATTGACTGGTCGAACTGAAACGAATCGGATTGTGAATTTTGTCGGAACACCAGATATGATTGGTAAGTTTGTTGATATTAAAATCACCGATGTATTCACCAACTCTCTGCGTGGTGATGTTGTGCGTACCGAAGATCAAATGGGGTTGCGTGTCGTGCAATCCCCACAAGCCGTGATTAACCGCACGCGCAAGGAAGATGAACTTGGTGTAGGGCATTATCAAGGCTAACTCGCTGAACCTGTGGGGATAATGTCAATTTTTAAGCACTGAGATATTGATGAAAAAAAAGCTGATTACAATGTAATCAGCTTTTTGTTTTGTTGTTTCTGTTTTGTGTATCTATGCAACTAGCTAAACATTGCAGAGATCGATTCTTCGTTACTAATACGGCGAATGGCTTCAGCAAGCATACTTGAAAGCGTAAGCACCCGCACTTTACCTAACGCTTTGATTTCAGGAATAAGTGGGATTGTGTCGGTTACGACGATTTCATCAAGGGCATCACTGGCAAGGTTTTTCGCGGCTGACCCAGAGAATACTGCGTGGGTTGCGTAAGCAAAGACACGTCTCGCACCACGTTCTTTTAAGGCTTCCGCTGCTTTGCATAGCGTTCCCCCTGTATCGATCATATCATCAACAAGAATACAATCACGTCCAGCCACATCACCAATAATATGCATTACTTGTGCGACATTCGCTTTCGGACGACGTTTATCAATGATTGCCATATCGGTATCGTTGAGCAATTTAGCAACTGCACGAGCGCGAACCACACCGCCAATATCAGGCGAAACAACGATTGGATTTTCAAGATCGGTTTTCTTTAAAATATCGTGAATTAACACTGGGGAACCAAATACGTTATCCACTGGTACATCAAAGAAACCTTGAATTTGTTCCGCGTGAAGATCACAAGTTAAAACGCGATCCACCCCAACGCTTGATAAGAAATCTGCCACGACTTTTGCCGTGATTGGAACACGAGCAGAGCGTACACGGCGATCTTGACGCGCATAGCCGAAATAAGGGATTACCGCAGTGATACGGCCTGCTGATGCACGGCGTAAGGCATCAACCATCACAAGTAATTCCATTAGGTTGTCATTTGTTGGCGCGCAGGTTGATTGAATAATGAAAACATCACTACCACGCACGTTTTCATTGATCTGAACTTGAATTTCTCCATCACTAAAACGTCCCACAGTGGCATCACCCAGTGAGAGATATAAGCGTTCAGAAATTCGTTTTGCTAGTTCTGGCGTTGCATTACCAGCGAAAAGTTTTATGTCAGGCATTGTAAAATTAACCTCAGAATTTTAGATGGAAGAATGTGTAACATATTGATCTTATTTGAATAAATGTTTCATCACTTGATGCAATGGCGAAACATTCACTCCTTGTGCAACAAAACCAAAACAGTCTTTTGGCTTATTTAGAAATACTGCTTGAGCAGATTGAGCATCGTCAAATTCTGCGAAAACACAAGCCCCTGTTCCCGTTAGTCTTGCGGGGGAATATTGTAACAACCAGCCTAGTAGTTCTTCAACCTCTGGATAATGATCTCGCACAATTTTTTCGCAATCGTTTGTATAATTTTCAGCTAAAAGTTGTGAAAGAGGCTTTTTGGGGGTATTGCGTGGCAAATGAGGATCTTGAAAAATAAGCTCTGTTGAAATAGAAACCTCAGGTTTTAGCACCACATACCATTTTTCTGGTGGATGACAATAATCAATTTTTTCTCCTACTCCTTCAGCAAAAGCCGCTTTACCGTGAACAAAGATTGGCACATCTGCCCCCAGTTGTAAGCCTAATTCCGCTAAGTCTTTAAGAGAGCATTGGGTATTCCACAACGTATTAAGTGCTACCAGTGTCGTCGCCGCATTTGATGAGCCTCCGCCAACGCCGCCTCCCATTGGCAAGATTTTATCCAAGTGAATCTTCGCGCCTAGTTGGCAACCTGTATGCTGTTGGAGTAAACGCGCGGCACGATAAATGAGATTCTCTTCTTGTTTTAATTGAGGTATCTCTGGTGAGAGAAGAATCTGTGAATCCTCCCTTACCTCAATGTCTAGCCAATCGCCAAAATCCAGAAATTGGAACAGGGTTTGCAATTCGTGGTAACCATTTTCCAAGCGTCCATTAATATAAAGAAACAAATTTAATTTTGCAGGGCTAGGAAAGCGGTATCGTCCATTTTTTGGTGGATTTAAAAGTGCGGTGGAAAAATGATAATTTTTCATTAGTATTTCCAATGATTAACGCGAATTTTTAAGGTTTGTTGGGCGTTTTTTAGCAAAATATCTCTCGGCAAGGCGGGCGAGCGTTCTTGGTGATAATTTAAATAATCTACCGTCCATTGTTCACCATTTATGCGATAAGTGAAGTTCGCCAGCAAATGGTTTGTCCCTACGTTGTAATCTTGCTGATTGTTTGGTTCCCCTTTTAGCCAAGTGGCCAGTTGGGTGAGAGGAATATCCATTCCGATAATTTCACGTAATAATCGTTGCGCATCTTTTGCAGAACGCTGATTACCTTTTTCATCAGAAATGGTTAAACCTTGCGCGTGCATTTTGAAGGTAAGTTTTGCGCGGCTTAGGGCGGAAGAAAGCACCAGTGTATAGGCGGTGGGGGTTTGATATTGCCAATCAAAGGCAGTAGAAAAGCGCTGTTTGGTGCTGATATAACCAATTTGCCCTTCTGCGTGATAGGCTTGGATTTGTTGAATTTGTTGCAAATGTTGCTGCCAAGTGCGGTCGTTTTTTTCAATATATTGCACATTGGTTGGGCGGTTCTCATCAATATCAAGCGCACAGCCAGCCAGTAACAAACTGATGATTAAAGGAATAAAAAGGGTTTTTAAGGAGTTCATTATGTGATACCAGAAAAATTTTGGAGCATTTTAAGGGGTTAGTGGAAATTAGTAAAGGCAAGCCGTTTGAAGAGAAAGCAAAAAATGAGTGCGGTGGAAAAATTTTTATTTTTATACCGCACTTAAAAAATTCGCTTATCTTATGCCTCAATTTCCCCACAAAAACGATATCCTTCACCGTGAATGGTGGAGATAAGTTCTGGGGTATCAGGGTGATCTTCAAAATGCTTACGAATGCGGCGAATGGTTACATCCACGGTTCTATCTTGCGGTTTTAGTTCACGCCCAGTCATTTTTTTCAATAATTCTTCACGAGATTGAATTTTCCCCGGGTTTTCGCAAAATTGTAACATCGCACGGAATTCACTACGTGGTAGTTTGTATTCTTCACCTTCTGGATTAATCAATGTGCGGCTGTTGAGATCTAACGTCCAGCCATTAAAACGATATTGTTCCACTTGTTGAGAGGTGTGTTTGGTGTTTTCAGCCATAGTGCGTTGTAATAAATTTCTCGCACGAATCGTTAATTCTCTTGGATTAAATGGCTTGGTGATGTAATCATCCGCGCCAATTTCTAAGCCTAAGATTTTATCCACTTCATTATCACGCCCTGTGAGGAACATTAATGCGGTGTTGGTTGTTTCACGCAATTCTCGTGCAAGCATTAGTCCATTTTTGCCGGGTAAATTAATGTCCATAATGACAAGATTAATTTCTTGGCTGGAAAGAATGTTGTGCATTTGTACGCCGTCATTGGCTTCAAATACGTCATATCCTTCTGCTTCAAAAATGCTTTTTAGCGTGTTCCTTGTAATGGCTTCATCTTCAACGATCAAAACTTTTGCTGTAACCATATTAACGTCTTCCTTTCCAATTTTTATTGGCGATTTAAACTAATAATTCTGAGGTATTCTAAGTTCGCCATTGTATAATTGCAACATTATTGTAACAAGTATAAGTGGTGAATTCTGTTTAATTTTATGATCTAAATCATAGGTTTAATGGATTTAAGGCGATAAGAAAAAAACGCCCTCTAGCAAACTTAGAGGGCGATATGGATAAACAATGTTACAAATAATTAACGCTTTTTCTTTTTTCCACCTTGTCGTGCTTTAAAGCGAGGGTTTTCTTTGCAAATGACATAAACAACACCGTGTCTGCGAACCACTTTACATTTAGGATGGCGTGTTTTTGCGGTTTTTAATGAGGAAAGGACTTGCATAATGTCTCCTTATTTTGATTTGAGTGAGCCGAATTTGCTATATCTGTTCAGGAAGCTACTTGCTCTGCCTTCATTATTAATTTGTCTTGTTTTGCCAGTATAAAATGGGTGCGAGGCAGAGGAGGTATCACACATAAATACGGGATACTCTTTGCCATCTTCCCATTTCATCGTTTGTGTAGTTCTGGCACAAGAACGAATTAAAAAGCCTTGTTTGGCGTTACTGTCATAAAAAAGTACCGTACGGTAATTTTCAGGATGAATTCCTTTTTTCATTTGATAGCCTCTTATTTTTTATTGCGAAATAACTAAGGTGGGCATACTATATCAAATAATAACGATTATCAACTCTTATTTTTCTTTAAGAATTAAGTAAGGTGAAGGTAAGCGAAGAAAATAAGATAAAGTGAAAGAACTCAAGACTTTTTATCCATCTAGCCTGTTGATACTGTGCTAGAATAAGCCCACACAAATGAGCTTTATGTTTTAATATTTAATCAGGGTAGTAAGCGAGAATGAAAAAGATTTTTACCTTTTTGTTTTGTTTTTGTACCGCACTTGTGGCACAGGCAGGGCTGTTTGATAGCAAACCGCGATTTTTGCACGCGGATGAGGCGTTTCAATTTTCTACCCAATCTAATGGGGAGAATTTGCAGTTAATATGGCAAATTGCACCCGATTATTATCTTTATAAAAAAGAAATTTCAGTTGAACAAGCGGAACAAAAAGTCGCACATTTACCGTTTCCACCCGCAGAAAAATATCAAGATGAATTTTTTGGTGAAACGGAAATTTACCGTAATCATTTAGCCTTAACTGTGCCGATTTCATCAACAACACCACACACAGTTAGCGTGACCTACCAAGGTTGCACCAAAGGGTTTTGTTACCCGCCAGAAACCAAAATTGTGCAATGGCAGCCTTCATCATTAGATTTAGTAGAAAAATCTTCGCCCAAAAACACCGCACTTATGCCAGCATTAAATGAACAGCAATCTTTGGCGCAACGTCTCTTTGAAAGCAAATATGCTGTGTTTGGTTTTTTCTTATTAGGCGTTGGTTTGGCATTTACCCCTTGTGTATTGCCAATGTTACCGTTGCTCTCCGCGGTGGTGATTGGTAGCGGGCAACGCCCAAGCACCGTGCGTGCCTTAGGCTTGAGTTTGGCCTATGTACAAGGAATGGCATTGACTTACACTTTGCTTGGTTTAGCGGTGGCTGCGATAGGCTTGCCGTTTCAAATTGCACTGCAAAGTCCTTATGTGCTAATCGGTTTATCGTTGATTTTTATTTTGCTTGCCTTATCAATGTTTGGTGTATTCACCTTACAATTGCCTTCATCATTGCAAACAAAGCTGACCTTATTAAGCCAAAAACAAAAGGGGGGCGCGTTTGGTGGCGTTTTTGTAATGGGAATGATCGCAGGACTTGTGGCATCACCTTGCACTTCCGCGCCATTATCGGGGGCATTACTTTATGTCGCGCAAAGCGGTGATTTATTTACGGGCGCGATTACCCTTTATTTACTTGCCTTAGGAATGGGCGTGCCATTGATTCTAGCCACGGTTTTCGGCAACCGAATCTTGCCAAAATCGGGTGATTGGTTAGACAAAGTGAAAGTGATTTTCGGCTTTGTTATGCTTGCTTTGCCAGTTTTCCTGCTTTCTCGCATTTTGCCCGAAATCTGGGAAAACCGCTTATGGGCGTTGCTTGGTGTGTCTTTCTGCTTATGGGCAGGCTTGCAAATACAGGGGCGAGGCATTGGCTGGGTGTTGCGTATTGGCTTTTTCATCTTAGCAATGATGTTGGTTAAGCCCTTGCAAGGGTGGCTGTGGGCTGAACCTGATTTAGTGCAAGTAACAAACACTCATCAAAATACTTTTCAAAAAGTAAGTACTTATGAAGAGCTGCAAAAAATCTTGCAAAAAAACGACCGCACTTTTGCTATGCTTGATTTGTACGCTGACTGGTGTGTGGCGTGCAAGGAATTTGAAAAATACACTTTTTCTGATCCCAAGGTTCAGCAGGCGTTTGACAATATTTTATTGTTACAAGTTGATATGACAAAAAATAGCAATGAAAACAAAGCATTAATGGAAAAATTAAATGTGCTAGGGTTACCAACCCTTATCTTTTTTGATCAGCAAGGTAATGAAATTGAATCCGCTCGAATTACAGGATTTATGAATGGCGATACATTTTTTCATTGGTTGAAAGAGCGTTTGAAGTAGATAAATTTTGTGTAATTTGGGGAACTTTGCCAAGTTAAGCAAGAGAGAGAATGTAAAATTTCTACTATTGAAGTGAAAATAACCTCATCATTTGATGAGGTTATTTTTTAGAGGAAATTAACTATTTTGTGCAATAAATGCCGCTAATTGATTTTTTGGTAATGCACCTACTTGTGTTGCGACAGCTTTTCCTTCTTTAAACATTAATAATGTTGGAATACTGCGAACGCCAAATTGGGCAGGGGTTGCTTGGTTTTCGTCAATGTTAATTTTTACGATTTTGACTTTATCACCAAGTTCTGCAGCTAATTCATCAAGAATAGGGCCAACCATACGGCAAGGACCACACCAAGGCGCCCAAAAATCTAATAATACAGGGACATCAGATCTTAAAACATCTGCCTCGAAAGTGGCGTCAGTAGTATGTAATACTTCACTCATTTTATTTTCCTTATTTTTTGTTTCTAGCCATATTGGCGTGATTGCTAAAGTGTGGGCATCATAGCATAAAATCAAGTTGCTCACACTAATCAGTTCAATTGTTAAAAGTTAAGAAGGTAACACTAGGTTAGGGCAAGGCTTACCTGTTTGCAAGGTATAAATATTCTCTAAGGTAACATTAGAAATACTGGTTAGCGCTTCTTCGGTAAGAAATGCTTGATGCCCTGTCAAAAGTACATTATGGCACGATGATAAACGTCGGAAGACATCATCTTGAATCACTTCGTTTGATTTATCTTCAAAGAATAGCTCACGTTCATTTTCGTACACATCCATTCCTAATGCGCCAATTTTACGCTGTTTTAACGCATCTATTGCGGCTAGTGTATCAATCAATGTTCCACGACTTGTATTGATAATCATCACCCCATCACGCATTTTAGCAAAGGCATCACGATTGAGTAGATGATAATTTTCTGGCGTAGCAGGGCAGTGCAAAGTGATAATATGTGATTTTGCATACAATTCATCTAATTCAACATATTCTGCGCCTAATTCTTCTGCAATAGGATTTTTAAACGGATCGTAAGCCAAAATATGCATACCAAATCCTTTTAAAATACGCATTACCGCAATGCCGATTTTTCCTGTACCAATCACGCCAACGGTGCGTCCGTGCATATTAAAGCCGGTTAAACCCTCAAGAGAGAAATTCGCTTCTCTTGTTCTTTGATAAGCACGATGAATTTTACGGTTTAGCGTTAGCATTAAACCAACGGTATGCTCAGCCACCGCCTCTGGTGAATAGGCTGGCACACGAACCACTTGAATGCCTAATTCTTGTGCTGCTTTGAGATCGACATTATTAAAACCAGCACAACGCAACGCCACCATTTTTACGCCAAGTGCGGCGAGTTTTTCTAATACTTTTCGACTGCCATCGTCATTCACGAAAATACACACCACATCGCAATGTTCCGCCATTTTCGCTGTCGATTCTGTGAGCATAAAATCAAAAAATTCCAGCTCGAAGCCGTATTTCACATTGACCAATTCTAAATATTTACGATCGTAGCTTTTGGTACTATAAACAGCGACTTTCATTATCTTTTCTCCGTTTTATGAGTTTAATTGGGCAAAGGCTTGCAATAGATCAGCTTTGAGATCTTCCACATCTTCCAATCCCACCGAGAAACGTAGCAGGCAATTACACACACCGCGGGCAATACGTTCTGCTTCTGGAATATCCATATGCGTTTGGGTTGCAGGGTAGGTGATGAAACTTTCTGTACCGCCAAGGCTTTCAGCAAAAGTAATGAGCTTAATTGCTTTTAAGAACGGATTTACCCAAGACTCTTCTTGCAAACGGAAAGAGAGCATTCCGCCTTTATTTGGATAAAGTACATCCTTCACTTGTGGTTGGCTTGCGAGGAATTTCGCTAATTCTTGAGCATTTTTTTGATGGCGTTCCATACGTAATGCTAAGGTTTTCATTCCGCGAATGGTTAAGAAACTATCAAATGGTGAAAGCACAGCGCCCGCCCCATTTTGGATATAGAATAAACGATCACATAATTCTTGCCCATTGGCAACGACTAAACCTACTAACGCATCATTATGCCCGGCAAGATATTTTGTGCCACTATGGATCACGATATCTGCGCCACATTCTAAAGGACGGAAGAGTACTGGCGTTAAGAATGTATTATCAACAATAAGTAACAAATTATGTTTTTTCGCCAATTTAGCAATAGCTGGCACATCGCATTCTTCCATTAACGGATTTGAAGGGGTTTCCACAAAAATCGCTTTGGTGTTTGGCGTAATGACCTGCTCAATGGCATCAAGAGAGGCTGTATTGACATAAACAGGTTTCACCCCGTGCGTATTTTTATAGGCGAAATCTAATAAACGATAAGTACCGCCATATACATCACTAGAGACAATCCATTCATCTGGAGAAGCAAATAACTGCATAATTAACTGAATAGCAGCCATACCTGAGGCGCAAGCAAAGCCCCTTTCACCGCCTTCTAATTTTGCAATAGTTTCTTCTAAAACGGTACGGGTTGGGTTTTTTGTTCGGGTATAATCATAACCAGTACTTTCACCAATACCATGATGGCCATAGGCAGTGGAAAGAAAAATTGGTGTGGAAACGGCACCGGTTCTTTCATCTGTGCGATTGCCTGCTTGCGCGAGTAATGTTTCAATCTTATATTGTTGTGTCATATTCTTCCTCGTAAAAATTACAAAAAATTGCACCGCACTTTGTATTCATAAAGAAAACAATTTTGTGCAGTCTTGATAAATAGAATAGCGCCATTTTGGCATAAAGGATCGCCTGTTGAAAGTAGATTTTAAATTTAGTTTGCTGATAAGACACAAGGATTAAAAACGATCTAAAATTATCCATAAATCGCTTTGTTTTAAAGCAAGTTTGTTAGCTTTGCATTTTTTTTCATCAATCAATAATGTTTTTTCATATTTTTAATTGACAGCGTTCAAGAAGTTAGTAAAATGCACGCCACTGACAGCGAATGTGTTGCAGCGAAAGCGGGAATAGCTCAGTTGGTAGAGCACGACCTTGCCAAGGTCGGGGTCGCGAGTTCGAGCCTCGTTTCCCGCTCCAATTTACGCTACGGCGTGTTAGCAAAGCGGTTATGCACTGGATTGCAAATCCATGTAGCTCGGTTCGACTCCGGGACACGCCTCCATATTTCAACCGCAGTCAGCATATCACTCAGCCCGAGTGGTGAAATCGGTAGACACAAGGGATTTAAAATCCCTCGACTTTCGAGTCGTGGCGGTTCAAGTCCGCCCTCGGGCACCATTTAAAGTTATAAAGAAATCAATAAGATAGTCGCCAAGAGCGGCTTTTTTTGTATCTGAAAATCAAAGTTGGGGCTTTCCCTATGTTGAAACTCACTCCCTTTCAATGGTCATCATTTAACTTTTTTGGTTTTTATTGTGCTTATGGTGTGATTGTGCCATTTTTACCAATCTGGTTAGCACAGTATGGCTATGATGTGGAATTAATTGGAACATTAATTTCCCTTGGGTATCTTTGTCGTTTTGCTGGCGCAATCTTTTTTACTAAAAGTGTTCATCATCTCGATCAGCTTATTCCATTAAGTCGTCTTCTTACTTGGCTTAGTGTATTGGTTCTCATCGCTGTTGCTTGGGCAGTGCAGTCTCTTTGGTGGTTAATTCCCATTCTTGCGTTATTTCATATGTTAAATGGGGGAATTATGCCGGTTTGCGATACCATTGCAACGAGTTGGCATCAACAGTTAGGAATGGATTATGGTAAAAGTCGTTTATTTGGTTCACTTGCTTTTATTATTGGTTCAATTACTGCAGGCTATTTGCTCGGTTGGCTAGGTAAAAGTGCCATCATCGGTATTATTATTGGCTATCTTGTTTTTTGGGGGCTGGGGATTAGTTTAAATCCTACGCAAAGATTTAATCAGCAGGAAAAACAAAACACGACAGTAAGTGCAAGCTATCAAGAATTATTGCGAAATCCAACAACGGTCAGAATGATTATTGCAACAGCGCTTATTCAGGGTTCACACGCGGCTTGTTATGCCTATGGCACAATTTATTGGTCTGCAAATGGCATTAGCACTTCGCAAATTAGCTGGCTGTGGAGCTTGGGGGTAATCGCTGAAGTGGTCTTTTTCTTCTTTTCTAAACGTTTTTTTAGGACTTGGAAGATTCATTATTTGACTTTATTTTCAGCATTCGCAGCGGTTATTCGTTGGACAACCCTTGCGTATACGACAAATTTTACTTTGCTGATTTTCGCCCAAATATTGCACGCATTTACTTATGCAATGGGGCATTTTGCGATGATTCGTTATATTACCTCTCAGCCAAGTGAGAGAATTCCGAAATTGCAAGGCATCTATTTTGCAAGTTCTAGCTGTATTATGATGGCGCTTTTTACGTTCATTTCTGGATTAGTTTATCCTGTTTCTGCGCAGATGAGCTTTGCCTTAATGGCGATTTTTGTTCTGCCTGCAATTTTCCTTGTACCAAAGACCTTTTCAAATACAGTAAAATAAAAAAGATAGGCAATAGTGCCTATCTTTTATTTCTTAAATTTACTTTCTCACCACATTCAATGTGGAGAAGCTTTGTGCTACAGGCATTATTTCAATACGGTTAATATTAACGTGAGCAGGTTGTTGGTAGATCCATAAGGCAGTGTTTGCAATATCTATTGGTTCAATGGGGTGCACGTTTGCATATACACTAGCAGCTTTAGCGTCATCACCTTTGAAACGTACATTTGAAAATTCTGTACCACCGCATAGGCCGGGTTCAATATTGGTGACGCGCACATTGGTACCCGCTAAATCAGCACGCAGATTTAAGCTAAATTGTTCGACAAAAGCCTTAGTTGCACCGTAAACATTACCGCCCGGGTAAGGATATGTCCCTGCGATTGAACCTAGGTTGATAATATGCCCTTGCTGGCGTTCCACCATTTGAGGTAACACTTTTCGGGTGAGATAGGTTAAACCGATGATATTGGTATTAATCATTGTTAGCCAATCGTCAAAATTTGCTTGATGGGCTGGCTCTAAACCCAGTGCTAGCCCCGCATTATTTACTAAGAGGTCAATGCAACGAAAGGCTTCAGGTAAATTAGAAAGTGCGGTATTAATTTGTTCTAAATTATTCATATCCATTTGTAATGGAAAGAAATTTTCGCCTAATTCTGCGTGTAGTTTTTGCAGTTTGTCTAAACGGCGAGCTGCACCAATAACGTGATAGCCTGATTTAATGAATACTTCGCACATTGCTTTACCAAAGCCTGCAGATGCGCCTGTAATTAATACTGCCATATTATCCCCCTATTTAGTTCAGTTGTGTTAAATATCCCTTACCTAAGGCATTCATTTGTCGCATAATCCAACGTTGTCTTTTTTGTACAAAAGCACTGGGTTTATTTGCCTTAAATAAGATTGGATTAGGTAAGACTGCCGCTAATAGGGCAGCTTCTTGTTGATTAAGTTGTTTTGCCGATTTTTTGAAATAGGCTTGGCTTGCCGCTTCTACGCCAAAAATACCATAGCCAAATTCGGCAATGTTTAAATAGACTTCTAGAATCCGTTTTTTCGACCATAATTGTTCTAGCATTAAGGTCGTTGGCAATTCAATGGCTTTGCGTAGCCAGCTTTGCCCGTGCCATAAATATAAATTTTTCACAGTCTGCTGTGAAATGGTTGATCCACCTCGTACTTTTGTAGATTTTTTATTATATTTCAATGCGTTATTAATCGCATTCCAATCAATACCGTGATGTTGCGCAAATTTTTGATCTTCTGCCGCAATCACGGCCAGCTGCATTTGCCACGAAATATCATCCAAACTCACCCATTGATATTTAATAGGGTAACTTTCCCCATTTAAAAGATGGCTGACTTTCTGCTGTGCCATATAGGAAGAGAATGGCACAGGAACAATGCGAAACAATAAGGTAATCCCTAAAAAAGCAGCAAACACATAAAGCGAATAACGCAATATCCTTTGTTTTATGTGTTGCAACCATTTTTTCTTGTTATTCTTTCTGCCCATCAAGCTGTTCTTTTACCCATTGCATAAATTCAGGTGGCATTGTTTTGATCATATTTGATCCTCTTGTAATTGTTGCCGCGCTGGTATTTAAGTTTTGTTGAATTTCTCGTTGTGAGCAACGTTTATCTAACAATTGTGCCACAATTTGTAATCGAAGTCCTACTGCATCACGTTCATCAGCCGTGAGTAACAGGGTGAGTAATTCTTGTTCTTTATTCTGTGCAAACGCGGTGCGTAAAATCTCGATAAATGCCTGCCATTGATCCATATTTTTGCTCACATACATAGCGTTCTCCTAGGATTAAAACGTTTCACTGTGCTATTAAACTACTTCACTAGTATAATCTATTCTGCTCTGCTTGGGTAAATTTTTCTGCCTTTTCACCTTGTAGTAACTGGTAATAATAATCGTACGCTAAGACATTCTGCGCATAACCACGGGTTTCATAAAATGGAATGGTGGCGATAAATTCTGCCATTGTCATTTTCCCATTTGCACGAGCGAGCCACTCATCTACACGTTTTGCGCCAGCGTTATAAGCCGCCGCAATTAAAATGCGATTATTGCCATATTTCTCGGCAAGTTGGTTAAGGTGAGTTGTGCCAAGCATAATATTATCAATGGGATCAAACAGTTGGCTTTCTTTTTTATAAGGTAGCTGAGCTTGCTCGGCGGTGAGTTTCGCTGTGCTGGGTAAGAGTTGCATCAACCCGCGCGCATTAGCCGAAGAGGTTACATTGGCACGCCAAGCACTTTCCTGCCGTGCAATTGCCATTGCAAAAGTGCGGTGGATTTTTTGGGAATTTTGATGATTAATGAATAAATCAAACCAATTTTGATAAGCATTAGGTAAACGCAAGGCAATATAATCCCACGCTTTTGCTTGAATTGTGGCGTCTACTTGCAAATCAACCCATTGATTTTGTTCGGCATATTGTGCTAAGGCGAGTTTGCCAGCAAAATCTGTGTTATCTAATAATGCCCGCCATTCGCGCTGAATATTGGCGTGATCATTTAGCTGTTGCAACTCATTAATACGACTAAATTGCTGGGTGTAGTCTGATAAGTTTTGCCCATTTGACGAGAATGTTTTCATTGCAGGTTGATAAGCAATACCCAATCGCTGTGCGGCAAGCATTGGATAAAAGCCACGTGCATTTTTCTGCATCTCTTGCCAAATCTGTATGGCTTGTTCGGTTTTGCCTTGCTGAAATAAGGCCTCACCTTGCCAATAACGCCATTCATCTTTCTGCTTGCCTTGTTCGGAAAGCAAATTCAACCAAGGTTGAATCGCTGTTTTTTCACGCAATGCAACACGGATACGACGCTCGGTTTGTTTATCTTCTTTTAATACTTGTACGGTTTCATCTCGCCATTGCTGAATGGCGGGATTTTCACTATCAAAAAGCTGACTAAGCAAAATGGATTGCCAGTATTGTCTTTGTTCTGGGGATAAATTAAAACGCGTTGCCCATTGTTCTAATTGGGCAAAAGGTGCGCTGGCATTCAGCTGATTTTCCGTAATGCTTTTAATAAAACGAGGCATTAATGCAAGTAGAATTTGTTTATTTTCATCATTAACGGGCAAATTTTCCACATAAAATGCGTTAGACGAAGAAAGCAATAAGCGCGGTGATTTCAACAAGCTAGCTAAATTTTCAAGCCAAATTTTTAATTCAGCATTTTGCGTAAATGCTGCCAATTCGTTTATTAAGACACGATTTGTTTTTTCTACGGCTAATAAGGCGCGCTGTTTGATCAAATCGTCATTAATAATGCCCTGTTGATAGGCTTGCATAAAAAGCGTTTGACATTGGCTGGGCGAGTTGTTTCCTGTGAGCCATAAATTTTTTATCCTTGTTGCAAGTGCGGTGTTTTTTTGTGCAGTTTTTTCAGGTGTAGTCAGCGCTTCTGTTTGTGTTGAAGGCATTTTTTCTTGTGCAGTTAGCACAATGCAAGATGACTTGCTCTCTTTGGGCAGCATTGCGGTATTAGATAAAATCGCCTGCCAATTTTGTGCATCGTATTGCTGTTGCAACCAATAATGAGGCAAATTATTCAACGGAAAATCAGGATATTTTTTCGTAAAATCAAGAATTTCATCAAACGATAAGGCTGCTTTTCTCGCGATTAAAAACTGATATTCTGCATAAGGCAAGAGTGGGTAATCTTGCAATTGAGCCAATAATGTTTTTGCAATGCCTAATGTCGTTTCGCTTTGTGAAAGGGCTAAATATTGTTGAAGTTTACGATAGATTTCTCGTTCATCAGCCCGTTTCTGTTGGTTTAATAACAGGGTTTTTGCGGGATCTCTATCTTCATCGTGTGCATTGCCTTGATTTATCTTTTGTGCATCAGGGGTTTCTTGTGCTTTTGGCTGCGTGTGTTGTGTGACTGAATGTTCTGAAAGGGGAGATTGATCAGCATTCCCCCATACAAAAAGAGAAAGTGAAGATAAACTTAAGGCTAGCAAAGTTTCAGTAAATTTCATAGCATTCCTTGAATAGAATCAAAATTGGGTAAAAAAACACCGCACTTGAGTTTTGCGATGATTCCTCTTTTTATAACACCTTTATTGTGCAGGGGTAATGAGAAATTACTTGTAGTTTAAATTCTATTGGCTAATGTTTTTCCATAAAAAATCTGCTCCTTAATTGATTGGTTGTGTCCAACTTTTAGAGAGCAGATCAATGTGCGGTAATATTTTTATCTATTTTTTTAGATCAAAATAGCATAAGCTAGAATGAATTAGACATTAAAACGGAAATGCATTACATCGCCATCTTGAACAATATAATCTTTCCCTTCTAAACGCCATTTTCCTGCTTCTTTTGCTCCGTTTTCGCCTTTGTACTGAATGAAATCAGCATAAGAAATGACTTCGGCGCGAATAAAACCTTTCTCAAAATCAGTGTGGATGACCGCAGCGGCTTTTGGTGCTGTGGCGCCGACGGAAACTGTCCACGCACGAACTTCTTTAACGCCAGCTGTGAAATAAGTTTGTAAATTTAATAGGGCATAACCTGCACGAATAACACGGTTTAAACCCGGTTCATCAATGCCTAGATCTTGCAGAAATTCCACTTTTTCTTCATCATCCAGTTCTGCAATTTCAGATTCAATTGCCGCACAAACAGGCACAACCACCGCCCCTTCTTTTTCCGCAATTTCACGTACACGATCTAAATAAGGATTATTTTCAAAGCCATCTTCATTCACATTGGCAATATACATTGTTGGTTTTAATGTAAGGAAGTTATAGCTCTTAATGGCGTGTAATTCGTCTTTATCTAATCCGACAGAACGAATCATTCCGGCATTTTCTAACACAGGGAGGATTTTTTCCATAATGGATAATTCAAATTTTGCCTCTTTATCGCCACCTTTGGCACGTTTAGTTAAACGTTGAATGGCGCGCTCACAACTGTCTAAATCAGCGAGGGCAAGTTCTGTGTTAATGGTGTCGATGTCTTCAGCGGGATCAATTTTTCCGGCAACGTGAACAATGTCATCATTTTCAAAACAACGTACAACGTGTCCAATCGCATCGGTTTCACGAATATTAGCAAGGAATTTGTTACCTAATCCTTCCCCTTTGCTTGCGCCAGCAACAAGACCGGCGATATCCACAAATTCCATTGTGGTTGGTAAGACGCGTTCAGGTTTAACAATTTCCGCTAACGCGTCTAGACGTGGATCGGGCATTGGCACAACGCCAGTGTTTGGTTCAATGGTACAGAATGGGTAATTTGCCGCTTCAATACCTGCTTTTGTTAATGCGTTAAAAAGGGTGGATTTGCCCACGTTTGGTAAACCTACAATACCACATTTAAATCCCATAATATTTCCTTAATGTTTAATTTGATGCTTTAAAGCTATTGAGTCGATTTGTTGCTTTGTTAATGCCTTCTTTGATGAGAATTTCCACGCACACAGTGGCTTCATCTAAGGCTTTATCAATCAGTTGCCAATCTGTTGGTGAGGGTTTACCTAGCACATAGGCGGAAACCAGATTTTTATCGCCCGGGTGTCCAATCCCTACACGCAGGCGATAGAAATTTTTATTATTACCTAGCTGAGCAATGCTATCACGCAAACCGTTATGTCCACCGTGTCCGCCCCCTTGCTTAATTTTGGCAACACCGGGAGGAAGATCAAGCTCATCGTGAATAATCAGCATTTCTTCTGGTTTAATGCGGTAAAAATTGGCTAATGCACTCACCGCTTTACCGCTTAAGTTCATAAAAGTAGTGGGGACGAGAAAACGAATTTCTTCGCCAAAAATCACCGCTCTTGCGGTTTTACCGAAAAATTTACTTTCTTCTTTCAGTTGAAAATTAAATTGACGGGCAAGGCGGTTAATTAACCATTCCCCCGCATTATGGCGAGTTTCGGCATATTTATCCCCCGGGTTAGCCAGCCCAACAATGAGTTTAATTTCTGACATACTTTCTTTAACTGGACAAAAATAGTGGGCTATTGTAGCGAAAAACAGTTATAACGCCAAGACCAATACACCCGCTAAAATTAAAATTGAACCGATAATGAGTTTTAAGCTGATGGCTTCGCCTAATATTACCACCCCTAACACAATGGCGATAACCACGCTAAGTTTATCAATGGGGGCGACCCAAGAGGCGGGGGCAAGTTGTAATGCACGATAATAGCAAAGCCAAGAAAGCCCCGTAGCAACCCCTGATAAAAGTAGGAAAATAAAGGGCTTTGCGGCGATATGTTGGGGGAGTTGCCATTCGTTACGCAGCGTAATAATACCACCAGCCACAACCAATACCACAAGGGTGCGAATAAACGTAGCAAGATTGCTATTTATCCCCTCCACGCCAAGTTTGCCCAAAATGGCGGTGAGTCCGGCGAAAAATGCTGATCCAATGGCGAAAATGACCCAATTCATCGTTTTTCCTTATTTTTTCGTGCGTTTATCACCGCACTTTTGTTTGATATTCGCTATAATAGCAAAGTTTTTTTAGAGAAAAATAGAAATAAAAATGCCAAGAATTAATCAAAGTGCCTTAGTGCCTTACAGTGCCAAACAAATGTATGATTTGGTGAATAATTATGAACGTTATCCGGAATTTGTGCCGGGCTGTGTGGAAAGCCGAACGTTAAGTCGTGAGCAAAATCAGCTTACCGCAGAATTAGTCATCAGCAAAGCAGGAATTCGTCAGCGTTTTACCACGCAAAATACAATGGTGGAAAATCAGTGTATTCAAATGCAGTTGGTGGAAGGACCGTTTAAATTTTTGCAAGGGGAATGGCAGTTTGTGGAAATTGATGAGCAGTGTTGCAAAATTGCCTTAACACTGGAATTTGAATTTTCCAATCCGATTATTGCAATGGCGTTTGGACAGATTTTTACTCATTTAACCAGCAAAATGATCGATGCGTTTAAACTGCGTGCCAAGGAGGTTTACGCCTAATGTCTAAATTAAAAATTGAAATTGCTTATGCTTTGCCTGATCGTTATTTTTTGAAAACCTTGCATATGGAACAAGGCACAACCGTACAAACCGCAATTTTGCAATCAGGTATTTTACATCAGTTTAGCGAAATTGATTTGCGTGAAAATAAAATTGGGATTTTCAGCCGTCCAGCAAAATTAACTGATCTTGTAGAAGATGGGGATCGCATCGAAATTTACCGCCCTTTACTTGCAGATCCCAAAGAGATCCGCCGTAAGCGAGCGGCACAACAGTTACAAGAACAGCAAGCACAAAAGCAAGCAGAAAAAGAAGCAAAAAAACGTGCAAAACAGTTAGCCCAAGATCAACGATCTGCAAACGAGCAAGAGGAACAAGGCGATGATTAAATTTTGTTTACCTGAACACATTAGCCCTGAACAATTTTTACAAGAATATTGGCAAAAGAAACCGTTATTAATTCGCAACGGTCTTCCACAAATTGTGGGACAGTTTGAGCCACAAGATATTATTGAACTTTCGCAAGGCGAAGAGGTTACCGCGCGCCTAATCAAGCAACATAGCGATGAAAATTGGGAACTTAAGGTTAGCCCATTGATAGAGCAAGATTTTGCTAATGTGCCAACACAATGGACAGTACTCGTACAAAATATGGAGCAGTGGTCGCCTGAATTGGGGCAATTATGGAATGCGTTTGGTTTTATTCCACAGTGGCAACGAGATGATATTATGGTGTCTTATGCACCGCAAGGTGGCTCAGTCGGGCGACATTATGATGAATATGACGTGTTCCTTGTGCAAGGGTATGGGCATCGCCGTTGGCAACTCGGTAAATGGTGCGATCCTAGCACAGAATTTAAGCCTAACCAGCCGATCCGTATTTTTGATGATATGGGGGAATTGGTGCTTAATGAAGTGCTTGCCCCCGGTGATGTGCTTTATGTGCCTTCCCGTTTATCCCATTATGGGGTGGCACAAGATGATTGCCTGACGTTTTCTTTTGGCTTACGTTATCCTAATTTGGCGGATATTTTTGAAAATGTGGCAAAAGCCTTTAATCAACCTAGCTTAGAATTAGATCTCAGTGAATTTTTAATTCCTCTCCGTCTTCACCCTGATCAGCAACCAACAGGGTTATTGGCACAGCAAAATATCACCACAATAAAGCAACAGTTCCTTGCTAGCCTTGCACAAAGCCCACAATTTGATGCGTTATTCAAACAAGCCTTAGCAAGTACAGTGAGTAGCAGACGCTACGAATTATTACCAACGGAAGGGGAGTACGATCCTGAAGAAGTGCGGTCGCTTTTGGAGCAGGATTGTTTGCTTTCACAAGATAATAATTGCAAATTGCTTTATACCGAACAGCCATTGCGTCTTTATGCCAACGGTGAATGGCTAGATGAACTCAACCCGTTAGAAGCCCAAATTTTAAAACGGTTATCTGATGGAGAAAACCTGAATTTAGCGGATTTACACGAGTTAATGCGTGATATGCAAGATAAAGAAAGTGTAATGGAACTCTTGTTAGACAGTCTATGCAACTGGCTTGATGATGGTTGGGTGTTATTGGATTAACTATGGAAAATAGTGCAATTTATTCTGTTTCACAACTCAATCAGCAGGCTCGCCAATTATTGGAGGGACAGCTTGGGCTTGTGTGGCTCACAGGCGAAATTTCTAATTTTACTCAACCGGTTTCGGGGCATTGGTATCTCACTCTGAAAGATGAAAATGCTCAAGTGCGTTGTGCAATGTTCCGAATGAAAAATCTGCGTGTCTCATTTCGCCCACAAAATGGTATGCAAGTCCTCGTTAGGGCAAGTGTCAGCTTATATGAGCCACGAGGGGATTATCAGCTTATTATTGACACAATGCAGCCAGCAGGTGAGGGATTACTGCAACAGCAATTTGAAGCCTTAAAAATGAAATTGGCGGCGGAAGGATTGTTTGCCCAAAATCTGAAAAAAAACCTACCGCACTTTAGTCGCAAAGTGGGTGTGGTTACTTCGCCGACAGGGGCAGCATTACAAGATATTTTGCATATTTTACAACGTAGAGATCCTAGTCTAGCGGTGGTGATTTATCCTACTGCCGTTCAAGGTAAAGAAGCCACGGCTGAAATTGTGCAAATGATCGAGCTTGCCAACCGTCGCCAAGAAGTGGACGTATTGATTGTTGGGCGTGGCGGTGGTTCATTAGAAGATTTATGGTGTTTTAATGAAGAAGCCGTAGCGCGAGCAATTTTTAATTCCGTCATTCCTGTGATCAGTGCGGTAGGACACGAAACCGACATAACCATTGCTGATTTTGTTGCAGATGTGCGTGCGCCGACCCCATCGGCGGCGGCAGAATTGGTAAGCCGTGATCAGCAAGAATTATTGCAACAGCTTAGCTATAAACGCCAGCATTTAGAAATGGCGTTAGATCGATGTTTTAATGAAAAACGCCAAGCATTAAATCAGCTCGTGTGGCGTTTGCAAAATCGCCATCCGCAAATTCAGTTTAATCAACAAAAGGCACAGCTAGAACAACTTGCTTACCGTTTACAGTTTGCAATGCAACGCGAAGTGGAAAAATCGCAACAAGAGATTGCCGTGCAATATCAACGTTTGCATTTAGCAATGACGCGAAACCTTGCTACAAAAAAAGAATATTCACAAAAACTTCGCCAACGTTTGCAACATTGTCATCCACAAACACAGCTCAATCAGCGAAAAGCACACATTCAACAGCTAGGTTATGGCTTAAAGCTTGCAATACAAGGTTATTTCACGAAAAAACAACAAAATTTCACCGCACTTAATGAACGGTTGCACAATAATCCATTACCTTATCGCTTGCAAAAGCAGGCTCAACATTTGCAACAATTAAATGTACGGTTAGCTTTTTCCACGGAAAAACAACTGGCAAACAAACAAGGGCATTTTGCGACGTTGTGCCAACAATTAGACGGATTAAGCCCATTGAAAATTCTTTCCCGTGGTTATTCCATCTCTGAAAACGAACAAGGCATTGCAATTACCCAAAGTCGCCAAGTGAAAGTGGGCGAGCGTGTGAAAACACAGTTAATGAATGGCATAATTTATAGCCGTGTTGAACAAATAGAAAAATAGTCACTTAATTTTGAAAATAAGATAGCGTTGGTTCGCCTTATTTTTGTACGAGTTATGTTGAACCGTATTGCCTTATTCCAACTTTAAACAGAGATAATTCCTGATATCTAAAAAAGATAACAATAATTTTTCTTTTTGAAGAAAACGCCTTCTTTTTTTGAGATAGATGAAAAAAATAAAAATTTTAAAATTTTTCACGATTTTAGTTGCATTTCGTTTTTTTTTTTACAATAGGGAGGATTTATCTTGATTTTATTGAGATAAAGCTAAACGAAATATTTTATTCATCTTTGTGGTTAAGGCGACTTAACCACTTTTTTTGTTTTTAAAATGGGCGACTGCATTTACTTTCCCCCTTAAAAAAGTGAAGTGCGGTAAAAAATAGTAAAATTTTCTACCGCACTTTATAAATAAGAAAGGTTTTCTGTCGCTATCGCGTTGATAGTTTACTGGCGAGCCAATGGTGGTTTTTACCCTGCTTCATTTGGAAACATAAAAGGATTTAATCCACTACGCGAAAGACCTTTTTCTTCCATTTCAATATCAAGATAGATACTTGCCAAATCATCAGCGATGGCTTCGACATAAGGGTCTTTCTCTTGATACATCATTTTCAGATAGCTATGGCAATCGCCGCAGCTTTCGGCTTTAACGGGGGCTGATTCGCTGTCAATTGACCAATAATCTAGTTTCCCCGTGTGATTACAATTGGTGCATTTACTACGCACGACATTCCATTCACTTTCACATAGGGAGCAATGTACATAACGTAAACCTTGCTCTGAGCCAAAATGCACCACGCTGGCGGTTGGCGGGGCATTACATACTGGGCAAAGATGAAGGTGTTCACCGCTTTCCATTTTGCTGTTTTGTGGCAACTGCTGAGCAAGCTGAATCCAATAAAGGGAAAGTGCCGCCCAAATAAAGAGGGCTTTGTCGCTACTGACTTCTGAAAATTGTTGCGCGAGTAATTTGTCAGCAAGCTGTTCAAGCTCGTTGTCGGAGGTTTTTTCTAAATTCTCAATGGTAGCTTGAACGTTTTCGGTTCCATTATTTTTCATTTTATTGAGCAATGCGTGAAATAAGGTTCGCCATTGTGGATCGCGCTGCCATTGGGTGAGATTAAGTGGAATGCTTGTTTCCGCATTAATTTCAATTTTTTGCGTAACAGGCTGTTCGTTTAGTAGAGCGAGTTGGCAATCTACAATATTTGCCGCGAAGTTAAGGTAATCCGCCATTGGGTGATTTTGCGCCAGAGAACGTAAGCGTTCAGCTCGCCGTAGGTAAAGATTTTTGGGGTTGGAAAATAAGAGAACAGGGTGATGAAAAGAGCTAGCAGCTTGTACAATTTCATCTTTTGGTAGGATTTTGATACTCATAATTTTTCATCAGCTTTTGTCAATAAAGAAAGTGCGGTGTAAATTTGCAAAATTTTGCAAAAAATCACCGCACTTTGCCATCGTTAATTAGTTAGTGTGCTTTTCTTTCGCTTTTTCTGCGGCTTCTTTTTCAAGTTCAGGCAGAATGTCTTCACGGAACCAGCGTGGGTGATGTTTTTTCGCCCAGCGTACCGTTACCCAACCTTCAACCATTCCTCGAATAGAACCTTTCACCCAAAATGCCATATACATATGCACCATAATGCCGGTAAAGAGCATAAAGGCACTGGCAGAGTGGAGTAAAATTGCAATGCGAATTACCGGAATTGGGAAATTATGGGAGAAATATTGTCGCCACATAATAATCCCTGTTGCCAGTAATGTGAACATTGCTAGAATGAGCGTCCAAAACAGCATTTTTTGCCCTAAATTATATTTTCCGTTGTCTGAAACGGCGTGTTCGTTGCCTTTTAAGACTTCTTTAATATTTTTGAGCCATACCCAGTCATTTTTCTCCGGAATGTTATGACGCCAATAAATCAAGCAAAGATTAATAAACGCCACAAACATCACTAAGCCTGTGAATGGGTGGATAAAACGGGCAATTCTTGGATTACCTAAAATTTCCGTTAGCCAAGCAAAATCAGGGAAGAAAAAGGCAAGCCCTGATAAGCCAGTGGTGAAGAAACAAATCACAAGTAGCCAATGGCTTAAACGCGCAGGAAATTTATGGCGAACAACTCGTTGATCGTTGCTGATCTTAAATTTACTCATTTTCGCCTCCTTTCTGGGTTTGATTGTCTTCTGGTGTGACTTCGTCGTGTTCTTCAAGCTCTTCCGTATTTGGCCCTACTGCAAGGTAGTGCGCAATTTCAGAAAGCACTAAGCCGCCCATTGCTACCGCTGCAACTGGTTTCAAGACGTCTTTCCATAATTTCACGCTAACGTCAATGTGTGGATCTTTTGGTAAACCTGAGTAAAGTTCTGGCTTATCCGCGTGATGTAAAACATACATCACGTGTGTGCCACCAACACCTTCAGGATCATAAAGCCCAGCATTTTCGTAACCACGGGATTTGAGATCGGCAATACGGGTTTCTGCATAGTGTTTCATTTCTTCTTTTGTTCCGAAATGAATTGCCCCTGTTGGGCAGGTTTTAACACAAGCCGGTTCTTGACCCACGGTTACGCGATCCACGCAAAGTGTACATTTGTACACGCGGTTATCTTCAGGGTTCATTCTTGGAATATTGAATGGACAGCCAGCGATACAGTAGCCACAACCGATACATTTATCTGATTGGAAATCTACAATCCCGTTTGCGTATTGAATTATTGCACCCGGTGAAGGGCAGGATTTTAAACAGCCCGGCTCACTACAGTGCATACAGCCATCTTTACGAATTAGCCATTCTAAACGATCATTTTCTTCAACTTCGTTGAATTTCATCACCGTCCACGCTTTGGCATTGAGATCGATCGGGTTATCGTATGAGCCGATACATTTTTCTGGCTCAGCACGAAGATCATTCCATTCGGAACAGGCCACTTGACAGGCTTTACAGCCAATACAAGTGGTAACATCAATCAGTTTTGCCACTTCAAGCTGATGATCGCGTGCGTGAGGTGGTGGTGTTAATCCCGATGTTGCAGAGGCTTTAATAATATCTTGTGATTGAACATTTCCCATATTATGCCCCCACTTTCTCAATATTTACCAACATACATTTTGATTCTGGGGTTTGTGTATTTGCATCACCTGCACGAATCGTTAGGTTGTTGGCAAAGAAGCCTTTTTTGCTTACCCCTGAGAATCCCCAGTGAATTGGAATACCTACGGTATGCACCGGTTTTCCATCGGCCATTAATGGACGGATACGTTTTGTAACTACGGCGACTGCTTTAATATAGCCACGTTTTGAGCTAACTTTAACGTAATCCCCGTTATTAATGCCTTTCTCTTTTGCGAGTGCTTCACCAATTTCAACAAATTGCTCTGGCTGTGCAATCACATTAAGTAGCACATTTTTTGTCCAGAAGTGGAAATGCTCGGTGAGGCGATAAGTGGTGCCGACATAAGGGAATTCCGCAGAAGTACCAATGTCTGCTTTATCACTTTCTAAAATACGCGCCACAGGGTTGGAGATCACATTTGGATGCAATGGGTTTGTGCCAATTGGTGTTTCAATCGGTTCATAATGCTCTGGGAACGGACCATCAGCCATACGTTCACGGACGAATAAACCACTCACCCCTTCTGGTTGCATAATAAATGGTAGGGTAGGACTGTTCGGTGGGGCTGTGCCAAAGTCAGCCACGTCCACATAGTTCCAGTTTTTGCCATTCCATTTAATTAGCTGGCGTTTTGGATTCCAAGGTTTACCGGATAAATCCGCACTTGCACGGTTATAGATAATTCGGCGATTCATCGGCCACGCAAAGCCCCAACCTAGGGTATTACCTAAGTTAGATGGATCCGCGTTATCGCGATTCGCCATTTGGTTCCCTTTTTGTGTCCATTGACCCGTATAAATCCAGCACGCACCAGAGGTGCTACCGTCATCACGCATTTGCGCGAAACTTGATAGCAGATCGCCTTTTTTCAAGATGACATTACCGTTGGCATCAAGCAGATCTTGTAAGGCGTAGCCGTTCATTTCTTTTGCCACTTCTTCTGCTTTTGGCTCAAGTGGGTTGTCATACTGCCAGCTCATTGCCTCAAGACTATCAAGGGATACGCCACCTTCTTTGTGGTAAAGCTCGATTAATGCTGCTCTTAATTCAGAAAGAATCTCGCCATCACTTTTTGCTTCAAATGGTGGTTCAACAGCTTTCCAGTGCCACTGTAACCAACGCCCAGAGTTAGCGATTGAACCGTGTTCTTCCACGAAACAAGTTGTTGGTAAGCGGAATACTTCGGTTTGAATTTCTTCTGTTTTCACGTCATTAAATTCACCGTAGTTTTTCCAGAATTCAGAGGTATCCGTGATTAACGGATCCATAATCACTAAGTATTTTAACTTACTTAAGGCTTTAATGATTTTGCCTGAATTTGGATAAGAGGCAACAGGGTTCATCCCTTGGCAGAAATAACCATTTACGCGCCCTTGATACATTTCTTCAATGTAACGGAACTGATCCATACCGCCTTTCGGTAATTTTGGTAAATAATGATAGCCAAATTCATTTTCTTTGGTTGCTTTTTCACCAAAGAAGGTTTTGAGCATACTTACCATAAATTTTGGAGTATTTTGCCAGTAATTGACCTGATCTTTCATCATTGTTTTTGGCGTAATGCGGTTTAGGAAACTTTCTAAACTGGTATCCGCTTCGGTTGGCAATGGAATATAACCGGGCAACATATGTGGGAATAAACCTAAATCGGTGATGCCTTGTACATTTGAGTGACCACGCAACGCATTCACGCCTCCACCTGAAACGCCGATGTTACCGAGTAATAGCTGGATCATCGCCATAGTACGAATATTTTGTGAACCCACCGTATGTTGTGTCCAACCTAATGCGTACATAAAGGTTGCCGCTTTGTCAGGCGCAGAGGTTTTTGCAATTTCTTCACAGAATTGTAAGAAACTTTTTTGTGGTGTCCCAGTGATGCGTTCTACCATCTCAGGCGTATAGCGAGAAACGTGATCTTTTAACAGATTAATTACGCAACGCGGGTGTTGTAAGGTGAGATCACGAATTGGCTGACCTTCCGCATCAAATTGATAACGCCAAGTTGAACGATCATATTTACGCGTTTCAGGATCATAACCTGAGAATAAACCGTCTTCAAAGGTGAAGTTTTCATCAACAAGGAAGGCTGCATTCGTATAATGTCTAACGTATTCGTGTTGAATTTGATCTTTTTCTAATAAATAACGAATAACGCCAGATAAAAATGCAATATCTGTACCAGAACGGAGTGGCATATAAATATCTGCAACTGAAGCTGTACGGTTAAAGCGTGGATCAACCACCATTAACTTCGCACCATTTTGTTTTTTCGCTTCAATCGCCCAACGGAACCCAACAGGGTGAGCTTCCGCTGCGTTACCGCCCATTACAATGACTAAATCGGAATTTTTAATATCAACCCAGTGGTTGGTCATCGCACCGCGACCAAATGATGGAGCAAGACTTGCTACCGTTGGTCCGTGTCAGATACTCGCTTGGTTGTCGGTATAAATCATCCCGAGTGAACGAACAAATTTTTGCGTTAAGATACCTGTTTCATTGCTACAAGCCGATCCGGCTAAGAAACCAGCGGTCATCCAACGATTAACAGGGGTACCATTTTCATTGTTTAACACAAAGTTAGCATCGCGGTCTGCTTTCATATGTTTAGCGATACGTTCAATGGCTTCTTCCCAAGATATACGTTTCCACTCCGTTGAGCCTGCTTCACGCACTTCAGGGTATTTCACACGACGAGGGCTGTTTACATAATCTAATGCACCAGCCCCTTTAGGACAAAGCGCGCCACGGCTCACTGGATGATCGGGGTCACCTTCAATATGATAAAGTTTACCCACGCTATTTTTTGCGCCATCACCTAAGCTGTATAACAACATACCACAGCCTACGGCACAATAGGTGCAGGTATTACGGGTTTCTTTACCGCGTAATAACTTGTATTCGCGAGGTGCTGCTAAAGCGGTTGCTGGGGCAAAGCCCAACATCGCCGCAGACGTCCCTGCCATACCACCTGCACAGATCTTAAAGAACTTTCTTCTTGTGACCTGCATAGAGATGCTCCTTAACCAACAAAATTGTTGTGTTATTGTGTAGTAGATTTGTTTTTTATAGATATTCGTTTGGGCTAACTGAATTGTTCACATTTTTTATTTACCAAATAAACAACGGTAAGTCGCACATTTTCACCGATGAAATAATTCAGTTACAGTATAGTTTGTTGTCAAATCGTATTACAATTAGCACAACATAATACTGTGGCTAGGATACGCCTTTTCACACCTAAAATCTATAAGTAATCTTGATTAGAAAGGAAAAATTCTTGAGCTGGATCACAAAATCAACAGTTAATTTTTTCAAAAAATTAACAAATAATAAACATTCTCAACACATACCAATTTGGCAAGAAAAAGAAGAAATACTCGCAATAGAAACCCCTGTCGCCTTGGTTTATAACGGTATTAGCCACACAGTAATGATGTGTTCCCCGCAAGATTTAGCGGATTTTGCCCTAGGGTTTTCCTTAACCGAAGGCATTATCGAAAAGCCCGCGGATATTTATGGGATTGATGTTGAAGAAACCTGCAATGGCATTGAAGTACAGATAGAAATTGCCACACGTTGCTTTGTCGCGCTCAAAGCGCGTCGCCGCACCTTAGCCGGGAGAACGGGCTGTGGCATTTGTGGCACAGAACAGCTTGATCAAATTCATAAAAACTTTCCTATTTTACACCGCACTTATGTTTTGGATATTTATCGCCTTGATGATTGTCTGAAAAAATTACACTCAGCCCAACAGCTTGGGCAACAAACAGGCTCAACGCACGCGGCTGCCTTTTTTGATTTACAAGGTAACTTGCTTGCTATTCGGGAAGATGTTGGTCGTCACGTGGCTTTAGACAAATTGCTAGGTTGGCACGCCAAACAGCCAAAGCAACAAGGTTTTGTCTTAATTTCTAGCCGAGCTAGCTATGAAATGGTGCAGAAAGTTGTGAGTGCAGGCATTGAATGCTTAGTCGCTATCTCAGCCGCAACAGCACTTGCTGTACAACAAGCTCAACAAAGCCACCTGACTTTAATTGGTTTTGCCCGAGAGGGCCGGGCGACCGTTTACACTGGTAAAGAGCGGGTGGATTTTGCAGAGAATTGACTTTTAAAGGGAATGACAGAGCCTTGACTCTAACCCTATGTTAAGGTTTATGCTACAACCAAATTTTTACTAGAAGGACAAAATGATGAAAAAAACTGTTTTAGCATTAAGTGATTTATCTTGCCAGCATTGCGTGAAATCTGTACAAAAAACGTTAGATAATATTGCGGGCGTGCAACGTGCAGAGGTGAGTTTGGATAGCGCCGTTGTAGAGGGAGAGGTTGATCCACAAGTGTTGATTGATGCCATTGTTGAAGCAGGTTATCAAGCACGCCTTGCCGATACGCCGGCAAAGTAAGTTCACTACCCGAATCTTCCACAGAAATTTCTCCCCCTGATCCTGTGGTAGTGGGCGAGCATCAGGATCAGGTTACGCTTTTACTTGATGGCTTAAGTTGTGCCGCTTGTGTGATGAAAGTACAAAACGCCTTACAAGCCGTGCCACAGGTTGTGCAAGTGCAAGTCAATTTAGCGGAACAAACCGCCTTAGTCAGGGGTAATGCCACGCCACAGTCTCTCGTTACTGCCGTACAACAAGCAGGTTATGGCGCGGAAGTGGTGAATGATGATGCGGTGCGAGCGGAAAAACAGCAATGTAAAACCACGCAAGAAGTGAACCGGCGTAAATGGCAAGGCATAATCGCCCTTGGCTTAGGGGCGATATTAATGCTTTGGGGGTTACTTGGCGGCACAATGAGCGTTAGCCAAAACAATCGTGCCTATTGGTTGGTTGTGGGAGTGCTGGTTTTGCTGATAATGATTGTTACAGGCAAACATTTCTATCAAAAGGCTTGGCAAAATCTCTTTCATCGTACCGCTACAATGGATACTCTTGTAGCATTGGGAACGGGGACGGCTTGGCTTTATTCAATGGTTGTTTGTGTTAAGCCCGATTTTTTCCCGGAGAATGCACGCCATTTATATTTTGAAGCGGCGGCGATGATTATCGGTTTTATCAATTTAGGTAAAATGTTTGAAGCAAAAGCGAAACAACATTCTTCACAGGCATTGGCACGCTTGCTTGATCTGACGCCTAAAACGGTGCATTTGATGACATCACAAGGCACGCAAGACATTCCCCTTGCGGCGGTGAAAGAAGGAATGTTATTACGCTTGCAAACAGGCGAACGTGTTGCCGTGGATGGAACAGTTACCGAAGGGCAAGGCTGGTTTGATGAAAGTATGCTGACCGGCGAACCTCTCTCAGTGCAAAAGTACGTTGGGGATAAAATTAGTGCTGGCACGCTGATTTCAGATGGCACGGTGATTTATCGCGCAGAACAAATTGGTGAGCAAACGACGCTGGCAAATATCATCAAATTAGTGCGTCAAGCACAGAGTAGCAAACCAAAAATAGGGCAACTTGCCGATAAGATTGCCGGTATTTTTGTCCCGATTGTGATTGGCATTGCGTTACTGGCAGGCTTGATTTGGTATGTTTTCGGGCCTGACCCACAATTTTCTTATAGTTTGGTGATCTTTACTACTGTACTTATCATTGCTTGCCCTTGTGCTTTAGGGTTAGCTACGCCAATGTCGATTATTTCAGGGATTGGGCGTGCGGCAGAATTGGGGATTTTAGTGCGTGATGCCGATGCCTTACAAAAAGCCGCCAGTGCCGATACGATTGTGTTTGATAAAACAGGCACGCTGACAAAAGGTTCGCCAAAAATCACCGCACTTTATTGTTTTAATGATTATTCAGAAAAACAAGTTAGCCAGCTTGCAGCAAGTTTAGAGCAAGGATCAAATCACCCGTTAGCAAAAGGCATTGTGCAGTTTAATCAAGAAAAACAAGGTGAGATCAAACCACTCAACGCCTTTACCACGTTGCAAGGTTTAGGTGTGCGTGGGAAAGTGGAAACATTTGAATTATTACTTGGTAATCAAGCCTTAATGATACAGCAAGGGGTGGATATTCAACCTGCAATGGCGATATGGCAACAGCAAACAGCAAGCGGAGCAACGGTGGTGTTTTTCGCGATAAATCAGCAATTAGCTGGGGTGTTTGTAATAAGCGATCCGCTAAGAGAAGATTCAGTTCAAGCGTTACAACGCTTGCATAAACAAGGTTATTATTTGGTGATGATTACGGGAGATCAAGACAAAACGGCTCGTTCTTTGGCACAAGGTACAGCGATTGATAAGGTGATCGCTGGCGTTTTGCCTGCTCAAAAAGCCCATATTATCAAAGCATTACAACAAGAAGGGCGTAAGGTTGTAATGGTCGGGGACGGCATTAATGATGCCCCCGCCCTTGCACAGGCAGATGTGAGTATTGCAATGGGAAGCGGCTCAGATATTGCCATTGAAACCGCAGAATTAACCTTAATGCGACATCATATTTCTGCGGTGGCAGATGCACTTTGTCTTTCTAAAGGCATTTTACGCAATATGAAGCAAAATCTGTTTGGCGCATTTATTTACAACCTCTTAGGCATACCCATTGCGGCTGGTTTGTTGTATCCCTTGTTTGGTATTTTGCTTAACCCGATGATCGGTGGGCTTGCTATGGCGTTATCTTCTATTACTGTGGTGAGTAATGCCAACCGTTTACTTACCTTTAAAGTAGAATGTGCGGTGCTTTTTTTTGAATTTTTGAGGCAATGATGACATTACAATTTAACGCAATCGCCTTGCTATTGGTGATTTTGATTTTACTTGGTGTGTTAGGTAACAACAGCTCAATCACCATTTCGGCAACGATTTTGCTATTAATGCAGCAAACCTTTTTAGCCAAATATATCCCCTTTATGGAAAAATATGGTCTAAATATCGGCATTATTATTCTTACTATTGGCGTGCTTAGCCCAATTATTTCAGGCAAAATTCCCTTACCAAGTTTTACTGAACTGTTGAACTGGAAAATGTTTTTAGCCATTGCAGTGGGGGTGCTGGTCGCGTGGTTTGGTGGGCGAGGGGTAAATCTAATGGGCGCACAACCCACCTTGCTCACAGGTTTATTGGTTGGCACGATTTTAGGGGTTGCTTTTGTTGGCGGTATTCCGGTGGGGCCATTGATCGCAGCGGGGATTTTGTCGTTGTTTTTAGGGAAAACGGGGTGAAGATAACTCGTTAAATAGAAGATAAATCCTTAAATAAAAAATTAGCCCCTGTTTTGACAAGGGCTAATTCAAAAATTTGCTAATTTCTCACCGCACTTATATTATCGAAGTGACATTAATTTCGCATCGCATTTTTCATAATACGATCTTTCGCCACTTGCCATTCGCGATCTTTAATATCGTTACGTTTATCCACCTGTTTTTTCCCTTTCGCCACGCCGATTTTAATTTTCGCCCAAGGGCCTTTCCAATAAAGAGAAAGGGCAACGATGGTAAACCCATCACGATTTGCCTTGCCGAATAATGACGCTAATTCTCGCTCTTTTAGCAATAATTTACGGGTACGCGTTGGATCGCACACAATATGCGTTGATGCCACACTTAACGGCTGAATCGTTGCCCCGAATAGATAGGCTTCACCGTCTTTGAAAATAATATAGCTATCGCTAATATTGGCTTTGCCTGCACGCATTGATTTCACTTCCCAGCCTTGCAAGGAAAGCCCTGCTTCGATTTCATCTTCAATAAAATACTCGTGTCTTGCACGTTTATTTAGGGCAATGGTATTTGATGTTTGTTTTGTTTTTTTCTTTGTCATTTTTATACATTTATTCTGATAAAATTGTCGCCCATTCTACCCAATCTAGGGAAAAATCGCAAAAGCACTTGCGTTGCAAAGCAATCTTTATAACAATGATGCCACAATTTTTGCATTGAGTAAGTATTGATGAAATATAAGAATTTACGCGATTTTTTGCAGCTGTTAGAAGAACAAGGTGAATTAAAACGCATTTCGCAAGAAATCGATCCTTATTTGGAAATGACCGAAATTTCCGACCGCACTTTGCGTGCGGGAGGACCGGCGTTATTATTTGAAAATCCAAAAGGGTTTGCGATGCCTGTGTTGTGTAACTTATTCGGTACGGCAAAGCGTGTGGCGCTTGGAATGGGACAGAATGAGGTGTCAGCATTGCGTGAGGTGGGCAAATTACTTGCTTTCCTTAAAGAACCAGAACCGCCGAAAGGATTTAAAGATTTATGGGCAACATTGCCACAATATAAACAAGTGCTAAATATGCCAGCAAAAGTGCTAAATAAAGCCCCTTGTCAGGATATTGTCCTCCGTGGTGATGAAGTCGATTTATATCGTTTACCAATTATGCAATGTTGGAAGGAAGACATTGCCCCTCTTATCACTTGGGGATTGACTATCACCAAAGGTCCCAACAAAAAACGACAGAATTTGGGGATTTACCGCCAACAGCTTATCGGCAAGAATAAATTGATTATGCGCTGGCTTTCGCATCGTGGTGGCGCATTAGATTTCCAAGAATGGAAAGAGCAACATCCTGATAAGCCTTTTCCTGTTTCTGTGGCATTGGGGGCTGATCCTGCGACAATTTTAGCCGCGGTAACCCCTGTGCCAGATAGCCTGTCTGAATATGCCTTTGCGGGATTATTGCGTGGTAATAAAACCGAAGTGGTGAAATCAGTGAGTAATGATCTTGATGTGCCAGCCAGTGCGGAAATTGTCTTGGAGGGCTATATTGAACCGAATGAAACCGCGTTAGAGGGGCCATACGGCGATCACACGGGATACTATAACGAGCAAGAATATTTCCCTGTGTTTACCGTTACTCACATTACAATGCGGCAAAATCCGATTTATCACTCCACTTATACAGGACGACCACCTGATGAACCAGCGATTTTAGGCGAGGCATTAAATGAAGTGTTTATCCCTATTTTGCAAAAGCAATTTCCTGAAATTGTGGATTTCTATTTACCTCCCGAAGGCTGCTCCTACCGTCTTGCCGTGGTGACAATGAAAAAGCAATACGCAGGACACGCCAAGCGCGTAATGATGGGGGTTTGGTCTTTCTTACGTCAATTTATGTACACCAAGTTTGTCATCGTGTGTGATGATGATATTAATGCAAGAGATTGGAAAGATGTGATCTGGGCGATCACTACTCGCAGCGATCCAGCACGAGATTGCACCATTGTGGAAAATACCCCAATCGATTATTTAGATTTTGCTTCGCCGATTGCCGGACTAGGCTCTAAAATGGGGATTGATGCCACAAATAAATGGGCAGGCGAAACGGATCGCGAGTGGGGAGTACCAATTAAAAAAGATCCTGAAGTGGTCAAGCGAGTGGACGAAATTTGGCAAAGCCTAGGTATTTTCGATTAGTGATTGATTAAGGCTTATTAATCTTTTTAGCAGCAGTAGATTAAAATTTGGGGAAGTGGTTCAAAGCCCTATGCGATAAAGCTTTAAGCCACTTTTTATAATATGAATAAAAAAGGGACTACCCCTTGATTTTTAAAGATAGGTCATATATGAATATGCTGAACATCGAACATCGAACATCGAACATCGAACATCGAACATCGAACATCGAACATCGAACATCGAACATCGAACATCGAACATCGAACATCGAACATCGAACATCGAACATCGAACATCGAACATCGAACATCGAACATCGAACATCGAACATCGAACATCGAACATCGAACATCGAACATCGAACATCGAACATCGAACATCGAACATCGAACATCGAACATCGAACATCGAACATCGAACATCGAACATCGAACATCGAACATCGAACATCGAACATCGAACATCGAACATCGAACATCGAACATCGAACATCAAACATCAAACATCAAACATCAAACATCAAGTATCGTTCAGAAATTGATGGATTGCGAGCTATTGCGGTTATTTCGGTAATTATTTTTCACTTGAATAGCAATTGGTTACCGGGCGGGTTTCTTGGTGTGGATATATTCTTTGTTATTTCAGGTTACTTGATTACTAAAATTATCACGACGGATATTGAAAATAATCAGTTTTCTTATAAGGATTTCTACAATCGTAGAATAAAGAGAATTTATCCTATTTTCATTTTTGTTATGATGATCTGTTCCTTGTTAGGAGCATTACTTTTTACCTATCAGGATTTCAATACGTTAAGAAAAGGGATAGAGTTTTCTTCGATATTTTTTGCCAATATCTTTTTTGCAAAAAGGCAAGGGTATTTTGAGCTTGATTCCTCAAATAACCCAGTGTTACATATTTGGTCATTGTCTGTAGAAGAGCAATATTATTTGATATTTCCTCTTTTACTTATTTTGGGATTCAAGCTGTTTTCAAATAGAAAAGTCTTCTTTTATATAATTAGCTTTTTATTTTTATCGAGTTTATCACTAACGTTTATCCCTAATACTTATTATACAAAGTATATTAATATCTATTATTTATCTCAATTACGCTTTTTCGAGCTTTTAATTGGTTCAGGGTTATCACTTTTTATACCTCCACAAAGATTTAATAAGAAATTAGCAGATCTCTTCTCTTTTATTTTTGTTCTAATTCTTATTTTTTGTTTATTTTGTTACTCAGATGAAATGCCTTATATTCCCGGCGTTTCATTATTACTACCCTGTTTCAGTGTGGCTATGATTATTTATTTTTCAGAGCGTGGTTTCTGGATAAAAAAAGTGTTAGGCTCAAAGATTATGGTAAAAATAGGATTGTGGTCTTATTCTTTATATTTATGGCATTGGGTTATTATTACCTTTACTCGCTATATGTTTTCGGCTGAGGCTCAAACAACTGTTATATTGATTATCCAAATATTCCTTATTGTTGCTATTTCTCTTATAGGATATTATTTTCTTGAAAAGCCTATTCGTTATTCTAAATTAAATTTTAAACAATCATTTGTATTTATTTATCTTATTCCATCATTAGTGATAATTGGCTCAAACTATTATATTAGAAATGAAATTAGAGATTGGGAAAAAACATTTAGAACTGATTCAATTTATCAATCTAGCTCCGAGTTAGAGAAGAAAGTGATTGTTATTGGTGATTCCCATGCAGGACATTTAAGAGGATTTTTAAATTATTTAGGACATAAGGAAGGATGGAAAGCAAATATCCTTGATGATATTCACCCTAAAGATGACTCTTGTAAATTTAATTTTGAGCTAAAAAATGTTTTATCTTCAAAAGAGGTAATGTGTTTTAATAATTTGGATGAAGAAATAAAAAATTATCCTATTGTATTCGTTAGCTTTTTCTATGATCTTTATTCGGGCGATTATCCTGTTCCTCGTTCTAATCCAAAGGATTATATCGTGGATAATTTTTATTATAAATTTGAAGCATTTATTCGACATTTAGCAAAAACAAAACAGGTATATGTATTTAGTAATGTACCAGCAATTAGTTATTCGCCTTTACGTTATTTCCGTGTAAAAACATTGGGGTTGGAAAATTATTTATTACCAATTACTACAATGGGAGATATTCAAGAAAGTAATCAAAAAATATTTTCAGCGATACAAAATATTCCTCATGTAGAATGGATTGATATTGTTCCTTATTTACCAAAAGAATTTTATACAAAAGATAAAGTTGTTTATTATGATCAAGACCATTTAACTGAATATGGCTCTTATCGTATTGGCGTTGAGTTTGCTAAAGAACATAGGCTATTATCTTCCGATTTGCTTGAGCAGCTTTATCATAGAAAATGATAACCTATAAATAATGCCCCATTGGGGCATTATTTTAGAGAACACTGTATAAATTTCATTTTACATACCAAGCCACCGCTTCATTCGCGCAACCCCTTCGCGTAAATGTTCAATATCTCTGGTATAAGCAAAACGTAAGTAGTGCTTTGTGCCATTTTCACCAAAATCAATCCCGGGAGTTGCCGCAACTTGAATTTCAGCCAGCATTTTTTTGGCAAATTCATAGCTATCTTGGGTGTAAGCAGACACATCTGCCCAAAGATAAAATGCGCCTTGCGGTTTAAATTCAATGTTAAACAGTTGTTTTAGTTCTTCATAAAGAAAATCTCGGCGTTGTTTAAACTTGGCTTTAATTTGGTTTAGATAGTCATCATCAAAGGCTTCTAATGCGGCGTATTGGCTTAATGTGGGTGCTGAAATAAAAATATTTTGCGCCACAATTTCTGCTTCTCGGGCTTTTGCTTCTGGCACAATAAGCCAACCTAAACGCATTCCCGGCATACAAAAATACTTAGAAAATCCGTTGATCACATAGGCATTAGGATTAAATTGCAAGGCTGTGGCGGCTTGTTCATCATAAACTAAGCCGTGGTAAAGTTCATCGGAAATAAAATCGATTTGATTGGCAACGCAATATTCATTCAGCGCTTGCAGGCGTTCAGGGGTATAAATATTGCCCGTAGGGTTAGCGGGCGAGGAAATTTGTAAGGCTTTGATTGGGCGATTGACAAGTTGTTGCGGGGAAAGCTGATAACAATCTTGTTTATCTACCGGGATAAATTCAGGCTCAATATCCATCATATAAGCAAAATTTTTATAGCACGGATACGCAGGATCGGTTAGCCCCAGTTTATCTCCTTGGTTAAGCGTTAAGGCATAGGCGACAAGAAATGCGCCACTTGTGCCGGGGGTAAGAATAATGCGATGTGGTGCAATATCCACTTGATAAGTGCGGTGATAAAATTCACTAATTTTTTCACGCAATGCCGGTAAGCCAAGGCTTTCTGTATAACTAAATTGATTGTCTGTAATGGCTTGTTGTAAGGCGTGTTTCACTTTCGGAGATGGGGGTAAATCTGGTTGGCCAATTTCAAAATGAATGGCATTCGGGTATTTCGCCGCTTCACGCACAATATCCATTACAATAAATGCCGACATATTTTCACAACGCATTTTTTTTCCTTTTTTGCCTATCTTAAGATTCTCTTAATATTTCTTTGTTTTAATCTTTCCAGCAAGACAGCCGTCTTGCCATTTGAAAGGAGTGTAACAATGAAAAAACTTAGTTTAGCAACAATTTTACTATTATCAACTGCTAGCCTTATGGCGAGTGCAGAAAATTTGCCAACAACGAGTGAACAATCCCCTGAGCGAGAGCAACAGACAGTACAACCTGTGTCAAATACGGAAAAAGGAGAAAAAGCACAAGAAAAACATCACCATAAGCATAAAAAAGCCCATAAAATGCACGGAGGGTTTGTTGATCCTAATAATCCGCAAGCTCAAATTAAGGGTAAAAAATCCGTGATGAATAATTTACCAATAAGCCAAATTAGCCAGCAAGCGTCTTGGGAAGATGAGCAACATCTTGTTTTACAAGGCCATATTGTCAAACAACTAAGCAAAGATGATTTTTTATTCCGTGATAAGAGCGGAGAAATTGAGCTAGAAATTGAACCTCGTGCGTGGCGTGGTAAAACCATTACCCCGAACGATGAGGTAAAAATTTTGGTTGAAGTAGATAAATCCGACAAAAAATTAGAACTGGAAGTTCATCGCATTATGAAAGTTGCTAAAAGTGATTAATTGAGAAAAGATTTCATTCGCAAATTTATTTTTTTAGGCTAAACTCAATGGGACATTTTCTCTCATTGGGTTTATGTGGTAAATGGGACAAGATGGCATTATTTACTTCAATATAAAAAAAAAGGAAAATCAAATGCTTACCGTAGAAAACTTGATCGCCCAAAGCCAGCCGTATTGGGATAATTATATTCATCATTCTTTTGTTCAACAATTAAGTCAGGGGACACTGGCTAAAAAATGTTTTCAGCACTACTTGCAGCAAGATTATTTATATTTATTTCAATATAGTCGCGCCTTATCTTTAGGTATTTTTAAAGCAGAAAATTTTGCTGAAATTTTGATCGCACATCAAGCGAATGAGGTGTTATTGAAAGAAACTCAGCTACACGTTGCTTTTTGTAAAGCGTGGGGCATTTCAGAAGAGACGTTGCATCAAGTGCAAGAATCAACCGCTTGTGTGGCTTATACGCGTTATGTTTTAGATTGTGGAATGAAAGGGGGATTGGCTGAGCTTTATACCGCACTCGCACCCTGTATGCTAGGTTATGCGGAAATAGGCAAAATATTGAGTCAGCAAACGCCAGTGGCAAACAATCCTTATCAACAATGGATTGATACTTACGGAGCAGAGGATTTTCAGCAGGCAGCACAACAATTTATGACGATGTTAAATGGATTATTTATCGATCTTTCCCACAAACAGCAACAGAGCTTACAGCATATTTTCACTACCGCGACACGAATGGAAATTGATTTTTGGCAAATGGGATTGGATTTAAGCTAAGTAAAGTGCGGTTAAAATTATGCGAATTTTATTAATTGAAGATGATCCTTTAATTGGTGATGGGCTTAACATTGGGTTGAGTAAATCGGGTTTTAGTGTCGATTGGTTTAAAGAGGGGGAAAGTGGTATGCAAGCCTTGCGTTATGCCCCTTATGATGCGGTAGTGCTCGATCTCACCTTGCCGAAAAAAGATGGCTTGCAGGTGTTGAACCAATGGCGCAAGGAAAATCAAGATGTGCCAGTGCTAATTTTAACCGCACGAGATAGCTTGGAACAACGGATTGAAGGTTTACAACTTGGGGCGGACGATTATCTTGGTAAACCTTTTGCTTTGGCTGAAGTGGTGGCTCGCTTGCAAGCCTTAATTCGTCGCCGTTATGGACAAGCACAATCTTTTCTTCAGCACGGCATCGTGAGCCTTGATCTTGGACAGCATAAAGCCTTTTTACGCAACCAAGAGATCGCTCTCACGGGAACGGAATATAAGTTACTTGAGCTATTTATGCATAATAAAGAGCGGGTACTTTCTCGTAGCTTTATTGAGGAAAAGCTTTACACTTGGAATGATGAAGTGAGCAGTAATGCATTAGAAGTGCATATTTACAATTTACGCCAAAAATTAGGCAAGCCTTTCATTCGCACTGTGCATGGAGTAGGCTACGCGCTTGGAATGATGGAGGAATAAAATGCACGCTCGTAGTTTACGCTTTCGTCTCATTCTGATCCTCTCTCTATTCGCTTGTACTATTTGGCTGATTTCTACCGCGATTGCTTGGTCAGCGGCACGCAGTCAAGTAAATGAAGTCTTTGATACACAACAAATTTTATTTGCCAAGCGGCTTGCAACCTCTCATTTAAGAAGTATTTTGATTGAACGCCCTCGCCCAGAGGGAAAATATTATCGACAAAAACCACCGCACTTTCGCAAAAGGCAAAATTATGATGACGATGCACTTGCCTTTGCGATTTTTAATCGTGATGGTGAAATATTGCTGAGTGATAGTGAAAATGGCAACAATTTCATTTATGAGCCGAAAAGAGGCTTTCACAATACCAGGTTGCAAGGAGATGACGATAAATGGCGAATTTTTTGGCTACCAGCGGCGGAAGGCAGATTAATGATTGCCGTGGGACAGGAACTTGAATATCGTCAAGAATTAATCGAAAAAATGGTGCTAGGGCAAATGTGGATTTGGTTTGCTAGCCTGCCTGTGCTACTTGCCGTGATTATTTGGGCAATTAGCCGTGAATTAGCGATATTGCGCAAAGTGAGTGAACAAGTCAGCCAGCGTCGTCCTGATGATGATCAGCCGTTAAATACTGAGCCAGTGCCAAAGGAAATCTTGCCATTAGTGCAAAATTTAAATCAATTTTTTACTCGCACGGCAAGCAGTTTATTGAGAGAGCGGCGTTTCACCTCCGATGCAGCCCACGAATTACGTAGCCCGCTCACCGCCTTACGTATTCAAACCGAACTTGCTCAAATGGCGGGGAAAGATGAAGCAATGCGAAATCAGGCATTGCAAAATCTTACGTTAGGCATCGATCGTGCCAGCCAATTAGTTGAACAGTTGCTTACCCTTTCCCGCCTAGATAATCTCAATGAATTGGTACATCTCAACCGCATTGAATGGGATAAATTAATCACTGAGTTTGTAGCTGAACGTTATTTAGAGGTGGAAAAAACAGGATTTCGCTTAATTTTTGAACCTCTCAGTTCACCCCGAACCCAACAAGGTGAGCCATTATTACTTTCTTTGATGCTACGTAATTTGATTGATAATGCCATTGCTTATTGTCCGAAAGGAAGTGAAATCCGCCTTATTTTACAACAGGATAAACTCATTATTGCAGATAATGGCGGAGGCGTGCCTGATAATGTTTTAGAGAAGTTAGGACAACGCTTCTACCGCCCAGCAGGACAAAATGAAAAAGGGAGTGGTTTGGGGCTATCTATTGTACAACGCATCGCTCAACTGCATCATTATCAAGTGCGGTATAAAAATGCAGAGAATTTACGTGGAGAGAAAGGCTTTTGGGTGGAGATTTTGTTTCATCCTTAAACTGTCAAGCTAACCAGAAAAACGGCTTTTCTCTCATTCAATATCAATAAGCAGGATTTACCTATTCCCCCAACACAGTATCCCAATCGCCTAAAACCAAGTGAAGCGGTAAGATTATTATGCCAATATATAGCACAAAATAATAAATTTCCTATTCAAACTGTATTAGTCAATGATGAAGATCTTGTGCTCGAAACCGTAAGCCATCGGCTAGCCCTCTGAAAAAGGCATTGAGGTGGGCAATAAGCTGATTAAGGCTATAAAAAAATCCGCACTGAAAAGCACGGATTTTTATGTTTGATTTACGTCTGAAAAATTATTTCACACGCGAAACATATTCACCTGAACGGGTATCTACTTTGATGACTTCGCCTGTTTGTACGAATAATGGAACACGCACTACTGCACCGGTGCTTAATGTCGCTGGTTTACCGCCTGTACCTGCTGTATCACCTTTTAATCCCGGATCTGTTTCTACAATTTCTAATTCAACGAAGTTTGGTGGGGTAACAGAAATTGGCGCACCGTTCCATAAAGTAACGATACAATCTGCTTGATCTAATAACCATTTTTCTGCATCGCCGACTGCTTTTGCATCGGCAGAATATTGTTCAAATGTTTCTGGGTGCATAAAATACCAGAACGCATCATCTTTGTAAGAATAGGTTAAGTTAAGATCCATCACATCTGCGGCTTCTACAGAAGTACCCGATTTAAAGTTGACATCTAACACTTTACCTGAAATTAATTTACGAATACGAGTGCGAGTAAATGCCTGACCTTTACCCGGTTTTACAAATTCATTTTCAACAATAACGCAAGGTTCACCATCTTGCATAAATTTTAGACCTGGTTTGAAGTCAGTGGTAGTATATGTAGCCATATTATCCTCAAATAAAAAGAGATTGTTTTTAAAAGTGCGTATTTTAACCCGAAATATCCCCATTAGAGAAGTAGAAAATTGGGCTGATCATCTCGCCAATGCCATTTCAGATCCAAAAATCTTGTTGGAACAATTAAACCTTCCTCTTTCTCTTTTTGAAAAAGATTTTGCCGCACGCAAGCTGTTTCCTTTGCGTGTTCCGTTGCCTTTTGTAGCGCGAATGGAAAAAGGTAATCCAAACGATCCGCTCTTTTTACAGGCGATGACTTCCCATTTAGAATTTGTACAGGCAGAAGGATTTAGCAAAGATCCATTAGATGAACAGCATACACCCGCACCCAATATTTTACATAAATACCATAATCGTTTGTTATTTATGGTAAAAAATAGCTGTGCAATTAATTGTCGCTATTGTTTTCGTCGCCACTTTCCTTATGCTGAAAACAAGGGCGATAAAAAAAATTGGCAAAAAGCCCTAGATTATATTGCGCAACATTCAGAAATTGATGAGGTGATTTTTTCAGGTGGCGATCCACTTATGGCGAAAGATCACGAGCTAGAATGGCTCATAAAACAATTAGAAAAAATTCCACACTTACAACGTTTACGTATTCATAGTCGCTTGCCGGTGGTTATTCCACAGCGGATCACCACTGCACTTTGTGCGTTGCTGGCACAATCTCGCTTACAAACGGTGCTGGTTACCCACATCAATCACCCCAATGAAATTGATGAAAATTTAGCACAAGCAATGGCGAAGCTGAAAAAATCCGGTATCACTTTGCTTAACCAAGCGGTCATACTGAAAAAGATTAATGACAACGCCCACACTCTTAAAACCTTAGGTGAGCAACTTTTTCGTATTGGTATTTTGCCTTATTACTTACATTTGTTTGATAAAGTGGAAGGGGCAAGCCATTTTTATCTTGATGATGAAAGTGCGGTAAAAATTTACAAAGAATTACAAACACTCACGTCAGGCTATTTAGTGCCTAAATTAGCACGAGAAATAGCGAATGAACCAAATAAAACATTATATTCCGCGTAATTCGGCATAGAACAATGACAAAATATCCTTTAAAATAAGCGAAATTTACACCGCACTTACGCTAAGTGCTTTTAATTAATATTAAGGAATCACTGTGACTGAACAACATAAACCTCAAAATAACACAGATAGCGCGGCTCAAAATGAATTAAATTTAGAATTTAATCAAATGGAACCTATCACGCCGAAAAAACACATTACTCACGAACCCTCTTTACTTGATAAAGCCAAAGCGCTGATGGAAGGGTTAGGAAAAAAAGAACAAGCAACTGAACAGGCTGAACCCGTGATTGCAGAAACAACCACGAGTAACGAGCAGAAGAATGTTGAAGAAAGTCTTGCAGAAGAAAACACCCAAACACAAAATGAACCAGCTCCTATTAGCAAAATAAATAAACCTGAACGTTGGGCAATTTTAGGCTTTATTCCAGCAAAATACCGCCGTATTTTTATTGTTTTATTACTTGCGGTGATCATTTTATTGATTATCTCTTGGCTAAAACCAAGTGCGGATACCGTAAATGCTTTTGAACAGCCATCAAACAGCATTCCAACCCAGTTCCAATCACTTAATCAAGAACAACCTTTGGAAAATAATGTGTTGGATAACTTAAACCAAGGGCAACAACCGGCACAGCAAGCAGATGCACAAAACACACAAAGCAACAATGAGAATGCCCAAACAGCAACAACCGCAAGTGCAGAAAATAATGCAGACAATGCGCAAAGCAATCCAGCTACAAGCCCTGAACCTGTTGCGCAACCAAGCCCTCAAACAGAGCAACCTGTGCCAGCGGTGAAACCACAACCAACCTCCGTTGAGCCAAAACCAGTGGTAGATACAGCAAAAACCGCAAGCAAACCAGCTACACAAACCACACCAAAAGCACAACCTAAACCGGTGGTAAAAGCAACAACACAAACAACCAATACCAGTAAGCCAAAAGCGGAAAACAAAGCACAAACCGTGAAAAAAGTGGAAGCGAAAGTTGAGAAAAAAGTGCCTGTGGTTGAAGCAAAACCAGCGACAAGCAAAACAGCTGGCACGAGCAAAACCCTGACCATTCCACAAGGTGTTTCACTTATGCAGGTATTCCGTGATAACAACCTGAATATTTCAGATGTGAATGCGATGACAAAAGCAAATGGCGCTGGCAATGCCTTAAGTAGCTTTAAACCTGGTGATAAAGTACAGATTTCAGTCAATTCACAAGGGCGTGTGCAACAACTTCGCTTAGCAAATGGCAGCACCTTTATTCGTCAGGCTAATGGGACTTATCAATACCAAAAATAAGTAAAAAATATCTTTATAGAAATTTTTACATTAGAGGCTTTTAAGAAATTAATATTCTTTAACATATTAGAAATGCGCTAAATATACTCAAATTATTTAAATAATTTGAATATAGGCTATATAGTTACTTAACCAGAAAATATAAGATTTTTTAAATAAAATATATGAATAAACTATTTCATCATAGGCATTGTTAGTTTTTGAATTAATACTATGATTTAAACTTTAAACAAGATAAAAATAAGAGGTTTAAAGTAGGAAAAAATAAAGGATAGTACCAGTTTAAAATGAAATAGCGATGCCCTATTTTAATCAATGAACGAAATAAAAAACCTGCCTCTTAATCGGTAAAGGTGATTTACTATTAAGGGCAGATTTTTAATTAGGCTAATATGTCCAAAATTACGAACGTTTCATAATTTCAAAAAACTCTTCGTTGGTTTTGGCAACGGCGAGCTTATCAATAAGGAATTCCATTGCTTCTACTTCACCCATTGGATTAAGGATTTTGCGTAGAATCCACATTTTTTGTAGTTCATCAGGGGTAGTGAGTAAGTCTTCTTTACGTGTACCTGAACGGTTAAAGTCAATGGCTGGGAAGACGCGTTTTTCAGCAATTTTACGTGAAAGATGTAACTCCATATTCCCCGTTCCTTTAAATTCTTCAAAGATCACTTCGTCCATTTTTGACCCTGTATCCACAAGTGCGGTCGCAATAATGGTTAAACTTCCCCCTTCTTCTACATTACGGGCCGCACCGAAGAAACGTTTTGGACGATGTAATGCGTTGGCATCTACACCACCAGAAAGAATCTTACCTGAAGCTGGTGTTACGGTGTTATAAGCTCGGGCAAGGCGAGTGATACTATCTAATAAAATCACCACGTCTTTTTTGTGTTCGACCAAGCGTTTTGCTTTTTCGATAACCATTTCAGCTACCTGAACGTGGCGAGAAGCGGGTTCATCGAAGGTTGAGGCAATCACTTCACCTTTTACTGAACGTTGCATTTCAGTTACTTCTTCTGGACGTTCATCAATCAGTAATACAATTAGCACACATTCTGGATAGTTATGGGTGATACTCTGGGCGATATTTTGGAGTAACATGGTTTTCCCCGCTTTTGGCGGTGCAACGATTAAGCCGCGTTGTCCTTTTCCAATCGGGGAGGCTAAATCTAAAATACGTGCGGTGAGATCTTCGGTTGAACCATTACCACGTTCCATTCTTAAACGAGAATTGGCGTGAAGTGGGGTTAAATTTTCAAATAAAATTTTGCTACGTGAAACTTCCGGTTTATCGTCATTGACTCTGTCTACTTTTAATAAAGCAAAATAACGTTCGCCTTCTTTTGGTGGACGAATTTTCCCTTCAATTTTATCCCCAGTTTGTAAGTTGAAACGGCGAATTTGGCTTGGAGAAACATAGATGTCGTCAGGACCTGCGAGGTAGGAGCTATCAGCGGAACGTAAGAAACCAAAACCATCTGGAAGGATTTCTAACACACCGCCACCGAAAATATCTTCACCGCTTTTAGCGTGTTGTTTTAGGATAGCGAAAACAATATCTTGTTTACGTAAACGAGCTAGATTTTCTAAACCCATTTGTTCTTCACCGAGTTTCACAAGATCAGAAACGGGCGTATTTTTTAGTTCTGTTAAATGCATAGTAATTTGAAATGTTGGTTAGATTGGAAAATGAATTTTTATGAAGATGTTTGAACATAGAATGGGCGTAAAGTTACCATTAAATCTGAATGCTGTCTAGCAATTAAAATGAAAAAATCAAGTAAATATCAAAGTGCGGTACTTTTTTTGGGAATTTTTCCCCTTCGTGCTATGCTTAGTGCAATTTTTTCCTCACTAAATTTAAGATGACAGATAACTTATGCAAAATAATCATTTAACTCAGCAACGTTTTGCTGATCTTCCTTTAAACCCAACGGTACGTCATTGTTTAGAAAAAAATGGGTTTGAATACTGTACACCAATCCAAGCGCTTTCTTTACCTATCACCCTTGCAGGGCGTGATGTTGCGGGACAAGCACAAACAGGAACGGGTAAAACAATGGCGTTTCTAACCGCCACTTTTCATCATTTATTAAGCGTGAATTCCCAGCATAACGCCGCACAACCACGCGCATTAATTTTAGCCCCTACCCGTGAGCTTGCTGTGCAAATTAGCAATGATGGTGCGGCACTTTCACAAGCCACAGGGTTGAAAATGGGGCTGGCTTATGGTGGCGATGGCTATGACAAGCAACTAAAAGCCATTGAGCAAGGGATTGATATTTTAATCGGGACAACAGGGCGTGTGATTGATTATGTCAAACAAGGAATCATTCGTTTAAATGACATTGAAGTGGTGGTACTTGATGAAGCGGATCGAATGTTTGACCTTGGTTTTATCAAGGATATTCGCTATTTACTGCGTAAATGCCCACCGCCAGCTGAACGTTTAACGATGCTCTTTTCTGCCACGCTTTCTTATAAAGTGCGTGAGTTGGCATTTGAAGATATGAATGATCCTGAATATGTTGAAGTTGAACCTTTACAAAAAACGGGACACCGTATTAAAGAAGAACTCTTTTACCCTTCTAATCAAGACAAGATGGCATTATTGATGACCTTATTGGAGGAAGAGTGGCCTGAGCGTTGCATTATTTTTGCCAATACAAAACATCGTTGTGAAGAAATTTGGGGCTATTTAGCCGCAGATGGACACCGTGTTGGTTTGCTTACGGGCGATGTTGCCCAGAAAAAACGTCTTGCCTTATTGCAACAATTTACCGAAGGGAAATTAGACATTTTAGTGGCGACTGATGTTGCTGCTCGTGGCTTACATATTCCTGATGTGACGCACGTGTTCAACTATGATTTACCAGATGATCGCGAAGATTACGTGCATCGTATTGGACGTACGGGACGGGCTGGTGAAAGCGGGGTTTCCATCAGTTTTGCTTGTGAGGAATATGCGATGAATTTACCTGCCATCGAAGAATATATTGGCCATTCTATTCCTGTGAGCCAATATGATCCACAAGCACTACTCAGCGATTTACCCAAACCTTATCGTAAACGAACTGGGCAAAGCCATTATCAAAATAATAAACGCAGTTTTAAAAAGCGTTATTAATCTCAGAAAAATCGTCAAAATACCACCGCACTTTGATAAACCCTATATAAACAAAATAAAGTGCGGTGATTTTTTCTATTATTTCTGCCTTATCTCGTGATAGAATTTGCCGATTTTTAACAAACAAATTTAGTCAATATAAATTGCGTATGACAACATTAGTAGATTTTTTAATTAACAAATTAGATGATTTAAAAGCCGTGGATATTTTGCATTTAGATGTACAAGGCAAATCAAGTGTAACGGATAATATGATTATTTGCACGGGAACATCAAGTCGCCATATTAGTGCTTTGGCGCAAAAACTCATTGATGAGAGTAAACAAGCGGGGTTTGAATCTTTTGGCGAAGAGGGCAAGGCTACTGCCGATTGGGTGGTGGTCGATTTTGGACAAGCGATGGTTCATATTATGCAAGCAGACAGCCGTGAGCTGTATCAATTAGAGAAACTTTGGGGATAAATGAAAATCCAATTAATTGCGGTAGGCACAAAAATGCCTGCTTGGGTAACCACAGGGTTTGAGGAATATCAACGCCGTTTTCCGAAAGATATGCCTTTTGAGCTAATTGAGATCCCAGCAGGGAAACGGGGTAAAAATGCGGATATTAAACGCATTTTAGAGCAAGAAGGTAAAGCGATGCTCGCCGCTTGTGGACGCAATAAAATTGTCACTTTAGACATTCCCGGCAAGCCTTGGACAACCGAACAACTGGCGCAACAGCTAGAAGGCTGGAAAAACGATGGTCGAGATTTATGCCTCTTGATCGGCGGGCCAGAAGGGTTATCGCCAGAATGTAAAGCTGCCGCAGAGCAAAGCTGGTCGCTTTCCCCTTTAACTTTACCTCACCCCTTAGTGCGTGTGGTGGTCGCTGAAAGTTTGTATCGCGCTTGGTCAATTACGACCAATCACCCTTATCATCGAGAGTAATCAATGGATTTAAAGAAATTGCTTTCTCAGCCCACAATGGAGCCGATCCGCGATAAAAAAGCGGAACGTAATCTCTTTATCCGTCGTGCTTTGGTCTCTTTTTTAGGCGTGCTTGGGCTGTCTGCAATTTTGCTCACCAATTTATATCATCTGCAAGTTATCAATTATGATACTTATCAGACCCGTTCTAATGGCAACCGTATCAAATTATTACCGTTGCCGCCAACACGGGGGTTAATTTACGATCGTTATGGCAAATTGTTAGCCGAAAACCTGACTTTTTTTGGCTTATATATCGTGCCAGAAAAAGTAGAAAATTTAGACCGCACTTTTGAACAGCTTAAGCCAATAGTGGGCTTAAATGAAGATGATATTGCTGATTTTAAAAAAGAGCGTCGTCGTTCTTCTCGCTATACATCCATTCTGCTCAAACCTGATCTCACTGAAGAACAGATCGCGCGTTTTGCAGTAAACCAGCATCAATTCCCAAGTTTATCTGTAAAACCTTACTTTAAGCGTCATTATTTATATGGCGAACCCCTCACGCATATTTTGGGGTATGTGGCAAAAATTAATGATAAAGATGTAGAACGCCTAAAAAAAGAAGAGAAATACGCCAATTATGCTGGCTCGCACAATATCGGCAAACTCGGTATCGAACGCTATTATGAAGAACAATTACACGGAGAAGTAGGCTTTGAAGAAGTGGAAATCAATAACCGTGGTAAAGTGATTCGTAAATTGCGTGAGCAACCTGCGGTGGCGGGGAAAAGCATTCATCTCACCATTGATTTAGAATTGCAACGTTATATCACGGATCTGCTGTCTGGATATAAGGGCGCTGTTGTTGTGTTAGATCCAAAAGATAGTAGCATTTTAGCGATGGTATCTACGCCAAGCTATGATAATAATTTATTTGTCGATGGCATTTCGGGCAAGGATTATAAACGCCTGCTTGAAGATCCAACACGCCCACTTTATAGTCGTGTTACACAAGGGGCTTATCCTCCGGCTTCCACCGTAAAACCTTTTATTGCTGTCGCGGGTTTGCAAGAAAATGTCATTACACCAAGTACCACGGTATTTGATCCGGGCTATTGGATGTTACCTAATAGCACCAAACGCTTCCGCGATTGGAAAAAATCTGGTCACGGCTACACCGATCTCAACAAGGCAATTACTGAATCTTCTGATACCTATTTTTATCAGCTCGCTTACAATATGGGCATTGATAAACTTTCCAGTTGGATGAAAGCCTTTGGCTTTGGGATGCCAACAGGGATTGATATTCGTGAAGAAACCTCGGCGATTATGCCCTCTCGTGAATGGAAACAAAAACGTTATAAAAAACCTTGGCTGCAAGGCGATACCATTTCCGTCGGCATTGGGCAAGGTTATTGGACTGCAACACCATTGCAAGTAGCAAAAGCGCTAGCCGTACTGATTAATAATGGCAAGGTAAATACACCGCACTTAATGAAAGGGGTAGAAGGCTCTTTTTTTGAGCCTTATAAAGATCCCTTGCTGTATCCTGATATTGACGCAAATGAGAGTTATTGGGCGCAAGCAAAACGCGGTATGTATAACGTGATTAATGCAAGCAATGGGACGGGGCGTAAGGCATTTGTAGGGACGAACTATCACGTTGCTGGGAAATCAGGCACCGCACAGGTTTTTAGCTTAAAAGAAAATCAAACCTATAATGCGAAATCCCTTAGTAAAGAATTACACGATCACGCGTGGTTCATCGGTTATGCGCCTTATGAAAAACCTCAAATGGTTGTGGCTGTTATTTTAGAAAATGCTGGGGGGGGCGGTAGCAACGCCGGTCCTGTGGTAAGAAAGATTATGGATTATTATCTTAATCAACGTCTTCCGCAAGTCAGTCAAATGGAAAATAAACAGAACGCCCCTCAACCCCAGCAAGAGGAAACGGAATAATGAGTGAAAAGAAAATCTGGCTCAACTTGTGGCAGCGTTTGCACATTGATTTCTGGCTATTTATCGGTCTGGTTATTATTTCAGCCTATGGGCTATTAGTGCTATACAGTGCTTCTGGCGGCAATGAAATAATGTTCCGTAACCGCATCATTCAAGTTGTCTTGGGCTTTGTGGTGATGTTTGTGATGGCACAATTTTCTCCACGCTTTTATCAAGGGATTGCCCCTTATTTATTTGGCATTGGTATTGTGTTACTGATTTTGGTAGATTTGGTAGGAACAACCAGTAAGGGCGCACAACGTTGGTTAGATCTCGGCTTGTTCCGTTTTCAACCCTCCGAAATTGTTAAACTCGCTGTACCATTAATGGTGGCGGTCTATTTGGGTCAACGTCCACTTCCACCAACATTAAAACACACATTTATCGCCTTATTTATTATTATTGTGCCTACTCTATTAGTGGCTATTCAGCCCGATTTAGGCACTTCTATTTTGGTCAGTGCCTCTGGTATTTTTGTTGTATTTCTTGCTGGAATGAGTTGGTGGCTGATTTTAATTGCGGTCATTGGGCTGGCTGGTTTTATTCCCATTATGTGGTTTTATCTTATGCACGATTATCAACGGACAAGGGTACTAACCTTGCTTGATCCTGAAAAAGATCCCCTTGGTGCGGGTTATCATATTTTGCAGTCGAAAATAGCCATTGGATCAGGTGGAATTTGGGGAAAAGGTTGGATGCAAGGGACACAGTCGCAGTTAGAATTTCTTCCTGAACCTCATACGGATTTTATCTTTGCAGTATTGAGTGAAGAACACGGAATGATTGGTTTTGCTATTTTGATGTGCCTATATTTATTTATTGTAGCAAGAGGCTTAGTGATTGGTGTGGAAGCACAAAATGCTTTCGGGCGTACTCTTGTTGGGGCATTAACGCTGATCTTTTTTGTTTATGTTTTTGTCAATATCGGTATGGTCAGTGGCATTTTACCTGTCGTCGGTGTACCGCTGCCATTAATAAGCTATGGTGGAACGTCTTTTGTCACCTTAATGGCAGGGTTCGGTTTAATTATGTCCATTCATAGTCATAAAGAACATTTTTTTAGGGGAACTAAATAAGAATTTGTTGTTCTTAACCTGTATTCCATCAAAATTTCGATTAAAGTGAATAACCAAAATGAAATTAACATCAGTAATTAGACTCAGTATGGCGTTTTTACTCCTATTAGCGAGTGTAAGTGGCTATGCCGAAACGCAAAAATTGTATGGGGTAAAAGGCCCTAACCTGATCCACCAAAAAATGGCGGATAAAACCTATACCTATGTGGTAAATGGCGTCAGTTATACCACCAAACATCCTAGTACAGCAAAACATTATTCCAAAACAGGGGGCGCAAGTTACTACCACCAAAAATTTTCAGGGCGTAAAACCTCTAATGGGGAATATTATGATCCTAATCGTTATACCGCAGCACATAAGACCTTACCGCTAAACTCTTACGCGTTAGTAACCAATTTACGTAATGGCAGAAAAGTGATCGTAAAAATTAACGATCGAGGACCTTTTGTAAAAGGAAGAATTATCGATCTTTCCCGTGTTGCGGCAAAAGAACTCGGGATTATTCATCGCGGTGTCGGACAGGTTCGTGTTGAAGCGTTACACGTTAGCGCGAAAGGAAAAATTCTTGGTGCGGGAACCCATACCCTTGCTAAAATGGCGAAAACACCCGAGGCTAAAAAACGTTTAGACCTATCGCCGAAACAAAGTGCGGTGCTTTCTGAGACAAATTTTTCAGGTTATCACGTAAAAATGCTAAACTTAACCTATAAACAAGCGATACAAATGGTGAAACAAGCAAAACGCTTAAAAGTCAAAACCAAAATTAGTTCAAATAAACAATCGCACAGTATTTCATTTGGCCCATTCAAAACTAAAAGCGAAGCGCAACAATTAAAAGCTAAACTACATAAATTGAATGGAACAAAACCACTGATTATTTATCACCAAAAATAAATTTAACTCTATTTAGGACGTAATGAATGATGTTTAAATCTATGCTAAAAAAAACAAAAGTAGCACTTATCACCGCCACATTATGCGCGAGCCAAAATCTCTTCGCCGAAGAGATTCAATATGGCATTGTAGCGCCACAGCTCAATGCGCAAACCTATATTTTGATGGATTATAATTCTGGTGCGGTGTTAGCGGCATTGAATCCAGATCAACGTCAATATCCTGCTTCCCTCACAAAAATGATGACAAGCTATGTGGTTGGCGATGCCTTAAAACAAGGAAAAATTCATAATAACGATATTGTTACTATCGGCGAAAGTGCGTGGGGGAAAAATTTCCCCGGCTCATCAAAAATGTTTTTAAATTTGAATCAACAGGTTTCTGTGGCTGATTTAAATAAAGGCATTATTGTGGTCTCAGGTAATGATGCTTGTGTGGCAATGGCGGAACACGTTTCAGGATCTACGCAGAATTTTATTAATGCGATGAATAACTATGTGGAACAGTTTGGCTTGAAAAACACCCATTTCACCACCGTACACGGTTTAGATGATGAAAATCAATATTCTTCAGCGCGTGATATGGCATTAATTGGCGCGCATATCATTCGTGATTTACCTGAAGAATACAAAATCTATGCGGAAAAAGAATTTACCTTCAATAAAATCCGCCAGCCAAATCGCAATGGCTTATTGTGGGATAAAACATTACACGTGGATGGTATGAAAACAGGGCATACCGACAAAGCAGGCTATAACCTTGTGGCTTCGGCATTAGGCAACGGCAATATGCGTTTAATTTCTGTTGTGATGGGCGTACCAACTTACAAAGGCCGTGAAATTGAAAGCAAAAAATTATTACAATGGGGATTTGCTAACTTTGAAACCTTTAAAACATTAGAGGCCAACCAAGCCGTTTCCGAGCAAAGCGTTTATTATGGCGATAATAGCAAAGTGCAACTTGGCGTCTTGCAAGATCAATTTATCACCTTACCAAAAGGTCGCCAAGCGGAAGTGAAAGCCCGTTATGATTTAGATAAAAAATACCTTGAAGCCCCGTTAGCAAAAGGGCAAGTTGTGGGAAAAATCACCTATCAGCTTGATGGTAAAGATATTGCTAAAGTGGATTTACAAGTAATGAATAACGTAGAAGAAGGCGGCTTCTTCGGCAAAATCTGGGATTGGCTAGTGCTAACTGTAAAAAGTTTATTTAGCTAAACTTGAAATTCACAAAATCTTCCCAATCTAAAAGCTCAAATGACCGCACTAAACAAAGTGCGGTCTAAATTTTTAACAAATTTGAGGATAAAAAATGGCAGAACAAGAAAAAATCGTAAAACTTGAAGATATTCCACAAAAGCAACTTAAAGATCTTCTTGAGTTCCCTTGTCATTTCACCTTTAAAGTCGTGGGTGCAAATCGCTCCGATTTAGCAGATGATGTGATTTCGGTGGTACAAAAATACGCGAAAGGGGATTATAATCCACGTGAAAACCTCAGTGGAAAAGGCACATACAAATCCATTTCTGTAGATATTGTGGCTGAAAATATTGAGCAAGTGGAAACGCTTTATAGCGAGCTTGCAAAAATTGACGGCGTAAGAATGGTGCTTTAATCTCCATAAACAATAAGGCAAAGGCGATGACCCAATCCATTATTATCCGCCAACTTGGCGTACAAGATTATCAAGAAATTTGGCATAAAATGCAGAAATTCACTGATGAGCGTGATGAAAATACCCAAGATGAAATCTGGCTAGTCCAGCACCCAGCAGTATTTACCCAAGGCTCCGCAGGAAAACCAGAACATTTATTACAGCAAAGTACGATCCCTGTGGTGCAATCAGATCGTGGTGGGCAAATTACTTACCACGGATTGGGTCAGCAAATTATGTATGTCTTGATCGATATTAAACGCCTGAAAGCACAGGGTAAAGATCTCAATGTACGCCAATTAGTTAGCGCACTTGAGCAATCCGTTGTGCAAACGCTGGCAGATTATGGCATTGAAGGCTACCCTAAAGCCGATGCGCCCGGGGTATATGTCGCAGAGAAGAAAATCTGCTCTTTGGGATTACGTATTCGCAAAGGCTGCTCTTTCCATGGTCTCGCGCTAAATATTAATATGGATCTCACGCCTTTCTTATACATCAATCCTTGTGGTTATGCGGGGCTTGAAATGTGTCAAATGGCAGATTTTATCCCTCACAGCGAGGCTAAGCCAGACAAGGTTTCGCCCAAATTAGTTACACACTTCACCCAATTATTAGGGTATAATTCCGTAACAAATTCTTAACAAAAATAGGATCATTAATGGCAACTCCTTTTAAAATGGAACGTGGCGTAAAATATCGTGATGCTGCAAAAACGTCCATTATCCCAGTAAAAAATATTGATCCCAACCAGCCTTTATTAAAAAAGCCTGAGTGGATGAAAATTAAACTTCCAGCCAATTCAGCGAAAATTGACAGTATCAAAAATGGAATGCGCCGCCACGGTTTGCATTCTGTATGTGAAGAGGCATCTTGCCCTAACTTGCACGAATGTTTTAACCACGGTACGGCAACCTTTATGATTTTAGGCGCAATTTGTACCCGCCGCTGCCCATTTTGTGATGTAGCACACGGTAAACCTTTGCCACCCGATCCAGAAGAACCGCGTAAACTCGCAGAGACAATTCAGGATATGAAATTGCGCTATGTGGTAATTACCTCGGTGGATCGTGATGATCTACCAGATCGCGGTGCGGGTCATTTTGCAGAATGTGTGAAAGAAATCCGCCAGCTCAATCCTGGAATCAAAATTGAAATCCTTGTACCTGATTTCCGCGGACGTATTGAACAGGCGCTTGAAAAATTAAAAGATAACCCACCTGATGTGTTCAACCACAACTTGGAAAATGTACCACGCTTATATCGTGATATCCGCCCGGGGGCAGATTATGAATGGTCGCTTAAATTATTGCGTGAATTTAAAGCAATGTTCCCTGATATTCCAACCAAATCAGGCTTAATGGTCGGCTTAGGCGAAACCAACGAAGAAATTTTGCAAGTGATGCAAGATTTACGCACTAACGGTGTAACAATGCTAACTTTGGGACAATATTTGCAACCAAGCCGGCATCATTTACCTGTGGCACGCTATGTTCCTCCTGAGGAATTTGATGTGTTTCGTGATAAAGCCAACGCAATGGGCTTTGAACACGCTGCCTGTGGGCCTTTCGTGCGTTCTTCTTACCACGCAGACTTACAAGCAAAAGGGGAATTAGTAAAATAATTTCACAGACACTTTTGCATTTTCTGCATATATTAAGTGCGGTAGAAAATTTCAATATTTTTCACCGCACTTAACTTTGATTTACCACGAAGTTGGCTTGATAATCAACTCAGAAATAATATCATTGAGCTTACTTTAAAATTTCTTTGAATATTTTGGAAATACTATTTACATTCCCGCAACGTCTTTTCCAATCGAATAAAGCCAGCTTGTAATTCATCTTTATGAATATTTAGAGCGGGTGCAAAACGCAAAACATCGGGACCGGCGACTAAAATCATTAGTCCATTTTCAGCCGCACGTTTCACAAATTCACTGGCTTTACCACGATATTTCGCATTCAGCTCTGCCCCAATCAATAAACCTGCACCGCGAATCTCACTAAATAGATTGAGATCTTGATTTATCTCATTTAACTTCTGCATAAAGCGCTCAGAAGTGCGGTGAATTTTTGCTAAGAATTTCTCATCAGAAAGCACATCCACCACCTTTGATGCTACGGCACAAGCAAGAGGATTACCGCCAAAAGTGGTGCCATGTACGCCAACAGAAAAGCTTTTCGCAATCTTATCCGTCGTGAGCATCGCACCAATAGGAAAGCCATTACCCAACGCTTTAGCAGAGGTCAGAATATCAGGCACCACACCATATTTCATATAGGCATAAAAGTAACCTGTACGCGATAAGCCTGTTTGCACTTCATCAAAAATCAGCAAGGCATTATTCTCATCACAAAGCTGGCGTAAACCTTGTAAGAATGCAGGATCAGCAGGTTTCACCCCGCCTTCGCCTTGAATCGGCTCAACTATCACTGCGCAAGTATGATCATCAATGATGGCTTTCACTGCCGCAAGATCATTAAAGGGAACGTGAATGATATCAGCCGGTTTCGGCCCAAAGCCGTCAGAATATTTTGCTTGCCCACCAACGCTTACCGTGAATAATGTGCGGCCATGAAAGCTTTGCTTAAACGCAATAATTTTACTTTTCTGTGCCCCAAAATGATCTACTGCATAACGGCGAGCCAATTTTAGTGCAGCTTCATTAGCTTCCGCCCCAGAATTAACAAACATTACGCGCTCAGCAAAGGTTTTCTGTACCAATTTTGTTGCTAATGCCAACGTTGGCTCACTGGTGAACCAGTTGCTAGAATGCCACAGTGTTTCACCTTGCTCTTTCAATACTGCCACAATCTCATCAGGGCAATGCCCCAACGCATTCACCGCAATACCACTTGTAAAATCAATATATTCTCGCCCTTGTTGATCCCAAACTCTGCTTCCCTTTCCCTTCACTGGAATAAACTCTGCGGGAACATAATTCTGTATCATCACCTCATCAAAAATTTGTCTATTATAAGTGTTCATTTGCGATCCTTAAATTCACTGCTAGAGATGTAGGTTAGCATAAGCCAAAGTAAATATTTAATCAAATAATTTGAATAAAAAATCACATAAAATAAAAATCTTATCTTGTTAAGATCACCACTAAAACATCAAACAAGGGGCGTAAAATAAAGAAGATAGGGAGGATAAAGCAAAGTGAGGGGTGGTATTATTTTAAACTTAAAATGAGATATTCGATTTTTTTATTCAAAGATCAAATGATTGATCTATAAACATCAAGTAAAATTGATACCATTCCCCAAAGTGTGTCTTTTGGTAAGACCGTCAGCATAGCAATATTAGCTAAAAATCACTAAATCTACAAAACGGCTTAGTGGGGAAAGGTAAGTTGTTTCTCCATACCCCGGGCAATTTTCGCGTGATAAAAAGCGGGTGAATTTTCACCCGCACTTTGTTTTTTCCTTTCTGTTATGGCATTAACAGATTTGGAATAAAGGTGATAATTTGTGGGAAGATGGTGATAAGCACCAAGGTGGTAAACACGGGGATTAAGAACGGTAATACCCCTTTGGTTACCGTACTCACTGGCATATTACCCACACGAGCGACCACGAATAATGCCATTCCCATTGGCGGCGTTAAAATCCCCACCATCATATTTAATGTGGTCATTACCCCAAAGAACACGAGATCAATACCAAAATGTACGGCAATTGGAATGAGCATTGGTAGCACTAAGAATTGCAGTGCAAGGGCATCAATAAACATTCCCAAGAATAATAGTAGCAAGTTGATCATAATTAGCACCATTGTTGGTGTGTCTGCCACTGCCATAAAGAGATCGGCAATACGCATTGCTACTTGTTCACGGGCGATCATATCGCCAAAGAAAGTTACCGTCATTACCATTAAGGCAGTCACCCCTGTGATTGCCATTGCTTCAACGCAACTTTTGAACACCATTTTTAATGTGAGTTCACGGTAAACAAACATTCCAATAATAATGGAGTAGGCAGCGGCGATCACCGCAGCTTCTGTTGGTGTAAATAAGCCAGAGAAAATACCGCCAATAATGAGAATGGGGGTTAAGATCGCCCAAATCGCTTTTTTGAATGCTTCACAACGTTGTTGCAATGAGGCTTTTGGCGTTCTCGGATAATGGCGTTTTTTCGCAATGGCATAGTTCATCGCCATTAATGCAATGGTTAGTAACACCCCGGGTACGAAGCCCGCGACAAAGAGTTTAGCAATAGATTCATTGGCGATGACGCCATAAATAATCATCGCAATACTTGGCGGCACGAGAGGCCCAATAATACAAGATGCTGCGGTGATCCCGCCACAAATATCATCGTCATAACCTGCATCACGCATTGCTTTAATTTCAAGCTGACCTAATCCCCCAGCATCGGCAAGTGCTGAACCTGACATTCCAGAGAAAATTAAACTTGCGCCGATATTTACGTGTCCCATACCGCCAGAATAATGCCCTAGCAAGGCTTTCGCAAAGTTAAAAATTCGCTCGGTAATTCCTCCTGTATTCATCAAAATTCCCGTTAGGATAAAGAAGGGGACAGAAAGCAGTGGGAAGCTGTTTAGGCTATCGACTAATTTTGAGGAGGCAGAGTTGACGACATTCCAGCGCGTCATTGCAAAATATAAAATGGTAACAATAAACAACGACCAACCCACAGGTGTACCAAGAAACATAATGACAAGCCACACAATCAAGCAGACATACACGGCATTGCTGCCTAGCTTGATATAGTTACTAATGCGTAAGGCTTTAAACCATTCTGGGTGGATCATTAAAATGATAAACAGGAGCAACGCAAGAATAATATACAAAGTGGCGGGCAAATAGCTAAGTTGATTTTTGTAATTCTCGCTTTGTGCTTGCAGAAAGCGGATAAACACTAACATTGAAATGAATGGCAAGGGCACATAAAGCCATTTTTCCGAAATCTGCAAGGAAACAATTTCAAAACTGGCATCTAAAAAGACTTTAAAACCTAAATAGATAAATAAGAAAATACAAGCAAAAATAATTAGTTGAACAAATGAGTTTATCGCTTTTCGTGCTTTCTCTGGCATTAAATTGGTGAGAAAGTCGATATAAACGTGCTGTTGCGCACGCGTTGCCATACTAATGCCAAACATAGCAACATAAACAAAGAGTAAACGCGCCAGTTCCTCACTCCAAATAAATGGAGAATCAAACACTTGGCGGGCGATGATTTGGGCAAGAAGAATGATAAAAATGGTGAGGAATAAAACACCCCCCACCCATTCTTCTAATTTATTGAAATATTTCATAGGAACTCCAAAGATGTCCAACTAAACATTGTGATATTTGTCTATAATGAAATGTGAAACGGATTTGCTTTGTAATGCTTTCGTTCTCAAGTTTTAATGAAGTAATATTTCAAGATAACCCTGATTTTCGTTTAAGATGAGAACAACATCATTTTTAGCAAAAACGGTATTTCCCTTCTAAAATACAAGGCTAATGGCGTTTTTTCAAATTGTTTTATGAAATTTTACTCCAGTTTGAGATCTAGATCTCACTTTTGAACTATTTTTCTTGTATTTTATTTTCAGAGGTCTATCCTAGCACCCAGCGAAAATTAACTTCCTTTCTTAAAAATATCTTGGAGTTTCTATGTCAAAATTATCACATCAAGATGTGCTAGATCAGATTCGCTATGGGCTTATTGCGTCTTGCCAACCCGTTGATGATGGCCCTATGGATAAGCCTGAAATTGTGGCTGCAATGGCACAAGCTTCTGTACAAGGCGGTGCAGCGGGATTGCGAATTGAAGGAATCGAAAATCTAAAAGCAACTCGTCCCGTGGTGGATAAGCCTATTATTGGGATTGTAAAACGCGATTTGCCTGATAGCCCTGTGCGAATCACCCCGTTTTTGCAAGATATTGAAGATCTGGCTCTGGCGGGCGCAGACATTATTGCAGTGGATGGCACATTGCGTTCTCGTCCCGTAGCGCTTGAAAGTGCGGTGAAAAAAATTAAAGAATTAGGCTGTTTGGCGATGGCGGATTGCTCGAACTTGGAAGAAGGATTATATTGCCAGCGATTAGGCTTTGATATTGTGGGCAGCACAATGTCGGGTTATACCGGTGGCGAAGTCCCTGATGAGCCAGATTATCAACTGGTGAAAGATCTCAAGGCGGCAGGTTGTTATGTGATGGCAGAAGGGCGTTATAACAGCCCCGAATTGGCGAAAAAAGCCATTGAAATAGGGGCGGATGTGGTAACCGTAGGATCGGCTCTCACGCGTTTAGAACATATTGTGAGTTGGTTTGCCAGTGCGGTGAAATCAGCAAAACCCTAACCAGAACAAGGACGGTATATGCATTGTTTGGCATTAGACATTGGTGGCACAAAAATTGCGGCCGCATTGGTGGAAAATGGCGTCATTTCCCAGCGCCAGCAAATTAGCACCCCGCAAGATCAGTCTGCACAAGGAATGGCGCAGGCGTTAAAAACATTAGTTACCCAGTATGCTGGGCAGTTTGATGCGGTGGCAGTGGCATCCACAGGGATTATTAATCGTGGTGTACTGACCGCACTTAACCCGAAAAATTTAGGGGGATTAGCGAATTTTCCATTGAAAGATTGCATTGCGCGTTATACTGACAAGCCGATCGGATTACTGAATGATGTGCAAGCGGCGGTGTGTGCCGAATACCAATTACAAGATCAGGCTCAAAATAAAAGTGCGGTGCAAAATTTCTTATTTATTACCGTCTCCACGGGTGTCGGCGGTGGAATTATTCTAAATGGCGAATTAACCACTGGGGTGAATGGCATTGCGGGGCATATTGGGCATAGCCTTGCTGATCCTAATGGGCCAATGTGCGGTTGTGGGCGTCAAGGCTGCGTGGAGGCCATTGCTTCTGGACGAGCCATTGAAGCGGTTGCCTCTCAATGGACTGAACCTTGTTCTCCCAAAGAAGTGTTTGAACGCTTTAGAAAAAATGACGAAAAAGCCACCGCACTTGTGCAACGCTCCGCACGAGCGATTGCCAATTTAATTGCCGATATGGTGATTAGCCTAGACATTCAAAAAGTGGTGTTGGGTGGTAGTGTAGGCTTGGCGGAAGGCTATTTACCCTTAGTTCAACAATATTTACAGGCAATGCCCGCTTTTTATCAATGCCCTGTCGAACCCGCGAGATCGGGGGCTGATGCTGGTTTATTAGGGGCGGCTTATTGGCTTACTCAACAATATAAAGAATAAAATGAGGAGAATACAATGATTTTAGGTGATTTAACCCGTGATGACTTTGCCAGAGGTTTACCAATGGTGCTGGCAGAAATTTGTCATCAATTAAGACGGATGGATCTGGCAAAATTAACGATTGGACGCCACGATCTTACGGATCAAATTTATATGAATGTGATGGAATTTGACACCACACCAAGCGACAGTAAACAAGCAGAACTTCATCATAAATACATTGATATTCAACTGCTAATCAGCGGTAATGAAGTGATTGAATATGGCGTCAATGAGCCTGAACTGAGTACTTATAATGAGTATAACGAGGCAGATGATTATCAACTCACGCCTGATATTCCAAATAAAAGTGCGGTGCATTTATTGCCAAAAATGTTTGCCGTATTTTTCCCTTATGAACCTCATAAACCGGGGTGTATTGCAGGGGAGAATGCACAATTTATTAAAAAATTAGTGGTAAAAGTACCAGTGGCGTTAGTGAGTTAAACAAACACAGGGAGAAGTTTTATGGTTGCAACAAGTGGGAATATTCTGGATACCATTGGGGCGTTGTATAACAGCCTGACAAAAACGGAGAAGAAAATTGCGACTACGATCTTATCTTCTCCACATTTGTTAAGCCAATTTTCATTAGCAGAAATTTCACAACAGTTTGATGTGGGCGAGGCGACCTTTATTCGTTTTTGTCGAACTCTCGGCTTTAAAGGGTTTACAGACTTCAAATTACAGCTTTCTATTGAATTGGCAACTAAAGAAAAACAGCCAAATTCGTTGTTAGAAAGCGATATTAGCAAAAATGATGATACGCAAAGCATCGCCGAAAAATTGCATAATTCTATTAATAATGTGATTAAAGAAACCATTAATTTGCTTGATGTAAAGCAGCTAGAACAAGTGGTGTTGGCAATGCGACAAGCAAAACGCGTGTTTCTATTTGGTGTTGGCTCTTCAGGGCTTACTGCGGAAGATACGAAACATAAGTTAATGCGTATTGGTTTACAGGTTGATGCCATTAGTAATAATCATTTTATGTATATGCAAGCGGCTTTAATGAATAAAGAGGATGTAGTCATTGGCATTAGCCATTCAGGTTATTCCAAAGAAACCACACAATCATTGAGTATTGCGAAAAAAAATGGGGCAACCACCGTCGCATTAACCCACAATTTACGCTCACCGATTACGCAAGTTGCCGATTATGTCCTCATTAACGGGCATAGACAGGGGCAGCTACAAGGAGATTCTATCGGAACAAAAATTGCACAACTCTTTGTGTTAGATTTAATTTATGCCTTGATCGTGCAAGCCGAAGAAGAAAATGCAACAGAAATGAAGCAAAAAACCGTGAATGTGATTTTAGAACAGCGGATCAAATAAATCAGTTTAGGAGAAACCAATGAAAAATTTAAAAGGCATTTTTAGCGCGTTGCTTGTGTCTTATAACGAAGACGGCTCAATCAATGAAAAAGGGTTGCGTGAAATTATTCGTCATAACATTGATAAAATGAAAGTCGATGGCTTGTATGTGGGCGGTAGCACAGGGGAAAACTTTATGATTTCCACCGCTGAGAAAAAGGAAATTTTCCGCATTGCCAAAGATGAGGCAAAAGACCAAGTGGCATTGATTGCTCAAGTAGGCAGCGTGAATTTACACGAAGCCGTAGAATTAGGTAAATATGCCACCGAACTTGGTTATGACTGTTTATCTGCGGTAACCCCGTTCTATTACAAATTTAGCTTTGCGGAAATCAAACATTATTACGATACCATTATTGCGGAAACGGACAATAATATGATCGTTTATTCCATTCCATTCTTGACGGGGGTAAACATTGGCGTGGAACAATTTGGAGAACTTTACAAAAATCCAAAAGTATTAGGGGTGAAATTCACCGCAGGTGATTTCTATCTCTTAGAACGCTTGAAAAAAGCCTATCCCGATCATCTTATTTGGGCAGGCTTTGATGAAATGATGTTACCTGCCGCTGCTCTTGGCGTGGATGGCGCAATTGGTAGTACATTTAATGTAAACGGTATCCGAGCAAGACAAATTTTTGAATTAACTCAAGCTGGCAAACTTGCCGAAGCGCGTGAAATTCAACAAGTTACCAATGATCTGATTGAAGGTATTTTAGCGAATGGCTTATACCTCACCATTAAAGAATTACTTAAATTGGAAGGCGTGGATGCGGGTTATTGTCGCGAACCAATGACAGCCAAAGCCACTGAACAACAAATTGCTGTGGCAAAAGCATTGAAAGCGAAGTTTTTATCATAATTTTCTATTCAAGAAAAAAGAGCGGAAAATCTCCGCTCTTTTTAGTCAGCAATGATTTTGGCTAGCATTTCTCGCCTTTTTTCTTTGTGTTTAGCGTATTACCCAAAATAAAGTGCGGTGTAAATTTTACGCATTTTTATAGCAGTAGCGTCGCGCCCCACTTAATAATATCAAAGAAGAATTTATTATCATTAGTGGCAACGCCGTTGCTTGCTTTGCTATCTTCTTCTTTGTTGACTTCTGCCATACCGCTTTTATATTGCCCTTTCACAACCGCTAAATCATCGTGTGCTTTAAGACGTAACACATTGCATTCAGCTTGAGTTAAAGGTTCAAACTCAGTTTGTTTGAATTTTTTGAACTGATATTGCGCATAACCCATTGCTTTTTCATCATCTTGAATGATTTTAAGATAATCTTCACCGATGATATTTTCTAACGGATAGAAGAACACATATTGCGCGTGGATATAAGCATCTTCTTTACTAAAATGGGTCTGTTGAATGCGAGTTAAATTCGGGTAAATACATTGTTCTGCTTGGCGACTTGCGGCAACCCAGCGTTGTGCATCTTTATCCGATAATACATAATCTGCCCCAGCAAATTGGGCTGGAATAGGCGTTGTGGCGGTATGCCAAGTGCAAGCCGTCATCAAGCTGATAAAAAGGGTGAAGACTGATTTTTTCATTGTTAGCCTACTAAACGTTGTCGCGCAATTTCAAATAAACAAACGCCCGTCGCAACGGAAACATTCAAGGAAGAAACCGATCCCGCCATTGGAATACTCACCAATTGATCGCAGGTTTCACGGGTTAAGCGACGCATTCCATCCCCCTCTGCGCCCATCACCAAAGCCAGTGACCCCGTCAGTTTTGTTTGATACAAGGTTTCTGTTGCCTCACCTGCCGTGCCAATCACCCACATATTATAATTTTGTTGTAATTCTCTTAGTGTACGAGCGAGATTGGTCACCCGAATAAGGGGAACAACTTCCGCAGCACCGCAAGCCACTTTGCGTGCCGTGGCATTAAGCTGGGCAGATTTATCTTTTGGTACGATCACGGCACATACACCAGCCGCATCAGCTGTTCGCAAGCAAGCGCCGAGATTATGCGGATCAGTAACCCCATCTAACACCAAGACAAGCGGTGTTGGTTGATCACGTAAAATGCGATTGAGATCATTTTCATTTAATTCTTTTGCAGGTTGTACACGGGCGATGATCCCTTGATGTACTTCACCATTCGCTTTTTTATCAAGGGTTTCACGGTTAAGAAATTGAACAGAAATACCAAGCGTATAAAGCGCATTGAGAACGAGCTGCAAGCGTTTATCTTCACGCCCTTTTAGCACATAAACTTCAATAAGTCGTTCAGGGGCATTTGCCAAAAAAGCATTAACTGCGTGGATTCCATAAATATTTTCAGACATTGTTATCCTTTACATTGATAGATAAAATAAGGCGGAATTATACGCGTATTTGTCTTCCTTCCGCCAGTTTTTCGCAAGCTCATTTTTACTGAGTGCGGGGCGATTTACGTTTATTTTTCTTGGCAGAAATGGCTGATTTTTTCACCGCACTTTGATTTTTCGATTTTTTCGCCGATTTCTCTTTTTGCTTTTTCGCACTTTCTGCATAACGAAAGCCTTTTTTCGCTTTATCTTTGGCTGTTTTTCCTTCTCGTCGAGGTTTACGTTCAGTGCTAATAAGTGAGAAATCCACTTGTCGTTGTTCAAGGCTAACCGCCTCTACACGAATAGTAACCTTATCGCCTAGGCGGTAAATTCGCCCACTGTTTTCGCCGATTAATTGCTGGCGATTTACATCAAATTGGTAATAATCATTATCTAAGGTTGAAATATGCACAAGCCCATCAATGAATAATTCATCTAAACGCACAAATAAGCCAAAGCCGGTTACCGCAGAAATCACGCCACTAAATGCTTCGCCAACGTGATCTTGCATATATTCACATTTGAGCCAATCTGCCACTTCTCTGGTTGCATCATCGGCACGGCGTTCAGTCATTGAACAATGTTCACCTAGGTTATCCATTTCATCAAGTGCATAATGATAACCACCAGAATCCGTGGTTTTACGTTTTGAACCTTGTAATTTAGCCAGTAAATATTTGATTCCACGATGTAAGGTTAAATCCGGATAGCGGCGAATTGGCGAGGTGAAATGCGCATATTGCGTCAAGGCTAAGCCAAAATGCCCAATATTATCAGGGGAATAAATGGCTTGGCTCAAGGATCGTAGTAACATAGTTTGGATAAGTTCGTGGTCGGGGCGTTCTTTCACTTGCACGAGCAATTTGGCATAATCTTCTGTTGTCGGTTTTGCTCCACCACCCAAACTTAATCCTTGTTCGGCTAGATAAGCACGGAAAGCACTCAGCTTTTCTTCACTCGGACCAGCATGAATACGATATAATGCGGGTTCATTATGCGTTTCCATAAAATTTGCTGCGGCGATATTAGCTAAAATCATACATTCTTCGATGATTTTATGGGCATCATTACGTACTACGGGTTCAATGCGCTCAATGCGTCCCATTTCATTGAAAATAAATTTACTTTCTATCGTGTCAAAATCAATCGCACCGCGTTGCTGACGGGCTTTTACTAAGGCTTGATATAAATGATGCAATTCTTGCAAATGAGGAACAAGAGGTTCATAACGCTGTTGTAATTCTTCATCACCGTCTAAAATACGCGCAACTTTAGTGTAGGTTAAACGGGCGTGAGAATTCATCACCGCTTCGTAAAAACGATAATCGGTCATTTTTCCTTTAGCAGAAATAGACAGTTCACACACCATACATAGACGATCAACTTGTGGATTGAGCGAACATAAGCCATTAGATAGGACTTCTGGCAACATTGGCACAACACGATTTGGGAAATACACGGAATTGCCTCGATTATAGGCTTCATTATCTAATGCAGTACGCAGGCGAACATAGTAGCTCACATCCGCAATCGCAACCCAAAGTTTCCAACCGCCTTTTGCGTTACGTTGGCAATACACGGCATCATCAAAATCTCGTGCATCTTCCCCATCAATCGTAACCAAAGGAAGTGGGCGTAAATCAACCCGTCCTTTTTTGGCGGCTTCTGGCACTTCTTCAGTGAATTTTTTGACTTGTTTTTGCACCGCACTTGGGAAAACGTGGGGAATATCGTGATTGCGAATAGCAATTTCGGTTTCCATTCCTTTTGCCATATTTTCGCCTAGTACTTCAATAATCATCCCCACTGGACGGGTGAACATTGCAGTACGTGGTTTGAGTTCAACCACGACAACTTGCCCCATTCGCGCACCGTGGCGATATTCATTAGGGACTAAAATATCATAATTAATACGGCTATCATCGGGGACAACATAGCCAATGCCTTCTTCTAAAAAGAAGCGTCCGACAATATGTTTTTTACGTCCTTCCAATAAACGCACAATACGCACTTCTTGACGTCCTTTACGATCAAAACCGCTTGGCTGGGCAAGAACATAATCGCCGTGCATTACCTGTTTCATCTGTCCATTTGGAATGAATAAATCTTGCTTTACACCTTCCACTTGTAAAAAGCCATAACCTTCTTTATGCCCAATCACCATTCCTTTGATTAAGTCTAATTTTTCTGGCAAGGCGTAGCGCTTACGCTTAGTAAAAACAAGTTGCCCTTCGTTTTCCATTGCTCGTAAACGGCGACGCATTGCCTCTTGGCGTTCTTCATCGCGAATAGCTAAAACGGAAAATAATTCCTCTTTTGACATTGGCGCATTATGTTCACGAATGATGTTGAGAATAAATTCACGACTTGGTACAGGGTTACTGTATTTTTTTAATTCTTGTTGATAATTCGGATCGGAAAGTGCGGTGGTTTTTTTTATTATTTTTTTAGCCATAATGATTTCCTTATGTGGCATAGATTTCTGTAAGTTTGACATTGCAGGAAAGGGAAAGCAAGGAAAGAATTGGAGATATTTTAGGCAAAGCGATTTTTATTTGTATCTATAAGCGAATAACGCGATAACTGACTTTTAAAAACAAAAAAGCACCTTAACTTTCATTAAGGTGCAACGATTTCTATTGTTCGCTTAAGACACGAGGGAATAAGATATCATTTTCTGTGTGAATATGTTCTTGTAAATCATCACAAAATTCTTGAATACCTTGATAGAGATTACGCCAAGAGGTGCAAGCATCGGTAGGTGGCGTCATATTGTGAGTAAGGGATCGTAGAACTTCTATTGTCGCACTATGTTCATCGTGTTCAAATTCCATCACCTGAATAGGCATTCTCGCCATCATATAATTTCCCGCTTGGATCATCGGGAATAAGATTTGTTCTTCTTTCATCATATGGCTAGATAAATCTGCATAGGCATTTTTTAATGCATCAGCCAGACCTTTTGGGCAATCAGGCAGATCACCGTGGCGCGCTTCAACTTTCTCTGCAAGAGGAATAAGTTCTTGTAATTGTTCACGATGACGTTGATGAAAACGCGATAGAATATGCGAAATCGTTTCTTGGTAACTGGCATCTTGCCATTGTTCATCTGCTTGTTTCATTCTGTTTTCTAATGACATAATTTAACCTTATTTGGATTATTAAACCTGACAAAAATACTAAGGTATTTAGTTGGTAATCCCAACTTCTTTTTAAAAAAAATGGTGAGCTTATGATCTAAATCAGGTTTTATAACTCAAAATAGGTGGGAAAATTTTACAAAATTCTACCGCACTTTAAATTATAGAGAATGAAAGGCTGGGTGAAGTGAAAAAGCGGTTTAAGCTAAACCAAACCGCTTGAGAGTTTGATGAGATTAATGGTTGTAGCCGAGTAAGATTGCGCCGAGCAATGAAATGAGTGCAAGCAGAAAGGCAATAGGGTTATTCGTTGTGCCACGTTTGAAAAATTTCACCGCAAAAATAATGTAGATAATCAATAATCCAAATTTAGCGATAATCCACCAAGGAAACCCTACGTTTAATGTGAATAATAAGATTGCGCCACTTACGATAAGTAGCGTATCCGATAAGTGCGGTAAAATTTTGAGTAATTTTATTGCACGCCAATCTTTTCCAGCAAATTGCATTAAGGCTCGGATCACAAAAAGTCCTAAGCTAATAAAAGCACAAAAAAGGTGGGTGTAAATTGTGTAAAAAATCATTGTCGAATAGCCTATACGATAGTTTTTAATTTAACATATTGAGCGTGAAAAAAGGTTTCAGCTTTGAGAAAAGAGAAAGTGGGCAATAGCCCACTTTATTTTATTCTTCCGTGTTTTCTATTGTGTCTTCGTTGTCTTCTTCATCAACATCACAAACACGTTCAAGGCTGACAACCTGTTCTTCTTCTGTGGTGCGGATTAAACGCACGCCTTGGGTGTTACGTCCAACTATACTCACTTCGCTAACACGGGTTCTGACTAAGGTTCCCGCATCTGTAATCAGCATAATTTGGTCATTTTCTTCCACTTGGGTTGCCGCAACAACTTTACCATTACGCTCACTAACCTTGATAGAAATCACCCCTTTGGTATTACGGGATTTTGTTGGATATTCTGCTAAAACGGTACGTTTACCGTAACCATTTTGTGTTGCAGTGAGGATTGCCCCTTCATTTTTCGGAATGACTAGCGAAACCACTTTGTCGATATTGAGATCAAGGGTTTCTTCGTTATTATCGTCAGAAATGTCTTCAATTTCCACCGCACTTTCATCATCAGAAAGATCGTTTGTTAGGGCTAATTTAATTCCTCGTACGCCAGTGGCTGTACGTCCCATTGGGCGAACGGCACTTTCTGCAAAACGCACCACGCGACCTTGCGAAGAGAACAGCATAATTTCATTTGAACCGTCTGTAATATCTACACCGATGAGTTCATCTTCATCACGCAAGTTGAGCGCGATAATCCCGTTAGAACGAGGACGACTAAATTCGGTAAGGGCGATTTTTTTCACCATTCCCCCAGCAGTTGCCATTACTACAAATTTATCTTCTTCATAAGCAGAAATCGGCAAAATTGCGGTAATGCGCTCATTTTCATCCAGTGGCAGAATATTGACAATTGGGCGACCACGCGCACCGCGGCTGGCTTGCGGTAGTTGATAAACCTTGAGCCAGTATAAACGTCCACGGCTTGAGAAACAAAGAATTGTATCGTGTGTATTCGCAACCAATAATTTTTCAATGAAATCTTCTTCTTTCATTTTTGTTGCTGATTTACCTTTACCGCCACGGCGTTGTGCTTCGTAATCGGTAAGTGGCTGATATTTGACATAGCCTTCGTGAGAAAGGGTAACCACCACATCTTCTTGAGCGATAAGATCTTCTAAATTAATATCACCTGATGCCGTTGTAATTTCAGTACGGCGTTCATCATTAAATTCGGTTTTGATGCGCGCAAGTTCTTCACAAACCACTTCTCTTAAGCGTTCTGTACTATTTAGAATATGCAATAATTCGCCAATTTCGACTAAAATTTCCTGATATTCAGTGACAATTTTTTCGTGTTCTAAGCCGGTTAGGCGTTGCAAACGTAGATCTAAAATCGCACGGGCTTGTTCTTCAGAAAGATAATAAACGCCATCACGCAAACCTAATTCGGGGGCAAGATCTTCAGGACGAGAGGCATTCATTCCCGCTGCCTCTAACATTTTACTTACGTTACCTAACTGCCAACCGCGAGCAAGCAAGGCTTCACGGGCTTCATCGCCTGTTTTAGAGGCACGAATTAATTCAATAACGGGATCGATATTGGCTAAGGCAATAGCTAGCCCTTCTAAAATATGCGCACGTTCGCGGGCTTTGCGTAATTCAAACACTGTACGACGTGTTACCACTTCACGGCGGTGTTTTACAAAGGCCTCAATAATTTGTTTTAAGTTAAATAATTTTGGCTGACCGTGATCTAAGGCAACCATATTGATCCCGAATGTCACTTGCATTTGGGTGAGGGCGTAGAGGTTATTTAATACCACTTCGCCCACAGCATCACGTTTTACCTCAATTTCTAGACGAATTCCTTCTTTATTTGAAACATCAAGGACATTACTGATCCCTTCAATTTTCTTTTCACGTACAAGTTCAGCAATTTTTTCTACCAGTTTTGCTTTATTAACTTGATAAGGAATTTCTGTAACAACGATGGTTTCACGTCCTTTATCTGAAGTTTCAACTTCAGCTTTGGCGCGCACATAAACTTTACCACGTCCTGTTTTATAGGCATCTTCAATGCCTTTTCGTCCATTGATCAGCGCGGCAGTTGGAAAATCAGGCCCCGGAATAAATTGCATAAGTTCATCAATGGTAATTGCTTCATTATCCAAGTAAGCTAGGCAGCCATCTAAAACTTCACCCAAATTATGAGGAGGGATATTTGTTGCCATACCCACCGCAATCCCTGAGGAACCATTCACTAATAAGGCCGGAATTTTGGTTGGTAGCACATCAGGAATCATTTCTTTACCATCATAGTTTGGTGAGAAATCAACCGTTTCTTTATCAAGATCGGTGAGCAATTCCTGTGTGATTTTTTGCATACGAACTTCGGTATAACGCATTGCCGCTGGTGCATCACCATCTATCGAGCCGAAGTTACCTTGACCATCTACCAACATATAGCGCAATGAGAAAGGTTGAGCCATACGCACAATAGTGTCATAAACCGCACTGTCACCATGAGGGTGATATTTACCGATCACATCACCGACAACACGTGCTGATTTTACATAGGCTTTACTGTGGGTAATGCCACTTTGATCCATTGAATATAAAACACGGCGGTGTACAGGTTTTAAGCCATCTCGTACATCAGGTAAAGCACGGCCGACGATTACCGACATAGCATAATCAAGGTAAGAAGATTTAAGTTCTTCTTCGATACTAACAGGGGTAACGTTTGAAACCAAATTCGTCATTGAAATATTCCCTAATTACATAAAAAATTGCTCGGATTGTATCATAATTCCAATAATATCTCTAATTTTGTAATGAATTTTTACTGCACTTAGGCAATAATAAGGGGCATAAAACAAAGCGCGTGATAACCTTAACAAAGAAAAGAGAAATTTACCGTAGAATAAAAAAGATAGAAAATTTACGCTAAAATAATAAAAACCAAAAACAAGAGAACAACTCAATGCAAAATATCGACCAACAAGAACTGGAAAAATTTGAAAAAATGGCGAAAACTTGGTGGGATCCTGAAGGGGATTTTGAACCTATCCACCGCTTAAATCCGCTTCGTCTGGATTATATTTGCCAACAAGCAGAGGGGTTATTTGGTAAAAACGTTTTAGATGTCGGTTGTGGTGGCGGTATTTTAGCTGAAGCAATGGCTAAGCAAGGGGCAAATGTTACTGGTATTGATATGACCACCGCCCCCCTTGAAGTAGCAAAATTACACGCGCAAGAAAATGGTCTAAGTATTGATTATCAACAGACCACCATAGAAAATTTTCTTGAAAAATACACCGCACTTGACGGAGAAAAATTTGATGTGATTACGTGTATGGAAATGCTCGAACACGTTCCTGAGCCTAGCTCGATCATCAATACCTGCAAAGCCTTGTTAAAGCCTAATGGCGTATTGTTTTTTTCTACGATTAATCGCACTTTAAAAGCGTGGGCGTTGGTTATTATTGGTGCGGAATATGTATTGAAAATGTTGCCGAAAGGCACACATAATTACGAAAAATTTATTAAACCCGCTGAATTACTTGCTTGGACAGACCGCGCTGAGTTAGATTGTGTGAATATGGTCGGCTATCATTACAATCCACTTATGGGAACATTTAAATTAAATCAGGACGTAAGTGCCAATTATATGGCAACATTTAAAATGCGATAAAAAATCACCGCACGCTTTTAAAAGTGCGGTGATTTTTTGCTTAGTTTTTAGAAGCGTAATTATTTCTTTTCTTTCTCATCACAGTTATCAATATCACTACATTTACCGTAAAGATATAAACTGTGCGTTTTTAATTTAATACCGTGTTCTTCACTAATTTGTTTTTGTCGTTGTTCAATGATCTCGTCATTAAACTCGAAGACTTTGCCACAATCCACGCAAATAATATGGTCGTGATGTTCACTTGGTGCAAGTTCAAAAACGGATTTATTTCCTTCAAAGTTATGGCGAATGAGAATATTTGCTTCATCAAATTGGTTAAGTACACGGTAAACCGTTGCTAAGCCAATATCTTCACCGCGTTCAAGCAATAGTTTATAAACATCTTCTGCAGAAAAATGTGACATACTATGTTCTTGCATTAACGCTAAAATCGTTAAGCGTGGCTCGGTAATTTTTAACCCTGCTTTTTTAAGAAGTTTAATATTTTCTTCAGACATAATGTTTCCTTTCTTTTGCTCTTGGTGGGTTACTCAACTAACTCAGCTAAACACATTTCATCAAAAACTTGTTTTGTCCATTTTTCAACACGTTCAGCAGTGAGTTCTGGCTGACGATCTTCATCAATACATAGACCTACAAATGTATTTTCATCAACGAGTGCCTGTGAAACTTCAAAAGTGTAACCTTCCGTTGGCCAATGACCGACAATAATCGCACCTTTTGGTTCGATAATATCACGTACTGTTCCCATTGCATCGCAGAAATATTCTGCATAGTCTTCTTGGTCGCCACAACCAAAAATGGCGACTAATTTATCTGTGAAGTCAATTTCTTCTAAGGTTGGGAAAAAGTCGTCCCAGTCGCATTGGGCTTCACCATAGTACCAAGTTGGGATACCAATCATTAAAAAGTCATAGGCTTCAATATCTTCTTTCGTACTCTTGGCAATATCGCGAATATCTACCACTTCTGAGCCTAATTGTTTTTGAATCATTCGTGCAATGTTTTCAGTATTGCCCGTGTCACTACCATAAAATAAACCAACGATAGCCATTTTTATTTCCTATTTTCTTGAAATTTAAAATATTCTTGTAAAATCGTTACGATTAACTCTGAACGACTAACACGCTGTACAGACGCTAAATCTTCCAATTGTTGAACAATATCCGTATGCAATTTCAGCTCAACACGCTTTAAACCGCAGGATTTATCCCGTCTAAGTTGATTACGTTTGTTGATACGGAGTTGTTGTTCTCGGGTCAGCGGATTTGTTTTCGGGCGTCCCACTTTGGGTGTGTTAGCAAACAGATCTAAGGTTATGCAATCTGCATCTTGTTTTGCCATTTTTCAAATCACTGAACTGGTTAAAATGTAGCTAATTGAGAATGATAAGCTACAACTACTCATCGCCGCGAACTATATCACAATTCATAGTTGATTAAAACCCTCAACCTTTGATTGGTGAGATTGTTATTGGCTATCTAAAAAACGCTGAATAATGCGAATAATCGCTTCAGGTTTTTCGGCGTGTACCCAATGTCCACTGCCGTTAATGGTGAAAGAGCTAGCTTGGGGGAATTGGGCTAAAATCTGCTTGCTATATTCAGGCTGAATATAATCAGACAGTCCACCTTTAATAAACAAGGTCGGGTTGGGATAAAAACAATCTTGCCAATCCATAAGGTGAGAATAATTTTGTTTCAGTGCGGTCAAATTAAAGCGAAATTTTTCAGTAGATTGTGCATCAAAGGATTTCAACATAAATTGCTGAATGCTTTCTTCTGGTATGTGTTGAGCTAATATTGGTTTGGCTTGCTGGCGTGTTTCTGCGTGAGCTTCTTTTACGGCGAAAAGACCATCAAATACGCTATTATGTCCGTGTTCGCCATATTTCACTGGCGCAATATCAATAACAATCAGTTTTTGCACTAAATCAGGGCGAAGGCTTGCCGCTTTCATCGCAGTTTTTCCCCCCATTGAATGCCCGATCAAGATTACCTGTTTAAGATCTAACTGTTCAATGGTGGCTAATAGGTCTTCCGCCATTAAATCATAATTCATTGATTCAGAATGAAAACTCTGTCCGTGATTGCGTAAATCTAGGCGTAAAATAGGGTAATTTTCCGCAAAGGCTCGGGCAATCACCCCTAAATTATTCATATCGCCAAATAATCCATGAATAAACACTAAGGTTGGGTTGCTAGTAGGTTGTTTTAATTGATGAAATTGAAAATTGAGTAATTGCGTTTGCGACATAATTTTTGCGTGAGTATTTGAAAATAAATCGTTATAATGTTGCAAAAGCGTAAAGAGATCAAGCAACTGGAGAGAAAAAATGAAAATTATTGAAGTAGATGAAGAACTTTATCAATACATAGCCAGCCAAACCCGATCTATCGGTGAAAGTGCTTCTGATATTTTACGCCGTTTACTCAATTTTCCTGCGGTGCGTACTGATCATAATGTGACCTTTGCACCAAACCTTTCTGCTGATAATCAAAGTGCGGTGGAAATTTCCAACGAATTAGCACGAGATAATGAAAAAGTGGAAGAAAAACCAGCCGCAAAAGAAAAAGTGACAACGAAAAAGCAATCTGATGAGGCGATCCAAAAAGTGGTTAGCAAGGTGCGTGAGTTGATCCAGTCCACTGATTTTCAGCAAGAAAGCAAAGTGGTGGTACGCTTCTTGGCTATTTTACGCGTGCTTTATCGCACGAATCCAGAAAGTTTTGCACAGGCTACGGAATCCTTACAAGGGCGTACGCGCGTGTACTTTGCCCGTGATGAGGGGACGTTGTTAATGGCGGGGAATCACACTAAGCCAAAACAAATTCCTAATACGCCATATTGGGTGATCACCAATACGAATAGTGGGCGTAAAATGTTAATGTTGGAAGGTGCAATGCAATCAATGCACTTGCCAGAAGAATTGATTGACGAAGTGCGCACATTTTTCACAGTAAATTAATTGGCATTACAATGACATATCTTTGGCAACATTATGCCGCCGAACCTGATTATCAACATAAAGTAGCCTTGCGCAATGAGCAAGGCGAACTTTTTTCTTGGCAGCAACTGAGTGAAAAAATTAATACTGTGGCACAGGCATTTTCTCAGCAAGGAGTGAATATTGGTGAGGGGATTGCCTTATGCGGAAAAAATAGTTTTGCGCTCTTGCTTGCCTATTTAGCAGGGATTCAACTGGGCGCGAGAGTGTTGGGGATTAATCCTGCTTTTCCAGAAGAAAAGATTGTCCAGTTATGTGAAAATGCGGATGTGCATTTTTATTATGATCCTAAGGGCGAAAAAATATTGCAAAATTGCACCGCACTTGTTGTATCCGTTACGGCTTCGCAAGCTAAAAAAAATTGCACGGCGGCTTATGATCTCAATCGTCCAGCGACAATGACACTCACATCAGGTTCAACGGGTAATCCTAAAGCGGTGGTGCATAGCCTGCAAGGGCATTTGGATAATGCGCAAGGTGTGTGCGAATTAATGGCATTTGGGGCTGAAAATACGTGGTTGCTTTCTTTACCGTTATATCACGTTTCAGGGCAAGGCATCGTATGGCGCTGGTTGCACGCGGGAGCAAGATTGCATTTACCGAATGAGAATTTTTATTCCGCCGCGGCTGAGGTTTCACATTTATCTCTTGTGCCAACACAATTGCAACGCTTTCTCACTTATTTGCAACAACGTTCTGAACAGACTGACCATACTCAGCACATTTTATTAGGGGGCAGCCATATTCCCCTTGCCTTAACGCAGCAGGCGGCACAATATCGTCTGACTTGTTATTCTGGTTATGGAATGACAGAAATGGCATCCACAGTCTGTGCGAAAAAAAGCGATCAATATCGTGGTGTGGGCTTACCCCTCAAAGGTCGAGAACTTGCGCTGATTGAGGGGGAGATTTGTTTGCGTGGTGCAGGGCTTGGGCTAGGTTATTGGCAACAGGGTGAAATATTGCCTTTGGTTCAACAGGATGGTTGGCTTCACACCAAAGATCTCGGTGAATGGCAAAATGATGAGCTATGCGTTTTAGGGCGATTAGACAATATGTTTATTTCAGGCGGAGAAAATATTCAGCCTGAAGAAATTGAACGGGTTATTTTGCATTATCCTAAGGTAAAACAAGTCGTTATCCTGCCTGTGGAGGATATGGAATTTGGGCAACGTCCTGTGGCAATGGTTGAGTTTATTGATGAATTTAGCCAAAGTGCGGTGGAAAATTTACGAATTTGGCTTGCCTCGCGATTAGAAAAATTTAAACAACCGATACACTATTTTCCATTAGATGTGGCACAATGCCAGCAACAGGGAACGATTAAAATTTCGCGTAATGCGTTAAAAATGGCTTTAAAAGAATTACTAGGAAAATAAAATGAAAATAATTAAACGTATTTGGGCGATCTTTTTTCTGTCCTTGGCTTGGGCTTCTACAAGTTGGGCAGATTTACCAAAAGAAGCGGATATTCAAACACAGCTTGCCGCGGCAAAAGAGGCCGATCAAACGGATGTCAATAATAAAATCTTGGTGCAAAATCTTGAAGAAACCCTCACGTTGCTTGGAAATATTGAAAAGCAGAAAGCGGATAACGCATCATTAAGTCAATCTGTGGAGAATGCCCCTAGTCAGGTTGCGGCTTTACAGGCGGCGGTAGATAAATTAAAAAATGCCTCACCGGTTACGGTAAAAGTGTTTGAGAAATTATCGTTGGCTGAGTTGCAAACACAATCTATGGCTACTCAGCAACATTTACAGCAAATCCAAGCGGATTTGGGTGCAATTAATGCTCAGTTAGTGAGCCAACGCGCCGCACCTGAACGTGCGCAGTCTGCATTGGGCGCGAATTTAATTCGTTCACAAGAAATTGATAAATTACTCTTTGGCATTAGTGCGGGAGATTCCGTAGAAAAAAATAAGCTCGAAACAGAGCTGGCGTTGATCGGCTTGCAAAACAGCTATAATCAAATGTTATTGCAAGGCAATAATGATTTGACTTCGCTTTATACCATTCAATTAGAGCAAAAAACCTTGATGCAGCAGCAGTTGCAAACAAAATTAGCAATGCTACAAGAGGTGATTAATGAAAAGAATTTGCAAGAAACCCGTGAGCAGGCAGAGCAGTTAAAACAATCGCAAACGAATGTGCAAGATAGTAACCCTATCATTGTTGAACAACAAAACCAAAATGTGCGAATTAGCCAAGATTTGGTAAAACAGACGGCGCAGTTAAATGTGCTATCACAAGATAGCTTACGGATAAAAAGTGTGCTGGATAATTTGCAACAAACAGAGCGAAACATTAACGAGCAAATTAGTGCGTTACAAGGAACGTTAGTGCTTTCACGTATTATCAATAAACAAAAGCAACTTTTACCGCAAGATCAAATGATTCGTGGGCTGGCAAAGCAGATTACGGATTTACGCGTGCAAATTTTTGATTTAACTGAGTTGCGCGATAATTTATATGATACCCAAAGCTACATTGTCAGTTTAGAAAAAAACGCCAACACACATTTAACGGACGATGAAAAAAATCAGCTGACTGCAATTTTACAAGAGCGGCGTAAATTATTGTCAGATTCCATTACGAACCTGAATAATCAGCTAAATTTAGCGATTAATATTGAGTTAAACCAACAGCAGGTTACGGCAATTAGTGATGCTTTGCAGGGCAAATTACAACAGCAAAGTTTCTGGGTGAGAAGTAATCCACCGTTGGATATGGATTGGTTTACTAATTTCTTGCCAAAAGTGAAATACCAGTTGCAAGATATTAAAAGCTTGATCAATTTCGCTAACTGGAAGGATAACTTCGTGCCAACGGTTTTACAAGTTATTCTACTTTTGCTTTTGGCGGCATTGATTCAGTGGCGTAAAGAAAAAATCACCCAACGTCTGGCTTATATTAACAGTAAAATCAATACATTAAGAGGTGAACGCCAGCATTATACCCCCGAGGCGATTTTATGGACGTTAATCTTATGTTTGCGTTCTACACTGATTTTTCTTTCTCTTTTAATTTTAATTGCGTCAATCTGTTTTGAAAATCCAGAACCGTTTTGGTTGTGGTCTTTAAAAATGGCGGGGTATTGGTTGTTCTTTGCGTTTATTTTGGCAATGCTACGCCCAAATGGATTAGCTTATCGTCACTTTAATATGCCGCAATATAATGTACAGCTATTTTATTCCGTTTCTAAACGTTCAGTTTGGATCTATGCGTTATGGCTGAATGCCTCGATTTTTACCCATTTAGATACGGGGATTACGAATGATGTGATCGGGGAAGTGCTAACCATTTCAATTTTAGTGATTTCCCTTTTCATTGTAGGACCACGTTTACGCTATGCGGTAAGTATTTATCAGAAAACCCAAGAACAAGCAGGTGAGCGGAGCTATTTATTTAAATTTGCTCGTATTTTACTTGTGATTGCGCCGATAGCATTAATTGTGTTGATTATAATGGGGTACTATTACACCGCACTTAATTTGATGGAACATTTAATGTCTTCTTATTTTGTATTGGTGCTTTGGATGATCGCAAAAGATGTGATTTATCGTAGTTTTACCGTGTCAGCACGTCGATTATCTTATCGTCGTTTATTAGAAAAGCGTGAGCAAATGCAAGCGCAAAAAGAAGAGAATAGTGATAATGAGCTAAATTCGGAAATTCAACAAGAAGAAGTGCTGAATATTTCACAAGTCAAAAACCAAGTAAAAAGTATCGTTGATCTATTGCTTTGGGTGAGCTTATTTGGTTTATTTTATTGGGTTTGGTCAGATCTTATTACCGTAGCTTATTATCTTGAAGGCGTAACCTTATGGCAGCAACAAGTTACGACAGATTCAGGAACGGTAACCGAATCAATAACCTTACTTAATTTGTTATTTGCTTTAATTATCTTGATAGGGACTTATGCGATCGTTAAAAATATCGCGGGTTTGCTGGAAGTCTTAATTTTCTCTCGAGTGAGTTTTTCACAGGGTACCCCTTATACGATTACCACATTATTAACCTACTTTATCGTTGCATTAGGCGGAGGGGCGGCTTTTTCCGTGCTGGGAATGTCGTGGTCTAAATTACAATGGTTATTTGCCGCACTTTCTGTTGGTTTAGGTTTTGGTTTACAGGAAATTTTTGCTAACTTTATTTCAGGGATTATTATTTTATTTGAACGTCCAGTGCGCATTGGTGATGTGGTAACGATTGGAGAATATTCTGGTACGGTTTCAAAAATCCGTATCCGCTCAACCACATTAATTGATTTTGATAAAAAAGAAGTGATTGTGCCAAATAAAGCCTTTGTGACAGAGCGTTTAATTAACTGGGCATTAACAGATTCGATGACCCGTGTGGTGATTAACGTGGGCGTGGCGTATGGATCGGATCTGGAATTAGTTAAACGTTTATTATTACAAGCGGCAGATGAATGTGAATATGTGTTGAAAGATCCTGAGCCTATGGCATACTTCCTTGTCTTTGGGGCAAGTACATTAGATCATGAACTACGGGTTTATGTGGGCAATCTTAATGAAAGAACGATGACGATCGATCATCTCAATCGTCGAATTGATGAACTTTTCGCAGAACATAATGTAGAAATTGCCTTTAATCAGCTTGATGTCTTTATTAAAAATCAAGCAACGGCACAAGAAGTACAAATTATGTCAGAAAATTTAGCAAAATCATAAGGAATAACAGAAGGAAAAATAATGGCAGGAAACAGCATCGGACAACTTTTTCGAGTAACCACTTTTGGCGAATCGCACGGCATTGCTTTGGGCTGTATTGTGGACGGTATCCCACCGGGGCTTGAGCTATCTGAACAGGATATCCAACCTGATTTAGATCGCCGTAAACCCGGCACCTCTCGTTATACCACCGCAAGACGAGAAGATGATGAAGTGCAAATTCTTTCTGGGGTGTTTGAAGGGAAAACCACAGGTACGAGTATTGGAATGATCATCAAAAATGCCGATCAACGCTCACAAGATTATGGTGAAATTAAAGATCGTTTCCGCCCGGGGCACGCTGATTATACTTATCAACAAAAATACGGTTTGCGTGATTATCGCGGAGGTGGACGTTCTTCTGCACGAGAAACCGCGATGAGAGTGGCGGCTGGGGCAATTGCGAAAAAATATTTACGTGAACATTTTGGCATTGAAGTACGCGGTTACCTCTCACAAATTGGCTCAGTGAACATCGATCCCAAAACCGTAGAGGACATTACACAAATTGATTGGCAACAAGTAAACAGTAATCCCTTTTTTAGCCCAGATCCAAGTGCGGTGGAAAAATTTGATGAATTAATCCGTGAACTAAAAAAAGAAGGCAATTCGATTGGTGCTAAATTAACGGTGGTGGCAGAAAATGTGCCAGTTGGCTTAGGTGAACCGGTTTTCGATCGCCTTGATGCGGATTTGGCACACGCCTTAATGGGCATTAACGCAGTGAAAGCAGTAGAAATTGGCGATGGTTTTGCGGTGGTGGAACAAAAAGGCACGCAGCACCGCGATGAAATGACGCCAGAAGGTTTTTGTTCTAACCACGCAGGTGGTATTTTGGGCGGGATCAGCTCTGGACAACCCATTATTGCGACGATTGCACTAAAACCAACATCTAGCATCACCATTGCGGGACGTTCCGTCAATTTAAATAATGAAGCCGTGGAAGTTATCACCAAAGGACGCCACGATCCTTGTGTAGGGATTCGTGCCGTGCCGATTGCAGAAGCAATGACCGCCATTGTTTTACTCGATCACCTATTAAGATTTAAGGCTCAATGTAAATGAAAAAGTTAATTCAATCAGTCAGTGCGGTGCTTTTTTGTGGCATTTTTTCGACTAGCAGTGTCATAGCTAGTCCAGAATATTGGCAAAAAGTAAAACGTCCGATCTCAGGTGAACCTGAGCCAGTTGGCTCATATAGTAATGGCTGTATCATTGGGGCTAAACCATTGCCATTTAATGGGGAAGGATACCAAGTGATTCGGACAAGTAAAAACCGTTATTATGGACACCCTGATATGATTGCCTATTTACAGCGTCTAGGTAAAAAAGTGAAGCAAGCGGGGATTCCAACAATGCTTATCGGCGATATTGCGATGCCGGGGGGCGGACGTTTTCTTACTGGACACGCCAGCCATCAAATGGGCTTGGATGCGGATATTTGGCTACGCTTAGGACGTTTATCCGATAAAGATGCACAAAACCCAGCGGGAATGGGCTTGTTAGTGGTGGATCGTAAAGCACAGCGTGTTGATGATTCTGTATGGACAGAAAATCACGTCAATCTAATCCGTCTAGCCGCACAAGATAAGCAAGTAGCGCGTATTTTTGTCAATCCAGCGATTAAAGTGAAACTTTGTCAAACGGTACGCGGGGATCGTAGCTGGCTACAAAAAATCCGTCCTTGGTTTGGCCACGATTCGCATTTTCACGTTCGTTTAACTTGTCCGCAAGGCGCTAAATATTGTGAAAATCAAGCCCCCATTCCTGCGGGTGAAGGCTGTGGTGAAGAATTATATTCTTGGTTTAAACCTGCCAAACCATCAACAGGCAGTGTGAAGCCCAAACCACGTCCACCTGAACCTTTTTTATGTCAGCAAGTGAGCAGCTCACCAAACCAAAGTGAATGGTTGGAATAATCCTTCGAGATAGGAACGAAAAATGGAAATCAGCCTCAACCTTATTGCCTTATTATTTGTTGTCGCATTAATTGCGGGGTTTATTGACGCTATTGCAGGTGGTGGTGGCTTAATCACCATCCCCGCGTTATTGATGACAGGCATCCCCCCAGCAATGGCATTAGGCACAAACAAATTGCAGGCTTGTGGCGGATCTTTTTCCGCAAGTTTTTATTTTTTACGTAAAAAAGCGGTAGATTTAAGCGCCATTTGGTTACTGGTGCTGATGACATTTATCGGCGCAGTGTTTGGCACGCTACTTATTCAGCTCGTTGATAGTGCATTGATTAAAAAGGTTATCCCCTTTTTAGTCCTCGCAATTGGTCTGTATTTTTTATTTACGCCAAATTTGGGCGATGAAGATCGCCATAAACGCATTTCTTACGCAACGTTTGCCTTTAGTGCGGGATTTGGGATCGGTTTTTATGACGGTTTCTTCGGACCCGGAACAGGTTCACTATTGAGTTTAGCTTTTGTAACCTTATTGGGTTTTAATCTTGCTAAAGCGACTGCTCACGCCAAAGTATTAAATTTTACCTCAAATATTGCCGCACTTTTGTTATTTCTGATTGGCGGACAAATCTGGTGGGAAGCTGGGCTGGTAATGATGTTAGGGCAGATTATTGGCGCAAACTTAGGCGCGAAAATGGTATTAAGCAAGGGCAAACAGCTAATTCGTCCGATGGTGGTGATGATGTCTTTCATTATGACGGCTAAAATGGCCTATGATCAAGGCTGGTTTGGGTAGTTGAGGATTTATGACACAACAAGATGATGTACGTTTAACCGCGCGCATAGGCTATGATCCCAAATGGCAATGGGCGTTTTTATTGCCAAAATATTGGGCTGTTTGGCTAGGTATTTTGGCTTTGGCGTTATTTGCCTTTATACCTTTTCGTTTAAGGGATAAGCTTGCGGCGAAAATTGGTTTAATTGTAGCGCAAAAAGCAAAAAAACAACGCCATAGAGCAAGCGTGAATTTACAATATTGCTTTCCTGATTGGACAGAAGAGCAACGCGAAAAGGTGATTGACGAAATGTTCATCACCGTGAGCCAAGTGATGCTTGGCATTGGGGAAATTGCATTGCGTTCCAAAAAACATTTGCAGCAACGCAGTGAATTTATTGGTTTAGACGTTATTCAACAGGCCAAAGCGGCAGGCCATAATATTATTTTAATGGTGCCACACGGTTGGGCAATTGATGCCTCGGGTATTATTTTACATACTTATGGAATGCCAATGACGTCGATGTATAATCCACATCGTAATCCTTTAGTGGATTGGCTATGGACAATGGCACGTCAGCGTTTTGGCGGAAAAATGCACGCTCGTCAAAATGGGATCAAACCCTTTCTTAACACGGTCAAAAAAGGCGAAATAGGGTATTATTTGCCCGATGAAGATTATGGCGAAGAATTAAGTGAATATGCTGATTTTTTTGCCACTTATAAAGCCACTTTACCGGGGCTGAATAAAATGGCAAAACTTGCTAAAGCCGTGGTGATCCCAATGTTTCCTCGTTATAACGCAGAGCGGGGCAAATATGAAATGGAAATTCATCCACCAATGCCAATTAGCGAAGATCCCGCGCAAATGGCACGGGAAATGAACAAAGAAATTGAGCAATTTGTTACCCCAACGCCAGAGCAATATGTATGGATTTTACGTTTATTAAAAACCCGAAAAGATGGTGCGGATATTTATCGTTAAATTAAATAATCTGTGGTAATATGCGTGCCGCTCTTTTTTATAGAAAACGGTCGAAAATTTGACCGCACTTTAGGTAAGAAAATGAACAAACAATTAGAACTGATTAAATCATCGATCAAATCTATTCCAAACTACCCGAAAGAAGGCATTATCTTTCGTGATATTACAAGCCTCGTTGAAGTCCCAGAGGCGTTCAAGGCAACCATTGATTTAATCGTGGCACAATACAAAGACAAAGGGATCAATAAAGTTATTGGCACAGAAAGCCGTGGTTTTATTTTTGGCGCACCCGTGGCATTAGCGTTAAATGTTCCTTTTGTATTAGTGCGTAAACCAGGTAAATTACCTCGTGAAACGATTGCCCAATCCTATCAATTAGAATATGGTCAAGATACCTTAGAAATTCACACTGATTCGATTCAATCAGGCGATAACGTATTGATTATTGATGATTTATTAGCCACGGGCGGTACGGTAGAAGCTACCGTGAAATTGGTTAAACGTTTAGGTGGGGAAGTGAAAAATGCTGCTTTTGTCATTAATTTACCTGAACTCGGTGGTGAACAACGGTTACGTGATTTAGGGGTAACGCCATTTTCCTTAGTGAATTTTGACGGACACTAATTTATCCTAAGCGAGCAAGCAATGAGTTATCAAGTATTAGCAAGAAAATGGCGACCGCAAAAGTTCTCCGATGTAGTAGGACAGAAACCTGTTCTTACTGCCCTTGCTAACGGATTGAATGAAAATCGCTTACATCACGCCTATCTTTTTTCAGGAACGCGTGGCGTGGGGAAAACTTCGATTGCTCGCCTGTTCGCAAAAGGGTTGAATTGTGTTGAAGGGGTAACAGCGAATCCTTGTGGGGTTTGTGAGCATTGCAAAGCCATTGAAGAAGGGCGTTTTATCGATCTTATTGAGATTGATGCCGCTTCACGTACTAAGGTAGAAGACACCCGTGAACTGCTTGATAATGTGCAATATAAACCGGTGCAAGGGCGTTATAAAGTGTATTTAATTGACGAAGTGCATATGCTCTCTCGTCATTCTTTCAATGCGTTACTGAAAACCCTTGAAGAACCGCCTGAATATGTCAAATTCTTACTGGCAACCACAGATCCGCAGAAGTTACCGATTACTATTTTATCACGTTGTATTCAATTTCATCTTAAAGCACTTGATCAGCAACAAATTGCTGATCATTTAGCCTTTATTTTACAGCAAGAGAAGATCCCTTTTGAACCGCTTGCTATTGAAAAATTAGCGAGAGCCGCACAAGGCAGTATCCGTGATAGTCTAAGCTTAACAGATCAAGCTATTGCAATGAGCAACGCGAATATTACTCTTGATGTGGTAAATACAATGCTTGGCTTACTCGATGATAGTCAGCCTATTGATATTTTGTATGCCTTACAGCAAGGTAACGGGGAAGGCTTAATGAAAGCAATTCAAGCCGTGGCGGAAAAAGGCGGTGATTGGAACGAATTGCTAAAAGCTGTGGCAGAAAACTTGCATAAAATTGCAATGTGTCAATTGCTACCACAGGCGCAAATTAGTGATGAAAGCCATATTGGCTTTTTGGCGAAACACCTTCCTCCAGAAGATGTACAATTTTTCTATCAAATTATCTTAAACGGACAGAAAGAGCTTTCCTTTGCACCAACTCAGCGAATGGGCGTAGAAATGATTTTACTACGTGCGTTGGCTTTTCACCCTAAACTTATCCAAGCAGCACCTGAAATGCAGCCAGTGGAACAAGTGAATTCCCCCCAGAATTCAGTGCAAAGTGCGGTACAAAATCACACAAAATTAGTGGAAATGCCCGTGGTATCGCAACAATTTAAGGCTCATCCAGAATCAAAAACAACGCAATTTGTTGCGCAACCACAAGGACATTCAACATCAAATCGTCCATCTTCTGCGATGAGTAATGCAGCGTTAGAAGTGATGGATGCATTGGATCAACTTTCTTCCCCTGTAACGAGCGAAAAAAAAAACACTAATACCAATCAAGTGACGGATCTCCCTGTGGTAGAACGCAAATTTAGCCAGCAGAAAAACACTGGGCGATCTATCCATCAGCAGATTTCTCAGCCATCAATTCCTCAATCGCTAGAAGCAGAGATACCACCAATGGATATGCCTGTCATTCAAAGTGCGGTGCAAAATCAGCCAGATTTTTCTGCTGATCTTGATCAGGAAGATGATCTCAATTTAGCTGAAAACTACCGTTGGAACTGGAGCAATCCAGCAATGGCAGAAGAACAGGATAATGCAAGTCCGTCAGAAATTCGCAAAGCCATTTTAGAAAATACAACGCCAGAACTAAAAGAAAAAGTGCTGACGATGGCAAAAGCGCAGGATAAATGGACGGATATTATCGAACAGTTAGCTATTTCAGGCTTGGCAAAACAAATGGCAATGAATTGCGTAATTTTAAGCCAGAGTGAAAACCAAATTCAGCTAGGCTTGCGCCGAGATAAATTGCATCTGAATAATGAAAAACTTCGCATTCAGTTACAAACAGCCTTAAGTCAATTTTATCAGCAAGATGTGACACTTTCTGTGGAAACTAATGCAGATCTCCAACAGCTCACCCCAATGGACTACCGTAAACAAATCTACCAAGAGTTAAGCGAACAGGCGCGAGAAAATTTACAAGCAGATGAACGTTTACAGCGCTTCTGCGAAGAATTTGATGGCGTATTGGCACTTGATAGTGTTCGTCCAGTTTAATCATTTGAAACGCAGTTTATGGCTAAAAAATAAAGTGCGGTGATAAATTAGGGCATTTTTTCGCTTAAAAAATCATCACTTCATTGTTATATTGACCACGAGAAATACCCATAAAGAAGTATAAGGATCGGATTGACGGATCTTTTTTATCAATTCTTGAATAAAAACTGTGCGGAAGATCACATAAATTGCAACAATATATTTACACTAAATTTACTCTTGTTAAACTTGCGCACGAAATTTTATGTTTAATTTTTATGAGGTTCTTTATGTTATGGTTTCTCTCCTGCGTAGCCTTGCTTTTATTAGGCTACTTCTTATACGGTTCTGTGGTTGAACGTGTCTTTAAGATCAACCCAAACCGTGCAACTCCCGCTCACACAATGGCTGACGGCGTGGATTATGTGCCGATGTCTAAAAAGAAAATCTGGCTTATCCAATTATTAAATATTGCAGGGACAGGGCCAATTTTTGGTCCAATTCTTGGGGCATTATATGGACCTGTTGCAATGCTATGGATCGTTTTTGGCTGCATTTTTGCAGGTGCCGTACACGATTATTTCTGCGGAATGTTAAGTGTTCGCAATGGGGGACAATCAGTGCCTAACCTTGCGGGTAAATATTTAGGTGCGCCAGTTAAGCATTTTATGAATGCCCTTGCCCTTGTATTGTTAATTCTTGTTGGGGTTGTATTCGTCATTTCACCAGCCAGCTTATTAACCAATCTAACAGTGGATAATGTCGGTGAAATGTTCAACCTAGAAACGAAAAGCACGTTATTAGTTTGGACAGCAATTATTTTTGGTTATTACATCATTGCTACTTTAGTGCCGGTGGACAAAATTATTGGTCGCATTTATCCATTGTTTGGTGCGTTATTGCTATTTATGTCTTTTGGAATGTTATTTGCCTTATTATTTGAAGACAAAGCCTTATTCCATACTGTTGGCGAGATGAGTTTCTCGAAATTCTTTGAAAATATGCATCCAAAAGATTTACCAATTTGGCCATTGATTTTCGTTACCATTGCTTGTGGTGCGGTTTCAGGTTTCCACGCAACACAATCTCCATTGATGGCACGTTGTATGGAAAATGAAAAAGAAGGTCGCTTTGTTTTCTATGGTGCGATGATCGGCGAAGGGGTGATTGCCTTAATTTGGTGTACAGTAGGCTTAACTTTCTACGATAGCCCAGCACTAATGAATGATGCAATCACCGCAGGTACACCATCAAAAGTGGTTTATGATTCCGCCACCCATATGCTAGGCTACTTCGGTGGTATTTTAGCGGTGCTTGGTGTGGTGGTATTACCAATCACTTCTGGTGATACCTCGTTCCGTGCTGCACGTTTGATTATCGCGGAATTTTTCAAAATTGATCAACGTAATTTAGTTAAACGTTTAATGATCGCTATTCCATTATTCGTACTAGGTTTCATCATTTCTAAACTCGATTTCCAAGTAATTTGGCGTTACTTCGGCTGGGCAAACCAAACGACCGCAATGGTTATGTTATGGACAGCCGCGGCTTATTTATATCGCTATCATAAATTCCACTGGATTTGTACAATTCCAGCCATCTTTATGACAATGGTTTCTGCCACTTTCCTTGCGTATGCAAAAATTGGCTTAGGTTTAAGCTACGATGTGTCTGTTTGGGTAGGCACAGGCTTAACACTATTAGCGATCATTTGCTTCTTCACCTTGTTAAAACCAATTTCCAATGGTGATCCTGATTCTGAAACAGTCAGAAGCTAAAAAACTCCACAAAATTTACCCGCACTTGAGAAACCAAGTGCGGGTTTTTTTATTCTCACATTTAGATAAGTTATTTTCCTATCATTTGGAAAGAACGCAAATAGCTCAATGACATTATGCACGGTATGCAGCCAAGTAAGGAATTTGAGAAATTACTCACAGGGGAAGCAGCAAGAGCGGCGATTGCAACTGCTGATGCCTGTACAAAATCTCGTTATGAAAAGCGTAAAGTTGAGGTGCGAGAGGTAATGTAATGTGAGATAAAAAATTCCCCCTTTAAAAAGGGGGAATTCATAGTTTGTTGTTTGTGATAAAAAATGCCCTATTTTTCCACCGCACTTTTTACTTCATCGATCATAATCCCCATACTTTCCAAACCACCGAAAGTTAAATACCAATTTGCGGCATTTAAGTAAACAATATGATTATTTTTATACGCTTGAGTTTGGTGAATAATAGCGTTATCTAACACGGTTTGGGCATTATTGGCTTTGTCCGTAATGGCTGCGGTACGATCCACGATCAATAAATAATCTGGATTTTTTTCTAGCACATATTCAAACCCAATGCTCATTCCGTGGGTGGAGGATTTAATATTTTTATCAATAGGGGTGAAGCCAAAACCACTATAAACGATCCCATAGCGAGAGTTTTCACCAAAAGCACTCATACGGCTTTCATTGACTAAAGCAAGTAGGGCGGTTTTACCTTTGGTTTTCTCTGCAAGGGCTTTCATTTGTTTGTCCAGCTGTGTCAGTTTTTCCTCTGCCACTTGTTGTTTATCAAAAATTTGTCCAAATGCGTGGATATTTTGTTGGAAACTTGGATAGAAATTATTGTAGTCCACTTTAACAAAAAAGACTGGCGCAATTTCTTTTAAGCGATCCAATACTTTTTCTTGGCGACCGGTGGCGATGATAAGGTCTGGGTGAAGATCATTGATTTTCTCAAACGCAGGCTCTGGTGGCACGCCAACACTCGCGTAATGTTCTTTGCTAAATTCGCTTAAATATTCAGGCACTTTGCCGGCATTGCTGATGCCAACAATGCTATCTTTTGCACCTAGCGTGCGAAGGGTATCCACAGCTGAGAAATCAAGCACCACAACACGCTTAGGATTTTGTGGCACAATTTGTTTGCCAGCTGCATTTTCTACGGTAATATCCGCTGCATTCGCACTGGCAACGCCGAGTAAGGCGCAAAGACTGAGGGCAAGGGTTGAGAAGGTTTTTTTCATAGCATACTCCTGTATTAAGCTGATTGATGTCGAAAATACACAGCAATTTTGTGCTGATTAATTTGTTGAATTGGGATTGGCATATCGTAAATGCTCGCTAAAACGGGTTCTTGCATCATTGTGGTAACGTCCCCTTGATGAACTAATTTGCCGTCTTTCATTGCAATAATGTAATCAGAATAACAAGAGGCAAAATTAATATCGTGGATCACAATGACTACCGTTTTATTCAATTCGGTAGTGAGCTTGTGTAGCACTTGCATAATTTGGACGGAATGTTTCATATCTAAATTGTTCAGTGGTTCATCAAGCAAAATGTAATCTGTATCTTGCGCCAAAGTCATTGCGATATAGGCACGTTGGCGCTGCCCACCGCTAAGCTGGTTAATATATTGATGGCGAAACTCGCCTAGATCCATATAGGCAATCGCATTATCAATAAAAGTGCGGTCGTTTTTGGTTAAATTTCCTTGGCTATAAGGAAAGCGCCCGAAGGCAACCAATTCTTCCACCGTTAAACGCAAGTTGATGTGATTGGATTGTTTTAGAATAGAAAGTTGTTTGGCAATATCACTGCTTTTTTGCTGATGTAATGGCACCCCATTTAGGCTTACCGTGCCGCTATCTGCACGCAGTAAACGGCTGATAATGGCAAGCACCGTACTTTTTCCTGCACCATTTGGGCCGATAAACGAGGTAATTTTACCTTGCGGAATGGTAACCGAAAGGTTATCTACGACTTTTTTAGTACCATAAGATTTATTAATATTTTTAATCTCTATTGCCATTTTTTATTTGTCCTTAATAACAGATAAAGGAAATAGACGCCACCAACAAAGTTCACGATAATGCTCAAGGTGGTGTTAAAGGTGAAGACTTGGGAAACCAGTAATTGCCCGAAAACAAGGGTGATCACGGCGATCAGCATTGCGGCGGGGATTAATATTGTGTGGCGATAAGTACGAATAAATTCAAAGGTAACATTCATCACCAATAAGCCCAAGAAGGTTAAAGGTCCAACAAGTGCGGTGGAAATTGACGTTAAAATTGCCACAACAATGAGTAATCTCTTAGTGATCGCGGGATAATCCACACCTAAGTTAATTGCTTGTTCACGCCCAAGGGCAAGCACATCAAAATAACGCACATAGCGTAGGGTATAAAGTATTGTGGCGAGTAAGCCAGCTAGCGCGATCCATAAAATATCAAGATTGATACGGTTAAAACTGGCAAAGCCGATGTCTTGTGCGATCTGAAATTCATTGGGATCGATGAGTACTTCCATAAAAGAAGTTAAACTTTGGAAAAAGGTGCCAAAAATGATCCCCACTAAAAGCAAGAAAAACAGGCTTTGTTGTTCATTTTTAAACAAAAAACGATAGAGACCTAGTGCGAATAACATCATCAAACTGGTGCAAACAAAAAATAATACAATGGGGTTCATTGAGGTTAATGTGCTTGAACCAAAGAGAAAAATAATCAGGGTTTGAATGAGCAAATACAGATTATCCAAGCCTAAAATACTCGGCGTTAAAATGCGATTATTTACAATAGTTTGGAAGATCATCGTAGCCAGTGCAATTGCCACACCTGTCATTACAATAGCAAGCACGCCAAGAGCGCGGTTATATAAGGCATATTCCCAGCGAGTAGGGAGATGATAAAACACATACAGCACTATGCTAAGTAATGCGAAAATACTCAGTAAAATCAATGATTTTTTAGGATCGTAAACGTGCTTAACCATTTTGAACCCTTTGTTTTAACAGCATATAAAGAAAAATGGCACTGCCGAATACGCCCACAATGGCGTTAATGGAAATTTCGTAAGGATAAATCAACGCGCGCCCCAGAATATCGCAAAACAGCACAAAAACAGCACCTAAAAGTGCGGTGTGAGACAGTACTTTTTTCAAATTATCCCCCAAATAAAGGGTAACAATATTGGGAATAATCAGCCCGAGAAAGGGGATAACCCCCACCGAGACAATGATGATCGATGATACCGTTGCGACTATGGCTAAGCCTAAATAAAGCACTTGCTGATAGTTCAAACCAAGATTGACTGCAAAATCCTGCCCCATTCCTACGATGGAAAAGCGATTGGCAAAAAGATAAGCAAGCATCAATGCCGGAATGCTGAAATATAGCATTTCATAACGCCCAGCCATTACTAAGGAAAAATCGCCTTGCAACCAACCAGAAAGGTTTTGTAACAAATCTTGTTGATAGGCAATAAATGCGGTGATAGCGCTAATAATATTGCCAAACATAATGCCGACTAACGGCACAAAAATGCTATCTTTAAATTTCAGCTTAGAAAGCAACGTCATAAACAACAATGTGCCACAAAAAGAAACCAGAATTGCAACACTTGTTTTGAGTAACATTGAAGCAGAAGGAAACAGTAACATTGCAATTAAAATGCCTAGCCTTGCGCTATCCATCGTGCCTGCTGTGGTTGGGGAAACAAACCGATTACGGCTTAACTGCTGCATAACCAATCCACAAATACTCAATGATGCCCCAGCAATCAAAATACTGACTAAACGGGGCAAACGGCTAATCAAAAATATTTGCCACTGCTGAGTATCAAAATTGAATAATCCTTGCAAATTAACGGTACTTACGCCTAAAAAGAGGGAAATACCCGAAAGTAACAATAATAAGATAAACAAATAACGGCGTTTAATCATATTAATAGATTTTAAAAATGAGAATAATTAGCATAATTATATTGAATGTTATCACGTCAGCGTTGAAGAGCAAAGAAAAATCAAAGTGCGGTGCAAAAATCCCTCATATGTATTAAATTTTCCTCTTGTAAGGGAAAACACTATTTTTCTTATCATTTGGCACGTATGATAGAAAAGATTTTATAAATAAATGAATGAGGAATCGAATGGAACAGAAATTTTCAGCGTTATTTCAACCGTATTTTTTGAATAACAATGTTGAAATCAAAAATCGTTTAGTGGTTGCCCCTTTAACCCATTTTGCATCAAACCCTGATGGCACATTAGGAAGCCAAGAGGCTCAATTTTTGCAAGGGCGTGCAGAAAATATGGGAATGTTTATTACCGCAGCAACATTGGTGTCAGAAAATGGTAAGGCATTTCAAGGACAGCCAGAAGCGTTAAATGAATTTCATTTGGAAAGTTTAAGTAAAACTGCGGAGATTATTAAACAGCAAGGTGCAAAAGCCATTCTGCAACTTCATCACGGCGGGAAATTAGCACTATCCGAATTATTGAATGGAAAAGAGAAAGTGGCGCCTTCAGCAGATCCTGACACACAAACAAGGGCGTTGACTCAAGAAGAAATTTTGCAAATTATTCAAGATTTTGCTTTCGCCACAGAGCTTGCTATTCGCTCGGGGTTTGATGGGGTAGAAATTCACGGGGCGAACGGTTATTTAATTCAGCAATTTTTCTCTAAGCAAAGTAATCAACGTACCGATGAGTGGGGAGGGAATTTGACAAATCGTTTGCGTTTCCCACTTGCTGTGATCGATGCAGTGAATGCAATGCGTGAGAAACATCAATGCCCAGCATTCATTATTGGCTATCGTTTATCGCCAGAAGAGCCGGGTGAGAATGGATTAACAATGACAGATACGCTTGAATTGGTGTCCGCTTTAGCTGAGAAGCCATTACAATATTTACACGTGTCATTGTGGGATTTTTATAAAAAGGCTCGTCGTGGTGCAGATACTCATTCTGCCCGTCTTGAATTAATTCATCAACGTCTAAATGGTCGTTTACCGCTTATTGGAGTGGGAAATTTATTCAGCGCAGAACAGCTTGTTGGCGCCTTGAATACAGGATGGGTAGAGTTTGTTGGTGTGGGTAAATCTATAATGATTAACCCAAATCTTGCGACGTTAATTGCCCAAGGAAAAACGCAAGAAATTATCACCGCACTTGATCCTGAGCAGCCAGATCATTATCGCATACCTGATTATTTATGGTCTTTATGTATAAAAGGTAGCCCTTGGTTACCACCAGTGAAAGGGCAAGATTGGCAGCCTGTGGATATTTAAAACGCAAATAGCACTCGGTATGAGTGCTATTTTTATATCCATTAAGTGCGCTGTACTTTTAGTCACTATTAAAAATGGGATCGTAACGATATTCCGTTCATAGTTACCATTATAGTTACTACGATCCGCCCTTTAACTCAATTAGCTACGGTCAGTTGCGATAAGCAAAATAGGCTAACGCCTTGAAATTACAGGCATTAAAAAAGCCTTTCGAGTGATTACGAAAGGCTTAGTTAAGTGTTATGGTGCTCTGAGCGAGACTTGAACTCGCACGTCCTATGGACACTACCCCCTCAAGATAGCGTGTCTACCAATTCCACCATCAGAGCAAAATTCGGTTTAGATTATTGTGGGATATCTGAATTTTGTTTTTCTTCCACTTTTGGTTGCTGTTCTTGAATTTTTTCTGCAACTTGTGAAAGATTATCAAATTTGCCTTGTTTTACCTCACCGTGGTGAGAGTTAATGTTAGCAATAGCAAGGCTAGTAACAAAGAAGATAACTGCTAAGATTGCGGTTGTACGGGATAAAAAATTCCCTGCACCACTTGCACCAAATACTGTACCTGATGCACCGCCTCCAAATGAAGCACCTGCGTTTGCACCTTTACCTTGTTGGATTAAAATGAAACCAATAAGGATAACAGATACAACTAAGTAGATAATTAACAGTGCTTGATACATTATTTCTTCTCTTGTTATTGGATACCAAAAATTAACGGGCGAATATTAGCGAATATTAAAACAGCGCGCAAGCGATTTTCTTTAAAAAATTGTCGATTGTTTTAATTGTAAGCAATTTAACTTGCCGTAAAACTTATGATTTTTCCACCGCACTTTTCTTTTTCGTTGCGCTTGCATTTTTTGTCGTCATTTGTTGTCGAGATAATGCACTAAGCTGCCGTAACGCATCGAAATTGGTATAACTGAGCAGGGCAGGTAGGGATTGTACCAATTCGTGCATAAATTGGTGATAATTCAATTCTTTTTGGCTAATGCTGTTGAGCTGGGCTTCCCAATGTGCGGTCATATCGGGCAGCGTGGCAATATCAGGTAACGCTTGGATTAAAATTCTCCCTGTTTCGCTACTGTGAATATGACGCCCTTTTTTATAGATAAAACCGCGTTTAAATAGCAACTCAATGATGCCTGCGCGAGTGGCTTCTGTGCCTAAGCCATCTGTTTCGCGTAGGATTTTTTTTAAGGCTTTGTCTTGTACAAAACGTGCGATCCCTGTCATTGCTGAAAGTAGGGTCGCATCAGAAAATGGTTTTGGTGGCTGGGTTTTCTTGCTGAGAATTTCCCCTTTTTCACAGAATAATTCTTGCCCTTTTTTTACTTCAGGAAGCAAGGGTTCGGCGTTATTTTGCTCGTCATTTTCTTTACCCCAAAGTTCTTTCCAGCCAGCCACTTGTAGATTACTGGCTTGGGCGATAAATTTTCCCCCTGCTATATTTAAGGTGATTTTGCAGCGACGATATTCCGCATCAATACAGAATTGGGCTAAATATTGACGAGCGATAAGCTGATAAATATTTCGTTCTGTTTGTGTGAGATTAACGGGGGTATTTTTTGCCGTTGGGATAATGGCGTGGTGTGCTTCCACTTTTTTATCATTCCAGCAACGATTTCTCTGTTCAGGATTAATGATACTGGGTAATGATTGATAATCGGGGGCTTGTGCGGAAATCGCATTCATCACCTTGTGACGATCAGCAAAATGCTCTGTGGGTAAATAACGGCAATCTGAACGTGGATAGGTGATCAAGCGGTGCGTTTCATATAAACGTTGGCAGGTATCCAACACCTCTTGGGCAGAAAGCCCATAGCGTTTTGCGGCATCAATTTGCAAGGCAGAAAGAGAATAAGGCAAGGGAGCGGCTTCTTTTTCGCGTTTGTCTTGATAATCCGTCACTGTTGCAGGTTGTCCTGTGATACGTTTCACGACATTTTCTGCTAAGGCTCGTGAGAGTACGCGTCCGTCTTCATCTTGATAATCTTCACAGGCTTTGCTTGGTTGCCAAAGTGCGGTGAATTTTTGCGCGATTTCTTCCGTTGTTTGCACGAAAGCCTGCACTTCAAAATAATCTTTTGGTTGGAAGTTTTCAATTTCCAGATCACGGCGAACGATCAAACCCAATACTGGGGTTTGCACGCGACCCACAGAAAGCACACCGCGATAGCCCATATTTTGCCCACGTTTAGTATAGGAACGCGTCATATTAATGCCATAAAGCCAATCGGCTCTAGCGCGGGCGAGAGCTGATGTCGCAAGGGGAATAAAGTGTTGATTAGATTGTAATTTTTTTACTGCTTTTTGCACCGCACTTGGGTTTAAATCACTAATTAAGCAACGTTGGATTTGAGCTTTTTTTTCGGCAGAAAGATTGGCATAGCTAAATACTTCATCGACTAAAAGCTGCCCTTCACGATCAGGGTCGCCGGCATTGATCAGTTCATCAGCTTGATGAATGAGCTTGATTACGGTATCCAATTGTTTTTTCACCGCTTTGCGTGGAATAAGCAACCATTTTTGCGGCACGATGGGTAAATCTTCCAAGCGCCACATTTTGAATTTGGGATCGTAAGCCTCCGGTTCGGCTTGCTCTAATAAATGGCCAACGCACCAAGTTACGCAATCATTTTCGCCACAACGAATAAAACCATCACCACGCTGATGGGGTTTGGGCAACACATCGGCAATGGCGCGTGCAAGGCTAGGTTTTTCGGCTATAAATAATCGCATAGGGACAACATCAATTAGCTAAAACAAAGCTTGGCATTCTAACACAGATTTCATTATTCCCAATTTATTAATTTTTCGTTAGAATGTTGCGACTTATTAACACTGAGGATAAAAATTATGTTTGGAAAAGGTGGCTTAGGCAACTTAATGAAACAAGCCCAACAAATGCAAGATCGTATGCAAAAAATGCAAGAAGAAATTGCACAGTTGGAAGTAACGGGTGAATCTGGCGCAGGCTTGGTAAAAATTACGGTAAATGGTGCGCATAACTGTCGCCGTATTGAAATCGATCCTTCTTTAATGGAAGACGATAAAGAAATGCTTGAAGATCTGATTGCAGCCGCGTTTAATGATGCTGTTCGCCGTGCAGAAGAATTGCAAAAAGAAAAAATGGCATCGGTTACCGCAGGAATGTCATTACCGCCCGGTTTTAAAATGCCGTTCTAAATTTTCCTAATTTTGCACCGCACTTCATTTTTTCTTAAAAATCAAAGTGCGGTGTGTTTTTTTATTTATTTTAGGCAAAACAATGCAAACAAGCCCATTATTAGAAAATCTTATTGATGCACTGCGCTGTTTACCCGGAGTCGGACCGAAATCAGCACAACGTATGGCATATCATTTGTTGCAGCGGGATCGCAACGGTGGAATGGAGCTAGCGCGTGCTTTAACCGCCGCAATGTCGAAAATTGGGCATTGCGAACAATGCAGAACCTTTACTGAAGAAGACGTGTGTACCATTTGTCATAATCCACGTCGTCAAAACACTGGTTTGCTTTGTGTGGTGGAGCAACCTTCAGATATTCAAGCCATTGAACAAACGGGGCAATTCTCAGGGCGTTATTTCGTCTTAATGGGGCATCTTTCCCCTTTAGACGGTATCGGGCCAAAAGAAATCGGTTTAGACTTGCTTAATAGACGGTTGCAAAATGAAACCTTTAAGGAGGTGATTCTCGCCACCAATCCAACGGTGGAAGGTGAGGCAACCGCCAATTATATCGCAGAACTTTGTATGCAATACAATATCAAAGTCACCCGTATTGCGCACGGTATCCCAGTGGGCGGAGAGCTAGAAACGGTGGATAGTAACACGCTTGGACATTCTTTTTCTGGGCGCAGAGAAATTGAGTATTAAATAAGAGAAAATTTAGGGGGAATTAGAAGAAATGGTGCGACTAGCTGGACTCGAACCAGTGACCCCCACCATGTCAAGGTGGTGCTCTAACCAACTGAGCTATAGTCGCACTGAAATTTGGTGCGTATCTTAGCGACTTTTGCCGTGTAACACAAGGGCATTTTTCATATTGTATGATTAATTGCCATAAATTTAATCAATGGCTTAGCGTTTTTTGCTGTTTTTCGCGTAGGCGATCTCGATCTTGCTGGGTTTTAGGCGTATAATAGCTCGCAATTTTTAGTTTGTATTTTGAAGAACAATGGAGTAAGTAATGTCTAGAAGACTAAGAAGAACCAAAATTGTATGTACTATGGGGCCTTCTACAGACCGTGGTAATAATTTAGAAAAAATTATTGCGGCGGGTGCTAATGTAGTGAGAATGAACTTTTCTCACGGTACGCCTGAAGATCACATTGGGCGTGCGCAACGTGTGCGTGAAATTGCACAAAAATTAGGTAAAACTGTGGCGATTTTAGGGGATTTACAAGGGCCTAAAATTCGTGTTTCTACTTTTAAAGATGGCAAAATTTTCTTAAATGTGGGTGATAAATTTGTTTTAGACGCAGAATTACCAAAAGGTGAAGGGGATCAAGAAGCCGTTGGTTTAGATTATAAAACCTTACCACAAGACGTTGTTCCGGGTGATATTTTATTATTAGACGATGGTCGTGTTCAGTTAAAAGTATTATCAACTGAAGGCGCAAAAGTCTTCACTGAAGTGACTGTCGGCGGGCCTCTTTCAAATAATAAAGGGATCAATAAATTAGGCGGTGGGTTATCTGCCGATGCCTTAACGGAAAAAGACAAAGCAGATATTATTACTGCAGCACGTATTGGGGTGGATTACTTAGCCGTGTCTTTCCCTCGCTCAAGTGCTGATTTGAACTATGCACGTCAATTAGCGGAAGAAGCCGGTCTTAAAGCGAAAATTGTGGCAAAAGTAGAACGTGCAGAAACCGTAATGAGTGATGAAGCGATGGACGATATTATTCTTGCTTCTGATGTGATTATGGTTGCCCGTGGTGACTTAGGCGTTGAAATTGGCGATCCTGAATTAGTGGGCGTACAGAAAAAATTAATCCGTCGTTCTCGTCAATTAAATCGCGTGGTGATTACCGCAACGCAAATGATGGAATCAATGATCAGCAACCCAATGCCAACCCGTGCGGAAGTAATGGACGTAGCCAATGCAGTATTGGACGGTACAGACGCAGTAATGCTTTCTGCTGAAACCGCTGCGGGGCAATATCCTGCTGAAACCGTGGCAGCAATGGCGAAAGTGTGTTTAGGGGCAGAAAAAATGCCTAGCGTAAACGTTTCACGCCACCGTGTTGATCGCACTTTTGATACGATTGAAGAAGCGGTTGCGATGTCAGCAATGTTTGCTGCGAACCATATGAAAGGGGTTGCCGCAATTATTGCAATGACAAACAGCGGACATACAGCGAAATTAATGTCTCGCATTAGTTCTGGCTTACCAATTTTTGCCTTATCTCGTAACCAAGAAACATTAAATCTTTGTGCATTATATCGTGGTGTTGTACCTGTTCATTTCGATCAAGAAAGCCGTACCATTGAAGGATTGAAAGCGGCGATGCAATTATTGAAAGATAAAGGCTACTTAGTAACGGGTGATCTTGTGTTATTAACTCAAGGTGATCTTCTAACCTCTGGTGGAACAAACACTTGTCGCACATTAGTGGTTGAATAATCTGATTTTTTAAACAGAACTTCAACCTAGATTAAAAAAGTTACCTAACAAAAATAGGTAACTTTTTTATTTGATGCCTATCAACTTTAATTGTCATAGCATTTCCTGAATTTTTACTGTGCTTGCTATAATGATGGCATTTAACCTTATCGGGAGAAAGTATAATGAGTGTAATCAGTAAAGAACAAGTATTAGAACGATTTCGTTTTCGTGCCGCAACACGTTATTACGATCCAAATAAAAAAGTGAGCCGTGAGGATTTTGATTATATTTTAGAGCTTGCTCGTTTATCACCAAGTTCAGTGGGATCAGAGCCTTGGCACTTCGTCGTCATTCAAAATCCAGAATTACGTGAAAAGCTTAAACCGGTCAGCTGGGGAATGGCAACTCAGCTTGATGAAGCGAGTTATGTGGTGGCGATTTTAGCAAAGAAAAATGCACGTTACGATTCAGATTATTTGCATAATGCCTTAATTAAGCGTGGATTAACGCCAGAACAAATGGAAAAAGCGAAAGAAAAATACCGCACTTTTCAACAAAATGATATGAACGTGCTGGAAAGTGAACGGGCATTATTCGATTGGACAAGTAAGCAAACCTATATCGCATTAGCAAATATGATGACAGGCGCGGCATTTATTGGTGTGGATAGCTGTCCAATAGAAGGCTTTAACTATGAAGCGGTGAATCAAATTTTAGCCCAGTCAGGCGCGTTTGATCCAGTGGAATGGGGCGTTTCTGTGATCGTTACCTTTGGTTATCGGGCGAAAGAGATTAAAGCGAAATCAAGAAAACCGATGGAAGAATTGGTCACTTGGCTGGAATAAATTGTTAAAAAAAACACCGCACTTTATTTTTTTCTTCGATGAATATTTAGGGCGAACCTTATTGGGTATGTGAATAATGTAATGGTCTAAAATTCCCAAACCCTGCAAAACTTTGTGAAATAGTTTGAGAATATCCCACTTCTCTGCATAATTTACCTAATTTTGCTAGCGATTTTGTCTCTTTTTAGTCGCATTATTCAAATAGAGATCCCCCTAGAAGCTAATGGCATAGATAAACTAAAGTGTGGTGGTTTTTTTATGATTTTTTATATGATGAACGCAATGAATATTCGCTTCTATCTTGCTTTATCAATCCAGTTCAACCAACGAACTGTCGTTCCAGAGTTCTTCTAAATATTCCATTAAACGTTCCTTTTCGTCTTTATTTTTGATACCTGTTATCTCCACGCCTGCCGCACTGGAAAAACGAATACGAACGTGAATATCTTCAAATTTCTCCGCAATCTTTCGAGGCAGTACGTCTTGCAGCTTAGCAATGATTTTTAATTGATATTCTTGGCGTTTTGTGTCGCTTTCTTTCATAAAACGAATGTCTAACTGCTTCATTATATGCTTCCTATTTTATTTGTCCTAAACAGTAAAAATGAAAAAATTTGCACCGCACTTTTCGTTTCAATGAGTTAAGCGGCAAATCGCATTTGCTTTTTAGGTTTTATTTGATGAATGGTATTTGTAATTACGCCAATAATGGGTAAGGCAGACCATTTTTCACATTTTATGCTTTTCATTTTGGCATCCAGCGGTAGAAAAATGAATGCTTTATCTTCATAAGCAACAAACTCATATATGCAGAATTGATGATTTTGTTCCATTACCACTAAATCCCCAATGCTAAGATGATCATTTTGTTCCACCACGAGCATATCGCCCATTTCAATTCCCCACGCCAGCATATTTGGGTTTGTTACCTGAATAAAGCAGGTTTTTTGGGGGTGTTTAATGCAATAAAGATTTAAATCAAGTTTTCTATTAAAGGTGGAATTGAAAGATTTACTATCAGTTAAAAATGGCATTGGCTGATAGGAGAACGAGGTTTGTTGGTTGAGGTAATTCATCTTGATGCTCCGCTTATCATTAAATTCACTGGGTTTTTATACAGTGAAAATAATACTGTTGTTTTATACAGCTCGTCAATACTGTATAAAAATTTTTTTCACATTTTTGTGTTACTGCACAAGATTTAGGGCAAAAAGGAGAAAATAATGAATTTTATTTAATTTAGAAGGAAATATTTCTATCTTTATGTAAATAATATGCGTTAATTTACGATTTTATATTTTCTTTAGTAAAAAATTAGGCTATCTTTACAAGGGCTATGGGGGATCTAATTTTAGATCTAAATTTTAACTCGTTGCTGACCCATTTATTCGGTTCAGCTTAAACACAACATCGTAAATTATTATGAATACATCTCGTTTATATTCTTTGTTTTTTCACGGAAGTTTAGTGAAAAGAATTTCTGTCGGTTTAGTTCTAGGCTTACTTTTGGCGATTATTGCACCAAGCTTACAATCAATGCTCGGCTTTAATCTTGCTGAAAAAGCGGGTTTTTTAGGTAAAGTATTTGTGCGCTCATTGCGTGCGGTTGCACCAATTCTTGTCTTTTTATTGGTTATTTCAGCCATTGCGAATAAAAAAATTGGTACGCAAAGCAATATGAAAGCCGTGGTGATTTTATATTTGTTAGGCACCTTCCTTGCGGCATTAACAGCGGTGTTATTTAGCTTTGCTTTTCCAACAGAAATTGCATTGCAAACACAAGAAAATTCTTTATCACCACCAAGCGAAGTTTCTCAAGTGTTAGGAACCTTAGTGTTAAATGTGGTGGATAATCCAATCAATGCGCTGTTTAATGCAAACTTTATCGGGATTCTTTCTTGGGCGATTGGTTTAGGTTTAGTGTTACGCCACGCATCAGACACCACTAAAAATGTGATGAATGATCTGTCTGAAGGGGTATCAAAAATCGTTCACTTCATCATTAGTTTTGCCCCAATTGGGGTGTTCGGGTTAGTGGCTGAAACCCTTGCAGATAAAGGCTTAGGCGCATTATTTGATTATGTACGTTTATTATGCGTATTAATTGGTGCAATGCTATTTACTGCTTTTGTCGTAAATCCAATTTTAGTGTATTGGAAAACTCGCCGTAACCCATATCCATTGATCTGGACTTGTGTGCGTGAAAGTGGTTTAACTGCGTTCTTCACGCGTAGCTCAGCGGCAAATATTCCTGTAAATATGGAGTTAGCAAAACGCTTAAACTTAAATGAAGATACTTATTCTGTTTCTATTCCACTAGGGGCAAGTATCAATATGGCAGGTGCGGCAATCACAATTACGGTATTAACCTTAGCAGCAGTACATACCTTAGGTGTGGAAGTATCTTTCCCTACCGCATTATTATTAAGTGTGGTATCAAGCGTGTGTGCTTGTGGTGCATCGGGCGTTGCGGGTGGTTCATTATTATTAATTCCATTAGCTTGTAGCTTGTTTGGTATCTCAAATGACATTGCTGCGCAGGTTATCGGCGTAGGCTTTATCATTGGTGTGTTACAAGATTCCGCAGAGACCGCGTTGAATTCATCTACTGACGTAGTATTTACGGCGGCGGTGTGTATCTCTGAAGAGGAAGCACAAAAAGGTTAATCTTTTTGTTAAAGATGAAAAGATGTTAAATAAGAAAGAGCGGATTAAATTTCCGCTTTTTTTATAGATGGCTAGTATGATTACGATTCAAAATGCAAGATTTCAACTTGCTTATCATCAACGCTTAAAAATAGATGAATTATCCATTCAGCCCAATGCCTATTGGAGTGTCGTGGGCAGCAATGGCAGTGGTAAAAGCGCACTTGCATTGGCGTTAGAAGGCAAACTGCCTTTGCTTGAGGGGAAAATGGAAAATCGGTTTCAAACTGTTTGTTCCCTCTCTTTTGAAAAACAGCAAAAAATTGTCAGTGAAACCTTTAAAGATCGCAATAATGACGGCGTAAGCCCTGATGATTTTGGCAAAACTGCCAAACAAACCATTTTGGCAGAAAACGCGGATCTTGCTTTATTTGAAGAATATAGTTCGCTGTTAAAAATTACCGCACTTTTAGATCGCCCATTTATTCAACTTTCTACTGGAGAAAGTCGTAAAGTGTTGCTATGCCAAGCCTTAGTACAACAGCCTGATTTGCTCATTTTAGATGAACCTTTTGAAGGATTGGATCAACAATCGGTTAAAGAATGGAAAGTGTTGCTTGCACAGTTACAAGCAAAAATCGCGATTTTGCTGATATTAAATCGCTTTGATGATATTCCTGATGAAGCCGATCATCTTGCCTTGTTAGAACATCAGGAAGTGATTTTGCAGGGGGAACGCAATACCATTGAGCAACAAAGCCTTTATCAACAACTTCGCTATGCGGATTCTGCGCAGCATATTCCCTTACCTGAACGTGCGATGCCAGCGATAAAACTTGACGAAAATCAACCACTCTTTGAATTAGAGCAGGTAACCATTCAATATGGTGAGAAAAAAATTCTGGATAAGCTCAATTGGCAAGTAAGGCGGGGGGAAAACTGGTGGATAAAAGGTCCAAATGGCGCAGGAAAATCGACCTTGCTTTCCGTGATTAGTGGCGATCATCCACAATCTTATGCTAATAAAGTGCGTTTATTTGGCAATCAACGTGGTTCTGGTGAAACCATTTGGCAGATCAAACAAAAAATGGGGTATGTCAGTAGCCAATTGCATATGGACTATCGGGTGAATTGCTCAGCGCGTGATGTGATCCTTTCTGGCTTTTTTGACAGTATTGGTGTTTATCAAAAAGTGCCAGATGCTTTGCACATTAAAGCAATGGAGTGGCTTGCCCGATTGAATTTAACCGCACAAGCAAATCAGCCGTTTAAATCTTTATCTTGGGGACAGCAGCGTTTATTACTGATTACAAGAGCAATGGTAAAACACCCACCTGTATTGATTTTAGATGAACCCTTGCAAGGGTTAGACGGGGTGAATCGTAAACTGGTAAAACACTTTATTGATCAGCTGGTAATGAATAGCGAAACGCAATTATTGTTTGTTTCACATCAAGAGCAAGATGTGCCAAGTTGTATCACTCATTTATTTGAGTTTGTTAATAAAAATGGCGGATACGACTATATACAAAAGCCAGTGTAATTGTTAGACTTCGGCATAACTATTTATCATTATAGTAGGAGAAAGAGATGGAATTATTAGAGGGGCTGCCAACGGCTGCCATTATTTTTTTAATCTTAGTCGGCGTAGTTTTATTTTCTACCCTTAAAACTGTGCCACAAGGCTATCATTGGACGATCGAACGTTTTGGTCGTTATACTCGTACGCTTACCCCCGGGTTAAATTTTGTTGTTCCCTTTGTTGATCGTGTTGGTCGCAAAATTAATATGATGGAACAAGTATTAGATATTCCTTCGCAAGAAGTGATCTCGAAAGACAATGCCAATGTTTCCATTGATGCGGTGTGTTTTGTTCAAGTGATCGATGCTCGCCGTGCGGCTTATGAGGTGAACCATTTAGAACAAGCGATCATCAATTTAACGATGACGAATATTCGTACCGTGCTAGGCTCAATGGAATTGGATGAAATGCTTTCACAGCGTGATAATATCAACGGACGTTTGTTATCCATTGTGGATGAAGCAACGAATCCTTGGGGAATTAAAGTAACGCGCATTGAGATCCGTGATGTACGTCCACCGCACGAATTAATCGCAGCAATGAATGCGCAAATGAAAGCAGAACGTAATAAGCGTGCTGAAATTTTAGAAGCCGAAGGGATTCGACAAGCTGAAATCTTACGTGCGGAAGGGGAGAAACAATCACGCATTCTCAAGGCCGAAGGGGAGCGGGCAGAAGCCTTTTTACAAGCCGAAGCGCGTGAACGTGCGGCGGAAGCAGAAGCTAAAGCCACACAAATGGTTTCTGAGGCGATTGCGGGTGGAAACACCAAAGCGATTAATTACTTTATTGCCCAAAAATATACCGAAGCGTTAAAAGAAATCGGCGGCGCGAATAATAGTAAAGTGGTATTAATGCCACTTGAAGCTGGTAATTTAATTGGCTCTGTGGCAGGTATTGCTGAGTTGTTAAAAGGTGAAAAGCAGTAAATCTGCCAATCATTATCAGGGGTATTTGCCCCTTTCAATACATAAAATAAGGGGATAAGTATGGAATGGCTCGCAACTTGGTCAGTGTGGCATTGGCTTATTTTAGGTTTCGGTTTATTGATTGCCGAAATTCTTATTCCGGGCGTGTTTTTACTCTGGTGGGGCTTAGCCGCGATTATTATCGCTGGAGTGATGGCACTATTTGCAACTTTATCCTTAACTTTTTTAGTGATTGGCTATGCCATTTTAGCCATTATTTTAAGTTTTTCTTGGTGGAAATACCAACACGGTAAAGATCTGCAAGATCAATCACATTCCTCATTAAATCAACGAGATCACGCAATGCTTGGGACAAAAGGGATCGTGCAAGAAATCAATGAAAACGGCATTGGTCGAGGCTATTTTGGCGATACGACTTGGCGAATTCAAGGTAAGCATTTACAAGTGAATGATGTGATTGAAGTGTATAACGTGGAAGGGATCACCTTATTTGTTAAGAAAGTAGAAGAGTAAATGAAACATTTAATTATTTTTGCCCATCCAAATGGGCAGGGCAGTTTTAATCGTAGCATTTTAGACCGCGTAAAGTCCACAAGCGAAAAGCGAGCGGTAGAAACGCAAGTACGTGATTTATATCAGCTTAACTTTAACCCTGTGATTTCGTGGAATGAATTACAAGGTGCGAATCAAGGGATTACGCCAGAAGAAATTCGTTATGAGCATCAGTTAATTCGCGAGGCCGATTTAATCACGCTCGTTTATCCCCTATGGTGGATGGGGTTTCCAGCAATTTTGAAAGGCTATTTAGATCGCGTGTTAAGCCACGGTTTCGCTTACAAGACAGAAAACGGGCAATCCGTGGGCTTATTACAAGGTAAAAAAATGCAACAATTTATTACCATCGGCAGTAATGTTGAAAAATATCAACAGTTTGGCATTGATAAATCCTTGCGTGATTGCTTGGTAGATGGGTTATTTAATTTCTGTGGAATTAAAGATATTCAGCATAAATTTTTTGGTGATATTCATATTATTGATGATAATGCTCGCCAAAAAATGCTTGAAGAAGTGGAACAAATAACTTCACAAAATTTAACCGCACTTTTATCCACTCAAGAAATCTTAAACAGCAAGGAAAGCGCATAATGAACAACGAAAACAGCCTTAACCATTTTTCGTTAATTAGCCGATTATTTGGCAATCTCTTTTATCGTTCACCACAAGATGCCACGTTGCAAAATGTTTTTGCGTGGTTGCAACAAAAACCTCTCAATGAACTGTGGCCGTTAGAAACAGATAAACAAAGCGAACAAGCCCTTGACGCATTGCAAATGAAAATTGATTTAGCCTTATTAGATCAAGAATATCAGCGTTTATTCTGCGGAAAAAATGCTCTTTTGCCAATGAATATTGACGCTTATGATCTTAAATCGGCTGATTTCATTGCTTTTCGTCAAGAACGGGGAATGCCAGAACTGGAACAAAGTGCGGTGAATTTTCCGCTAATTTTTCTCACCGCGTCTTGGATTGAAGATAACCTTGATTCCCTTGAAGCTCAACAAACCTTGTTTGCTGAATTTTTATTACCTTGTGCGACTAAATTCTTAAATTTAGTAGAAACCCAAGCAAATTTACCTTTTTATCGCTCACTTGCCTTTCTCTCACGGGAAATCCTTTCTGCGATGGCTGATGAATTGGAAGAACAGCAATCTTAGCGGTTTTATGAAGAATTAGGTGATGTCGTGTGGCCTTATTTAGCCTGAATATTTCATTCCAACCTTTAGAGTAAGAAAAATTTGTGAAAATTTTACCGCACTTTAGATTTGGTACTATTTATGACAAAGGGTGAAAGCGTATTGCTTCACCCTTCATTTTCTAATCATATAAACTCGCATCACTTTCTTGTGGACGGGTTTTAAATCGGCGGTGTAGCCACATATATTGTTCCACACCTTGCAAAATTTCTTGTTCAACCACTTGATTCATTCGAGTGGCAATTTCTATTTCAGTGCTGAGGTTTGAGAAATCCGCAGGGGCAGAAACTTTGACGGTATAGCCTGAGCCGTCCTTATTGCGTAATGGTGCAAAAGGAATGACTTTGCTTTGCGGTGAGGATTTTAATAAGTAATAACTGCCCGTGGTGGTGGCCGCCTCTTTCACTGCAAAGAAAGGGACGAAAACGGCATTTTTTCTGCCGTAATCGTGATCTGGCGCATACCAAATAATTTCACCACGGCGTAATGCTTTGATCATATTACGTAAATCTTTGCGATCGAGCATATCTTTATTAGAACGTAGCCGCCCCCAAGTTTGTAGCCAATCCATTAGCGGATTATCATTTGGGCGATAAACGCCAATACCCGGTGTGTAAAGCCCCAGAATTCTCGCTCCCAACTCAAGGGTAAGAAAATGCACACCGGTCAAAATGACCCCATCTTTTTGGTAGGTTTTTAGGTAGTCAATCCCTTCCACTTTTGACCATTTTTTGATGCGCTTATCCGACCAAAACCACGCCATTCCTGTTTCAATAATGGCCATTCCCGTAGCTTTCACATTCGCTTGTGCAATTTCATTAATTTGCTGTTCACTATAATTAGGAAAGCAAAGGGTGAGATTGCGTTTGGCAATTTTCATTCTTCGTTTGCCAACAGATAATTTAGAAAATAGCCAGCCAAGCCTATTGCCAATTTTGCATAAAATAGGGTAGGGGAGAAAAAGAATAAGGCGCCAAATGGCTAAACCAATCCAAAATGCCCAGTATTTTGGAGCAAGAAATGCGAGTTGAAATTTTGGAAGTGATGAATTTGCCATAATTAAAAAAGAGCTATTTGTTAAAATTGGTTTAATTAAAGGGCTAGTTTAGCGGAAATTTTAGTAAATAGCATTTATCCTATGGTAAAATCTGCAAAAATTTGTCATTTAATGAAAAAGAATGAGGTCAAAATGGCGCAATATTCTACTCAATTTCAACAAGCAAAAGTGCTTGTGCTTGGCGATGTGATGTTAGATCGCTATTGGTTTGGTGCAACGCATCGTATTTCTCCTGAAGCCCCTGTGCCAGTGGTACGAGTGCAAGAAAATGAAGAGCGTGCTGGTGGTGCAGCCAATGTGGCGATGAATATTGCCTCCTTGAATGTTCCTGTTCAGTTACTTGGTTTAACAGGGCAAGATGAGGCAGGTATCGCACTCTCAACAATGTTAGAAAAACAGGGCATTGATTGTAATTTTGTGCAATTAGCGAGCCATCCAACGATTACTAAACTCCGTGTGCTTTCACGTCATCAACAACTATTACGCCTTGATTTTGAAGAAGATTTCCACAATGTAAAAAGCGATTTATTGTTGGATAAATTACAAAGTGCGGTGCAAAATTTTGGCGCTTTGATCCTTTCTGATTATGGCAAAGGTACACTTAATGAAGTGCAAAAAATGATTCAAATTGCCCGTCAAGCTAAGGTGCCAGTGTTAATTGATCCTAAAGGCACGAATTTTGAACGCTATCGTGGTGCAACTTTATTAACGCCAAATATGTCAGAATTTGAAGCGGTTGTCGGTCAATGCCATAGCGAAGATGAGATTGTGGAAAAAGGCTTAAAATTAATCCAAGATATTGAATTAAGTGCTTTGTTGGTTACCCGTTCAGAAAAAGGAATGACCTTACTCCGCCCTGAACAACCACCATTCCATTTGCCAACAGAAGCGAAGGAAGTGTTTGATGTGACTGGGGCGGGCGATACCGTAATCAGTGTTTTAGCAACGGCATTGGCAGATGGGCGTAGTTTTGAGGAGGCGTGTTATTTGGCTAATGTCGCGGCGGGTATTGTGGTCGGAAAATTGGGAACCTCTACGGTGTCTAACGTGGAGCTAGAAAATGCCATTCACGGGCGTACCACCACAGGCTTTGGGGTAATGAATGAGCAACAGTTAAAAGAAGTGGTTTCTCAAGCTAAACAGCGCGGCGAAAAAATCGTGATGACTAATGGCGTGTTTGACATTATTCACCCCGGTCATATTTCTTATTTAGATAATGCCCGTAAGCTTGGTGATCGTTTAATTGTGGCAGTAAATAGCGATGCTTCGGTAAAACGCTTAAAGGGGGAAAGTCGCCCAATCAATCCATTAGAAGCCAGAATGGCTGTTCTCGCAGGACTTGCAGCGGTGGACTGGGTTGTTGAGTTCACTGAAGACACACCGCAACGTTTAATCAGTGAAGTGCTACCTGATCTATTAGTCAAAGGCGGTGATTACAAACCCGAAGAGATTGCCGGTGGCAAAGAAGTCATCGCCAACGGCGGTGAAGTAAAAGTGTTAAATTTTGAAAATGGTTTTTCCAGTAGTAATGTGATTAATAAAATTCGCTCGTTGAAGTAAGGCAACTAGATAGAATGGGAGAGGTATAGGGTAAAAAGTGATGATTTTTTAATTTGATAACCCTAGACCCTCGTTGGCGTATTACATTTACCTTGGTTTCAGTTTTGGTAATATCACCTAATCGGTTGAATTAAGGTTTCTAATAAACGCATTGAAAAAACAGAAAAAAAGCTTATGATGAACGCGTGGAATATCCCACGACTTATTAAGAAGGAAAATATTATGGCATTAGGTTGGTATGAACTAAAACAAGCAAACGATGGTCAATTTATGTTTAATTTATATGCAGCAAATTCACAAATTATCTTGACCAGTGAATTGTACAAAACCAAAGCATCAGCATTAAATGGTATTGAATCTGTGCAAAAAAATGGTAGTGATGAGGCAAATTTTGAGTTCCGCGTCGCGAAAAATGATAAACCTTATTTTGTATTGAAAGCAAAAAACCATCAAGAAATTGGGCGTAGTCAATATTATGCTTCACAAGAAGGGGCAAAAAATGGTGTAAAATCAGTGATGAACAACGCACCAACTACCCAAATTAAAGATTTAACTGCCTAATCTAAAAGATAAAAGCGAGAGTTTCTCGCTTTTCTTTTATTCCCATTATGGATGATTGAATCCCTTCAATTTCTTCTTGAAAATCCCTTCTAACCTTGTAGGATTTGAGAGAGATGATCAACATAAAAGGAGCAATAAAATGACAAAAAACGTTATCGGCCTTGGTGTCGCAGGCAATTTTGCGGGACATTTAGAGCAAGCGGGTGAGGCGAAGGATTTTGAGCAAGTAGAAACAGCAGAAAGGCATCAGCCGAAAGCGATTTTTCCTTTTTATGTACCAGCAGAGAATTTGGGGGAATATGACTTTTTGGCGGTAAATCCGTTAAGTGCCACGCATATCCGTTTTCCGCAAGCAGGTGCAGATAATTTGCAGATTGAGCCTGAAATTGCATTATTGTGCGATATTCAATATTCTAACGAAAAAGTAACCGCACTTTTACCTTATGCCTTTGCCGCTTATAACGATTGTTCGATCCGCCGTCCTAATGCCAATAAAATTTGTGAAAAGAAAAACTGGGGTGAGGAAACCAAAGGCTTAGCAGAAAAAACGATTCCGCTCACTTCTTTTACATTAGGCAGTGAAATTGATGATTATCGTATTGCTTGCTTTCATAAACGCCGTGGTGAGATGAATACTTATGGCGTGGATAGCCCAGCCTTGGGATACAGTTATTTTCATCAGAGATTGCTAGATTGGATTGTGGAGCAAATGAATCATCAGCCTGATTTTGGACCAATGAATGATATTGCAGAATTCTTAAAGAAAGCGAATTATCCAACCAAAGCCATTGTCAGTATTGGCGCGACCCGCTATACAGAATTTGGCACAAGTCATTTTTTGCGGCCTGATGATGTGAGCATTGTGGTTGTGTATAACGGTAAGAAATATACATCGCAACAAATTGAACAAATGGCGGCGCAAGAACGTTTTGCGGAAGATATTTCAGCGTTAGTGCAAAGGGTAGTTTAATAAATTGACGCAATAAAGGGGAATGCTTCCCCTTATTTGTTGCTTTCTATATTTATACTTTTCGGCGTAATGACACCTCACCGCCATTAAACCGCACTATGCCTTGTTTTGTTTCTAATAAAAGATAACCTTCGCGATCTATGCCTCGTTCAATACCGTGCTGGCTGTCATTTTCGCTGATCATACTCACCGGCTGGTTAAGAAAAGCGTCCCACTCTGCCCAGCGTGAATGGAAGAATGTCATTCCTTCTTGTTCAAACAGGTCAAGATAGTGGTAAAGTCGTTGTACCAAAGCAATGATGATTTCATCACGATCAAAGTGCGGTAGAATTTCCCTTAATTCTGCCCAAGGTTGATTAATGCTTGCCTGTTTTGGTAAGGCAAGATTAATCCCAATACCAATAACCAAATTCAGTAAACCGCTTTTACGATTGGCGATTTCAACAAGCACACCAGCCAGTTTACGCCCTTGTAGTAACACATCATTTGGCCATTTTAACCCTATGCTTTGCGCGCCAAAGGTTTGTAAGGTTTCCGCAATGGCGATACCGATAACTAAACTTAGCCCATTAAGGGAAATATTCGGTGGAAATGTCCAATAGGCACTGAGAATGATCTGCCCAGCAAAAGGGGAAAGCCAATCTCTCCCCCTTCTTCCTCGCCCTGCATATTGATATTCTGCCAAGCAAAGCTGCCCTTTTTCTAGCTGTTCAAGCTGTTCTAGCAAGAATTGATTTGTGGAATGAATCACGGGTTTAACCACCACAGGATAAGGGGCAAGACGCTGCTTAATATGCTCGGCTGAAAGCAATGGCAATTCGGGTTTTAGCTGGATTTCATCACCATTCAATTCAAAGTGAATGCCCAGTTCACTTAACGCTTGAATATGCGTATTCATTTCGCGTTCATCGCAATGTAAAAGTGCGGTCAAATTTTGGCGAGAATTTTTCTTGCCATCGGCTAGCAACGTTAAAAGCTTAAACATTTTCTTCCCTTATATCGAATTTTTTTAATTAAAAAAATATTTACAATTTGCCATTCCCAAATCAGCATAAACTCTGTATAATCTCGCCGCAATATTTTTTAACATTAACCTCATAAAAAGAGAGAATATTGCTATGCTACGCGTACTAAAAGAAGCCCTTACTTTTGATGATGTGCTACTTGTTCCCGCACATTCTACCGTATTACCAAATACTGCCGATTTATCCACTCAATTAACTAAAACCATTCGTTTAAATATACCTATGCTTTCAGCGGCAATGGATACCGTTACTGAAGCAAAACTTGCCATTTCTCTTGCGCAAGAAGGTGGTATTGGTTTTATTCATAAAAATATGAGCATTGAACGTCAAGCTGATCGTGTACGTAAAGTGAAAAAATTTGAAAGTGGCATTGTTTCTGAACCCGTTACAGTTTCACCAGATCTCACTTTAGCAGAATTGGCTGAATTAGTGAAAAAAAATGGCTTTGCGGGTTACCCTGTTGTGGATAGCAAAGGGAATTTAGTAGGAATTATTACTGGACGCGACACGCGTTTTGTTAACGATCTTAGCCAAACGGTAGAAAAAATGATGACGCCAAAAGAACGTCTTGTTACGGTAAAAGAAGGCACAGCTCGTACAGAAATTTTAGCATTAATGCACAACCATCGCGTAGAAAAAGTGCTTGTGGTGGATGATAGCTTTAAACTGAAAGGAATGATTACAGTCAAAGATTTCCAAAAAGCAGAACAAAAACCAAATGCTTGTAAAGATGAATTTGGTCGTTTGCGTGTAGGTGCGGCTGTTGGCGCTGGAGCGGGCAATGAAGAACGTATCGAAGCGCTTGTGCAAGCAGGGGTGGATGTATTATTAATTGATTCTTCTCACGGACATTCTGAAGGCGTGTTACAACGTGTACGTGAGACTCGTGCAAAATACCCAAATTTACCAATTATTGCGGGTAATGTTGCCACTGCAGAAGGGGCCATCGCCCTTGCGGATGCGGGGGCTAGTGCGGTTAAAATTGGTATTGGTCCGGGGTCAATTTGTACCACACGTATTGTTACTGGCGTGGGTGTGCCACAAATTACCGCCATTGCCGATGCGGCGGAAGCCCTAAAAGATCGTGGTATTCCGGTGATTGCAGATGGCGGTATTCGTTATTCTGGTGATATTGCCAAAGCGATTGCCGCTGGTGCGAGCTGTGTGATGGTTGGCTCAATGTTTGCAGGGACAGAAGAAGCACCGGGAGAAATTGAACTTTACCAAGGACGTGCATTTAAATCTTATCGTGGAATGGGTTCCTTAGGTGCGATGAGTAAAGGCTCATCAGATCGTTATTTCCAAAGTGATAACGCTGCAGATAAACTCGTACCAGAAGGCATTGAAGGGCGTATCCCATACAAAGGCTACCTAAAAGAAATTATCCACCAACAGATGGGCGGTTTACGTTCTTGTATGGGCTTAACAGGTTGTGCCACTATTGAAGATCTTCGCACCAAAGCCCAATTTGTGCGAATCAGTGGTGCTGGTATCAAAGAAAGCCACGTGCACGATGTTACCATTACTAAAGAAGCACCGAATTATAGAATGGGATAATAATCACGAATAAGTTCAGTTTTGATATCATTGAACCTATTTAATTTATTTTAAAAGTTATTAGAATTGTACTATGGAAAAATTTATTTTATTACTTTTAGGATTAATGATCTCTTTTCAGGGATGGAGTAAAAAACTAGAAGTGTATTTAGATTATGCATCTTTACCTTCCTTAAATATGATTTTTGATTTAGTTGAAAAAAAAGATGATTTAGAAGTTGAAAAGGTAGTTGGATTTGAGCGGTTTAATTTAGGCAATGATAAACTGCAATATTTTCCTAAAGACAAGCTTAGTTTTTATCCAGTTTCTTTACAAAACATTGAACCTTTTTCAAACAAATTATTTAATACTATAAAAGATAGTTCAGATAAAGTTGATCTTGTTATTCATACAAATTTAGATCATTCATTATTTAGCTTACTATCTATATGGAAAAAATTAGAGCCGCTAAAAGATAAATTTGAGATTACTAAATTATATCTATACGATGATGGTTCAATGAATTATAAAAAACTATATGAAAATAGAAATAAAGATATTTCTACTATCCTACAATCTTCATATCAAAATTTAGGAGAACATTTAAGAACATACAATCGAGATATTCAAGATTTACATTCATTAAGCCGTTATACTTGGCATAAATTTTTCCCTACTGAATATATTTTACTTCGACCTGATTATCTTTCTATTGATGTAAAAATGAAACCATTAAAAGACTATTTGTCAGATCATGTTTCCACGATGAATTGGGAAAGATTTAATCAGCTCACGCAAGAAGAAAAGAATTTATTCTTAAAAATAGTTAATTTTAATGAAGAAATTTATAATAAATTAAAAAATAATAACCTTAATCAAAAAACATTTATCTTTACAGGAACGACAACTTGGTTCGAAGATCAAAATGAAAGATTAAAAAACGCAAAGTTACAAACAAAAATTTTGAATAAATTTCTTGATAAAAATGGTGAGTTCTATTTAGGTGATGATATTAAAGTATACTTTAAAGGACACCCTAAAGGGGGAGATATTAATGAATACATTCTGCAAGAAACTGGTGCAGAAAATATTCCTGCGAATATTCCTTTTGAGGTTCTTATTATGACCGATACCTTACCTGACTTTGTCGGTGGAATAATGAGTTCTGTATATTTTTCTCTGCCAACTAAAAATATTAGTAAAGTTGTATTTTTAAGTTCAGAAAAAATAAAAAATGAGCAGGATGCAAGATCAGAGATTTTATCTCAATTAATGTTGATGCTTGGTATAATTAAACCTGAGCAGATTATTTTTCAAAATATAAATGAATAAATCTCTTAATGCCCTTAGTTAAATGATAAAAATGTGCATAAATTAGTATGATAGTACGCTAAATTTATTAGCTATTTTACAAACATATAAATGTAAGAGTATGTTAAATAATAAATATCTTATTGCAATCATTTATATTTTAGCGATAGGGCTTGCATTCCCCATTATCCGCTATGTGAGTTTGTCTTTTCACATTTTGAATAATAATGCGGTTAGACTACTTTCAGCAGGTGTGATATTTGTTGCAATCGTACTATGGAAATATCGCCAACAATTGGTACTCATTGCTCAGCAGCCGAAGTTAGTTGGCTATTTAATCTTAATTGCTGTGATTATGGTGCTTAATATTTATCTTTCTACGGAAGGAATAAAGTACACAACAGCACTTACGGGAAGTATCTTTGGTATCATTATGATGCCTGTGGCAACAATAATGGCAGCAATATTCTATCAAGATGAGCGTAATCATTTAGCTTCACGGACTTTTTACATCGGTTCAATTATCGCACTTATTGGCTCATTTGCTTTCGTACTATTGGGGCAACATCAAGGCGAAAGCAGTAATTTAACGACAGGAATTATACTTCTCACAGGTTGGATTATTGTACAACCATTACAAAATCTTGTTGTAAAAAAAGCCGCACTTGTGCTTCACCCGATTGTTATTAGTGCCTCAACAGCAATACTATCAGGCATCATTTATCTTTGTTTAGCAATAGATGATGGCGTCATTATTCAATTAGCAGAAACCTCAGACACGATGTTAATTATCTTAATCCTTGCTGGAATTTATTGCTTAATGGCGGGAATGTTTTTAGCGTTCTATATTGTACAACAACAAGGATTAGTCTTTTTTAATATTCTGCAACTCTTAGTACCGATTTCAACAGCGATTATCAGTTTTATTTTACTTGGTGAAACCGTTAATATGACTCAAGTTATTGCAATGTTACTTGTGATGTCAGGCTGTTTTATCGCATTGAGAAAATAATTTTTTATTTACCCTAATAAGGGTGTAACACATTAAAGGTAAACAATGAACAACATTCACAACCATAAAATTTTAATCTTGGACTTTGGTTCACAATATACCCAGCTTATTGCACGCCGTGTACGAGAAATTGGCGTATATTGTGAACTTTGGGCGTGGGACGTAACGGAAGAACAAATCCGTGAATTTAACCCAACAGGCATTATTCTTTCAGGCGGACCTGAAAGCACGACGGAAGAAAACAGTCCGCGTGCGCCTGAATATGTGTTTAATGCGGGCGTGCCAGTATTAGGGATTTGCTATGGAATGCAAACAATGGCAATGCAGCTAGGTGGTTTAACCGAAACCTCTGATCACCGTGAATTTGGTTATGCTTCCGTTTCTTTACAAAATCCAACCGCACTTTTCGCCGGTTTAGATGACGGTGATCATAAATTAGATGTTTGGATGAGTCACGGCGATAAAGTTACCCAATTACCACCGCACTTTCAAATTGCGGGTGTTACGCCAACTTGTCCTATTGCCGCAATGTCTGATGAAAATCGCCACTTCTATGGCGTGCAATTTCACCCTGAAGTTACCCACACAAAAAGCGGCTTAGCCCTTTTAACTAATTTTGTGGTGAATATTTGTGGTTGTGAACGTAACTGGACGCCAGAAAATATCATTGAAGATGCGATCGCTCGTATCAAAGCGCAAGTTGGTAATGATGAAGTCATTTTAGGCTTGTCAGGCGGTGTAGATTCTTCCGTTACGGCTTTATTATTACACCGTGCTATCGGTAAAAACTTACATTGTGTCTTTGTAGATAATGGTTTGCTACGCCTTAATGAAGCAGAGCAAGTAATGGCAATGTTTGGTGATAAATTTGGCTTAAATATCATTCATGTGAATGCGGAAGATCGCTTTTTAAATGCATTAAAAGGCATTGATGATCCAGAAGCGAAACGCAAAATGATCGGTAAAGTGTTCGTTGATGTGTTTGATGATGAATCGAAAAAACTCAGCAGCGTAAAATGGCTAGCACAAGGCACGATTTACCCTGATGTGATCGAATCTGCCGCAAGTAAAACAGGCAAAGCACACGTGATTAAATCGCACCACAATGTAGGCGGATTGCCGGATTATATGAAACTTGGTTTGGTAGAGCCATTACGCGAATTATTTAAAGATGAAGTGCGAAAAATCGGATTAGCTCTCGGGCTACCTGCTGAAATGCTCAACCGCCATCCATTCCCCGGCCCGGGCTTAGGCGTGCGTGTGCTGGGTGAAGTGAAAAAAGAATACTGTGATTTACTCCGTCGTGCCGATGCTATCTTTATTGAGGAACTGTACAACTCAGGTTGGTATTATAAAGTTAGCCAAGCGTTCACGGTATTCTTACCGGTAAAATCTGTCGGTGTAATGGGCGATGGACGTAAATACGACTGGGTTGTCTCTCTTCGTGCCGTAGAAACCATTGATTTTATGACCGCACATTGGGCGCATTTGCCTTACGACTTACTCGGCAAAATCTCCAATCGTATCATTAATGAAGTTGATGGCATTTCCCGCGTAGTCTATGACGTCAGCGGAAAACCACCTGCGACGATTGAGTGGGAGTAGCAAGTTTTTAAGCTCAAAAGTAGGTATTGATCCTACTTTTGAGAGCTAAAATTTAAATATATTTTTTCAAAGCTGGCATTGTAGTAAATTAGCGTAATTATTTGGATGTCTCTTGTAGAGTTTTCACAGAAAAGTAGACAGACTGACGTATTAAACTGGTTGCTATATATTTGGAGTCGGAAATTGGCGTGGTATCTACGATTTTCAAATTTTTCCATTGATTAAAGGCGTTGATTTTATATACCGTTTATAACAAAAAGGCGAAATCATCATTTCGCCTTTTTTAATGCCATTATTTTGCTATACGTTTGTATTTAATACGATGCGGTTGTAGGGCATCAGCACCGAAGGTTTTCTTTTTCCATTCTTCATAGTCTGAGAAGTTGCCTTCATAGAAAGTAACTTTGCCTTCATCGCCGTAATCCAGAATGTGGGTAGCGATACGGTCTAAGAACCAGCGATCGTGGGAAATTACCATCGCACAGCCCGGAAATTCTAAGATCGCATTTTCTAAGGCACGTAAAGTTTCCACGTCAAGATCATTGGTTGGTTCGTCTAATAACAGCACGTTCCCCCCAGCTTGTAATAACTTGGCTAAATGTAAACGCCCACGTTCCCCACCAGACAGTTCACCAACACGTTTTTGTTGATCGACGCCTTTAAAATTAAAACGTCCAACATAAGCACGACTTGGGATTTCAAAGTTACCAATACGCAGAATATCTTGTCCGTGTGAGACTTCTTCCCATACTGTTTTACTATCGTCCATTTCATCACGGAATTGATCCACAGAAGAAAGCACCACGGTTTCACCAAGCGTAATATTTCCACTATCAGGTTGTTCTTGCCCAGAAAGCATACGGAAAAGGGTCGATTTTCCTGCACCGTTCGCCCCGATAATCCCAACAATCGCACCTTTTGGAATACTGAAAGATAAATCATCAATTAATGTGCGATCACCATAAGCTTTAGTTAAATTGCTCACTTCGATGACTTTATCCCCTAAACGTGGACCCGGTGGAATAAATAATTCGTTGGTTTCGTTGCGTTTTTGATATTCACCGCTGTTTAATTCTTCAAAGCGCGCCATACGAGCTTTGCTTTTTGCTTGGCGGCCTTTTGGATTTTGACGAACCCATTCTAACTCTTTTTCAATGGATTTTTGACGAGCAGATTCTGCCGCCGCTTCTTGGGCAAGGCGTTTTTCTTTTTGCTCTAACCACGAAGAATAGTTGCCTTCCCAAGGAATGCCTTCGCCGCGGTCAAGCTCTAAGATCCAACCTGCGACATTGTCTAGGAAGTAACGGTCGTGGGTAATAGCAACCACAGTCCCTTCGTAATCGTGTAAGAAACGCTCTAACCAAGCGACTGATTCTGCATCTAAATGGTTGGTTGGCTCATCTAATAACAGCATATCTGGTTTTTCAAGCAATAAGCGGCAAAGCGCTACGCGACGGCGTTCCCCTCCTGAAAGATGCTCGATTTTGGCATCCCAATCCGGTAAACGTAACGCATCAGCGGCACGTTCAAGTTGGTTTTCTAGATTATGCCCATCGTGCGCTTGAATAATAGCTTCTAATTGTGCTTGTTCGGCGGCAAGTTTATCGAAGTCAGCATCAGGATCGGCATAAAGCGCATAAACTTCATCTAAACGTGTTAAGGCATTTTTTACATCTGCAACGGCTTCTTCCACGGCCTCGCGTACGGTTTGTTGTGGTTCTAGCTTAGGTTCTTGTGGGAGATAACCAATTTTAATTCCGGGTTGTGGACGCGCTTCCCCTTCAAATTCTTTATCCACGCCAGCCATAATGCGAAGCAGGGTGGATTTCCCTGCACCATTTAGCCCTAGCACACCAATTTTGGCACCTGGGAAAAAACTTAAGGAAATATCTTTTAAAATATGACGTTTCGGCGGCACAACCTTACCGACACGATGCATAGTATAAACAAATTGTGATGACATAAATTGTTCTCTTAGCTGTAAAAAGTGCGGTTATTTTACTTGATGTTTTTGTTTTTGGCGAATTGAAAGCGAAAAAAAACCTCCCAAATGGGAGGTAGGAAAGTAGTTTAGCTATTTATTTTGATTATTTTATTTAGGAACTTTATGAATATCAAGCTGTCACTTGACGGTGTATATACTACAAAGAAATTGTGTATAAAGAAATGATCAACTTACATTTTTTTGATGTAAATCACATAAATACTGTTTTTTTATACTATTTAAGCAAATGAATTTCCAGCGAGCATTTTGTTTCAAATGGGGTTTAGTGATAGGATTCGTTTTTTGAGAATAATTTTTATTAAGGTCAGTTATGTTAAGAAAGTGCTTAAGTGTATTGGTGCTATTGCCTTTATCTTGTTTTGCCCATCCTCACGCTTTTATTGATATGCACAACAAAGTATTGGTAGAAGACGGAAGATTAGTGGGCTTTTCAATGCAGTGGGTGTTGGATGAAGCAAGTTCTGCCAGTATTATTTATGATTTAACGCAATCCACTCAGCCGAGTGATAAGCAAAAGTTGATTGATGAGGCAATGAAAAATATTGTGAATGAGCATTATTTTAGCTATCTCTTTGATAAAAATAAGAACAAGATCAAATATAAAGCACAGGCACAGCATTATGGAATGAAATCAAATGGCACACAAGTGATGTACTATTTTGATTTTTTGTTGTCTAACCCCCAACTGCTAAAGGGAAATCAGTTTGAATTAGCAACATACGATCCCACTTATTTTGTGGCAATGACGTATCCAACACTTAATAACAAACAAAGTGCGGTGGATTTTTCACAACTTCCTGCGCAATGTTCGGGCAAAGTAGTTGAACCGAATGTGGATCAGAAGGTGCGCGAATATGCAGCTTCTTTAGATCGCAGTCAGCGTAATGAGGACAGTTCCCTTGGCGAAGTGTTTAGCCAAAAAGTGGAGATTGTATGCAATTAAACAAGCACACAAAAAGAGGGATTAAGTACCTCGCAATATTGCTGTTACTGATGGGACTGGGGTTTTATGTCTTACCTTATTTGTTTGGTCAAACGATGAGTTGGCAGAAAGCGTTTAACCAAAGTATTTCTGGATATTTACACCAAATCAATCACTATCCCGTGCAAGCGGGGTTAAGCTTAATGCTGATAAGTTTTTTGTATGGGGTGCTACACGCCCTTGGCCCCGGACACGGTAAATTTGTGATTGCCAGTTATTTATCTACCCATCAATCTCAATTGAAAACCAGTGTTCAGCTCACCTTATTGTCTTCTTTAATGCAAGGCTTGGTGGCTGTGGTGGCAACATCTATTCTCGTGGCGGGGTTGCAATTGTCTTCCCATTATTTCAAATTGAGCCAGCTTTGGCTTGAACGTTCTGCGTTTATTTTGATGTTCTTATTGGGCATCTATTGGATTTATCAAAGTGCGGTGAAATTTTTGCACAAATTTCGTCAGAGTAAACGCACTGTTTCACTGGGGAAAATTCATTCTATTAAGCCTACTTCGGCAAAAAATAGATTGGAGAAACCTGTTCAGGTTGCACAAATCCATTGTGATCACGAAAAAGGTTGCAGCTGTGGGCATCAACATTTACCCAGTTCACAGCAATTAGATCACGCCACAAATTTTAAATCCCGCTTGCTTGTGATTTTAACGATTGGTATGCGACCTTGCTCAGGGGCGATTTTTATTCTTTTTCTTTCCTATATGCTCAATCTTTATAAGTGGGGAATCGCAGCCGCGATGGCAATGGCGGTTGGCACAGGAATGACGCTCTCTTTATTTGCGTTGATTGTGCAATACGCAAGGCAAACCGCAGTGAAGTTGGGGCGTTGGTATTTTAGCTCGGAAAATTCGCCTTATGCTGAGATTGTCGTGAAATTGATCGCAGGCGGCGTGGTGATTTTCTTTGCTACAGCACTTTTTTATGGCACAACCTTGCCTATGCGTGGTGGCGCGGTGCTATTTGGAGGATAATCTTTCCGGTGAAAAATAGGGGTGAAAGCTCACCCCTTTTTTCTTTTGATTGTCTTATTATTCAAATCAAAGTGCGGTGTAAATAAGCAAAGAATTATACGCCACATAAGCGAGAAATAACATTAGCCCTTCAAGGCGGTTAATCTGCCCTGTTCGTCCTTTGAACCCATAACCAAATAAAAACAGTAAGCCCGTCAAGGCGATCATAACGAGCATATCTCGACTAAACACTTCGGACGTTGCTTGAATTGGGGTAATAGCACCTGCAATCCCTACTACCGCAAGTGTGTTAAACAAGTTAGAACCAATAATATTGCCCACAGCGAGATCTAATTCATTTTTTCTTGCCGCCATAATAGAAGCTGCTAATTCAGGTAATGACGTACCGATGGCAACAATGGTTAAGCCGATAATTAAATCACTCACACCTAAATAAGTGGCGATATTTACTGCCCCCCACACTAATAATTGCGAACTGCCCATTAATAATGCCAATCCAATGACTAACCATAATAAGGCGGTTTTTAACGGCATTTGTGATTTTTCTTTGAGTTCATCGGTAATGTCTTGCCCAAGGCTATCGCTTGAATGTTTTATGCCTTGCCAAATTGTCCAGCCCATATAGAGCGTGAAAACTGCCAATAAAATCACGGCATCAAGACGAGAAATGGTGGCATCATAAATTAAACAAGCAGAAAGTAGGGTAACAAACATTAACACAGGCAATTCTTTTTTTAGCACTTGTGAATTGACTATAATTGGCTTAATAATGGCAGTGACACCTAAAATTAATGCAATATTGGTGATGTTTGAGCCATAAGCATTGCCCAGTGCAATTCCCGGGCTGTGGTTGAGGGCTGAAAGGGCAGAAACAATGATTTCAGGCGCAGAGGTACCAAACCCAATAATAACAATGCCAATTAATAGGGGCGACATCCCTAAATAGCTGGCAAGAGAAGCGGCACCATCAATAAAACGATCTGCACTCCAGACTAAAATCACTAATCCGATAAGTATAGCGAGAAAAGATAAAAACATTTGCTTGTCCTATAAATGATGAAAAGTAACGGATATTATCATTCTTATGAAAGGTTAATTAGAAAAAATAAAAGCCCATAAGGAGGATATGGGCTTTAAGCTCTTTTGGAATTAAATAGCTTTTATAAAAGGAGACAAATAAAAACTGCCAAAAGAGAAAATTGGCTCCTCCTGCTGGACTTGAACCAGCGACATACGGATTAACAGTCCGCCGTTCTACCGACTGAACTAAGGAGGAATAATTCTGTATCACAAGGAATTGGTCGCAGATGATAATGATCTGTCTTTCCTTTGTCAACAGTGAAATTAAAAAAAATGTTGAAAAATTATGTTCTTTTTTTATATCCACAGTGCTTGTGGATAAGTCTGTGAGTTCTTATTTGAAAAAATCGCTGATCCCTTGAAAAAACTAGGTATTTACTGATTAGCAATAAAATTGATTGTAAAATAACATTTTATTATTTATCAATTGGTTAATAAAAATCTAGAAATTTTTTTAAAATTTTTTTTGATTTTGTGAGATTTCAATCTTGACAAATATAACTCTGTGTAAAACTTAATGTTTTGTTCAAGCCGAAAGGAAAAAATTATGCTAAAATTGACCGCACTTTTCTAATAGGGCGTTTTTTATGAGTAACAAAATTCACAGCAAACCGTTTATTCTGCATTCTGATTTTTCTCCCTCGGGCGATCAACCTCAGGCGATAGAAAAGTTGAGCGAAAATCTTAATGATGGTTTGGCTCATCAAACGCTACTTGGCGTAACGGGATCGGGTAAAACCTTTACCATTGCCAATGTCATTGCCAAACTTAATCGCCCCGCAATGTTGTTGGCACCGAACAAAACCCTTGCAGCTCAGCTTTATGCCGAAATGAAGACGTTTTTCCCTGAAAATGCGGTGGAATATTTTGTTTCTTATTACGATTATTATCAGCCAGAAGCCTATGTCCCAAGTAGTGATACGTTTATTGAAAAAGATGCGTCTATTAATGACCAAATTGAACAAATGCGTCTGTCTGCAACAAAATCCTTTTTAGAACGGCGTGATACCATTGTGGTTGCCTCCGTTTCTGCTATTTATGGTTTGGGTGATCCCGATAGCTATTTGAAGATGATGTTACATTTACAAACGGGCGCGATTATTAACCAGCGACAAATTTTAGCGAAATTAGCGGAGTTGCAATATACCCGCAATGATCAGGCATTTCAGCGAGGGACATTCAGAGTAAGGGGAGAAATTATTGATATTTTCCCAGCGGAGTCTGATGATCAAGCGGTTCGTATTGAATTATTTGATGATGAAATTGAACGTTTAAGTTTATTTGATCCGCTCACAGGCACCAATTTCGGTGCCGTGCCACGTTACACTATTTATCCGAAAACCCACTATGTTACCCCGCGTGAACGGATTTTAGATGCCATTGAGCAAATCAAAGCGGAGCTGGCACAGCGCCGAGAGTATTTCATCAAAGAAAATAAATTGCTAGAGGAACAACGTATTACCCAGCGCACTCAGTTTGATATTGAAATGATGAACGAATTGGGTTATTGCTCAGGCATTGAAAATTATTCTCGCTATTTATCTGGGCGTAAAGAAGGTGAGCCACCTCCGACGTTATTTGACTATATTCCCGCCGATGGCTTATTAATTATTGATGAATCTCACGTTACTGTGCCACAAATTGGTGGAATGTATCGTGGCGACCGTTCACGTAAAGAAACCTTGGTGGAATATGGCTTTCGATTGCCTTCTGCGTTGGATAATCGCCCATTACGTTTTGAAGAATTTGAACGCCTTGCTCCGCAAACCATTTATGTTTCAGCTACGCCCGGTCCTTACGAATTAGAAAAATCAGGCAGTGAGATTATCGATCAAGTCGTGCGCCCAACGGGGTTACTCGATCCTGAAATTGAAATCCGCCCCGTAGCGATTCAAGTGGATGACTTACTTTCCGAGGCTCGCCAAAGAGCGGATAAAAATGAACGCGTTTTAGTTACTACACTCACCAAACGAATGGCAGAAGATCTGACCGATTATTTAGAAGAACACGGTGTGCGCGTGCGTTATTTGCATTCTGATATTGATACCGTAGAACGGGTAGAAATCATTCGAGATTTACGTTTAGGGGAATTTGACGTATTGGTCGGAATCAACTTATTACGTGAGGGCTTAGACATTCCCGAAGTGTCTTTAGTCGCAATTTTAGATGCCGATAAAGAAGGCTTTTTGCGTTCCGAACGATCATTGATCCAAACCATTGGACGTGCGGCACGAAATTTAAATGGTAAAGCCATTTTGTATGCTGATAGTATTACCAAATCAATGGACAAAGCCATTAACGAAACCAACCGCCGCCGTGAAAAACAAATGAAATACAATGAAGAACACGGCATTGTGCCACAAGCGTTGAATAAAAAAGTCGGCGAATTGCTTGATATTGGACAAAGTGCAACCAATAACAAAGCAAAAAGCAAGCAAAAACAAAAATCAGTGGCAGAACCTACCGCACTTTATCAACCAACCAGTACAAAAGAACTTCAGCAACAAATCAAAAAACTGGAACAACAAATGTACAAACACGCCCAAAACTTGGAATTTGAAAAAGCCGCTGCGGTACGTGATCAGTTGCATCAGTTAAGGGAAAGGTTTTTGGAGAACTAAATCTTATGTCTATAAGAACACATTAATCCGATTTCTCCACAGCAGTTTTCTGAAGAATGGTTTAAATAATTGAAAGTGAGAGCCTTATTTTCTATGAAAATAAGGCTTTTTTGTCCACTATTCGTAATGAAAACGAAATTCTTGTACTAAATCTGCGCTGAGGCTTTTGGCGACAGGGCAGGTGTGAGCCGCGGCTTCGAGCGTGGCACGCATGCGTTCATCAAGCGCTTTGTTAAGATAAAAATCTAATACAATACGTGCGACTCGGCGTGGGTTGAGCGCCATTTCTTTTTCTACTTCGATGCGTGTGCCTTGCAAATCCACGCCAAGATCTCTTGCTCGAATTCCCATAATTGTCATTGCACAGGCGGCAAGTGAAGCAGCAAGTAAATCTGTTGGTGAGAAGGCTTCACCTTTACCATTATTATCCACAGGGGCATCAGTGGAAATTTTGTTTCCACTTTGTAAATGGATTAAATCATTGTGCAAATTGCCAGTGTAATGAATCGTTGAAATGTGTGCCATAGGAACTCCTTATTAGACTAATTTGTAGCTTAATTAGAGTAAAAGGAAAGCTGAGGAAGTGCAAGATATATTATTTTTTTATTTAGAAAAATAATGAGGGAAATTAAAGTGGAATAGGATGAGTTTGATTATTTTGATTTATGGAGAGATTAATAGAATTTTATAAGAATTATTTCTAAGTAACAAAATAACGTGGAAAAAATAAAATGATACAAAATGCTGTTTAAATCAGATAAACAGCATTTTTATAAGTGCGGTGCTCTTTTCGTAAATTTAGTTTAAAAGCCCAAGTAAACCATCAATCAGTGGCACAATAGGAATAAATAATAAGGTGCTTGTGGTAACAATATTGGTAGCAAAAGACACGTCACCTTTGGCTTCATTGGCAAGAATAGGCAATATGGCAAGAGCAGAAACGGAGGATTGTAGAATCAGCGTTTGTGCCTCAATCGTTGGCAATGGTAGCACGGTTTTACCAATAAAAATGAGAAATACCATAATCGCTGGGGCGATAGCAAATTTGCCGATGAGTGCGGTAATGGTGTCTTTATCAAATTTGAGGCTTTTTAATCCCGCATCATAAAGCGTGATGCCAATATAAATGAGTGAAAGTGGCGTAACCATTGCCCCTATATAGCTTAATGCGCTATGAATAAAATTTGGTACAGGAATATTGATGAGTAAAAAAATGAGGGCAACAAGAAATCCGAGTAACGGTGGAGGTAAAAGTTTTTTCCAGTTAAATAAGCGATGTGGTGATGATTGTGATTGGCTACTATCTCGTGCAATCAGCCAAGCGCCGAAAGTCCAAGTGGAAATGGTATTTAGTACATAATAGACCAAAAAATAAGGCATACTATTTTCACCAAATAATGCAATATTTAAGGGTAAGCCGATAAATATGGTATTAGCGTTTACTATCGTATTAATAAAAACACCTTTCCGCCCTGCACGAATATTGAAGGCTTTTGTCATTAACCACGCAATAATATAACCTAAGAATATTGCAGCAGTACCATAAATTAATCCATCTGATAGCGAAAATAATTTTTCACGAGTAAGGTAACTTAGCACAGAAATAAAAATAGAAGCTGGGAGGGCAATATTCATAATGAGTTTAGAAATATTGCCAGCAAAGCTGTCTGCAAAATAGCCTTTATGGCGTAAATAAAAACCTAATACAATAATCAGAACGATAGATAAGACACTTTCAAGTGCGGTGAGAAAAAGCATTATATTTTCCTCTGTTGGAATAATTTCTTTTTTAGGATTATTTTGAAAGCGCTTTGTGAGATTAATTAATAAAAGCGCCGTCTTTTTTATAAAAATGCCGCCTGATTTTCAGACGGCATAGGCGTATTTAGCGATAAACGGCTTGCCACATTGCGTTTTGCACGCTTTGTACCCAGTTATCACTCTGTTTGGTTGCAACACCATCTTTTATTGCTTGTTTGGCGACGGCGACAGCCACCGTTGCTGACGAAGCGCGTAAATTATCTACTGGGGGAAGTAACGCCGCCCCTAAATCTTGTGGATTGACTTGGCTTGCAACAGCTTCAGCGGCAGCAAGTAACATTCCGTCAGTGACTTGGCTTGCCCCTGATACAATGACGCCTAATCCTAAGCCGGGATAAAGCAGCGCATTGTTACCTTGCCCAATATAGAAAGCCGTTCCGTTATATTGCACAGGAGATACTGGAATACCCGTTGCGATTAAGGCTTTACCTTTTGACCAAGGGATTGCATCTTGTGGCATCACTTCAATACGCTCTGTTGGGTTAGAGAGTGGTAATAAAATTGGACGTTCTACGCCTTCACAAAGTGCTTTGATGACTTCTTCAGTGAATGCACCGTGATCTGTGGAGGTGCCAATTAAAATGGTTGGTTTGACTTGTTTTACAACTTCTAACAAACCAATTTTACCCTCTGAACGTTGCCAATCTGCCACTTCATCAGCAGAGCGCGCATATTCTTGCTGGTAATTCGGTAGATTTGGCATATCATCAGTGACTAAGCCATTAATATCAATGAGCCATACGCGTTTTTTGGCTTCTTCGCGAGAAAGTCCATTACGTTCCATTGCGGCACTAATTTGATCTGCCATTCCTGTTCCCGCAGTTCCCGCCCCATAGACCACAAGGCGTTGTTCAGCGAATGTTTGTTTCGTAACTTTTAAACCTGAAATGACTGCTGCCATAACAATTGCGCCAGTGCCTTGCATATCATCATTGAAAATACGGTATTTTTCACGATTTTCAACTAAGATGCGACGTGCGTTAGAAGGGCCAAAATCTTCAAAGTGCAAGAGGGCATTTGGGAACATTTCACTTGCTATTTTTAAATATTCATTAATTAAGTGATCATAGCGTTCACCACGCACACGAGCGTGTCGATTACCAAGATAAGTTGGGTCATTTAGCAATGCTTCGTTATCGGTACCAACATCTAAATTCACCGCAATGACACGGCTTGGATCGATGCCCGCAGCGGCAGTGTAGACGGCAAGTTTACCAACAGAAATATCCGTTCCGTTCACGCCCCAATCGCCAATACCAAGGATTTCTTCTGCATCAGAACAGACTATGAGATCAACATCCTCTGCGCCAAGCCCCAATGTTTCAAAAGAAGCACGAATATCTTCTGGACGGTTCACATTTAAATAAACGGCACGAGAACGGCGATAATCACGACTCCATTGTTTTATTGCATCACCTACGGTTGGGTCATAAACAATAGGCAACATTTCAGCGAGATGATCGGTAAGAAGACGATAATAAAGCACTTCATTACGATTATGTAGTTGGTCAAGGAAAATGTATTTTTCCATTGGTTTTTCATAACGAGAAAGCTGCTCATAAGCACGTTTGGCTTGTTCATCAAGGGTTTCCACAGCAGCAGGTAATCGTCCTGTTAAACCTAACTTATTACGTTCTTCAAGCGTAAAAGCCGTGCCTTTATTGGTTAGGGGATTAGTTAGAATATCAGGGGTATGACTCATTATTAACTCCTTATTTATGAAATAGATTATTTGTCGAGAGGTAAAATAGCTATTTGCTACTGAGTATAGGCGCATAAATAACAATTTCAAGTGGAGTGAATGTTATTTTTTTTTTTTTTTTTTTTTTTTTTTTTTTTTTTTTTTTTTTTTTTGCAATGTATTGATTTTTAATGGTTTTTGTGTAATTCGGGTTTTTGTTTATTTTGTTTTGTTATTTTTAGTAATGTAATTATTTTCATATGTATTGAAAAAGTAAATGCTCGTTATTTTGCGCATTTATTGTAACTTGGGTGAATTATTGCGTGATAAAAATATTAAGTGCGGTAAGATTTTGATAAATTTTTTGCTAGAAGACAAAAATAAACCTCGCATTTAGCGAGGTTTATTTGTCGCGAGAAATTATTTCGCGGCTTTTAATTTTTGGTAATATTCTTCATAGTACTGAACCGCATCACCAACATCATCTTGCCAGTAGCTGTTTTGTAATACTTCAGCGGTTGGGTAGATTGCTGGGTCTTTAGTAATTTCATCAGGAAGTAATTTTAATGCTTCAACATTTGATGTTGGATAGCCAATTTCTTCCGTTAATTTTGCCGCAGTTTTAGCACCTAACATATAGTTAATTAGTTTGTGTGCGCCATCAGGGTTTTTAGAGGTTGCTGGAATGGCAAGGGTATCAACCCAAAGAACAGGCCCTTCTTTCGGGAATACCATATCTAAAGGTGCTTGTTCTTTTTTCGCAATACGCACAGAACCGTTCCATAATTGACCAACTGTTACTTCACCAGAGATGAATGAGTTAGCTGGGTTGTCAGAGTTGAAAGAAAGTACGTTTGGACGTAATTTGAGTAACTCTTCGTAAGCCTGTTTGATGATAGCAGGATCTTGGGTATTTGGATCTTGACCTAATTTTAATAATGCAATGTTAAAGACTTCGCGTGCATCATCAAGTAATTGTACTTTTCCCGCAAATTCAGGTTTCCATAAATCACCCCAAGAAGTGAAATCAGATCCTTTGTAATCATTGGTGTTATAGGCAATACCCGGTGCGCCTAATAATTGTGGTAAAGAATATTTGTTACCTTTATCATAAGGTTTATCTAACCAGTCTGGGTTTAGCTCTTTAATAACAGGTAATTTGCTGTGATCTAATGGCATTAACATACCTTCACGCGCCATTTTTGACACAAAGTAGTTTGATGGGGCAATCACATCGTAACCACCGGATTCACCTTGTGTTTTTAATTTAGCGTACATTGTTTCATTAGATTCTAGACTTGAAACAATGACTTTGATTCCAGTTTCTTTAGTAAATTCATCTAATAGGCCATCTGGCACATATTCTGTCCAAGTGTAAAGATATACGGTATCGTTAGCGGGGGCTTTGGTTTCCGCATTCTTTGTTTCTTTATCATTACAAGCTGTTAAAGTCACTGCGATCATTCCGGCTGTGAAAAGACCTGCAAATTTTTTCATTTCTATCATTCTCCTGTTAAGAGGGTTAGAGATATATTTTGTATAACAAAATACGAATAAAAAACGCCTTGAGGGCGTCAAGGCGTATTCTATTTTGTCTATACTTATTTGTGAAGTATTATTTTCCTTTTCGGGCTATTTATCTTTTTTCGCCACAAGCTGACTTAATATGACTAAAGTTAGCGAGAAAATAATCATTATGGTTGCCAGTGCATTCACTTCAGGTGTTACCCCTGTTTTTACCAATGAGAAAATTTTCAGTGGTAAAATTTCGTAGCTGACACCACTTACGAAAGAGGAAACCACAACATCGTCAAGTGAAATGGTAAAGCTGAGTAACCAGCCTGAGACAATGGCAGGCAAGGCTAAAGGCAGAATAATTTTTCGCAGAATGGTAATTTCACTCGCACCTAAATCTTTTGCCGCTTCAAGCATTTTGGCATCAAATCCTTTTAAGCGTGAAAAGACTGTCACCACCACATAAGGTAAGCAGAAGGTAATATGTGCCAGTAATAATGACCAAAAACCTAATGAAATACCGACAATCATAAATAGGGCAAGTAGGGATACGGCCATAACGATATCAGGCGACATCATAACGATAAATAACATTCCGCTCACCGCTTGTTTACCGCGGAAACGATAGCGATATAAGGCTATGGCAGTTAATCCTCCCACAATGGTGGCAAGGGTTGCCGCAAAAAAGGCAATGGTAACCGAGTGCAATGCGGCTTGGATCAGCGTATCGTTATTAAATAAACGCTCATACCAATTCCAGCTAAACCCTTTCCAACTCAATCCATAACGATCAGCATTAAAAGAATTGGTGACCAAAATGATAATTGGGATATACAAATAAGCGTACACCACCAACATAAAAATATTACGCAGTAAACGACTCATTATTCCAACTCCATTTTCTTATTCATTAATTTACTTGCTTTGTAATAAACAAAAATGAGTAACGCCATTAAAATGGTTAAGCCAATACTAATTGCTGAACCAAATGGCCAGTTACGTGAAATTAAGAACTCGCTCTTAATCACGTTACCCACCAGTAACACTTTCGCACCGCCAAGTAAATCAGCCACATAGAACATTCCCATAGCAGGTAATAACACTAATAAGCAACCTGCGATAATGCCCGGCATCGTGAGTGGAATAATCACTTTGACAAAGCGTTGGAAACTGTTTGCTCCTAAGTCTTTAGCCGCTTCTAATAAACGGTGATCTAATTTTTCAATAGCAGCATACAATGGCAAAATCATAAATGGTAATAATAAATAGACTAAACCAATAATTACCGCAACTTCGGTATTTAGAATACGAATTGGTTCGTTAATTATGCCTAAGGTCAGTAATGTGCTATTTAACACCCCTTTTACGCCAAGGAAAATTTTCATTCCATAAATACGAATAAGTGAGTTTGTCCAAAATGGTAAAACCACTAAAAAAAGCAAAATTGGACGATATTTTTCCTTAATTTTGCTAATCATAAAGGCAAAAGGGTAACCAATAATTAAACAAATAATGGTGGCAATACCCGACATATAAAGTGAATTCCACACCACTTGGGCATAAAGCGGTTCAAATAGGCGTGTGTAATTCTCAAAGGTAAATGGCAATGCATAAAAATCACTGCCATCACGGGTTAAGAAACTGACTGTTAGCACCAATAGGTTAGGCGCTAATACAAACAAAATTAACCAAGCAAAGATGGTTGTAATGGTAATTTTTTGAAATCCCGTATTAGCTGTCTTCATCGTCTAACACAACCTCCCAACCTTCGTGCCAAGTGAGGGCGACTTTTTGTCCTACTGAGTGATCAATATGCGGATCATCTTCATTGAAGAATTCGCTCACTAACACTTTCATATCATTATGATCAAGAATAATGCTGGATTCCAACGTCATTCCTTTATAGTTACGATCAGAAACGTGTCCGATAATCGCTTTAGATTGCTCATTTTCATCTAATTCTTCAATCACAATATCTTCAGGGCGTAAAAGCACTTTCAAGTGTTGATCTGGTTGAACCGGTAAATCCGTATAGATTTCACAAATACGTCCTTCAACATTGGCTTTTACGGTTTTTTCGCTTACACGCTCAATCACTTTGGCATCAAAAACGTTGATCTCACCAATAAAGCGTGCAACAAATAAATTCTTCGGCTCTTCGTAAATTTCACGAGGCGTACCGTCTTGTTCAATATTCCCTTTGTTCATTACGATAATACGATCAGACATCGTCAAGGCTTCTTCTTGATCGTGAGTAACGAAAATAAAGGTAATCCCTAATTGACGTTGCAATGCTTTCAGTTCATTTTGCATTTCTTTACGCAATTTATAATCCAATGCAGAAAGAGATTCGTCTAGTAATAACACTTTTGGCTTATTGACTACCGCTCTTGCAATGGCAATACGCTGTTGCTGACCGCCAGAAAGCTGAGTGGGTTTACGTTCAGCCATTTCTTCTAAACGAACCATACGTAAGGCTTCCATTACACGTGGCTTAATTTCTGCGTTTGGCACTTTTTGCATACGTAAACCAAAAGCCACATTCTCAAAAATCGTCATATGTGGGAAAAGAGCATAACTTTGGAATACGGTATTCACAAAGCGACGTTCTGCTGGCACGTCAGTAATATCCTGCCCGTCAAGAATAATCTTACCGCCGTTAGGATCTTCTAATCCTGCAATTAAACGTAAAACAGTGGTTTTACCACAGCCTGAAGGCCCTAAAATCGTCAAAAATTCGCCATTGTTAATGGTAAGATTTAAACCATCAATAATCGTTTTGTCGCCATAAGACTTAGTTAAAGAACGAAGCTCAATAATCGGTTTGGTTTGAACTGAATTTTCCACTAGCTTTGGTTTTCTCCCTAACAAGTTGGTTGAACAATCAATAGATAAAAATAAGTGCTAATGATATAGCGAACGCCCCACAATGAAAAGCAATTAATCACATTTTGCCTAAAAAAATTAGGTTGAATTTTGTTATATATCAATACCTCAAGCCAACAGCCTCGTTAGAATAAAATGCAACAATTTTTGTAAAGCGATAAAATGATTATGGAAAACAGCACACAATATCAAGAAGGATTACTGGAACGTTTTTTAAACTATGTGAGTTTTGATACACAAGCAAAGTTTAATGCCAAACCCATTCCCAGCTCCATAGGGCAAGCAAAGTTAGCCAAATTTCTGCAACAAGAGCTTTTCGCACTGGGCTTGCAACAAATTGAATTAAGTAAACAAGGTATTCTTACCGCATTTTTGCCTTCCAATATTAGCCCCCAAATGCCAACAATTGGGTTTATTAGTCATCTTGATACGTCATCGCAATGTAGTAGCAAACATACCTTACCTGAAGTGATTGAAAATTATCGCGGAGGTGATATTTCTCTTGGCGTTGGTGAGGAATTTATTAGCCCTGTATATCATCCGTTTTTGCAAAAACTGATTAACAAAACCTTGGTGGTGAGTGATGGAAAAACCTTGTTAGGGGCAGATAATAAAGCAGGAATTGCAGAAATTCTGACCGCACTTTATATTTTGCAACAAAATCATCTTTCTCATTGCAATATTCGCCTCGCCTTTGTGCCAGACAAAGAAACAGGGCAAGGAATGAAACATTTCCCTTTTGATAAATTTACTTGTGATTGGGCATATTGTCTTGCAGGGGAAGGGGTTGGCAGTTTGGGCTATGAAAATGTGAATGTTGCTACCGCCACCGTAACGCTTTATGGACGCAATATTCAAGCTGGCGTAGGCAAAGATAAAATGCGTAATGCATTGACATTAGCGTGTGAATTTCAAAAAGGCTTGCCGGCTCAAGAAGTGCCAGAAAAAACAGAACGAAAACAAGGTTTTTTTCATTTAGAAAGTCTAGCGGGCGATATTGAAAAAGTGGAAATGCGCTATTTAATTTGTGATTTTGATAGGGTGAGCTTTGAGCAACGTAAGGCATTTTTGGCGATGATGATTGTGGATTTTAATCGCAAAAAACGTTTAAGAAAGAAAGCACAGCTAAGTATTGAAGATCAATATAGCAATATGGCTGAGATCATTAAACAACAGCCAAAATCGCTCCAACTTGCTGATTTAGCTATGAAGCAATGTGGTATTGAACCTATTCTCACGCCGATTCGTTCAGGCTATCTTGGTGCAAAATTGGCGGAAAAGCAAATTCCTTGCCCAATGTTATTTACGGGCGGATACAATTTTCATAGCAAGCAAGAACTGACGACCCTCGAAGGAATGTGGGACGCAACAAGGGTGATTGTAAAAATGGTTCAGTTAGCCAATAAATTCTGTGGCTAATCAAATAACATTTGCCAAATTTGGCGAATAAACTGCCGTTCAGATTGATATTCTGCTTGCTTTACCACCGCAGGCAAGCCAAGTAAATTTAAATGATGAATACGGTTGCGTAGGCGAGTGTAGGCATTTTTCAAATGTTCAGAAATATCAACATTTAGCACCGCACTTTTGTTTTCGCTATTTTGGAGTTCTGCCATTGACTCAAAAATCCGCACATTATCTGACCAAATGGTTAAATTAGGGTATTGCGGCGCGTAAGCCAATACCAAATATTGGGCGATAAACTCAATATCCGTAATGCCGCCTTGATCGGTTTTAATGTTAAATTCATCAGGATTGGTATGGGCAAGATGTTGATACATTTTCTCACGCATTGCTTTCACGTCTTCCTTGAGTTTGACAAGATCCCGTGGCGCAGAAAGTACCTTGCGGCGAATTTGTTCAAAACGTTGGCGTAAGGCAACATCGCCATAAACGGCACGGCTTCGTACAAGCGCTTGTTTTTCCCACGTCCAAGCGTCATTAAGCTGATAATTCTCAAAGGCACTTAGCGAGCAGCCAAGTAACCCCGCATCACCAGACGGGCGTAGGCGAATATCGATATCATAAAGCACCCCCGCGCTCGTATTCATACTAAAAATACTGATGATTTTTTGCGTCAGTTTGAGATAAAACTGATTGCTGTCGATCACTTTTTTGCCACCTTGCGTTTGACCTGTTTTGCTACCGTCAAACAGAAAGACCAAATCCAAATCAGATTTGTAGCCCAGTTCAATGCCACCTAATTTGCCATAGCCAATGACTAAGAAACCTTTCTCATTAGGCGGAAGATATTCAGGAATACCAAAGCGCGCAGTAACTTGTTGCCAAGCAAGCTCTACAACGGCAGCAATAATCGCTTCTGCCAAATAGGTCAAATGATCGCTCACTTTCATTACGGGCAATGCGCCGAGAATATCTGCGGCTGCCACACGTAACAAGGTGCTTTGCTTAAATTGACGCAGGGCATCAATAAACTGTTCTTCGTCATCTTGCGGTAAACGGAGCAGATATTGCTTTAATTCGCTGGCATATTCGCTGAAATCGGTCGGATTTAATAATGCGTTGCGATCTAATAATTCATCAAGCAAAATGGGGTGTCGCGCCACTTGTTGAGCAATAAGCTGTGAGTGTGAACATAGCTCAATGAGCTGATTGAGTACTTGCGGATTTTCCACTAATAATTCCAAATAGGCGGTGCGAGTGAGAATTTTATCCACAATATCCAACATTCGGGGGAGCAAGCTTTCATAGGCTTGATGTTGAAACACTTGAGTAAGTAGCCTCGGCATTAACTGCCTTAATACGCCACGCCCTCTGCTTCCAATCGGACGGCGAGCCAGTTCGTTGCGAAACTGAGTAAGGCGTTGTAAGAGCGGTGCATTTTCTGCCAATGTTATGCCATTTTGTTGCAGAATGAGTAGAAGGTCTTCCTCATTGAAATCCGTTTCTAAAAAATCGTTCCATTGGCTATTTTCTTGTGGCGAGGGATCATTTTCTGCACCAATTAATTGCGAAAAAACCGACCGCACTTTATTTTGGTGCGATTGTAATAAGGTATCAAAATCCGCCCAGCTTGTTATGCTATTTTCCACGAGGACAGGCTGTTTTTGCGTATTCCATTGGGTATAACGTTGCAGAGCAACAATTAGGCGCTGGCGATCCAGCTCTTTTTCTGGCAAAAGCTGAGTTTGTTTGTCGTCAATAGCTTGCAACACATTTTCTACACGGCGTAAAAAAAGGTAAGCATTTTTTAAATCAGTGACTTCTTGAGAGCTAAGTAAAGCGAGTTGTTCCAATTCAGGTAATATGTGAAGCAATCCGTGTTGTTGCAATTTAATTTCACGTCCACCACGAATAAGTTGGAAAACCTGTACAATAAATTCAATTTCACGAATGCCTCCCGCGCCCAGTTTGATATTGTCTGCTAACCCACGGCGTCGAACTTCCCGTTCAATTTTATGTTTCATTTCGCGTAAAGATTGGATAACGCTAAAATCAATATAACGGCGGTAAACAAAAGGGCGGAGTAAATTTTGTAAGTTTTTGACATTGGGATCTTGCGGATCAGCGCCTAAAATACGCCCTTTGATCATTGCATAGCGTTCCCAATCTCGTCCTTGTTCTTGGTAATATTGTTCCATTGCGGTAAAACTTAGGGCTAATGCCCCCGCTTCACCAAAGGGGCGCAGACGCATATCTGTGCGATACACAAAACCATCAGGGGTATATTGATCTAAAGCATTAATCAAACGTTGTCCTAAGCGAGTGAAAAAGACACTATTTTCAATAGAACGCCTTGCGCCTTGCGTTTCGCCGTTAGCAGGGTAGGTAAAAATGAGATCAATATCTGAGGAAAAGTTTAGCTCAAAACCGCCTAGTTTCCCCATTCCTAAAATATAAAGTTGTTGCGGTTTGCCGTGGCTATCCATTGGTATGCCCATTTCAGCACAGGCACGCTGATAAAGCCAATCCCGAGCGGCAATAATAATGGTTTCTGCCAATTGTGAAAGGACAATGAAAATTTCTTCGACCGTCGCTAAGTTTAAACTTTGACATAAACTTAACTTCGCCATTTCGCGATGACGAAAAAGACGTAATTGGCGATAAAGTTGGGTGTCATCAGTAACTTCTTGAAGTAAGGAATGCAAGGCTTGTTGGTAATAGGCTGTATTTTCTAAATGGGGGAATTGTTGCCAACATTGGTGTAAAAAGTGCGGTTGTTTTTTTAACGTTTCTGCCACAAAATCAGACATTGCAATGCCTTGTGCCAGTTTACCTATTGGGCTAGTCGGATCATTTTTCTGCTGTGCAAGTTGCGTGTAAAGCCCTTCATTATAATGTTCAGGGTAATGCTGAATTAAACAATCTGCCAGTGTTTTTAACGTATCGTCAAGGTGAGGAACAGAAAATGCCATAGGTTATCCTTATCAATCATTAACTGATTGCTAACTATAAAGAAATTTTAAGAATTTTTAAATACATAGATTGCATTGGTAAAGGAAAATTACTACACTGAACGCGAGCTAGAGGCTCAAATTAGTCGGGGTGCTTGATAGCTGAGATCATACCCGTGAACCTGATACAGTTAATACTGACGTAGGAAACTAATTTTTTTGCTGTTTGCGTCAATATTGCTGGTCGTTTTTTATTGGAAGGAAACACTATGCAATTCAAAAAATCTTTTTCTCTTACTTTTCTTACCGCACTTTTTAGCACTAGTCTGATGGCGACACCAAGCTCTGCGCAAGAGGTGCAAGTTTATACTTATGATAGTTTTAGTGCTGATTGGGGCGCCGGTCCAAAAGTGAAAGCGCTGTTTGAGCAAACTCACCCCCAATGTCAGGTGAATTATGTGCCTTTTGATAGTACTGGGGTAATGTTTAATCGGATTCGCCTTGAAGGGAAAAAGAGCAAAGCCGATATTGTGCTAGGCTTAGATCAAACAATGCTTGAAGAAGCGAAAAAGACCTCATTATTTGCAGAACATCAGGTGCCAATGGCGCAACTTTCTTTACCTGAGAAGTGGGAAGATAAGGTGTTCTTACCTTATGATTTTGGTGCTTATGCCTTCGTGTATCATAAAGAAAAATTACCAAACCCACCGAAAAGCCTAAAAGAATTGGTTGATAATCAACAACTTCGCATCATTTATCAAGATCCGCGTACCAGTGGTGTAGGGCGTGGATTAGTGATCTTAATGAATGAAGTTTATGGCGATGATGTAGAGGCAGCGTGGAAGAAATTGGCTCGCCATACCGTTACCGTAGGGAAAGGTTGGTCAGAAACTTACGGCGCATTTTTAAAAGGCGAATCAGATTTGGTGTTTAGTTATAACACTTCACCACTTTATCATCTCTTAAATGACAAGGATGCCAATTATGCCGCGACAGATTTTGCTGAAGGGCAAGTGCTACAAATTGAAACCGCAGCGCGAATGGCAAATCACCCTAACGCTTGTGCTGATGCCTTTATGCAATTTTTGATTACTCCAGAAGCGCAACGCCAAATTTCACAAAAAAATATTATGTTTGCCGTTATTGATGAAAAAATTGAACCGCACTTTGATGCGTTGAAACAAGCACAGCAAAGCAAAACCACGTTGGGAAGTGGCGTCAATACAGAACAATTAAAACAATGGACGAACACTTGGCAAGCCAGCTTAACACAATAATACGCCGTTATTTGCAAAAATTCCCCCTTTCTTCAATGCTTGGGGGAATGGGCGTGATATTGCTATTGGCGACATTTTATGGCTTTACCTTAAGTGCGGTGTTAAATCTTGGCAATCATCAGCAATGGACGGCACTTTGGCAAGATAACTATATTCGCCACGTTATTGCCTTTAGTTTTGGGCAGGCATTTCTTTCGGCATTCTTATCGGTGAGTATCGGATTATTATTTGCCCGTGCGTTTTTTTACCAAGATTTCCGTGGTAAATCGCTTATTTTGAAATTATTTTCCCTAACTTTTGTGTTACCTGCTTTGGTGGCTGTACTAGGACTATTAGGAATTTACGGACATTCAGGTTGGTTGGCAAGGTTATTTTCCGCCCTTGAGATTGACTGGAAACCCAATATTTATGGCTTAAGTGGCATTTTAATCGCACATTTATTTTTTAATATTCCTTTAGCAAGCCGTCTATTTTTGCAAGCCCTATCAAGCATTCCTAATCAGCAACGTCAGCTTAGTTCACAGCTTAATATTCGCGGTTGGCAATTTATTCGTTTAATCGAATTACCTTATTTACGCCAACAATTTTTGCCTGCCTTTGCGTTAATTTTTATGCTTTGCTTTACTAGCTTTGCCATTGTACTCACACTTGGTGGTGGGCCAGCGTATACCACCTTAGAAGTGGCGATTTACCAAGCCATTTTATTTGAATTTGATTTACCTAAAGCGGCAATGTTAGCGTTGTTGCAATGCGGTTTTTGTGTCCTATTGCTTATGATGAGTAGCTTCTTTCATCGCAAAGATCCTAGCCAGCTCGATTTACGCCAGTTCTGGCGAGAAAAGCAGACAAGTGCGGTACAAATTTGGCAAGTTTTTTGTGTGGGCAGTGTGCTGATTTTTCTTTTTTTACCCTTGCTTTATATGGTGGTGGCAGGATTAGATTGGGATGCGTGGCAAAAAGTGGCACAAAATCCCCAGTTGTGGCGTGCTTTGGGTTATTCCTTAAGTATTGCACTATGTTCTGCGCTATTTGCTATTGTATTGTCAATGGCATTACTCTTGCTCGTGCGACGCTTAGCTTGGCAAAGCCACCGTTATTGTGCCAATGTCATTAGTAATATGGGAATGATCGTGCTTGCGATCCCAACTTTAGTGGTGGCATTAGGGCTGTTTATTCGTTTGCAAGATCTTGATTTTCAGCCGGGGCATCTTCTCCTTATTGTAGCGTTTTGTAATGGCATTTTGGCAATGCCTTTTGTGATTCGCACGCTTTCTGCCCCAATGTATCAAACAATGCAATATGAGCGACTTTGCCAATCTCTTGGCGTACAAGGCTGGCAACGCTGGCGAGTGGTAGAATGGCAAACTTTGCGTTCAGCGATGCGGTATGCTAGCGCATTGGCTTGTGCCTTATCGCTGGGCGATTTCACAGCGATTGCTTTATTTGGTAATCAAGATTTCATCTCTTTGCCTTATTTGCTTTATCAGCAATTAGGCTCATATCGTATGCAAGAAGCGAGCGTAACCGCCTTAATTTTATTAGGGTTATGTGGTCTGTTATTTATGATGATTGAAAAAACGCAAAATGTGGCATAGCGAAAAGCAAGAGCAAAGCGAAAATAGCAAAAAATTGCACCGCACTTTGTTTTTGTTCGATATTGGTTCTTATTACGTTAATGATTTAGGCAAGATAATGATTAAACTGGATACTTATTTTCATTACCCCAATCAAGCGATGCACTTCCAACTGCATATTTCGGCGGGACAACGTGTTGCCATAGTGGGGGCGAGTGGCGCGGGGAAAAGCACGTTACTCAATTTAATTGCTGGATTTGAACTCGCCGACAAGGGGGAAATTTGGCTTAATGGGCAAAATCACACCTTTAGCGCGCCTCATCAGCGTCCTGTTTCGATGCTCTTTCAAGAGAATAATTTGTTTACGCATTTAACGGTGGGTGAAAATATCGCCTTAGGTTTAAAGCCCAGTTTAACGCTGAGTGCGGAAGAAAAAGCACAAGTGGAAAAGGCGGCAAGTGCGGTTGGATTAGGCGATTTTTTATCTCGCTTACCTAATGCCCTTTCTGGCGGGCAGAAACAGCGTGTTGCTTTAGCTCGTTGTCTGCTTCGTGATAAACCGATTTTATTGCTTGATGAACCATTTTCAGCACTTGATCCTCATTTGCGTCAAGAAATGTTGAATTTATTAGAGAATTTATCTCAGCAGAAAACATTGACGTTGCTCATTGTTACTCATCAACCTAATGAATTAGTCGGAAAAATTGATCGCCTTTTATGTGTTGAAAATGGTAGGATTAGTGATAAATCATTACCTGAATTAAAAATTTAGGTCTAAAATAGACCGCACTTTTTGTAATAAGGATAATTTATGACAATCACAAACATTCAAATTCCTTCTTTAACACCGCACCCAACCTTAGAATATTGGTCAGTGTGTAAAGTGGAAGCGTTATTTGAAACCCCTTTTTTAGAGTTGGTGTATCGTGCCGCTCAGGTTCATCGTGAGAATTTTAATCCACGGGCGATTCAACTTTCTACCTTAATGTCGATTAAAACAGGGGGTTGCCCTGAGGATTGTGGTTATTGTCCACAATCGGCACGCTATCAAACAGGGGTGCAAAATCAACAATTAATTAATGTTGATGAGATTGTAGAGAAAGCGAAAGTGGCAAAATCCCGTGGTGCAAGTCGTTTTTGTATGGGGGCGGCTTGGCGTGGGCCAAAACCAAAAGATATTGAAAAAATCACCACGATTATTAAAGCAGTAAAAGATCTGGGGCTAGAAACCTGCGGGACGTTTGGCTTATTGCAAGATGGTATGGCGGAAGATTTGAAAAAAGCAGGATTAGATTACTACAATCATAATATTGATACCGCACCAGAGCATTATGAAAAAATTATTGGCACACGCCAATTTGATGATCGTATTAATACCCTTGGGAAAGTGCGTAAAGCCGGCTTAAAGGTATGTTGTGGGGGAATTGTTGGTATGGATGAAACACGGAAAGAACGTGCCGCATTTATTGCCAGCTTAGCTAATCTCGATCCACAACCAGAATCCGTGCCAATCAACCAATTAGTGAAAGTGGAAGGCACGCCATTGGCTGAGGCGGCGGAATTAGATTGGACGGAGTTTGTGCGTACCATTGCCGTTGCACGAATTGTGATGCCAAAAAGTTATGTCCGTTTATCTGCGGGACGTCAAGGAATGTCAGAAGAAATGCAAGCAATGTGTTTTATGGCTGGGGCAAATTCGATTTTCTATGGGGATAAGCTATTAGTAACAGAAAATCCTGAAGAAGATGGCGATCAGCTTCTAATGGCAAAACTCGATCTTGAACCAGAAACAGAAGAAAATCGTCTGCAACAAGAACAAAATTAATGTAACGATTTATTGACACAATGGCAGCATAGATGCTGCCATTTTTATTGCGATGTCAGTTTAACAAGATAATCCAATGCGCTAAGTACAGGCTAAACCGTTGAGGAAAATGAAATTACGATAATAAATTTTTCTTTCTTAAATCACGGGTAATGCGAATAGCAGTTTCGGTTTCACAGCCTGCATACTCAGCGATTTCTCGGTGTGTCCAATGGTAATCAGGAAAGTTTTCTGTTAAGAAATAAATGCTGTCAATTACACGATCTAAACTTTTTAAATACGCACTTTTAGCAAGGCGATCTTCTGCATCACGCAGTTCATTTGAAAGAATTTGGAATAAAAAGCGAATGGTTTCTGGGTTTTCTAAAAAGAAGGAATCAATATGTTGTGGCGTGATTTTGATAATTTCTGCTTCCATTAATACTTTCGCCGTGCAATGGTATTTCTTATCACCAAATAGGGTACGAAATCCAAAATAATCCCCTGCTTTATAAATTCTCACTAAACTTTCTTTACCATTTTCAAGGGTATGATATAAGCCAATAAGCCCATTTTTTACACAATAAAACGAGTGGGCGGTTTCCCCTTGACGATAAAGCTGAGTGCCTTTGTCAACAGCAACCAAATGATTATATTGACAATTTTTAAAATTCATCGCTTTAAGCATTTTCATATCCTATATAATTTATCCTTGTATTACTCGCAATAGTAGCATATAGCAAGCAATAAAAAGTAAGATCATACTAAGCAATTTACGTGCGGTTTCCTCTTTGATAATGCCACGAAGTTTCATACTGATGAAACTCATAAAAAAAGCACTTAGCACGACAATGAGTACAATGGAGAAACTCACATAGCCAATCTGTAAGGAATGGGGGATAATCACTTCTGGGGTCTTGGTTAAATAGCCGTAAAGATTGCCAATGCCACCAATCACCATCATATAATTGGTATAAACCGCCACACTTTTAATGCTAACACTGGGCAACTGGCTAATTAGTGGCGACATAATTGAGCCACCACCGATCCCTGTAATCCCAGCAATTCCCCCACCTAGAAAGCAGAATAGGCTACCACGTAAGCGATCTTTTTTCTGTGCTTGTTGCTTTTTCTTATTGTTCGGATGCAAAAAGGTTTTTAATGCCAATACAATCAGCGTAATGACAAAGACCCCTATTATCAGGTTATCTGAAACATTAAAGCTGAGATGAAAGCCAAGTTGTACACCAATGATCATACTTAGTGACCAAAGGAGCAATTTTTTCTTATCAATCTCAATATTTAGCTTATAAAAGTAAAACAGATTAATTAACGCTGATCCCATTACGATAGTCAGTGAAGTGGCAGAAATCATTTGGATTGGCATATAAGGGAAAAGCGTATGTAAAATGGGTACCATCAACACCCCGCCACCAATACCAAAAATCGCTGACATCAGGTTAGTTAATATACCGCATAAAAGAAGAATAATGATCAAAGAAAAGGTCATAGTCTATCCTTATGATTTTTCCTTTATTATGAATAATCAAATTAATAATCCTTATGATCGGCATCATAAAAACAAATATCAAAACTCCGTTTTAATATTTTTGTGATCTTGATCTTATTTTTAAAGTGCAGTGCTTTTACTCTGTGAAATATTTGCCTATGATAAGGTTGAATGCTCAGTTTTAGTTATTTTTGTGTCGTATCTAACCAGCTTGAACATCGCAATGGCTCAGATTAATCGTCTTTGATTTGAGGTGTCTTTTCACTAACACTTATTACACGGGTTTCCGTTTCTTATTCTAAGGGAGAGCCTATGAAAGCGAGCTTATTTCCAAAGCTAAGCCTATTAACTGCTTGTGTCATCACGGGCAGTGTGAATGCGGCGAATTATGCGTGGGATTTTTTTGAAAATGCACAGCCTCCAGCTTATTTAACCGTTACAAATGGGCAAGTTGCACCGAGTGCGTTGCATTACAAAGATGGGAAGCAGGCGTTGCATTGGCAGTTTGATCCAACAGGGCGCTTAGTGTTTTCACAAAATTTAGATTTTTCACAAAATGACGATATTTTGCCGCAAACGTTTATGCTATGGCTCTATAATGAAAAAGCCATTAAACAGCCTCTTCACTTTAGTTTTGAACAACAAGGCAAGGTGAAAAAATCTTTTGATATTAATTTAGATTTTACAGGCTGGCGCGGTATTGCAGTACCATTTCGTGATATGCAAGGCGAAAATGTGACAAACTTAGACAAGTTGGTGATTCAAGCACCTGATGAAGCGGGATCACTTTATTTAGATCAGCTTTTATTCAACGTTCCTGTGGATAATCGTTACCCAATTCCTAATTATCAAGCTGATTTTGTTAATCCTACTGCAAGTACGGCAGTGAATAAAAACTGGAATGGTTTGCTGTTGTATGATCAAATGTTAAGCAAAAATTACCCGCACTTTGATTTTAATAGAAGTCTGCATTCCGATCCGCAAAGCGAAAGCATTTACCAACGTTTTGAGCAAGTGTTAAATGTGTTTACGGATAAACCAAGTGCGGTGGATTTTTCACAAATTTTACAAAAATATCAATCTTTTAATATCAGTGAAAAAGATGGCGTCATTCAAGGTCCAATGCTTGATTTCCCAGCGCGACAGAAGTTTATGAAAAATGATCAAGTGTTTAGCAAGCAAGATCAAGATTTCTTACTTCATTCTGTGTCAATGCGTGAGCTAGGTAAAGTGATGCTAGAAAGTGCAAAAGCCTTGCGTGTGGGTCAATTGACAGAGGAACAACGCCAACAGCTGGAAGCCAAATTCTTGCTTGCCACCCGTTATTTATTTGATCAAGGTTTTGTGCGTGGTAGCAGTATCCAAATTGTTACCCATATGGGCTATCAAAACCGAGAACTTTTTGATGCGTGGTTCTTAATGCGTGATTTACTTGAAAAGCAAGGATTGCTTGAACAAGCACAAGGCGCAATGGCGTGGTTTAGTGGAACAGGGCGTATTTTTGAGCCTGATGAACGTATTGTTGAAGCAAATGTGGATATTTTAAATACGCAACTCCAATGGATTGTAAAAAGTATTTTACTGTTACCAAATGAACAGCAACGAACAGGTTTGTTAAAACAATTTTCCCATTGGTTGAGTACCACCATTTTACAATCAAAAGGGGTTGCAGGGGGATTTAAGCCCGATGGCTCGATTTTCCACCATTCACAACATTACACCGCATACGGAAAAGACGCCTTTGGTGGGCTAGCCCCTGTGGTTTATGCTATGAGTGATTCACCTTATGCACTTAATCAAGCTGCCCGAGAACGTCTAAATGATGTGTTATATAAAATGTGGGTTTATAGTAAAGATGGGCATATCCCAATTGTTATTAGTGGGCGTCACCCAACGGGAAAATTCTCTGTTGCCGCAACTCCATTTAAATGGTTTGCCTTAGCAGGTAATGAGAAAAATGGGGAAAAAATTGACCGCACTTTTGCAGGAATTTATGCGACGTTATCGCATAAGCCAACGTTTGAACAAGTTCCAGCCATTGCAGAACCCGTAGGGGCTTGGACGATGAATTATGCGTCAATGGTAATACAACGCCGTCATCAAGATGATCCAAACTTGTCTTGGCTTGCTATTGCACGAGGATTTAGCCGTTATTTAGTAGGAAATGAATCTTACGAGAAAAACAATCGCTATGGACGGTATATGTCCTATGGTGCATTAGAAATTATCCCCCAACATTTTGATGATCGTGGTTATCGTTATGATGGTTGGGATTGGAACCGTTTCCCCGGCACAACAACCATTCATCTGCCTTATCCAGAGCTAAAAGCACAGTTGTTACAACTCCCTGCTGCGGGGCTTGAGGAAATGCTACTTTCCACGGAAACCTATGCAGGTGGAACAGATTTGCATAATAACAGTATGTATGCAATGAAACTGCGTGGACACAGTAAATATCAGCAAGATTCGCTATTTGCACGAAAATCTTATTTCCTATTTGATAACCAAATTATTGCATTAGGGACAGATATTCAGAATGATGATAAACAACATAGAACAGAAACCACCTTATTCCAGCATAGTGTGGCAGAACTTCAACCTGTTTTAGTCAATGGAAATGCTGTTTCGGCATTAGGCACAAAACAAGAGATTAAACAAGCCGTCACCTTTGCGGATCCTGCCGGTAATCGCTATTATGTGCCAGAAGGGCAAAATGTTGTGTTTACTTATCAAGAACAAGAATCTGTTGATGATCGTGATGACAAACCAACGAAAGGGAAATTTGCCACAGCGGTTATTGATCACGGTGTCGCCCCGAAAAATGGGCAATATGAATATGCCATTCTTGTTGCGGCTAAAAATGATCAAATGCCAGCTTATCAAAAATTATCGCAAACGAATAAACTGCACGCAGTTAAAGATAAGCATAGTGGGCAAGAAGCCTATGCTTATTTTGAAGCAGAGCATAATGATGTAGGTGGGATTATACTTGGATCGGATCAGCCTGTCATGGTGATGGCACAACAGCAAGATCAATCACTTGATTTATCTATTGTGAATCCAGATCTCGCTTTCTATAAAGGGATTGAAGCGGATCAGGTTAAAGCGGGTAAACAAGCCGAAGTTAGTATTTATTCCCGTCAATGGCGTGAAAGCGCGTCTCAGACGCAAAATTCTACCTTAACGGTAAAAGGTAAATGGCAGCTTAAACAGGCTAGCCAGTGTGCAACGGCAACGGTGAAAGGGGAGACCACATTGATATCCACCCAAACCACAGATGCAACACCTTGTAAAGTGAGATTCGTCGCAGCGAAATAGCGCCTAAAAAACCATAAAAAAATACCGCACTTTGATTTGCTCAAAATCCTAGGCATCTGGAAAATAAAATCTTGAGCTCTGTGTTATACAGGGCTCAAGTTATTTAATGCGGGTTTAATCCTCTATTCGTTATCATCGCGAATTTACGTAATGACATTTCTTAGCTCTGTCACATTGGTAAAGCGATGTAGATAAAAACACGCTAATTTTACAACGCTAAAAATGTGCTATCACAGTTTTATCATTGCAATTTCCTTTGTGGCTTATACTCTGAACCCGTTTGCTTTGCTATTGTTTTCACTAATATAACTGGTTGGGTCCGACTTTTTGGGGGCAGAGCATTTTAGTTTTGCGATGCTTCCTCTTTTCATCGGCACATTTATAAATAAAAGCCCGAATAAATCGGGCTTAAAATCTTGCTTAATGTTAGACCGTACTTGGCTAAAAACGTGCGGTGACATTTTTAACGTTTTTTACGGCAATTCATCAATATCGTCTTTATTCACTTTTTGAATAATCATATGTTCGCGTCTTAAGCCGAGATCATAGGCGATACTGATAGCAATATAAATGGTTGAGTAAGTCCCAAAACCAATACCGATTAAGAGCGCTAATGAGAAACTATGGATCGTAGGGCCGCCAAATACAAACAAGGCAATCACCACAAACAGGGTTGTGATAGAGGTCATTAGGGTTCTTGATAAGGTTTGAGTGAGTGAAATATCAATAATCTCTACCGTATCAATACGGCGAATTTTACGGAAATTTTCACGCACACGGTCAAATACCACGATACTATCGTTCAAGGAGTATCCCACCACCGATAAAATGGCTGCCACAAAGGTGAGATCCATTTCAATTTGGAAATAAGAAAAGATCCCAAGTGTTACAATCACATCGTGTGCAAGGGCGACGATTCCCCCTGCTGCTAAACGCCATTCAAAGCGAAACGCAATATAGGCAAGCAACATTAATAAGGTGATCAAGGTGGCATAAATTGCGCCTTGGGTGAGTTCTTCGCCGACATTTGGGCCAACAAATTCCACGCTACGAATTTGGATATCATTATCCAATTTGCTTAGCATTTCTTTAATTTGTGTCCCAATATCTGCACCACCAGCAGAAGCGGAAAGACGGATCATCACATCACGCACGCCCCCCGTGGTTTGTACTAATGGGCTGTCGATACCATTTTCTTTTAACGTTGCACGGATTTTTTCTAAATCAGCAGGTTGGGAAAAATGCGTATCCACAACCGTACCGCCAGTAAAATCCAGCCCCCAGTTAAAGCCTTTGGTGACAATGCTTGTAATACAAAGTGCGGTAATAATTAATGAGAAAACATAGCCTACAAGGCGGTATCGCATAAATGGGATAAGCTTGAATGGTAAGATGACCCCTTTATATTCATTCACTTTTTTATCTTTTGCAAATAAGCTCATTATTACCACCTTAAATAGATAATTTCTCAACGCGTTTGCCGCCGTAAAGTAAATTTACCAGCATTCGAGTTCCTGTAATCGCAGTAAACATTGAGATCGCAACCCCTAAGGAAAGGGTGATTGCAAAGCCTTTAATTGGCCCAGTTCCCACCGCATAAAGCACGATAGATGTTAAAATTGTGGTTAAGTTAGCATCAAAAATACTGCTAAATGCGCCGCTGTAGCCTTCATTGATTGCCTGTTGAACGCTACGTCCGTTACGTATTTCTTCTTTTATTCGCTCAAAAATCAATACGTTAGCATCCACAGACATTCCCACAGAAAGAATGATCCCTGCAATTCCCGGCATTGTGAGCGTTGCGCCGGGAATTAAAGACATTAAACCAACGAGTAAGACCATATTGGCAAGCAGTGCCATACTTGCAAATAAACCGAAAACTTTATAGTAAATCAGCATAAACACGACAGTAATGGCTAAGCCCCAAAGCCCTGCTTGTAAGCCTTGTTCCACATTTTGTGCGCCAAGTGATGGTCCGACGGTACGCTCTTCTACAATTTGGATCGGGGCAGTTAATGCGCCAGAACGTAATAACACGGAAAGATTGAGCGCTTCATTTGGGCTATCAATGCCCGTAATTTGGAATTGGCTACCAAAACGTCCTTGGATTGTTGCCACATTAATCACTTCCTCGTGTTTAGTGAGAACGGTTTTGCCATTTTCATCTTTTTTACCGCTGTCTTTATATTCTACATATAAAGTTGCCATTGGTTTTTTCAGATTCATTTTGGTGGTTTGCGACATAATATCGCCACCCTCACTATCTAAGGTAACGCTGACTTGTGGGGTTGCGGAATTTTGATCAACGCCTGATGACGCATTGACAATATGCTCACCCCCTAATACTGCACGTTTGTATAGCACCACTGGGCGACCATTACGATCAAATTTCACTTCAGAATCTGAAGGCACCATTCCACGCATCGCCGCATCAAGGTTGGCATTTTGATTGACTAAACGGAATTCTAAGGTTGCGGTTGCACCTAAAATTTCTTTTGCTCGTGCCGTATCTTGAACTCCCGGTAATTCCACTACGATACGCTCTGCGCCTTGGCGTTGAATGACGGGTTCAGAAACACCCAATTCTTCCACACGGCGACGTAAAATACTCAAATTTTGCTCAATCGCGTGATCGCGTGCTTCATTTAATGCCGCATCGGATAAGGTTAAAGAAAGCGTATTGATTGAAATTTCACGAATATCTAAATTGGGGTGTGCTTGACGCAATAAACGTTGAACCGCTGAAAGTTGATCAGGGTTTTTCAGGGTAACCACAGTGCTATGATTTTCCCCAGCACGAATACTGGTATATGGATATTTTGCTTTACGTAATTCAGCTAATAAACTGTCTTGCAACTGCTCTTGACGTTTCGCTAACGCTGTATTCATATCCACTTCCATTAAAAAGCGTACACCACCACGCAAATCTAAGCCCCATTTCATTGGTGAACCACCAATATCTGAAAGCCATTTTGGCGTCGCTGGGGCAAGATTCAGTGCCACAGAATAACCATTGCCTAATTTTTCGCTAATTTTATCTTTGGCAAGAAGTTGGTCATCGGTGTTATTAAAACGAGCAAGAATTGAACCGTTTTCTAATTTAATGGATTTTGTGGTGAGATGATTTTCGCGAAGAAGAGCTTGCACATTGCTAAGGGTTGTTGTATTGGCTTCTTGTCCACGAGTTCCTGAAATTTGAACGGCAGGATCTTCACCGTAAAGATTTGGAAGAGAGTATAAAACACCAATGGCGACCACGAGGGTCACCATTATATTCTTCCATAAAGGGTAACGATTTAACATAGATTTTGTTCCCTTGCGGAAAGTTAAAATAAATTAAAGGCTTTTTAATGAACCTTTTGGTAAGACAGCAACGATAAAATCACGTTTGATGGTAATCTCAGTTGTGTCGTTTAATGCGATAACGACATAATCACTTTCAGCACCAATTTTGGTGATTTTACCAATAATACCGCCAGAAGTGAGGACTTCCGTGCCTTTTGCTAACTCAGCCATTAATTGTTTATGCGCTTTATTACGTTTTGCTTGCGGGCGATAAATCATAAAATAGAAAATCAAGCCGAACAGAACGAAAATAAATAACATTGACATTGGGCTACCTTGTTGAGCTTCCATCTTTAATCCTTTTGTTAGTTAATGAAAAATATAGGGCGTTAAAATAGCATAAAATCCCTGTATTGACAAAGCGCTTTTACAAAAGTGCGGTGATTTATGGCAAGGTTTTTGCACAAAAAATTTGAGCAAAAAGCACCGCACTTTATTTTTGTAGAATGTATAAAACCTACCAAAATGTAGGTTTTATTTTCATCGTTAAGTGAAGTGGTATTCCTCTTTGACACGCTAATGATGTAATGGGATACACGCTAATTTTTTCGGCGTTCCGCCATCACTTTTCCCATTGCCGTTAATTCTTCTTGCGGGATATGGCTTTTGCCGAGTTCAAATAATGGTTCTTCAATGGCAATATGATTGTCATAACCCGAAATAAATTGGGTGATGAGCTGTTCGGGAATTTGTGTAATTTCGCCTTTTAGCAAGGCGTTTAATTGCACAGACAAGCTTGCCCAGTTTTGATGCAAGGTTTCGTGTTGGCTTGCTAAGCGTGCCACATCTGCTTTGGCTTGCGGGCAGTATTTTAATAGCGCAGGGAAAAAATCCTTTTCCTCATCATCGTGATGTAGCGGGGCTGCAACATTGAAGTAATTCAAAATTTGCTGTACATCTTTTTGCACCGCTTGAATGTTGCCATTTTTCTCCAAATAACTAGGCAAAATATTCAGCTGACGGCAGAACATTTTCACTTTGCCGTGGCAGGCGTAAAGCATTTCAATCGGCTCATTCCAGCTAGCAAATTGTTGTGGTTGGAGGTTAAGCATTTTATTCACCCTGTGCGTCATTCGGTTGTGAATTTTGTTGTGCCTCACTTTGCAATGGCGGAACGGGCTTACCAATGCGTGCATAGAAATCTTGCACAAATTGTTCAAATTCATTTTTATCAATCGCTTCACGGATTTGTGCCATTAAGCGTTGATAATAACGTAAATTGTGAATGGTGTTTAATCTTGCCCCTAAAATTTCACCGCACTTATCTAAATGGTAAAGATAGGCTTTGGTGTAATTTTTACAAGTGTAGCAATCACATTCTGGATCAAGCGGGCTGGTGTCATCGCGGTATTTGGCATTACGAATTTTCACAATACCGTCGGTAACGAATAAATGCCCGTTACGCGCATTACGTGTTGGCATTACGCAATCAAACATATCAATACCACGACGAACGCCTTCTACTAAATCTTCCGGTTTCCCAACACCCATTAAATAACGGGGTTTATCCGCAGGAAGTTGTGGGCAAACATATTCTAAAATACGGTGCATATCTTCTTTTGGCTCACCAACAGCAAGCCCACCCACGGCATAACCATCAAAACCAATATTGACCAAGCCCTCAACGGACACTTTACGCAATTCTTCGTAAACGCCCCCTTGCACAATGCCGAATAAGGCATTTTTATTACCGAGTTCATCAAAGCGATCACGGCTGCGTTTTGCCCAACGGAGCGACATTTCCATTGATTTTTTAGCATAATCAAAGGTGGCTGGGTAAGGGGTACATTCATCAAAGATCATCACGATGTCTGAGCCTAGATCGTATTGAATTTCCATTGATTTTTCAGGAGAAAGGAAAATACGTTCACCATTAATTGGATTTTGGAATTTCACCCCTTCTTCAGTAATTTTGCGTAATTTGCCTAGACTGAATACTTGGAAGCCACCACTATCCGTTAAGATAGGGCGATGCCAGTTCATAAAATCGTGCAAATCGCCGTGTTTACGCATAATGTCTTGTCCCGGACGTAGCCAAAGGTGAAAGGTGTTGCCGAGTAAAATTTCTGCCCCTGTGGCGCGCACTTCTTCGGGCGTCATTCCTTTTACTGTGCCGTAAGTGCCGACGGGCATAAAGGCAGGGGTTTGTACATCAAATTCCCCTTGTGGGCGTTGAAACGTCATTGTGCCACGGCGTGCCGTGCCATCGGTTTTGTGAAGTTTAAATTTCATTGTCATTATTTTTCCTTTTCGAATAAACAGTTCGAGGGTGATTAAATGGGGTTTAGAAAATTAATCTAACCCCGTTACATTTGGGTTTTTGCTAATAAACATTGCATCACCATAGCTGAAAAAACGATAGCCATTTTGCACCGCACTTTCATAGGCTTGCATGGTATGAGTGTATCCAGCAAAGGCTGAAACCAGCATAATTAGCGTACTTTCAGGCAAATGGAAATTGGTGATTAAGGCGTCCACCACAAGGAATTTTTTGCCCGGATAAAGAAAGATTGAGGTATCCGAAAAATACGGCGCAAGCAGTTGTTCGTGCTGATTTTCTTGGCTAAACAATGCGGCACTTTCAATAGAACGCACAGAGGTTGTCCCCACCGCAATCACACGCTTGCCATTCGCTTTGGTGGCTAAAATGGCATCCACCGTTTCCTGTGGCACTTCCACATATTCTGCGTGCATTCTGTGGTCTTCAATATTTTCTACCCGTACAGGTTGGAATGTCCCTGCACCAACGTGCAAGGTAACAAAGGCAAAATTTCCCCCTTTCGCTTTTAATTTTTCCAATAGATCATTATCAAAATGCAAACCCGCAGTGGGCGCAGCCACTGCGCCGGGTACTTTGTTATACACAGTTTGATAGCGTTCTTTATCGGCATCTTCATCAGGGCGATCAATATAAGGTGGCAGTGGCATATGCCCAATTTGTTGCAACACGTCTAAAAGTGCGGTGCGTTTTTCTGCTATTTCTAGTTCAAATAAACTCTCGTGACGGGCTTTCATTATTGCTTTAATGCCCTTACCTTCACCTAATTTATCTTCGCCGAGAAACAGTTCTGCGCCTTCTTTGGGGGCTTTAGAAGAACGAATATGTGCCAGAAAACGATCTTCCGACAAAACGCGTTCTACCAATACTTCAATTTTCCCCCCACTGGCTTTACGCCCATACATTCGAGCGGGGATCACGCGAGTATTATTAAAAATTAATAAATCCCCTTCGTTGATCAAATCCAGCACATCAGCAAAAGTGCGGTGAGAAATTTCACCATTTTCACCGTTTAATGTTAATAAACGACTGGCAGTGCGTTCGGCTTTTGGATAACGGGCGATTAATTCATCAGGTAAATCAAAATAAAAATCTGAAACACGCATAATTTTTCATCATATTATTAAAGATTAAAACAGGGCGTAGTCTATTGGGATTTTGTAGATTGCACAAGGAAAATCTGTGAAAGAGGGGATTTATTGAAAGGTGAAGGGCTGGGGGTATCCAGCCCTTTCATTCGTTATCGTTGGCGGTTGTAGCTTTTTTCCGCTTCATCAAATTTTTCTGCCACATCTTTAGCGACCGGGGAGAAAATTGACGAAGTAAGGGTAACGAAAGAGCAAGCTAAAAAGCCGGGGATAATTTCATATAAGTTGGCGATGTCTTGCCAGTTTAAGGCGTGCATCAGTGGTTTCCACGCCACAACAGTGACCGCGCCTGCTAACATTCCCCATAATGCCGCGTTGGAGGTGATGTTGCGATTAAAGAGGGAAAGGATCACTAATGGACCAAAGGATGCACCAAAGCCAGCCCACGCATAGGAAACTAAGCCCATCACTTTTGAATGGGGATCTTGTGCGATGACAATGGCGATAAGGGCAATGAGCAATACCATAACGCGGCCAACCCAAACTAACTCGGTACTTGACGCATTTTTGCGTAAGAAACCGTGATAGAAATCTTCGGTAATAGCGGCGGAACACATTAAAAATTGTGCCGATAGGGTACTCATAATGGCAGCGAGAATGGCGGATAGCACAATGCCCACGACCCAAGGATTAAAAATGGCTTTGGAGATCTCAATGAAGACAGATTCAGCGGAATCTAAAACGATACCTTTGACTTCAAAATAAGCTAAGCCAAAATACCCCACTGCACAAGCACCACCTAAGCACAGGATCATCCACGTGATCCCGATTGTACGCGCTTTATCAAGGGATTTTACGGAATTGGCTGCCATAAAACGGGCTAAAATATGGGGTTGTCCGAAGTAACCTAATCCCCAAGAAAGGGCGGAAATCACACCAATGCCTGAAACATTATAAAGCCAATTAGAATAAGGAATGCCCGTTTGTTGTGATTTTGCGGCTAAGGCAAGAGTGATTTCTTCCCAGCTAATGTTGAGTAACACAATCACTGGGGCGAGTAATAGGGCGAAAATCATCAGTGAAGCTTGAATGGTATCGCTCCAAGAGATCGCTAGATAACCGCCAATAAAGGTATAGGCGATGGTTGCCACCGCACCAAATATCAATGCGGTGGTGTAATCAATACCTAATAAACTTTGGAACAATTTTGCTCCTGCCACGACACCTGAAGCACAGTAGATGGTGAAGAAAAACAAAATTACCGAAGAAGAAAGAATTTTGAGTGATTTGGCTCGTTTAGGAAATCGCATTGCAAAATATTCAGGTAAGGTTAGTGCATTACCGTAATGCTCTGTGAATACCCGCAAACGTCCTGCTACAATGCGGTAGTTCAGATAAGCGCCGACAGTTAACCCGACAGCAATCCACGCTTCCGACAAGCCTGTAAGGAAAATCGCACCGGGTAAGCCAAGTAGCAACCAACCAGACATATCTGAGGCACCAGCCGACATTGCGGTAACAAAGCTCCCCATTTTACGTCCACCTAAAATGTAATCGTTAAAATTTTTGGTGGAAATATAGGCGTAAATTCCAATCCCTAAAATAATAACAAGATACAATCCAAAAGCTGTGTAGATTTGATAATTCTGCATACTTTCTCCCTATAAAATTATTGTTCTTCAATTGCCATTAGGGTAGCGTTGCCCCCTGCGGCAGAAATATTCTCACTGCGTGAAAATTCGTTATATAGCAAGGTCAGATCCTGATTGACTGTCCAATCATATAAACAGAAAATCGCAGGATTATGTTGTGCAAACCGCTGATGTGTTTGAGTATCAATCGGGGATACGAACACAGCTTTTTGCAAATGCAGCCCTTCTTTTAGGATATGTAGATGAGGTAATTGATAGCTCAACAGTGGATTATCTTTTTCTACAACAACATTAAATCCTGCTTGTTGTAACCGCTGATAAGCCGCAGTTAAACGAGCGTGGTTTTGACCGAGTAATAAAACAGAGGTGGTTTTATAATCAATGCTATTTAATTCCCCTGTAATACTAGGCAATACATTGTTTTTTGCAAGTACTGATGAATAATATTGTGATGTTTTGGTTAAACGTTGAACATAAAGTTCTCCACCAGCTTTTGGGCCTGTTCCAGATAAACCGTGTCCCCCAAAAGGTTGAACGCCGACCACTGCACCCACAATATTACGGTTAATGTAGAAATTACCACAGGCTAAATGCCGTTGTACAAATTCAATATTTTTGGTAATACGGCTATGACAACCACCTGTTAAAGCATAGCCTTTTGCATTGATTTTTTGTAAATAATCACCTAATTCTGTTTTTTTATAACGAACAAAGTGAAGAATTGGTCCGAATACTTCTTGATTAATTTGCGCTAAATGATCTATTTCATAAATAGCAGGTGCAACGAAATGCCCGAAAGTGGGTGATGATAACTCAAAATAACGGCGAGAAAATGACCGCACTTGAGTTTGATAATTGACCAAATTTGCTTTTGCTTCTTCGTCTATAACAGGGCCAATATCCGTATTAAGTTGCTCTGGATTGCCGATAACCAATTCTTTCATTGCCTCAGTAAGCATTTGATATAAGCGATCAGCAATGTCTTCTTGCACCAATAAAATGCGTAAAGCTGAGCAGCGTTGCCCTGCAGAATCAAAGGCAGAGCTTAATACATCAGTAATGACTTGTTCCAATAAGGCGGAAGAATCTACCACCATTGTGTTTAAACCGCCTGTTTCAGCAATTAGCACAGGGTGATCTTGCCGTTGTATAAGCTGTTTATTGATCAAATGTGCCACTTCTGTTGAACCGGTGAACATCACAGCATTAAATGGCTGAGCCACCAACGCAGCCCCTAAATCGCCAGCACCTAAGGTTAGTTGTAAGGTTTCTTTTGGCACGCCAGCTTGATGTAATAATTTCACGGCATAATAAGCAATCAGCGAAGTTTGTTCCGCAGGTTTGGCAATCACATTATTGCCGACTGCCAAGGCCGCAGCAATTTGCCCAGTAAAAATGGCGAGCGGGAAATTCCAAGGGGAAATACATAGTACATTGCCGAGCGGTGGGGCGAGTGCATTTTTGCTATCTAACAAACGGATTTGTTCTGCATAATAGCGTAAGAAATCCACTGCTTCTCTCAGTTCTCCAATGGCATTTGGTAAGGTTTTTCCTGCTTCTTCAATGGCAAGGCGTAATAATAGTCCCGTATTTTCCTGATATAGATTGGCCGCTTTCTCTAAAATTGTTGCGCGTTCTTCCACGCTTTTTTCTTGCCAAATGTGAGATTGCATCGCCGTAAAAACGGCTGGCACATCATTTGGCGACATAAATGTGGACGTTGGCAACATTTGTGCGGTATCCGCCGGTTTTCTGCCTTGATAGTGTTGCGCGGCTTGCACGGGGACGGCGCAAAGCGATTGCACATCGGTATATTCTGCTTGATTTAATTGCTCTTGTAGCGAGCGAAGTTGAATTTCATCGCTTAAATTAAAGCCTTGTGAATTACGGCGATGCGGGAAAAGATCCGCAGGTAATTTAATCGCTTTATTTGGTTCACCATTAAAACGGGCAAATTTTTTCCAAGGGGCTTCAATTAATTCATTTACGGAAATCTGGTTATCTACTAGTTGATGAACAAAAGAAGAGTTCGCACCATTTTCAAGTAATCGTCGTACAAGGTAGGCTAATAGGGTTTCATAGGTTCCCACTGGGGCATACACACGAACACGGCGGTTAAATTGATGCTCACCGACAACGTTATCGTAAAGCGTTTCCCCCATTCCGTGCAGACATTGAAACTCAAATTCTTTACCTTGACCTAATTCAGCAATAGTGGCTAAGGTTTGGATATTATGAGTGGCAAATTGGGGATAAATAACATCTTGCGCGTCTAATAATTTTTTTGCACAGCTAATATAAGAGATATCCGTATGCACTTTACGCGTATAAACAGGGAAATCTTGCACGCCTTCTGTTTGCGCCCATTTGATTTCGCTATCCCAATAGGCACCTTTTACCAAGCGTATCATCATTTTACGTTGAAAACGGCGGTTTAATGCAATAATGTAATCCAACACATAAGGACAGCGTTTTGAATAGGCCTGCACCACAAAGCCGATGCCGTTAAAGTCGGTAAGTTCAGGATCTTGTAATAATTTTTCGAGCAGATCTAAGGAAATTTCAAGGCGAGCCATTTCTTCCGCATCAATATTCAAACCGATATTGTATTGTTTTGCCAGAACAAAAAGCTGTTTTAAACGCGGGTAGATTTCATTCATCAAACGATCTTGTTGCGAACGAGAATAACGCGGGTGAATTGCCGATAATTTTACCGATACGCCATTTGCGTCATATACGCTACGCCCCGCAGCCTGTTTACCCACAGCGTGAATGGCATCCACATAATCTTGTAAGTATTTATCTGCATCTTCCATAGTCATTGCTGCTTCACCAAGCATATCAAAAGAAAAACAATAGCCCATTTTTTCTCTTGTACTAATATTTTTCAGGGCTTTTTCTATCGTTTCGCCGGTAACAAATTGTTCACCTAAAATGCCCATCGCTTTTTCAATGGCTTTTTTCATTATGGGGGCAGAAAGGCGGGAGAAACTTTTCATCAAAGCAGAAGAAAGTGCTGTTTCATCCAAATTAGCACTGATTTTATTGCCAAGCATTAAGCCTAAGCTCGCTGCATTGGTAAAGAGCGAGCCTGATTTTTTCAAATGAGATTGCCAGTTACCAAGTTGAAGTTTATCGTTGATTAACTCATAACGCGTTTGCCCATCGGGGATGCGTAAGAGGGCTTCTGCTAAGCACATCAAGGCAATCCCTTCATCACAACCTAAGGAAAATTCGTGCATTAACGCATCAACGCCATAATGTTTTTGTTTTTTACTACGGATTTTGCTGATTAATTCTCGGGCGAGTTTTTCAATGGATGATTCTTGTTGTGGTGTGAAATCTAAGGTTTGGACTAGTTGGCTTACTGCAGACTGTTCTGTACAGCTATAATGCGCACTGATCATTTTACGAAGTTCGGGTTCTACACTGGGTAGAGGAGAGTAGTGATAGCTCATAAGATGCTCCATATAAAATTTGGCTTTATTTGTTAATGGAATGTTAAAGATTGTAATCAAATTTTAAAAAGAAGGAATATGAAATGTTGAAAAATGTGATAGAGGTCAAAAAATAGTCTTTAAAGTTGGAGACTTATTCGTAGAAAAAGATGACAAAATGAAAGTGCGGTGATTTTTTGTGGCATTTTTATGGAGATAAGGTGAAAAAAAAGCCCTTTCTAGGAAAGGGCTGAAAATATTTGGAGTCATACTTTTTAGGGTATGCACAGGATTATACGGGTAAAAATGTTATTTGCAACATTTTATTAACAAATTTGCAATAAATTTTTAAAATTTAAGTTGAACTAAGAAAAAGGCGAGCTAATTTGCTCGCCAATGGAAGTGATTATTTGCTCTCAGCGTGAGGGTTACGCGTGTTGGTGTTCACCAAATTTCGCATTAGCAAGGCATAATTCAAATCCAAATCCTCTGGTACATCGAGGAAAACAAAATGCCCATCGCCTAAGGCGGCTTCGACTTCTTCACCTTTGCGATTAAGCATACGATTAATTTTGAATACGATATTGCCTTTTGGGGTCATTAATTCAACCTCATCACTTAGTAAGAATTTATTTTTTACTGCCACTTCGGCCAAACCGTCTTTACGTACACCGGTGAATTCACCAACAAATTGCTGACGCTCAGAAATACTATAACCATAATCATAATTTTGGTATTCATCGTGCGTATGGCGGCGTAAAAAGCCTTCTGTATAACCACGATGAGCAAGGCTTTCAAGCGTATCCATTAAGCTTTCATCAAAAGGTTTGCCCGCAGCCGCATCATCAATGGCTTTACGGTAAACCTGAGCTGTTCTCGCACAATAATAGAAAGACTTCGTACGCCCTTCAATTTTTAACGAATGCACACCAATTTGAGTGAGTTTTTCAACGTGTTGCACGGCGCGTAAGTCTTTGGAATTCATAATATAGGTGCCGTGTTCATCTTCAAAGGCAGACATTTTTTCTTCTGGTCGTTGGCTTTCGGCAAGTAAGAAGACTTTATCTGTGGTTTGCCCTTCGCCTAAGGTTGGGGCAACATTCTTAATGGGAATTTCATTACCAACAATATTACCCACTTCATCTTCTTTGCCTTCTTCCACCGAATATTCCCAACGGCACGCATTGGTACAAGTGCCTTGATTTGGATCTCGCTTATTAATATAACCTGAAAGCAGACAACGCCCAGAATACGCCATACACAGCGCACCGTGTACGAAAATTTCAATTTCCATATCTGGCACTTGTTGGCGGATTTCGGCGATTTCATCAATGGAAAGTTCACGCGATAAAATCACACGAGTTAAGCCCATTTGTTTCCAGAATTTGACCGTTGCCCAGTTCACGGCATTGGCTTGCACAGAAAGATGAATGTCAATATCAGGAAAATGTTCACGCACAAGCATAATCAAACCGGGGTCAGACATAATTAAGGCATCTGGCTTCATTTCCACCACTGGTTGAAGATCTTTAATAAAGGTTTTTAATTTGGAATTGTGTGGGGCAATATTGACCACCACATAGAATTTCTTACCTAAAGCGTGTGCTTCATCAATCCCAATTTTTAAATTGGCGTGGTTAAATTCATTGTTGCGAACACGCAAGCTATAACGTGGTTGTCCTGCATAAACAGCATCTGCACCATAAGCAAAAGCATAGCGCATATTTTTTAATGAACCTGCGGGGGAAAGCAGTTCGGGTTTGAATGTGGTTGTCATAAATTTCTCTTTGTGTCTGATTACAAGTCAGGCATTCACTCAAGGCAAATGCGTAAAGGCGGTTATTGTAGGGGGATTTTGTGATTTGTAAAGTCAAGTGCGGTGGAAAATTTATCAATTTTTTCACCGCACTTACAGAGGAGATTATTGTTGTTCTGGCGTTAAGGTATCTTCTAGGATTGGCGGTAATATTTCATCATTCAGCCAAGTTTTATCTCCCTCTTTTTTAATTTGAATGGTGTAATTATCACCGTTTTCTTTTAAATAAGGGTTAAGTTCTCCTTCAGGATAGAGCCAATCATTAATTAATGACCAAGAAATAGATTGTTTATCTTTCAATAAATTAGCTTTAAATAACTTATTCACGATAGAAAAATAAAGATCAAACTCTGTTTTCTTCCATTTTTCTAATAATAAGGTTGAGGTGGTTTTATCTTGTTGCTCTTCTAAAATGCCAGATTTTAGATTGAGTTTTCCTTCAAAAGGGGTAAGTGAGGTGGAAGGATAAGTATCTATTTCTCCACTTAATGTTGCGTTTTCAATATTAATAGCAATATTTTTAATTGGTTGATAAACGAGTAAGTCCGTATCCTCATCGGCATTAAGATATTTATCACAGGCAGCTTGATAAATAAGATTGCTACAAATATTAAGCGGAATCAGTGTTCCAACATTTGTTACGCTAAATGGAAGGCTAAATTTTCCATTTTTTAATTGAAATTGCTCTTTTTTATTAATGTAGCTTCCTAGTGTGAGTTCAATATTTTCATTATCTTGTTTTTCTTCAGATATAGCACCGCTTGCTCCGATCGTTATTTCTTTAAGTTCGATATTATCATCTAAAGTAAACTCATCTATTTTAAATAATGCTTGTTGTGATTGATTGTAATCTTGTGCTAAGGTTTTTAAGGCAGAAATAAAGGTGCTTTTCTCTTTTTCTACTTGCTTAGCTTCTTGTTTTGTTTCTGGTACTTGGGCTTTGGAAAATAGTTGAATAGTTGATTTTAATAATGCTAGCTGCGTGGCAAGATTTACATTTTTATTGTTACCCTCAAATTGTATTCCTTTGATTTGAAAATGTTCATTTTCACCTTTGTTTTGACAAGATTTTAATGCAAGCGCATAGTTACTTTGTACTTGAGATAAGTCAGAAAAATTTCCTTTTAAGAAAGATGAGAAATTATCAAAAGAAACGCCCTGATCTTTTTCTTTATGTGCAAAGGTTAAGTTTTCAAAATTAAAACTGAGTTCACTTTCTTTATTTTGAAAGAGTAAATCTAAAGCTTGGTCGATAATTTCTACTGTATTGAGTTCATTTTTATTGTTGAGTAAATGCAATAATTTTACATAGCTAAGTTGATTGGGAATCTCTTTTTGTGAAACATTAAGCGCAACATTTTTGAATTGAATCGTAGAATGTTTAGGGTTTTTATCTGTAATAGTTAGCCCATCAGCATTTATTTTAGCACTTAAGTTATAATTGCTACCAGCATCAGATTTATCTAAATTAAAATCTAATTTTTTTAATTTGATATTTGTGTTATCCCCATTTAATAAATAGACATCCCCATCTTTAAGTTGAATGGAAATATTTTCAATATCATATTGATTATCATCAATGGGAATAAGTGTTGCATCAGCAATAAGATCGTGAATCTTTGAATTAGCATCATAATTAAAGCCAGACAAATGACTTTGCACGTCCATTAGATGGCTTTTAGGTTCAAAATTCAGATCAATAACAAGTGTTTGTGATTTATTGGCAAGATCGCGAAATTGTGTATGAATATTTGATTGGAAATAATCACCAATCACGGAAAATTTACTTGTGATATTATTTTTATCAATAGTGACTTTAAAATTTTTATTTAATTCTTTTACAAAACTTGGGACAAGGGCTGAATCCGCAAACACAGCAAAAGGCAGTGCGGTAAGTTTTGTTTGAATCATTTCACTCGATGTTTTGGTACTATCACCAGAGAGTTTGAAAATAAGTTCGCGATTGAAGAAATTTTTCTTTTTTTCAACCACGTCTAATTGAAATTTATTTTGCAATGAATAAGGGAATTTTTGCAGAATGTAATCAATTTTATGATTGGTGTAAATTTGTGCGCCTAAAGCTAATGTGGCAGCAATTAAGGATAATGAACCAACAATTTTTACTTTTTTATTCATAGACTTTCCTAACTTTAGGGATTGATTTTCCAAAAGTATAGCCGATTTATCGGCGAGCGATAAGAGCTTTGCTATGAATTTGTTTCATAAAATAATGAAATTTTTAAAATTGACACTACAGTGCTTTCCCATTATCTTATAGCCGTAAAGCAGTCTAAACGTATAAAAATGAAAAGGAAGAATGTATGAGCTATGCAAAAGAAATTGATACATTAAACAACCATTTATCAGGCATTAACGGCAACATCAACGTATCATTTGAATTTTTTCCGCCAAAAAATGAGAATATGGAAAAAATTTTATGGGATTCCATTCATCGTTTGAAAGTCTTAAAACCTAAGTTTGTTTCGGTAACTTATGGGGCAAATTCAGGCGAACGTGATCGTACTCATAGTGTCGTGAAGCATATTAAACAAGAAACGGGCTTAGAAGCCGCACCGCATCTCACTGGAATTGATGCCACCCCAGAAGAATTGAAACAAATTGCCCAAGATTATTGGGATAACGGTATTCGCCGTATTGTCGCATTACGCGGTGATGAACCGGCAGGATACGATAAAAAACCTTTTTATGCCTCTGATTTAGTGGAATTATTACGTTCTGTAGCAGATTTTGATATTTCTGTGGCAGCCTATCCTGAAGTGCATCCTGAAGCAAAATCTGCACAAGCGGATTTAATCAATTTAAAACGTAAAATTGATGCGGGAGCGAACCACGTTATTACCCAATTTTTCTTTGATATTGACAGCTATTTACGCTTCCGTGATCGCTGTGCTTCTATCGGGATTGATGCCGAAATTGTTCCCGGAATCTTGCCAGTAACGAATTTCAAACAGCTACAAAAAATGGCAGCGATCACCAATGTGAAAATACCGGCTTGGTTGGCTAAAATGTATGAGGGATTAGATAATGATCCTACAACAAGAAACTTAGTGGCAGCCAGTGTAGCGATTGATATGGTACGCGTATTATCTCGAGAAGGCGTGAAAGATTTCCATTTCTATACCCTTAACCGCAGCGAACTTACTTACGCTATCTGTCATACCCTTGGTGTGCGTCCAGAGTAAACGTATTAAGCAGAAATGGGCGAAACCTCATTTTTGCTTTTTTATGACCTTAAATATCAAACTAACTGTAACACATTATTAAAATAGATTTCATAAGGTGTTTTTCAGTTTAGCTCTATTAGAATGGGAATATGAAAAAGCTGTTTATTTAGTCAGTTAAAGAAAAATGACAATGAAAAATTTGCAATTCTATAGGGCTTGGGGCATAATGCGGGCGTTCTGTCGCGGTTTAGTGGCAGATGTAATGGAAACCTTCTCGGTTCCTCGCAACGAGGTCTGGTTTACTCGGTCAGGTTCGGAAGAAAGCAGCCAAAGTCAGATTTTTCGTGTGCCGAGATCAAGCTGGGAAGGTTTCCGCCCAGCTTTTCTTTTTTCGAGATTTTCCAGTTTCTCAATCCCTATTTAACGCTTTCTACTTAGTTAAATTCTTTCCACTAATTGTTTGAAAAAGCCGTTTTCTTTTGCCATTAAGGTTTGATAATTGCCTCGTTCAATTAATTTTCCTTCATCTATAATGCAAAGATGATCAAACTGCTCAATAGCAGTAAGACGATGGGTTACCATAATCAAGGTTTTATTCTGGCAATGGGTGAGGATTAAGCGCAGAATTTGACGTTCTGTTTCACGATCTAACCCTTCTGTTGGCTCATCAAGTAATAGAATAGGGGCTTGATTGAGCAAAATACGCGCTAAGCCTAAGCGACGCTGTTCTCCGCCAGAAAGAGGACGCCCTCCATCACCCAGCCAGAGATCTAAACCTTGTTCTTGCTCGACTAATTTGCCTAAGCCTACTTGGTTCAGCACTTCAATCATTGTGGTATCTTGCAGGGGATGTTGATTCGCCAATTGAAGATTATTGCGTAAGGTATCACTAAAAACGTGTACACGTTGGGTGAGAAAGCACATTTGTTCACGTAAATGGCGCTCTGTGTAGTCTGTGATAGATTGCTTGGCGAGAAAAATATTCCCTTGATTCGGATCATAATTACGCACCAGAAGCTGTAATAGGGTAGATTTACCACTGCCTGTTTTACCCAGAATAGCCACTTTTTGCCCTTGTGGAATAGTTAGCGTGATGTTTTCTAGCGCAGGGTCTTGGCGTTCAGGATAGGTGAAATTCACTTGCTGAATAGACAGATCAAGTGCGGTGTGTTTTTCCACCGTTTTTTCTCCATTAAATTGCACCAGTGGCGTTTGTTCGGTGATCTCAGTAACGCGTTCAGCAGAAGCGATAACTTGCCCTATATGCAAAAATGCCGAACCCAAAGGCATTAAAATCTCAAAAGCTGCCAGTGCAGCAAGGGCAAATAAAGCAATAATTGCAGGACTATATCGGTCATTGCCAAAATCAGCATTAGCGGCAAACCATAAGGTAAGAGTAAGCAGAATTCCATTCGCCAACAGCATAAGTGCGGTGGAAAATCCGCTTAAATTTGCTTCTTTCTGTTGAAAACCTTGCCACTGTTGTTCTGTTTCATCTAGCTTTTGCTTGAGCGGTTTTTCTGCATTAAACAGCAATAATTCCGCTTGAGATTGGATATATTCCACAAATCGCGTGCGGTAAGTCGCGCGTGCGCGAGTGAGTTTATGCCCAAATGTTTTCCCTAAATAATAAAAAATGGTTGGCACAAGCAGAGCCAGTGTGCTGAGAACAGTGGCAAAAAATAGCGCAAGTGAGAGGTTAAAAAAGCTCAGTCCCACAGTGAGCAAGCCAATCACCACAAAAGCAGTGATAAAGGGGGCGAGTAGGCGAAGATAAAGGCTATCCAAGGTATCTACATCTGCCACTAAACGGTTTAATAAATCACTATTGCGATAGCGATTTAGTACAGCTGGGCTAAGAGGAATGATCTTTTGAAATACTTGCACACGTAATTTGGCAAGGATTCTAAATGTAGCGTCGTGGGTAACGATTTTCTCAAAATAACGGGCGACAGTGCGACCAATCGCTAATCCTCGGACACTAGCGGATGGATAGAAAAAATTGAATAATGTACCAATGCCAGCCAATGCAGTGGCTGCCAAAAACCAGCCTGAAACCGTTAATAAGCCAATGCTGGCGGCAAGTCCTGTGATCATCAGGATTAAGCCTAAAAATAAGACAAATTTGGCGTGCTTAAATAAACGTAAAAATGGTAAAAGTGTACGCATTAATTAATATCCTCTTTACGCTGGGTAAGAAGTTCAGCAAAAAATCCTTCATTTTGTAATTGTTCAAAGCGACCTTGCTGAATGATTTGTCCTTTCTGCATAACCAAAATATGATCGCATTGTTTCAAATCTTCAATACGATGGGTGATCATCAAGGTCGTTTGTTCACGACTAATTTTTTGTAAAGCTGAAAGCACCAGATTTTCTGATTGTGCATCAAGGCTGGCTGTGGGTTCATCAAGGAGCAATAAACGGCGATGCCGTAATAAAGCTCGGGCAATGGCTAAACGCTGTGCTTGCCCGACAGAAAGCCCAATACCGCCTTCTTTGATTACTGCATCTAGTCCTAATTTATCGGTAAATACGGAAGCTTGGGCTTGTGCTAAGGCGTGTTGAATTTCCTCATCACTGGCTTTAATGTCGCCTAACAACAAATTTTCACGAATCGTACCTTGTAATAATAAAGGGTTTTGCCCTACCCAAGCGATCCTGTTCCGCCATTGGGTTTTATTGATTTGATTAAGCTCAATGCCATTAATTTTTAGACTACCTTGATAGTCTAAAAAACCGAGTAACGCATTGATTAATGAGGTTTTTCCTGCGCCACTTTGCCCTACCAGTGCTGTATGGCTTTGAACAGGCAAATGAAAATTAAGTGCTTGGGTGAGTGGTTTGCCTTGTGGCGATAACACCACCAGATCTTGGGCGTGGATTGCGATATTTTCATTTATCAAGGCTTCATTTGAAGAGCCATTTTGCTTTGTTTTTACCTCATTTAAAATCGGCTGTTCTAAAAATTCAACAATTGCATCAGCTGCGCCAATGGCAGCGGCACGGTCGTGGTAATAAGTGCCGAGATCACGCAAAGGTTGATAAAACTCAGGGGCAAGAATTAAACAAAAAAAGCCAATAAATAAGCTGATTGGTGTGCCATAGGAACCGAAATCAAGCTCGCCTAAATAGCTAAAACCAAAATATACCGCCATCAGCGCAATGGAAATTGAGGTAAAAAATTCCAACACCGCAGAAGATAAAAATGCCATTTTCAACACGTCCATAGTGGTTTCGCGGAAATCTTCCGTCGCTTGCTCAATATGGGCGGTTTGTTCTTCCGTTTTATTAAATAGACGTAAAGTTTCAAGTCCACGCAGACGATCCAAAAATTGCCCACTTAATTTTGCTAAGGTTTGCATATTTTTTTGGCTGCTATCTGCAGCGGCGATCCCAACAAGGATCATAAAAATAGGCACAAGCGGGGCAGTAACAAGCAAAATCAGTCCAGCCGCCCAATTGAGTGGAAAAATAGCAATCAAAATAATCAATGGAACGATCACCGAAAGGGCTTGTTGTGGTAAATAGCGGGCATAGAAATTATGTAGGTTTTCCACCTGTTCTAACATAATAGTTGCCCAACTGCCTGCGGGTTTTTGGTTGATCATCGCAGGGCCAACTTGATGTAATTTGGTGAAAATTTGTTGACGGATAAAATAACGTAATTTTTGACCGCACTTAAATCCCAAGCGTTCTCGCCAATATAAAATCATTGCGCGTAAGGCAAAGCCTATGACTAAAGCGATAAAATAACCGATCAGATTTTCTCTTGCGGTTTGCTCCATAATTAGCTGATGCAATAGGGTAGCAAGTAAATAGGTTTGAGCCACTAAAATCAGAGATGAAAGGCTAGCCAATAAAATATTTAGGCTAAGTAAGGTTTTTATTGGTTTTTGTTGGGCGCGTAGCCATTTTTGTAAGTATCGTTGGCGAGCTTTATCCATAATTCTGCGTAAAAGGTTTAATGAGTTATGTCATAATGAAAAAGAAAAGCGGTGCATTACGGCAATAACGCACCGCTGAGATTTATTTTTGGCTGTCCAAGAAACGTTCTGCATCTAAGGCAGCCATACAACCGGTACCCGCAGAAGTAATGGCTTGGCGGTAATTATGATCCATCACATCACCTGCTGCAAATACACCTTCAACCGAAGTGGCAGTGGCATTGCCTTCCAAGCCAGATTTCACCACAATATAGCCATTATTTAATTCTAGCTGACCGGCAAAAATCTCGGTATTTGGGGCGTGGCCAATCGCCACAAACATACCGTCTAATTTGAGTTCTTCGGTTTCATCTGTTTGGGTATCTTTTAAACGAATGCCTGTTACTCCCATATTGTCGCCTAATACTTCATCTAATGTGCGGTGGGTATGCAGAATAATTTTTCCTTCTTCCACTTTTTTGTACAGACGATCAACTAAGATTTTTTCTGCTCGAAAGCTATCACGGCGATGTACTAAATGGACTTCAGAGGCAATATTAGCCAAGTAAAGAGCTTCTTCGACAGCAGTGTTGCCTCCACCAATAACCGCAACAGGCTTGTTACGATAGAAAAAACCATCACAAGTAGCACAAGCGGAAACCCCACGGCCTTTAAATGCTTCTTCAGAGGGTAAACCGATATAACGCGCAGAAGCGCCTGTTGCGATGATTAACGCATCACAACTGAAACTTTGTACATCGCCATAAAGTTTAAATGGACGAGAAGAAAGATCAACACGATTAATGTGATCGAAAATAATCTCAGTATCGAATTTCTCCGCGTGTTGCAACATTCTTTGCATTAATTCTGGGCCGGTGGTATCGCCAAAATCACCCGGCCAATTTTCGATTTCTGTCGTGGTGGTAAGCTGTCCACCTTGTTGTAAGCCGGTTACCAAGACAGGGCTTAAGTTTGCACGAGCCGCATAAATGGCGGCGGTATAGCCTGCAGGCCCTGAACCTAAAATTAACAGTTTGCAATGTTTCATTTCTGACATAAAAATTCCTATTTAATCCGTTGAGTAAGAGAGTTTGCTATTATAAGGGAAACACATTAATAGAGTAACGAATAAAGTAATCGGCGATACTTATTGGTCATTGGATCATTGTTGCCCATCGCCGCTAAAATAGATAAAAATTCTTGTTTGATTTCCCCATTGAGTGCGCCTAAGTCTTGTTTTAATAAACTGAATAATAAGTCTAACGCTTCTTCATTGCGATGGGCTTGGTGTAGCTGTAATGCCAGTTTTAAGGCAATCTCAGGGCTTTTATTGTTCGCATATTCTGCTTGTAATTGTTGAATTTCAGGGGTGTCCGCCGCTTTAATTAATAATTCAATTTGTGCTTGTAATCCTTGCCAACGGCTATCGCGATCTTGCAACGGAATACGATTTAAAATTTCCTGCGCTGGCTCAAGTCGTTTCATTGCAATATAGGTTTCCGCATAAAGTAAGGCAATATCGCTATTTTTGTGATCGGAAAGCTCCCAAGCCTCTTTGAGTAGTGGAATCGCCTGTTCATAATCTTGATTGGCAAGTAAATCTAATGCTTGGTTGAATTTAATTTCTTCCTCTTTGGGTAAAATAAGATTTAAGTGCTGTTCTAATGTTTTTTCATCTAAGGCACCTTGAAAGGCATCAAGCGCTTGTCCATCTTTAAAGAGATAAGTGGTAGGAAGTGCTTGAATACCAAATTGTGCAGCCACCATTTGTTCGGCTTCGCAATCAATTTTGCCTAATAAAAATTGTCCTTGGTATTTTTCCGCATAACGTTCAAGCACACTGATAAAGGCAACCGAATCTGTATGGCTTGGGGCATAAAAAAGTAAGGCGAGTGGGGTTTGTTGTGTTTGCTGTAAGATCTCGGTGAGATTTTGCTGATTGACATCAATACTATAATTCGTCATTTTTACTCCAATTTGAGTTACAAAAATTATCACTGATTGTAACAAAAGTGCGGTGCTTTTTGGGAAAAAACTTCCGAAAAAAACACCGCACTTAAGATTGAGTAAAAATCTTTACTTAGAGCAAAATACTTCCCACTAAGGCGAAGGCAAATCCCGTAAAGCCGATGAGGGTTTCTAGCACTGTCCAGGTTTTTAATGTGGTTTTGGTATCCATTTCTAGAAAACGGCTGACTAACCAGAAACCACTGTCATTAACGTGAGAGAACACGGTTGCGCCAGAGGCAATTGCAATCACGATAAAGCAAAGATCGAATTGGCTTAATCCGACTGTTGCGGCAACCGTTGGGGCGATTAATGCCGATGTGGTTGTAAGGGCTACCGTCGCAGAACCTTGTGCAACACGCAATGCCATTGAAATAATAAAGGCGGCAACGATTACCGGCATTCCTGTATCTGCGAACATCGCAGAAAGCTCATTACCAATGCCACTTGCACGCAACACACCACCAAACATTCCCCCTGCACCCGTTACGAGTACAATAGAACAGATTGGTCCGAGGGCATTATCACAAATTTTTTCTATTTGCTCATTGCTACGCTGATCTTTGAGCAACAAAATAGTAACGATTAACGTAATCAATAATGCAACAGGGGTTTTACCGAGTAAACGTAAGCCTTGCACCCAAGCCTGCGAACCATCAACCACACCGGCGACAGAAAGGGTATTTAAGCCTGTATCACATAAAATGAGAACTAATGGCAATAATAAAATGGTCAATACTTTGCCAAAACTTGGTGGATTTAACACCGCTGTTTCGTTGATTGCATTTGCATTTAAGAACGCTTTTGGCAAATCAACCATCACTTTTTTACCTAAATATTGGCTAAATAAGTAGCTTGCGATATACCACGTTGGGATACCGCATACCAAGCCAACGATCACTAATAAGCCGATATTAGCGCCTAATAAATCCCCCGATGCTACAGGACCCGGGTGAGGGGGGACAAAGGCGTGCATAACAGCAAATGCTCCTGCCGCAGGGAAGGCATAGCGTAATACCGACCCCCCAAAGCGTTTTGCTACGCTAAAGATAATTGGCAACATCACGACCAATCCGGCATCAAAGAAAATTGGAAAGCCGAAAAGTAAAGAAGCCACACCTAAGGCGAAAGGGGCATTTTTTTCACCAAATTTATTGATAAGTGTATCAGCAAGCACTTTTGCACCGCCAGTGATTTCGAGTAAGCGCCCGATCATCGCCCCCAAACCCACTAATAACGCCACAGAGGCTAATGTGCCACCAAAGCCTTTGGTTAAGGTGGGTAGAATTTCATTGAAAGGAACGCCAGTGGCGAGTGCAGTGAGTAAACTCACGATAATTAATGCAACAAAGGCGTGAACTCTGAATTTCATAATTAATAAAAGCAACAGCAGTACTGAAGCGATCAACGTGAAAATCAACATATAAAATCCTTACTATTTGATGATTGATTTTTTCGCCAAGGGCGAGGAATGAATTGCTAATTTACCCGTAACATTAAATTCTGCTAGTAAGGTAAAATAGATAGGCATATTATTAGGGAAATTCTAATCAAAGTTCAAATAATTAGGCAAAAAAGCGTTATTTTTGTTAAATATTTGTGAAATAGATCACAAAATAAGATGTTACCAGTAACTAAAACTTGCCATTTTTTGCTATGGTTAGTACATCAGAAATAAAATTTAATAGTTAAGGAAAAGAAAATGGAAAAAGGAAAAGGTAAGAGTTTTATCTTAATGGGCGTGTCTAGCACGGGGAAAACATCCGTAGGAACGGAAGTTTGCCGGCGTTTAGGGTTAAAATTGATTGATGGTGATGATCTTCATCCAAGAGCTAACATCATTAAAATGGGAAGTGGGCAACCGCTTAATGATGAAGATCGCGCACCTTGGCTTGAGCGTATCCGCGATGCGGCATTCAGCCTAGAACAAAAAAGCGAACAGGGGATCATTGTTTGCTCGGCATTGAAGAAAAAATACCGTGATCAAATTCGCGATGGTAATGAAAGCGTGAAATTCCTTTTCTTAGAGGGAAGTTTTGAGCTAGTGCTAGAACGAATGAAAAATCGCAAAGGGCATTATATGAAAACCGAAATGCTTAAAAGCCAATTCGATACGCTGGAAACGCCACAAGCAGATGAGCCAGATGTGATTCATATTGATATTGATGGGACATTTGATGAAGTTGTAGAACGTTGTGTGGTCGCGTTAGAGCCGTTTTTATCATAATGAAGATGTTGCATAAAGAAGAAATAACATAAAGCACGATAAACCGTGCTTTATGCAAATATGCTATCTAAAAAGAATAACCGACAGAAACATTAACTCGATGATAATGATCTTTAGCCATATCTCCAGATAAAGAAAAACGCCAATTATGATATTGATAGCCCATCCCAATGCCAAATTGTGGTTTCCAATCAGGATAGAGACGATAAGACTGCTCAATATCCACTGAGGTTGTGGCATAGCTTACGCGACCACGATTTTTATTATGTAAGGTTTTTTGTAAAGCTAAGCGACCGAATAAAGTAAGGTTTTTCAGTTTGTATTCTAGCTCTGAAATAACACCAATATTTGTCTGCTCTGTGACTAAGCGATTAATTTTCACATCATCATTTAACATTAAATGTGTTAATTGTTTATGTGTGTAATCAATATTGGCGATATTATGCCATATCCATTGGGCATTAATAGGTTGTGACCAATGAATGCCAAGGGTTGAAGCATAAGATTGAGTATTGCCTTGTGAATGGGTGTTCTGTGTATTAAATTGTTGTTGATATTTTAATTTTCCTACACCGTAGTTAAAACTTGTTAAGAGCGTCCAGTTTGGTATAAATTCATATCCATAGCCTAGACGGAATGCAACATCACGTTCATTAAACGATTTTTCAACCTCTTTGTAATGCTCTTCATATTTCTGCCGCTGCTCACTAATGCTGAAACTGAATCGGTGTTTGCCTTCCACAAGAAGACCATTAATTGCCACACTATTAAAGTGATCAGTCGTATTAATATGGCTAACATCAGGCGAGGCAGAACGATTTTCACCACTAATCCAAAGTGCGGTATGATTTTTTTGTGAAAATGATGCAATCCAATTTAAACGCTGAAAGGCCTCGTGGTTAACCCAGCTTTGCTGCTGATGTATTAATGATTGAATCCCTTGACTGAATAAATATTCAGTAAAATGTGTTCTATCTATATTGAATAAACGGTTTGCCCATTGTTTTTGCTGTGTATTTAATTGCTGTGAAGCATAGCCTTGATCGAGTTTTTCTAAAACACGATCGAGTAATCTTGCATCTTCCATTGCACCTAAATAAGCTCTCTGCGCTTTATTCTTTTTATCTATTGAGGATGTTCCCTCTGAATGCTTATTTGCTTTAATTTCCGTTGAATTATCTTTTTCAGCAGCAGAAGCCGTTTCAGTTGTTGCTGGAATGATTGTTTCCTCTGCTGTAGAAGTTCCCTCTGAATGCTCATTTGCTTTGATTTCCGTTGAATTATCTTTTTCAACAGTAGAAGCTGTTTCAGTGGTTGCTGGAACGGTTGTTTCTTCGGTTGTCGATGTTTCCTCTGAATGCTCATTTGCTTTGATTTCCGTTGAATTATCTTTTTCAGCAGTAGAAACCGTTTCAGTTGTTGCTGGAATGATTGTTTCCTCCGTTACAGGGGCTACTTTCGGATTCTCTGTGTCATTATTAGGCGTATCAAGATCTTCAAGAGCTTGCTGAACGCGTTTACGTTGTAATCCAACATAGATTTGTTTTTTATTTTGATCAAAGGCGATGGTATCAGCAATGTGAATTAATGCAGAATCCAAATGTAAACGAATGCCATCATCGACCAATTCATTTGCTCGTAACAGCACTTCTCTCCGCCCCGCTTGGGGAACATAGCCTTGAGCAATTTGACTGACTTGCATTACACCATTTAGAATTGCCCGTCCACTCACATTGATGCTTGAGCCTATTGCAGTATTGATCTCACCGCTTTCCGTATTGGTAAAATCCCCCTCAATATATAATGGTGAAGGATTGATAACTTCAAGACGCCCGCTGTTATAAAGGCTTCCCGTAGAGATTTTATTTGGGCTTGTTCCCGTTGCGAGTGTTGCACCTTGTTTAATTTCAAATTGCGCAGTATTTGTTCCGTTAATGGTGAGTTTTCCTTGTTCTATTACCCCTTTTCCCTGAAAACGATTATTACCATTAAGAACAAGTTCTTTATCACCGCGTTTTGTGAAGCCGCTATCGCCCTCAATATCATTGTCAAAATAATAGCGTTCTGCGATACCATTTACATCAAGCACATTATTATTTTGGGCATCAAAACGTCCATAGCCATTTAACGCTTTTTGTTTATTGATTTCACCCACACCATAAACGGCATCTATGCCCGCATCACCTTTATCATTTGCCGTGGTAAAGAGAGTGTTACGAATATCTTTTGCTTTAAACCAATCGTATTTTTGTGCAATAGCAAGCGCAACGCCACTCGCATATGCGGTTGCACTAGAGGTGCCATTAGGAATGTTCGCATAAATCCATCGATCTAAGAGAGGATCAAAATAGTGGATTGCTGTATCTGCATTTGCCGCCAAACAAAAATTTTTCGCTTTTCCACAAGGCTGATATTTTTGCTTACCCTTCGTAATCGCTGTAATGGCGATGACGCTATCTTTTAAACGTTCATCAAGTTGCTCAGAATTCGGGGCAAGCATTCTTGAGACAGAGGAATAAGGTTCATTAGGAATCGCAGGATCAAGTGGTTCATTGCCATTTGCAAAGAGTAACAAAGAACCTTGGTTTGCAATATGAGCAAGTTTTTCAATATATTCAGGCTGTGCATATTCTGAGATGCCTTCTACCCAAATATTGGCTACAACAGGAGCCGCTCGCCCTGTTTGCGCAATGCTTCTTTCATTCGCAACCCCCATTGCTAATAATCGGTTTCGCCAATGGGGAACTGGCTCTCCTCTTTTTCTTACTAAGCCTTGCACTGGATAAATTGAACCACCGCCAGCAGTGTTTAATAATACACGCGCCATTTTTGTTCCGTGCATTTCTGGACCATCGTCTGTCATATCTGGGCTAAGTTGAGTAGTAATGTGGTGGCTAACAGGATCATAGAAACCGTGAGCAACAATGCTTTCTGGGTAAATTTCGTCTTTTTCAAAGGTATGAAGATCAACACCCGTATCCACTAACATTGCACGTAAAGTCGCCAGTTTATCCTGATTAATATGATTATGATCTGTATCTTGCCATTGATGTGGTTGAGCCTGTGCTTCTGACAAATGTGCTAATTTAGCCACGGCGTCTTGGCGGTTTTCTGCATCATTTTGGTTTCCTTGTGCTAAGTAAGGAAAGAGAGCGAGCGTGATCGCCATCACCAATGGCGAAAGTGAGAAAAGACGAGGTGAGTTCATTATATGGGTGTCCTTTAATTATTTTTTGACGTCAAACCAAGAGTTGTATATTTGAGAATGAAAATTTACTCCAAATTTTTCTAAAAGTGTAGTGTTTTATGCAATTTTATCTATTACCTCTAATTATTTTGTTCATTATACTTATAAAAACAGTAAGTGACTTTAATAAAACAGATATAAGAGAAAATCATTCTTTTATTTATTGTTATAAATAGATGATTTCTTTTCGATTTTGCAGAACAATAGATTTTATCCCTATAATTTTTCCCATTGGGAAAATTATTCATCTGTTTTAAATTAAGCAATGATTGTGGTACGAAGAAAGCGTTATTGCTTTTTAGCGTTAAGGAAAATATCTGTTTTTTTGTTTTTAATGCTTTATCAAAAGCAATATGTAAGTAAATAGCATTGTCTGTTAATATTATTTCTGAGCTTAATAAGTATTCGATAGATTTCAATAAGGATAATTTTAAGAAAGTTATTCCATCTTTTTTAACTTTTATCTTTTTAAGATCTAACTTATGATTTGTTGCAGCATTGAAAAACTCATTGGCACCATCATTATATTTAATTCCACATAGATGCATAAAGTTTGACCGTTTGAAAATAATAGAAATATTTTCTGTATTAGTAGAGTATATAACTTCTTTATTGATGAAATGTTTTTCAACGAAAATGGCTGCATTTTCTATATCATTTATGTATCTTTTTAGCTTTTCTTGTTCAGTCATTATATTTACGCCATAGAAACAAGTAAGCCCACAGTGATGTGGGCTTAAAGGTATTTGAAGTGTTAGTTTTTCTGATGTCTGCCATCTGCTAGGTCTTAAATATCCTAGATTAGTTTCAAGTTTTTCTGATGCTTGCCATCTGCTAGGTCTTAAATATCCTAGATTAGTTTCAGATTGACGATGTGCTAACTCACATTTGCGTTTTGAGGGTACACATCCTTTTTTCACTGTTCAAGTTTGAAGTAAAACAGTATTGATTACGTTGTTTTAATTGCAAATTGAAACGGTTACATAGTAGCCTCACATCATTAAAAAATCAACAAATATTTATGTTTAATTAGGTTGTTAATTCTGACATTCACTATTTTCAGATGATCCTTTTTTTGTCATTGCCAATTTTGGAATAAAACAATGCTGGCTCGTTTTATGGGATGCTTTGAGTTGTCTGTGTCGAACTGCTTGCTTTATCCCAAATTTAAACAACTATAATCGGCGTTCTTACTTTTCTAAATCGTCTTTAACGCATCACGTGTTTTAAGGATTGGGCGGAGGAGGTAGTCAATGATTCGCATTTTATTGGCTTCAAGCTCCGCATCAACCACCATCCCATTACGAATGTCTAAGTGGCGTTGTTGCCATTTTTGAAGGGATTCGGGGGTTAAGGTGATGGTGACCACATAACTTGGCGGGGCATCGCGTCTGTGTTTATCAGGGACGGTATCGGCGCCGATTTTCGTTACTTTACCCTGTAAGGTGCCGTAAATACTGTAATCATAAGCGGTGAGTTTTAAATTGGCGTTCATATTGGGCACAACATAGCCGATGTCTTTTGGTAACACACGCACTTCGGCAACAAGGCTATCGTCTTTGGGAACAATATCTAAAATGGGTTGCCCGGGGCTGACCACCGCGCCAACGGTAGAGAAAAACAGTTGATTGACGGTGCCATCAGCGGGGGATTTGACGGTGGTACGTTCCAGTTGGTCTAAGTTGGCTTTCCGTTTTTCTTCCAGTAAGGATTGTTCGCTGATGGTCTCCGACAGCTCGGTTGATTGACGTTTACGCACATCCGAAAAAAACGCATCGCGTTCAGAATAAAGGGCAGCAAGTTGTTGTTCGGTGGTGAGTAATTCCTGTTTTGAGACTGCGCCACTTTTAATAAAGGGCTTGATGTTATTCAGTTGCTGTTCTTTAAGCGCAATTAAGCGCTGAAAGTGTTTGGCTTTACTCATAAACTCTTGCAAGCGAGTTTGATAGAGTGCCTGCTCAGCTTCCGCCATTGTTGGGTAGAGTTGAGCCAGTTTTTCTGGAAATATCAACGGGATAATTTGCGTCTCAGGGGTAAGGGGCAGTTTAAGCTCTTGTTGTAGGCGCTGACGTTTAAAGGTGAGCGAGGCCAGTTTTTTGTCTAATTCTTCCACCGCACTTTGAAAACGGGTGGTATCAAAATGGAGCAGAACTTGTCCTTTTTTGACGATTTGTCCTTCTTCCACATTAATTGCTTGAATGATACCGCCTTCAAGGTTTTGGACCACTTGGGTACGCGCGGCGGAAACCAGTTCGCCATTGGCACGCACCACACGGCTAAAGGGGGTAATATACGACCAAATCAGCAGGGCGGTAAGCAGCAAGCTAATTAAGGTCAGATAGCGTTTTGTCTGTGTTGGTTGAGTCATTTCTTGGGTTAAATCACGCATAAGATGGTTCTCTTTTCTTGTGTTATGTTGTTTGGTTTGGGTTAGGCTATTTTGCCTAAGCCTAAGCCTAAGCCTAAGCCTAAGCCTAAGCCTAAGCCTAAGCCTAAGCGGATTGTGCGGCTTGTGCTTGCTCAATTTTCTGTAAAATCACATCTCTTGGACCGTCAGCAATAATCTGTCCTTGTGCCATCACAATAATTCTGTCCACCATAGATAAAATCGGGGTGCGGTGGGTCACCACAATAAAGGTTTTATCACGAGTAAAACGTTGAATATGATGGATAACGTGCTGTTCCACTTGTGGGTCAAAACTTGCCGTCGGTTCATCTAATAGCACCACATTGGCTTGACTTAAAAAGACACGGGCTAATTGCACACTGTGTTTTTGCCCAACCGATAACCCTGCACCGCCATCACGAATGGGTAAATCCAAGCCATAAGGGTGAGATTGAATTAATTCCGCTAAACCAGTCTGCTGTAAGACAGCCAGTAATTGTTCATCACGGATACGTCTGTCACCAAAGGTCAGATTATCACGTAGTGTGCCATTAAACAGCTGGGCTTCTTGGGTGTTATAGGCAATGGCACGGCGTAAATCTTTTGCCGCAATCTGTCTGCCATCAATGCCATCAAATTTCAGTTCGCCTTGTTGCGGTAAATAAAGCCCGGCTAACAGTTTTAATAAGGTGGATTTGCCCGAGCCATTGGGGCCTAAAATGCCAATTTTCTCACCCGGACGAATAACAAGTTGTTGAATATTGAGGGCAGGGCGCGCTTTCGCTTCATAGCTAAATTGCAAGTGTTTTAAGTGAATATGCCCGCTTAATTGGGTGCGGCGTAATTTACGTTGTTCAATGGGGTCATCTTGTTCGCCATTTGCAATGGTATCTAAATCCGCCAAAGAGGATTTGATTTGTTGCCAACGGATTAACAACGAACTTAAACGGGCAAAAGGGGCAAGGGCGCGAGAGGTTAAAATACTCAAGGCAATCATTGCCCCCATCGTAAAATGCCCTTCAAAGACCTGATAGGCTGCTACGGTAATGGTCATCGCATAGGCAAATTGTTGGATAGACGCCGCCCATTGGGTGAGAAACGTGACGAGGTGGCGTTGTTGCATCGAAACAGTCGCCACTAAATAACTAATGTCATTCCATTGTTGTTCAAAAAAACGTCCAGCATTGGCATTTTTCACGGTTTCTAAATGATAACTGACTTCATTATATAAACGGTTTGCCGCGGCGTGTGAGCCGAGATAAGACTTCACAATACGCAACATTTTTTTGCGATAAAGCAGTGCGGGAAGCACCATTAACAGCAAGGCAAAGAGCGGGACAAACACGACCGGTCCACCGAGCAGGTAAATAACGGCTAAAAATATCACCGCAAAGGGAATATCAACAAACGAACCCACAGCGGCTTCCGTGAAGAACTCACGGACAGAATTAAATTCCCGCATTTGTTGATTAAGGCGATTAGGGGAAGGGGTTTGGTGAGACAAACGTAAGCCCATTAAACGACGTAATAACAGTGCCGTTGCCTGCACATCAATGCGTTTCCCGCTGTAATCTAACAAATGAGAGCGGAAAATACGCAACAGCCCCTCGAGTAAAAAGGCAATGGACACCCCCATTAACAATGCCCAGAGGGTTTCTTCGGATTTATTGGGGATAACACGGTCATAGACTTGCAGCGAAAAGAAAGAGGAAATCGCCGACAAGAGGTTAGCAAAGAGCGAGGCAATGAGGACACGGTAGAAGATGCCTTTTTCTGCACGAAAGAGCCGCCAAAACCAATGCCCATTTTCCTGTTCAACGGCATTTTCTTGTTGAATACGGGAAAGGGTTTTACGCAGTTGATAGTAATGGGGGCGCGTGTCATCGGCATTGCGGTTTTCTTTCGCGTTATGGCTGAGGTGTGCTTGTGCGTTTGCTTGCCCAGTGGCGTTCCCGTGGGGTTGCCCAGTTGTATTCAAGTGAGGGTTCACATTGGCGTTTGCGTTTGTATTGCGGTTTTCTTTCGCGTTATGGCTGAGGTGTGCTTGTGCGTTTGTTTGCCCAGTGGCGTTCCCGTGGGGTTGCTCAGTTGTATTCAAGTGAGGGGGCACATTGGCATTTGCGTGAGTGTTAGCCTTTTTCTGTGGTGCTTGGGTGAGCGCGTGCAACAAGGCGTGCCATTCTGCGATAGTGAGTTCAATGGGGTCTGAATGACGGGCGTAAAGTAAAAGGGTTTGCTCATTGCCTTTTTTCCCCGAACGGGTGGTTTTCACCCTTGCGATAGGTTGGCGAGCGTGCGAGGCGTTTGGGTTTTTCGCTAATACCACAAGGGCTTGTTCAGCATTGACCGTCACCACACAAGGGGCAGACAGTGATGCCCATTGTTTTTTTTCTTCGGAAGCCAAGGGATGATGGGTGAGGTCAAGTTGCTCATCCAGCAATAAGGCTTGTAATGCGGCAGCGCGACGTTGGTGTAAAGACGGAGTGGGTGCAGTAGGCGAGCTTGGTGTCGTCGGGGTAGAGGATGACATTTTTCCTGTGCCAGCGAGGTGTTCGGCTGTGGCGACGTTTTTTGACATCGCAACAGGGTTGCCTTGCCCTTTCTGATTTGGCGATGTCATCGTATTTAATGCGAAGTCAATATCGGCATTAGAAAGGGGTAAACCGATGGCATAAGCTTGTTGTGCAAGGGCTTCGTCAAAGGGAAGCAAGCAACGTTCAGCTAAGGTGTTCAGGCGTTCAGTGGAAATTATCATACGTAATTAGTCCTTCTTTTTTGTTGTTTAGGTATTCCAACGCATTAAGTGCGGTGGTTTTTTTATAATTTTTATTTGCCGTTATTAAGGGGGTTGCCTTTTTTTATTTCCTCGTCCTGTTGGGCGGGGTAGTGCGGCTGTTTTTTTATCGTTTTCTTTGCTTATCTTTTATTTTTCCATTCATTGATTTTGTTCGTTTACTAATTTTTTGTTCGTTCATTTGTATATTTTTTCTTCTGTTTGCTATTTTTTCTTTTTGTCTTAGTTGAGCTTTGTTTATTCATTTTTATTTTTCTCTTGCATATTTTCTTTTCTTCCTTTGGTAGTGGTTGCTATATTCAATTATTCTTTCCCTTTTCGCGGTTTAGGTATTCCGACTTATTATAAGTGCGGTGGTTTTTTATGGTTTTTATTTGCCGTTATTAAGGGTATTGCCTTTTTTTATTTCTCCATCCTGTTTGGTGGGTTGGCTGTTTTTTTTATTTCTTTTGCTTCTTGTTACTCATTTTTTGTTCGTCTTTTTATGTGCTTCCTATTCTTTTTTTTACTTATTTATTTCATTCCGTTTGCTGATTTTCTTTTCCTCTATTTTCTGGTTTTCTTTTAGTTGAGGTTGTGCTTTGTTTATGTATTTTTCTTTTACATATTTTTTTCTTCCTTTGGTAGTGGTTGCTATATTCAATTATTCTTTCCCTTTCGCGGTTTAGGTATTCCGACTTATTATAAGTGCGGTGTTTTTTTATGATTTTATTTGCCGTTACAAGGCTATTGTTTTTTCTCCCGTTCTGTTTTTGTGGTTATACGGCTTTTTTATTCTTCCATTTATTGATTTTGTTCGCTTACTGATTTTTTGTTCGGTTATTTATATATTTTCTTTTCATCTTTTAGTGGTAATTTCATATTTAGTTATCCCTTTCTCTTTTTGTCCCATTCTGTTTGGCAGGCAATACGGCTTTTTTCTATTTTTCCATTTGTTGATTTTGTTCGTTTACTAATTTTTTGTTTGTTCATTTGTATATTTTTTCTTCTGTTTACTATTTTTTCTTTTGGTTGAGGTTGTGCTTTGTTTATGTGTTTTTTTCTTTTATATATTTTTTCTTTCTTTGGTGGTGGTTGCTATATTCAATTATTTTTTCCCTTTCGCGGTTTAGGTATTCCGACTTATTATAAGTGCGGTGGTTTTTTATGGTTTTTATTTGCCGTTATTAAGGGTATTGCCTTTTTTTATTTCTCCATCCTGTTTGGTGGGGTGGCTGTTTTTTTTTATTTCTTTTGCTTCTTATTACTCATTTTTTTTCGTCTGTTTATGTGTTTTATATTATTTTATTTGTTGTTTTTCTTTCGGTCTAGGGGAATTTGTTTATTTTCTTTTCCTATTTGATCATGTTTTATTCTTTCATTTATTGATTTCTTCTTTTTATGTGCTTCCTATTCTTTTTTACTTATTTATTTCATTCCGTTTGCTGATTTTCTTTCCCTCTATTTTCTGGTTTTCTTTTAGTTGAGGTTGTGCTTTGTTTATGTATTTTTCTTTTACATATTTTTTTCTTTCTTTGGTGGTGGTTGCTATATTCAATTATTCTTTCCCTTTCGCGGTTTAGGTATTCCGACTTATTATAAGTGCGGTGGTTTTTTTATGGTTTTTATTTGCTGTTATTAAGGGGTTGCCTTTTTTATTTCTCCATCCTGTTTGGTGGGTTGGCTGTTTTTTTTATTTCTTTTGCTTCTTATTACTCATTTTTTGTTCGTCTTTTTGTGTGTTTTATATTCTTCCATTTGTTGTTTTTCTTTTGGTTTAGGGGGATTTATTTATTTTCTTTTCCTATTTGATCATATTTTATTCTTTCATTTATTGATTTCTTATTTTTATGTGCTTCCTATTATTTTTTACTTATTTATTTCATTTCGTTTGCTGATTTTCTTTCCCTCTATTTTCTGGTTTTCTTTTAGTTGAGGTTGTGCTTTGTTTATGTATTTTTCTTTTACATATTTTCTTTTCTTCCTTTGGTAGTGGTTGCTATATTCAATTATTCTTTCTCTTTTGTGGTTTAGATATTTCGACTTATTATAAGCGCGGTGGTTTTTTATGATTTTTATTTGCCGTTACAAGGTTGTTGCTTTTTTTCGTTCTGCTTGCTCGGCAATGCTACTTTTTTCTATTTTTTTTATTTATTGATTTTGTTTATTTACTGATTTTCTGTTCGGTTATTTATATATTTTCTTTTCATCTTTTAGTAGTGATTTTCATATTTAGTTACTCCTTTCATTTTTGTGATTTAGGTATTCCGACTTATTATAAGTGCAGTGGTTTTTTTATGGTTTTTATTTGTACCGCCTTGTTGGGCGGGTGTAGGGTTGTTTTTTTGTTTCTTTTGCTTCTTTTTAGCCATTTTTATTCTTCCATTTATTGTTTTTTTCTTTTTGTCGGGGTTATGCTTTATTTATTCGTTTTTTTCTATTCCGTATTTCCTTTATTTCTTTCTATTTCTATTTTTATTATCCTTTTTTTATCTCATCTCATTTTTCCCGTTTTTTCTTATTTTTCCGCTAATGTGCTGGGTAGCACCAAGGGTAAGCGGTTGGCTTTGATGCGGATAAGCTCGAGTAAGGCATTGTTACGCTCGATTTTGGTGCGGAGTAAGGTGCTGTATGGGCTGATGCCATCGGCGATAGAGGCTTGGGAGATTTCAAATTGGCGGTTAAATAAGTCGATTGAGCTTTGTGTTTGGGCGATGAAAGCGTCAAAGGTTTGTAGGTTTTGTTGTAAACGGTCTGTCTCTAAATCAAGACGCGAGCGTTCGGTGCGAATATCATCGGCTAATCGTTCATAGTCGCGTTGTGCCGCCAAAAGGGCTGCCTCTTGGGCGTTTACACGGGCTGAGCCGGCAAAAATTCCCGTAGGGGCTTGTAGGCTGACATTCAATTGGGTGTCGCTTTGTCCTTTGACATTTTTATATCCACCTGCCGTCACTACCACTTTAGGGTAAAGGCTTTTTTTCTCGGCTTCTACGGCGGCTTTGGCGCGTTCAATGAATTTTTCCGCTTGTTGTAGCTGAGGCGCTTGGTTTAAGTCTGCAACAGGGGTATTAATCACCGCCAATAATTGAGTCAGTGTAGGAACGTCGTTAAGTGAAATCGGGCGAATGAGCTGACGCGATAACAGGGAAAGGGATAAATCCAGCTGTTTTTTAAGGGTTTGGATTTCGGTGGTGAGTTCAGCGGATTTAATGCTTAATAGCATTTCATCGGAACCGTTATCTACACCGGAAGCCTGACGACTTTGGGCTAATTGTAACAGTTGATTGATATTGGCTAAGGTGTTTTGGGTGAGGGCAATGCGGGCTTGGCGTTCCGCCACTTCGCCGAGTTTGATTAAGGTTTCACTGAGGCGTTTGGTTTGCTCGAGGTGTTTGTTGATGATGGCACTCTCAGTGGTTAATTGGCGTTGGGTGACTTGGGTGTCGTTTTGCCCAAAGTCAAAGAGGGTGTAATTGACTTCCAAGCCGAATTGGGCAGTGTGGTTTTTGCCTACGCCTGCCACGGGGCGAATATCGGGATAGGCTTGGCGTTCGGTGGCAGTGGTTTCGGCTTGGTGTTGGGCAATTAAGGCATCGGCAGAGGCGTGGTTATCGAAATAGGTGAGTGCCGATTGCAAAATGGCTTGGACGGGTTTGCCTTCACGGGAAGAGGCAATGATTTGCATCACAAGGGGTTGCACCGCAACAGGGGCAGTAGCATTGCCCTGTGTGGTTGGCACGGGGTTGGTGAGCTGAAGTGGGGCTAAGGAATAGCGTTGTGGCTCGGGCTGAGGTGGTGTTGATGGCGAGGTAGAAGCTATAGACGTAGCAGTAGCCGTTTTCGTAGAGGTGGCAGTTGATGCGGTTATCACCTTACCCAGCTTCACTTGTTCTATTGAGGCTTGTGTTGGGTGATTGTCACTATTGTATTGAGCGGGTTGAGTGGTGTGGGCTTTGTTATGAGGATTTGCCACCGTTGAAGCGGAAGCCATTACATCGCCCATTTTCACTTGCTCTATTGAGGCTTGCATAGGGTGGTTGTCACCATTGTGTTGAATGGGGTGTGTGGCTGGGTGTTGGCAACCCACTAATAGCGTGGTGCTTAACAGGGCGAAAAGGGTATTAAATCGAAAGCCTCGTAAGGCGTTGCGTGCGTTATAATCAAATTGCATAGGAAATCCTTTGAGAGAAATAATGAAAACCCGAGGGAATTTGTGATTAGTCAATGATTTTTAACAATATGGTTAAGGTATTGCTGTTATTTATCGGAATGTGAATGGATTTATTCCGAAAGGATAAACAATCAAGATCTACTTATTCTCAAGGGTTTGAATTATTTAAAGTGCGGTCAGAATTTGAGGAATTTTGATAAAAACTCGTGAAAAACTGACCGCACTTGGTTTTGGTTAATAGATTAGCCTAATATCACATTCACTTCAGTTTCGACATAAACCGTGTAATCTACATCAGAAACATTGGCATGATATTCATCGTATCCTGTTTTATGCGTAGCTTCAGCTTTAGTAAAGCCTTGTAAAACAAGCGTATCATCATTTGAACTGCCAGATACGGTAACGGTTTTTTGACCGATCTTACTCACAATATCATCTGATAGCGTTAATCTATCCGCGGTACTTTCTCCCATGACAATTGTATTGATTTGATTACCTAATTCTTTAAGCTGTTCAGCTGACCAAGTGGTTAAATCAATTTCTCGAGCAATAAGTGAGTTACCATTACGATCACCTAATGAAAATCTATCAATTGAACCATCTGATTTAAAATCAGATAAAGTGTATTCTGTAGTTCCACTATTATCTATATGCATGTAATAAGTATTTACAACCCCATTAGGATAGCTTACAGTTTCTTCAGTCACTGCAGCATTAAATACTGCGTCTCGTGAAATTACTTTTGCTGTCCAATCAATCGTATTATCAATACCTGCATCGTATTTAGTCAATGAGCGTAGCCCATATTCATCATATTCATATTCATATCGATATGGTCTACCACCTTTCCATAAGACATCCTCAATATCAATAAGATTATCTGAATCTAGATATTGATATGTTGCATCACGTACTCGGCCATCAGAATATTCTTGATGGAATGATAGTCTTCTACCTAATTCATCGTATGTACGAGTATCAGTTTGATCAACTTCTCCATCGCCATTTTTATCATATTTAACGACCATAGTTTGTCCATATTGGTTGTAGGTCGCTTCAATTATTTGGTCAATATGTTCATCATTCCCATCATCAAAGGAATTTTTAACCACTTGACCTAATGCATTACGTTCGTAGAAGCGACTAGCATCTACTTGGCTGTCTCCATTATTATCATATTCCGTTTTGTCTATACGCCCATAGTTATCTAATGTATAGGTTTCTACACGGTCGGCACTACCATTGACTTCCCCATTTTGATTGTAGTTAACATCAACCGTGCCATCTTTATTTATGGTAACCATATTGCCATCACCGTAGTTGTCAATATGTGTTTTCACAGTTTGACCTAACGCATTACGTTCGTAAACCTCAACGACACTTGGTGAGGTGGTTTGGTTACCCATATAACGCACCATGGCTGTGCGGTTTCCGCTATCATCAAGGGCATAAAGCTCCGTTTGGGTTAGGGTTGCTTCACCTGTTGCATTAAGCAGGTAAGTTTTACTACCAATCACTTGACCTTTGTCATTCAATACATTTTCTACACGAGTATCTGGCGTGCCATCTGCAGTGATGTCCGTTTCAGATTGCGTTACCACACCGTTTGCATTACGCGTGTAAGCGACTTTTTTATCGGCGTTACCATCCGCATTATTATCGGTTTCTTGAACTACGACACGGCCTTCCGCATCAAGTTCAGCATTCGTGATAATTCGGTCAATACCAGCATGGTTACCCGTAGTCGCACTTGATGTCGCACCTGTAGAGGTTTTCGCATCAAGGTCTTGATAGGTTTTAAGCGTATTGCCATTCGCATCAAGCACACGGTAGTCAATTTGCTCAAAGTCACCTTTGGCATCAAGGTTGTATTTCACCTCGGTGACTTCACCTTTGGCGTTGAGAGTGTTGACTTCAAACTTATCAATCCCTGAAAGTGTGGTAGTTTTTCCATTAATTTCCACATTTAGTGTTTCACCAGAGTTTTTCGCATCCGCATTGGTGTATTTCGCTAGCACATTACCGTTAGAGTCTAGGTCAAAGTAGTCAATAGCGGTTTCGGTAACTTTGCTATAGGTACCATCAGGTTTCGCGTCTGTTGGTACAGCGTAAGTGGTTTTGATGATTTGCCCTTTGTCGTTCAACTCGTAAGTTTCCACTTGGTCAATGGTACCATCACCATTTGCATCAATGTCTTTGCCTATCATTTGGCCTCGTTCATTGTAGCGATATTTTTCCACACGGTCAGCTGCACCCTCATCGTCGGTTTCATTCCCATCGTTAAAGAACTTGGTTTGGATAAGGTTGCCGTTGGCATCGTATTTGTTCACCGCAATACGGTCTGGCGTGCCATCACCATTGTCATCATAAGTGGTACGTTCTACCTGTCCCTCAGCGTTGTAGTCATAGCTTTCAGTACGGTCTGGTGTCTTATCAGCGTTACCATCAATGAGTTTTTTGCTGACTTGACCTTCAGGGTTGTATTCATAGGTTTCAATGATATCCACCCCTTTCACTGATTTACCGTCAACTACTTTAGCTTTGCCTGTAGAGGTTTCACCATCAGCATTGATGTATTTGGCGACGAGCTGACCATCAGCATTATAGCTGTTGGTTTCAATACGGTCGGCTTTGCCATTATCATTGGTGTCATCGCCATCGTTGAAGAACTTGGTTTCAGTCACATTACCATTTTTATCGTAGGTGTAGGTTTCTACACGGTCAACCGTGTTATCTTTACCATCATTGTAGTTATCATTGAAGCTGGCTTTTGCTGGTTTGTAAACTGTTTCAGATTGTCCATCTTCATTGGTAATAGTAAATGGTTTATTGCCCTCATAGGTAATTTTTACATCCACCTTACCATCGTCGTTATTATCTAATAAACGTTCAACCACATCGGTTTCATTACCGCTTTCACCAAGGGTATCGATTCGCTCTGGGTTACCGTTACCATTGAGGTCATATTTTATTACGTGAGGTTTATCACCTTGATATTCAATTTCTTTAGTAAGAACTTGATTACCATTAGGGTAGGTAATAAGGTCAACCTTGCCATCCTCTGGTTTATTGTCAAACTCTGTTTTGGTTAACGTATTAGCTTTATTTAAGTCATTATCGAAGTGGTCAATCTTCTCAAAGAACTCGTTACCATTTTCATTGTGTTTAATGGTTTCCACACGACCATTATCGTCCGCATCGATTTCTACTTTAGTGATATTTGATGGATTGTTGCCTTTGTTATCAAAGGTTTCCACTTTTTCATTATTACCATCACTGTCCGCATCATATTCTTTACGGTCAATAAAGCCATTTTTGTCGGTGTCAATATCACGCTCAATCACTTTACCACTATCTACATCAATATGCTCAATCTTAGATGGATGGGCATCCTTGGTATTGTCATAAGTGGCTTCGGTGATTTGGTCCACTTTGCCATCATCGTTGGTGTCAAGCTCCGTTCTCACGGTTTTTGAGCCATTTGCGTTGAGGGTAGTGGTGGTTTTTTCTTCCATATGACCGTTGGTATTCGCATCTTTTGTGTCCACGGTGGTTGTGGTGCCATCTTGTGTGGTTGTGGCGGTTTCATGTGTGACTTTATTGTCTGCCGTTTTTTCTGTGGTGACCGTTGAATCCATCACGCCATCATCCTTGCTAGAGGTTTCCACAGTGGTTGTGGTTGAACCGTCTGCTTTTGTGTTCACGGTCGTTTTTTCATCTACATGACCGTCGGCATCTTTATCGTTTTCCGTTACGGTGGTGGTAGCGCCGTTGTCTCCAGCGGTGGTGCTTTCTTTGGTGGTGGAAGTGGCTTTTCCTTCTGGATTTCTTTCTGTGGTTTCCGTTGAATCCATCACACCATTATCCTTGCTAGAAGTTTCCACGGTAGTTGTGCTTGAACCGTCTGCTTTTGTGTTCACGGTCGTTTTTTCATCTACATGACCGTCGGCATCTTTATCGTTTTCCGTTACGGTGGTGGTAGCGCCGTTGTCTCCAGTGGTGGTGGATTGTTTGGTGGTGGAAGTGGCTTCCCCAGCTGGGTTTCTTTCTGTGGTTTCCGTTGAATCCATCACGCCATTATCCTTGCTAGAGGTTTCCACAGTAGTTGTGGTTGAACCGTCTGCTTTTGTGTTCACGGTCGTTTTTTCATCTACGTGTTCATCGGCATCTTTATTTTTTTCTGTTACCGTGGTGGTTGAACCATCATCTTCTGTGGTTGTGGTTTCTTTGGTGGTTGAAACAGTTTGACCGTTGCTGTCTTTTTCTTTCACCGTGGTTGTTGAGCCATTTTCATTTTTGACCGTTGTCGCCTCGGTGCTACCGGTGACATGATCGTCTTTGTCTTTGGCAATGGTTGTAGTCGTGGTTGAACCGTCCTCATTTTGTTTAGTTGTGGCTTCGGTGCTGCCGGTTACATTGTCATCTTTGTCTTTGGCAATGGTTGTAGTTGTGCTTGAACCGTCCTCATTTTGTTTGGTTGTGGCTTCGGTGCTACCGATTTTATTGCCATTTTCGTCTTTGATGATAGTTTTTACAACATTACCCTCTTCAGTTGGCTTAGTGGTGGTTTCCGTACTACCCGTGGTGTGACCGCTTGCGTCTTTGTTTTCGGTCGTTTCCGTGGTTGAACCATCCTCATTTTGTTTTGTGGTGGTTTCTGTACTACCCGTGGTTTTACCGCTTGCATCTTTGTTTACGGCTGTTTCGGTAGTCGAACCATCTTCATTTTGTTTTGTGGTGGTTTCTGTGCTACCGGTGGTGTTACCGTGCGCATCTTTGTTTACGGCTGTTTCAGTAGTTGAACCATCTGCATTTTGTTTTGTGGTGGTTTCTGTGCTACCGGTGGTGTTACCGTGTGCATCTTTGTTTACGGCTGTTTCGGTAGTTGAACCATCTTCATTTTGTTTTGTGGTGGTTTCTGTACTACCCGTGGTTTTACCGCTTGCATCTTTGTTTACGGCTGTTTCGGTGGTTGAACCATCCTCATTTTGTTTTGTGGTGGTTTCTGTCGTACCGGTGGTGTTACCGTGCGCATCTTTGTTTACGGCTGTTTCGGTGGTTGAACCATCCTCATTTTGTTTTGTGGTGGTTTCTGTACTACCGGTAGTTTTACCGCTTGCATCTTTGTTTACGGCTGTTTCGGTAGTTGAACCATCCTCATTTTGTTTTGTGGTGGTTTCTGTACTACCGGTAGTTTTACCGCTTGCATCTTTATTTTCGGTCGTTTCCGTGGTTGAACCATCCTCATTTTGTTTTGTGGTGGTTTCTGTACTACCGGTGGTGTTACCGTGTGCATCTTTGTTTACGGCTGTTTCGGTAGTTGAACCATCCTCATTTTGTTTTGTGGTGGTTTCTGTGCTACCCGTAGTGTTACCGCTTGCATCTTTGTTTTCGGTCGTTTCCGTGGTTGAACCATCCTCATTTTGTTTTGTGGTGGTTTCTGTGCTACCCGTGGTGTTACCGCTTGCATCTTTGTTTACGGCTGTTTCAGTAGTCGAACCATCTTCATTTTGTTTTGTGGTGGTTTCTGTACTACCCGTGGTTTTACCGCTTGCATCTTTGTTTACGGCTGTTTCAGTAGTCGAACCATCTGCATTTTGTTTTGTGGTGGTTTCTGTCGTACCGGTGGTGTTACCGTGAGCATCTTTGTTTACGGCTGTTTCGGTAGTTGAACCATCCGCATTTTGTTTTGTGGTGGTTTCTGTGCTACCGGTGGTGTTACCGTATGCATCTTTGTTTACGGTGTCTTCTGTTATTGAGCCGTCTTTATTATGTTTGATAGTGGTCTCACTGCTACCCGTAGTGTTATCGTATTTATCTTTGGTTTCCGAGGTTCGGGCATCTGCATTGCCATCCCCATCCTTATCTTTGGTTATGGTCGTGGTGGTAGAACCATCTGGGTGATTGATTACCTCTGTGGTTTCTTCCGGCTTACCATCTTCATTCATATCCTTTTCAGTGGTTTCTTTTGTGGTGTTACCCTTACTATCTTTTTCGGTGGTGATTGTGGTATCGAATTTACCATTACCATTGGTATCTTTTTTCTCTATTGTGGTGGTTGAACCATCAGGATGAGTGTTGGTTTCCGTGATAGGTGCGGCAGCAGAACTACCTGAAGAACCGTTTTTGTCTGCAAGGGCGAACATTCCCCCTAAAATTCCTAAGCTTGCCGCCCCGACATATAATGGTGTGGCATCAGCAATAGCGCCACCTGCTTCGGCTGCTGGGGCAACGGCATTTAATAATACGGCATCGGTAGATTGTTTTGCTAAGGCAGATAAGGCATCAGACCCTAATAAGGCATCGGCTTCAGCATTGGAGAGGTGAGCGGCTTGGGTTACAAAGCCATTTTCATTGATGATAAGTTGGTCAAAGCCGACACCATTTTCTGCTTTTAATAACAGATTGTGTGGCGATTTAAAAAAGCCGTCGAGTTCAATGGTGTTGCCATTGTCTAAGGTGATGACAAGGTTATCCCCTTGGCGTTGCGTTTGTTTTACGCTTGAGTAACTGAAAGGCAATACAATGGTATCTTTCGATAAGACATTGATAATGACTGTATTTTTCATAAGAATATCCTCTTAAGGTTGTGGTTTAAAAATGTATTCATCCAGCACCGCACTTTGTATAGCGCGGTGTTTGTTTGAATAAGTGTGTGAATAAAAAAGACCTTGCGCGAGAGAGTCAGAGGTTGCGTAGGGCCAAAAGGAAAATGCCCGCGTTGATTGCTATAAATAGAATGAACGCGATGGCAAGGGGGCAGAGATGGGGGAACGTTATCCCCCGTCTCACGATTTAAAATGGGTGTTAAGGTTTTTGATTGTGCAAAAAATAGGCGTGTGCGTAATGCTCGCACGGGATTAAGGTCATCATGTTTATTGAAAACGCCTTGTTCTTGTAAGAAAAAACGCACGCAACAGGTTGGGAAATCCCACCAGAAAACGTGAAATAAAGGGGCTAACTTGAGAACAAAGAAAAGGAAAAAAGAGAGAGAAAAAGAGACAGAAAAATAGGCAAAATAAGCCTTGACATCAACTAAATATTGATGTCTGCTTGCTTGCTTGCTTGCTTGCTTGCTTGCTTGCTTGCTTGCTTGCTTGCTTGCTTGCTTGCTTGCTTGCTTGCTTGCTTGCTTGCTTGCTTGCTTGCTATGCCTTGTTCTTGGATTTTGTTCATATTTTGGTCGCGCGTTAAAATTGCGCTTATTCTATCTGAATCATTAGTATTGTCAATTCTTGGGAAGTATGATTTATAGTAAAATTCCCCAAAAACCAAAATGGAGCGCAATATGACCTATCCCGTACATTTCCGTAAAAAAATCATAGAACAAGCCAAAAAAGCAGAGCGAATTGTAGATTTTCTAAAAATCTACGGCATCAGCACATCCACTTTTTACGCATGGAAGAAAGAAATCCAACCGAAAAAAGGACACCAAAAAAAGCCAAGAACCATCAATAATGAAGCATTGCTCAACGATGTCAAATGCTTCCCCGATGCCACTCAGGCTGAAAGAGCCGCACGCATGGGCGTAACGCAAAGCGCTATCTGTAAAGCTTTACGCCGTCTGAAAATCAGCCGTAAAAAAAACACTGTATCATCCTCAAGCAGACGAACAGAAAAGACAGAACTTTAAAGAAGTGCTGACAGCTTATTCTGAAGCGGGATATGACGTTGTTTATTTAGACGAAAGTGGATTTGAGAAGCAGACTTTTCGCACTCACGGCTATGCGCCTGTTGGAGAGAAATGCCAAGCTACACACAACTGGCAGAAAATGGCTACTCGAACCAATGCAATCGGCGCTATTCGGGAGGGGAATTTATTTGCACTCAGATTATTTTACTGTCCGATTGACAGTGATATTTTTTATGTTTGGCTGACCGAAGCATTGTTACCAGAGCTTGAGAAGCCGACGGTTATCGTGATGGATAATGCCGCATTCCATAAACGACAAGATATTATCGAAGCGATTGAGCGGACAGAACATAAGATTTTATGGTTGCCACCTTATAGCCCTGACTTAAATCCAATTGAGAAAACATGGGCTTGGGTTAAAAGTCTGAGAAAACAATGGCGGCTTGATTGTGTTGATGCTTTATTTTTTTGGATTTTAACAATTGTTTCGGTTTTTTAGGAATTTGACTATAGTTACTATTTTCTTGCTTTTAGGCGCTAAATCATTTGAATTTGTTCTATTGTAAAAGCCACTTTTGTTTATGGCTGTTTTATCAATAGCCCGATGCTGATTTTTTGTCAGTAATCAAAAAGTAAATTAAGGGCTATTGGGATATAACCCTTAATTTTATATGGTGTTTACCCCAACACCGCACCACTTAAATCAATAAATATTCCTGCAATTGTTGCGCTCATTAAATTGGCTAGTGTGCCTGCAATTACCGCTTTTAAGCCGAGGCGTGCAATATCTGAGCGGCGGGTTGGTGCCATACTGCCAATGCCACCAATTAGCACGGCAATTGCGCTGAAATTAGCAAAACCACATAAGGCAAAGGTGATAATGGCTTTGGTTTTATCACTAAGCTGAACGACAGCATCAGGTTGTAGATATTGGGCAAATTCTAAATAACTAACAAATTCATTGACAGCTAATTTCATTCCGATCATTTGCCCTGCGATTTCAGCATCTTGCCAAGGTACACCAATAATAAAAGCAATAGGTTGGAATAAATAACCGAGTAGGCTTTGTAAGGTCAGATCGCCATAGCCAAACCAGCCACCGATACCGCCGATTAAGCCATTTAATAATGCAATGGAGGCAATAAAAGCAATCAACATTCCCCCTACATTAATAGCGAGCGTTACCCCTGATGCAGCACCATTTGCAAGGGCTTCCACAATATTATTGGGTTTGTCTGTTTTGACGTTTTCTTCTAATCTATCGCTGAATTTTTCTGTTTGTGGATACATCAATTTAGCAAACAATAGTCCAGCAGGCGCTGCCATAAATGAGGCGGCGATTAAGTAGGTAAGTGGTACGCCCATTCCTGCATAGCCGGCTAATACCGAGCCTGCGATGGAAGCTGTTCCGCCTACCATCACAGTAAAGAGTTCGGATTCAGTCATTCGATTAATAAATGGTTTCACAACTAGTGGGGCTTCTGTTTGTCCAACAAAAATATTGGCTGCCGCAGACATTGATTCTGCTTTGGACGTGCCGAGTGCTTTTTGCAAGCCACCGCCAATAATTTTGATCACCCATTGCATCACACCGATGTAGTACAATACAGAAATTAATGCAGAGAAGAAAACAATAATCGGTAGCACTTTGAAGGCGAAAATAAAGCCGATATTGCTTGGATCAGCAAGGTTACCAAAAAGGAACGCAATCCCTTCATTACCGTAATTAATGACTTTGCTCACGCCTTCAGCAGTGCTAAGTAGGGCATTTCTTCCAGCGGGAACATATAAAATGAGTGCGGCAAAGCCGATTTGTATGGCTAATGCACCGAAAATAGTGCGAAAATTAATGGCTTTGCGATTGTTGGAAAACAGCAATCCAATGCCAAGCAGGACGAAAATCCCGACAATACTGATAATGAGATCCATAGTTACGCTCCTTGATGAATGAATTTAGATAATCGTAGTCATTTTTTGTATGCCGCATTGTTTGGCAAATTCTGCCAGTGCCTCGGTTTCTTCTACCGTAGGAATAAAAGGGGTTAAACCAGCCTCGTCTCTTGCGCCTTTGCTATGCACGCGAATGATTTTGAATAATACATCGGGATAATCTCGCAATAGCTGTGCCGCTTTTTCCACTAATCGATAGGCATCAAAAAAATCTTTGACAAAAACCAACCGCACTTCTTCAATTTTTGAGTGCGGTAATAATTTGGCAAGATTTTGCCAATTTCGGGTGAGATTTTCTGTTTTGATATGTTGCGTTGTAGGGATAATTTGATTTGGCACCTTGCCTTGCTGATTTCGCCGTTCAAAGCAGAGTGTTTGCAAGCCTAAGCTATCACCTTTTAGGTCAAAGAGAAATTTATCCGTTACGGCAATTAAGGCTTGGGTGCTGTCATAATCAAAGAAGCCACTACTATCAAGATAACAGGTTAGACCTTGTTGGCGTAAAGCCTGAAATAAGGGAATCAATTTTTTATGATGAATTGTTGGTTCCCCGCCAGAAACGGTAACCCCGCGAATAAAAGGCACTGCATTCATTACTTGATCATACAAATATTGCAAGCTAACTAATTTCGCTTCACTGTTCTTTCTTGGAATTGTTTCAGGGTTGTGGCAATAAAGGCAATTTAATTTACACCCTTGTAAAAAAATACTGGTGCGATTACCTTGTCCCTCTACATTGGAAAAGGGAATGATCCGATGTAGAGGCACATAGATAGTTGATAGGGTAGCACGTGTAACCATTATGAATTCGATGTTACGTTTTCTTCATCACGTAATTGGCGATCAAAGACGTTCGCACAATCGTCTGTTCCTGCACCATACCAAGTGGTGTCACGTAATACCGCTTCGCCTTTGCGATAGCGTTCAACCTCGCTTTTTTTCACTAAGTAGCCCGTTACGCGAATGAGATCGGTATTTTTCAGATAAGTCGTAATATAACGATAGCCTAGTGCAAATGCTCCCTCGATGATATCGACAACCGCATCTAAATGATCGGTATAGGTTTGATCGAATGCAAAAAGATCACCTGTTCCCGATGGGAAATATTTATGGAATGGGGCAGATTGTTTTAAATGCGCAAGCAAAGTAGGCTCTTCACCCACGCGAATACGGTGTGCAGGGGTATTCATTTTATCTTCTTCGTGATTGCTTGCCCCGACTTGTGCGTGTAGTAAATAATGATGATGAGTACGTTCCACATAAAGCCCTTTATGAGCATTATTCACTGCTTGCAATTTATCCATAATTAATGTGGCAATTTCATCACCACGTTGGCTTTGCCCAAAGGTTTCATTGATACCTTCTTGTTGTAAAAGATGGTTCACCGCATCGGCTAGTCCAACAATCGCAATCATACTCGTGAAGTTTTCACGTTTGATAAATTCTTCTTGTGCCAAGAAGCTGCTTTCAAAGAAATTGCTTTCTTCGATCAAGAATTTATGCCGTTTATCCATTGTGGAAAGGGCGAGTTTTGCTACTTTCGGTAACAATTCGTTCACCATTTCATCTACACTTGAACAAGCGCGCCCGATCGTGCCTAATCTCAAGCGAGTGAGTGTATAAGCACCACCACATTCAGGCAGTGCATTATAACAACTTGCGATACCATATTGTTCACCCAGATCTTCAATGTAGTAAGCGTCATTGGCAAAAGATGGTTTTGAGACTAATAAACAGGCTTTCGCTGCAAGTTCTGCAAATTCACGAGAGGTTTTTTGTTTGTCATAGCGAATCGTCATATTCGGCGTGGTGTTTTCTAACTCAATGACAGCCTGTAAAATTAAACGCCCCGCTTTAGTATCATAAGGACCAATATTGGCATGGCAGAATGAATCCGCAATGGTTTTATCAATATGGTTTAAGAAACGTTTAATTTTAATATAATCTTGTTTTTCATCAGTAATGAATGGCTCGAGCAACGTATCTAAACGACCAATATAAACAGGGTAAGTGGTAATAGAAGGAACGTGGGAATAGAGAATAAGCAATCCATCTAGCACTTCATCAAGATCTTTGGGTGGAGGTAAGTCAAGGAATTTACAGCCTTTTTGAATATACACATTATAATCAGGCAAAATATAACGCGGACGATAAATAGCATAACCCTCACATAAATCACAAATCATATGATTTTGAATGTATTCCCATTCTTCTTCAGTGTAACCTAATAAATCAATGGGGTTAAATAATCGCTCAGCAATATTGCCTAAGCTCATTAATTTTTGATGATAAGTGAGGTTTTTCGCTTTAACCACATCGAGAATATCTTGTAGTGAGGCTTGCATGGGTTGCTCCTTGTATAAAATTTATGCCGAGTTGGCAATCATTCTACCTAAGGAAAGGACGCATTACCGTGATTTAGATCACAGACTTGAGGAATAATGTAGATAGTTAAAAATAGCGTTATTTCAAATAAAAATAAGGCGGTGTGGACAGCCCCTTATGTACCATTTGTACAGTGCGGTCGCTGTTGCCTTGTCTTATTTTCATTTTAAACGACTAGAAAAGAGCTGAACAAAAAATAGGTTCAGCTCTGAATGGCGGATCGCGTGATGTTGAAATAACATTGCATTGGCTTGATTTGCCGTACACTGTGCATTAGTTACTCAAATATAAACAATGATAGCTTATTGATTTGGTTCAAGCACTTCAATTTCTGCATTGCTGTGCAATCCTCTTGGAAGTTGGCTTCCTTTGCGTCCACGTTCAGCACGGAAACGTTGTAAATCTTCCGCTTTAAGGGTGATTTTACGTTTGCCTGAGTGAAAGACCAAGCTAGCTTGCTCAGAAATGAGTAATAATCGCACCAATAATTCGGAACGATCTTTCGCATTTGCCGCAGGAATAGAAATAATTTTGTTGCCTTTTCCTTTGGATAATTCAGGTAAATCTTGCACAGGGAAAATCAACATTCGTCCTGCTGAAGTTAATGCAACGAGTAGTTGTTGATGTGCCTGTAAGGTTAAAGGTGGTAGTACTTGCGCGTTTTCAGGAAGTGAAATTAATGCCTTCCCTGCTTTATTTCGAGCCACTAAATCACTAAATTGACAAATAAATCCATAACCCGCATCAGAAGCCATTAAGAGTTTTTGATCCTCATTTTCCATTAATACTTGGCAAACGCTTGCACCTGCGGGTAAGGTCAGTTTACCTGTTAGCGGTTCGCCTTGTGAGCGTGCAGAAGGTAAAGACAGCGGATCAAGCGCATAACTACGTCCTGTGCTATCAAGAAATACAACAGGCTGATTACTTTTCCCATAAGCGTGAGCAAGGTAGCTATCACCTGCTTTATAGCTGAGGTTCTGGGCGTCAATATCGTGTCCTTTTGCACAACGCACCCAACCCATTTGCGATAAAATTACCGTAACAGGTTCGGCTGGGATCATTTCATTTTCTGCAATGGCTTTGGCTTCAGCACGCTCTATAATGGGTGAAAGGCGAGGGCTGGCAAAGGTTTTGGCATCTTGTTGAATTTCTTTTTTAATTAATGTATTTAAGCGACGTTCTGAAGCTAAAATCTGTTCTAAATTTAACCGCTCTTGCGCTAATTTATCCTGTTCAGCTTGTAGTTCGTGTTCTTCCAATTTGGCTAATTGGCGTAAACGTAAATTTAAAATGGCTTCGGCTTGTTCATCAGTTAAATCAAAACGAGCCATCAGTTCTTGTTTCGGCTTATCTTCATTACGGATAATGGCAATCACCTCATCAATATTTAAAAAGGCAATCATCAAACCTTGTAAAATATGTAAGCGATTTAGCACCTTATCTAAACGATGTTGTAAGCGTTTGGTGACGGTGCTACGACGGAAACTAAGCCATTCAGTAAGAATTTGTAACAGATTTTTGACAGCAGGTTTGTTGTCCAAGCCAATCATATTCATATTAACACGATAGCTTTTTTCTAAATCGGTTGTGGCAAAAAGGTGATCCATTAAGACATCACAATCTACTCGATTAGAACGCGGAACAAGCACGATTCGAATTGGGTTATTATGATCGGCTTCATCACGAATATCTTCAACCATAGGCAATTTTTTAGCGGTCATTTGCTCGGCAATTTGGCTAATGATTTTCGATGGAGAGGCTTGATGTGGTAACGCTGTGATGACAATCTCGCCCTCTTCTTTTTTCCACACGGCACGCATTTTAATTGAGCCACGCCCTTGCTCATAAATTTTTCGGATATCTGCTTTGCTGGAAATAATTTCCGCTTCTGTTGGATAATCAGGACCTTGTAATACGGTCATTATTTCATCTAAATCCGCGTTGGGATTATCAAGTAGCATTATTGCGGCTTCGGCAACTTCATTAAGATTATGTGGTGGAATATCGGTTGCCATTCCCACCGCAATGCCCGTTGTGCCATTGAGCAAAATATGCGGTAAACGTGCGGGTAAATACTGTGGTTCTTCTAATGTTCCATCAAAATTGGGTTGAAATTCCACTGTCCCTTGTCCAAGTTCACCTAACAGGATTTCAGAAATTTTAGACAGACGTGATTCGGTATAACGCATCGCTGCGAACGATTTCGGATCATCGGGCGCGCCCCAGTTTCCTTGTCCATCGACGAGTGGGTAACGATAAGAAAAAGGTTGTGCCATCAGCACCATTGCTTCATAACAAGCGGTATCGCCATGCGGATGGAATTTACCTAATACGTCCCCGACAGTGCGTGCAGATTTTTTATATTTCGCGGTGGCATTGAGTCCCAATTCCGACATCGCATACACAATACGGCGTTGCACAGGTTTTAGTCCATCACCAATAAAGGGCAATGCACGATCCATAATCACATACATTGAATAATTTAAATAGGCACTTTCGGTGAAGTTTTGCAGTGGCATTTGCTCAATGCCTTCGTAATTAATTGCTGCCATAACGTTGTTTTTCTCTTATATTCGTTAAAATTAAAGTGCGGTGTAATTTTGGGTTATTTTTTAATGTTTAAATCCAGTGGAAACATCCGCATCAGGGTTACGCTCGTGATAAGGTTCGTCTTTTAATTTTCCGCTGAAAATTTGTGGATTTTCCTCTCCACTGACTATTAATACCCCTTTTGCCCCTTTTTCTGTACGGAAAATGGAATGATCCACGAAAGGATAGATGCCGGGTACGGGAATCGTCGTTTCCGCCATTATTGCGCCACCAGCAGGAATCAAGGTGGTTTGCACATTGTGATTTTGTAATGAACCGCCTTCCACATACACGGTATCAAAAGGTTTACCAATCAAATGAAAGGAAGAAACCTTATTAGGGCCTGCATTACCTACATAAAAACGTAGTTTTTCGCCCACTTTCGCTTTTAAGGCGTTATCCCCAAGCATCGAACCGTAATGTCCGTTAAAGACCACATAATCAGGGAGTTCATAGCTTGCTTTTTGCATACTAAAAACCTGTAAGCCCGCTTCGCCAAATTCCCCTTGCGTATAAAATTCGTTTTGGACAATATAAAATTCTTTATCGACAGGGGGTAAACCGGCTTTAGGCTCAACGAGCATTAAACCAAACATTCCTTTACCTATATGTGTGGGCGCGCCCGGCATTGCTGCGCAGTGATAAAGATAAAGCCCGGGCGATAGCACTTTGAACTGGTAAATGCTGGTATGTCCCGGTGTCGTGTTGCTTGCTAATGCGGTGCCTTCAGGAGCAGCCGAAGAATGAAAATCAATGCTATGTGGTAGTTTGGCATTGATTGGGTTGGATAAATGCACTTCCACCGTATCGCCCTCACGCACACGGATAAAAGGGGCGGGGGTTGAGCCATTATAGGTCCAATATTTGAATTGAACCTTAGGCATAATTTCCATAATTTTTTCTAACGCTTCTAGTTTTACCACCACCCGTGCTGGGTAATCGCGTGTAATTGGGGCGGGGACATTCGGTGCGGTAGTGAGTTCTGCTTCAATTACAGGTAATGAGGTGGAATTTTGCTTTTGCTCTGCGGATAAAGGGGCATTTTGCTTAATACTGTTCTTTAAAGTTTGAGTAAAATCAAGCAAAGATTCTTGTACCACATTTTGTACTGTGGTGGTTAAATTTTCAGCTGAATTTTCTACCGCACTTTGCATATTTTTTGCCACTTCTTGCATTGCCTGTTGCAACTGCGTAAGGGAATGCTGTAATTGTGCGTTTTGTGCTGTGCTTGTGGTATCATCTGCATTTTTTTCTGCCTGTTGTGCTTGCGTGATTGATGAAGATGTGCTTGCCGTATTGATTTCATTGGCGGCAAATGCAAACGGAATATTGGTAAAAAGTGCGGTGCATAATAATGCGAAAATGGTTTTTTTCATCGCGATTCCTTATACGCTAAGATCAACTTGATCACCTTTGGATTGTAACCAGCTTTTGCGATCTTCTGCGCGTTTTTTAGCTAACAACATATCCATTAATTCAAAGGTTTCTGTTTGGTTTTGCTCATTCTCTTGATCAAAGGTGAGCTGTACTAAGCGACGTGTATTGGGATCCATTGTGGTTTCCCGCAACTGGCTTGGGTTCATTTCTCCTAACCCTTTAAAACGTTGTACATTGATTTTCCCTTTCTTATTTTTGAGGCGATCTAAAATCCCGTCTTTTTCCCCTTCATCAAGGGCGTAATAAACTTCATTACCGATGTCAATGCGATAAAGCGGTGGCATTGCCACATAAACGTGGCCTTCTGCCACCAGTTTGGGGAAATGGCGTAAGAATAGGGCGCAGAGTAGGGTAGCAATATGCAAGCCGTCAGAATCCGCATCGGCTAGAATACAAACCTTGCCATAACGTAACTGAGAAAGATCGCTATTGTCCGGATCAATTCCCAATGCCACAGCAATATCGTGGACTTCTTGTGAACCAAGAACTTGATCGGCGGAGACTTCCCAAGTATTTAGAATTTTCCCCCTAAGCGGTAGAATGGCTTGATATTCACGATCTCGCGCTTGTTTCGCCGAGCCGCCAGCAGAGTCTCCTTCAACTAAGAATAATTCAGTTAAGGCTAAATCTTGTGAGCTACAATCTGCTAATTTCCCCGGAAGGGCTGGACCGCTCACTTGTTTTTTGCGCACCACTTTTTTCGCTGCTCGTAACCGCCGTTCAGCAGAGCTAATCGCCATTTTGGCCAGTTCTTCCGCTTCTTGTACATTTTGGTTGAGCCATAAACTAAACGCATCTTTTACCACACCGCTGACGAAAACGGCACTTTGACGGGAAGATAGACGTTCTTTCGTTTGTCCTGCAAATTGCGGATCTTGCATTTTGATAGAAAGCACATAAGCACAGCGATCCCAAATATCATCGGCGGTAAGTTTAAGCCCTCTTGGTAATAAATTGCGAAATTCGCAAAATTCACGCATTGCATCGAGCAACCCTTGGCGTAAGCCATTAACGTGCGTTCCGCCTTGAATGGTGGGAATTAAGTTTACATAACTTTCACCTAATAAATCACCGCCTTCAGGTAACCAGATTAATGCCCAACTTGCGGTTTCTTTTTCTGTTTCAAAATTTCCAACAAAAGGCGAGGCGGGGAGTGTGGTATAGCCTTCTACGTTTTCCGTTAAATAATCGGATAAACCGTCTTGATACAGCCAAACATCTTCTGTGCCGTTTATTTTATCAATAAAGCGAATTTCTAATCCCGAACAGAGAACCGCTTTGGCACGTAATAAATGGCGTAAACGGCTAACAGAGAAGTTACTGCTATCAAAATATTTTGGGTTAGGCTTGAAATGCACAGTCGTGCCAGTTGTACGGCGTCCACAAGTGCCAATTACCTCTAATTCTTGGACTTTTACGCCATTTTCAAAGGCGATTTTATAGACCTGTCCGTTACGTTTAATTTGAATATCCACACGGTCAGAAAGGGCATTCACCACAGAAATTCCCACGCCGTGCAAACCGCCAGAGAACGTATAGTTTTTATTAGAAAACTTTCCTCCCGCGTGCAATTTAGTAAGGATTACTTCAACGCCAGAAACCCCTTCGCTAGGGTGAATATCCACCGGCATTCCACGCCCATTATCAATCACTTCAAGGGATTGGTCTTTATGTAAAATCACTTCGATTTTTGTGGCATAGCCAGCAAGGGCTTCATCAACACTATTATCAATGACTTCTTGCCCTAAGTGGTTTGGGCGAGTGGTATCCGTGTACATTCCGGGGCGCAGTTGAACGGGCTCGAGATCTTTTAAAACGGTAATTTCATTGGCGGAATAATTCGTTGTCATTGGGTTTTCCGTAATTTAATAATAAAAATTGCTAAAAGTTTAGCAAAAAAACCAACTGATACAAAAGTGCGGTTGGTTTTTTTGCTTTTTTTATTCGTTACCTAAAACGCCTAAATTCCAGTTTATTGCCTCTTTAGGGCGTTTTTCTTGTAATAAGAAATGTTGGTTAGCTTTTGCTTGTGGTTGCACCACCGTGCCTGATGGGGTAGAGAATGCAATGCCACCTTTTAACAATTGTTGCATTGATCCTGTATTAATAGATAGCCCAGTGAAACCTAATTCCATACCATAGCCTGAAGCGATCCAAAACTCAGAATTTTGACGCACGAGAGATTTATGCTTATTGGCAATGACAATATGCACTAATACTCGATCACCAATGGAATTCAATTCCAAATTGCGAATTGTACCCACTTCAACCCCTCGATACATAACAGGGGAACCCACGGTGATATTCATTGCATCTTTGGTTTCTAAAATTAATGGGAAACCATCACCATATTTATTGGTTGTTGGCACGGATTGTGTTAAACGAAATTGATTGCGTATTTTTCCGCTACCCGCTTCGACATCAATATAAGGTTGTAATAAACTGTCTAAATTTTCAATGCCACCAGCGGAAATTTGTGGTGAAATGAGACGGAATTTACTGTTTTCTTTCGCAATCATTGCCATATATTGGGGATTAATCAATGCGATGGCAATGATTTTGCGATCTGCGGAAAGCTCAATGCGATCCACTTCACCAATGGTTAAGCCCATATAACGTAATGGCATTCCTTTGCTTAGATTTGTGGCATCACTTGCCGTGAGCTTAATGATTTGTCCAGCGGATTTGGCACGCATTTCATTTGGATAAAGAATTTTATTCCCTGAACCGCTGTTATCAAAGCTAATTGCTCCTTTTAGAGTGCGTGCAATAGGCGTTGCTTGGATACTGATTCCTTTTGGCGTAATATCCACCTGCGCAGCACTTTCCACCCAGAATAGGCTTTTATTGGTCAGTAGATCACGATTTTTAGGATAAATGAAGACATCGACATCAAAATGATCTTTTTTCGGATGAATGGCCAGAATTTTACCCACTTCATATTGGCGATAAAGCACAAGAGAGCCTTTATCAATACTCGGTAGTTGTGAGGTGGTTAAGGTAATTGTTGGGGTGAGAGCATTGCTCACAATCCCCGCTTCTGCATTGCTGAGATCACTATATAAAGGAAAACTTTCAGGCAATTTTCCAGATTGATGACCCGCAACAATACGAATACCACCTTGAAGCCATTTTTCTGGCGTAGCTGCTTGCATTTTTATCCCATCAGCGCCAAGGCTCACTTCAAAATTCGAGGCAGCAATAAACAGCGTATCTGGATGGATTAAATGGCGGTATTTACTTGCAATAGCAATGTTAAAATGCACATTATCTTGTTCGATAGATTGGCTCACAATTTCACCAATGGCAAAATTATTATAATAAATTTGTTGCCCTTCACTAATATTATAGGTTTCTGGTGCGGTTAAGGTTAGCACCAGCGTATCAGGTTGTTTAAGTAAAAGCTCATTCTCTTTGATAACATTAAATTGCGTCTGTTTTTCACCGCTACCACTGACGACATCAAAATATTCGCCCCGTAATAATTTTTGCGGATCTGAGAGTTCATTTAAGCTAAATTTTGTGTTGCGTAATACTATTTCGGTGTTAGTTTTGAATAAATTTTCAGCACTAGGATCAATAAGTAATTTGCCCTGTAAAATTTTCTCATTATTTTCCACCGCACTTAACTCAGAAAGTAAACCGATTTGTGCATCTTGTGAATATACAGCGGTTTTACCTGCTTTTAATCCCGCTATATTTGGCATAGTGATATTAATTTCAATACCACGTTTGGCCGCTTGTAAGTTGGCATATAATCGGTAACTGCTGTTATTTTCCGCTTGAGGGCTATTTTGTGGGGAATCAAATGCCACCGCACCTTGAACAACCGCATTCAAACTATCTACCTTGACATTAATGCCAGACATACCAATATTGGCGTTAATCCCACTGATGTTCCAGAAATGGCTGTCTTTTTTTACAAATTGCGTATAAGGCTTATCGATCACAACATCAATTTCAATTTTCTTTTGATCTTTTGTGAAACGGTAATCATAAATTTTCCCTACGGGCATTTTTTTGAAATAGACAGAGGCGCCAATAGAGATCGAGCCTAAGTCATCAGCAAGTAAATGAATAAGCAAATCGCCTTCAGTAACTTGAGCTATCGGCCCTTCATCTTCTGCCACAAATTCATCTTCTGATTCACCATCACCGGGTTGTAGGGTAATGTAGTTACCAGAAACCAGCGCATCAATACCTGAAATACCGGCTAAAGAAGCACTTGGACGAACTAACCAAAATTTGGTGTTTTGGCGCAAGACCGTTTTAGCTTCGGGGTAGATACTTGCAGCGACTTCGACTTTTTTCAGATCATCTGTGAAATTCACCTTTTTTACCACCCCGATCTGTAAACCTTGATAGCGAATTTGCGTTTTCCCAGCGACTAAACCATCGCCATTATCAAAGGTAATTTTGATACTAATCCCTTGTTCTTGTATTATTTGAAAGAACAAAATCGCCCCAATACATAAGGCAATAAACGGCAACAGCCAAAAAGGTGAAATCCGTTTATTTTTATGAATAGTGGCTTGTACCTGTTGATAATTTTCTTCAATACTATTTTTGTTTTTTTCTGTCATAAATCTTCCAAAGTAAACGACTGTCAAACTGTGAAGCTGAAATCATTGTTAAAAATACGGCTGCACCAAAATAGAACGCAGCAGGACCAACGGAAAAATTAATAATCTGTCCACGAGCAACAAGGGACATCATCAAGGCGAGTACGAATAAATCTAACATCGACCAACGTCCAACAAAATGCACGAGATGAAACAGACGCATTTGCCATTTTATAGATTGGTGAATATTGAAATGTACACAAATTAAGAGATAAAGCAAAATAAAAACTTTACTGATTGGGATAAAAATACTGGCTGAAAAGACAACGAACGCCACAAAGTAACTGCCCATTTCAATAAACGTCATTACCCCAGACATCAAGGTATCCGCACTTGGTGCGCCATTGACATAAACTACCGACATAGGCAATAAATTAGCAGGGAAAAGCATAATAATCCCCGCAATTAAGGTTGCCCACGTGCGTTGCAACCTAATATTTGCCGAAACTTCCGTGATGGTGAGGCAACGCGGGCAACGCTTACGATGTTTGCTATCTTGATAAGGTTCGGTAAAAGTATAATGACATTCCAAACACACGCAAGGTGGTTTCTTGGGCATTGCAGTTAAAAATCTGTCTTGTGGATAAAAATCATTCCATAATGCATTAAGATTGAGCTTAATAAAGAGCAGAGTAGTTAAAAGTGCGGTGAAAATAAAGGCAATTAAATAAATATCAAGGCTAAGCGTGGCGTATTCTCGTACTTTAAACATTGTTACCCCTAAGGCAACCAAATACACATCAAACATCACCCAAGGTTTAATGTATCCCAACGCGAGTAAAATATTACGCGGCTTAATGCCGAATATTTGTGAAAGACGAAGTAAAATAACCAAAATCGCAAAAGAAATGGGCATAAATACGGCACAAAGAAAAATTAAAAATGCCGTATATGGATAGCCTTCCGTTGCCATTTTCCATACCCCTTGCCATATTGATGCCTCTACCCGTGTACCCAGTAAATCAATACTCAATAAAGGATAGTTCAAGGCAAAAGGCATTAAAATCAACATAGATAGCGCAATCATTGAGCAACGATGTAAACTCCAACGGCTGCCCGAATATAGCACTTCATCACAGCGAGGACATTCTGCATATTCGCTTGCTTTCAATGTTGGCACAGACACCGTGGCATCGCAATGAGAACAACGTGCAATATGCTGTTTGGCGTAATCTGTGCTGTTTAACGGTTTAGTCATTAAATACGATAAGTGAAAATAAAATCGCTATTTTATATGGATTTAAATGGTTTTCAAAGTGCGGTGATTTTTTACGGAAAATTTAGGCAAAAAGTACCGCACTTTGTTTGATTGACAAAATTTGTGATGCTTATTAATCTTGAATTGTCGCTGCTACGATTGAAAGGAGGCAAAGTGTGCTGAATTTATTCAAGAAACCAATTAATAAAAGTGATTTCGAATCTTGGTCAAAAATGTCAGATGATATTGCTAAGGTTGCAATTTTAGCGATACCTGTTATTCTGTATGGGAAAGATTCTATTGCAATAAAATGCTTAAATACCGTTCTACTTGGTGGAGCGATTTATCTCTTTTTAGTAGGCGGACGCTTATTTAGGGAAAAAGCAAAGGGAGGAAAATAATGGAAATGACATTTGGACTTGTTGTTTTTGCATTAATCGGTTTGATTGTTGCATTAACGGCAACTTATCTAACAAAACACTAAACGTTATTTTTTTTAAGCCTGCAACGCAGGCTTTTTCATTTTAGTTCATCATAGCCCACCGCTTACGGTGGGCTTATTCATATACATTTTGCATCACGCATTAGCAATTCAGCATAAACTCGATCAAAAAATTGCCATTTTCTTCTAATTTAAGCTAGAATAGCGCAGATTTTTTTATTCAAAATTAGTGGTATGTGAGATTACACAATGACAGAAGTGCAGAAATTAACAAATAACAAAGAAATTATTGCTTACCTTGCGGAAAAGTTTCCGCGCTGTTTTTTCCTTGAAGGTGAGGCAAGACCGTTAAAAATCGGGATTTTCCAAGATTTAGCTGAAGCCCTTGCTGATGATGAAAAAGTGAGCAAAACCCAATTGCGTCAAGCATTGCGTTTATATACAGCAGGTTGGCGTTATTTATATGCTTGTAAAGAGGGGGCTGAACGCGTTGATTTGCAAGGTAATCCTGCAGGCGTATTAGAAAAAGAACACGCAGAACACGCCGCACAAAAATTAGCGGAAAGCAAAGCAAAAGTAGCGGAAAAACGTGCTGCGGAACGTGCGGCAAACCCAAAAACCAATAAAAAGCCAGCGCGTCCAAATAGTAACAAAGCGAATGGCAAAAAAACGAATAGACCTAATTTAGTTGCAGTAGATCTTGCTACTTTAACGCAAGGGGCGACAGTAAAAGTCAAAGCAGGAAATAGCACAAAGCGTGCCGTGGTTTTAGAAGTGGTGAAAGACAATGTACGTGTTGAACTTGAAAATGGTTTAACAATCTCTGTCACCGCAGAGCGCTTATTTGCATAATTCTCGTTATTTATTGAGTTAAGTAAAGAAGTCATCATTGTGATATTTACTTTGATTAGGACATTTGAATGAAATTTAATAAAAGAAAAGGCTACTTAGCCGGTTTGCTGCTAAGTGCCTTATTTGTTAATGCGGATCTTGCCGTTGCTGTTGCCCCTAAATTGAAGGCGGCAGATATTGTCATTCCAGAACCAACTGAAACGAACCAGTTGGTAACAAAGCGCGTTGCAACGCGTTTAACCCAATCTCATTATCGTAAGTTTCAGTTAGATGATGACTTTTCGCAAAAGATTTTTGATCGCTATTTAAAAAATTTAGATTTTAACCGTAATACGTTCTTGGCTTCAGATGTGGCAGAAATGCGCGCTAACTATGGCGATAAGCTAGACGATCAGCTTAACCAAGGTAAGCTAGATATGGCGTTTGCGATGTACGATCGAATGATGAAACGCCGTTATGAACGTTATAAATATGCCTTATCTCTTTTAGATAAAGAGCCAAATCTCAGCACAGATGAGCAAATTGAGATTGAACGCAAGGATGCAGCTTGGCCAAAAACGGAAGAAGAGGCCAATGCACTTTGGGCGCAACGCGTTAAAAATGACATTATTAACTTGAAGCTCAAAGGCAAGAATTGGCGTGAAATCAAGAAAACCTTAACCAAACGCTATGATTTAGCGATTCGCCGTTTAACACAAACGAAAGCTGATGATATTCTTCAAGTATATTTGAATGCCTTTGCGCGCGAAATTGATCCACATACCAGTTATCTTGCACCAAGAACGGCAAAAAGTTTTAATGAAAGTATGAATCTTTCTTTAGAAGGGATTGGGGCAACATTACAGTCGGAAGATGGCGACACGATTATAAAATCCTTGGTCGCTGGTGCGCCAGCAGATCGCAGTAAAAAAATTAAGCCGGGAGATAAAATCGTAGGCGTTGGGCAGGCGAAAGGGGAAATTGAAGATGTTGTCGGTTGGCGTTTAGATGACGTGATTGATAAGATTAAAGGGAAAAAAGGCAGCAAAGTTCGTTTAGAAATTGAACCAGAAAAAGGTGGTAAATCCCGTATTGTTACCCTTATTCGAGATAAAATTCGTTTAGAAGATCAAGCCGCCAAATTAACCGTTGAAAAGGTGGAAGGTAAGCAAATTGCCGTTATTAAAATTCCAAGTTTTTATCTGGGCTTAGCGGAAGATGTGAAAAAACTGCTTGTGGAAATGAAACAGAAAAATGCACAAGCATTGATCATTGATTTGCGTGAAAACGGTGGCGGTTCATTAAAAGAAGTGGTTGAATTGACCGGCTTATTTATTACCGATGGGCCAGTGGTTCAGGTGAGAGATGCTTATCAACGCATTCGTATTCACGAAGATCCAGATAATACGCAAGCGTATTCAGGGCCATTATTGGTGATGATTAATCGTTTTAGTGCCTCTGCGTCAGAAATTTTTGCCGCGGCAATGCAAGATTATAACCGAGCTATCATTATTGGGCAGAATACCTTTGGTAAAGGCACGGTTCAACAAAGTCGTCCATTGAATTTTGTGTTTGATTCTGAAGAAACGCCAATGGGACTTATTCAATACACCATTCAAAAATTCTACCGTATCAATGGCGGAAGCACTCAGTTGAAAGGCGTTGCGCCAGATATTACTTTCCCTTCAGTCATTGATTTGAAGGAATATGGTGAAGAAAAAGAGGACAATGCATTACCTTGGGATAAATTACCACCTGCCCCTTATTCAGAGGCAGGAAATGCAAGAGAGGCCGTTAATGCGTTAGAAGCCCCGCATATTGCTCGAATGGCAAAAGATCCTGAATTTATAGCCCTTAATGAAGATCTTAAAGTATTGGATGCACGCCGTGAGCGTAAATATTTATCATTGAATTTTGCAAAACGTAAAGCAGAAAATGATAAAGATGATGCAAAACGCTTGAAAGACCTCAATGCACGCTTTAAACGTGAAGGCAAAAAGCCATTGAAGAAACTGGATGATTTGCCGAAAGATTATGAAGCGCCTGATTTCTACTTAAAAGAAGCAGAAAAAATGGCGATGGATCTCATTAATTTTGATGAAAAACATCCTCTTTCGGAAAAAGAGGTTACGCCGAAAAAATAACTAAATTTCTCACCGCACTTTTATAAGTGCGGTGCTTTTTATTGTGATTTTTATATTTAAGGACTCTAGAATGTTAAAAACGACTTCATTTAAGTTAGTTAAGTTCGCAACTTTACTGATGTCTTGCGCTTATGTGGGGAGCGCGTTATCGACAAATACGGTGGCAGTGGTAAATCTTGGAAAGGCAGTAAAACCAGCAATGGTTAAACTGACCAATGAACAGCTTTTGCTTGAACAGAAAGTGATCGCAGAAAAAATAGTGGCACTGCGTAAAGCTGAAGATGATCGCTTAAATCTGGAGCAGCAACAGGGTTCAGAACAGCGTTTAACGGATATTATTGGCACACAACCGTTAATGTTTAAATCTGCCGTTGCCAAAATTTATACACAAAATGATTATATTTTGCTATGGGAAGATAAAAAAGCGGAGAAACAGTTTTTACGCGAGTATGCGGCATTAGTTGCGAGTGGCATTTCTCGTCAATCTGCACAGAATTTAGATCGTATTTACAATGCTGAAGGCAAAGATCGTTTGGTCTATGATATTTTGCTGACTGACGCTTTCCTTGATTATCTTTATTATTCACAAAATGTCTTAAAATCTGCACAGAAATGGTTGTATTCTCCAACAGCGTATAAAAGTGCCGAACCGACTGAGCAGGACATTTACCGTTGGTTAAGTGCGGTGAAAAATAATCAACATTTTGAATTTGTTGCGCAGCTTGCGGGGAAAAATAGCTTATATCGTCAAACTTTATACCAGCTAGAAGCGTTAATTTCTTCAGGAAAAATAGATCCTAATCAACGCTATAAATTGGCGATCAACACACAGCGTTTAAGAATTTTACCTGAATTCTATAATGGTATATTTGTTAATGTACCAAGTTATCAGCTTAATTATTATCGTAATGGTAGACTGGTGATGAATTCACGCGTTATCGTAGGTAAACAAGCGCGTAAAACGCCTGTGATGTACAGCAAGTTAAGCAATGTTGTGGTCAATCCACCTTGGATACCAACCACACGTTTAATTGATGAAGATCTTGTACCAAAAATCAAACGCGATCCGGGTTATGTGGCACGCAATGGTTATACGATTACAGATGGTTCTGGGCGTATCATTGATCCGCATTCCATTAACTGGGAAGCAATGGGCAACAAATTCCCTTATCGTATTCGCCAAGCACCCGGGGATAGTGCATTAGGGAATTATAAATTTAATATGCCAAGTGCTGATGCGATTTATTTGCACGATACCCCAAACCATAATTTATTTAACAAAAAAGATCGTGCCTTAAGTTCAGGCTGTATTCGCGTTGAACAATCTGATCAGTTAGCCAGTATTTTATTGAAAGAAGTCGGTTGGTCTGATGAGCGTAAGCGTAACGTGCTGGGCAGTAAGAAAACCACTTCTGCCAATGTTGGGTCAGAGAATCCTGTTTATCTTTATTATGTAACGGCTTGGATGAATGGTGGAAAATTACATACCTTGCCAGATATTTATGGCTATGATGCTGTACCAAATCTGAACTATGTAAACTGGAATGCGGTAAAAAAATATTTGATGTAATTCCTAGCACATTGAAAAATGATAACGATTATTAAATTTTTTACTTTTTTATGAACTAATTAGAAAGTGCATAGTCGAAAAATAAATAATTGTAAATTTAGCGTAAAGAATAATTGATATGAGCGAAATTAATCAACAACGCCGTAAATGGCTTTCCCTTGGAGGGATTACTTTAGGTACCTCGTTATTACCTAACTCAGTATTAGCAATGGCATCAACAGCGAAACCACGCATTCTTAACTTTAGAAATATTAATACAGGTGATCGTTTCACTGGGGAATTTAGTCCGACAAAAGGGTTTTCTACGGCAAGTCTGAAAAAGTTGGATTACTTATTACGCGATAAACGTAATAATCAGATCCGTCGAATGGATCCTAAATTATTTAATAAGTTTTACCAAATTCAAAGTCATTTAGGTTTGCGCAATACAGAAATTCAGATCATTTGTGGCTATCGTTCGCCTGCGAGTAATGCTGCAATGCACCGAAGAAGTCGTGGTGTTGCAAGTAATAGCTACCATATTCGTGGACAAGCAATTGATTTTCGTATTGATGGTGTACCATTAGCGCAGGTTAGAAAAGCCGCAGAAAGCCTTAATAATGGTGGTGTCGGGTATTATCCTAGAAGTAATTTCGTGCATATTGATACAGGCCCTGTTCGCACTTGGCGTGGAAGCTGATTTACACTATCTTTTATAGAAAACCGCAAGTAAGTTTGCGGTTTTCTTATTTCAATTTAAACAGTTTTAGTAAAGGAAATAAAATGAATATTGAAATTATCCCAGTTACCGCATTTCAACAAAATTGTTCAATTATTTGGGACGATGAAAAAAATGCTGCAATTATTGATCCCGGTGGTGAAGCCGAAAAGCTCATTAAACGGATTGAAGAACTAGGATTAAATCTAAAATTGATTTTGCTTACTCATGGTCATTTAGATCATATCAGTGCAGCAGAAAAACTGAAAAATCATTTTAATGTGGAAATTTGGGGTTCGCACGATGCCGATCGCTATTGGTTTGAAGGCTTACCACAACAAGCAGAACGCTTTGGAATGTTATTTGAAACAAACGCTTTTTTGCCTGATCGCTGGTTAAATGAAGAAGGGGAAATCATTAAAGTGGGGGACTTCAATTTTGAAGTGTTGCATTTACCGGGGCATACACCGGGGCATATTGGTTTTATTGAGCATAGCAAAAATATTGCATTTACTGGTGATGTATTATTCCAAAATAGCATTGGGCGTACAGATTTCCCCGGTGGCGATCACCAAACTTTGCTGAACTCAATTAAAGAAAAACTCTATCCATTACCCGATGAAATGATTATCATCGCAGGCCACGGAAATTACACTACCATTGGAAAGGAAAAGAAAAGCAACCCGTTTTTGCAGGGAATGTAGAAAAATCAAAGTGGTGTTCTAAATAACAAGAAAGGGAGTATTGTGCGTTTACTCCCTTTTTTGTTTATCTCTTTTATTTCAAAACCAAAATCGGTTTTTTACCGTAACGTGCCACTTTGACAGTGTTGCTACTTAAGCCTTTGGCATTTGGTTTGCTGCTGGCGAGCATAATGATGAGATCTACTGCTTTTTCATCGGCGATGCGGTTGATTTCTTCGTAGATCGTACCGTGGGCAACGATATGCTGCACTTTTGCTCCTGCTGGAAAGTGGGTTTTAGTGAATTCGTGCAGCGTTTTATTCGCCTCTTCAATCACGGATTTATCAAAGTTTTTCGGTAAAAAGGCGGAGACAAAGCTGTCATCAATAGGTTCAATAATCGTCACAACACGGTAAATTGCATCGGGGTTATGGTTAGTAAGCTGTAATGCGGTATCTACGACATACTTCGCACTTTTTAGATTGCTGAGATCAATGGCGATAAGCAGTTTGTTGTACATAATAAGATCCTTTTATTCGGTTGCGGTTTTTACATTGGGTAAATTTATAAAATTTTGACCGCACTTTAATTGCAAAGTGCGGTCAATTTTTTATTGTTTTTTCTCTCTACGGCGTTGATTAAATCCAACGAGAAGAATAATCAACAAGCCGGGAATGAACATCCATTCTTTGGCGATAGCCACTTTCGGTAAGGAAATATCTAATAAGGTTTGATCCCAATTTAATCCCGCTTTGGCAGCAGGGGAATCAATTTCAACCATATCAATAATCACTTTTGGCGTGGTTTTACCCTCAATTTCAATGGTTTCATCGGTATTGAGTAAGGTTAAACCAAGTTTGTTAAGGCGTTCCTCACCTGTTTTTCCTTCTGGTACGCTGAGTTCAGAGTAAAACTCAATTTGCTTTCCATAAGGATTGGTACCCGCGACTTTTACTGTAATTTTTTCATTCACAGGCACGTTTTCCAACGCTTGTGCCAAGTGAACAGGTTCAATATGGTAAGACGTTGGGGAAATATATTCCATAAAGAAACCTGGGCGGAAAATGATAAATGCCGCAAAAATTAAAGCAAAGGTTTCCCACAGTTTATTCTTCGTGATGAAATAATTCATTGTCGCAGAGGTAAAGGCGAGTATGGCAATGGTAGAGACCACGGCAACCAATATGCCTTTTGCCCAGCCCACATCAATTAATAGCAGATCTGTATTAAAGATAAATAAGAATGGCAAGATTGCGGTTCTTAAGCTATAAAAGAACGCCACTAACCCTGTTTTTATTGGATTGCCTCCCGATACCGCAGCGGCTGCAAAAGAAGCAAGGCCTACTGGCGGGGTTACGTCTGCCATAATGCCGAAGTAAAAAACGAATAAATGTACGGCAATCAGTGGGACGATTAAGCCATTTTGTTTTCCGACTTCGACTATAACCAGCGCCATTAATGATGACACGACGATATAGTTGGCAGTGGTTGGCAAGCCCATTCCAAGAATTAAGCTGAAGATTGCCACAAGGATAAGCATAAGCAAGATGTTACCCATTGAGAGCATTTCGATAATGCCTGAAAGTTGCACGCCAAAGCCAGTCAGAGAAACCACCCCAACGATAATTCCTGCCGTTGCAGTAGCGATTCCGATTCCGATCATATTTCGCGCACCGGTTTCTAATCCATCAACAAGCGAATGAAAACCTTGTTTAAACTGATCTTTGCTAATCGGTTTATTGCGGAAGAAGTTAAGCAACGGATGTTGAGTAACGAGAATAACCATTAAGGTAACAGTTCCCCAGAAAGCAGAAAGACCCGGTGAGAGCATTTCAACCATTAAGCACCAAATGAGGACGACCACTGGAATCAAATAATGTAACCCAGCATTTACCGTTGGTTTTGCTGAAGGCAGTTTTACCACGGGGGAGTTAGGATCATCAATTTCTAAATCAGGAAATTGTGCAACACGGCGAATTAATGCTAAGTACACTAAAGCCAATGCGATAGCAACAATCAAAAAGCTATGTTCAGGTGCGATAGTTTTGATCCAACCTAAGGCAAATTTGACTCCAATAACTAAAACAATGACGGCTAGAATTGTGCTCACTAATTTTAGTAAGGTAATTAAGAATGGATTTGGTGGATCTGTTCTTGGTAAACCGTGCAAGTTCATTTTTAATGCTTCTAAATGCACAATATAAACCAAGGCAATATAAGAAATTAATGCTGGTAGTACCGCATAGGTAATAAGTTGGCTATAAGGCATATTGACATATTCAATCATCAAGAAAGCAGCAGCGCCCATTACTGGTGGCATAATTTGCCCATTCACGGAAGAGGCAACTTCTACTGCGCCTGCTTTTTCTGCGGAAAAGCCAACACGTTTCATCATTGGAATAGTGAACGTTCCTGTGGTTACGACGTTAGCAATTGATGAACCTGAAATAAGTCCAGTTAAGCCTGATGACACCACGGCGGCTTTAGCCGGCCCACCACGCAGATGACCTAAATAAGCAAAAGCGGTTTTAATAAAATAGTTACCTGCTCCCGCTTTATCTAATAATGCCCCAAATAAAACAAAGAGGAAGACATATTTAGTAGAAACCCCCAATGCAACACCAAACACCCCTTCAGTGGTTACCCATTGCTGGTTCACCATTTGCGAAAGTGAGCCTGAACGGTGGCTAATGATCCAATCCGTTGGCAAAAACTGACCAAAATAGTTATAAGCTAAAAAGACGCTAGCAATAATCACTAAAGGTAAACCAAGGCTACGGCGACAAGCCTCTAACAGTAATAATACACCAAGGCAGCCTGCGATAATATCTTGCGTATTAGGCGCACCAAAACGTGTTACTAAGCCTTCATAAAAGAAAATGTAATATGCCCCTAAAAATGCGCCAAGCGTAGCAAAAAACCAGTCTAACAACGGAATGCGGTGTTTTGGCGAAGTCGCAAACGCAGGGAAAGATAAATAGGCTAAGAACAATGCAAAGGCAAGGTGGATCGAACGTGCTTTAGTATCATCGATCACCACATTAACATCTACCCCAAAATTTCGTATGACTTCTTGTAGCCAAAATGGAAATGGCGAGGTGTAATATAATTGAAATAATGACCATAAAATTGCGGTAATAACAATCAGTTTCCTGCTTGCACCAGTAGGATTTCGTCCGCCTGAATCATTGGAGGCGACCATATCTTGCAGATCATCGTAATCCATTTTTTTTGTGGATTCGGACATAAAATCTCCCGAAAAATTTGAAATAATGAAAACGGAAAAAGGCAGGGCTAAGCCTGCCTAAATAATAAAGATGAGATTATTGTAACCAACCGCGTTCTTTATAGTAACGCACCGCACCTTCGTGTAATGGAGCAGAAAGTGCGTTTTTAATCATATCTTCTTCTTTAAGATGAGCAAACGCAGGGTGTAAACGTTTAAAACGATCGAAGTTATCAAATACCGCTTTAACTACCGCATAAACTTTGTCATCAGGCACATCTGAAGAAGTTACTAAAGTGGCATATACCCCGAAAGTATCTACTGGATTATCTGTACCACGATATAACCCACCCGGAATAGTTGCTTTCGCATAGTAAGGATTTGCCGCCACTAAACGATCAATCGCTTCACCTGTTACAGGAACAAGATGAGCATTACAAGAAGCCGCTGCTTCTTTCAACGCACCATTTGGGTGACCAACGTTATAGGTAATCGCATCAAGATTGTTATCACACATTACTGATGCCATTTCAGCAGGTTTTAATTCAGACGCCACTTTAAATTCTTTGTCTGTCCAACCTTTCGCAGCCAAAATCACATTCATTGTTGCGCGCGTACCAGAACCCGGATCGCCCACATTCACGCGTTTACCTTTTAAATCATCAAAAGAATTAATATTTGAATCATCACGCGCCATTAAGGTGAACGGCTCTGGGTGAATTGAGAACACTGCACGCAATTTATCATTTTTCTTACCCGCAAAGGAGCTTGTACCGTGGTAAGCGTGATATTGCCAGTCTGATTGCGCAATGCCCATTTCCATTTGATCTGCCGCAATGGCATTTAAGTTTGCTACAGAAGCACCAGTTGAAGGCGCGTTACATTTAATATGAGTTTTTGCGGTATCACGATTTACTAATTGGCAAATGGATTGCCCCACCACATAGTAAACCCCGGTTTGACCACCAGTCCCGATGGTTACAAACTGATCTTCCGCTTGCACAGAAAAAGAGGTGGCTGCTACGCCCGCGATAAGAGAGAGTTTTAATAATTTTTTCATTTTTACTCCTTTACTGTTTAATTTATAGAAGGCTTAATCACTTTAGAACAAAAGCTTATGCCTAAGAGATGTTGTATTGCCCTAAAATTTTTACAAAAAATTTACAGACGAACAAGATATACCCTAGATTGCTTCTTGTTGCAATCATTTTTTACACGAGTGCGGTAGGGTTTTGACGAATTTTTATCCATAAAAATGAAATATGAGGAACTTTTTTATAAAAAAGGAAACTAATAGGAGAATTCACGGGAAAGCGTTCCCATCTTCCCCCCGCAAGGGAATCTTCATTAACCTAAGGAGTTAAAATGAAAACATTAAAATCGGTATTAGCATTAAGTTTAGCAATGGCAGTATCATCAACCGCCTTTTCTACAGAAAAAGTAGGCGCAACTGACGCGGTAAAAAATACCGTTCAAACAATGAAACAAGATGCAATAAAACAAGGTAAAACGTTTGCCACAGAAAAAGCCAGTAAAGTAAAAGACAATGTTCTTGATGCGAAAAGTGCGGTAGAAAATAAAGCAAAATCCGCTAAAAAACTAGGCGAAGATAAAGCGACTTTAGTGAAAGAAAGTGCAACAAAAGCTAAAGATAAACTGGCAGAAAGTAAAAAAACCGTTGAAAGCAACGCTAAATCAGCGAAAAAATCGCTAGAAGAGAAAGCGGGGGCAATAAAAGCGAAGGATAAAATGACTGATAGCAAAAACTCAGCTGAAACTAAAGCCAAAGAAAGTGCTAAATCCGCCGCTGAAAAAGTGAAAACAAAAGCATCAGATAAAGCTAAATCCCTAACAGAAAAAGCGAAAACTTATGCAGGTGAAAAAATCAACATCAACAAAGCAGATGCTAAAACATTGCAAAACCTTTCAGGTATCGGTGAAGCAAAAGCAAATGCCATTGTTGAATACCGCAATAAAGTAGGAAAAATTAAATCTGTGGAAGAATTATCTAATATTTCGGGGATTGGCGAAGCAACGATCGAAAAAATCGCTCCTTATTTAAGTTTCTAAAAATTTGTAAAAAAACTACCGCACTTTGATCTGTTCCCCAAACGTTGAATACAGCCAACGAAGGAGCAGATTTTTATGGAAATAGTATTTAACAGCATTTAAATGGCAGGCGATTTCGTTAGTTTCCACAAACAGGGGATGGTTTTTGTTAGGTTACTGGCTATTAATCATAGCTAATGATTGTTTCCTTTCCTAGACATCTAGGATTTGGGAACAGGCAAAGTGCGGTGTTTTTTTGAAAAATTTTGTCAAAAAGTACCGCACTTATTTTTCTTTGTTAGATCTTTAATTTACTTTCTGCTTCTTTGGCTTTTATCAAGAATTGCTTGCGTTCCGCTGTGGACATTTGGCTACTTGTGCCGGGTAATTTCACGGTGAGGGGATTAACGGGGCGACCATTAATGTGAAATTCATAATGTAAATGAGGTCCAGTAGAACGCCCTGTATTGCCCGATAATGCAATACGCTCACCGCGTTTCACACTTTGTCCCGCTCTAACTAATGAACGGCTTAGATGCATATAAACGGTTTGGTATTCACGCCCGTGGCGAATCATAATATACCGACCCGCACCATTAGCTTGATAGGCGACTTTTTCAACAATGCCGTCAGCAGGTGCGATAATAGGGGTGCCGATAGCCATTGAGAAATCCACACCGTTATGTGGACGAATTCGTCCTGTAACAGGGTGACGTCTAGCTGGATTAAATGGCGAGGAGACGCGTGCTTGGCGTTGCATTGGATAACGCGCAAACCCTTTACCCAGTGTTTCCCCTTGACGGTTATAATAACGCCCATTGCTAGACTGAATGGCATAATAGCTTTTTCCGCCAGAGCTGATATGGATTGCTTCCACATTGCCTTGCCCAGTGAGTCTGTTATCCAAATATTCACGGGAAACCAACGCGGCAAATTTATCCCCTTGTTTGAGCTTTTTCATACTAATTTGCCATTGCAACGCGCTACCTAATTGAGCAATTTGTTTTGAATTCAGTCCTTGAGCTTTTAAGCTGCTAGAAAATGAGCCTTTAATTTGACCTTTTAGTACCTCTTTTTTCCATACACTTTTTTTCTGCAAGATTTGGCGTTTAAATTTGCCTTCAGCAGTACGTTCATAAATGCGTTCTTCTTTTTCTGAAACCAGCCAGTTGAGGTATGCTAATTCACCGTCTTTATCTAAAATCCAATAGAACTGTTGCCCTGCTTTAAGATTTTTTAGCTCTGGATAAGCCGCAATAAGAGTTTTACTCGTTTCATCTTCTAATCCTGATTGTTCTAATACATCTTTCAAGGTATCACCTTTTACGACGGTATAGCTAAATTGATCTTTGATCCGAATAGCTTGATCGACGGCATCAAGCAAATCCTTGACGGCATTTTTAGCATCTTCCGGTAAATCGGCAAATTCATCCTTTTCATCAAGATTGACTTGTTCCACTTCGTCATCTTTACCTTGCAGATCATCGTCATAAGAGGTGGCTTCATCGGTATTTGGTTTTTGGGGGCTTGCGGTATCGGTTTGGACATCCTTGAATTTATTACTCGGTTGGCTAGCTTGAGTTCCATTGAGCGGCTTGTATTGTACTTCATCAGAAGATACCGCAAGGGGATCGGTTTTTGCATTGTCTTTGACGCTTAATACAATGCCAATGAAAATAGATAATATCGCCAAAAGGAAGACTGCCGCTTTAATTCGCGACTTTCTTTTTCGTCTATCCCTTGCTAGTTTAACGTGTTGCACTATCTATTTCCTTTCATATGTTGATTAAAACTTGCATTCTAGTATGACCCATAAAGTGCTAAAAAATTCCTTAGCACTTGCTGAAAAAGGATTTAACTGAATAAATCCTAAGTTTCTCAATGAGAAACTTGTTAAATAGAATAAAATGGGCTATTTTAAGGAAATTTTTCATAATGTATAGAGATAAAATGCAAATTCACGCCATTAAACAGCCATTAATTGAGTTAAAACACATTAATGTGCAATTTGAACAACGAAATGTTTTACAAAACATTAACTTATCTCTTTATGCTGATTCTGTTCTTACTATTGTAGGTCCGAACGGGGGAGGTAAATCCACCTTGCTGAAAGTGTTGCTTAAATTAATTAAGCCAAGTTCAGGGGAAGTGATTTATCACAATAATGTGCGTATTGGTTATGTGCCTCAGAAAATTCATCTTGATCATAGTTTACCCATAACAGTAGAAAAATTTCTTTCTCTTAAACAGGGAACAACCAAGAAAAGTATTCAAGAAACGCTCGATTTACTTTCTATTTCTCATTTACGACAGAACGCGATGCAGAAATTATCTGGTGGCGAAATGCAACGTGTTTTGTTGGCAAGGGCTATTTTAACTAAGCCTAATCTCTTAGTGCTTGATGAACCAACGCAAGGTGTGGACATTTCAGGTCAAGCCGAATTGTATCAATTAATCCATAAAATGCGGCAAAAATTAAATTGTGCGATTTTAATGGTATCGCACGATCTACATATTGTGATGGCAGATACCAATGAAGTATTGTGCATTAATCAGCATATCTGCTGTGCGGGAACACCTGAAATTGTTTCAAACGATCCAACATTTAGGCATTATTTTGGCAACCAATTTTCACAAAATATTGCGCTTTATACACACCACCATAACCATAAGCATAACCTACACGGTGAAGTGTGTTGTGGTAAAAATTTTCAGTTAGCGCAATGCACGCATAAAACGCAGAATTAAGGAACATCGATGCTTGAAATTTTACTTCCAGCTTGGCTAACAGGTATTTTGTTATCTTTTATTACCGCACCATTAGGGGCATTTGTTGTATGGCGCAGAATGGCTTATTTTGGCGATACACTTTCTCATTCTGCTTTGCTTGGTGTGGCAATTGGTATCTTTTTACATCTTGACCCTTATTTAGCCATTTTAATTATCACGTTAATTTTAGCCATCGGGATGGTATGGTTAGAAAGCCGAACTCAATTCTCGGTCGATACCTTGCTTGGGATCATTGCACATAGTTGCCTTTCTCTAGGCGTCGTCACGGTGGGACTGCTACAAAATGTCAGAGTGGATTTAATGAATTACCTATTCGGAGATCTCCTCGCCATTAGCTATGAAGATCTTTACCTTATCGCTATCGGGGTACTCGTGGTCGTTGGTTGTTTATGCTATTACTGGAAACCGTTACTTTCTACCACTGTTAGCCCAGAACTTGCCCAAGTTGAAGGTATTAACATTCGTAAAATGCGTTTTGTCTTGATGATTCTCACCGCCTTAACTATTGCGTTAAGTATGAAATTTGTTGGTGCTTTAATCATTACTTCACTTTTGATTATTCCAGCCGCTACCTCACGCCGTTTTGCTCGCACCCCAGAGGCAATGGTCGCCATTGGTGTATTTATTAGCATTCTCGCCGTGTCTTTGGGGTTAATACTCTCCGCTTTCTACAACACCGCCGCAGGTCCTTCAGTGGTCATTAGTGCCACTTTTTTATTCTTGCTTTCTTTATTTAAGAGAGAAAATGGTTAAAAAACAGACCGCACTTTTAATAATAAATAAAAATTGAAATTAACCCATTATTGTAATGGGTTAATTGTTCGTTCTATTTTATTTTGCAAAATTTGTTTTATGATCATAGCGATCAAAATGAATTGTCTCACTTTCTAAATAATCAACAATCTCTTTTGGAATCAGAATACCGTTTTTCTGGCTTTGTTTACGTTTAATCACGGAAAGCTCACCCGGGTATAACACTTTATCTGTTTTACTATTAGGTTTAATTGCATGAAGTTCATTGAGCATTGTGCTAATACTTTGTTTAAATCGTTCAAGTCCAACAAATTTATTTGGATCGATGACAATAAACGCCATACCTAAATTTCGACCTTGCGAGAGATCAGTGTACATTGAAGAAACGTGTTTACCAAATGGTAAACCAAGTAATACTCCAGATAAAACATCAACTAACATCATTAAACCATAACCTTTAGGACCAGCAATAGGTAATAAACCGCTGACTTTATAAGGATCTGTTGTAGGATTACCATCGTTATCAACTGCCCAATTGTCTGGAATTGAAATATTTTTGCTTCTTGCATCAAGAATTTTTCCCCAAGCTTGGACGGTCGTTGCCATATCAAAAACAACGGTATCATCATTGTAAGGTAATCCAAATCCAATAGGATTTGTTCCAAAATAGTTTTTTGTTCCGCCGAATGGGATAACCATTGGATCAGATTGGCACATCGCAATTCCTATTAACCCAGCTTTTGCTATTTTCTCTAAATAATATCCCATCGTGCCAACATGGCTTGTTTTTGAAATACCAACCATTGCAATACCTGCATTTTTACCTATAGCAATAATATCTGGTATAGCTTGGTTTACGACAAAATGACCAAAACCATTATCACCATGAATAATCGCTGTACTTGGGCTGGTTCTTTCTATATGAATTTTTGGGAAAAGTGTTACCCCTTTTTTCATTATCCTTTCAGCATAATACTCAACTCTCATTACTCCATGAGAATGGATACCAGACTCATCAGCATAAAGTAGGTGATTGGCTGTTTCTACGGCTTGTTCTTTCGGCAATCCAGCTGCGGTAAGTTTTTTCCAGATTAAATCATGGAGTTGATTACTCGATAAGGTAATTAATTGAGTCATAAGCATCCTCCTTATGTCCTTAAATGGTGATATTGTTTATGTAGTGATGTTATATTTATTCTAAATAAAAATAACAACTATCCTAAATTTTTAATTCTTAGCTGGTAATTCGCGTGCCTGCTTTACCAGATAGCGCTTCAGAGGCGAGTTGTAAATCTGCGATAAGACCAATTCGTCCTTTTTCTGATTTAACGAACTCAATCACTGCATCTACCTTAGGCTGCATAGAGCCTTTGGCAAAGGTATATGTGGCTAGTTTATTTGCATCTATTTCATCTAATTTTGTTTGCTCCGGCGTTCCCCAATTGAGATATATACCGTCTCCATCCGTTAAAATGACTAAATGACTTGCTTGAATTTGGGTTGCTAACAGTGCAGCGGTTGCATCTTTATCAATAACACAATCAATATTACTAAATGTGCCATTAATTTGTGTAACTGGGATTCCCCCTCCGCCGCCACAAATAACAATATTGCCATTATCAAGTGCGGTCTTAATTGCGGCACTTTCTCTTACTTTGATTGGTTTTGGCGAAGCAACCACACGACGAAAATGTTGGCCATCAGGTTTTATTGACCAACCATATTTTTCAGCAAGGATTTTTGCTTCAGATTCTGAATATATCGCACCAATAAATTTAGTAGGATCATTAAAAGCAGGATCATTGGCATCAACTTCAACATGTGTAAGTATAGAAACAATAGGTTTATTCGTTACTTTACGCAATTCTTGTACTAGCATTGTTGCGATCATACCTTGAGTCTCAGAAACTAGGCAGCTTAAAGGATAAGCAGGAACTTCTTTATAATTATCATTCTGTTGAGCAAGTAAACCAACTTGTGGACCATTACCATGCACAATCGCAATTTGGTATTTTTCGGTGAGTTTGCCTATTGCGTTAGCCGCAATTTGGATATTTTCTAATTGGTTCTCATAAGACATTAATTGTCCACGTTTCAATAAGGCATTACCGCCAAGGGCAATGACGATAGTTGGTTTCATTATATTTTCTCCTGTTGTAATGTAAGAAGGGTAGTTTTCATACCTAATAAAGTATCCACCCCTGAACTATGACCATAATTCAGGAAGGTTGCTAAGGCGAAAGGAAAATTTGTTCCTGATGTAGTCAATTTGTATAAAAAACGGTAAAAAGGATAAGAAACGACACCTTGTAAAGCAGATAGAATAAAATTCGCACTAAGATATGTTGTGTTCTGCAATAAAAATTGAGGCTGCAAATAAGAACCTAGCATCGGAAAATAAGGTTCTTTTTGCCCTTTCAAATATAAGATCGCTAACATTCCAATGAGAGAATCATCAAAACTTGGCGTAAGCCCAAGCCCAAACCCAATTGAATGGATAAGTTCGAGCGTTGTGGCTTTATTTGGTTTTATCAAAAAATGCGTAATAAGCCCAAGTCTTTTTTTCTGTTCTAATGGATAATCAGAAAAATTGGGATCAAAATTTTTTAAATAAAATTGATGATTATCTGGAATATTCCGAGTATGAAGTGTTGTATTGAGTATTCTACCTGAGCATATTAGATAAGCGTGACTATTTAAAACTAAGCGATCTTTTTTGCATAGAATAGTCTGTTTAGGTGTTAATGTATTATATAGATACTGAAAATCAGTATGTGATACAACAATTCCAAAAGGCGTCATATAGCGTACAGAAGGATGAATAGAAAATAATTGTCCTTGTGCGTTCACAAAATTAATCGCTTTACGATGAAGGCTCAATACTGAGTAATCACCGAAAGCTGAAAAATGATGCGCATAAAAACGAGAGATTATTTTCATTGTGTTAAAAGGGCGGGAGATATCCGCCCCTCTCCTTGCTATTTATTCTATTTCTTCGGCTAATGCTTCTAATGCGGCTTCAAAACAAGCTAGAGGCGCACGAACGGTACCGGCTCCAACCTGTCCAATGCCCGGATCTTTATGTGCTATTCCTGTATTAATTAGAGGGGTAATGCCCGTTTCTACGACTCGACGGATATCTAACCCAACACAAGCCCCTTTAAAATCCCAAGTTGGAATAAGCAGCATTTCATTATTATCTAAATAAATTTCGCTCATTTCTTCTGAAACATCGAGAGCAGCGTCAAAACCTCCGGCTCCAACAAAGCGTGTTACACCCGGTGCTGCGATCATTGCTGCACCACCAATCCCAAAGGTTTCAGTAATTGCACTATCTCCAATATCTGGATTAGCATCATTTTGCGTAAATCCAGTGAAGAACAAACCTTGGGGCGTATTAACTGGTGCGGTGAACCAACGATTGCCTAATCCACTGACACGTATTCCAAAATCTTTACCATTACGAGTAAGAGCAGTAACAACAGAACCTTTACCTACGGTCGCAGCGGCATCCATTACCGCTTTACAATATGCCATTGCAAGATTAAGAAAGAATTGATCCGTTGCACTTAAAAATTCCATCACTTTGGTTAATTCAGATACATCGCGTTTTTGTTTAAAAATAAGTGGTGCAAGTGTTTTTGAAAGTAATGCTGAGGCGGCAATATTACGTTGATGAAATTCATCACCCATTGTAATCGCCTGTGCCATTAATGCAGTGAGATCTAAGCCTTCGGGTAAACTTTGTAAAGCCTCATTAAGCACTGGGGCTAAATGATCTCTCATCCACTGTAAACGCGTTTGAACATCAAGACCATAAGCCCCAAAACGCATCACTTTCCCTATTCCTTCATTCAAATTACAGTAAGAATAATTTCCATGGGTTTTATTTTTTAGCACTGATACTGGCATATTTGCAGAAGTGATTCCTCCCATTGGACCAACTGCATTAACATTATGACAAGGCATAAAGCGCACTTGTCCTGAAGCCAATAATTCTCTGGCTTGCTCTTCTGTTTCTGCCCATTTTTCATAGAATGCGGCACCAATACAAGCACCTTGCATTGGCCCGGTCATTTCATCCCAAGTTATTGGAGGACCCGCATGTAATAAGAGTTTTCCTTCATTAAATTCTGGAATAACCTCTTTTGCTAGCTTTACCCCTAACCAAAATGGTCTAGCAGATTTAATTTTAGTGATAACTTCTTGATTTGCTTGATTAATATCGTATTTCATAGTGATTTTCCTCTTTAGGATAATTTATTAAGTAACTGGATCATTTTTGCATTGCCACCCGCAATAGGCGCCCAACGATAATGGATTGCTGCCGCTTGGCAATGTAGTAAATCTTCCGCAAAATTCGTTAATCCAATATTAATAACTTTTGGTTCTGCTAAGAGATTGTTTTGCGAAAAGCCTTGGTGTGTAGTTAATGAAAGCTGTCCTGCAATCAAAGCCATATCTACCGCCTCTTGTACACTATTGGCAACAATAATGTCTTCTGCCTCTAATGCTTGAATTTGTGCTTGACGATTTTGTGGATCTTGATCAGTACCAGTAACTGTTGCTATGACGACAAATGGCTCTGTTTTTTGTTTGCGTAAGGATGTAACAGCTTCAATCACCGCTTTAGCTGGGTCAGCACAGCTGCCATAACCAAGCACCACATCAACAAGTAATATGCCAAATGAGTCATCTTTTAAGGCTAAAATTTGATCTGTGCGAGTAGAAGGATCAATCATCGGGTGAGGACGTCCTACGGTGTAGAAATCATCACCTAAGTCAATAATTTTGTGATTTTGTGCATTAAACATTAGCCCTTTATCGTGAGATGTTTCCAGTTTTTCATCTAATGCGTCAGCAAGTAACATCGCTGCCTCTGCTGCTAATGTTCCTCCTGTATAAAGCCCACGGATAGAGGTAAATGTTAATGCTTTGCCTAATTGTTTAAATAAGGAAAAAACTTTTTGAAAATGCACCGCACTTTTTGCTGCTTCATCAAGGGTATAAGCTAAGTGAACTCCTCCACTTAAACGTTTCTGTTCAGGCTTATCTCCTAAGAAAATAGCAACAACAGGTTTTGTAAGAGATTGCATTTTTTCTATTATACGCAGACGTACATTTGGTGCAGGTGGTTTAGAGACGAAAGTAATGACTTGTGTATTTTCATCATTTTCTAATAAATCTAACGCCATTTCTGCACTAATACCTCCGACTTTTTCAGACAAATCTCGTCCTCCTAAACCAATAGCGTGTGTAATACCAGAACCAGCTAGTGCAATTTGAGAGCATAATTCTTGGATACCTGTACCTGAAGCACCAACGATACCAATATTGCCTTTTGGCATTTTATTGGCAAATGCGAGAGGAATTCCGGCAATATAAGAGGTTCCACAATCTGGCCCCATAACAATCAGATTTTTACGTTTAGCTTTCTGTTTCAACGCAATTTCATCTTCAATAGACACATTGTCAGAAAACATCATGACATTCAAACCTTTATCAAGCGCTTGATTTGCTACTCCTGAAGCGTATTCTCCAGCAATAGAAATAAGAGCAATATTAGCATCAGGTAATGCTTTTTCTGCACGCGCCCAACTACGCACAGTGGGTAATTTTTTACCACGTGAAGCATTTGCTATATTGGCAAGCTCATTGTCTAAAGCATCTGAAACTTCAGCTAATATCACCTCAGAATCTGCGGTATTCATAGTTTCAATGGCAATACAAATATCATTTGGTGTTGCTTCATTAAATAGGTCATGCCATAGACCTGTTGTTTTAAACAAATCTTTATTTGCTGGTGTTCCCATCATTACGGAAACTTGTTTTACTGATTCCATTGCAGATAATGTTTTTGAAATAATCATCAAACTCACAGAATCTTGGAAACAATTTGATTTAATTGCTGCTGTAATCATATAGTTATCCTCAATTTTTAGTAGAATGCTTTTCTTTGATAGAAATAAAAGCTATCAAGCCAATAGTAAGTAAGACGGCAGATAGATAGAAACTAGAAGCTAAGCTACCCGTACTATCACTAATAGTGCCTGCTAAAGTAGGGGCAACAACGGATGAACTCATACCAACGAAGTTGTACACACCAAAAGCAGATGAATATTGTTCTGGCTTAACATTGTCTGCGACAGCGGCTACGAGAATGGGATCTAAGGCTAATTTACCAACCAAACCATAGAGACAAATAGCGGCAATCACCATATTCGTTGTAGGCAAATAACCAATACAAGAAATACTAATAATTGCAGCAATGAGAAGTGGTGCTGCAATAATTTTACGCTTACCTAAGTGATCGGAGAGTTTTGCCCAGAGTAATGCCCCGGGAATAGATACCCAAGCGACAAGTGATGAAATGGAACCAATTTCACTGCCATCAATACCACGTTCAGCTTGTAAATAATAAGGTAGCCAAGTAAGAATGACGAAGAAACCAAAGAGCGAGCAGAACACTGTGACATAAATTTTAAGTAAATCTTTATTATGAATAAGCTCTTTAATGCTTGCTTTTGGTGCTTCAATATTTTCAGCTTCTTTCTTTTCTTTAACCTTTTCTTTTACAAAAAAGAGAATCAATAATCCTACGATGACGGTAGGCACTGCCATAACATAAAATGGCATACGCCAGTTGTAACCGAGATCATAGACCAACCAGCTTGCGATGATAAAACCAGCAGCAGTACCTACAGCCATACCAGAATTGATAATTGCGGCACCAAATGAGCGTCTTTCCTCTGGAATTTGTTCGCTAGATAAACCAAACTGTGGACCATAATATGTACCTTGACCGGCTCCTGTTATTCCACGGGCAAATAGCATCATTGTTAAATTTTTTGCCCAACCACTGACTGCGGTAAAGATACCGAATAAAATGAAGCCCGGTACCAATACTTTTTTCTTACCTATTTTATCTCCCAAGATACCAGATGGTACTTGAAAAGCCGCATAGACAAAAAAGAATGCTGAGCTGATTAATCCTAACTGCGTATTTGAGAGAGAAAATTCTTTTTGAATATCACCCATTACAGGATTAAGGATGGTGCGATCAGCATACATAAAGATCCAGCCTAACCAGAACATAAATACAGTAATCCACCAAGCGGGAATGTGGAATTTATTATTTTTAGGGATATGATTATTCATAGATAACTCCTATATAAAAGAAAAATTTCATACGGCTTAATTTAAAGAAATTACAATCTGACTTTCTATATGAAAAAAATGTTTTTAGTCTATTTTTTAAAAAAATTAAACAATCAAATATTGATCTTTAAATCTATTTAATTTATTTATTTAAATTAATTATAAAAATCTTGCGCTAGATAAAAAGTGATATATTAGTGCTACGGTTTTTCTCTTTTGGCAATGGTGATAGTATGAGAATTATAGTTAGGTGTTTCTTATTCTTCTTGTTATCTATAGTAGGCGTATCTCATACATATGCAGCAATGCGTATTAGATTTCATCATGATATGAGTTCAACTAGCCCTGTTCATTATGGTGTAGAAAAATTTAAAGAGAAACTTGATGAACTGAGTAATCATAAAATTCAAGTTAATATTTATCCGAATAATGTCTTAGGTGATGACATTTATTCCACAGAGTTATTACAATTGGGTGTTATTCACGCGGCAGTTATTCCAACTTCAAAATTAGCAAATTTTCATCCTCCATTAAAAAAACTCGATTATCCATTTATTTTTAAAGATAAACTGGATGCATACCAAAAACTAGATGGCGAAATGGGGAATAAACTTATTCAGGATTTGAATAAAAAAGGTATGATTGGTTTAGGTTTTTGGGAAGCTGGCTTTAAGCAAATTACTTGCAATAATGTATTTCAACGTCTGACACCAGATAATCCTTATCCTTTAAATGGTATTTCAGTTAGAATAATGTCTAGTCCAATTCTTTTTAGTCAATATAAAGCAGCTAAAGCCCTCCCTTTAGTGATACCGTTTAGTGAACTATATGTTGCACTTGAACACGGTATCGTAAAATGCCAAGAAAACCCTATAACGACTATTGCAACAACGAAAATTTATGAAGTACAAAATGAGCTTTTACTCAGTAATCATGCTTATCTAGGCTATGTATTTATTGTATCTAAATCTTGGTATGATACGCTTTCTTTAGAAGATAAGTTGCAATTAAGAAAAGCTGAACAATACGCTCGTAATTTACAAAGACAGCAAGTTAGCAACTTAGAAGAGAGTTATTTAAAGGAAATTTTAACAAATAAACATATTAGAGTTGTTTCTCCTGATTACATTTCTACATTAAGAAAAAACTTTTTATTATCAACTTATTGAATGTAAGGGGTAGCTATGCTTGTGAGGTATATTGAAAGAATTTGTATAGGACTACTGATAGTATTGTTTCTGTTGTTATTATTAGAAATAATCTTAAGATCAATGTTTAGTCTCTCAATTAAGTGGTCCTATGAAGTGGCTAGAGTAATAATGATTTGGGATGTTTTTTTAGGTGCTTTATTACTAAATATTAAAAATGATCACATTTCCATTTTATTATTTGATAATAAAAAGTTTGCTTTTGTAAAGCTTATAGTAGAACGTATTGTTTATCTTTTTATATCCGTGTTCTCTATTTATTTTCTCTCAATCATTATCCCTTTCAACCAAGTTTCTCCTACAACAGGATTACCACAATGGACAAATTATCTTATAATTCCATTTGTATTTATAATATCTTTGTTGATTAGATATAAGGAGGGTGAATAAATGAGTTTTTTACTGCTTTTTTTATGTCTTTTTTTATTAATTTTATTAGGTATTCCTCTTTATATAAGTATTTTATTCTCTTGTATAGGCTATATTCTATTGCGTGGTGATATTGCTGTGGGTCTCATTATACAGCAATTATATAGTGGTATTGATAAATATTCTTTATTAGCCATCCCACTTTATATTTTGGCTGGGAATTTAATTTGTTGTTCAAAAATTGGTGAACGCATTGTTTCATTTTTGAAAGTGTTATTATCACCATTTTATGGTGGAGCAGGCATCGTTACTGTTCTAAGCGCTTTATTCTTTTCTCTTATTAGTGGTTCTGCGCCAGCAACTGTATTAACAGTAGGAAAGTTAATGCGCGAATCTATGTATTCATCAGGCTACTCAAAAAACTTTACATTAGGACTGATAATTAGTACTGGCTCTCTAGGTATTGTTATTCCACCTAGTATTTTTCTTATTGTTTATGGGGTGGTAACCAATACCTCTATCAAAGAGCTTTTTATTTATGGAGCTTATACGGGATTTATTTTTGGATCAGTATTCCTTATTAGTACTATTTTTTATGCGTGGTTCAATAATATAAAAAGTGACAGAGAAATTTCAGCAAATAAGTTTTATAAAGAGCTAAAAAATGGCTTTCTTGCATTATTACTGCCATTTATTGTCATTTTAGGCATTTCTACAGGTATTACTAGTCCAACGGAAGCAGGTATTGCAATCCTTGTTTATGGGCTATTCTTAGGTTTTTTTGTATATAAAGATCTCACTATAAAACGACTATCTAAAATAGTATTAGATTCAGTAAAAACGACAAGTCAAATAATGATTATTATGACGTCTGCTAGTTTACTGGGGTGGCTATTAGCGGAAAGTAATTATCTTGATGTTGTGCATGAGTTCTTTTTGGGATTTGAAAGTAATGTGATACCGCTCATTTTAATTAATATTTTATTCCTATCACTTGGTATGATTATTGACATTACTTCCCTTGCTGTAATTTTAAGTAGTGTTATTATGGTGATTAGTGCCGCAACAAATATTCCTCTTATTGCAATTGGTGCGATAATGGCAATTAATGGGGCAATTGGGATGTATACGCCACCATTTGGTTTAAGTTTATTTGTGGCGAAAGAAATTGGTGCCTTGAACTATGAACAAACAGTCAAACTCTTATTCCCTTTTTACGCAATATCTTTATTTGCATTGATTTTAGTCAATATTTTAGTCAATATTTTAGTCATCAATATGGTATAACTTTATTTGTAGATATTGCTACTTGGTAGTGATATTGAGTGAAAGGTAATTTAAAAAATTTTACATACTCAAGTGACAACTAACTGTATGATGTATTGTATTAATTCTTTATTACTAGAATGGATACTCTAATCATCAATTAAGTATCAATATCTTAGATAACAAGGAGTAGTTATGTCAAAATTTGATATTAATGCCATTGAGACTTTTCTCACTTTAGCTGAAAATGGATCTTTCAGTGTTACTGCAAAAAAGTTACATAAAACAACCGCCACAATAACTTATCGTGTAAAAACCTTAGAATCTCACTTGAACGTTGCATTATTTCATCGTAATACAAGGCAGGTTAGGCTCACGAAAGAGGGAGAACACCTAAAGCAACGTTTAGAAATGATGCTAGATGATATGAATAACTTAAAAACCGAATTAGTACAAATTCATCAAAATATTGAGTTATCATTTGACATTTCTATCAATAATCTAATGTATGATAAATATACGGTATCCGCTTTGCTTGGTTTTTTATCTAAAAATTACCCCAAAACGCATTTTAGAGTTCGGAGAGAAGTTTATAATGGTGTATGGAGTAGATTACTTTCTGAAAAATCTGATTTCGCAATTGGTGCCCCCGGTTGGACGCCTATTAGCAATCGCTTAGATCATTATCCAATGGGAGAACTTATTTGGGTCTTTGTTGCTTCGCCTAAACATCCAATCCGCCATTATCACGGACTTTTATCCAATGATATCTTAAGGCAGTTCACTGCAATTAATGTCGCGGATACGAGTATCCATATCAGAAAACGAAAAGGTTGGTTATTGAAAGGGCAACATGAAATTGTTGTCCCTAACCTTGCAACAAAACTAGCTATGCATATTGATGGTATTGGTGTAGGCTTTCTCCCTTATTCGCTTGCTAAACCCTATCTAGATTCAGGGCAGCTTATAGCCCGACAAGTTGCTCATCCAAGAGCAAATTCCCCTTTTTGTTTTAGTTGGTTGAGAAAGGAAAATGGACATATTACTCAAACATTGGCGACAATGATCAAAGAGAAACATCCTATTATGTGGAACTTCACCCATCATCTGGATTTATCTAAAGTGAGCAACTATGATAAGCCTACTCGCTAACTTATTGAAATATAGGCTTTCTTTAAATAGAAAAAAATTTCCACTTTCCCCCTTGAAATTTATTTTCTCGCCAAAATTTATTAGCCATCAGAACATTGGACTGAAAAGATCAAAAATTTTCACCGCACTTTAATTTGGTTGTGAAGAGAAAAATGCAAAAAAATTAAAATGTGCCACTTGAAATCATCAAAGTAAGCCCAATTTAAGCAAACGTAAACGAATTTAATCGAATTTAATCGAATTTTATTAGGAGAAAACATATTATGGGAAAAATTATTGGTATTGACTTAGGTACGACAAACTCTTGTGTGGCAGTAATGGAAGGGGATAAACCTCGTGTCATTGAAAATGCAGAAGGTGATCGCACAACCCCGTCAATTATTGCGTATACAAATGATGGTGAAACATTAGTAGGTCAACCAGCAAAACGTCAAGCAGTAACAAATCCAAAAAATACATTATTTGCAATTAAACGTTTAATTGGTCGTCGTTTTGAAGATCAAGAAGTACAACGTGATGTAAGCATTATGCCATTTAGCATTGTGAAAGCAGATAATGGTGATGCGTGGGTAGAAGTAAAAGATGAAAAAATGGCACCACCGCAAATTTCTGCCGAAGTATTGAAAAAAATGAAGAAAACCGCAGAGGATTTCTTAGGTGAGCCAGTAACAGAAGCGGTAATTACTGTACCTGCTTACTTTAACGATGCACAACGCCAAGCAACCAAAGATGCGGGTCGTATTGCAGGTTTAGATGTAAAACGTATTATTAATGAACCAACAGCAGCCGCATTAGCTTACGGTTTAGACAAAGGTAAAGGTAACCACACGATTGCAGTGTATGACTTAGGGGGCGGTACATTCGACTTATCTATTATCGAAATTGATGAAGTTGATGGAGAAAAAACCTTTGAAGTATTAGCAACCAATGGTGATACTCACTTAGGTGGTGAAGACTTCGATAATCGTGTTATTAATTACTTAGTGGATGAATTTAAGAAAGAACAAGGTGTTGATTTACGCAACGACCCACTTGCAATGCAACGTTTGAAAGAAGCAGCTGAAAAAGCAAAAATTGAGCTTTCTTCTGCACAACAAACTGATGTGAACTTACCTTACATCACAGCAGATGTAACTGGTCCTAAACATTTAAACATTAAATTGACGCGTGCAAAATTAGAAGCATTAGTTGAAGATTTAGTGGCGCGTTCATTAGAACCCGTAAAAGTGGCGCTTAAAGATGCTGGATTAAGCGTATCAGAGGTTGATGATGTCATCTTAGTAGGTGGTCAAACACGTATGCCATTAGTACAACAAAAAGTGGCAGAGTTCTTTGGCAAAGAACCTCGTAAAGATGTCAATCCTGATGAAGCAGTAGCTATTGGTGCGGCGGTGCAAGGTGGTGTATTAGCGGGTGATGTGAAAGATGTCTTGTTATTAGACGTAACCCCTCTTTCACTCGGTATCGAAACAATGGGTGGTGTAATGACAACCCTAATTGAGAAAAACACAACGATTCCAACGAAGAAATCACAAGTGTTCTCAACCGCAGAAGATAACCAAAGTGCAGTAACCATTCACGTGTTACAAGGTGAACGTAAACAAGCTTCTGCAAACAAATCATTAGGTCAATTTAACCTTGAAGGCATTAACCCAGCACCACGTGGTATGCCACAAATTGAAGTAACCTTTGATATTGACGCAGATGGTATTATCCACGTTTCAGCAAAAGATAAAGGTACAGGTAAAGAACAGCAAATTACCATTAAGGCTTCATCTGGTCTAAGTGAAGATGAAATTCAACAAATGGTTCGTGATGCCGAAGCAAATGCAGATGCTGACCGTAAATTCGAAGAGTTAGTGCAAGCCCGTAACCAAGCTGATCACCTAGTTCATAGCACACGCAAACAATTAGGCGAAGTTGGCGATCAATTATCTGCCGATGATAAAGCCCAAATTGAAAACGCCGTGAACGAACTTGAAACGGCAGCGAAAGGTGAAGACAAAGCTGACATTGAAGCGAAAATTCAAGCACTTGTACAAGCTTCACAAAAATTAATGCAAGCGACAGCACAACAAGCACAAGCTGGTGAACAGCCACAGCAAAACAGCAATGATGATGTGGTAGATGCTGAGTTTGAAGAAGTGAAAGATAATAAATAATTCACATTCAACAATAATCCAAAGGGCATAGCGATATGCCCTTTTAGCGTATAAAAAATAGGATAAAAATGGCAAAACGAGATTATTATGAAGTACTTGGCGTTGAGCGTGGTGCTGATGAAAAAGCGATTAAAAAAGCCTACAAACGCCTTGCAATGAAATTACACCCCGATCGTAATCAAGGGGATAAAGACGCTGCAGAAAAATTTAAAGAAGTGCAAGAGGCCTATGAAATTTTAGGTGATCAAGAAAAACGTGCCGCTTATGATCAATACGGACATCAAGCCTTTGAACAAGGTGGATTTGGCGGTGCTGGCGGTGGTTTCGGAGGCTTTAGCGGTGCGGATTTCAGTGATATTTTTGGCGATATGTTCGGCGATATTTTTGGTGGCGGACGTGGTCGTCAGCAGCGTGTTGTACGTGGTGAAGATTTACGCTATGACATTGAAATTAGCCTAGAAGAAGCAGTAAAAGGAACGAAAAAAGATATTCGTATCAACACACTTGCAGAATGTGATCACTGTCACGGTACAGGGGCAGAAAAAGATTCTAAAGTGGAAACCTGTCCAACTTGCCACGGTGCTGGACGCGTAAGGCGCCAACAAGGATTTTTCGTAACGGAACAAGTATGCCCAACCTGTCATGGTACAGGAAAGAAAATTGAAAAACCTTGTAAAAAATGCCACGGTGAAGGACGTGTTCAGAAACAGAAGAACCTGTCAGTGAATATTCCAGCAGGCGTAGATACAGGAAATCAATTACGTTTAGCCGGTGAAGGCGCTGCAGGCGAATTTGGCGCACCTGCGGGGGATTTATATGTTGTTATCCACGTTAAACCGCATCATATTTTTGAACGTGATGGTAATAATTTATACTGTGAAGTGCCAATCAGTTTTACAATGGCGGCCTTAGGTGGAGAAATTGACGTACCAACATTAGATGGACGCTTAAAAGTAAAAATTCCTGCTGAGACACAAACTGGCAAATTATTACGCTTACGTGGTAAGGGAATTGCTTCGCCACGCAATGGTTATACGGGCGATTTAATTTGCAAAGTTATTGTAGAAACCCCCGTTAAATTGAATGAAGAACAAAAAGAACTATTAAGAAAATTAGAAGCAAGTCTGGAAGGTGGAAAAAAACACCGCCCAAAATCATCTAGTTTCTTAGATGGTGTAAAAAAATTCTTTGATAATTTAAGTAAATAAGTTTGTTAAATTCGCTGAGATAGCGAATTAAAATAGGATTATTTGAACTAAACCAGCCTTTAAATTAAAAACGATCGCATTTTATCAAGTGCGGTCGTTTTTTTGTATTTTTTGTGATAACGATCACGATTGTGTTTGAAATGAACTATTGCATAATAACTGTAAATACTATAGAATTTGCCCGTTTTTGCTTTAGATAAAGCAAGTGAAATTTCGTTCTTCTGCATTGCAGAAAATTGTTTTAATTATATAGAGGAATAAGATTATTAAAACCGTAAAAAAAGCACCAACAACAAATCGCCCAAATCGCATTAATGAAGAAATTCGGGCGAAGGAAGTTCGCTTGATTGACCAAGATGGTGAGCAAGCAGGAATTGTCAGTCTGCAAGAGGCTTTAAATAAAGCGGAAGAAGTAAATCTCGATCTCGTGGAAATCAGCCCAAATGCTGAGCCACCCGTTTGCCGTATTATGAATTACGGTAAATTCCTTTATGAAAAAGGTAAAGCAGCGAAAGAGCAGAAGAAAAAGCAAAAAGTTGTACAAGTGAAGGAAATTAAATTCCGTCCGGGTACTGATGAAGGGGATTACCAAGTTAAATTACGCAGTATTTTACGCTTCCTAGAAGATGGTGATAAAGTAAAAATTACAGTTCGTTTCCGCGGTCGTGAAATGGCTCACCAAGATATTGGATTAAATGTGCTAGAGCGTGTTAAACAAGATACCTCAGAAATTGCAATGATTGAGTCAGCCCCGGGGAAACTAGAAGGTCGCCAAGCTGTAATGGTAATTGCACCGAAGAAAAAATAATTTTATTTCTTGCCTAAAACGGATGGATCTTATAGAATTCATCCGTTTTTCTTTGCGGAAAAACAAAGTGATAATCAGGTAAACTACGCAACCTGATTTCCTTATGTAGGATAGCCCTCGGCTAACTAAATCGAAATGATGAGTGCTTTACAAGTAATAAAATTTTTATTCGCCTGATCATTAAATTTAACTTAAACAATGCGGAGTTATTTAAACAATGCCTAAAATTAAAACAGTACGTGGTGCTGCGAAGCGTTTCAAAAAAACAGCTTCTGGCGGTTTCAAACGTAAACAATCTCACTTACGTCATATTTTGACTAAGAAAACCACTAAACGTAAACGTCATCTACGTCATAAATCAATGGTTGCGAAAGCAGACCAAGTTTTAGTTGTAGCCTGCTTGCCATACGCATAAGCGTAAACAAGTAAAGCGTACGTCAAGTGAATTTTAGTTAATAATATTGTATAGGAGATTAAATAATGGCTCGTGTAAAACGTGGTGTTATTGCAAGAGCTCGCCATAAGAAAATTCTTAAGGCAGCTAAAGGTTATTATGGTGCGCGTTCACGTGTTTATCGCGTTGCGTTCCAAGCTGTAATTAAAGCAGGTCAATATGCTTATCGCGACCGTCGCCAGCGTAAACGTCAATTCCGTCAATTATGGATTGCACGTATTAATGCTGCGGCTCGTCAAAATGGCTTATCTTACAGCAAATTTATCAACGGCTTGAAAAAAGCTTCTGTTGAAATCGATCGTAAGATCCTTGCTGATATTGCAGTATTCGACAAAGTTGCATTTGCAGCATTAGTTGAAAAAGCAAAATCTGCGCTTTAATTTTTAAAGACTGATTGTTAAGGGACGCTACATAGCGTCCTTTTTCTTATAAGCTCATTTTGCCAAAATAAGCATAAGAATGATTTATCAAGATTTTTTATCCGATTAAAGTACGGTGAAATTTCAGCTATTTTTATCTTGCTAAAGGGCAGACCGTAGGGCTTACTTTAAGGCGTTTATGTGATTATAGAGGCGTAGAAATTGTAGAAGCTCAGGCAATGAAAGATCATATCCATATACCTGTAAAAATACTACCGAAATTAACAGTTTCAAGTTTTATGGGATATTTGAAAGGAAAATCATCATTGATGATTTTTGAAAAGTATACAAATCTAAAATATAAATATGGCAATAGACACTTTTGGATAAAAGGCTAGTATGTAAGTACGGTAGGCTTAAATGCCAAGGTGGTAGAGAAATATATACGTAATCAAGAAAAAGAAGATATGGTACAAGATAATTTAAGTACAAAAGAATATGTGGACCTCTTTAAGGGGTAACCAAAGTAATCTCTAAACACAGTTGTCGGTCTTTTCACACATCCCTTGAGAGATGTGTGAAGTAAAGGCCCTTATAGGATAGCCTCAAAACCGCACGTTTCACGTGCAGATTGTTATTGTAAATATTAAAAGTGCGGTGGTTTTTCCGCACATTTTTTATTTCAGGTTCTCCATCCTTTTACGGCTAGCTTTTGCAAGATATTGTATTCATTCAATAAATGTATTTTAGCCATAATTTTGTTCCCCAAATACCTTCCAAAACGGCACAATCTCAATCACTTTGCCATCAGCAATCATTTTATCTTCCTGATCAAAGGTAACGATAACGCCTTGCTCCAATTTAAAGAAATTCATCGCATCAACTAAGCCGTCCCGTTCTCGGGCGATATTTTCGGTATTTAGCTGCCAGCAGACTTGGATAAGCTGTGTTGGGGTGCTGTTTTGGCAGGCCACAAAATCGCATTCTTTGTTGTTTTCATTGTAGTAATATAGCTCTGAATATTGTCGTCTAAGTTCCCAAAATACGGCATTTTCCAGTTTTCTGCCACGATCTTGGCTGAAAGATGGACTAATTACACGCTGTAAACCATTGTCGATAAAATAGACTTTTCGTGGGTTAGCGAGCTGGGTTTTGTAGGAATAGGCAAATTTTGGCAACAAATGGATCACGTAGGCTTGCTCTAAATGCGAAAGATATTCCTGTACGGTGGAAGTGCTTTTTACTTCAAGGCTTTGTTTGAGTTTGTTTGCACTGATTAAATTGCCCACGTTACCTGCTAAAAAAAGCAACAGACGCTTCATCGCACGTTCATCGCGAATGCCGAAACGGACGATAATATCACGGTATAAAATATCGTTAATCAAGGTGTTTAAAATCTCATCTTCATTGAATTGTAGATATTGCGGAAAACCGCCGAGAGTCAAATACTCTGAGACAACCTCGGCATTTTTTGCCTTACCGAGAAATTCACAAAATTCCACAAAAGAGAAAGGAAAAAGCTCTTTGCTGATGTGCCTCCCTGTCAGTTTTGTGCCTAGCTCACGGCTAAGCAAAGAGGTATTAGATCCCGTTACTATCACTTGATAGCCCTGATCGAGCTTGCCACGCACATACACTTCCCAGCCGTCAATCACTTGGATTTCATCAAAATAGAGTGTTTGAATCTGTGGGTTTTCTTCAATGATTTCATCGAGTAAGGAAAAATCGCTAAACTCAAAATTAAAAAGTTGTGGGGTATCGAAGTTGAGAAAAAGATAATTATTTTCTGCTTGTTTCTTAATAAGTTGAGTGAGCAATGTACTTTTTCCACTACGACGGATACCCGACACGACCAAGGCAAAATTAGGCAGAATTTTGATTTTTTCCAGTATCTTGCGTGGATAGGTCTGCTGCGATAATAACTGCTGTTGCTGGCTTGTAATCGCTTGGGTAATTTCTGATTTTAACAACATAAACTAACTCCTTATCAATCTGTTTGTTACTAACAACCAAAAGTATTTGATATCAATGGAAGCTATTTTATGCTAAAAATAGAGAGAAAATCAAAGTATTCGTTAGTATCGAACATTAGTATTTGATAGTAATAGATAGTTTTGTTTTTTCAATTCTTTTGAGTTTTTCCTTTTTCAAATGAGAAAATGCCATATTACTACACTTTTTCTGAGGAAAGTTGTAACTATTACAAATGTTACAATACAGTTTTCTGATTTTTGCGATTAAACCGCAATGATGTGTTGCCTATAATGTGCATAACAATTTTGATAATAAGGTGGAATTAAAGCACAAACACAATGTGAAATTGTTAGAATTGCTGAATTTGAGTTATAAAGTAGACTAAAAAATACCGTCTTAGAAATTTTTAAGACGACATTCACTAAATATTACTCCATATAGTAGGTAATTCTTTTTTTACTGCTTCAAATAATGCTTTTTTCCAAGAATTAGGCGATTTTTCACGTTCTATGTCTGAATCTATAAGGTATTTTTCAGCATCTTGCATTGGTAGATTTCCTGATTTATACCCTTTGATTTGATTTAATAATGTTTTTAAGCTACTCACTGAGTGTACGGCAAACCTTTCAGCTAAATTAAATTTTCCAAAATGGAACTTTACTTTTTCTTTTTTGTCTTCTTCCCAATTTGAGGGTGGATTAACATAAAATTCAACACTTAGCTTTTCTTCCATACCAAGATCAAGGCTAGTAGAATCAATAATACATTTGGCATATAACCATTTTTCATTAAAAACTTGTTCACTATCTAGATAAGGGTGTATTAGTTGTTGATTTTTATTTTTTGGATAAAACTCTCTCTTATAAATTTGATTGCAATCTTTACAGATTGGAATAAGGTTATAAGGAAAAATAGCATAATAGCTAAAAGATTTTTTGGGCAAGAAATGATCTAATTCACTTGGGAAATTAATCCCCCCACAAAATGGGCATTGTATATCAGGATTTTTAGCATTATTGATAATTTTATCATAGAAACCACCACATCGATTTTTTACGAAGTATATAGTATATATTTTTATCATGCCATTAGTGGCTTGATTATCATTTATATAACAGTTCCTCATATTTATAGGCTGATTATTATGTAATCTTAAACATTTAAACAACTCATTAGATTTACCCCATTTCATATATAATTTTGAAATCTCAATCAAATCATACTTCCTCTTTTTAAGTGTTATTTTTAAAATATTATTTTTTCTCATTTTATTAATGCAAGAATCTATAACCTGAGTGTAATTCATGCAATCGATTGGCAAATCTAGTTTAATCATTACAAATCTCCTTATTATCTCTTAGATGAATTAGAATTTTTAGTAATAATCTTCCCTCACTGCCTAGCTGATTATCATAACTTTTTAAAATATCTTCATATGTTCCACCTTGGTTAACTGATTCAGTTAATAAGCGATGAAAACCTGATTTTTCTACTTCAAGTCCAAAAATTTCGCTTGTTAAAGTACCAACATTCTCACCAAATGTTTCAATTTTGGGTCTAAATGGAGCTGTTATTACACCTGTACGTTCAATTTTCCATACACATGATCTAGGAATTTCTTGTAAAACTACAGGTGAATGAGTAGCAATGATTGCAACTCCATTTCTATTATCCAATAAATTGGATAGAGCTCTGATAAAGGCAGATAAAAGAGGTGGGTGTAAATGACTTTCAGGCTCATCAAGAAGAACAAGTGTTTTTTCTTCGACAGTTGCAACTAATTGAGTCATAATCAGTAAGACAGAGGAATGACCAGAGCTCATTCGTTTAACAACTTTCAATATATTATTTTTAGTGAAAGATTCATTCATGAATTCGCTTAAGTTCATTTCTTCAAAATTATTATCTGATTCAAGATTTTTAATTGCATTTAACCAACGTTCTCGTTTAGCAAAAAGAGACTTGCATAGAGAAAATGATTCCCAGAAATCACGTTCAAAATACGCTTCTGGCTCTTTCAATCTTTCATTAGATTCTTTTAATCCAATATAGTGATAATGTTTAGAGTCATCATTATTAGGAATAAATGGATCAAATACACTAAAAGAAACAGCAACCAAATGGCTAAAATAATTATTACCAATTTTTTCAAATTCTCTGGTATTAGAGAGAAAAAATGCCCCTTCATAATCATCATTCATATCAATAAATGATTTAATCATTCCGTTTAATAATGTTGTTTTTCCAACACCATTTCTACCAATAATTGCATGTATGTTTGTGCTCGGCTGTGAGTTAGCTTTAACCTTAAATTCTAGGGCTATTTTCCCCATTTTTTTTCTTTCATTTCTAATGAAATAGAACTCAAAATTGCTTAATGGTGCATTACCATTTAAAACTCTGGTAAATTGTTCCGTTATTGTTTGTTCTCTAACATCTCTCATCAATGAAGTATTAAGAACAGATTCGTTTTGAATTCTAGATAAAATGTCTGGCTTATAAGCAATATCATTAAGTCTATTTAAGATTTGTTTTCCTATTTCATTAGGCAACTTCATTAACTTTACATAAAAATCAACATCTTGACCAAGAGAGAAAAAATCATCAGATAGTGAGTCAAATACATTATTAGGAAAGTTTTCTTGAATTTTCTGATAAGTAGCTATTGATGTTTTTTGTCCTTTAAACCCAATTTTAATATTTCCTATGTGATGAATTTTTCCATCATGATCAAATACCTTCATCAAAAACATAGTGATAAATGAAAAATCATTCCATCTATCTATCATTAAGCACACTAGATTTCTAGCATTACTAGGAAATGTATCCTTTCTTCCAAATAATTTAAATTGCATATAAATTCTCCTTAACTATCTAAAATAATTCTCAAACACTCTACCCCGCCAAACGTATTTCCATCAAATTCGTCCATCATTACCACCTATTTCAGGTAGTTGTTTTGTAGGTTTTTAACAACCATAATATGGCTAAATACTAAATCTTCTTTTTTGATATAAATAATGTAAGCGTTGGCATTCATCGCTTGAATCTCTTGCGTAATTTGAAACAGTAGATAGCTTTTCCCATTGCTCTGTGAAGACTTTTTTCAAACGTTTGTCGTAAACGGACGGTTTCAAGATATTTCTGGCGATACATTGAATCTTTCTTGATAGCCAATTTCTCTATTTATGATTAAAACTCTACCTTTAAATTAAGAAAGTTTCAACTATATCCAAAATTTGGAACTGCTCTCTTAGGCCTTAGCACAGCGGAACTGGCGTTTTATGATGCCTTAAGCCAAAACCAAAGTGCGGTGGAAATTTTAGATGATGAAGTGTTGCTGAATTTCGCCAAAAGAAATCACCGATAAATTGAAAAAATCTGTTACCATTGATTGACAATATAAGGAATCCGTGAGGGTAAAAACACGTGGGTTGTTCAAAAAACGCTCAGAAAATATGAATGCCCACCAGAGAACAAAGATGAAGCCATTGAGTTTATGTTCAAACAAGCCGAAGTGGTGGCTGACGAGTTGAGTAAAACGTAGCATTGAGGCAGAAAAAAGGACTAAATTGCTTTGACCCCAAAAAGTTAGACTCTATTTTAATTCAAGGACTGCGTTATGTATTCCACAGGGCTTAGCCCTTTTAGCTTCACTTGAATACACTCATTATTGTATCAACTGTATTCCGCTAAAAATCTAAAATACAAATTCGTTAATTAAAGTGCGTAAGCATCCCATTGTGAGCCATCACGGACAATCGCATTTAAAATGGTCAGAAGCTTACGCATACAAGCGTTAATCGCCACTTTGAACGCCTTGCCATTCGCTCGCAAACGTTCGTAAAATTGTTTAAGCTTAGGTTCAAAGCGCACACAAACAAACGTTGCCACATGTATAAGGACAATTAAGTTAACACTGAAATCGCGTAAATACTCAATGGGATGCGCAATCCCTTTCGGGTTGTTGGCTTCAGTCTTTGTTCGTTTTGGGTTAGAAAGCCCAATTACGAAATGATGTTTAGCAACATCAATACCACAATAAGTTTGTTTATTCATCATTAACCTGCCTTGCATTCGGGTTTAAGTCTGGCAACTGTTCGGTTTTTTGGTGAAATATTATCTGCTCTCATTGCTACAATTCGGCTTGTTGTCTGGGGCGAACTCGAGATGCAGATAACGGGATTTTGTTGCTATTTTATATTAATCTTAATATACAAGGGATGGACCTATGTGTCCGTTCGTATAAAATCAAAACCAAAGTGCGGTGCAAATTTTATTTATTTTTTGATTGTTTTTAGTAAACTTGCCCACAAATATATAACAAGAAAACCTTGAAAATCATTCACGCTATTGATTATTTTACGCTTGATAAAAGCTAGCGTGAGCTTAGATATAAAACTAATGAAAAATACAAAACACAAACAACCATTTAACCCAGTACAAAAAGCCTTATTCACTCAATTAGGCGCGATAATGAACGTGGATTATCGCCGTTTGAAAGGGCGAATTAAAGGGCTACATCAAATCAAAAATGCCCAAACGCAAGAAAAAGTGGCGGCAGAAATCCAACTACAAATTCAGCAATCACAGGCACGTTTACAGCAACGTCAAGAAGCGGTTGGGAAAATAGAATTTCCTCAAAATTTACCAGTCAGTCAGCGCAAAGATGAAATTTTAAATGCCATTAAGCAAAATCAAGTGGTGATTATTGCGGGGGAAACGGGATCAGGAAAAACCACGCAATTACCTAAAATGTGTCTTGACTTAGGTTTGGGCAAAAAAGGGCTAATTGGGCATACCCAGCCCCGTCGTATTGCTGCTCGCAGTGTTGCAACGCGTATTGCAGAAGAATTACACTGTGAATTAGGCTCATTGGTGGGATATAAAGTGCGCTTTAATGATCAAATTAGCGATGAGACTCAAATTAAATTGATGACTGATGGGATCTTATTAGCCGAAATCCAAAGTGATCCTTTTTTAAATCAATATGATACCTTGATTATTGATGAAGCGCACGAACGCAGTTTGAACAATGATTTTATTCTTGGCTATCTGAAACAGCTATTACCAAAACGCCCTGATTTAAAAGTTATTATCACCTCAGCAACCATTGATGTAGAACGTTTTTCTCGCCATTTTAATAATGCCCCCATTATTGAAGTTTCAGGGCGAACTTACCCTGTTGAAGTGCGTTATCGTCCTGTGATTGAAACGGAAGAACAAGATCAAATTCAAGCTATTCTCAATGCGGTTGATGAACTGCAAGCAGAAGGGCGGGGCGATATTTTGATTTTCTTGAACGGTGAACGTGAAATTCGCGATACTGCTGACGCATTAGAAAAGCAGCAACTAAAACATACTGAAATCTTACCGCTCTTTGCACGTTTATCGGCACAAGAACAAAATAAAATTTTTCACCCAAGTGGCTTAAATCGTATTGTATTGGCAACGAATGTCGCTGAAACTTCACTGACCGTGCCGGGCATTAAATATGTGATTGATCCGGGAACCGCACGCATTTCTCGTTATAGCTATCGTACAAAGGTACAACGTCTTCCGATAGAACCTATTTCACAAGCCTCGGCTAATCAACGTAAAGGACGTTGTGGACGTGTATCAGAAGGGATTTGTATCCGCCTTTATTCAGAGGAGGATTTTAACCAACGTCCAGAATTTACTGATCCTGAAATTTTACGCACAAATTTAGCTTCGGTGATTTTGCAAATGACGGCACTCGGGCTAGATGATATTAGCGCATTTCCTTTTGTAGATGTCCCCGATAAACGCCATATCCAAGATGGCATTAAATTATTGGAAGAATTACAAGCCTTTCAAATGGTGAAGACCAAACAAGGCGAAAAACGCCAGCTCACCCAAATTGGGCGACAGCTTGCGCAACTTCCTGTTGATCCACGCTTGGGAAAAATGTTGCTCAGTGCAGTAAATAGTAATGCCTTACACGAGGTAATGATCATTGTAGCCGCACTCTCTATTCAAGATCCTAGAGAGCGCCCACAAGAAAAACAACAAGCAGCCGATGAAAAACATCGCCGTTTTGCGGATAAAAAATCTGATTTTCTGGCTTTTTTAAATTTGTGGAATTATTTGCAAGAACAGCAAAAGGCACTGAGTAAAAATCAATTCCGCCGTTTATGTCAGAAAGATTATTTGAACTATATCCGTGTACGTGAATGGCAGGATATTTATCATCAAATTCGTTTAACCGTGCGTGAAATAGGTTTGCCGATTAATTCGCAAACAGCAGAATATACCCAAATTCACACCGCACTGTTGGCTGGCTTGCTTTCTCATATTGGTATGAAAGAAGCGGAGAAGCAACAATATTTAGGTGCAAGAAATGCCCATTTTGCTATTTTTCCGAATTCCGTGTTATTTAAAAAACAGCCCAAATGGTGTATTGCCGCAGAATTAGTGGAAACCTCAAAACTATGGGGGAGAATGGTGGCAGAGATTGATCCTGAATGGATTGAGCCTTTAGCTCAACATTTAGTGAAAAAATCTTATGCTGAACCACGTTGGTCAAAAGCTAAAGGGGCAGTGATTGCCAATGAAAAAGTAACCCTCTATGGCGTGCCAATTGTGGCAAGTCGTCCAGTCAATTATGGACGAATAGATCCGATTGTCAGCCGAGAAATCTTTATTCAATCAGCATTAGTTGAAGGAAATTGGCACACTAAACACGCCTTTTTCTTAAAAAATCAACAACTTATCCGCGAAGTGGAAGAGTTGGAACATAAAAGCCGTCGTCGAGATATTTTAGTTGATGAACGCACATTATTTGACTTTTATGATCAACGCATTGGCACGGAAGTGGTGTCACAAAAGCATTTTGATACTTGGTGGAAAAAAGCTCGCCAACAAGATCCTGAATTGCTTAATTTTGAAAAAGCCTTTCTTACCAATGACAATGCGAATGTCAGTGAGTTAGATTTTCCGAATTTCTGGCATCAGGGTAACGTAAAATTAAAACTGAGCTATCAATTTGAGCCGGGTATGGAAGCCGATGGGGTAACCGTGCATATTCCCTTGCCATTGCTGAATCAAGTAGAAATGCAAGGTTTTGACTGGCAAATTCCGGGGCTACGCAAAGAGCTGATTATTGCACTGATTAAATCCCTGCCAAAAACCTTACGCCGCCATTTTGTGCCTGCGCCGAATTATGCGGAAGCCTTTCTTGGGCGGGTGAATGATTTAGATAAACCGTTGTTAGAAACCCTTTCTGCGGAATTGCGTAAAATAACAGGCGTTTATGTTGCCCCTGATGAATGGAATTTAAGCCAAATTTCACCGCACTTAACAATGACGTTTCGTGTCGTCAATGAGAAAGGGAAAAAAATTACTGAAAGTAAAAATTTAGATGAATTAAAAGTCCATTTAAAAGAGCAAGTACAAGAAACGTTGTCAGCAGTTGCAGATGAAGGTATTGAACAAACAGGTATTCATTTATGGAATTTCGATCAGTTACCGCAATATTATGAACAGAAAAAACAAGGCTTTACCATCAAAGCCTATCCTGCCATTGTGGATGAAAAAGAGTCTGTAGGAATTAAATTGTTTGAAACAGAATTTGAGCAAGCAGTGGCAATGGAACAGGGGCTACGCCGTTTATTATTACTCAATGTTCCATCACCAATAAAATATTTACACGAAAAACTGCCGAATAAATCAAAATTGGGGCTCTATTTCACGCCTTTTGGTAAGGTACTGGAATTAATTGACGATTGTATTGCTTGTGCAGTGGATAAATTAGTACAAGATTTTGGTGGTTTTGTGTGGAATGAACAGGATTTCGAGCGTTTAAAAGAGCATATTCGTGCAAATTTAAATGAAACCACGGTGGAAATTGCCAAACAAGTTGAAGAAATATTGACACGGGTCTTTGAAATCAATAAACGTTTAAAAGGCAAAATGGATTTCACCTTAGCTTTTGCACTTTCAGATATTAAAGCGCAAATTAATCATCTGATTTATCCAAATTTTGTACAGAAAACAGGCTATCAACGTTTACCCGATTTATTGCGTTATTTGCAAGCTATTGATAAACGTATGGATAAATTACTGCAAGATCCTAATCGTGATCGCGCCGCAATGCTAAGAGTAGAAAACGTACAAAACGCCTATCAGCAGTTATTGCTAAAACTGCCAAAATCGAAGCCAATCCCAGCAGAAGTGGCGGAAATTCCTTATATGATAGAAGAATTAAGAGTAAGTTTATTTGCTCAACAATTAGGGACGAAATATCCTATTTCAGATAAGCGGATTTTGAGTGCGATTAATACATTGGGGTAACGGTAAATTGCTAGAATAGAAATAATGACTTTTTTCTATCTCTTTTTGCTCTTTGAGCGACTAACTTTCTTTTGCTTACCCAAAAGAAAGTTAGTCGCTCAACGAGCGAAATTCGTGATTAATCCCAAAGAAAAAAGACATTTAAGGTAGAATAAAAAATCTTCTGCGATGTCAAATTTGCCTAACACACTTGCCCAACTGTTTGCCCCTTGTACATAATCCGTGGCGCTTTGGCTTTCATTTTTTTGTATGGAAGTGTGCGTTAAATTGTCGATAACAAGAAATTAAAAATAGTTAAAAAGTTAGTCGTAATTTTAACTTTTAATTAATAATTTAGCGGAAAAAATAAATCAAAGAAGTCATTTATTTGAATGGGATCACAACAAATTCTAAGTAAATTCTTTATATTAAACAAGCGGTAATCAAACAGTTTGAGGTTTTATATGGGAATTAAACAATATTGGCAAGGAATGCAAACCTTAAATAATAAAAAATTTTTTTGCTTTCTTTTTTCTATTATTTTTGCCTTATTGCTTACCTTGTTTGCTTCTGATGCAAGTTTTACAAAAATTCAAAATTATGTGCTATTTCTACTCTTTTTTTTCCATTAGTTTATGGGTAACAGAGGCCATTCCGCCTTTTTCCGTCAGTATTTTGATTGTAGGGTTTCTTGTACTGATAATGGGAAAAAGTGAGGCCTATGATGCAATGAAATATTTGCAGACGTGGTCAGATAGTGTGATTTGGCTATTTTTAGGCGGATTTTTCCTTGCGGAAGCAATGAAGAAAACCAAACTTGATATAATGTTGTTAAAAGCTGTGCTACCAAGATTTGGCACAAATCCCCTTTATGTGCTGTGGGGGCTAATGCTTGTTACCGCGGTGATGTCAATGGTGATGAGTAACACCGCAACCACGGCAATGATGATCGCCACAATCAGCACATTATTCTCGCGTTTATCTGAACAGGGGCATTTATCTAAAGCGTTACTATTAGGCATTCCTGCGGCAGCCTCGGTGGGGGGAATGGGGACAATTATTGGCTCTGCACCGAATGCTATTGCCGTGGGAGCATTAGAAAAATTGGGTTATCCTATTTCCTTTTTAGAGTGGATGATGGTCGGCGCGCCTTTAGCATTTTTATTGCTCTTTATTTTCTGGCGGGTGTTAATTTATAAATACAAATTAAAACATCAGGCACCTTTGCGTTTTGATTTTTTAACCCAAGATGAAGAAGACACAACCAACCAAGAAAGATTACATAAAACGATCGTACTAATTATTTTAGCGATCACGCTATTTTGTTGGCTGACTTCTAAATGGATAGGCATTCCTGTTGCCGCAGCTTCTGGCATTCCCATCGTTGGCTTAACAATGACAGGCGTGCTAGAGGCAAAAGATATTCGCCGTTTACCTTGGGATACCTTAATGCTCGTTGCAGGTGGATTGGCGTTAGGGCTTGCGATTGAAGAACAGCAAATCACCACACATTTTGTTGAGAAAATTAGCCATATTCAAGTGAGTTTTGTCTTATTGCTGATTTTATTTGGTTTTATCACAGTGTTATTGTCGAATTTTATGAGTAATACCGCCGCAACAACGATTCTTATCCCGATGGGGGTATCATTACTTGCAATGGTAGGGGGGGAAGGTGCAACCCCTACGATTTTGCCTTTAGTGATCGGGTTAAGTGCGTCTTGCGCTTTATTTTTACCCGTTTCCACTCCGCCAAATGCCATTGCATTTAGTACGGGGTTGATTAAACAATCTGAATTTCGTTTAGGCGGGGTAATCATTGGTTTACTGGGGCCTGCACTGACAATTGTGTGGATAATGTTATTGGCAACAGTTCATTTGGTTTAGAGAAAGGCAACGCTAAGATCGTTATGCTTTTTCGTGCGAAAAACCACAATAAAAAACCACCGCACTTTAAAAGTGCGGTGGTTTTTTTGTTCTTTTCGTTATTCTTTTCCTTCCAACGGAGTAAACGGACGTTCTGTGTGTCCTGTATAAAGTTGGCGAGGACGTACAATTTTCATATTGCCCGGTTTAAACATTTCTTTCCAGTGTGCGATCCAACCGACTGTTCTTGCAAGCGCGAAGATAACCGTAAACATTGAGGTTGGAATGCCTATGGCTTTTAAGATAATACCTGAATAGAAATCTACATTTGGATAGAGTTTGTGGTCGATAAAATAGGGATCGCTTAATGCAATACGCTCTAGTTCCATTGCTACATCGAATAATGGGTTATTAATATTCAATTCTTTAAGCACTTCGTGGCAGGTTTGACGCATCACTTTCGCACGAGGATCATAGTTTTTATAAACACGGTGTCCAAAACCCATTAAACGAAATGGATCGTTTTTGTCTTTGGCGCGCGCGATATATTCTGGAATGCGTTCAATACGACCAATTTCCTCTAACATATTGATACAGGCTTCGTTTGCACCACCGTGTGCAGGCCCCCAAAGGGAGGCAATACCCGCAGCAATACAAGCAAATGGATTTGCCCCTGAGGAAGCGGCAGTTCGCACCGTAGAGGTCGAGGCGTTTTGTTCGTGATCGGCGTGTAGGATAAAAATGCGATCCATTGCACGTTCAAGTACGGGATTGACTTCATAAGGCTCACAAGGCGTTGCGAACATCATATGTAAGAAATTACCTGAATAAGAGAGTTTATTCAGCGGAAACATAAAAGGCTGCCCGATAGAATATTTGTAACACATCGCAGCAAGTGTTGGCATTTTTGCCAGTAGGCGAATCGCGGTAAGTTCACGGTGTTCAATGTCATTAATATCTAAGGAATCGTGATAGAACGCAGCTAATGCACCACTTACCCCACACATAATTGCCATCGGATGAGAATCTCGGCGGAACCCGTGGAAGAAACGGGAAATTTGTTCGTGGACAAGGGTATGTTTGCGCACCAATTGGCGGAACGCTTTGTATTCTTCTGCATTTGGGCGTTCGCCAAATAATAATAAGTGTGCGACTTCTAAATAATCCGCATTTTGTGCTAAATCAGCAATCGGATAACCACGGTGGAGGAGAATGCCGTTGTCGCCGTCGATATAGGTAATTTCAGACACACAAGAGGCGGTGGACATAAAACCGGGGTCAAAGGTAAAAAGTTTATTTTTTACTAGAGATTGAACGTCAATGACATCATAGCCGAGTGAACCTTTACGCATTGGGAGTTCAAGTTCACGTCCATCATTTAAGGTGAGTTTTGCATTTAATTCTGTCATAGATCTTCCTCTTTTGTTGGCGTTGATAATGTTGTATTTGTTGAATTATTATACTTTCTAATGAATTTTCACTATAACCTGTTATGGCGTAGCTGTCTTTAATATTTACAAAAAAATTTTGTTAAGGAAATGTTATTTTCTCAAAAATGAGAGACAGATCAAAAAATCAAGAAAATGTTAATGTTTTGTTAATTGAATTGGTTGCGAATTAGGGGAATTTGATTTTAAATTATTCGACTAGCACTGAAAGAAAAATCAATGCGTGTTTCTGATTGAATCCTATGTATAATAAACCTAATGAATTTTAGGTTGTAAATTCTACCCAACCAAGCTAGGTGGTATTAATGAAACAAACAAGCCCAATTAGTGAATGGTTAGCTTCAAGTGCGTTAAATGGAGCAAACCAGTCTTATATTGAAGAACTGTATGAAAGCTATCTTCAAGATCCCCATTCTGTTGATGAAAGCTGGCAGCAAATTTTTGATCAATTACCCAAACACACCGTCGTAGAGCAAGCCCATTCGCCTATTCGTCAATATTTTAAACGTTTGGCAAGAGATGCTCAGGTGGAGGGCGTGACTGTCATTGATCCAAAAGTTAGCGGACGACTGGTAAAAGTGTTGCAATGGGTGAATGCACACCGTAATCGTGGGCATTTACACGCGGATCTTGATCCATTAAAACTTTGGCAACGTATGGATTCGCCAACCTTAGACTATAAATTCTATGGTTTTACCGATGATGATCTTGATGAAGAATTTGACATCAGTGGTTATGTGTATGACAAAGAGAGAATTAGCCTGCGTGAGCTTTCTTCATCATTGAAAGGCACTTACTGTGGCACGATTGGGCTTGAGTTTATGCACGTTAATGACCTTGCGGCACGAACTTGGTTACAGAAAAAGTTAGAAAATTGGTTAAATCAACCATTATTTAGCAAACAAGAACAGCTTAAATTCCTTGAAGAATTAACGGCCGCAGATGGTTTGGAGCGTTACCTTGGTGCGAAATTTCCCGGTGCAAAACGTTTTTCTCTTGAAGGCAGTGATGCGTTTATTTTGCTGATGAAAGAAATGATTCGTCAAGGGGCGAAACAAGGCATTAAAGAAATCGTAATGGGAATGGCACACCGTGGGCGATTAAACCTATTAGTGAATGTGCTGGGCAAAAAGCCGGCAGAATTATTTGATGAATTTGCTGGAAAGCACTACGGTAACGGAACGGGCGATGTGAAATATCACCAAGGTTTTTCTTCAGATTTTATGACCGATGATGGGGTGGTGCATTTAGCACTGGCATTTAATCCTTCTCACTTGGAAATTGTCAATCCTGTGGTGCTTGGTTCAGTACGAGCGCGACAAACCCGACTTAACGATGCAGAACGCTCACAAGTGTTACCTATCACGGTACACGGCGATTCTGCGGTAGCTGGGCAGGGCGTGGTGCAAGAAACCCTAAATATGTCTGCTACGCGTGGTTATTCCGTGGGTGGAACGATCCGAGTTGTCATCAATAACCAAATTGGCTTTACCACCTCTAATCCGCACGATACGCGTTCAACGGAATACAGCACCGATATTGGTAAAATGATTGAAGCGCCTGTTATTCACGTAAATGGTGATGATCCAGAAGCTGTCGCTTATGCGGCAAGAATGGCGGTGGAGTTTAGAAATAAATTTAAACGAGATATTTTTATTGATTTAGTTTCTTACCGCCGTCACGGTCATAATGAAGCCGATGAACCTGCAGTCACGCAACCGTTAATGTATGAGCGCATTAAACGTCATCCTACTCCACGCAAAGTGTATGCCGATCGCTTAATTGCAGAAAATGTGATTGATGAAGCTTACAGTTTAGAATTAATGAATAAGTATCGTGATGCGTTAGATAATGGCGATTGTGTTGTTCCAGAATGGCGTGAACGTGATGTTGAAGCCTCTGATTGGATGAAATTCCTTAGCCAAGAATGGTCAGATTATGAAGGCAGTATTGATGAGCAACGCTTTACTGCGCTTGCCTTAAAAGTGTGTGAATACCCAGAAAATCACCCAATTCATTCCAGAGTGAAAAAAATTTATGATGATCGTAACTTAATGGCAAAAGGCGAAAAACCATTTGATTGGGGAATGGCGGAAACAATGGCGTATGCCACGTTACTTGATGAAGGTTATAATGTTCGCCTATCAGGAGAAGATGCGGGACGTGGCACATTTTTCCATCGTCACTCCGTATTGCATAGCCAAAAAGATGGTACTGTCTATACGCCATTAGCGCATCTACATAACCAACAAGGGCATTTTGAAGTTTGGGATTCTGTGCTTTCAGAAGAAGCCGTGCTAGCTTATGAATATGGTTATGCCACCACAATGCCAAGAACGCTTACATTGTGGGAAGCGCAATTTGGTGATTTTGCTAACGTGGCGCAAGTGGTAATTGACCAATTTATTAGCTCAGGTGAACAAAAATGGGGCAGAATGTGTGGCTTGGTGATGTTATTACCACACGGTTATGAAGGACAAGGGCCAGAACATTCATCGGCACGTTTAGAACGTTATTTACAACTTTGTGCGCAACAAAATATGCAAGTGTGTGTACCTTCAACGCCTGCACAGATTTATCATTTATTACGCCGTCAAATGATCCGCAAAGTGCGTCGTCCACTTATTGTGATTACGCCAAAATCCTTACTTCGCCACCCACTTGCTGTATCCAGTAAAGAAGAATTAGTGAATGGCATTTATCAGAATGTGATTGGCGAAATTGATCATCTCGATCCAAAGCAAGTGAAACGTGTGGTAATGTGTTCGGGTAAAGTGTATTACGATTTATTAGAACAACGTCGCAAGAATAATCAAACAGATGTGGCGATTATTCGTATTGAACAGCTTTATCCTTATCCGCACGAAGAAATGAAAGCGATACTTGCGCCTTATCGCCACGTAACGGATTATGTATGGTGTCAAGAAGAACCACAAAACCAAGGCGCGTGGTATTGTAGCCAGCATAATTTTGTGAGTTCATTGCCAGAACAGGGTAAATTACGCTATGTGGGCAGACCGGCTTCGGCATCGCCAGCAGTGGGATATCTAGCTTTACATAATGAACAGCAACGTGATTTAGTGAATGAGGCATTAGCCTAATCTTAAAAGTGCGGTCAAAAAATACCGCACTTTTATGCAAACAAACATAAATAAGACACTCTAAGAAGGAATAAAAAATGAGCGATTTTGAGATTTTAACTCCCGTGCTACCTGAATCTGTGGCAGATGCAACGGTTGCCACTTGGCATAAAAAAGTGGGTGATCAAGTAAAACGTGATGACGTCCTTGTAGAAATTGAAACGGATAAAGTGGTGTTAGAAGTGCCTGCACAAGGTGATGGTGTGCTTGAAAGTATTTTACAAGCAGAAGGGGCAACGGTAATCAGCAATCAAGTGCTAGGCAAAGTAACTGCTCAAGCGATAGTTGGAAATGATACAAAAGAAAGTGTGCAAAAAGTCGAGCAAACTCCTGCCGATCGCCATTTAGCAAATTTAACGTCAGAACCGACAAATAGCGATACGTTAAGCCCGGCAGCTCGTCGGTTATTAGCAGAAAATGATTTAACTGCTGATCAAGTACAGGGAACGGGCGTAGGGGGACGTATTACTCGTGAAGATATTGAACGCACGGTTGCCCAGCGAGCAAGCCAAGCTCAGCCAAAGCAAGAAGCAACGCCAACCACATTAAATGTGGCAGGGCGTGATGAAAAACGTGTGCCGATGACCCGCTTACGCAAGCGGGTGGCAGAGCGTTTATTAGAAGCGAAAAATAGCACCGCAATGCTGACAACGTTTAACGAAGTCGATATGCAACCGATTATGCAACTACGTAAAAAATACGCAGAAAAATTTGAAAAATTACACGATACTCGCTTAGGGTTTATGTCTTTCTACGTTAAAGCCGTGGTGGAAGCACTAAAACGCTATCCAGAAGTGAATGCCTCTATTGACGGTGATGATATTGTGTATCACAACTATTTTGATATTAGTATTGCCGTTTCCACCCCGCGTGGCTTAGTGACCCCTGTATTACGCAATTGTGATAAGCTGAGTATGGCGGAAATTGAAAAGCAAATCAAAACCTTAGCTGAGAAAGGACGTGATGGTAAATTAACGGTGGAAGATCTCACGGGCGGAAACTTCACCATTACTAATGGCGGTGTGTTTGGCTCATTAATGTCCACGCCGATCATCAACCCACCGCAAAGTGCCATTTTAGGTATGCACGCCATTAAAGATCGTCCAGTGGCTGTGAACGGCGAAGTCGTGATTCGCCCAATGATGTATTTAGCGCTTTCTTACGATCATCGTTTAATTGATGGACGTGAAAGTGTCGGCTTCTTAGTGACTATTAAAGAAATGCTGGAAGATCCAACACGTTTATTATTAGAAGTGTAGTCTTAACTTAAGGCGATAAGGAGACTTATCGCCTTATTTTTATCAGTTTACCAGCGGATTTATTGTGAAGCACAGCACAACAAAGGGAGAGAGACAACGCGATGAATTTACACGAATATCAAGCAAAACAACTGTTTGCGCAATACGGATTACCCGTAGGTGAAGGTTATGCGTGCGAAACGCTAGAGCAAGGCTTGGAGGCCATTCAAAAATTAGGTGGCTCAAAATGGGTGTTAAAATGCCAAGTTCACGCAGGCGGACGTGGCAAGGCTGGCGGTGTGCAAGTGGTCAGCAGCGAACAACAAGTGCGGGCATTTTTTGACAAATTTTTAGGCAAGCGTCTTGTTACTTTTCAAACAGATAGCAAAGGACAGCCTATTAATCATATTTATGTGACGAACTGCGTGGCGGTGAAAAAAGAATTGTATCTGAGTGCGATTGTAGATCGTCGTTCGCAACAAATTGTCTTTATGGTTTCCACAGCGGGGGGCGTGAATATTGAAGAAGTGGCGGAAAAAACACCGCACTTATTACATCGTATCGCGATTGATTTATCCGTGGGTGGAATGCCATATCAAGGGAGAGAATTGGCTTTCAAACTGGGCTTAACAGGCAAACAAATCAAGCAATTTACCGACATATTTTGTCAGCTAAGTCGCTTATTTATCGAAAAAGATCTCGCCTTATTAGAAGTGAATCCATTGGTCATTTTGGATAATGATGATCTCACTTGTCTTGATGCCAAAATCGTGGTGGACAGTAATGCGTTATATCGTCATCCAGATTTACTTGCGATGCGTGATCTCAGTCAAGAAGATCCCCGTGAAGCCGAAGCAGAAAAATGGAATCTTAATTATGTAGCATTAGATGGCAACATTGGCTGTATGGTTAATGGGGCAGGATTAGCAATGGGAACAATGGATATTGTTAAATTATACGGCGGACAGCCAGCTAATTTCCTCGATGTAGGGGGAGGGGCAACCAAAGAACGTGTGGCTGAGGCGTTTAAAATCATCTTAACCGATCCGGCAGTAAAAGCGATTTTAGTCAATATTTTCGGTGGCATTGTACGTTGTGATTTGATTGCCGAAGGCATTATTGCTGCAAGCAAAGAAGTGGGGGTGAATGTCCCTGTGGTGGTACGTTTAGAAGGGACAAATGCGGAATTGGGCAGAGCAATGCTCGCAGAAAGTGAGACCAACATTATTTCTGCACAAAGTTTACAACAAGCGGCAAGCGAAGTCGTGAAAGCGGCAAGAGGAGAATAAAATGTCAATTTTAGTGAATAAAAACACCAAAGTGATTTGCCAAGGTTTCACCGGTGGACAAGGCACATTTCATTCAGAACAGGCGCTTGCTTATGGCACAAAATTAGTGGGAGGCGTTTCTCCCGGTAAAGGAGGCACAACTCATCTGGGCTTGCCTGTTTTTAACACCGTGCGTGAAGCGGTAAACCAAACTGGCGCAACGGCAACAGTAATTTATGTTCCTGCCCCTTTTTGTAAAGATGCCATTTTTGAAGCCATTGATGCAGGAATATCACTGATTGTTTGTATTACGGAAGGCATTCCAACCTTAGATATGCTCCAAGTAAAACAAAAACTCAATGAAACAGGCGTAGTGATGATAGGGCCAAACTGCCCGGGAATTATCACCCCTGATGAATGCAAAATTGGCATTATGCCGGGGAATATCCACCAAAAAGGGCGCGTTGGTATTGTCTCTCGTTCAGGCACATTAACTTATGAAGCGGTAAAACAAACAACGGATCAAGGTTTTGGGCAATCCACTTGCGTTGGGATTGGGGGCGATCCTATTCCCGGCTCAAGTTTTATTGATATTCTGCAACGTTTTCAACAAGATCCCGAAACTGAAGCCATCGTGATGATTGGTGAAATAGGAGGAAGTGCGGAAGAAGACGCCGCAGAATTTATTCGCCATAACATCACTAAACCCGTAGTGGCATATATTGCTGGCATCACTGCGCCAAAAGGGAAACGAATGGGACACGCTGGTGCGATTATTAGTGGAGGCAAAGGCACTGCCGATGAAAAAATCCACGCTCTACAACAAGCCGGCGTAACCACCGTGAAAAGCCTTGCGGAGATTGGAATAGCGTTAAGGAAAATCTTAACGCAATAAGTCATTTCTAAAGTGCGGTCAGTTTTTGCTGATTTTTTATAACGGCAAAGATAGAAAAATGAATAACATTCATTGTAATAATGAATAATTCGGATTTGCGAAGCAAGTGGGGCTGTGTCAAAATAGCGCCATTTTTTATGTAGAAAGGAAAGACAATGCAAAAAAATATGATTACCACAGCAATGTTGTTTGCGTTTTCTAGCGCACTTTATGCCACAGAAAACGTAACACAAAGCGAAGCTCTTGCACCTATTTATGTGTATTCTGCTTATGCCACTCCCGTGAATGAAGATCAAACTGCCTCATCCGTGACGGTTTTAACTGAAAAAGATTTTGCTGAACGCGATGCCACTTATGTTTCTGATGTATTAAAAACTGTGCCAAGTGTGGCAATCGGTGCTTCAGGGGGACGCGGTGCGATAACAAGTTTATTCTTGCGTGGTGCAAATTCTAACCAAACCGCTGTTTTTATTGATGGTGTAAGAGTGAATGATATTGGCAGCGGTGGTTTTGATTTTGGTGGCTTAACCTTAAGCAATATTGATCGCATTGAAGTGTTGCGTGGTGAACAATCTGCGTTATGGGGCAGTGATGCAATGGGCGGTGTGGTATATATCACCACGAAAACAGGCCTGCATACAGATAAACCATTTAATGTAGATTTTAATGTCGGAATGGGATCAAAAGGCACTTATGATGCTTCAGCCACAGTATCAGGCTATAACAAAGGCTTTTATTATGCATTTTCTGGTGATAGCCATAGTACAAAAAATATTTCTGCATTGAGTGAACATCGCTTTTATTATCGCTCAGAAGATGGACACGCTGTCCAAACGTATGGAGCGACAGAAAGAGATAAATTCCACCGTGATGGCGTTTCAGCAAAATTAGGCTATGATGATGGCAGACAAGGTGTGGAAGTATTGGCTTCTCATTCATCTCAAACGGTTCATACCGATCCGTATTTATTAAGCCAAGAAGCCACAGCAGATAATTATTCTCGCACACGCCAAGATTTATTAAAATTAAGCGGTTATTACGGTACAGAGCAAGATCTCTTAAAGCATCACTTCAGCGTGAGCAAAGTGAAAACTAAGGTGGATAACCATTCTTCTGATTCTAATGAAACCCGCGGTAAGCGCATTAATGGTAGCTATCAATTAGACATTAATTTTGACCGCGAAGGGGAGATTACCCAAGGTTTAAGTTTGTTAGCCGATTATCAAAAAACAAAATTTGATTCTCTAAATTTCATTGATAAAGAAACCAAAGCCTTTACGGAAAAAAGCATTGCGGCGGAATATCGTTTATTTAGCAAAGCGGATCACAGCCTTTCATTAAGTGGCCGTTATGTGGATAACTCAAAATATAAAAATGCCTTTGTGGGGCGCATTGCGGGGGCTTATCGTCTATCTGATAACTTGAAAGCCCACGCCAGCTTTGGCAGTGCTATTCACAATCCAAGTTTAATTGATTTTTATGGTTGGTATGGTTCTTATGCAGCTAACCCAAATTTAAAACCCGAGAAAAGTGTCGGTGGCGAATTTGGTTTATTGTTGGAAAGTAACGATAAAGCGCATCAACTTGATGTAACCTATTTTGCACGCAAAGTTGAAGATTTAATTAGTGCAACTAGAACACAATCTATCAATCTTGAAGGCAAAAGCCGCATCAAAGGCGTTGAAGTCGCTTATAACGGCAAAATCACCGATGATTTAAGCGCTTATGCCAATTATACTTATACCCAAACAAAAGATAGTAACGGTCAAGCATTACTTCGCCGTCCAAAACATATGGCAAATTTAGGTTTAGCCTATCATATCACAGAAGCGTTGGGTGCGAATGTGAATGTAAACTATGTGGGTAAACGCATTGATACTATTTATCCTGCAAGAGTAAAAATGCCTTCTTACACCTTGGTTAGCCTTGGCGCGAATTATCAAGTTACGCCAAACTTAAATGTGTATGCCAACTTGAATAATCTGTTTGATAAAAAATATGAAAGCGTTGCAGGCTATGGCCAATATGGTCGCACCTTATATGTGGGCTTAAAAGGCAGCTTCTAACCCATAAGCAGATAGGCTTTTGTGAAAGTGCGGTGTAAAATTAATAAAATTTTCACCGCACTTTGTTTTTTGGGGACATCATTTTTTAATGCAAAAAATTCGCGTATTTTTCACCGCACTTTTCTTTTCCGTTCCGCTTTGGGCGCAAGAGCAATTTGTCTCACTGACATTGTGTAGTGATAGGCTTTTGGCTGAATTAGCACGCCCTGAACAAATTGCCGCACAATCTATTTATTCAACTAATCCCTTAATGATGCTGGATAAAGTTAATCAACATAAACCCGCACTTGAAGCGCGATTAACAGATTTGTTGCCTTATTTAGATAAAACCATTTTGCTCAATGAGCAGTTTTATCCGCAACTGGTCGCCGATCTCAAAAAACTTGGCGTAAAGATTTTCCCTATTAATGATAGCCCACAAACGGCAGAGCAGCTTTTTGCATTAATCCTACAATTAGGCAAACGCCTTGGTAATGAAAAACACGCACAGCAACTGGTGGCAAAGCTAAAAAACAGCGATTTTCAGCTTAATCAAGCTCACACCCACACCTTAATTCTTTCTGATACTGGGGTGGTAGAACCCATTTTTCCGCAATATCAAGTGTTGCTAAAATTGCTTGGCTTAACCCCCCTCGAAAATGCAGTAACCGCACAAAATTTTTCCCTTGAGAAACTGTTGCGTGCGCAACCGAATTGGCTGATTTCTATCCGTGATAAACAAGGTTATAACGAACAGGCTGAAGTGCTTAATCACCCTTTGTTAGCCAATATGTTTCCCGCACAACGAATGGCAACAATGCCATTAAAATATGGCTATTGCTTTGATCACGGTGTTTGGCAAGGGGCGGAAATGATTTATCGCCAACTCAATAAGGAAGAATAACTAGAATGAAACGATTAAACCTTTCCCTTTTTGTCTTATTACTTTTGTTGATTGCCTTTGCCATTTTTCATCAGCTTGGTGATTTTGCGCATTTACGCAATGCACAAGGGATTGCTACGGATATGCGAGCTTTGGTGTTATGGGACATTCGTTTGCCACGTCTAGGTTTGGCTATTTTAACCGGAGCAAGCCTTGCTGTGGCGGGCAATGCAATGCAAGGATTATTTCAAAATCCATTGGCTAGCCCCGGCTTACTTGGCGCAGCAAATGGGGCAACCACTGCAAGCGTGTTTTTACTGTATTATTTTTCTTTACCCTTATCCTTTTTACTGTTTGGTGGCATTTTAGGAGCGTTAGGCAGTTTTTTGTTGGTTTATTTCATCGCTAAAAATAAAGGCACAACAATGATGATTTTAGCAGGGGTTGCAGTGAATATGTTACTCGGTTCAGCCATTGCATTATTACTTTCCAATGCGCAAAGCCCTTGGGCATTAGCGGAATTATACCGCTGGTTACAGGGTTCATTAATCTGGGCGAAAATAACACCGCTCTTGCTTTCATTGCCTATTGTGGTGGGCGGTGCAATTTGTTTATATTGCCAACGCCGTTACCTCGATTTACTCACCTTCGGGGAAGAAACCGCTAGCACGATGGGTATTGACCCAAAACGTAGCTTTTTTATCACCACTCTTGGCGTGGCGTTGCTGGTGGGCGCAACCATTCCACAAACAGGGACAATCGGATTTATTGGCTTAATTGCGCCGCACTTTGCCCGCATTTGGATCAAAAAACAACCATCACAACTTTATTTGACAAGTGGCTTAATGGGCGCATTACTGTTGTTAGTTGCTGATCTTGCTATTCAATATATCCCGTTTTTCTCGCATATTTATATTGGCACACTGACCGCCATTATTGGCGCCCCTTGCTTGATTTGGATCTTGCTTACCCAACAACGGAGATTAGCCCGTGATTAAATTGCATAATGTTAGCCTTTCCTACGGCATTCAGAATATCACTTGCCACATTCCGCAAGGTAAATTGGTGGGCATAATGGGCGGTAATGGAGCAGGGAAGTCCACTTTGCTCAAAGCCATTGCTGGCATTTTACCACTTGAAACAGGCACGATTTTATTTAATGAACAACCGCTCAATAAAATGAGCTTAATTCAAAAAAGCCAAATATTGGCGTATTTCGCTCAAAACACAGCGATTTATTGGGATTTATCTGTCTATGATGTTATCGCACTTGGTTTACCTGAAACGATGGATAATCTTAGTGAAAAAGTGCGGTCAAAAAAAGACACGTTTTTTGATCGTTTATTTCACTCATCAAATAAGCAATGGCAGAAAGAAAAGATCCAGCAAATCGCTTGCCAATTTTCGGTTCAACATCTGTTAGAACAACCTTTCCAACAGCTTTCAGGTGGCGAAAAAGCCCGTGTTCAGCTTGCCCGTTGTTGCATAAAAAACGCACCAATCTTATTGGCAGACGAACCCATTGCCCCCCTTGATCCTTATTATCAAATTGATATTTTAGAACAATTAAAATCACTCACCCCAAGCACCACCTGCGTTGTCGCCATTCACCACCTTGATCTGGCTTACCGTTTCTGCGATGAGATTATCTTGCTACACCAAGGCAACTTACTCGCCCACGGCAATACGCAAGATGCCTTAACCGCAGAAAATTTAGCCATTGCGTTTGGCGTTAAGGCGGAGATTGATGTGGAAAAAAGAATGTTTGGAACTATTCATAAATTATGATTAATTATTTATATTTAATCAAAAATGAGAAAAGAAAATGACAAGTGAACCACTTAAATCCTTATCTGAAATTCATAAAACACTCGCTTTTTTTCAGCGTGAAAATGCTAAAACAGAGTTATATGATGCGAGCCGTTTTAGCCCTTTTCAATTTATAAGAACTAATGAAAATGGTTTATCTGAAATCATTGCATTCTTACTTGACCCTAGTCAAAATCACGGGCAGCAAGACTTATTTTTAAATAGTCTATTAAAATATTTAAACCTGCCAGAATATTTGTCTTATAACAACGTGTCAGTAACTTGTGAAAACGCAACTTTTAATAATAGAAGACACGATATTTTTATTGAAGATTTTTTACATAATAAACGCCAATGGATTATTTCTATTGAAAATAAGTTAAGATATGCAGTCGATCAAAATAACCAATTAGAAGATTACTGGAAAGATATTAATCGTTATAGCCCTAATTTTTGTTGTTTGATCTATTTATCCCCGTTTAAGAAACCGCCTAGTGAACAATCTATTGATACAGATAGATGGAATAAATTAATTCAAGATAATCAAGCAAAAGCTATTGGTGCAGAAGATCTGATTAAGTGGCTGGAGCAAACGCCAATAGTCGCTCCAAATATTCGGGCTTTTTGTCAGAGTTTTATACAGTTTTTAAAGGAAGATATTATGAATGAAACAAAAGAAAATAATCAATTATTAGATGAGTTAGTGAAAAATCCTAATTGGGTTGAAACAGCAACAACGTTATTAGAGTTATCAGATAATATTTATCAAAAATTAGAAGATAGTTTAGTTCAACAACTTCAGAAGATCCTTAACGATAACAAAAAATATTCGAGAATGATTAAATATAACTGGCATTTTTATAATATACATAAAGAAGGTATTTTCCTTGATAAAGAAGATAAAAAGTATTCTTGGAGTATAGGTATCGCAAATGACAATAAAAAGTATCATAATGTATATTATGGATTTTGGGCTAATAAAGATAATATCTCACAGGAAAATTACCAAAGATTAGAAGAAATATTTAAATTAGAAGGATTTGAACAAGCTAAATGGTGGATACAATGGCAATATTGCAATGGAAACTTAAGAAATTGGGATGGAAAAACTTGGAAAGACGTTATCACTGGTCATCTAGCAAAACAAATTTTTGAGTTATTAGAGCCTTTTATTAAGCAAGCCAATGAAAATTTAGAAGAATTAAAATGCATTACGAATAAATAGAAAAAGTGCGGTGATTTTTCACCGCATTTTTGTGTATTTTCTTCTGAAGATTAGATCTTATCTTCTATCAATTGATCTAATAGGCAGCTAGGTTCTAGCTGACAGGCTTCAGATTTGATTTGATCTTCTAGAATTCATCAACTATAAATCATTTTTACTTTTTAAAAAGAGAGCAAAATGGCACATCGTTCTTATTTCTACTCAATATGATGAATAACTGCTAAAATAAGGACAATTTTTTAAGAAATTAAAGGACATAATGTGGCGTTAATTAGTCTAACCAACGGTTATCTTTCTTTTAGTGATCATCCCTTGCTAGATCACACGGATTTATACATTGAAGCAGGCGAACGTGTTTGTTTAGTTGGGCGTAATGGGGTAGGCAAATCTACCTTAATGAAAATTTTGGCAGGCGAAATGGTGATGGACGACGGACGTCTGCAATTTGAGCGTGATTTAGTCATTTCTCGCCTTGAACAAGATCCCCCTCGCAATGCACAGGGTAACGTGTTTGATTACGTTGCAGAAGGTATTGCGCATTTAGCTGATTTATTGAAAGAATATCACCGCACTTCTGATTTACTTGAACAGCAATATAGTGAAAGTACGCTAAATCGTTTGGCAGAAATTCAAACTCAGCTTGAACACGCAGATGGCTGGCGTTTTGAAAATAAAATTCGTGAAACCCTAATGAAACTAGGGCTTGAAGCAAATATGCGATTGGCTGAGTTATCCGGTGGCTGGTTACGTAAAGCGGCACTGGCTCGTGCATTGGTGTGTGATCCTGATGTATTATTGCTCGATGAACCCACTAACCATCTTGATGTTGATGCTATTGAATGGCTAGAAAATTTCTTGCTGAGCTTTACTGACTCAATTATTTTTATTTCTCACGATCGTGCTTTTATCAGCAAAATGGCGACCCGCATTGTGGATCTTGATCGTGGACAATTAGTCTCTTACCCGGGCGATTACGCTAAATATCTTATTGAAAAAGAAGAAAATCTTCGTGTTGAAGCGTTACAAAATGAATTATTTGATAAAAAACTTGCTCAAGAAGAAGTTTGGATTCGGCAAGGGATTAAAGCACGCCGAACCCGTAATGAAGGGCGAGTGAGAGCGTTGAAAGCCTTGCGAGAAGAACGTCGTCAGCGTAGAGACGTGCAGGGCAGTGCCAAGTTACAAGTGGATAATTCTACCCGTTCAGGCAAAATCGTCTTTGAAGTTGAAGATGTGAGTTATGAAATTGCAGGGAAAACACTGGTTTCGCATTTTTCAACGACGATTTTGCGTGGTGATAAAATCGCTTTGGTAGGAGCAAATGGCATAGGTAAAACGACGTTAATTAAATTGCTCTTGGGTGAAATTCAGCCAACTTCTGGGCATATTAAATGTGGCACAAAATTAGAAATTGCTTATTTTGATCAGTATCGTGCTGATCTCGATCCTGAAAAAACGGTAATGGATAACGTTGCAGATGGCAAACAAGATATTGAAGTTAATGGTGTAAAACGCCACGTTTTAGGTTATTTGCAAGATTTCTTATTTCCACCAAAACGCGCAATGGTGCCAGTGAAAGCCCTTTCAGGGGGGGAACGTAACCGCTTGTTATTAGCAAAATTATTGCTTAAACCAAATAATTTACTGATTTTGGACGAGCCAACCAATGATCTGGATGTGGAAACCTTAGAATTATTGGAAGAATTACTAGCTGATTATCAAGGCACGTTGCTGATTGTGAGCCACGATCGCCAATTTATTGATAACACAGCAACAGAATCCTACATTTTTGAAGGCAATGGGATTATTAACAAATATGTGGGCGGTTTCCACGATGCGAAACAGCAACAAGCGAATGTATTTGCCTTGAAAGAAGCAGAAAAAGCGAAAGAGAAAAAAGCAGAAAGCGTGCTGGAACTTAGCAAGGTTTCACATAAGCCAGTAAAACATCGCCCCGTGAAACTTTCTTACAACGAGCAACGAGAGCTAGAACAATTGCCGCAAAAATTGGAAAATTTGGAAGAAAAAATCACCGCACTTCAAGCGGAAGTCTCTGATCCCAATTTTTTCCAGCAAGATCACCAATACACCACAGACAAACTCCAACAACTCGCTGAAGCAGAGCAGGCGTTAGAACAAGCATTTGCCCGTTGGGAAATGTTGGAAGAAAAGAAAAGTGGCGCGAGTTGATCATTGACTGTAAAAATAAGTGCGGTGGTTTTTTAACAAGTTTTGCCTATTAAATTGTCTCAAAAACCACCGCACTTTATTTTTATACGATTTTTGCGATTTATGGCTAATTGTGTTATTTTTCTGCAAATTTTATTTAAAAGGAAAAGTAATGAAAAAATCAGTTTTATCCGTAGGATTGCTTGCTATTCTTGGTGGTGCTTGGTGCGGTGGTGCGTGGTACACAGGAAAAATCACCGAACAAAAATATATCGACTATATTCAATTTAGTAATCAACGTTTACAGCAATCTTTTGCTGACACAGGCTATTCTGTGCAAATCAAAGATGCCGTTTTAGATCGTGGCTTTTTTAGTTCAAATGTTCATTACCAGCTAGAAATAAAAGACGCAACCTTCAATGAAGTCATTCCTTTTGTGGGAAAAATTTATCACGGCCCTATCACCTTAAATGATTTTTCTTTTGCATTATTTTCTGCGGATACAGAAGTAGAAAAAACGCCAGAGACACAGGCTTATTTTGCAGATAATGGAAAAAATCCATTGAGAACAGTTGTAAGAATGAGTTATGGCGAAGCATTAAAAGGAAAAATTGGCTCTGATGTTATTTATAAGCTGGAAGAGAATGGCGAGATTAGTTGGAATATAACAGGTAAATTTAATTTAAATCAGGAAGGATATGGAAAATCTGAAATCAATGCGAGTAAGTTTTCTTTTCTTGATCCTAAGGGAGTACGCATTATTGCGGAAAATGTAGAGACTGAAGGCGACTTTTTACCAACACAATGGAAAAATATTTATCAAGGAAAATCCAAAGTTACTATTAAAAAAATTGCTGTAAATAAAGACTCAGAAAAAGAAGAAATCACTTTCGATAACATCAACGCAAAAGGGAATGTTAAAGTTAAAGAGAATTTCTTAGATATGGACTTTGATTATGATGTTAAAAATATTTCCATAAATAATAAACCAATTACAGGATTGAAACTGGCGGGGGAAATCAACCATATTTCTGCTGACGCATTGAATCGGTTAAATGAGCTGAATGAAGATAATCGTGCTAATACTCAACTTTTTGAGCAAGTTCAAACAGAAATTTTGGCAAATCAGCCTGTGTTGAATATTACAAAACTTGAACTTTTTAATGATAAAGGTAAAGCATTAGACGGAAATCTAGAAATGGCTTTGAATAAAGATGCGCCATCATTAATTGAAAGCAGTAAACTTTTTAATGCATTTAATAAGTTTCAAATTAATGCCAAGTTAGAGAAAAAAGGTGTCGTTCAATTGGCTACAAACTTATCTGAGGTGTATGGTCATATTGGACCAGAGCAAGAAATTGAAAATACTATCCAGCATTATTTTTCTGATGCAGAACAGCATAATCTGCTAGTGATAAAAGAGAATAATGCCACGTTTAACCTCTTTTTGGATAAAGAAAAACAAAAACTCATTTTTAATCATCAAGAACTCTCGGAGAAAGAAGTTGTAATGACATTCTTCTTACTAATGATGAATATGCGTTAATTTAATGATAAAAGCCACTTGGAAATGAAGTGGCTTTTTATTTTTCAATAAAAATAACTTATCAAATTTGAATAAATTCTATCTTAAGTAAAATTCTGCATTTTTCCCTTGACAGTATGTTGAAAGAACGTTAGAAAAATAACATCTTATTAACAAGTTAGGGGTGTTTTATGCTAACTTTTTCTTTAACCAGCGAACGTTCTCTTCTTTGTTCTTTACCGCCACCTGCGGAGCTAAAAAAACAACAACGTATTTGGCTTGTTGCGGAGCAAATGCGTCAGCATCCAGATATACAAGAAGTGGTGGTGGGAATGAATAACTTCACCTTGTTTTATCATTTTGACATAAATCCAACCGCACTTGAGCAACAAGTTTTGCACTATTGGCAACAAAGCGAGCAGCAAATTCAAGTCCGAGAAAGTCGATTAATTGAAATTCCTGTGCATTATGGTGGGGAATTTGGCGAAGATTTATTTGATGTTGCAAAATTTCATCACACCACACCAGAAGACATTATTCAACGCCACACAGCACCCACTTATACGGTTTTTATGATGGGCTTTCAACCGGGATTTCCCTATTTAGGTGGCTTGCCTGAAAATCTTCATACGCCAAGACGCGATCAACCTAGAACCAAAGTTCCCGCTGGTTCAGTAGGTATTGGTGGTAGCCAAACAGGGGTTTATCCCTTTACTTCACCGGGAGGATGGCAATTACTTGGGCGAACAGAAATGCCATTATTTGATATTCGGCAAGATCCGCCCGTGTTATTAATGGCGGGGGATAACGTAAAATTTGTAGTGGAGAGTATAACGCTATGATTTACATTGAAACGATGTATGGATTTGCCCATATCCAAGATCTAGGGCGTTTTGGTTTTCGTAATTTTGGCATTGGACACGCAGGCGCAATGGACGCATTGGCATTGCAGGCGGGTAATCTTTTACTGAAAAATGAGCCTAATAGTGCCGCCATTGAAGTAACCTTAGGCGGTTTTAGTCTTACTTTTGATTGCGATACGCCTTTTTGTTTAACGGGAGCGTTGTGCGAAGCCTTTCTTGATGACCAGCCGATTTATTCTTATTGGCGATACACCGCAAAACCACGTCAGCGTTTAACGGTCAAACGGCTCACAATGGGGAACTATCTTTATCTTTGTGTCGCTGGTGGTTTTAATGTGCCAAAAGTGCTAGGCGCTTACAGCACGGATCTCAAAGCAGAATTTGGTGGCTATCAAGGGCGCTTACTGCGTGCGGGAGATCACTTAGCAACAGCAAAACGTGATACTTTCCTTTCTTCCATCAGTATTGAACCGATTGATTTCACAAATAGCATTCATCTTGTTGCTTCATCAGAATTTACGGCGTTCACGGCTCAAAGTCAGCAAGATTTGCAACATCAACCTTGGCGATTAGAAAAAAATAGCAGTCGAATGGGGTACCGATTTCGTGGTGAGCAAAAACTCAATCTCACCCAACCGTTGGAAATGCTTTCTTACGCCGCACCAATGGGAACAGTGCAAGTGCCACCAGATGGAATGCCGATTATTTTAATGGCGGACACCCAAACTACGGGCGGTTATCCTAAAATTGCTTGTGTAATCGAGGCAGATTTGGGGCGTTTAGCGCAAACACCATTAGAAAGTGCGGTGCATTTTTCTGTCATTTCTCATCAAGAGGCGCGGGAACGTTATCAACAAAATCAAGATTATTTAGCCCAAATAAGGAGAAAAGTAAATGAAACACGTTGATTTAAATGTGGATTTAGCAGAGGGCTGTGGTAATGATCAACGCTTATTACAGCTTGTAACATCAGCCAATGTCGCTTGCGGTTTACACGCAGGGGATTTTAACGAAATGCGAAAAGCGATTCGTTGGGCGAAAGAAAATCAAGTACAAGTCGGTGCGCACCCAAGTTTTCCCGATCGGGATAATTTCGGTCGCACGAATATGCAGTTGCCTGATGAAGTATTGAAAGCCTGTTTGCTGTATCAACTTGGCGCAATTAAAGCGCTTTGCGAAGCGGAAGATGTGCCACTGACTTATGTTAAACCGCACGGTGCCTTGTATAACCAAGCGGCAAAAGATGAGGCACTGGCGACGTTGATTGCGCAAACCTTAAAAGCTTTTGATCCCAAACTTAAATTAATGGGTTTATCGGGAAGTTTAATGTTGAATGTAGCAGAGCAACAAGGCTTAGGCATTATTTCAGAAGTGTTTGCCGATCGTCATTATCTTGCTGATGGTTCATTAGTGCCTCGTACTCGCCCAGATGCAATGGTAGAAAGTGATGATGAGGCGATTAGCCAAGTACTACAAATGGTGCTACAAGGTACCGTGCCTAGTGTTGAAGGAGTCGCCGTGCCAATCAAAGCGGATAGTATTTGTTTGCACGGAGACGGTGAACACGCCATTTCTTTTGCCGAAAAAATTCGTCAGGCTTTAACAGAACACAACATTCAATTGAAATCAAATTAAACCTAAAACAAACGAATAACAACAATATACAGGAGTATTTTATGATAAAAAACCGCAGTGCATTATTAGGTGCCGCTTTTCTGATGGCAACTTCTGCGATTGGACCCGGCTTTTTAACTCAAACCGCAACTTTCACCCAAACTTTATTCGCAAGCTTCGGATTTGTGATTTTACTCTCTATTCTGCTTGATATTGGGGCGCAATTAAATATTTGGCGTATCGTTGCCGTCTCGGAGAAAAAAGCACAAGACATTGCTAATGCGGTCTTACCGGGGGCAGGCTATTTCTTAGCAGTATTAATTGTAATGGGTGGCTTAGCATTTAATATTGGTAATGTCGGTGGCGCTGGCTTGGGGTTAAATATCCTGACAGGCTTGCCTGCGGAAACTGGCGCGATTATCAGTGGAGCAATTGCGGTTGGTATTTTTCTTTTTAAAGAAGCGGGAAAAATAATGGATCGCTTTGCACAAGTGATGGGCTTTGTGATGATCGCACTGACAATCTATGTTGCGCTTAATGCCCAACCACCAATTGCTGAGGCAGCGGTTCATACCTTTATGCCAGAAAAACTTGATGTGATTGCAATTGTTACCCTCGTTGGGGGAACCGTTGGTGGATATATCACTTTTGCTGGCGCGCATCGTTTACTTGATGCGGGGATAACGGGGAAAGACGCCTTAAAAGAAGTCAGTAAAAGTTCTGTTTCTGCCATTTTGATCGCATCAATTATGCGCGTGGTGTTATTCCTTGCTGTGTTAGGCGTGGTCTCGCAAGGTGTAAAACTTGATCCAGCTAACCCCGCCGCAACGCCTTTTTCTCACGTGGCAGGTAATCTGGGTTTAATTATTTTTGGTATCGTGATTTGGGCAGCGTCGATTACTTCTGTCATTGGGGCGGCTTACACCTCCGTTTCTTTCTTAACCACTTTCTCACCATTTATTGCTAAGCATAGAAATTGCTGGATTATTGTCTTTATTGTTATTTCTACCGCCGTGCTTGCAACTATCGGGAAACCTGCACAAGTGCTTGTTTTTGTTGGAACGTTAAATGGTTTAATTCTGCCAATCTCACTCGGATTAATTTTACTCGCAGCACATCGTAGTAAAATTGTCGGAGACTACAAACACCCTGTTTGGATGACGGCAGCAGGCGCGTTAGTGGTGATTTTGATGGCAGTATTAAGTGTAATGACCTTATCAAAATACATTGGCAACCTAATGGCGTGATGGCGACTTGAGCATACAAAAAGTGCGGTGAAAAATCACCGCACTTTTTTAGTTTACTTATTTGAATTTATTTCATCGAAACACCGAGCCATTTGTGCATTTCTTTTGCATTCCAACCTTTGCGTTTGGCGTAGTTTAGCGCTTGATCTTCATCAATGCGACCTAGGGTGAAATAGTTGCTGGCTGGGTGGGTGAAGTACCAACCACAGACACTGGCAGCAGGCCACATTGCGTAGCTTTCAGTGAGCTTCATTCCAATGCGTTGTTCCACTTCAAGGAGATCCCAAATCAATTGTTTTTCTGTATGTTCTGGGCAACTTGGATAACCCGGGGCGGGGCGAATGCCGACATAATTTTCTGCAATGAGATTTTCATTATTGAAGGTTTCATTGGAATAGCCCCATACCTTAGTGCGAAGCTCAAAGTGTAAGTATTCTGCCATTGCTTCAGCTAAACGATCACCTATTGCTTGTAGTAAAATCGCATTGTAATCATCACCTGCAGCTTTGAAGCTATCCACTAAGTCGTGTTCTTCAATGCCAGCACAGACGGCGAACATACCGAGCCAATCTTGCTGTCCACTTTCGCGATCGGCGATAAAATCACTTAAAGCAAAATTATAGGGGCTTTTGCTATTTTTTCCGCGTTCACTTTGTTGTCGTAAATGGTGTGCAATACCTGCAACAGAAGTGCGGTCAGAATGTTGATAAATTTCAATATCATCGCCTTTACGATAAGCAGGGAAAATTCCCATAATACCACTTGGCTTGAGCTTGCCATTTTGTTCAAATTCATCGAGCATTTGTTGGGCATCATTATAGACTTTGCGTGCTTCCTCGCCGCCTTCAGGATAATCAAAGGCGTCAGGATAGCCGCCCATTAATCCCCATAAACGGAAAAATGGTGACCAGTCAATAAATTGACGTAAGGTTGAAATTGGTACATTTTTGTATTCGATAATGCCAGTTTGTTTTGGTTGTGGTATTTGATAATCCGCCCATTCGCCAGAAAACGCGGGGAACGCGTTAGCGCGTGCTTGTTCAATTGGGAGCTGTTGGCGTAATGGTTTGCGGTTGGCAAAACTGTGCTGAATTTTTTCGTATTCTTGTTTGGTACGTTGCCAAAGTTCCGCTTTGCTTTCTGGGTTCATCAAGGCAGCACAAACCGTTACTGCGCGGGACGCGTTGGTGGTGTAGATCACTTCGTGCTTGTATTTTGGATAGAGTTTGATCGCGGTATGCTCTTTGGAGGTGGTTGCACCACCGATAATCACAGGCAAGCTCAAGCCTAGGCGGTTCATTTCGCCTAAGAAGTATTCCATTTCATCTAAAGACGGTGTGATTAACCCACTCAATCCAATAATATCGGCGTTTTCGTTGATTGCTGTTTCAATGATTTTATCCGCCGGCACCATTACGCCGAGATCGATCACTTCAAAATTATTACATTGCAATACGACACTCACAATGTTTTTGCCGATGTCGTGGACGTCCCCTTTTACCGTAGCGATGACGACTTTTCCGCTTGAGACACCTTGCTGTTTGGTCGCGTTAATAAAAGGTTCTAAATAAGCGACGGATTGTTTCATCACGCGTGCGGATTTTACCACTTGTGGTAGGAACATTTTGCCGTCTCCGAATAGATCCCCCACCACATCCATTCCTGCCATTAATGGGCCTTCGATCACTTCCAATGGGGAGCTAAATTGCAAACGCGCTTCTTCCGTGTCTTCAATAATATGGCTGGTGATCCCTTTTACTAAGGCGTGTTTTAGGCGTTCTTCCACAGGCCAAGTACGCCATTCAGCCACACCATTATCGTTATTTTCACTGGCGACCCCTTTGTATTTGTCGGCAATATCTAGTAGGCGATCGGTGGCATCAGCACGGCGATTGAGTACGGCATCTTCTACAATTTCACGCAATTCGGGATCAAGATCATCATAAATTGCTAATTGACCCGCATTGACGATCCCCATATCCATACCTTGTTTGATCGCGTGGTAAAGGAAAACCGCGTGAATAGCTTCACGCATCGGATTGTTACCACGGAACGAGAAGGAAACATTGGATACGCCACCAGAAATTTTTGCGTGGGGAAGTGCGCGTTTAATTCGCCCTGTGGCGTTAATAAAATCGACGCCATAGTTGTTGTGTTCTTCAATCCCTGTGCCGATTGCGAAGATATTTGGGTCAAAAATAATATCTTCAGGAGGAAAGCCCACTTCATCGACCAAAATATGGTAAGCACGGGTACAGATTTCCACTTTACGTTCTTCTGTGTCTGCTTGTCCGACTTCATCAAACGCCATCACCACCGCAGCAGCGCCATAACGACGAATCAGTTTGGCTTGTGCGACAAATTTCTCTTTACCTTCTTTAAGGGAAATGGAATTGACAATCCCCTTGCCTTGAATAGATTGCAAACCGGCTTCAATGACTTCCCATTTGGACGAATCGATCATCACTGGCACTTTGGCAGCATCAGGTTCAGTCGCCATAATATTAAGGAATTGAACCATACATTTTTCACTGTCGAGTAATGCTTCATCCATATTGACATCGATCACTTGAGCGCCATTTTCCACTTGGTCAATGGCAATCTCAATGGCTTCAGCATAGCGTTCTTCTTTAATTAATTTTTTAAATTTTGCAGAACCCGTCACATTATTGCGTTCGCCTACGTTTACAAAGAGGCTGTTTTCATCAATGTTTAGCGGCTCTAAGCCAGATAAACGCATTGCCACCGGTAAATCAGGCAAGGCTCTTGGTGGCACATTTTTAACAACATCGGCAATGGCTTGGATATGCTCTGGCGTTGTGCCACAACAGCCTCCGACAATATTAAGCCAACCATTTTCTGCCCATTCCTGAATATAGCTAGCCATTTCCTCTGCACCTAAGTCGTAACCCCCAAAGGCATTTGGCAACCCTGCATTAGGGTGAACAGACACATAGGTTTCACTGATTTTAGACATCACTTCCACATATTGACGCAATTCTTTTGGGCCTAATGCACAGTTTAAGCCGAAAGAAAGCGGTTTTACGTGGCGAAGCGAGTTATAAAATGCTTCGGTGGTTTGCCCTGAGAGCGTACGTCCTGAGGCATCGGTAATCGTGCCAGAAATCATAATAGGTAATTTGATCTCAAGTTCTTCAAACACTTGATCAATCGCAAAGGCGGCGGCTTTGGCATTGAGGGTGTCGAAAATCGTTTCGATCATAATCAGATCCGCGCCTCCTTCAATTAAGCCTTTGGTTGCTTCTGCATAGGCATCCACTAATTGCATAAAGGTGATATTGCGGTAAGCCGGATCATTAACATTCGGTGAAATAGACGCCGTGCGGTTAGTTGGCCCAAGCACGCCAGCCACAAAACGGGGCTTTTCTGGCGTGCTATATTTATCCGCCGCTAAACGAGCCAATTTCGCGCCGGCAAAATTTAGCTCATAAGCGATACTCTCAAGGGCATAATCCGCTTGTGCAATGGTGGTGGCGGAAAAGGTGTTGGTTTCAATAATATCTGCACCAGCGGCAAGATATTTTTCGTGAATAGCTTGAATCACCAAAGGTTGGGTAAGGGTAAGTAAATCATTATTTCCGCGTAAATCGATCGGGCTATCTTTAAAACGTTCACCACGAAAATCTGCTTCGGTGAGTTTATATTGTTGAATCATTGTTCCCATCGCACCATCTAAAATAAGAATGCGATCTTTAAGGGCTTGTGAAATAAGAGAAAAAGAAGGATGTTGTTTCATTTTGTTACAGCTTAGCGTTTAATAAATAACAGGCATAATAGAAATAAGGTGGGGTTGTGTCAAACCTTATCTTTATGCGGGAAAATGTGTCGGGTAAACTTGTACAAGTTTTATGTGCTTGCAGGCACAAAATTTTGAAAGAATCCTACCGCACTTTGAAAATTCTCTCCATAGAAAATGAGTGGGGTACGTTGGCGTTGCCAAACAGGTACATTATGCGCTTGCCATAATTTTTTTATGTCCTGATGAATGCCTTGTGCATTGTGAACTTTGCCCGAATAAGCAAAACGAATGGAGATCGGTAAATTTGTCAGTGGGAGGGAATAAATTTGATTTTGCCACTGAACTTGAATGGCTGATTCTGTTTGGCTAAAACAAATTGTTCCCAACTGATCGGGCAGTGCAAGGGGCTGGTTTAAGATCACAGGAATGTGAATTTGGCGCAGATCGGCAAAGATTTCCGTTAAATACAGACACTGTTGATAACGGCGGAGCATTTTATCTCCCAGTTGAAATTGTGGATTACGATCCGGTTGAGCCAGAATCACATCTTGAATCAGTTGTTCTAACTGCTTGGTGGAAGGCATAGGCTGTTGTAAGGTTTCCAACCATAAGCGGAGCAGGGCGTTTTGTTTCAATACAGACCATTGCGAGAAATCCGTCAAATCAAAAGTGCGGTGCATTTTATTGGCATATTTTTCTAGTTCAGGCTGTAATAATTCTGTTAAAAGTTGCTGCTGCTGCGCACAATGAGTGGCACTGCGTTGCACCGCTTGATCGAAATTTTCCCATCGTTCACGCAGCTTCGGTAAGATTTCATTACGTAAGAAATTGCGTTCGTACTGGTTATCTTGATTGCTTTCATCTTCAATCCAAGATAATTGATTTTCTATGGCATATTGCCAAAGTTGTTGGCGTGAAAAGTCGAGTAGAGGGCGAAAAATACGCAGATTAAATACCGCACTTTGTGCTTTCATTGCAGATAAACCACTTACGCCACTGCCACGTTTTAAGGCAAGAAAAAAGGTTTCCGTTTGATCTTGTTGATGATGTGCGGTGAGTAATATTTCTTGTGTTTTAATATGACGCGCAATAGCCTGATAGCGCGCTTGGCGGGCAGCCGCTTCAATGCCCATTCCTTGAACAAGTTGCACTTTTTTGATGATCAGTGGAATGGAAAATTGTTGGCAAAGCTGCTGGCAGTGGCGAACCCAATCATCGGCATTAGGGCTTAATCCGTGATGAATATGGATCGCGCGCAACGCTAAGTGCGGTTGGTTTTCGCGTAATTTTGCTAACAGAGCAAGCAATACGGTGGAATCCAGCCCACCGCTTAACGCAATAAGAAAATGCGTGTTAGGCTGGCGTTGTAATTGCTGTTGAACTTGCTCAATTAGCGTCATAGCAGAGAGGCGTATTACGCCAGTTTAACCGCTTTAAATTGGCTTACTGGGCGAACAATTTGTTCACGTGCCGCCACAATTTGCAGCTCATAATTATCCTGCTGTTGTGTAACGGTCATTACATCATTGACGGCATTCGCCGTATGCTCAAAGGCTTCCACATCGCTTTTGCCGTTGAGTAAATTCGCCATAAATAGTCCCGCAGTTAAATCACCAACACCAACAGGCTCTTTTTTGAATTGGTGAAGTGGGCGACTAATATGCCAAATACCTTGTTCATTCGCGAATAACATTTCAAATTGGCTTGGATCTTGTCCTACCTTACTTAAATGTTTTACCAAGACTTTTTTTGGCCCTTTCGTTAAAATCAGGTTTACTGCATTAATGGCTTGGGTAAAATTTTCTACAGGCAAATCACTCAACTCACGCAATTCGACTAAATTTGGGGTGATAATATCCGCTTGTGCCATAGCCAGATTGATGAGATTTTCTTTCACCCCATCTGCCACGATACAGCCTTTGTCTGGATGTCCCATCACGGGATCGCATAAATAAACCGCATTTGGATTGCGTGCTTTCACTTTTTGTACGGCATTAATGATTTCTTCCACTTGCTCAGCCGCACCGATATAACCTGAAATCACCGCATCGCATTTGTGTAATTTACCAATATTATCAATGCCTTGCACGATTTCACCAATTTGTTCTTGTGGCATTACCATTCCAGTCCATTGACCATATTGTGTATGATTAGAAAATTGAACGGTGTTTAACGCCCAAACATCAATACCGAGTAACTGCATCGGGAAGGTGGCAGATTTATTGCCAGCATAGCCATAAACAACGTGAGATTGAATAGAAAGAAGGTGTTTCATTTTGCTATCCTTATTGTGCATTTCTAAAAATGCGTGAAAGTAAAAGTGCGGTTAAAAAACCGCACATTTTTTATTTTAGCAATAACCGTAACTCATTAAGCGTTGGTAACGACGCTCTAGCAAGGTGTCGGAATCAAGAATTTCTAAGTCGGCTAAATCATCAAGTAAACGTTGTTTCAGATTTTGTGCCATTTGCTCATAATTGCGATGCGCTCCGCCCAATGGTTCAGGGATAATATTATCAATCAGTGATAATTTTTGCAGACGATCCGCAGTTAAGCCCATTACTTCTGCGGCAGTAGAGGCTTTTTCGGCACTTTTCCATAGGATAGAAGCACAGCCTTCAGGGGAGATCACGGAATAAGTACTGTATTGCAACATATTTACTTTATCCCCCACACCAATGGCTAACGCACCGCCTGAACCACCTTCACCAATGACAGTACAAATAATCGGCACTTTTAGCATAGACATTTCACGCAAGTTGCGAGCAATGGCTTCCGATTGCCCACGTTCTTCTGCACCTACGCCGGGGTATGCACCGGGTGTATCAATAAACGTGATAATAGGGAGTTTAAAACGCTCTGCCATTTCCATTAAACGTAAGGCTTTGCGATAACCTTCAGGGGCAGGCATACCAAAATTACGTTTTACTTTATCTTTTACGCTACGACCTTTCTGATGACCTATCACCATAACCGGTTTACCGTCTAGACGAGCTAAACCACCTACAATCGCTTTATCATCAGCAAAGGCGCGATCGCCTGCTAATTCTTCAAATTCAGTGAAAATATGCTCAATATAGTCTAATGTATAAGGACGATTCGGGTGGCGAGCCATACGGGAAACTTGCCACGCATCTAAATTCGCAAATGTTTTTTTGGTTAATTCTTCGCTTTTTTTCTGTAAGCGAGCAATTTCATCATCAAGATTGATTTCACTGTCTTGTCCCGCGACTGCGCGTAACGATTCAATTTTCGCTTCAAGTTCAGCAATCGGGAGTTCAAAATCTAAGTATTCTTGGCTCATTTGTTATTCCTAGTTTTTCGGCAAAATTAGTAAGCACTTTAGCAATATTTTACTTAGCGTGCAAATATACCCAATATTTTATGCGTTTTTTGCAAAAAAAGTAGTGTTTTTTGCAGTTAGCTGGTTAGACGACTTGCTAAAATCTTTTTTTATTATTTGGGAATGGGGGTTAATCCCTGCTTAATAATTTTTTCTAAAGCACTGTAATCGCATTTATGCGATAAAATAGACGCTTGAATCATTTCATCTTCACTTACTTGTTCAAAATTTAAGTAAAAGCCTAGGGTTTTAGCTAATTGATGAATGAATAATCGTTGTGTTCGACCATTGCCCTCACGGAACGGGTGTATCGCATTTATTTCCCCTAAATAATAAGCCAATCTTGCTGGGATTTTTTCAGAAGCTGTACTTTTTAAAAATTGTTCGTTTTTTAGCTGATTAAACAATTTTTCTAACTCTGGAACAATTCTTGAACTTGTTGCAAACATTGTATCGCCTTTGCAAATATCAATATTTCTAATTTCACCTGCCCAAGAATAGATTTCATTAAACAAATGTTTATGAATGGCTTTTAGGTGAGCAATATCAAATTGCCCTTGCATAGGTGTAATCAATAATATCGCAGTTTGAATCGCTGTAATTTGAGCTTCTTTTTTATCTAGTTCCTCTTGCGTTTCGATTTTTAGCTTATTAATGAGTACGCCATTTTTATTTAGCATAGGATCAGTGCTACGATACTTCATTCGTTTTCACTTTTAATTCTGCAATAGTGATTTCACCAATTACCCATTTTTGAAAATAATGGAGTATTTCTGGGGGAAGGTATAGCCCTTCAAGCCGATTATTATCAATCGCAAATTGTAAGGCTTGCTGTTTAATCTGTTGTTCTTGTAGATGATGCATTATTTTATTCCTTACGTGGTACTTCTTCCTGACAATGTGGGCAGGTCATTAAGTGCTTTTCGTGGTTGTGAATAATAAAATGCCCCATTTTTTTGGCTTTAGTGTCAAGATATTCTGTATTGTAACGATTTTCCCCCACATTAAGCGGTACACGTTCTACCACGTTGATTCCCGCTTTTTTCATCGTATCAATTTTATTTGGATTATTGGTGAGCAGGCGGACTTGTTTTACGCCAAGCAGATCAAAAATATCCGCACAAACTTCAAAGTTACGCTCGTCTGCGGCAAATCCTAAGGCAAGATTCGCTTCAATGGTATCCATTCCTTGATCTTGTAAAGAATAAGCGCGAATTTTATTAATTAAGCCAATGCCTCGCCCTTCTTCACGGTGATAAATAAGCACGCCACGCCCCGCTTCACTAATTTGACGCAATGCAGTGGCAAGCTGAAAGCCACAATCACATTTCAGGCTGTGTAGGGCATCGCCCGTTAAACATTCAGAGTGAATACGAGCCAAAACAGGCTCATCTTGATTGCTAATATCGCCCATCACTAAGGCAACGTGTTCTTTTTTTGTATCAGGAAACTCAAAGCCCACAATGCGGAATAAACCAAACTCGGTGGGTAAATTCGCTTCAGTAACCCGTTGAATTTTTGTCATAGCAAAATCCTTCATTCTTTTTTTATTGAATAATGTTAAAATGACGTTTTTATTATTATGAGTCATTAAAATGTTAAAACGTCTTTCATTATATACCTTATTGCTTTGCCTTGTGCCTTTTTTTGCGTGGCTAACAAACTGGCACTGGCAAGGGGATGAACATAACACCGCTTTTGATACATTTCTCTATTTTTTAACCGAAACAGGTAGCATACCTTACGCAATCATTACCTGTGCTTTGTTTGCGTTGGCATATTTTTTCTGTATCAAAGACAAAAAGCAAGCCCTTGCAGTAATTAGCGTAATGGCACTTTCTGTTGCAGTTACGCAAGGGGTGAAATCTGCGTTAAAAACGGTTTTTGCTGAGCCTCGTCCTTTTATTGTGCAATTAGCCGAAAAATCAAGCGTCAGCCCAGAATATTTTTATGATCAGCCACGTAATGTACGAGCGCAAATCGTATTGGATTATTACGCAGATAAACCTCAAATTAATCCTCATCTTGTTCATCATCGCAGTAAAGAAACGGGGTATTCCTTCCCATCAGGGCATAGCATTTTTGCTGCCACTTGGCTAATGCTTGCTGTTGGCTTCGGGCAGTTGCTAGGGCGGAATAATAAAGGAATGAAATGGCTCACTACTGGCATTACCATTTGGGCAGTATTAATGCTGATAAGCCGTTTACGTTTAGGAATGCATTATCCCATTGATTTATTGGCTTCCGTGTTGCTAGCGTGGGTATTTCATTGCGGATTATTTGATTGGATCAAAAATAAACCGATTTTCAACCGCACTTTGCAATAATAAAGTGCGGTCAGATTTTTAATTGTTTTATTGAGGTAAAAAATGTTATACGGATTTGATATTGGTGGCACAAAAATTGAACTTGCCGTATTCGATGAAAAATTGCAAAAACACTACTCCGAACGGGTAGATACGCCAAAAGAAAGCTATGAGCAATGGCTTGATACCCTTGTTAATTTAGTGAAAAAAGCCGATGAAAAATTTGGTGAAAAAGGCACGGTTGGGCTAGGCTTACCGGGTTTTGTAAATCACGAAACAGGTTTAGCGGAAATCACCAATATTCGCGTGGCAGATAATAAGCCCATTTTACGTGATTTGAGCCAGCGTTTAGAGCGTGAAGTACGGGCAGAAAATGATGCCAATTGTTTTGCCTTGTCAGAAGCGTGGGCGGAAGAAAATCAGCATTACCCAAGTGTGTTAGGGTTAATCTTAGGCACGGGCTTTGGCGGTGGATTAGTCGTTGACGGCAAAATTTACTCAGGGCAAATTGGTATGGCGGGTGAACTTGGTCATATGCAACTCAATTATCACGCCTTAAAATTGCTTGGCTGGGATAACGCCCCGATTTATGAGTGTGGCTGTGGCAACCGCGCTTGCTTAGATACCTATCTTTCAGGGCGAGGCTTTGAGATGCTCTACCGTGATCTAAAAGGAGAAAGCCTATCCGCCAAAGAAATTATCCAACGTTTTTATGCGAAGGATCAACGAGCGGTAGCATTTGTAGAAATGTTCGTGGAACTCGCTGCCATTTCTATCGGCAATATCATCACTGCTCTTGATCCGCATTTAATTGTACTCGGCGGTGGTTTATCCAACTTTGATTATCTCTACGAAGCGCTACCTAAAGCCCTACCTAAACACCTACTGCGTAGTGCCAAAATTCCTACTATTAAAAAAGCCAAATACGGCGATTCAGGTGGCGTAAGAGGTGCAGCAGCGTTGTTTCTTTCGCGCTAATTTTAGGATTAGATTATTCCATTTGTCCTAACAAAATGTGAGACGCTTTGTTTAGAAGGGGAATAGATAAATAAAAAATGTAGAAGATCCCAGATCTTCTACATTCTCACTTGAATTAAAACCAATCAGTAATTTACGGCTGTTTACCAATATATGCCAAGATACCGCCATCAACGTATAAAATATGACCATTGATGAAGTTTGAGGCATCAGAAGACAAGAATACTGCCGCGCCAGCGAGATCTTCTGGCGTACCCCAACGCGCTGCAGGGGTTTTAGCGATGATGAATTGATCGAATGGGTGGCGAGAGCCGTCAGGTTGTCTTTCGCGTAATGGTGCTGTTTGTGGTGTGGCGATATAACCCGGGCCGATCCCGTTACATTGAATATTTGCTTCACCAAATTCTGAACAGATGTTTTTGGTGAGCATTTTTAATCCGCCTTTGGCAGAGGCATAACCCACCACAGTTTCACGGCCTAATTCACTCATCATTGAGCAGATGTTGATGATTTTACCGTGTCCTTTTTTAATCATTGAAGGTAATACGGCTTTTGACATAATGAATGGGCCAGTCAAATCGATGTCGATAATTTTACGGTAGTCTGCTGCGCTGGTTTCTAGCATTGGGATACGTTGGATAATCCCCGCATTGTTTACTAAAATATCAATCACGCCCACTTCATTTTCAATTTTAGCGACGTGTTCTTTTACCGCATTTTCGTCTGTTACATCAAATAAATAACCCTGTGCGTCAATGCCTGCTTCTTTATAGGCAGCGAGACCTTTTTTTAGGTTTTCTTCGTTTACATCATTGAATACAATTTTTGCACCTGCCTGACTGAGTGCTGATGCGATAGCAAAGCCGATACCGTATGATGCCCCTGTAACTAAGGCGATTTTACCTTTTAATGAGAATTGCTCTAAAATATTTGACATAGTTGCTCCTTAAACTCCTTAAAATGAGGTTGTCATTGAAATTTATTATTTAGACTTTGTAATTTTAAAATTATTAAACCATTATTTCAATTTTATTATAGCGAATTATGAGAAATAGAATGTGATGTAGTTCACATTTTTGTGAATTGCACCGAATTTTTATGCCTTATGAGGTTTTTGATGAAAAATTTGAGTAAATAATCAGCGATTTTATTTTTGAACTCTATTTTTTGTTTAATCTCTCCTCACTCTTTTTAGTCAGTGAATTAAATGTTGAATAATAAAGTGCGGTAATTTTTTTAAAAGTTTTTAAAAATAGAGGATTTTTTAATTTTTTATTCTCTTTTTTATCCTAATTGTTCTCTCTTTATATAAAATCTATTAGAATGCAGTCTTTCATTATGAGGAGAAATTATGATTGAGCAAATTATCAGCAACGTGGAACACGCCTTAACGTGGTTTGTCGAAACATTTGATGGCCCTCTTTGGGATATTACCGTAATTACCCTTTTAAGTGTCGGCATTTTCTTTACCGTGACGACAGGGTTGGTGCAATTACGTTTATTTCCACAGAGTTTACGTGAAATGTGGTTTGGGCGTGCTTCTACGGGGGATTCTTTAACACCCTTTCAAGCCTTTGCAACAGGGCTAGCGAGCCGTGTGGGTGTAGGGAATATTGGCGGTGTTGCCACAGCAATTGCGATTGGTGGTGAAGGCGCGGTGTTCTGGATGTGGGTAACGGCGTTGATTGGTATGTCCAGTGCAGTGGCAGAGTCGTCTCTTGCTCAATTATATAAATTAAAAGATAAAGATGGGGTGAGCCGCGGTGGACCTGCTTATTATATTGTGCAAGGCTTAAAATCTCGCTGGCTGGCAGCGTGCTTTGCCATTGCGTTAATCTTTACCTTTGGTTTTGCCTTTAATGCGGTGCAATCTAATGCCATTGTTGAAGCAACAGGTAATGCGTGGAAATGGAATCCAAATTACGTAGGAATTGGCTTGGTGATTTTAACCGCCTTAATTATTTTTGGTGGGGTGAAACGTATTGGTAAAGTATCGGCTCGTATTGTACCGATAATGGCACTGTTCTATTTAATTATGGCAGTAATCATTATGGGAATGCATATTGAAATGATCCCAACTGTGATTGCTAACATTGTGCATAGTGCCTTCTCTTTTGATGCAATGGCTGGCGGTATGTTTGGGGCGATTTTCTCTAAAGCAATGCTAATGGGAATTAAACGTGGTTTATTTTCTAACGAAGCGGGTATGGGATCGGCGCCAAATGCGGCGGCCACTGCGGATGTTAAACACCCGGTGAGCCAAGGGTTAATTCAAATGCTTGGCGTGTTTGTTGATACCATTATTGTGTGTTCTTGTACGGCTATCATCATTTTGCTATCAGACAATTACGGTGGTGAAACGCTGAAAAGTATTTCCCTTACGCAAAACGCTTTACAATATCACGTGGGTGAATTTGGTTTGCATTTCCTTGCTTTTATCTTATTGCTATTTGCATTTTCTTCTATTATTGGTAACTATGCCTATGCAGAAAGTAATATCCGTTTCCTCAAAAATCGCCCTGTAGTGGTGTTTCTTTTCCGCTTAGTGGTGTTATTTTTCGTGTACTTTGGTGCAGTGAATTCAGGGAATGTGGTATGGAGCTTCGCAGATACGGTAATGGCCGTGATGGCATTAATTAACTTGGTGTCTATCGTGTTGCTTTCACCGATTGTTTGGACGTTATTAAAAGATTATCAGCGCCAAATTAAAGCAGGCATTCGTGAGCCAGAATTTAAAATTGAAGAGCATCCTGAGCTTCTTAAACGTGGCGTAAATCCAGATGTTTGGAAATAATTATTGATGTAAGTATGAGGTTGTTTGATGTCAGCACAACACATTGAATTTCAAGAAAAGGTGCAAGCCTTGCTAAAACAGCATAAAGGTGAGCGAATTATTAGCTTTGAATATGAAAATCAGCGCTACTGGCTCAAACAACCTGAACAACTTAAAGGTGTCTGGCGTTTACTTAAACCGCAACCCAAAAAAGCTTTTCAAAACGAATTGAACACCTTGCAGTTTTTAGCTGAAAAAAAAGCACCCGTGCCACAATTAATGGCATTTGGCGAAGATTTTTTAGTGCTAAAAGATGCGGGTAAGACTATCAGCTATTGGGTGGATAAACCTGATCTCAGTTCAATACAGAAGCTGGCTATTTTGGAAGATGGGGTAAAAGCCTTAACGGATTTGCATAAGAAAGGTTTGGTTCACGGTCGCCCAGCACTACGTGATATGGCGTGGCACGAAGGCAAGGTACAGTTTATTGATTTTGAATCCCGTTCTAATCAGACGAATTTAAATTGGCAAAAAGTACGAGATAGCCTTATTTTTATTCACAGTCTTGGGCGTTCAGATAGCATTTCTGATGAGCAAATGCGTTTAACCATCGAGAAATATCAACAATACTGTGAATCTGATATTTGGCAACGAACGGTTTCTTTTTTGCGAAAAAACCGTTGGCTGTATTATTTATTGTTACCTTTTAAACCTATTGCAAGAATGGATCTTATTGCGATTTATCGTTTATTTGAAAATACCTTAAACAACTAAGTGCGGTGCTTTTTTACAAGTTTTTTTGATAAAGCCTTGCTATTTGTTTTTCTATAGGTATAATACGCCACATATTTCGGACGCGGGGTGGAGCAGCTTGGTAGCTCGTCGGGCTCATAACCCGAAGGTCGTTGGTTCAAATCCAGCCCCCGCAACCAATTCATAGAAAGTTCAGTAAAAAGAACCCCAATTTTGGGGTTTTTTTGTACGAGCAATTTAGATGTAGAACTGGGCTGATAGCCCTTTTTTTACGTCCTAATTTTGTGTAGGAGGCGCTAATTGGCAACATTAGAAGAAAAATTATCTGATTTACTCAAGGATTCTGTACAGGATTTAGGCTGTGAACTTTGGGGTATCGAATGCCAGCGCATGGGAAGATTTTTAACCGTGCGTTTATATATTGATAAAGAGGGTGGCGTAACCGTTGATGATTGTGCAGATGTGAGCCGTCAGGTCAGCGCAATTTTAGATGTGGAAGATCCGATTGCGGATAAATATAACCTTGAAGTCTCTTCACCGGGGCTTGATCGTCCATTATTTACCTTAGCGCAATATGCTCGCTTTATTGATCAAGAGATTATCGTGCATTTACGTATTCCTGTATTAGAACGCCGTAAGTGGCAAGGAAAATTAGCGCATATTGAAAATGATATGCTGACGTTAATAGTTGATGGACAGCCTCAAGTATTGGTATTTGGTAACATTCAAAAAGCCAATGTGGTACCTAAATTTTAAGTTTATATAGGAAGAAAAGAAAAAATGAGTAAAGAGATTTTATTAGCTGCGGAAGCAGTATCAAATGAAAAATTGTTACCTCGTGAGAAAATTTTTGAAGCTTTAGAAAGTGCGATTGCTCTCTCTACGAGAAAAAAATATGAACAAGAAATTGATGTGCGTGTAGTGATCGATCCAAAAACGGGTGAATTTGATACATTCCGTCGCTGGTTAGTGGTGGATGAAGTAACCAATCCAACAAAAGAAATCACCCTTGAAGCGGCACAATTTGATGATCCTAAGGTACAGGTTGGGGATTATGTGGAAGATCAAATTGAATCTGTGGCGTTTGACCGTATTACAATGCAAACCGCACGCCAAGTGATTAGTAGCAAAATCCGTGAAGCGGAGCGTAATAAAATCGTTGAGCAATTCCGTTCTAATGAGGGCGAAATTGTGACGGGAACGGTGAAAAAAGTAAACCGTGAAAATATTATTTTAGATTTAGGTCAGCAAGCGGAAGCGGTGATTTTGCGTGAAGATATGTTACCACGCGAGAATTTCCGCCCGGGTGATCGTGTGCGTGGTGTGTTATACCGTGTTAGCCCAGAAAGCAAAGGCGCACAGCTTTTTGTTACCCGTGCAAAACCTGAAATGATTATCGAATTATTCCGCATTGAAGTGCCAGAAATCGGTGAAGAGCTGATTGAAATCAAAGGTGCAGCACGTGATCCGGGTTCGCGCGCTAAAATTGCTGTAAAAAGCAATGATAAACGTATTGATCCTGTTGGGGCTTGTGTCGGAATGCGCGGTTCACGCGTGCAGGCAATTACCAATGAATTAGGCGGAGAGCGTGTTGATATTGTGTTATGGGATGACAATCCAGCTCAGTTTGTGATTAATGCAATGGCACCGGCGGATGTGACGTCTATTGTTGTTGATGAAGATAATCATTCTATGGATATTGCGGTTGAAGCGGAAAACTTGCCACAAGCCATCGGACGTAATGGACAAAATGTACGTCTAGCCAAACAACTGACAGGTTGGACATTAAATGTAATGACCACAGAAGAGCTTAATGAAAAACATCAAGCTGAAGATAATAAAGTGCTTAAACGCTTTATTGAGGCATTAGAAATTGATGAAGAATTTGCTCAAATCCTTGTAGAAGAAGGGTTCACTAGCTTAGAAGAACTTGCTTATGTTCCAGTTAATGAATTAACAGCAATTGATGGGTTAGAAGATGAAGATCTTGTTGAGGAATTACAAACTCGAGCTAAAAACGCCTTGACTGCTGCGGCATTAGCGGAAGAAGAAGCGTTAAAACAAGCGCATATTGAAGATAAATTATTAAATCTTGAAGGAATGAACCGCCATCTTGCGTTCAAATTAGCAGAAAAACAAATCACGACCTTAGAAGAATTAGCGGAACAAGGTGTGGATGATTTAGCCGATATTGAAGAATTAAGTGCCGAACAGGCCGCAGATTTAATTATGGCGGCACGTAATATTTGTTGGTTCAGTGAAGAATAAAGAAGGGTGTAAAAACTATGGTAGATGAAGTCAAAAAATCGGATGCACCGAAAAAATTAAGCATACAACGCCGTACTAAAACCACGGCAAATACCACCACAAGTACTGGTAAAAATAAAACAGTACAAGTAGAGGTACGCAAAAAACGCACTGTTCCAACAGAAGCTGCAATTCGTGCGGAAGAAGAGGCTCGCTTAAAAGCAAAACAAGAAGCTGAGAAGAAAGCGGCTGAAGAGAAAGCAGCCGCAGAAAAAGCACAGAAAGAAGCTGAAAAAGCGAAAAAAGAAGCGGAAAAAGCAGAGCAGGAAAAACGTCAGGCTGAACAAAAAGCAAAAGAAAATGCGGATAAAACCGCAAAAGACAGCGCGAATAAAGCAATTAATGAAGAAAAAGAACGTCTTAAAGCCGAAGAAGCAGAGCTTCGCCGTAAAGCGGATGAATTAGCACGTCAAAAAGCAGAAGAGCAAGCCCGTAAAGCGGCAGAAGAAGCGAAACGCTATGCGGATTTAGCAAGTGCGGATGAAAAAAATGAAATTTCTGAAGATTATTCAGATTATCATCTGACTTCAAGCTATGCGCGCGAAGCAGAAGACGAAGAAGAGCGCCGCAATGAAAATCGTGGTCGTGGTAAAAATAAAGTTGTCAAAGCGAAAAAAGGCGGACGTGAAGACGACAACAACAAAAATGAGCGTGAATCAAATCGTCGTAATCAAAAAGACATTAAAGGTGGCAAAGGCGCGAAAGGTAAGCAAGGCAAAAAAGGTAGTAGCTTACAACAAGGCTTCACCAAGCCCGCAGCACCAGTAAACCGTGATGTGGTGATTGGGGAAACCATTACCGTCGCGGAACTTGCGAACAAAATGGCAGTGAAAGCCACTGAAATCATCAAAACAATGATGAAAATGGGCGAAATGGTTACCATTAACCAAGTGATCGATCAAGAAACAGCACAGCTTGTAGCCGAAGAAATGGGACACAAAGTGATCCTACGCAAAGAAAATGAGCTAGAAGAATCTGTATTAGGCGATCGTGATGTGAATGCTGAAAAAGTAAATCGTGCGCCAGTGGTAACTATTATGGGACACGTTGATCACGGTAAAACTTCCTTACTTGACTACATTCGTAAAGCCAAAGTGGCAGCTGGCGAGGCGGGTGGGATTACCCAACACATTGGTGCTTACCACGTTGAAACAGATGATGGCAAAATGATCACTTTCCTTGATACCCCGGGACACGCCGCCTTTACCTCAATGCGTGCGCGTGGTGCAAAAGCAACGGATATCGTCGTGCTTGTGGTTGCCGCAGATGATGGCGTGATGCCACAAACCATTGAAGCAATCCAACACGCAAAAGCAGCCGGTGTGCCAATCGTTGTGGCGGTGAATAAAATTGATAAGCCTGAAGCAAACCCAGATCGCGTCGAACAAGAGTTGTTGCAACACGAAGTAATTGCAGAAAAATTTGGTGGCGATACCCAGTTTGTTTATGTTTCTGCGAAAAAAGGAACAGGGGTGGATGAATTACTTGAAGCCATCTTATTACAATCTGAAGTGTTAGAACTCAGTGCCGTGAAAGACGGAATGGCAACTGGGGTGGTGATTGAGTCATATCTTGATAAAGGCCGTGGTCCAGTGGCAACCATCTTAGTTCAATCAGGAACATTACGCCGTGGTGATATTGTGCTTTGTGGTTTTGAATATGGCCGTGTACGTGCAATGCGAGATGAAAATGGTAAAGACATTTCAGAAGCAGGCCCATCAATTCCAGTGGAAGTATTAGGCTTATCTGGTGTGCCATCTGCGGGTGATGAAGCCACTGTGGTACGTGATGAGAAAAAAGCCCGTGAGGTGGCACTATATCGTCAAGGTAAATTCCGTGAAGTGAAATTAGCCCGTCAGCAAAAAGCGAAGTTGGAAAATATGTTCAGCAATATGGCAGAAGGCGATGTGGCAGAATTGAACGTTATTGTCAAAGCAGATGTTCAAGGTTCGGTAGAAGCGATCGTTCAAGCCTTACAAGAGCTTTCAACCGCAGAAGTGAAAGTGAATGTCGTTGGTTCTGGCGTGGGCGGAATTACTGAAACCGATGCAACTTTAGCTGCGGCATCTAATGCGATTATTGTTGGTTTTAACGTTCGTGCCGATGCGTCAGCACGCCGTATCATTGAAAATGAAAATATTGATTTGCGTTATTATTCTATTATTTATGAACTACTTAACGAAATCAAAGCAGCGATGAGCGGTATGTTACAGCCTGAATTTAAGCAAGAAATTATCGGTCTTGCAGAAGTGCGTGATGTATTCCGTCATCCGAAATTTGGTGCAATCGCAGGTTGTATGGTTACCGAAGGTGTGGTGAAACGTAATAACCCAATCCGTGTATTACGTGATAACGTGGTGATCTTTGAAGGGGAATTGGAATCTCTCCGCCGTTTCAAAGATGACGTCGCAGAAGTGCGTAATGGAATGGAATGCGGTATTGGCGTGAAAAACTACAACGATGTGAAAGTTGGTGACCAAATTGAAGTCTTTGAAGTGGTTGAAATTAAACGCTCAATTTAATGAATGAGAAAGTGCGGGTGTTTTTATCCGCACTTTTACTTAACACAATAAATGGGATAGGCTTTTCGTCACAGGTTACACCTTAAGCGAGGCAAGCGTTATCCTCTTTTTATTTATAGGAAAAGGAAATGGCAAGAGAATTTAAACGCTCAGATCGCGTAGCACAGGAATTACAAAAAGAAATTGCAGTCATTTTACAGCGTGAAGTCAAAGATCCTCGTATTGGAATGGTTACCGTTTCTGATGTAGAAGTGTCGCGCGATTTGGCTTATGCAAAAGTTTTTGTAACCTTTTTATTTGATCAAGATGAAAGTATTATTGAAAGTGGAATGAAAGGGTTAGAAAAAGCTGCACCTTATATCCGTTCATTATTGGCGAAAGCGATGCGTTTACGGATCGTTCCTGAGCTACGTTTTATTTATGATCAATCTTTGGTCGAAGGAATGAGAATGTCTAACTTGGTGAGTGAAGTGATTCGTGATGATGAAAAACGCCACCAGCCAGAACCGCATAACCAAGAAGATGCCGACAAAAATAATGAGTAGAGCAAAAAATAAAGGTCGCCACATTCACGGAATTTTTTTGTTAGATAAGCCACAAGGGGCAAGTTCTAACCAAATTATGCAACAAGTGAAACGGCTTTTTCAGGCAAATAAGGCAGGGCATACAGGGGCGTTAGATCCCCTCGCTACGGGGATGTTGCCCATTTGTTTAGGTGAGGCGACCAAGTTTTCGCAATATTTGCTTGATTCTGATAAGCGTTATTTGGTCACGGCGAAATTGGGTGAACGTACAGATACCTCTGATGCAGATGGACAAGTGGTGCAACATCGAGAAGTGCGGGTGGAAATCTCAGAAATTTTGACCGCACTTGATCAATTTCGTGGCGAGATTATGCAAGTGCCGACAATGTTTTCAGCCTTGAAACATCAAGGGAAACCGCTATATGAATATGCGCGTGCAGGCATTACCGTGGAACGTGAACCACGTCCCATCACCATTTTTGAACTGAAATTTATTGATTACCAAGCTCCTTATTTAACGCTGGAAGTACATTGTTCTAAAGGCACTTATATTCGCACTTTAGTTGATGATTTAGGTGAAGTGTTAGGTTGTGGCGCACACGTAACGATGCTTCGCCGCCTTGCGGTGGCGGATTATCCGCAGCAAGCGATGATGCGCTTAGAAGATCTTAACGCCTTAAGCGAACAGCAGGATTTAAGTTTGCTAGATCAGCATTTATTACCTATCGACAGTGCGGTGAAATCCTTACCCGCTTTGCTTTTAACTGCTGAGCAAAGCCGAGCCGTAGGCTTTGGGCAACGTGTGAAGTTTGATAATCCCCAACAGATTTACGGACAGGTGCGGTTATTTTCTGATAAACATCAGTTTTTAGGTGTGGCAGAAGTGGATAAAAATAACGTTATCCGACCAAGCCGAATGGTCGCATTAGATTTATTATAAAGATTAAAGGGGCAAACGCCCCTTTTTTATTTGTCTTGATTTTATTTGGAAAATTTATTCCACTTTAACAATCCAACCTTCAGGCGCTTCAATATCACCAAATTGAATACCTGTCAGTTCGTTATAAAGACGTTGGGTGATTTCGCCAACTTCTGTTTCTGAATAGAAAACGTGGAAGTCATCGCCATATTGAATACCGCCAATTGGTGTAATCACTGCCGCTGTTCCACAAGCCCCAGCTTCTTTGAATTGGTCTAATTCATTAATATAAATATCCCCTTCAAGGGTATCTAAACCAAGACGTTCTTTTGCCAAATAGAGCAGAGAATATTTCGTGATACTTGGTAAAATTGATGGGGAAAGCGGGGTAATAAACTTATTATCTTTCGTGATACCAAAGAAATTTGCTGAACCCACTTCTTCAATTTTAGTGTGAGTGGCGGGATCAAGATAAATACAGTCACTAAAGTTACGCTGTTTGGCTAATTTGCCCGGATAAAGGCTTGCTGCATAGTTTCCGCCCACTTTAGCCGCGCCAGTACCTTGTGGGGCTGCACGATCGTAGCCAGAAACAATAAAATTAGTCGGTTTCATTCCACCTTTGAAATAGGCACCGACAGGACAACAGAAAATAGAAAAGATGTATTCTTTTGCAGGGGTTACGCCTACATTATCTCCCACGCCAATCACAAATGGACGTAAGTAAAGTGTTGCTCCTGTGCCGTAAGGGGCAAGCCAAGATTGATTCGCTTTGACAACTTGTTTACAGGCATCAATAAACATTTCAACAGGGACTTCAGGCATGAGTAAACGTTGGCAACTTTTTTGCATTCTTAAGGCATTTTGATCTGGACGGAAAAGATTAATTGAGCCATCTTTACAGCGATATGCTTTTAACCCCTCAAAGCATTGTTGTCCATAATGTAATGCGGTTGATCCCTCGCTAATATGAAGCACATTATCTTGGGTGAGTTCCCCTTTAGACCATTCTCCGTCTTTCCAGTGAGCAATATAACGATAATCCGTTTTGATATAGCCAAAACCAAGATTTTGCCAGTCAATGTTTTTTAGTGTCATTTTATTTCCTTATTAATGATGTTGTTACAACAGAATGGTTTTAATCTACACCATTATTTAAAACTTGCAACAATAAAAGTGCGGTTATTTTTGAATTTATTTTTTCTTAGAAAAAATACGATGTCTTCTGTACGGCTAACAAGGAAATCTATTTCGAGGAAAAGTGAAACTGTGGTAGGATCTCGCACATAAAAAAACACCGCTCAATTGAGCGGTGTCTAACCTAATTAGGTCAAAAAATATACAGGAAGTGAAATGAGTAACTAATCAGTTACTCTGTTCGGTTTCCCGAACTATGCAAACACAACATCATACTTAAGTCGAAACTCTTAACCAATAAGGAATTACCAATCATTAAGTATGCGCGTATTGTAGTGAGATGTACGGACGAGAACAAAGGATATTTTTTTATCCCTTGCATTAAAAAAACTAATAGATAAATCAGTGAGTTAGTATAACTGATTATTTTTCATTTGAGAAGAATTTATGTATAAACGTTTGCCTCCCTTGAATTCACTGAAAGCTTTTGAATGTGCGGCTCGCCATTTGAGTTTCACAAAAGCAGCGGATGAACTCTTTGTGACCCAAGCAGCAGTGAGTCATCAAATTAAATTATTAGAAGATTTTTTAGGCATTGAATTATTTAAACGTCAGCACCGAGCGTTAGTGCTAACTGAGTTAGGACAGATTTATTTCAAAGAAGTGACAGAGATTTTACGCCGTTTGTCTGAGGTTACGCAAAAACTAATGACGCAGAAAAATGAAAAACATATTGCGATTAGTGTACCCCAAACCTTTGGCATTCAGTGGCTTGTGCCTCGTTTAAGTGGGTTTAATGCCCTTTATCCAGATATTGAAGTTCGCTTGACAGGCGTGGATCAAGATGAAGGATTGCTGAACCGCGAAATTGATATTGCGATTTATTATGGACGTGGCGCGTGGGAAAATCTGCAAGTGGAAAAATTAGCAGAGGAAAATTTGCTCTTGCTTGCCTCACCAAAATTATTGGCTAAACAGCCGGTATATTCAGCAGATGATCTTAAAAAACATACGCTGATTCATATTCATACCCGTGATAACTGGCAAAATATGGCGAATCATTTACAATTAAAAGCGTTGGACATTCAGCACGGCCCTATTTTCAGCCATACTTTTATGGCCTTGCAAGCTGCCGTACACGGACAAGGCATTGTACTCGCTAACCGTGTGCTAGCTCAGCAAGAAATTGATCGTGGTACACTGCAAGTGGTGTTACCAATCCAACTCAAAGATCCAAAATCTTTTTATGTAGTTAATCAATTAGATAAAGCGAATGATGAGCAAATTCTCGCATTTCGCCAATGGATAATTAAAGAAATAAGAAACAATAATGAATAAACTTGCCTTATATTGCCGTATTGGCTTTGAAAAAGAACTTGCCGCCGAAATTACTGATAAAGCAGCCGAACGTGGTATTTTTGGCTTCGCCCGTGTTGAGCCAAATTCAGGTTATGTGATTTTTGAATGTTATCAGGCTGGTGAGGCGGATCGATTGGCACAAGAACTGCCTTTTGACCAACTGATTTTTGCTCGCCAAATGATTGTTGTATCAGATTTATTACAAGACCTCTCACCTGAAGATCGTATTAGCCCTATTTTATTGCAATATCAGCAAGATGAATTGGCGAAAAAACTCAAAAATAGCACCGAATTATTTGTTGAAACTGCCGACACCAATGAAGCAAAAGAATTGTCTGGATTTTGCCGTAAATTTACCGTACCTTTGCGTAATATTTTGAAAAAAGAAGGCTTTTTACAGGGCAAAGGCAATCATCAACATACCCTAACGTTGCACGTTTTTTTCTTGCAATCAACAGCGTGCTATGTAGGGTATTCTTACAACCATAATCATTCGCCATATTTTATGGGCATTCAACGGCTTAAATTCCCCGCAGAGGCACCAAGTCGCTCGACCTTAAAATTAGAAGAAGCCATTTTAACCTTCATTCCTAAACAAAAAGAAAGCCAATACTTAAATGAAAATCAGTATGCGGTTGATCTCGGTGCTTGCCCGGGAGGATGGACGTATCAATTGGTTAAACGTGGTTTATTTGTTTATGCGGTAGATCACGGCAAAATGGCAGCGAGCCTACACGAAACGGGTCGCATTGAACATTGTGCTGAAGACGGTTTTAAATTTCAACCACCGAAACGTCGCCGTATTGATTGGCTAGTATGTGATATGGTCGAACAGCCAAGTCGTATTGCGCAATTAATTACAAAATGGTTCATTAATGGGTGGTGCCAAGCCAGCATTTTTAATTTAAAATTGCCAATGAAAAAACGTTATGTAGAAGTGAAAGAATGCCTAGCAATGATTGAACAAGCCTTAGATCAACAAGGAATGAAATTCAAACTTAAAGCAAAGCATCTGTATCACGATAGGGAAGAGATCACCGTTTATCTCTATTTACTGCCTTAATTAAAGTGCGGTGGAAAATTTGCTAATTTTATCTTACTGAATAGCTTTAATGTTGTCTTAATTCAGTTTATAAACTCCCCCAAAGAAAATAAGCGTTTCTCTTAGTGGTAAAGAGGAACGCTTATTTGTTATTAATGGCTTTTTTAGTATTTAGAGCCTAAAGCCTTACCAACAGCTTCTGACGCTTTACTACTTGCTTCAATTTGCGCTCTTTGTACCGCACTATCTTTCGCTGAGTTTGCAATATTGCCTAATTCCTTTTGTAATTCTGCACAGCCTACAAGTGAGGTTGATACGATAGCCATTGCAGCAAAAAATAATTTGTTCAATTTCATATTAATATCCTTCTAAATAAAAAATAGTGATGAACGTTTAAGATAACACTTAAACCAATATAGTTTAATATTAAACTATATTGGTTTACAAGAGGTTTTTTCAATCGGTCATAATTCACCAAATGAAAATACCGAATGAAAAAGAAAAATTTAGTGAGAGATTGAAGCTAGCACTTGCAACAAAATATCCTAACACATTGAAAAATAGTGAAATTGCAACGAAATTTAATCTCCAGCACCCAAATGAGCCAGTGACACAGCAAGCGGTTTACAAGTGGTTAAACGGCTTAGCAATTCCTTCACTGGATAAAATTGATACCTTAGCAAATTGGTTAAAGGTAAAACCAATTTGGTTAAGGTATGGCGTGTCTGAACATACACAAATAGATACAATGAATGAAACTCTAGTTGAATTGATTTCTTCCTTATCTGAAAAGCAAAAACGAGCAATCTTACAGCTTATTTTGGCATTTCAAACGGGAGAGGAATAAGTAAACTTTTGCCCGTTTTTTGAACTAGAAATAACGTACGGTTTATTGTGTTCTTACACCAAAGTGCGGTGGAAAATTCATAAAAATTTCACCGCACTTCTTGCCTTTTAGCAAAATCCCCCTATAATTTAAAACTGTATAAAAAAACAGTGGTGATGTGATGGATATTTCAGAATTACTTGATGGATTAAATGATAAACAACGTGAGGCAGTCGCCGCCCCCTTGGGCAACTACTTAGTGTTAGCTGGCGCGGGTAGTGGTAAAACGCGAGTGCTAACTTATCGTATTGCTTGGTTGATTGCGGTAGAGCAAATTTCTGAAGGCAGTATAATGGCAGTCACCTTTACCAATAAAGCCGCTGCAGAAATGCGTCATCGAATTGAGCAAACATTGGCGAAATATTCATCACAACGCATAATGGGAATGTGGACTGGCACATTTCATAGTATTGCACACCGTCTATTACGCGCCCATTATGCGGATGCTGGGCTACCACAGGATTTTCAAATTTTAGATAGTGATGATCAGCAACGTTTGATTAAACGCTTGATTAAACTACATAATATTGACGAAAAAGCGTATCCGCCGAAACAGGCTTGCTGGTATATTAATAACAAAAAAGAAGAAGGTTTGCGTCCGCATCAACTTGATGATGAGGGTGATATTCAAGAACGCACTTGGATTAAAATTTATCAAATTTATCAAGATGCTTGTGATAGAGCGGGCTTGTTAGATTTTTCTGAATTATTGTTGCGAGCGTATGAATTGTGGCTGAAAAAACCATTAATTTTGCAACGTTATCAGCAGCGTTTTTCGCATATTTTGGTGGACGAGTTCCAAGATACCAACAAAATCCAATATGCGTGGATCAAATTATTGGTGGGAGAAACGGGTAAAATAATGATCGTAGGCGATGACGATCAGTCTATTTATGGCTGGCGTGGCGCACAAGTTGAAAATATTCACCGTTTCTTAGAAGATTTTCATAATGCACAAACCATTCGCCTTGAGCAAAATTATCGTTCTACGGGCAATATTCTCAACAGTGCCAACCATTTAATTGCGAATAATAGTAACCGTCTTGGTAAGGATTTATGGACGGAGGGGGAGCAAGGCGATCCTGTTGGGATTTATGCCGCCTTTAATGAAATTGACGAAGCTCAGTTTGTGGCAAGCCAAATCAAAATCTGGCTCGATGATGGTGGAAAATTAGATGATTGTGCTATTTTATATCGTAGTAATAGCCAATCTCGTGTTATTGAAGAAGCCTTAATTCGCGCCCAAATTCCTTATCGAATTTATGGTGGATTGCGTTTCTTTGAACGGCAAGAAATTAAAGATGCCTTAGCGTATTTACGTTTGATCGCCAATCGCTTTGATGATGCCGCCTTTGAGCGAGTGATCAACACTCCAGCCCGAGGAATTGGCGATCGAACCTTAGATGTGTTACGTCAATTAACTCGTGAGCGACAAATTACTCTATGGCAAGCCATTCACGTTGCCATTCAGGAAAATATGTTAGCAGGACGGGCAGCAACCGCTTTATTGCGTTTTACGGAATTAATTAATTCCTTACAACAAGATAGTGCAGAAATGCCACTATTTGCCCAAACTGATTTTGTCATTAAACACTCCGGCTTGTATGAAATGTATAAGCAGGAGAAAGGTGAAAAAGGTGAAGTGCGGATCGAAAATTTGGAAGAACTGGTGAGTGCAACTCGAGAATTTATTAAACCAGATGAAGCAGAAGAAATGACAGATTTAATGGCATTTCTCACCCACGCCTCTTTAGAAGCGGGGGAAGAACAGGCCTCAGCCCATGAATCAAGTGTACAAATGATGACATTACATTCCGCCAAAGGGTTAGAATTTGCACGTGTGTTTATGATTGGGGTGGAAGAAGGTTTATTTCCGAGTTTCCGTTCTTTTGAAGAACCGGGGCGTTTAGAAGAGGAACGCCGTCTGGCTTATGTTGGCATCACCCGAGCCAAGCAAAAACTTACCATTAGCTATGCGGAAAGCCGCCGATTATATGGCAAAGAAGAACGCCATATTCCCTCTCGTTTTATTGAAGAATTACCAAAGGATTGTATTCAAGAAGTGCGTTTACGTGGCACGGTGACGCGTGCGTATAATCGTGCTGCCGTCGGTTCGTTAAATAGTCATAAAGCTAGAAATGATAGGGAATGGCGAATGGGACAAAAAGTTAGACACGCTAAATTTGGTAATGGCACAATTATTAATGTGGAAGGTGAAGACAATAACACCCGACTACAAATCGCTTTCCAAGGAGAAGGAATTAAATGGCTGATTGCGGCATTGGCGAAGCTAGAGAAGGTCTGATAAATATTTGAGAAAAACACTGCACTTTACTCTGTGTCTCAATGTCAGATTTTCTTACAAATTCAGGGATAGCGAGTAGATATGATAGCGAAGGTACCAATCGTTGTATTCAATTGAAATAGTTTTAGATGTGATGGATGAACATTTACTTTTAACCATTACATCTAAAACGATAGTCATTTCACTTCAAAATAACGAAGATGTTGCGAGTTCCACTACATCTTAGTCGTATATTTTAACTCGTTGAAGTTTTATCTACTCTAGATTTTATGTAGCGATAAAATCAGAGCAAGGTTATTTTCCTTCTCGATCTTCTATTCTCACCGTATTGAGTACCTTATCTTGTTTGATTTTTTAATGTAAACGATAACAGAAAAATGCGGGCTTTTTTTGCTATTTTTTGTAAATGGAATATTGCAATACTCTTTGAACGACAAAATTCCCAATGATTTCGCAATTTCTTATTTACAAGTTTAAAAAATTCCTTTATTAATTAAGACCATTTTATAAAAAATCAGGAGTAAATATGCACACTTTATTTAAAAAATCATTACTGTCGGCATTATTAGGATTGTCTTTATCAGTAGGGACTGTAATGGCGGCGAATGTGCCAGAAGGCACGCAATTAGCGGATAAGCAAGAATTAATCTGGAATGTGAGTTCAAACCCTGCCACCCTTGATCCTCAGAAAATGGAAGGCGATGTTGAGGGGAATTATGCACGTCAACTATATGAAACATTAGTGATTTCTGATGCGAAAGGGCATATTATACCCGGTGCGGCGAGTTCTTGGGAACACAGTGACGACTTTAAAACGTGGACATTCCATTTACGCCCTGAAGCGAAATGGTCTAATGGCGAGCCTGTGGTGGCTGGTGATTTTGTCTATGCTTGGCAACGTTTAGCCGATCCTAAAACTGCCTCACCTTATTCAAGTTTCCTTGAGTTCGTCAAATTAAAAAATGCCGATCAAGTGATTGCTGGCAAACTTTCACCCGCTGAGTTAGGTGTGGAGGCGAAAGACGATCATACGTTAGTGTTGCATTTAACGGAATCCGTTCCTTATGTGGATAAATTGGTTGAACATTATGTATTAGCGCCAGTGAATAAACAGGTCGTAGAACAGTTTGGTGATAATTGGACAAAACCCGGGAATTTAGTTGGTAATGGGGCGTTTGTATTAAAATCCGCGGTGGTTAATGAAAAAGCGGAATTAGAACGTAATCCATATTATTGGGATAATGCACATACTGTATTAGAAAAAATCGTATTATTGCCGATTGAATCCGCTTCAATAGATGTCTCTCGTTACCGTGCTGGTGATGAAGATATGACAGGAAAAGAAATTCCAATTGAGCTTTATGCCAAAGTCAAAAAAGAGTTGGGCGATGAATTAACACACGCCCCGCAACTTTGTACTTATCTTTATGAAATTAACACCGCCAAAGCGCCATTTGATAATCCTAAAGTGCGTAAAGCTTTGTCTTTAGCGTTAGAGCGTGAAATTTTAACGGATAAAATCTTACAACAAGGTCAAAAACCTGCTTATATTTTTACCCCACCATTTATCAATGGCGCGGAAAAAATGGCAAATCCTGAATGGGCGAATTGGACACAAGATCAGCGTAATCAAGCTGCGCTTAACCTATTGAAAGAAGCGGGATTTGATAAATCACACCCATTAAATTTTAACTTATTGTATAACACCTCAGACAACCATAAGAAATTGGCGAGTGCAGCACAATCTATTTGGAAGAAAAATTTACAAGGGGTTGTCAATGTAACCCTAGAAAATCAGGAATGGAAAACCTATCTAGATACGCGTCATCAAGGCAATTTTGATGTAGCGCGTGCGGGTTGGTGTGCCGATTATAATGAAGCGAGTACGTTCTTAAATTATTATTTATCCAACAGTGCAAATAATACAGCATTCTATAAAAACGCTGCTTATGATGCCTTGATTGCTTCCGCATTTAACGCACAAAATGATGAACAACGTGCTGAAATTTATGCACAAGCAGAGCAAATATTAGACAATGATACTGCACTGATCCCCGTTTATCATTATGTGCAGCCTCGCCTGATTAAGCCTTGGGTAAAAGGTTTTGCTTATGCACATCCTGCACAAAACTATTATTTAAAAGACGTTTATATTATTAAACATTAATCTTTTTACACCCGCACATGGTTTACATTATTAAGTGCGGGTGTTTTTTCGTTATTTTTATCTTTGTGGGATAACATTATGCTTAAATTAATTTTTCGCCGTATCTTAGAGGCGATCCCAACCCTATTTATTTTAATCACGGTTTCTTTTTTTATGATGCGACTTGCCCCCGGTAGTCCATTTTCCAGTGAAAAAAATTACCCCCCAGAAGTGATCGCAAATATCGAAGCAAAATATCACTTAAATGAGCCACTTATGGTGCAATATGGGATTTATTTGAAAGATTTAGCGCACGGTGATTTTGGTCCTTCCTTTAAATATAAGGATTACACGGTTAATCAGCTTGTTGCACAATCTTTCCCTGTTTCCTTAAAGTTAGGTTTTTCTGCCTTTTTAATCGCACTGATATGCGGCATTTCTGCTGGTGTGATTGCGGCATTAAAGCAAAACAAGTGGCTAGATTATTTAATAATGACCTTTGCAATGACAGGTGTTGTTGTACCGAGTTTTGTTGTTGCGCCGTTGTTAATATTAATTTTTTCGATTACGCTGAAATGGCTTCCCTCTGGCGGCTGGGAAGGGGGACAGCTAAGTAATATTATCTTACCAATGATTGCGCTTTCTTTATCCTATATTGCCAGCATTGCTCGAATTATGCGTAGTTCAATGATTGAAGTATTGCATTCAAATTTTATCCGTACGGCAAAATCGAAAGGATTACCGATGTCGCGTATTATCTTAAAACACGCGTTACGTCCCGCGTTATTACCTGTGATCTCTTATATGGGGCCGGCATTCGTTGGGATTATTACCGGATCAATGGTGATTGAAAGCATTTTTGTTTTGCCCGGAATTGGTCAGCTTTTTGTTAATGGCGCGTTAAACCGAGATTATTCTTTAGTACTCAGTTTAACCATTTTAGTGGGAACATTAACCATCATTTTTAATGCCATCGTCGATATTTTATATGCGGTGATTGATCCGAAAATTCGTTATTAATGGAGTGCCAAAAAAATGATAAAAACAAAAGAAAATCAAGCACTGATGGAAAAATTGGGCGAGCAATTAGAACAGGTTGAAGGACGCAGTTTATGGCAAGATGCAAGACGCCGTTTTTTCCGTAATAAAGCGGCGGTGATGAGCTTGTTTGTGCTGTTTTTAATTTTACTTTTTGTCACCTTTGCGCCAATGTTAATGCCTTTTAGTTATGATGACACGGATTGGGCAATGATGGCTTCACCGCCAGATGTTGAATCAATGCATTATTTAGGCACAGACGGATTAGGACGAGATCTTCTGGTTCGCCTTGCCATTGGTGGACGAATTTCCTTATTAGTAGGGATTGCTGGCGCATTTATCGCTGTTTTAGTTGGTACGCTTTATGGGGCAACAGCGGGTTATGTGGGCGGCAAAACCGATGCCATTTTAATGCGTATTTTAGAGATCTTATATTCTTTCCCCTTTATGTTCTTTGTGATCCTATTGGTGACCTTCTTTGGGCAAAATATTTTGCTTATTTTCGTGGCAATAGGAATGGTCTCTTGGTTGGATATGGCGCGTATCGTGCGTGGACAAACGCTCAGTCTCAAACGTAAAGAATTTATCGAAGCAGCGATTGTATGTGGCGTTTCGCCTCGGCAAATTGTATGGCGACACATCGTTCCAAATGTGTTAGGCGTTGTCGTGGTTTATGCCTCTTTACTCGTGCCGGGAATGATCTTATTTGAATCCTTTTTAAGTTTCTTAGGGCTAGGTACGCAAGAACCACTTAGTAGCTGGGGCGCATTATTAAATGATGGGGCAAAATCAATGGAAGCCACCCCTTGGCTACTGATTTTTCCAGCGGTTTTTTTAGTAATTACATTATTTTGTTTTAATTTTATTGGTGATGGCTTGCGTGATGCGCTTGATCCAAAAGATCGATAAGGTGAGAAAATGAAAAACGAAAAACACCCTCTCCTTGATGTACAAGATTTAAGAGTCACCTTCAAAACACCAGATGGTGAGGTTACCGCCGTGAATAATTTAACCTTTACCCTCAACGCAGGGGAAACCCTCGGTATTGTTGGGGAGTCAGGCTCGGGCAAATCACAAACTGCCTTTGCATTAATGGGATTATTGGCGGATAACGGTAAAACCTCTGGTTCTGCTCGTTTTAATGGAGAAGAAATTTTAGGTTTATCCTCATCACAATTAAATCGCTTAAGAGCGGAGCAAATTGCGATGATTTTCCAAGATCCAATGACCTCGTTAAATCCTTATATGAAAATTGGCGAGCAGCTAACCGAAGTGCTGGTCTTACATAAAGGGTACAGCTATAAGCAAGCCTTTGAAGAATCTGTAAAAATGTTAGATGCGGTGAAAATGCCAGAAGCACGTAAACGAATGGCAATGTATCCACACGAATTTTCTGGCGGGATGCGTCAGCGTGTTATGATCGCAATGGCATTATTATGCCGTCCAAAATTATTGATTGCCGATGAACCAACCACCGCCTTAGATGTAACAGTACAAGCACAGATTATGACCTTATTAAATGAGTTAAAACACGAGTTTAATACAGCAATTATTATGATTACTCACGATCTCGGCGTGGTGGCAGGGAGCTGTGATCAAGTGCTGGTGATGTATGCGGGAAGAACAATGGAATATGGTTCAGCGAAAGAAATTTTCTATCAGCCAACGCATCCTTACTCCATTGGTTTAATCAATGCAGTGCCACGCTTAGATTCTGAAGAAGATAAACTCTTAACGATTCCGGGCAATCCGCCGAATTTATTACATTTGCCAACGGGCTGCCCGTTTAGCCCACGTTGCCAATTTGCCACGGAACAATGTAAAGATAGCCCATTATTAGAGGAATTTGCACCAAATCGTTTACGCGCGTGTTTTATTGCCCCTACTCAGCTGCTAAGAGGAAATTAAGATGAAAAAATTATTACTTGAAGTCGAAGATCTTAGCGTACATTTCAACGTGCAAAGCAACGAAGGCTTTTTATTTAAGAAAAAGCAAACCTTGCACGCGGTAAACCACGTCTCGTTTAAATTATATGAAGGAGAAACCTTAGGCGTGGTAGGCGAGTCTGGCTGTGGAAAATCCACCCTTGCTCGCTCGATTATTGGTTTGGTGAAATCCGCAGGTGGCAATATTTTGTGGCTAGGTAACGATCTCAGCCAACAAAGCGAAAAACAGTGGCATAGCACGCGTAAAGATATTCAAATGATTTTCCAAGATCCCTTGGCATCACTCAATCCAAGAATGACGATTGGAAATATTATTGCTGAGCCACTGAAGATTTACTTCCCGCATTTATCTGCACAAGAAGTCAAAGAGCGTGTGCAAGCAATGATGTTAAAAGTAGGCTTATTGCCAAATTTAATTAACCGCTATCCACACGAATTTTCGGGCGGTCAGTGTCAGCGTATTGGCATTGCTCGTGCATTGATTATTGAGCCTAAACTGATTATCTGTGATGAACCTGTTTCTGCTCTTGATGTTTCCATTCAAGCACAGGTGGTCAATTTACTTAAATCGTTGCAAAAAGAAATGGGGTTATCACTGATTTTTATTGCACACGATTTAGCGGTGGTAAAACATATTTCTGATCGCGTTCTGGTGATGTATTTAGGTAATGCGGTGGAGTTGGGGACTTATGACAAGGTCTATCACGAAACCAAGCATCCTTACACCAAAGCGTTGATGTCTGCTGTGCCAATCCCAGATCCGGATTTGGAACGAGGTAAAAAAATTCAGCTACTCGAAGGTGATCTCCCTTCCCCGATCAATCCCCCTTCTGGTTGTGTGTTTCGTACTCGATGCCCATTAGCGGATACAGAATGTACATTAAGCAAACCGCGTTTAACGGGGAATAATCAGCATTTGGTTGCTTGCTTTAAAGTATAACTGTGACAGTTGAAATTAAAGTGCGGTATTTTTTCAATAGATTTTTTATCGTAAAAATCAAAGAAAAAGCACCGCACTTAATAATCGGATTAGTTTAAATATTTAAATACCTTGATAACCTTTAAAACCCCAGCCACATTGCGAGCAACCTCTGTTGCGGCATCAGCTTGTTGTTGAGTGAGGTTTCCCATTAAGAACACTTCACCGTTTTCTGTGATGACTTTGACATCGGTGGCTTTTACCCCTGAATTGACAAAGAGTTTGGATTTAATTTGGGTGGTGATCCAGCTATCTTGGCTGATTTGCCCAAGCGAGATCGGAGAGCCTACACGCAGTTCATTATAAACTTCAGAAACATTATCAACGCCTTTGGCAAGCCCGGTGGCAATTTCTTTTAGATTTTCATTTGGCACTTGCCCGATAAGTAGAATCCTTCCGCCATATGAAACCACATTGATTCGAGCTTCGCTATCAAGTTGTTGATCTTTATTAATGGCGTGTAGAACTTTTTCTTCAAGGGTTTCATCATCAACCTGTGTTCCCACTGTTCTTGGATCAGTGGCGACTTTTGTTGCTACGGCTGTTGCCCCAACAATGCCGGCAACCGTGGCACTAACGCAGCCTTGTAGCAAGAATGCGCTGCCGAGAATTAGGGCTAGTTTTTTTAAATTCCTTGTTTTCATTGTTGTACTCCTTTTGGGTTGTAAGCGGTTGAGTGCTAGGAATGAGAAAAAAGCGTGTGGTCAATTAACTCACAAATCGTATTAATAATAAAGAGATGATGCTCCAAAATACGGCTTTCTTTTACTGTTGGTGCGGTGATTTCCAAATCCTGTTCTGTCAGAAAGCCTTGAATATGATCGTTATTCGCGCCCGTTAATGCGATGACACTGATTTCTTTATTTAGTGCGGAATTAATGGTATCTAGCACCATTTCTTCATTACCAAAAGGGGAAAATACCACCAACAGATCCCCTTGTTGTGCTATGGCATTAAATTGGCGTTGATAAAATTGCTGTTTAGGGCGATCGGCGATAATGGCGGAGCCAATCGCATTATCTAAACTCAATAGTACAGAAGGAAAGCTCGGGCGTTCTAATTCATAGCGATTGAGTAAATTCGCCACCAGAAATTGTGCATTGGCGTAAGATCGCCCTTGCCCGCAGACGATAATTTTATTACCACGCAATAAGCAGGCGACGATGTTTTGCACGGCTTGAAAAATTGCATTGGGCAATAAGCTTGAGGCTGAAATCTGGGTTTGTATGCTTTCGCTATAAAGATCTTTTATTTTATCTAACATTGTGATTTATCAGGCTTATTCATCAAGAAAATTGGGAATCCATTGTAGGTCTTGTATTGTATTACCAAATGCCACTAAATCAAAACGACAATCGGTATCTTCGAGGCTACAATCTTGTTTAGCCAGCCACATATTGGCGGCATCTAACCATTTTTGCTGTTTTTGCCAATCTACGCTTTCCACCGCAGAGCCAAAAAAATCATTTTTTCTTTGCCGCACTTCGACAAACACAATGGTATCGCCATCTTGCATAATCAAATCAAGTTCACCACATTTAAAGTGTTGGTTAGCGGCAATAAATTTTAGCCCTTTGGATTGTAAAAAAAGGCGAGCTTGTTGCTCAAAGCTCGCCCCTTGATGACGTTTAGATTTAAACATAATTAATTGCTTAATACCACCACGGAGGCATTTTGGTATTGATACCACGTCATTTCTCGTTCGATATTACAGTTTGGACCCGCACTTAATTTACCGGTTAAACCGTTGATATTGAATCCCGGAACTTGACGTAATTCATTAAATTGATTGATTAACAACCACGCATCAGCACCCATAGCATATAAACGCATTAAGGAGTAATCACCATTGGTAACGCTTGCTACTTTTTTATATTGTGCAGAATCTACATCTTTAAAGAAGGGAATATCACTAAATTCTAACCCATTCATTAATAAGCGATATTCAGGTGTGTTGTTTGAGGAATTACTGCGTGAACTTGCGAATAACTTCAGGTTAATATTGCTGTTATCAATTGCCAGTTTAATATCACTAAGCTGATTGTTCGTTGCCACAATATATAACGCTTGAATAGGTTGGCTTAAGCCTGATTGGAGCGTATAAGTGATGTCATCGGCATTATTATAAAATTTGATATTGGCATCTGTACCTGAAAGTTGTTGCCAGCGGGTGTTAAATGCAGAGGCCGTACGGCGACCAAGGTCGCTTTGTGGCACAATGATAAATGGGTTTTGAATACCTTGATCCCAAATGCGATTCGCGGCAGATTCAGCTTCGTCTTCAGGCGCTAAGCCATAATAGCAGAGCTGACCAATTGCTCGAGAATTTTCAGTAGAATTTAAGGTAAGCACGTTTAGCCCTTGCAATAAGTCAGGGCGGTTGGTTAATTTATCTACATTTTGTTTTAACAACGGACCGACAATGGTATTAATTCCCTCTAGTTTGGCTTGTTCAATGATATTTTCCACTGGTGTAGCAAGGGTATCAAAAACTTTAACCTGAATATCCGAATTCCCTCTTGCATCATCAAATCCGCGTTTAATGGTGCTACCAATGATCTGCGCATCGCCACTTAATGGAAGCAGTAGGGCAACTTGGTTTAATTGTGTTTGTTGGAAATTAAATAACCCTTGCAGTTCTGTTGGGAAGAGATAACTTGCGCTATGTCTTGGATAAGCCGCTTTCCAGCTTTGTAAGGCTTGGCTTAATTGTGCTGGGTGATTTAAGTTATCATTATATGCTTTAGCTAATGCTAACCAGCCACCTAATGCGGCACTGCCTTCTGCCGATGTGTTGTTAATTAAGCCACGGTTTGCATTGCGTAATAATGCCCAAGTGCGGTCATTATTTTCTTGTTTTCTTTGGCTGTCCGTTAATAGGGAGTCAATTTGAATACGCGCTTTCACGGCATTCATAATTTGATTACGATTTTTGGCTACACGCGCCACAACCTCATAATAGCGCGCTTGTTGTGAAGGGCTTAATAAGGCAAGATTAATCGCCTTTAAACGGCTATCCGCCGCTTTATTATTCCCTTTCATCGCCGCAATATGCGCTTCAATGATCGCTTTATCAAGTAGCTGTTCTTCATTGAGATCGTTTAATTCTGCTAACATCGCTTGAGCTTGAGGGATTTTATTCTCACGCACTAAAACACGCGCGGCAAGTAATTTATAGGTTTGTTGATCTTCAAGATTTTGCGTGCGTTGAATTTGATTGATGTAATATTCAGAACTGGCATTTGCATCGTTTTTCAGCACATTTGTGAAACTGTTTCCAAATAAATTGGTACAGCCTGCTAAGAGCAATGCAAATAAAAAAGGCATTAATTGATTTTTTAAATTAATGCGTTGTAATAGAATAGTCATAATTACTCCGTTGTTGAAAACAATCTCGGGGATCTTACTTATCTCAATAATTAAAATCAAATAAAAGAAGTAAAAATGGACAATTTAACTGGAATTTTATATATCGTGGCAACACCCATTGGCAATTTGCAGGATATTACGCAACGTGCTTTACAAGTATTGGAACAAGTGGATTTAGTTGCCGCTGAAGATACCCGCCATAGTGGTTTATTGCTCAGCCATTACGGCATTAAAAAGCCTTTTTTTGCACTGCACGATCATAATGAACAACAAAAAGCCGATATTTTATGCGAAAAACTGTTGCAAGGGACAAGCATTGCATTAATTTCTGATGCGGGTACGCCACTGATTAGCGATCCGGGCTTTCATTTAGTGAGAAAGTGTCGCCAAGCGGGGATTAAAATCGTCCCAATTCCCGGCGCGTGTGCGGCGATTGCAGGGCTCTGTGCCTCAGGCATTGCGTCTGCTCGTTTTTGCTTTGAAGGCTTTCTGCCCGCCAAATCCAAAGCGCGTTGCGATAAATTAGAAAATCTTGCAAAAGAAGATCGCACTTTGATTTTCTATGAATCCACTCACCGTATTTTAGATTGTCTTGCGGATATAGAAAAGGTGTTCGGTGCAGAACGTTATGTAGTGCTAGCACGAGAGCTGACTAAAACGTGGGAAACGATTTACGGTGATGAGATAGGGGCATTACGTCAATGGGTCAGTGACGATCCAAACCGCAGCAAAGGCGAAATGGTGCTGATTGTAGAAGGCAATGTGAAGTGCGAGGAGGAAAGTTTTTCACCACAAGCCATCAAAGCCTTAGCACTTATCGCAAAAGAACTTCCACTCAAAAAAGCCGCGGCGATTGTCGCCGAGCTTTATGGTTATAAGAAAAATGCGTTGTATCAGTTTGGGTTGGAGAATTTGTAAATTCAAGCCATTAAAAAAATTGATGTGCTATGTTACCACAAAATATCGCATTCAATATTTTTTGATTTGTAAATGAACAATAACGCTATCCAGTACAACACTGTATAGCATTTTTCTGTTAGAATAGCCGCCAATTTATTTACCCTTAACCCCGAATTGAATGAATGGATAGCCAAACTGTCATCAACGCCTTTGCTGAAAATGGAGTATTAAGTCAGCACATTAAAGGATTTCGCCCACGTGCCGAACAATTAGAAATGGCGCAAGCCGTGTCGGAGGCGATTTCGCACAAGCAAGCGCTTGTGGTAGAAGCGGGGACAGGCACGGGGAAAACCTTTGCGTATTTAGTGCCTGCGTTACTTGCCGGCAAGAAAACCATTATTTCCACAGGCTCAAAAAATTTACAAGATCAATTATTTAATCGTGATCTTCCGGCTATAAAAAAAGCGTTGCGCTATACAGGGAAAATCGCCTTATTAAAAGGGCGTGCCAATTATCTTTGCCTTGAGCGTTTAGATCAGCTTATTGCACAAGGTGTGTTAGGGGATCGCACCGTATTAGCGGATCTTGCTAAAGTGCGAAAATGGAATAATGCCACCAAAACGGGGGATTTAAGCGAATGTGTGGAGATTGCGGAAGATAGCCCGATTTTGCCCCAGCTCACCAGTACTACCGAAAGTTGCCTAGGTTCAGATTGCCCTAATTATGCGGATTGCTATGTGGCAGCCGCTCGCAAAAAAGCGTTAAACGCAGATTTAGTGGTGGTGAACCATCATTTGTTTTTTGCGGATATGGCGGTAAAAGAAAGTGGCTTCGGTGAGCTTATTCCTAATGCGCAAGCCATTATTTTTGATGAAGCCCACCAAATTGCCGATGTGGCGAGCCAATATTTCGGCATATCCCTCACTTCACGTCAATTATTTGATTTATGCAAAGATGCCAATATTGTTTATCGTACAGAATTAAAAGATATGAAACAGCTTGGCGTGGCGGCTGATACTTTACTTAAAGTAGTGCAAGATTTTCGTCTATTATTGGGCGAAGGTAATCGGCGAGGAAATTGGCGAGAGTTATATGCACAACATTCAATGCATTCAGCAGATAAAAGTGCGGTGCAAAAATGCGTAGAATTATTGCAAGAGAAATTAGCCTTTTTATCCGAAGTAGTGAAGCTTTCTCTCGGGCGTTCACAAACTCTAGATAGCATTTTTGAACGTGTTGCCAGTATTCAGTTGGTGTTAAAACGCCTGCAAGAAACCCATTTAGTGGGCTATTGTTATTGGTATGAAACAATGGGGCGTGGTTTTGGCTTGCATATCACACCGCTCACTGTGGCTGATAAATTTGGTGAACAGATCAGTAAAAAAGAGGCGGCTTGGGTTTTCACCTCTGCCACCCTTGAAGTTGGGGGCAATTTTCAGCATTTTTGTCAGCGCTTGGGGATTGAAAATGCGGTGCAGAAAATTTTGCCTAGCCCCTTTAATTACCCTGAGCAAGCCCTATTATGCGTGCCACGGTTCCTGCCTGCATTGAACCAATCTCAGACACAAACGCAGTTAGGGCGAATGTTATTACCGATCATCGAAAAAAATCAGGGGCGCTGTTTTGTCCTTTGCACCTCTTATTCTATGATGCGTGGACTGGCAGATTTTTTTCGTGAACACAGTGATTTAACAGTTTTATTACAAGGGGAAACGGCAAAAAGTCAATTATTAGCACAGTTTACTACCCAATCTCACGCGGTGCTGGTGGCAACCTCAAGTTTTTGGGAAGGTGTAGATGTCCGTGGTGATGCCCTTTCTTTAGTGATTATTGATAAATTACCTTTTACCGCACCAGATGAGCCTTTACTTAAAGCACGAATGGAAGATTGTCGCTTACAGGGTAAAGATCCCTTTAATGAGATTCAAATTCCTGAGGCAGTCATCACCTTAAAACAAGGTGTTGGGCGGTTGATCCGTGATATAACAGACCGAGGGGCGGTGATTATTTGTGATAGCCGTTTGGTGATGCGTACCTACGGCGAAACCTTTTTAAAAAGTTTACCAAACGCAACGCGAACCCGAGATTTAAACAACGTAATTCAATTTTTAACAGAGAAAAAATAATGACAACTTTACTCGCTTTAGATACCTCTACGGAGGCGTGTTCTGTCGCCTTATGGCACAAAGGAGAAATAACGCATTTAGATGAATTGGCACAACGCACCCATACAAAACGTATTTTGCCAATGATTGATGAAATTTTAAACCAGTCTGGTATTACGCTCAATCAAGTGGATGCGTTAGTTTTCGGGCGTGGGCCGGGCAGTTTTACTGGCGTGCGTGTCGGCGCAGGGATTGCACAAGGCTTGGCATTAGGGGCTGATTTTCCAGTGATTCCTATTTCTAATCTGACGACAATGGCTCAGCAAGCGTATGAACAATATGGCACGACGCAAGTCCTCTGTGCCATTGATGCAAGAATGAATGAGGTGTATTTCAGCCAACTTAATGCAGAACAAGTGCGGTTGGATTCTCATCAATTTTTACAATGGAATGAGGTGGTTACTGAACAGGTGTGTTCTGCACAACAGGTACTTGAACTTGCACAACAGGGACAAGGCGAGTGGCGTAAAGTTGGCACAGGCTGGGCGGCTTATGAAGCACTTTCGCAGCTTGACTGGGCAACCGCGTCAGACATTCTTTTACCTTCCGCTAGAGCAATGCTACCGTTGGCATTGCCTTATTACTGGCAAAAACAATGGATAAGTGCGGTGGAAATTGAACCCGTTTATTTACGCAATGAAGTTACTTGGAAAAAGTTGCCGGGGCGTGAATAACGCATCAGGATTTGGCACATTCGCGAGCGAGTGATAAAATCCACAAGATTTAATAAAAATAATAAGGATAACAAATGGAAAAGCCTTGGTTTATCAATTATCCAGAGGGGGCAGAAAGGGAACTGGATACCTCCGCTTATGAAAACATCTTAGATATGTTTGATAAAGCCGTGAGAGAACATCCTGATCGTGCCGCTTATATTAATATGGGGCAGGTGCTGACCTTTCGTAAATTAGAAGAGCGTAGCCGTGCCTTTGCTGCTTATTTACAAAATGAATTGAAGTTACAACAAGGCGATCCTGTGGCGTTAATGATGCCTAATTTATTGCAGTATCCTATTGCCTTATTCGGCATACTACGCGCGGGAATGATTGTCGTCAATGTGAATCCGCTTTACACCCCAAGAGAACTCGAACATCAGCTGCAAGACAGCGGTGCCAAAGCGATTGTGGTAGTATCGAATTTTGCCTCAACCCTTGAAAAAGTGGTGTTCAATACCGCGGTTAAACACGTTATTTTAACCCGAATGGGCGATCAGCTTTCTTTTGGCAAACGAACATTGGTGAATTTTGTGGTGAAATACATTAAAAAGCTCGTGCCAAAATATAAACTCCCGCACGCCGTTACTTTCCGTGAAGTGCTTGCCGTTGGCAAATATCGCCAATATGTCCGCCCTAATTTAACACGCAATGATCTTGCCTTTTTACAATATACAGGGGGAACAACAGGCGTTGCGAAAGGGGCAATGCTTTCTCATCACAATATTATTACCAATGTATTTCAGGCAAAATGGATTGCTTATCCTTTTGTTGGCGATCATACCCGTGAACGAAAAGCGATCTTGGCGTTACCGCTGTATCACGTTTTTGCCCTGACGGTGAACTGTTTATTGTTTATTGAATTGGGTGTTACAGCAATTCTGATCACCAATCCACGTGATATTGACGGTTTTGTAAAAGAGCTGAAAAAACATCGCTTTGTGGCGATTACAGGGGTGAACACCTTATTTAATGCCTTATTAAATAATGAGAATTTCAAAGAAATTGATTTTTCACAACTTAAACTTTCTGTGGGTGGCGGAATGGCAATTCAGCAATCTGTCGCAACACGTTGGCACGAAACCACAGGTTGTAGCATTATTGAAGGTTATGGTATGACAGAATGTTCACCACTGATTGCCGCTTGCCCAATTAATGTGGTGAAACACAATGGTACTATTGGGGTTCCTGTTCCCAATACGGACATTAAAATTATCAAAGACAATGGCGAACAAGCGCAACTTGGCGAGCCGGGGGAGCTTTGGGTGAAAGGTGATCAAGTGATGCAAGGTTATTGGAAACGCCCAGAAGCAACCGCTGAAGTACTGAAAGATGGCTGGCTTGCAACGGGAGATATTGTGGTGATGGACGACTCTTACAGCTTGCGTATTGTCGATCGTAAAAAAGATATGATCATCGTTTCGGGATTTAATGTCTATCCAAATGAAATTGAAGATGTGATTATGCTCAATTATAAAGTCGCAGAAGTGGTTGCGATTGGCGTGCCACACGAAGTATCAGGCGAAACAATTAAGGTGTTTGTGGTGAAAAAAGATGAAAGCCTCACACGTGATGAGCTACGCCAACATTGCAGACAGCATCTTACAGGATATAAAATCCCGAAAGATATTGAGTTTAGAGATGAGTTACCGAAATCCAATGTCGGTAAAATTCTCCGCCGTGTGTTACGCGATGAAGAATTAGCGAAGCGTCCATCGCATTAATCGGTTTAAGCGATAAAAATAAATCAAGGGCGGACAAAAAGTTCGCCTTCATTTTATCTTCATTTGAAATAAAGCAATGCGTTAATGCCATTGCAGTATTTTTTATGAGATGTGATTAAAAATGAATGAAATAAGGTTATGTCAGCAATAAAAAAAGAAATCAAAAATCCACCGCACTTTCAAATAATTACTTCAATATTGGCATTGGAGGAAGTTTGCCAACGCGCGAGAGAAAAATCTTACGTTGCATTGGACACCGAATTTATTCGTACCAGAACTTTTTATCCAAAGTTGGGGTTGATCCAACTTTATGATGGTGAGAAGGTAAGTCTGATCGATCCTTTAGTCATTGATGATTTTTCCGCTTTTATTGCGTTGCTTGCAGATATCAATGTCATTAAAATTCTACACGCGAGTAAAGAAGATCTTGAGATTTTTTACCACTACTTCAAACAGTTACCTACACCATTAATCGACACACAGGTTGTAAGTCAATTTTTAGGTTTTGGTCATTCTATGGGATTTGCCAGTTTAATTTATCATTATTTTCAGTTAGAGCTAGATAAAGGTGCTTCACGCACAGATTGGCTCGCACGCCCATTATCCGATGTCCAATTACGCTATGCGGCAGCCGATGTTTGGTATCTCCTTCCTTTATATGAAAAAATGCAACAACATTTATTACAAACACCGTGGCAAAGTGCGGTACAAAATGAATGTGAATTATTGTTAGAAAAAATTAGCAAACCAAGAGATCCTGAACGTGCTTATTTTGATATTCCCAATGCGTGGAAATTAAATGAACAAGCGTTAATGGCGTTAAAACTTCTTGCAAAATGGCGTTTAGAAGAAGCCATTAAACGTGATGTGGCGTTAAATTTTATTGTAAAAAGCGAACATTTGTGGCTTGTGGCGAAACATCTTCCTAAGCACACTTCGGCATTACTTGATTTAGGATTATTGCCGATGGAAGTGCGAGTGAATGGTAAAAAAATGTTACAGCTTGTTGAGAAAGCAAAACGCACGCCTAAAGAAGCGTATCCCTCCCCGATTGTTCGTTTGGTTGATGAACCACGCTATCGCGCTGGATTAAAAATGTTGCAACAAAAATTAAACGAAATCACGCCAGCGGAGTTGCCCATAGAGACTATCTCAAGCAAACGAGGGTTAGAAAGTTTAATGAAATGGTGCTGGATAAAACACCAAGATCCGAATGATTTACCTGATTTATTAAAAGGATGGCGCAAAGAGTTTGGTGAAACATTGCTCAAATCTTTACAAAGTTTTTAATTATATTGCTTGGCAATTTCTTAGCACAGAGATTAGAATAGCGTTCTCTCAATGAGAATAATCCTATAGTTAAACTTTTTTGGCTATATTAGTTATCTATTATTTAAAGGAAAATGTAATGAATAAAATTATTAAATTAACCACGGCGATTATTTTTGCTCTTTTTGTTGCGGCTTGTAATAAAGCTGATCCCGCAGCAGATTATCAAAAATTAGTGGAATGGAGTTTAGCAAATCAGCAAAGTCAAGTCGCTTTTCAGCAAGAATATATGGAAAAATTATCTTCTGGTGATGAAAAACAAATCGTAGAGGCGATGAATGCGTTAAGTGCAAGAAATGCAGAAGTGCAAAAAAGCTTGAATGCGTTAGATATTAAAAGCCCTGAAATCAAACAGTTAAAAGATAAAATGCAATCTGTATTAACATTAACCTCAGAGCTTGCAAAAGATGGCTTAGCATTAATGAATAATGCGTCAGAAGAAGCGACAAAAGCCGTTCAAGCAAAAACAGAAAAAACAACCGCGGCAACAGCAGAGTTACAAAAACTTCAAGCTGAATTAGCCGAAAAATATGGTAAAAAAGCACAATAAAATCTGCTTTATCCTTTTCTAAAAGCCGCCGTTAAGGCGGTTTTTTTTCGTTTAAATTTATAGGCAGATCGGGAAGCTGGCAAAGGTGATTAAGAGAGTAATAAAAATGATAACAGCAATGATAAAAGGGATTTTAGGTGTGCTAAGGGTAGGAAAGAACAATAAAAGAGCAAACGACTTAAACATATCGCTAAACTTACTTAAATACCAGACAATTTAAAAAGCGTATCAATACAATTAATCTGGTATTTTTTCATTTATTTTTGATTTCAGCTCATCTCTTTTCAATGGAATTTAAGTCAGGGCTATATGGCGACAACCAAGGATTTCATAACTCACTTTCTCAATGAATATCAGGGTTGTTTTCCGTTTGTGAAATGTCGCATTATTCATAATGATAACACTCTTTGGAGGTAAAACACTGTTTAACCCATACCTCAAAAAGATGACCATTGACTGACCGTACTGTCAAATAACCCAACAGAGAACAGTTTTCTATTGGACAAAGCCGCTATTGCATTACTCCTATAGAAATCACTTTCATTTAAATGAACCAAATTTCTGCCCGCTATTTTGAGTTTTTTATGCTTTTCTGAAAAGCATCTCTCAGCTTAGGGCAGACTTTGGGGGGCTTCAGCGTCTTTTTTATAAGTGATACTTAGGCGTCGTAAGGCAAAGAAAATACTATTTATAGAATAGCCTAGACATTTTGTACGCTCATATTGATAAGTATCTGGATAAAGATGCACATCTTCTAATAGCGAGACATCATCAATCTTTTTGTTGTTTACTGTAATATATTTGGTTAGTACTAAGTCTTTGCGATTTTTTCTTAAATCTAGGGAGTAACTCGTTTTTGTGTCCTGTGAGGAGTTTGTGAAGGGGGTACGATGTTTGAATAAGCTTAGCTATATAGCCCTGACTTAAATTCCATTGAAAAGAAGTTGGCTGAGATCAAAAATAAACGGAAAAAATATCAAGTTGATTGTATTGATATGCTTTTTAAATTGATGGTGTTTAAGTAAGTTTAGCTATACGTGGTCGGTGAGTCTTCTATTTGAGCTTCCAAAAATGGCGTAATGTCTCGCTCTTTCAGAAAATATGTCCTCAGTAAAGCAATTGTGTTTTTATTTATTGCAGTTAGATTGTAAATTCAAGACATAAAAAAACCGCCACACGAAAATCAGGTGGCGGAGAGGTCTTAAATAAGAAAATTAGTTTGAAAAAGACAACTGCAATTTGCAGTGCACTAGCATTTACTAAGACTCACGAGGCGCGGAATAGTTCACAACTATTTTAAATTTTTTTACGTTTTTGTAAAAATGTTGTGATTTGTGCTTCAATACCTTGTGCGTCCAGTTTCAAGTCTGCCAAAATTTCTTGCTGTGTACCTTGTGGAATGAAGAAATCGGGCAAGCCTAATTGTAATAGTGCGGTAGTTTTGCACTGAGAATTTAGCACTTCAGCCACTGCGCTCCCTGCTCCGCCTTGAATCGCGTTTTCTTCAAGTGTAACCAATAAAGCGTGAGTGTCAGCCAGTTGTTGAATTAAGGTTTCATCAATTGGTTTGACGAATCGCATATCTACAAGGGTTGCGTTTAATTTTTCAGCCACTGCGTTGGCATTTGGCAATAACGTACCAAAATTTAAAATAGCGATCGTTTCCCCTTCACGCAGGACTTTACCTTTTCCGATAGGCAGCATTGCTAATGGATCAAGTGAAACGCCGATAGCGTTGCCTCTAGGGTAGCGTACTGCAGCAGGTTTACCACATTGATAGCCCGTATAAAGCATTTGGCGACATTCATTTTCATCGCTAGGGGTCATAATCACTAAATTTGGAATACAGCGCATAAAGCTAATATCGAATGCCCCTTGATGAGTTTGCCCGTCTGCACCAACTACGCCTGCACGGTCAATGGCAAATAACACGGGAAGATTTTGAATAGCCACATCGTGAATGACCTGATCGTAGGCACGTTGTAAGAACGTCGAATAGATGGCGACGACAGGTTTAAAACCTGCAATCGCTAAGCCTGCGGCGAAGGTAACCGCGTGTTGTTCGGCAATAGCAACATCAAAATATTGCTGTGGAAAACGGTTGGAAAATTCCACCATTCCTGACCCTTCACGCATAGCTGGGGTGATGCCGATTAATTTTGGATCTTGTTCAGCGATTTCACATAGCCAGTTGCCAAAAATTTGTGAATAGGTTGGGGTGGTGGATTTAGGCAATTTTCCGCTCGAAGGATCGAATTTTGGCACACCGTGAAAACCAATAGGATCTTTTTCCGCGGGGGCATAGCCTTTGCCTTTTTTGGTTTTTATATGCAAGAATTGCGGACCTTTTAGGCTGCTCATATTCTTTAATGTGCTAATTAATTCGTCCACATTATGTCCATCAATCGGACCAATATAGTTAAAGCCTAGCTCTTCAAACATTGTGCCGATAGGGGAAACAAAGCCTTTAACGTGTTCTTCCGTTTTTTTGACAAACTCTTTAATAGGCGGCACGCCAGAGAGAATTTTTTTACCGCCTTCGCGCAAAGTGGAATAGAAAGAGCCAGAAAATAGGCGAGCAAGATAATTATTCAACGCCCCCACGTTCTCGGAAATGGACATTTCATTGTCATTGAGAATCACCAACATATCGGTGTGCAATGCACCTGCGTGGTTGAGTGCTTCAAAGGCCATTCCAGCGGTAATTGCCCCATCACCAATCACACAAACGGTTTTACGTCCTGCATTTTCTTTTTCTGCCGCAACGGCAATACCAAGCCCAGCGCTGATTGAGGTAGAAGAATGCCCCACGCTTAGCACATCAAATTCGCTTTCATCACGCCAAGGAAAAGGATGAAGTCCATTTTTTTGACGAATGGTGGACATTTTATCGCGGCGTCCAGTGAGAATTTTATGCGGATAGGCCTGATGCCCTACATCCCAAATAAGCTGATCAAATGGGGTATTAAACACATAATGCAAGGCAACCGTGAGTTCTACCGTGCCTAAACCTGATGCCAAATGTCCGCTACTTTGACTAACACTTTCTAACAAATATCCGCGTAATTCATTACAAAGTTGGGGAAGTTGATCTTTATTTAAAAGACGCAAATCGTCCGGTGAATTAATCAGTGATAAAAGAGGATATTTTTCCATTGTTAATCAAATCCAAAAAGGGTTAAATTTCGACCGCACTTTAACTGAATAAGGCTTAGGCGGTGTCCAATATATTAATTTTTTCTTGTTACAATAAATTCGCTCAACGCCTTTAAGGGTGAGCTATCAAAAGATAATTCCGCTAAAGCATTAAGGGCTTGTTGATGCAGTTCTTGTGCTTTTTCTTTCGCCCCTTGTAAGCCTAGTAATTTCGGGTAAGTGCTTTTATCTGCGGCTAAATCAGCACCTACGGTTTTGCCGATTACGTCGCTTTCCCCTTCAATATCTAAAATATCATCTTGTACTTGGAAGGCTAGCCCAATGGCATCGGCATAGCGTTCGAGCTGTTGGCAAAGTTGTTGATCGGCAAAATATGGCGAACAAAGAAAGCCCATTTTTAACGCACAGCGCAATAATGCGCCTGTTTTATTGCGATGAATTCTTTCCAATTCAGCTAAGCTGACTTGCTGATGTTCTGCTTGTAAATCTAGGCTTTGCCCCAAACACATTCCTTGTACGCCAGAGGCTTTTGCTAATTCTGCGATTAAAGCAACACGTTGTTCGGCTGACAAATTAGGCGTTTGGCTGAGTAATTCAAAGGCAAAGGCTTGTAAAGCATCACCTGCAAGAATAGCGGTAGCTTCATCAAAGGCGATATGACAAGTTGGGTGACCGCGACGTAGCGTATCGTTATCCATTGCAGGCAAATCATCGTGGACTAAGGAATAAGCGTGAATTGCTTCAATGCTTGCTGCGGCATAATCTAAATGCACGAGTTCTGCACCTAACATTTTGCCTGTGGCATACACCAAGAATGGACGCACACGCTTTCCACCTAGCAAAAGGGCATATTTCATTGCGCGAGCAAGGGGGGAGGGATGCGTATCAATTTGCTCAAATTGTTGTTCGAGAAATTGATTTATCCGTTGTTGAACTTGTTGTAAATCCTGTGCAAATTGATCCATAGCAGTGGCTTATTTGTTGAGTTGCTTATTCGTTATGTTGATAGTTGCTCAATTCTGCTTTATCGCTTTTTGAAAGCAAAATTTGAATGCGTTGTTCCGCTTGTTGTAAGCGCGCTTGACCTAATTGCGCCAGTTTAATGCCGTTTTCAAAATCCTGCAAAGCCTGTTCTAAGGGTAATTCACCACTTTCTAAACGCGCAACGATGCTCTCTAATTGAGTTAAGGTAGCTTCAAAATCTAAGCTATGTTCATCTTTTGTTGGTTTGCGTGCCATTTGTTTTTCCTAAATCCAACCTGAATAAATGCCACATTGTACTGTATTTTTATGGACTTGTTAAAGCATATAGCGAGATTGTTGCACAAAAAATCACAGAAAAAGCACCGCACTTTTGTTTATCTTGCATTGCCGAGAAAACAGCGAGAAAAATTGGGGATTTGCAAAAGATGTTGTACAATATCGCCCAATTTTTGCTTGAAATAGAAGTATTCTAATGAAATTTATTATTAAACTTTTCCCTGAAATTATGATTAAAAGTGAAAGCGTGCGTAAACGCTTTATTAAAATTCTTACAGGGAATATTCGCAATATTTTGAATAAATATGATGATACTGTCGCCGTGGTGAAACACTGGGATTATATCGAAGTGCGGTCAAAAAATGCAGAAAATCACGCATTATTAATTGAATTATTAGAGCGAATTCCGGGCATTCACCATTTTCTTGAAGTGGAAGAAAAACCATTTAACAACGTGCAAGATATTTTCCAACAAACTTTGCAAGATGTTGCACATCTACTTGAAAATAAAACCTTTTGTGTGCGTGTAAAACGTAAAGGAAAGCACGATTTTTCTTCCCTTGATGTGGAGCGTTATGTTGGTGGCGGATTAAATCAACACATTGCCAGTGCAAAAGTGAAACTCAGCAACCCTGATGTGACTGTTCGCATTGATATTGAAGACGACAAAATGATGTTGGTGAAAGCACGCCATACGGGGCTAGGTGGTTATCCTATTGGTACACAAGAAGATGTGCTTTCACTTATCTCTGGCGGTTTTGACTCAGGGGTATCGAGCTATATGCTGATTCGCCGCGGCTCGCGCGTTCATTATTGCTTCTTTAATCTTGGCGGCGCGGCACACGAAATTGGTGTGAAACAAATGGCCTATCACATTTGGCATCGCTTTAGTGGCTCGCACAAAGTGCGTTTTGTTGCAATCAATTTTGAACCTGTGGTAGCAGAAATTTTAGAAAAGATTGATAACGGGCAAATGGGTGTGGTGTTAAAACGAATGATGGTGCGTGCCGCAAGTAAAGTGGCAGAGCGTTTCGGGATTCAAGCGATTGTTACTGGGGAGGCGCTTGGCCAAGTTTCCAGCCAAACACTGACCAATTTACGCTTGATTGATGAAGCCGCAGAGGCTCTAGTATTACGTCCACTTATCACCCACGATAAGGAACAAATTATTGCAATGGCAAAAGACATCGGCACAGAAGATATTGCTAAATCAATGCCTGAATTTTGTGGCGTAATTTCAAAAAATCCAACGGTTAAAGCGGTGCGTGAAAAAATTCTTAGCGAAGAAAATCATTTTGATTTCAGCGTGTTAGAAAGTGCGGTGCAAAATGCACAATATTTAGATATTCGTCAAATTGCAGAACAAACGGAAAAAGACGTGGTTGAAGTGGATACGATTTCTGTATTAGGCGAAGACGATATTGTCATTGATATCCGTAGCCCTGAAGAAACAGATGAAAACCCATTAGAACTCGAAGGGCAAGAAGTGCGTTTAATCCCATTCTATAAACTTTCTTCCCTATTTCCAGAACTGGATCAACATAAAAATTACGTCCTTTACTGCGAACGCGGCGTAATGAGTAAACTCCAAGCGCTTTATTTGAAAGAAAATGGGTTTAAAAATGTGAAGGTGTTTAGACAGATAAAATAGAGAAATCTGCATAGGTTAGATTAAATGAGAGTTAGATTAAATGAGCAGATAGGCTAGTTTAATCTAACCCTTAAATTTATCTGAAAATAAAAAGGATTAAGTAACATAATTAATTCTATTACGCCAATTAATCCTTTTTATCCTAAATTTGGTGGAGCTGGGGGGAGTTGAACCCCCGTCCGAAATTACTCTACCTTCAGTACTACACGTTTAGTCTGGTCTTTAATTTCACTTAATCACTGCGGACAGACACGCGATAACTAAGCTAGCTTGATTTAATTTAACGTTTCGATCCTCAAGCGGAGGCTTCCACGCGATCTCGTTTGGGTTTGACTCCTCTTGATCCCCGTCTTACGAGCGAAAGCTGGGGAGAGAAGGCGATGAGCAGGTTATTAAGCTGCTAAAGCGTATTGTTCGTCGTTTGCGACTATTTTTTTGCGGTTTATTTACGAGGCCAACCGCACCTCGACGTGCACCTTGGGCTTCGCTAATCCCGTCGAATCCAGAATCAGCCCCAAAAACTTGTTAATTCTATCAAGGAATTGATTGAATTTAAAGAGAAATAAAGTAAAAAGGCTAGAATATTTCTAGCCTTTCTTAGTTATAACTAGGTTCCTAAACTATTTAGTTAAACTTTCAATTTTTTCAACTGCGGCGTCTTTTGCTTCAGTTACTTTTTCTACTGCAGCATCTTTTGCTTCAGCTACTTTTTCTGCTGCTGAATTCGCTTTTTCTACTGCGGCATCTTTTGCTTCTACAGCAGCATCTTTAACATCTGCAACCTTATCCATTGCTGTGTCTTTTACATCCACTGCTTTTTCTACTACAGCATCTTTAGCACCAGTTACTTTTTCTACTGCTGCGTCTTTCATTTCAGCTGCTTTTTGGGTAGCTGCATCAGCCATAGAAGTTACTTTCTCCGCCGCTGCATCTTTCATTTCAGTCACTTTTTGAGTAGCATCATCCGCCATTGAGCTTGCTTTTTCAGTAATCGCATCTTTAGCTTCTGCAATTTTGGATACTGCAGTGTCTTTCACGTCTTTTGTAGCTTCAACTGCTGTGTCTTTAAGATCTGATGCAGCTTGAGCGACAGCATCTTTTGCTTCAGCAGCACTTGCTTTTGCTTTTTCAACCTGCTCTGAAACTTTACTTTCTTTATCGAAACAACCGGTTACAGTTAAGGTTGCACCTAATACTAATGCAGCTAATAATGATTTTTTCATTTTTACTCCTAAATAATTCAAATAATGAGATACAAACCCCACGTTTGGGTTGCATAGTCTGTAACAAAAATGTGGAAAAATAAACTACATTTACATTTTTTTACGTATTAATTTCAATGATGTTTAAAATAATGTTTTTAACTTATTGAAATCAAATAAAAAAACATTTTTTAAAATTACTATAGTTAAAGCACAGATAAGTGGTAAAAGGTATAAACAATTATCGTTTGTTGCTACATAAGTAGGCAATCAGCTTATTGTGCCTATAACTTGTAAAAATAGGATGTCCAGTGTGTTTTTTGAAGCGTGGCGTAGGCAATTATTGCCAGAATTGACTCAAAAATCGGTCATTATTTTAGGTAATGTGGGATTTCATCGTATGAGTGTCTTGTGAGAAATGGCAGAGAAATTAGGGCATAAAGTAACACATATGGGCAAATATCAAAGGATATATATTGATTGTATTACCTGATTATGCCTTAATTCAATAATGCATTATCGTCCTGTTTTTATTTTAAATAATGATAGTTAAATTATTAGAACAGATTAGAAAGGATAGAATAAAAATACTACGTTAATTTTGCTAAATTATAATAGGAAGAAAATTTGGAGCGGGAAACGAGGCTCGAACTCGCGACCCCAACCTTGGCAAGGTTGTGCTCTACCAACTGAGCTATTCCCGCAAGAGATAAGAAAATTGGAGCGGGAAACGAGGCTCGAACTCGCGACCCCGACCTTGGCAAGGTCGTGCTCTACCAACTGAGCTATTCCCGCATATTCCGTAAGGAACGGGGCGTATTATACGAAAAATTTTTACGCCCGCAAGTAAAATTATAAAAAAGTTGATTGCTTGTTTAGTTATTGATCAGAAAGCAAGGATCTCCTCTTCCTAAATAATAAATAGGCTAAGGCATTTTGATAAAATGCTCTCGATAATAAGCTAGCTCGGCAATAGATTCACGGATATCATCTAAAGCAAGATGCGTATTTTTCTTACTAAATCCTTTTAACATTTCTGGGTTCCAACGTGAGGCAAGCTCTTTGAGCGTGCTAACGTCAAGATGACGATAATGAAAATAGTTGGCCAGTTCGGGCATATATTTGAATAGAAAGCGTTTATCTTGTGCCACGCTATTGCCACAAATTGGGGAAGCCCCTTTGGGTACCCATTTTTTGAGAAAATCTAAAGTTTGTAATTCCGCGGCACGTTCGCTGAGTTTGCTTTGTTTTACACGTTCAATTAAGCCGTTTTCACGATGAGTTTTTTGACACCAATCACTCATTTTGGCAAGTAGACTATCGGGCTGATGAATTGCAAGCACAGGCCCCTCAGCAAGAATATTAAGATTTTTATCTGTGACAATGGTGGCGATTTCAATAATGCGTTCTTTTTCTGGATCTAAGCCCGTCATTTCTAAGTCAATCCAAATAAGGTTTTGTTTATCTAATTGCATTAGGGTATCCTATATCAGTGTTATTTTGATGAGTTCGGGATAGTTTAACCGAAAACCAACCGCACTTTAAGGATTTATCTTTGAGCAAACAAAAATTAACTTACAATCAGCAACGTAGAATTCGTTCTAACAACGCAAAAACATTACAACGTCACAAATTGAAGGAAAGTAAAGAAATTCAGTGGCAAGATGAAATGCTAGGTCCAACGCAAGAAGGTACAGTGGTAACGCGTTATTCTTTACACGCTGATGTAGAAAATGAGCAAGGGCAAATTTTTCGTTGTAATTTACGCCGCACTTTAGCTAATGTGGTTGTTGGGGATAATGTCGTATGGCGAGAGGGCAATGAGCAATTGCAAGGAGTAAGTGGCGTGATTGAAGCAATTCATCCACGTCGTAACGAGATTGCTCGCCCAGATTATTATGATGGATTAAAGGTTATTGCTGCCAATATTGATCGCATTATTATTGTGTCAGCCGTTGTGCCAGATTTGTCTTGGAATATTGTCGATCGCTATTTGGTGGTGTGTGAAAATGCGAGAATTCCTGCAGTGATCGTGATTAATAAAGCTGATTTATTCTCTCAAACTCAGCGAAGCGCAGTAGAAAATCAGCTTAAGGTTTATGAAAAAATTGGTTATCAAACGCTGATGATTTCCGCAAAAACTGGCGAAAATATGCAAAATCTTACCGCACTTTTGTCTAACGGATCATCTATTTTTGTCGGACAATCAGGCGTAGGGAAATCCAGTTTAATCAACAGTATTTTGCCTGATGTTAATGCTCAGGTTGGAACTGTGAGTGAAGGATCGGGATTAGGACGTCATACCACAACCTCTTCTCGCCTGTACCATTTACCACAAGGAGGAAATTTGATCGATTCACCGGGGATTCGAGAGTTTGGTTTATGGCATTTAGATGCCGATCAAATCACAAAAGGATACCGCGAATTCCAATACGTGTTAGGTACTTGCAAATTTAGGGATTGTAAACATTTGAATGATCCGGGGTGCGCCTTGCGTGAGGCTGTAGAGCAAGGAAAAATTGATCCAGTAAGATTTAAAAACTATCATAATTTAATTGAGAGTTTGTTAGAAACAAAAGATCATAGACACTTTTCAGTTAAGGCAATGGTTAAATAAAGGTTAATAACCGCATAAAAAACCGTCGCTTTAAGTGTTTTTTTGTGATTTAGTTCAAATTTTATGGTGATTGGGGTTGATTATTGTTGTGTTAAGTTGAATACTATTTCGAGATTTATTTTTAGAGATGAAATAAATACATAATTGAACAGCCGTTGTTGCTGTTTGATGTCAAAACAAAATTTATACTCAAACAATGATTAAGAGGATTTTACTATGTACTCAAAAGATGTTGAAATTATTGCTCCAAATGGTTTACATACTCGCCCAGCAGCGCAGTTCGTAAAAGAAGCAAAAGCCTTTGCTTCAGATATTACAGTAACTTCTGGGGGCAAAAGTGCAAGTGCAAAAAGCCTTTTCAAATTACAAACTTTAGGTTTGACTCAAGGTACGGTGATCACCATTTCTGCTGAAGGTGAAGATGAGCAAAAAGCAGTAGATCATTTAGTTGCATTAATTCCTACTTTAGAGTAATCACATCATTAGCCACAAATTTTACTTCCTAGAAAAAGTTCGTTTGTGGCTATTGTTCTATTTTATAGCCAAATTTAATTATTAGTTCGGAAGGTCATTATGATTTCAGGTATTCCAGCATCACCCGGTATTGTTTTCGGTAAAGCGCTTGTTTTAAAAGAAGAAAAAATCGTACTTGATACGCAAAAAATTCAAGACGACCAAGTTGACGCTGAGGTTGCACGTTTTTATGAAGGACGCAATGCAGCCATTGAGCAATTAACCGCAATTAAAGATCGTGCTTATGCTTCATTAGGTGAAGAAAAAGCCGCGATCTTTGAAGGTCACTTAATGATTTTGGAAGATGAAGAATTAGAAGAAGAAATCATTGATTATTTACGTTCTAATAAAGTGAATGCAGGCGTTGCTGCAAGCACAATTATTGATCAGCAAGTGGCAATGTTATCAGAAATTGATGACGAGTATTTAAAAGAACGTGCAGGAGATATTCGTGATATTGGTAATCGTTTAATCAAGAATATTTTAGGTATGCACATTGTTGATCTAGGTGAGATTAACGAAGAAGCTATTCTTGTGGCTTATGATTTAACGCCATCAGAAACCGCACAGCTTAACCTTGATAAAGTACTTGGTTTTATTACAGATATTGGCGGTAGAACATCTCATACTTCTATTATGGCGCGTTCGTTAGAATTGCCGGCCATTGTGGGAACAAATACGGTTACGCAGCAAGTAAATACAGGAGATTTCTTAATTCTTGATGCGGTGAATAATTGTGTTTATGTGAATCCAAGCCAAGACGAAATTGAACGCTTAAAAGCCTTAGAAGCCCAATTAGCGGAAGAGAAAGCAGAATTAGCTAAATTAAAAGATTTACCAGCACTTACTTTAGATGGACATCGTGTTGATGTGGTAGCAAATATCGGTACGATTCGTGATGTAGAAGGAGCAGATCGTAATGGTGCGGAAGGCGTAGGCTTATATCGCACAGAATTTTTGTTTATGGATCGCGATCAACTTCCAACAGAAGAAGAACAATTTATTGCTTATAAAGAAGTCGTTGAAGCAATGAATAGTCGTTTAGTTGTATTAAGAACGATGGATATTGGTGGGGATAAAGAATTACCTTATTTGAACCTACCAAAAGAAATGAACCCATTCTTAGGCTGGCGTGCGATTCGTATTGCGTTAGACCGTAAAGAAATTTTACATGCTCAATTAAGAGCGGTATTAAGAGCGTCTGCTTTCGGTAAATTAGCAGTAATGTTCCCAATGATTATTTCTGTGGAAGAAATTCGTACCTTAAAAGAAGAAATTACACGATTAAAAGAGCAGTTACGTAATGAAGGTAAGGCGTTTGATGAAAATATTCAAATTGGTGTAATGGTGGAAACCCCATCAGCCGCAGTAAATGCGAAATTCTTAGCGAAAGAAGTTGATTTCTTCAGTATCGGTACTAATGATTTAACACAATATACCCTTGCGGTGGATCGTGGTAACGAGTTAATTTCTCATTTATATAACCCAATGACACCATCTGTATTGAGCTTAATTAAGCAAGTGATTGATGCCTCTCACGCAGAAGGTAAATGGACGGGAATGTGTGGTGAGCTAGCAGGTGATGAGAGAGCCACTTTATTATTACTCGGTATGGGTTTAGACGAGTTTAGTATGAGTGCCATTTCTGTGCCAAGAATCAAAAAATTAATCCGTAATGTAAATTATCAAGATGCTAAAGTCTTGGCAGAGAAAGCCTTAGCGCAACCAACTGCCGCAGATATTGAAAAATTGGTGGCTGATTTTTTAGCAGAAAAAGCATTAAACTAGATACCAATTATTCAAGTTTTGGGCTAGAATAGCCCAAACATTCACTTAGTAGGAGACTAAAAATGGGTTTTTTTGATAAATTATTTGGTTCAAAAAGCAATAAAACCGTTGAAGTAGAGATTTATGCACCGCTTTCAGGTGATATTGTGAATATTGAAGATGTGCCTGATGTGGTTTTTTCAGAAAAAATTGTAGGTGACGGAATTGCAATTCGCCCAACCGGCAATAAACTTGTTGCCCCTGTTGATGGCGTTGTAGGCAAAATCTTTGAAACTAATCATGCTTTCTCAATGGAATCTACCGATGGTGTGGAATTATTTGTACACTTTGGTATTGATACCGTTGAATTAAAAGGGGAAGGTTTTAGACGTATTGCCGAAGAAGGTCAAACAGTAAAACGTGGTGATACCATTATTGAATTAGATTTAGAATTACTTGAAGCTAAAGCTAAATCTGTGCTTACCCCAGTGGTCATTTCTAATATGGATGAAGTTAGCCATATTGAGAAAAAAACAGGTGAAGTTGTTGCGGGTGATTCTGTTGTTCTTGTCGTGAGAAAATAAAAGACCTCATATAATCAAGCCCATTCCATTAAGTGAATGGGCTTTTTGTTATGCAGAAATGTGGTTAAACACCGGTCAAGTTTATCCGTAAAAAAGATGATTAGCTATTTACGCACTTTACTCATTATTTAAAGTGCGGTGGAATTTTTTCATAAATTTTTTGTCTTTCTATAGACTTAGCAATATTTTCTCATTTCAACAAATCTTATATTTTTTATAATCTTTGTTAAATATTTGTAAACGGATTTTAATAGTTGTAGAATAGCCCAGATATAAGTATTAGTTATCCATTCGTTGTTCAGTTTCAGATAGAAATTGAACTTAACTTCAACTTAATAAATAAGGAAAAGACTATGTCAGAAATGTTAAGAAATGACGTAGATCCGATCGAAACCAATGATTGGTTATTGGCGATCGACTCAGTAATTCGTGAAGAAGGTGTTGAAAGAGCACAGTTTATTATTGAGCAATTAATGCAGCACGCACGTGCAAATTCAGTCTCTTTACCAACGGGTGTTAGCACTGATTATATTAATACTATTCCTGTTGAGGAAGAGCCAAACTACCCGGGTAATTTAGATCTTGAACGCCGTATCCGTAGTGCAATTCGTTGGAATGCAATTATGATGGTATTAAGAGCTTCTAAAAAAGATCTAGAGCTTGGCGGTCATATGTCATCTTTCCAATCTTCTGCGACAATCTATGAAGTTTGTTTCAACCATTTCTTTAAAGCGCGTACCGAAAAAAATGGTGGCGACTTAGTTTTCTTCCAAGGTCATATTTCTCCGGGGATTTATGCGCGTGCTTTTGTTGAAGGACGCTTAACTGAAGAACAACTAGATAATTTCCGTCAAGAAGTGCACGGAAAAGGGCTTTCTTCTTACCCGCACCCTAAATTAATGCCTGAATTCTGGCAATTCCCAACGGTATCAATGGGGCTTGGTCCATTGAATGCCATTTATCAAGCACGTTTCTTAAAATATTTACATAATCGTGGCTTGAAAGATACCGCAGATCAAACTGTTTACGCTTTCTTAGGTGATGGCGAAATGGACGAAGTAGAATCTCGTGGTGGGCTTGCTTTTGCCGCTCGTGAAAAATTAGATAACCTTGTTTTTGTTATCAACTGTAACTTACAACGCTTAGACGGCCCTGTAACAGGTAATGGCAAAATCATTCAAGAATTAGAAGCGCAATTTAACGGTTGTGGCTGGGAAGTAATTAAAGTTGTTTGGGGGCGCCGTTGGGATCGTTTATTACAACGTGATACTTCAGGTAAATTATTGCAATTAATGATGGAAGTGGTTGATGGCGATTATCAAACCTTCAAAGCAAAAGATGGTGCTTATGTTCGTAAACACTTCTTTGGACGTTACCCTGAAACTGAAGCATTAGTGGCTGAAATGACCGATGATGAAATCTGGGCATTGAACCGTGGCGGTCACGATCCATTAAAAGTCTTTGCCGCATTCAATAAAGCAAAACAAGTTAAAGATAAACCTGTTGTGCTATTAGTGAAAACCATTAAAGGTTATGGTATGGGTGATGCTGCGGAAGGTAAAAACATTGCTCACCAAGTTAAGAAAATGGATATGTCGGGCGTTAAACACGTTCGCGATCGTTTCAATATTGCGGTATCAGATGAAGAGATTGAAAAATTACCATATATCAAGTTTGAAGAAGGTTCAGAAGAATACAAATATCTTCACGAGCGCCGTCAAGCATTAAATGGTTATTTACCAACGCGTGCGCCACGCTTTACCTATGAGCTTGAAGTGCCTGCGTTAGAGGAGTTTGCCCAATTATTTGAAGCCCAATCTCGTCCAATTTCAACCACAATGGCGTTTGTTCGTTCATTAAACGTATTGTTGAAAAATAAATCTGTGGGTAAACACATTGTGCCAATTATTGCAGACGAAGCACGTACTTTCGGTATGGAAGGGTTATTCCGTCAAATTGGTATTTATAACCCACACGGACAAAACTATACGCCACAAGATCGCGAACAAGTTTCTTACTATCGTGAAGCCATTGATGGTCAAGTGTTACAAGAAGGGATTAATGAACAAGGTGCAACCGCATCTTGGATTGCGGCAGCAACCTCTTATAGCACAAACAACGTACCAATGATTCCATTCTTTGTGTATTACTCAATGTTTGGTTTCCAACGTGTTGGTGATTTAATGTGGTTAGCTGGCGACCAACGTGCGCGTGGCTTTATGATTGGTGGTACATCAGGTCGTACAACGCTAAACGGTGAAGGCTTACAGCACGAAGATGGTCATAGCCATATTCAATCTTCAGTTATTCCAAACTGTATTTCTTATGATCCTGCTTTTGCGTTTGAAGTGCCTGTGATTATTCAAGACGGTGTTCGCCGTATGTATGGTCCAGAGCAAGAAGATGTGTACTACTACATCACAACCTTAAATGAAACCTATGAGCAACCTGCAATGCCAAAAGGTGCAGAAGAGGGTATTCGTAAAGGTATTTATAAATTTGAAACGGTAACTGGACAAGGTAAAGGCAAAGTTCAATTATTAGGTTCAGGTGCGATTTTACGCCACGTTCGTGAAGCAGCGAAATTGCTTGCAGATGACTTTGGTGTTACTTCTGATGTGTATAGCGTCACTTCATTTACGGAAGTTGCACGTGATGGCGCGAATGTAGAGCGTTGGAACTTATTACATCCTGAAGCAGAAGCCAAAACACCATACATTGCACAAGTAATGAATGATGCGCCGGCTGTGGCAGCGACAGATTACATCAAGCTTTATGCAGAACAAGTACGTGCTTATGTACCAGCACAAAGTTATCGTGTATTAGGTACAGACGGTTTTGGTCGTTCAGACAGCCGTGAAAACTTACGTGAACATTTTGAAGTGAATGCACATTATGTGGTGATCGCCGCATTAACTGAGCTTGCAAAACAAGGTACAGTTGATAAGAAAGTTGTGGCAGATGCTATTGCAAAATATGGCATTGATGCAGATAAAATTAATCCACTTTACGCATAATTAACATCGCTCCCCTTGCTTTGGTGAGGGGAGTTTTGAGGAAAAAAGAAAATGGCTAAAGAAATTCAAATTCCAGATATTGGTGGCGATGAAGTAACCGTTACCGAAGTAATGGTAAAAGCGGGTGATACGGTTGAAGTTGATCAATCAGTAATTAATGTTGAAGGTGATAAAGCCTCTATGGAAGTGCCTTCACCTGAAGCGGGTGTCATTAAAGAAGTATTAGTAAAAGTTGGTGATAAAGTTTCAACAGGTACACCGATGTTTATTTTAGAAGGTGCAGCTGCTGCACCAGCACCTGCCGTGGAAGAAAAAGCTGCGCCTGCTGCTCCACAAAGTGCGGGTGGTTCTGTGATTGAAATTCACGTTCCAGATATTGGTGGCGATGAAGTAAACGTGACTGAAATTTTAGTGAGCGTAGGCGATTCTGTTTCAGAAGAACAATCTATTTTAAACGTAGAAGGTGATAAAGCCTCTATGGAAGTGCCTGCGCCTGTAGCTGGTGTGGTAAAAGAGATTCTTATTAAAGTAGGCGATAAAGTTTCAACGGGTTCATTAGTGATGAAATTTGAAACGACTGCCGCAGCGCCAGCAACGCAACCAGCGGTTGAGGAGACAACTGCTCCTGCAGCAGTCTCTGGTGGCGTGCAAGACGTTCACGTTCCAGATATTGGTGGTGATGAAGTAAACGTGACTGAAATTATGGTTGCCGTGGGCGATAGTATTTCTGAAGAGCAATCATTAATCACGGTTGAAGGCGATAAAGCCTCAATGGAAGTGCCTGCCCCATTTGCTGGTGTAGTGAAAGAAATTTTAGTGAAATCAGGTGATAAAGTTTCAACGGGTTCATTGATTATGCGTTTTGAAGTTGCAGGTTCAGCACCAACTGCTGCGCCAGTGGCACAACCAGCTGCACAAGCCCCCGTACAAACTCAAGCAGCTAGCCCAGCACCAGCAGCGCAATCTGCGCAATCGGCTAACCAAGCAGAAGTTACAGCGAGTGCAAGTTTTGCTCACGCAACACCAGTTGTTCGCCGTTTAGCGCGCGAATTTGGCGTAAACCTAGATAAAGTGAAAGGAACAGGTCGTAAAGGTCGTATCCTAAAAGAAGACGTTCAAGCTTATGTGAAAGCGGCAGTGAAAGCCGTAGAAAGCGGTTCTGTCTCTGCAACATCAACAGGTGCAGCAAATGGTGCGGGTTTAGGCTTACTCCCTTGGCCGAAAGTGGACTTCAGCAAATTTGGTGAAGTAGAACAAGTGGAATTAGGTCGTATCCAAAAAATCTCTGGTGCAAACTTACACCGTAACTGGGTAATGATTCCGCACGTTACACAATGGGATAAAGCGGATATCACGGATTTAGAGCAATTCCGTAAAGAGCAAAATGTGCTTGCGGAAAAACAAAAACTTGATGTAAAAATTACCCCACTTGTATTTATTATGAAAGCGGTAGCGAAAGCCTTAGAAGCTTATCCACGCTTCAATAGCTCGTTATCCGAAGATGCACAAAGCTTGATCTTGAAAAAATACGTTAATATTGGCGTCGCAGTCGATACGCCAAATGGTTTGGTTGTACCAGTATTTAAAGATGTGAACAAAAAAGGCATTATCGAACTTTCACGTGAATTAGCGGAAATCTCGAAAAAAGCACGTGCAGGTAAATTAACTGCTTCGGATATGCAAGGTGGTTGTTTCACCATTTCAAGCTTAGGTGGTATTGGTGGTACACAATTTACGCCAATTGTAAATGCCCCAGAAGTGGCGATTTTAGGTGTGTCTAAATCTGAAATGACACCAGTGTGGAATGGTAAAGAATTCACACCACGCTTAATGTTACCATTATCACTTTCTTACGATCACCGTGTGATTGATGGGGCAGATGGCGCAAGATTTATCACCTTCATTAATGGTGTATTAAGCGATCTTCGCCGTTTAGTAATGTAATTTCCTGAGCGTTTCTCATTAATAATGGGAAACGCTGTTTAGTTAAAGTGCGGTGTAAAAATCGCAAGAATTTAACGAGGTAAAAAATGAATAAAGAGATTAAAACACAAGTTGTTGTACTTGGTGCAGGCCCAGCTGGTTATTCAGCAGCATTCCGCTGTGCGGATTTAGGCTTAGATACCGTTATTGTTGAACGTTATTCAACCCTTGGTGGAGTGTGTTTAAACGTTGGTTGTATCCCATCTAAAGCCTTATTACACGTTGCGAAAGTGATTGAAGAAGCAAAATCTTTAGCGGAACACGGTATCGTATTTGGTGAGCCACAAACCGATATTGACAAAATCCGTGGTTGGAAAGAAAAAGTTATCAATCAACTTACAGGCGGCTTAGCTGGAATGGCTAAAATGCGTAAAGTACAAGTCGTAAATGGTTATGGTAAATTCTCAGGCCCTAATACGATTATTGTTGCGGGTGAAGAAGGTGAAACAACCATTCATTTTGATAATGCGATTATCGCAGCGGGTTCACGCCCAATCCAATTACCATTTATCCCACACGAAGATCCACGTATTTGGGATTCAACAGATGCACTAAAATTAAAAGAAGTACCACAAAATCTATTGATTATGGGCGGTGGTATTATCGGTCTTGAAATGGGTACAGTATATCACGCACTTGGTTCTAATATTGACGTAGTAGAAATGTTTGATCAAGTGATCCCGGCTGCCGATAAAGATATTGTTCAAATCTACACAAAACGTATTGAGAAGAAATTCAACTTATTACTTGAAACCAAAGTGACTGCGGTTGAAGCAAAAGAAGATGGGATTTATGTTTCAATGGAAGGCAAAGCAGCGAATGAAACTCGCCGTTATGACGCCGTGTTAGTTGCAATCGGTCGTACACCAAATGGTAAGTTGATCGATGCCAATGTTGCTGGTGTAGAAGTGGACGATCGTGGCTTTATCCATACGGATAAACAAATGCGTACCAATGTGCCACATATCTTTGCGATTGGCGATATTGTTGGGCAACCAATGCTTGCTCACAAAGGGGTACATGAAGGTCATGTCGCTGCAGAAGTGATTGCAGGACAAAAACACTATTTTGATCCGAAAGTCATTCCTTCTATTGCCTATACTGAGCCAGAAGTAGCTTGGGTAGGTAAAACAGAAAAAGAATGTAAAGCTGAAGGTATTAACTACGAAGTTGCAAAATTCCCTTGGGCAGCATCAGGTCGTGCGATCGCTTCTGATTGTGCAGATGGTTTAACTAAATTGATCTTTGATAAAGATACTCACCGCATTATCGGTGGTGCTATTGTCGGTACAAACGGTGGTGAGTTGCTAGGTGAAATTGGTTTAGCCATTGAAATGGGTTGTGATGCAGAAGATCTTGCATTAACTATCCACGCACACCCAACTTTACATGAATCTGTGGGCTTAGCCGCCGAAGTATTTGAAGGTTCAATTACAGATTTACCAAATCCAAAAGCGAAAAAGAAAAAATAAATTTCTTATCTCTTTAAAGCCTTTCATTAGAAAGGCTTTTTTATTATCAAACTATTTTGCCAAGTTGTGATCTTCATCACAGTGAAATTATGACTATCATCATAATTGACTTTCTTACCCACCAAGTAAACTAAATCTACGGTTAATTGACGGAGGAGAAGTTATTATGTGGCTGACGATTTTTAGTTTTCTATTTGTAACAGGGGCAGTTGCGTGGGTCGCTTGGCAAAAAACCAAAAATGATGATTTATCAACAGCGAAAGGATATTTCCTTGCTGGACGGGGATTAAGTGGTTTAGTTATTGGTTGCTCTATGGTATTAACATCATTATCTACAGAGCAAATTATCGGTGTCAATGCGAATTCCTATAAAGGTAATTTTTCCATTATAGCTTGGACGGTTCAATCGGTTATTCCACTTTGTTTCTTAGCACTGTATTTATTACCAAAATATATTCGCAATGGCTATACCACCATTCCAGAGTTTTTTGAAAGTCGTTTTGATCGCCAAACTCGCTTGATTATGTCTGGATTATTTTTAATTTTTTATTTATTTATCGTAATTCCGACCGCACTTTATACTGGAGCAATTGCGTTTAATAAAATTTTTAACTTAGAAAGCGTATTTGGAATGAGTTACGCTGAATCTATTGTTTATACCGTGATGGCAATTGGTTTTATTGGCGCAATTTATGCCATCTTTGGTGGTTTAAAAGCGGTGGCTGTATCAGATACGGCGAATGCGATTATCTTAGTTATTGGTGCTATATTAGTCCCTATTTTTGCGCTAATTTATTTGGGAAATGGGAGTTTCATTGAAGGGCTACATATTGTTGGAACAACCCATATTGAAAAATTTAATGCAATCGGTAGTGCAACGGATGCGGTACCTTGGCCAGCTATGTTTACAGGCATTTTGATTGTAAACTTTTTTTATTGGACGACGAACCAAGCGATTGTGCAACGTGCATTAGGGGCAAAAGATTTAAAATCAGGCCAGAAAGGGATTTTGATTGCAGCCCTCTTCTTGCTTTTACTCCCTACCATTTTAAATTTACCGGGTTTATTGAGTTTTCATATTTTAGGGGAAGGAATAAATCCAATCGATTTGTCCTATCCAGAATTAGTCAATCGAGTATTACCAACCGTATTACAAGGGTTCTTTATTGCGGCATTATTTGGTGCAATTTTAAGTACATTCAATTCCTTCTTAAATTCAGCGGCAACCATTTATTGTAAAGATTTATTACCTTCACTAACGCAAAGAACTTTCAGTGAAACCGAATTAATTGTTTATGCGAAAAAGGTTTCAGCAATAATGGCAATTATCACGATCATTATTGGTCCTTTATTAATGTTTGGTACAGAGGGGATTTTCTTGCTTACTAAACGTTTTGCCGGTTTTGTCAATATTCCTATTGTTGCTTTATTTGCTGTCGGGCTATTTAATAAAACCGTATCAGGGTTAGCCGCACGTATTGCTTTATTGGTGCATATTATCTTGTATTTCCTCATTGTTTGGGTGTTTAATGTAAAAGTAAATTTTGTATATGTTATGGCAGCACTATTTGTTTTTGATGTCATATTAATGCTCGTCTTAGGGTTATTCTTACGCAGAAAAACGCCTTATGCTGATAATCTCTCTAACCAAAGCAATGTCGATTTAAGTAATTGGGAATATATTAATATTACGGTAGCCTCCCTTGCTTTAGGTTTGGTTTCACTTTATGCACTGCTTTCACCTATTGGGCTTGCTTCAGAAAATGGGAAACCACTTTGGGTGCTTGCAGCTTACGTTATTCTTCAAGTGATTTTATTTGTGGTAATTGGTCGAAATAAGAAAAAGGTGTAATCAATGAAAAATGTAATTTATATTCTTTTAGATCAAGTTAGAAAAGATATGCTCGGTGCGTATGGGCATCAGATTGTCAAAACGCCGAATTTAGATCGTCTAGCGCGAGAAGGCGTGCGTTTTAACAACGCTTTCACGCCAGCTTCAGTATGTGGACCTGCACGTACGTCATTATTTACAGGGCAAATGCCGTCCACACACGGCATTATTCGTAATGGAGAAAAAGGCGGAATAGGGGAAGTGCCTCCTGAGCAGCCTCATATCGGTAAATTGGCAGGATACAATTGCTATGTAGCAGGAAAATGGCACGTTGGCACGCGATCTGTGCCAAAAGATTACGGTATTAAAGGGCATAATTTTGACGGGTATGGCTACCCAGGAAGTCGCGTTTATAAAAATTTAGTCTTCGATCAGGCGCCAACTCAACCAAATCGTTATCCTGAATGGCTTGCAGAAAAAGGTTTCCCAACACCTGAAGTAAGTTTAGCTTATTTTGGTGACAATCCTCATCTACGCGTTCAAGAGCTGTGTGGTTTGCTTTCTGGCACAAAAGAACAGACATTACCTTATTTTATTATTGATGAAGCGAAAAGTTTTATCCAAGAATCGCTAATACAACACAAACCTTTTTTTACTTGGATTAATTTTTGGGGACCACATACTCCTTGCATTGTACCGGAGCCTTATTATTCAATGTATGATCCAAAAGACGTCGTGTTAGATCAGAGCTTCTTTAAGCCTTTAGAAGGAAAACCGGGACATTATCGTACGATTTCTAAAATGTGGGGAATGTGGGAAGCTAGTGAAGAACGCTGGAAAGAGGTCATAACCAAATTTTGGGGATATATCACATTAATTGATGATGCCATTGGTGACTTATTTGACTTCCTTGAAAAACACAATCTTTATCAGGATTGTTTTATTGTCGCCACCGCAGATCACGGCGATGCAATGGGCGCACATAGAATGATCGAAAAAGGGGAGTTTATGTTTGATACTACCTATAATATTCCTCTGATTATTAAAGATCCACAATCCCAACGTATCAACGAAGTAGATGATAATTTAGTTTATTTGCACGATTTAACTTCCACCGTTTTTGATGTTGCAGGACAACCCATTCCAGAAACTTTTCAAGGGGAAAGCCTATTGCCCATTTTACGAAAAAGTGAATCCAATGATCGCAAAGGGCTACTCGCTCAACTAGCGGGGCATTTTGTTTATTTTGAACAAAGAATGTGGCGTAGGAAAGATTACAAACTGGTCTTTAATGCAAGTGATGTAGGAGAATTGTACGATGTTCGTAATGACCCTGAAGAGTTACATAATTTATTTTCTGATCCCAAATATCAGCAAGTGAAAAAGGAAATGTTAGAAGAAATGCGGGCAGAAATGCTGAAATATAAAGATCCACTAGAAAACTGGGTATATCGTATTATTAATGAAGTGTAGTGCCATAAAAAAGTGCGGTAGAAAATTTTTGAGTTTTTCACCGCACTTTGAATTTCCCCTAAAAAAGCGAGAAACGAAATCAACTTATGAAACATAAAAGACAAACTGAATGTATTTTAGTTTATTTTAGTTAAAATCGCTTTCTGATCTGGCGTAATAATTTCAATTTGTTTTGGAGGTCTTTTTTGTCGGTGTAAAATGGCAATGATATTGTCAAATTTCACGAGATCTTGAAATTCACCATTGACTTGATATTGCGCGGTATCTACATCGGGCAGAAAGATTAAAAAGGTACTAATTTTTGTACTCCGGATCGTTTCCAGTTTTATTCCATCTTTATTCTCCACCTGATAACGAGGTTGTTCACGTTTAGTATATTTAGCTAACAGTTTGCTATCTTGACTTAATTTTAAGATAGACTTTAATTTCTCAAACTGTGCTTTATCAATGGGTTTTTCTTTAGTTTGCTTCTCCGCAGTAGTTGAATGTGCATCTATTACAGTGGTGGCACTTGTTACTGGGAGTTCTGCAACTTTGGGGGCGGTGTCGTTTCCTCTAGTGGAGCATTTTGTTTATTTAGCGGGGTGAGCGTATTTTTTGCACTTGGCTCATCTGTTTTTTCATTCTTTTGGAAATCAATAGTAGAAAACGCTGGAGGGGTTTCTTCTTGATAACTGATGTCGCTAATAAATTGCGGTTTTTCAAGCGGTTGCGTGTTTTCCCCCACTAAAGTGAGTACAACATTATCATTAAGTATATCGAAACGAATACGTTGTCCCTTTATTTGTTGGTTAATATGAGAAAAGAGTTGGTTAAGGCTTGCTTTGGGCATTTTTTCTAAATTAATTTTAGTTGAAGGATGTGCCTGAAAGCTGTAATAACCCACACCAAGTTTGTCTGCAAGAAGTTGTGAAAACTCGCCAATATTTCCTTTGTAATTTACCGAAAGCGTTGCATTTTCATAATAGGATAACGGGGGCGTTGATAACGCCACCGTGTTTATTGAAATGCCAAGTAATCCTAAGAATGTTTTGATCTTACGTAAATTTTTCTTTTTCATTCTGTTATCCTTTTTATTCTTTTACTATCCGTTTACCAAGCAAAGCCTACGCCAGCGCCAAAGGCTACATTACCAGTTTGTGAGGCGGCACCACTAAATTTGTAAGAAATTCGACCATTATCAGATAAATGACTAAGACCGACAGAAATTGCCGTGATGCCATTACTGTATCCTGTTCCCGCAGAAAGATAGCTTTGCCCCGCCCTGACAGCTGTTGGCATATTTGCCATTGCCACAGCGGTGGAAACAGCGCCTTTAATCTGTTTCACATCATGCTCCACTTTATTTACGCGTCCATCTAATCGCCTGATTTCCCGATCAAATTGTGCTACATCATGCTCCACTTTATTTACGCGTCCGTCTAATCGCCCTATTTCCCGATCAAATTGGGCTTTATTAATGGCATCTGTTGGCGCAATCCCTTCACTAATGCCGGTTAAACGGCGAGTTTCACCTTGGTTATTGTAGAATGAAACCAATTTGCCATCACGATGTCCCGCCACAGAGATAAGGCGAGAGCTTGGGTCTTGCTTCACTAAACCTAATTTCCCTTCATCAACCGCTTTTGCCATTTGATAAAGCTGGCTACCATTAACAGCATCGGTGCTTTTCTCGTTAATTAGCCCAGCGGCAACATATTGAATACGGCGTTCTTTGCCTTTATCCCCCACGGTTACCACCCCTTGAATATTTTCACCACCAGCGAATTTATAGATTTCACCGAGAATTTGGGCGGAATTATAATCTGTGGTACCCGCAGTTTCCTCGGTGCGAGAGGTGGTTGCCGTAGAGCCATTCCCTAAATTGACCGAGTTTTCAGCGGTTTGGGTAATGTTGGCACCAATGGCTACCGCATTATTATGGGTGACAACGTTATCAGCACCAATGCTAATGGCATTTTCTCCTGTTACAAGGCTATTAGCACCGATACCGACCGCTTTTTTTCCTGATACGCCAATATTCTCACCAATTCCTACCGCACTTTCGCCATTAACGATTGCCTTATTACCAATTGCAATTGCGCCTTCTTTTAAGGCTTGTGCTTCATTACCTAGTGCAACAGAATTTTTACCACTTGCCTTGGATTTATTACCTATCGCAACCGCATTTTCCGCAGTCGCTGTGCTTTCTGTACCAAACGCAATGCTATTTTTGCCGGAAGCAAAGGCATTAGTGCCTTGGGCAAGGGCGTTTTCGCCTTGATTCATAGAGGTGTTGTCGAGTTGTTGCTGTAAGCCTAATAAGGCGTTACGTTTTTCGGTTAATTCCTGCTCCAAGCGGTTTTTTTCTGCCTGTTTTTCTGCAATTTGTTGCTCTGTTTCTGCTTTGAGTTGTGTAGCATTTTGTTCTTCAGGGGTTAGCTGAATTCTTGCTATTTGATTTTCTAACGTTGAAATTTGATTATTAATACGGTTAATTTGATTTTGTTTTTCCGTTATTGCGTTAGCTTGTTTATTCGCTTCAGAAATAACTGCTTGGATTATCTCGTTTTTAGGGTCATAAACGCGTAATCCCTTATCTACTTCATTTTCAATTTCTTGCCAATTTTTAATTAACTTATCAAATTCAGCCTGTGCGGTATCGGTTAATTTGGTTGGCTTGAAATAATGAACAAAATTTGATTTATCTTTTGCTTTTTCAATAATTAATTTACGCTGTGCAATGAGTTCAGCATTAATTTTATCCCGCTCATCATCTGCAAGAGTGCTATTTTCGAGTTTAGCTAAATTATTGAGGTAATTTCCTACGAGATCATTAAACGCTTTATGTTTATCTAGTGTGATTTTAAATTCTTCTTTATCAAATGCCCATTTGTCAGTGTTCCAGTCAATTTTTTCATAATATTCATTAAAACTCTTATTTAAGCTTTTTAGTCTAGATACAGTTTCATCCTCTAGATTGACATTTGATGCTAGATTCCTAACTGCTCGATCATACGATTCAAAATCAGCATAATAAGTTTGATTGTAACTAGCAAACTCAACTTTACTTGTTAAGGGGGGTCTGTATAACCTAAAGTAATCTGATGAGTAATGCTTACCATAACTCTTTATTGTATTTAGTAGGATACTATCTTTCCCTAGAATATCTGAAATATTGGCTGGGGTTAGTATATGCCAAAGAAGAGCTTTTGCTATATAGTTAGTGGAGTTGTTAATAGTAAGATCAAGACCTTGACGATAAGGTGATTCACGAGTGACAAGATATGTGTTTATGCTTTGTTTAATACCCTCAGTATTCATTCTATAATTGTTGTCTATAACAAGTTTTTTTAGATTGTTTGAACCAGTCCTGGTGGCAAAAAACCTATCACTATTATATAAATCAGAAGATGAACGTTTGAGCTTCTTGTCAATTGCTTCGCTATTAGTAGCATATCCGCCTTGAGCATTGATATAACCATCAATAATTTTACGATAGTCTGCGGTAGTATATTGTAGGTTAGCAAAGTCTTTTTCAATTATCCCTTTCAGATCATTAGCTAATTCATCACGACGATCGTTATTACTATCTTTTAATTTATTCCAATCTAATAGATTTAAGGTATTCTCGAAATTTTTATATTCTATTTTAGTTTTGCCTTTGAATACGTTGGAATTAAAGCGATTTTGTAGCGCAGCAAGCTGGTTATTTTCCGTGGAAAGATCTTGTTCTTTTTGTTGCTTTTGCTGAGTGAGTTGATCACGCTGAGTGAGTTTTCGATCTGCTCGTGTAATTGCATTTTGATAGCGGTTCAGGTAATTGAGTAGAATAGTTTGCTCACGTTCATTTTCTTGTAAACGAAGGGTGTTGTTATTGATGAGCGTTTCAGTTGCTTTTATATTATTGACGAGCTGATTATATTCATTTAAAAGAAGGTGAAACTCTTCTTTACTGATATCGCCCCCTGTCGCAATCGCATTACTCCCGATTGCTTGGCTATGGGTTCCCGTTGCAATGCTTTCTTTACCCAACGCAATATTATTTGTGCCTACGGTAATGCCTTTTGGCAGACTATCTTCAGCAAAAGAAAAAGAGGAAAAAGTGGTGGATAATCCACAAAAAATAAGAAATGAGAGTTGATTTAGTTTAAAGCGGGAGCTACGCTTTGACTGACTGACTGACTGACTGACTGACTGACTGACTGACTGACTGACTGACTGACTGACTGACTGACTGACTGACTGACTGACTGACTGACTGACTGACTGACTGACATTGTTTACCTCCAAATTGGGTTGTTACTCTGCTTATTCACCCTATTTTTGTTTGCGTTAGTTAGGTAGAAAAAATAGCAAGGGTGATAAAGTTGGCTATTTTATATTAAATTTAAGGAGGTTGGAAAGTATTTCTTAATCCTACTGTCATTTCTTTTTAAACTGTCAATTGATAGATTGAACGTATTATTTATGACATAAAATGATGTAATCGCGATTACCTTGGTAATCTAATGGCGACTTGAGCATACAAAAAGTGCGGTGAAAAATCACCGCACTTTTGTTTTTGGGGCTTGAGCGCGTTTAAAATTTTGCTTTCCAATAACCGAGCCACTCTTTTAGGGCTTGCATATTCGCAGGCATTGCGCTGGCTTGGGGAATAAAGTGCATCAGAGTTAAGTCATAATTTTCAGGGGTAATGCCATTGCCTACGCTTGCAGGAAGAACACGAAATCCTTGTTTTTCAAATAAGAATTTTGCACGTTGCATATGCCATTGATTTGTTACCAAAATAATACGTTGAATATGTGCTTTTTCTAATAAAGCGCGCGTAAATTGTGCGTTTTGAATGGTGGTTTGTGCTTTTTCTTCTAGCCATTGTGTTGGGGTGTGGAAAAAATCTTGTAGCTCTTTTGCCATAATTTTAGCCTCCGAATTACCATTTGGACTTGCACCAGTAATCAAAATCGGCAATTGGGTTTGTTGATGTAAATAAGCAGCATAACGTAAGCGTTCAAGAGGAATGGCAGGCACAGCAAGCGGACCAAATAATTCGTTACTATCTCGTAAACCGCCACCTAGCACGACGATTGCTTGTGCTGTTTTGTAATCGGCAAGGCTGAGTGGGGGTTCTTTAACGAGGCTATCTTGCAATTTTTGTGCGGTATAGGGAATACTGAACACATACAAAATTGTAATGCCTAAAACAGCGCAAATAAGGCTCAGTTTTTTGTATTGTTTTCTCGCCAAAAGTAAAGAAAAAATCCATAAAATCAAAATATTAAATGGCGGAAGAATGAGGGCTGTAATAAGTTTGGTGAGTAAATACATAAATAATATTGAGTTGAACAATTTGCTGTTTAGCATAAAGGGCTTGTAATCTTTTGTAAAGATACTCAATCCTTTTGGAACTCTGGCGTATTCTGTTTTAAAATAGCCACTTTACGCTGATAAGTAGCTTTATAGGAAAGATGGTTAAACAATGAACGAGATTTTAGTTTCTCTGAAACAAGATTTAAAGCAAATCCTTGATGTGATCGTGGATAAAAATGATGTGTTGTATTTTGATTATCCGCTCCATCTAAATGTGGGGGATTTGCTCATTTATGCGGGAACAGAGGAGTTTTTTCAGGATTATCAAATTCATATTCGATTAAGACGTTGTTTACAAAGCTTCGATCTTGATGAAGTAAAAAAATATGTCAAGCCGACGACGACCTTAGTGTGCCACGGCGGTGGTAATTTTGGTGATCTTTACCCCGCAATTCAGGCAATGCGTGAGGCGTTGGTGCAAGCCTTTCCGAATAATCGCATTATTGTTATGCCACAAACCGCCTATTTTTCTCACCCGCAAGCAAAAGAAAAATCAGCAGCCATTTTTTCTGCGCATAAAGATTGTTATTTATTTGCACGTGATCAAGCCACTTATCAATTAATGAAAGCACAGTTTTCTGATAAGGTGTTTTTATCGCCTGATATGGCACATCAACTTTATGGTTCAGCATTGTTGCAAAAGCAACGTGCGGTGCAAAAATCGGCAGAAAAAACCTTATATTTTTTGCGTAAAGATATTGAAGCAAGCCATTTGGAAAAAAATATCCAAGCCGCATTGCCTACAAGTGCGGAAATAAAAGATTGGGAAGATATTCTTACCACTCAAGATAAATATTATGAACGTATTTGTAGCGGATTGGCGAAAATAGCCAATAAATATCATCAACCTTGGTTAAAAAATGTTGTTAATAATTTATGGTATCGCCATAGCTTGGCGGTAATTGAACGTTGCAAGGAGATTTTTCAAGGCTATGATTTAGTGGTAACAAGCCGATTACACGGGCATATTTTTTCTTGTTTGTTAGAACTCCCTAATGAAGTTTGTGATAATTCTTATGGTAAAAATTTAGGCTATTATCATCAATGGACGCAACATATTGATTTTGTGAAAGTTTATGAAGAATAAATCCTTTACAAAACTGCTGATTACCACCTTCTTAACCACGGGACTCACAATGGTGAGTTCCTTTTTACTGGCTCGTTTGCTTGCAGTGGAAGAACGTGGTGCATTGCAGCTTTTTATTACTTCTGTTACCTATGTGGTTACGATTGCCACGGGGGGAGTAGGGTTTTCTCTTGCACTTTGCATGCGTAATAACCAATATCATCATTGGCGTTATTATTTTGCGGCTTTTTTATTATTTTCACTATTTGTATCCAGCCTTGCGCTTTTATTTTTTAATATTACATCATTTCATTATTTATTTATTTTAAATGTTGTTTTTACCGCTATTTTTACGATTACCCTAGAAAAAAGTAAAATTGATGCTAATTTATCTCTTTATCGCTTACTTTCTTTGCAACAGCCTATTTTAGCCGTAGGCCTATATGGCGGGTATTATTTTCTTTTTGGTCAGCAACATTTAGAAAAAGTGGTTCAACTCTTAACAATTTTAACATCAATACAGGCTTTATTTGCACTTTATGCCCTAAATAAAATAGAAAAGCAAGTTAAGCAAAAAACGGAAATACAAAAGATTATTCCAACTAATTTCTTTAAAAATTGGTTAAAACAAAATTTACTACAAGTTTTTGGTGCGACAACAGTGAATTTAGACCGATTTCTAATTGTCGCGTTAATGGGCAATTATACCCTAGGTTTATATACTGTTTGCATTGCTTTTGATGCGTTGCTAACTCGTATTATCAATATGATGGTGGATTATTATTATTCAGGTTTACTTAATAACCTAAATCGTATTCGTGCCGTGTTAGGGCTTATCATATTAATGGGAATCAGTGCGGTGGTCATTGTGCCGTTTTTAGCAGAGCCAATTATTCATTTATTTTTTGGTAATGCCTATGTTGAAGTTGCGCCTGTGTTATTATGGTTCATTATTAATTCATTATTAGCGGGGCTTTCTTGGCTATTATCACAAAATATGCTGATGTTAGGTAAGCAAGTCTTATTATTTACCCGCCAAATTATTTCTATCCTTGTGTTAGTTGGCTTATTTTTTATTTTCAAAGATCAAGGGTTATATGGAGTGGCTTACGCGTTAATTGGCGCGAGTTTAGTGAGATTGATGATTTCACTGATTTACTATTATAAGTTTCCAATAAAAGTAATTAATTAAGTTGGATAAAATGAAAAAATTTCTTATTTCTTTAGATAAAGATCATCAACGCAGAGAACTGTTTTTTTCTCAGCCTGACACACAAGATTTTACGGTGTTTAGTGCCATTAATACGATGCAAGAGACGCCAGAAAATCTCACCGCACTTTATGATCAAGAAAAATTTTTACAACGCTACGGAAGAAACGTAACCAAAGGGGAAATTGGTTGTACATTAAGCCACTTGGCGGTATATGCCTTAATTGCCAAGGATACAAGCATTCAGGAAGATGAATATTGTTTAATTTGTGAAGATGATGCGTTGTTTAATCAAGATTTTCAATATCATTTAACGGCATTGCTTAAAGAAAATATTCAGTCAGATATTATACTTATTGGACAATCAAAAATTGATCATTTCAATCATTCAGAATTAGAAATTAATTATCCAACCACCTTTTCCTTTTTACGTCATCGTATTTCTGGTACTGGGTTTTCTTATTCATATCCTTACCGTAATTATTTTGCCGGTACGGTCGCTTATTTAATTAAAAAATCTGCAGTAAAACCTTTCTTAGCAGAAGAAAAACCCTATTGGTTAGCCGATGATTATATTTTATTTGAAAATAAATTTGCTTTAGATATACAAGTTATTCGCCCTTTATTAGCCATTGAAAATCCAACATTAATGAGTAATTTAGAAGCGGTGCGTGGCAGTGCCAAACATTATTTTTGGCAAAAATTAATGAAATACCCATTGAAAAAATTACTTGCCATTAAGCGTAATCTAATAGGTGGAAAATAATGTCTGCGCTAGCTAATTTATTTTATCTTTATGATCCTTGGTTATTTCATTTTTTCCGAATGGCATTTTTTGTTGGCGGCATTACGCTTGTTTACTTGGCTTATCAGGTGTTAAAAAAGCAACGTTCACAAGGCATTTTTATTCCTTTAGATAGTTTAATCGCAATTATTACGTTAATTGCGTTAAGTGCAATTCCAATGTGGCTACACCAAACGAAAGATTATTCTGTTTTATTACAATACAGCAAAACCCTTATTTTGTTTATTTTTGCTATTGGAATTTATAATGTTTTTTATTTTAATAAGCAGGGGAAAGGCTTGCTTATTCGAGATTTAAAAATCGGTATTATTATTCAATGGATTGTTGGCATTACAGCATTAATAGGGATTGAGTTTATGGTAGAGTTGGCGATTTCAAGCCATATCCTACTGCCACGTTTTTATGGTTCAGAACAAGAATATCGTTTATATAATCTGACTTCATCGGCGTTCTTCCAATTAAGTGCTTTTTATCTATTTTTGTTACATTTCTTACTGGCTTACAACAAAGTGCAGAATAAATTAAGTGCGGTGTATTTATTTTTAATTTTATGTATTGGGCTTATTTCAGGAAGAACATTTTTATTGCTTTCAATGGTAAGCATTGCCATTTATTTTAAATGGAAATATCTTCCTGCTGTCCTCTTATTTGGATTGCTCTGTTTAGGGTTGGCATTTTATTGCCCTGAAAATCCTTATGTCGCTCACGCATTAGAACCGTTAATTAATTTACTAAACCATCAAGGACTGACTAGTTCATCAACAGATACATTAATGAAGCGCCATTTATTTATTCCCGAATTAAACCAATTTCTATGGGGTGATGGACAATATGTTATGCCAGATGGAAAATATTATGGTCTGACAGACAGCGGTTTTTTACGCCAATTACTTTATGGTGGAATAGGGTATTTAGCTATTTGTTTTTTATTTACCGCTTATTTTGTGCGTAAAGTTGCATTAAATTGGTTTAATGGGAGCTGGCTATTTAGTTTATCTACATTATTGATATTTTCCGTATTAAATATTAAAGCGGATACTTATGCTTTCCCGGGAATAATGTTAGTGCTACTAATGTTCTTATCTTTATTTGGACAGCAAGGGAAAAATCTCTTCTTATTTAGAAAAGAAGGAAAACAAAATGTTTAGTATTATCGTGCCATCTTATAATCGGCAAGAGGAAATTCCAGCCTTATTAGAACATTTAATTCAACAAACCGTGCATAATTTTGAGGTCATTATTGTTGATGATTGTTCTAAAGAAAAGGTGTTTATCAAAAAAGATTATCCTTTTAAGGTAACCGTTATTCGTAATGATCAAAATCAAGGGGTAGCAGAAAGCCGTAATATTGGGGTAAAAAATGCAACGCAAGATTGGTTATTATTTTTAGATGATGATGACCGTTTTGAAAAGCATAAATGTGAAATTTTAGGAAAAAAAATTGCAGAAAATCCAGTGATGAATTTTATTTATCATCCTGCAAAATGCGTAATGGTTAATGAAAAGTTTAGCTATGTTACGCATCCTTTGACACAGCAAAAAGATCTCAATTTAGAAAGTATGTTATTAGCCAATAAAATCGGTGGAATGCCGATGATAGGGATTAAAAAATCTTTCTTTTTCGCTTTAGGTGGGCTTTCAACCCAATTAAAATCGTTGGAAGATTATGAATTTGTATTAAAAGTGATTTCATCACCTGAATTAAAACCGTGCTATGTCGATCACGCTTTAACTGAATGTACATTTCATACCCAACGTGCGAGCGTTTCAACGAATTTAACCAATACGGAACAAGCGATTGCATTTATTCAGAAACATTATGTGAAAACGCCTATTCAGCAACAACGCTTTGCAATAAATTCACTTTATATGCTTGCTTATCCTTATATTATGAATTTATCACGCAAGGCGAGTATTTATTATTGGAAAATGTTTAAATTAAGCAAGAATATCAAACCACTGATTATTGCAATCATTATTTTTATTTCACCGAAATTAGCCATTCATTTGAAAAGGTTTATCTAATGAAATTTTCAGTTTTAATGTCCTTATATATAAAGGAAAACCCACAATACTTGCGTGAATGCTTAGAAAGTTTGCGCGCACAAACCTTGCCCGCAGACGAAATTGTTTTAGTGTTTGATGGTGCAGTTACGCCTGAGCTAGAAAGTGCGGTGCAAAAATTTGTGAATTTTTTACCGTTAAAATTAGTTAAATTACCTGTAAATCAAGGGTTAGGTAAAGCATTAAATGAGGGGTTACGGCATTGTACCAATGAATGGGTGTTGCGTATGGATACGGATGATATTTGTGATCCCCAGCGTTTTGAAAAACAAATCAATTTTATTAAGCAACATCCTGAAACCATTATTTTTGGAGGGCAAATTGCTGAATTTGGTACGGATATTCAAGACATTGTAAGCTATCGTAATGTCCCCACTGAGGCGAAAGAGATTGTTGATTTCACGAAAATGCGTAGCCCCTTTAACCATATGACCGTGGCCTACCAAAAAGCAGCGGTATTGGCTGCGGGAGGTTACCAAGATATTCAGGAAGATTATTATTTATGGATTAATTTAGTTGCGAAATATCCGCAAAATGTCGCTAATTTACCTGATATTTTAGTTTATGCGCGTGTAGGGAATGGAATGGTATCTCGTCGCCGAGGCTTAGCTCAAGCGAAATGCGAATGGAATTTATTTAAATTAAAACGGAAAGTTCAATTGCAATCGCTTATTTCGGGATTTATCGTTTTTTTATTACGAGTTTTACCACGTTTATTACCTGTTTCATTATTGAAATTGGTATATAAATTTTTACGTAAATAATGTTTTATTTTTTAAGGAAAGCCAATGTTTAGCAAAAAGTTAATAGTGACTTCATTATTTTCAGCCGTTTTATTATCAGCCTGCTCAAGTAATGATTCCATTAAACCCGTGGGGGAAAATGCGCAATATAATAAGCCTCGTACATTAAATAATTTTGATGATTATGTACGGTTTTTAAAAGCCAAAGCCGCAGGGCAAGGAATTTCAAGTGCGGTGCTAAATGCACAACAAAATATTCAATATATTCCTAAAGCAGTGGCATTGGATAAACAACAAGCGGGGAAAGTAAAAAAACGTGATCCTAGTGCGCCAAAAGTGGTTAATCCTAATGGGGTAACGAATTATCTTAACCGCGTACTGACCACAAATAAAGTGAACATTGCGGAAGAACGTTATTGGCAACAGTTACCACAATTAGAAAGTGCGAGTAAAAAATTTGGCGTACAAAAAGAATATTTAATGGCACTGTGGGGAATGGAAAGTAGTTTCGGTTATTATCAAGGCTATTATGATGTGCTTTCCGTATTAGCAACCCTTGCTTTTGATGGACGCCGTGAGCCATTATTCAGTAAAGAATTTATTGCGGCAATGAAAATGTTAGAACATGATCATATTCAACGTCACAAAATGAAAGGCTCGTGGGCAGGCGCAATGGGACAAACGCAGTTTATGCCAAGTTCTTACCTTAGCTATGCCGCAGATGGCAATGGTGATGGTGAAAAAAGATATCTGGAAAAACCATTATGATGTCTTTGCTTCTATCGCCCGTTATTTACATACGGTGGGCTGGGACGACAAATTGCCTTGGGGCGTGGAAGTACGCTTAAATCAGTATATTAGCCCGAATTTAACAGGCATTGAAACGCACAAAGCGCGTTCATTACAAGATTGGCAAGCTCAAGGCGTTGAACTCAAATCCTTCAATTTAGAAAGTACGCAAAATCTCACCGCACTTTCTCATACAACCTTATGGCTTGTGCAACCAGATGGTGAAAATGGACGTACTTTCTTAGTTTCAAACAATTTCCGCACCTTGCTTGACTGGAATCGCTCTAATTATTTTGCGGTAAGTATAGGAATGTTTGCCGATCGTATTCGGGCGAAAGTGGGGGGATAAGGTCAGTATTTTCCCTTCTTTTTCTAAGAAGGGAAAATTTTATCCTTTCATTGCCTTAATATGCGATTTTAAAGTCTGCTCAATTTCATAAATCCAATCTAATTCAAATTGGGTGAAACCTGCTTGAATACGGGCATCTGTGTTGATCGCACCTTTAAAAATCACAATACGATATTTACGCAATAAATCGCTGAAACATTGCATTGCATCCAGTCCTCGTTTGGCAGAAAGGGCGTGATACCAATGGTTACCAATAGCAACGTGACCAATTTCATCACGCAAAATAACATCGAGAATTTTCACCGCATCAAAATCTTTGCGTTGTGCGATTTTTTCTTGCATCACTGGTGTGGCGTCTAAGCCTCTTGCTTCCAAAACACGCGGTACTAATGCCATTCGTTCCCAAATATCGTGTGCGGTAGCCTGTGCCATTTCCCATAATCCGGCGTGTGCTTCAAAATCGCCATATTCATAACCTAAGGTTTTTAAGTGATTGTTTACTAAAGTAAAATGCGTGCTTTCTTCATAAGCAACGCGTAACCAATCACGCGTAAAAGCCAACCCTTCGCCTAATTCTTTTTCCGCTTCACGGGCAAACCGCCACGCTGCATCTAAGCCTAAATTAATCGCATTAAATTCAATATGTGCAATAGCGTGTAATGTCGCTGCATAGCCTTCTTGTGTGGCAAAAGAACGTTTTGGCACAGCGTGTGGTGCAACCAATTTGGGTTTATCCGGAAACGTAGCCATTTCTTGATCTTTTTTTACCACGGGGAAATCCGCCAATTCCGCTTGTTCAATGCGAGGTAGCAGTTCGCTATATAGGGCGTTTACTTGTTCACATTTTTTCGCGGGATCTTTTTCTTGCAAGGCTTGTGTAACCTGTTCCCAAAGTTGTGTGATTAAAAGTGCGGTCATTTTTTTCCTTATTTTTCGCTAAATCGAATTAAACCTTCTTGTTGAGTGGTGGCAATTAAACGCCCTTGGCGATCGAAAATTTGCCCACGAGATAAGCCTCTTGCGCCAAAGGCGTTAGGGCTTTCAATGGCGTAAAGTAGCCAATCATTAAGATCGCTGGCACGATGAAACCAAATAGAATGATCAATGGTTGCCAATTTCATTCCTGCTTCTAAAAAGCCTTTTTGATGTGGGTGAAGGGCAGTGAGCAATGGATGAAAATCAGAGAAATACGCCAATAAGCATTGCTGAATAGCGCGATCTTGTGGGACTTCACCGTTTGCTTTCACCCAAACATATTGTTCGGGTGGCAACACCTTGCCTTGAAAAGGATTATTGATGTATTTGCTACGAATATCAAAAGGTCGGTCGGCAGTAAATTTCTCACGAATTGGCTCAGGAATATATTGTGCCAGTTTTTGCAACGCCACATTTTCAGCAAGAAAGCTATCTGGCTCACCCACATTTGGCATTGTCGTTTGATGATCAAAGCCATTTTCCTCCATTTGGAATGAGGCAGTAATATGGCAAATCGCTTGATTATGCTGAACGGCCTTCACTCGCATTGCTGTGAAATGATGCCCTTCGCGCAGCACTTCCACATCGTAAATGATTGGGTAGAGGCTGTCTCCGGGCGCGAGGAAATAAGCGTGGCAAGAATGTAATAGACGATCTTTTGGTGCAACTTGAATTGCCGCAGAAAGTGCTTGTGCTACCACCTGCCCACCAAATACTTGACGTAAACCTAAATCTTGGCTTTGTCCTCGAAAGAGAAAATCATCAAGTTTTTCAAGCTTTAGGAGTTCAATAAGTTGTTTTAATACAATACACATTTATAGTTACCTTTGATTGATTTGTTGGCATATTTTACGTTAAGTTTTACTCGTGTTAAATCTCTTTTTAGGAAGGTTCTTGTAGTCAGATCTGCAACACAAATAGCTTAATGAGTTTATTTTGTTTATGCTGACTTAGAGGATTTTTTCTCATAGATATATCTTACCTAAATGAAGCTTTTAGTTGTCATCTAGGACGGATAGCCAAAAAATTTGTAAAAAATTGTCAAAAAAGACTTGCAAAGATTTTCGAGATGTCTATAATACGCCGCACACAACGACGCGACGTTGTAGAAATTAAGATGATACAAATCGCGTCGTTCTTTTTTGCTCTTTAACAATCAATCAGACAATCTGTGTGGGCATTCGTTGATTTTCAAAAAGATTTAAAATTTAGAAATCAATGATGCTTAACTTGAAATTCGAAAAGAATATAACGTTATGTATTCATTGAGCGAGATTAAACTGAAGAGTTTGATCATGGCTCAGATTGAACGCTGGCGGCAGGCTTAACACATGCAAGTCGAACGGTAACGGGTTGAAAGCTTGCTTTCGATGCTGACGAGTGGCGGACGGGTGAGTAATGCTTGGGAATCTGTTTTATGGAGGGGGATAACCATTGGAAACGATGGCTAACACCGCGTAATATCTGAGGATTAAAGTAGTGGGACCGGAAGGGCACTAGCCATAAGGTGAGCCCAAGTGGGATTAGGTAGTTGGTGGGGTAAAGGCCTACCAAGCCTGCGATCTCTAGCTGGTCTGAGAGGATGACCAGCCACACTGGGACTGAGACACGGCCCAGACTCCTACGGGAGGCAGCAGTGGGGAATATTGCGCAATGGGGGGAACCCTGACGCAGCCATGCCGCGTGAATGAAGAAGGCCTTCGGGTTGTAAAGTTCTTTCGGTGATGAGGAAGGTGGACGTGTTAATAGCACGTTGATTTGACGTTAGTCACAGAAGAAGCACCGGCTAACTCCGTGCCAGCAGCCGCGGTAATACGGAGGGTGCGAGCGTTAATCGGAATAACTGGGCGTAAAGGGCACGCAGGCGGTAAATTAAGTGAGATGTGAAATCCCCGAGCTTAACTTGGGAATTGCATTTCAGACTGGTTTACTAGAGTACTCTAGGGAGGGGTAGAATTCCACGTGTAGCGGTGAAATGCGTAGAGATGTGGAGGAATACCGAAGGCGAAGGCAGCCCCTTGGGGAGATACTGACGCTCATGTGCGAAAGCGTGGGGAGCAAACAGGATTAGATACCCTGGTAGTCCACGCTGTAAACGCTGTCGATTTGGGGGTTGGGCTTTGAGCTTGGCGCCCGTAGCTAACGTGATAAATCGACCGCCTGGGGAGTACGGCCGCAAGGTTAAAACTCAAATGAATTGACGGGGGCCCGCACAAGCGGTGGAGCATGTGGTTTAATTCGATGCAACGCGAAGAACCTTACCTACTCTTGACATCCAAAGAAGGTTTTAGAGATAAGACTGTGCCTTCGGGAACTTTGAGACAGGTGCTGCATGGCTGTCGTCAGCTCGTGTTGTGAAATGTTGGGTTAAGTCCCGCAACGAGCGCAACCCTTATCCTTTGTTGCCAGCATGTAGAGATGGGAACTCAAAGGAGACTGCCAGTGATAAACTGGAGGAAGGTGGGGATGACGTCAAGTCATCATGGCCCTTACGAGTAGGGCTACACACGTGCTACAATGGTGCATACAGAGGGAAGCGAGCCTGCGAGGGTGAGCGAATCTCAGAAAGTGCATCTAAGTCCGGATTGGAGTCTGCAACTCGACTCCATGAAGTCGGAATCGCTAGTAATCGCGAATCAGAATGTCGCGGTGAATACGTTCCCGGGCCTTGTACACACCGCCCGTCACACCATGGGAGTGGGTTGTACCAGAAGTAGATAGCTTAACCGAGAGGGGGGCGTTTACCACGGTATGATTCATGACTGGGGTGAAGTCGTAACAAGGTAACCGTAGGGGAACCTGCGGTTGGATCACCTCCTTACCGAAGAGAAGACGAATGTTCACACAGATTGGTTGATTGATGTTAGACAATAAGAAGCAAAGGAATACCCGAATCCTTGAGGGTCTGTAGCTCAGGTGGTTAGAGCGCACCCCTGATAAGGGTGAGGTCGGTGGTTCAAGTCCACTCAGACCCACCACTCAAGTGATGAGGAAGAAGAAATGATTGGGGATATAGCTCAGCTGGGAGAGCGCCTGCCTTGCACGCAGGAGGTCAGCGGTTCGATCCCGCTTATCTCCACCAAATCATTTAATGAGATGTAAATCATTAGTAAGTTCTTTTAGATTGTCTTAAGTAAGTATACTTAAGATAGATTTTAGTCAGAGAATTTACTAATGATAGTACACAAAATCAGTATTATCCTATTTGCTCTTTAACAATGTAAAAACAAGCTGAAAACTGAAGAGACTTTCAAGCCGGTGATAAAGGATAAAGTTTATCACTGAATTGAAGAAGTCTGAGTAGAAGAAGACTTACTTGAACAAAAGCAAGTAAGCGATTCTCAACGAATGACGATAGCTTTAAGGAAAAAAATCCTTGAGGTTGTATAGTTAAGTGAGAAAGCGTACAGGGCGGATGCCTTGGCAATCAGAGGCGAAGAAGGACGTGCTAATCTGCGAAAAGCGTGGGTGAGTTGATAAGAAGCGTTTAACCCACGATGTCCGAATGGGGAAACCCGATAGGTGAAGAACCTATCATTGTTTACTGAATAAACTAGGTAAACAAGGCGAACCGGGAGAACTGAAACATCTAAGTACCCCGAGGAAAAGAAATCAACCGAGATTCTGTGAGTAGCGGCGAGCGAAAGCGGAGTAGCCAGTAAGTGATAGCAAGTGATTTAGGAGAATTGACTGGGAAGTCAAGCGAAACAGGGTGATAGCCCCGTATCTGAAAAATTGCGTGTGGTACTAAGCTTACGAGAAGTAGGGCGGGACACGAGGAATCCTGTTTGAAGATGGGGGGACCATCCTCCAAGGCTAAATACTCCTGATTGACCGATAGTGAACCAGTACTGTGAAGGAAAGGCGAAAAGAACCCCGGTGAGGGGAGTGAAATAGAACCTGAAACCCTGTACGTACAAGCAGTGGGAGCCCCATCACTCAAGCCTATTGAGTGATGGACGTTTAGTAAAAAAATACCGCACTGAAAGGTTAATTTTTACGAAGTAAAAATTTAACCCCCAAAAATAGCAGTGGGATTGAGTGATGGGGTGACTGCGTACCTTTTGTATAATGGGTCAGCGACTTATATTTTGTAGCGAGGTTAACTGAATAAGGGAGCCGAAGGGAAACCGAGTCTTAACTGGGCGGCTAGTTGCAAGGTATAGACCCGAAACCCGGTGATCTAGCCATGGGCAGGTTGAAGGTTGGGTAACACTAACTGGAGGACCGAACCGACTAATGTTGAAAAATTAGCGGATGACCTGTGGCTGGGGGTGAAAGGCCAATCAAACCGGGAGATAGCTGGTTCTCCCCGAAATCTATTTAGGTAGAGCCTTGTGTGAATACCTTTGGGGGTAGAGCACTGTTTCGGCTAGGGGCCCATCCCGGGTTACCAAACCGATGCAAACTCCGAATACCAAAGAGTAATGCACAGGAGACACACGGCGGGTGCTAACGTCCGTCGTGGAGAGGGAAACAACCCAGACCGCCAGCTAAGGTCCCAAAATCTATATTAAGTGGGAAACGAAGTGGGAAGGCTTAGACAGCTAGGATGTTGGCTTAGAAGCAGCCACCATTTAAAGAAAGCGTAATAGCTCACTAGTCGAGTCGGCCTGCGCGGAAGATGTAACGGGGCTAAAATATAGTACCGAAGCTGCGGCATCAATCGAAAGATTGTTGGGTAGGGGAGCGTTGTGTAAGCGGAAGAAGGTGAATCGAGAGGTTTGCTGGACGTATCACAAGTGCGAATGCTGACATAAGTAACGATAAAACGGGTGAAAAACCCGTTCGCCGGAAGACCAAGGGTTCCTGTCCAACGTTAATCGGGGCAGGGTGAGTCGGCCCCTAAGGCGAGGCTGAAAAGCGTAGTCGATGGGAAACGGGTTAATATTCCCGTACTTGGTAAAGCTGCGATGTGGGGACGGAGAAGGTTAGGTTAGCGTACTGTTGGAGATGTACGTTTAAGTTGGTAGGTGGGTAGACTAGGCAAATCCGGTCTACTGTGAACACAGAGAGATGATGACGAGGCTCTAAGGAGCTGAAGTAACTGATACCACACTTCCAGGAAAAGCCACTAAGCTTCAGGCTTTACTAAACCGTACTGAAAACCGACACAGGTGGTCAGGTAGAGAATACTCAGGCGCTTGAGAGAACTCGGGTGAAGGAACTAGGCAAAATAGCACCGTAACTTCGGGAGAAGGTGCGCTGGCGTAGTGTGAAGTTCTTTGCGAATGGAGCATGAACCAGTCGAAGATACCAGCTGGCTACAACTGTTTATTAAAAACACAGCACTCTGCAAACACGAAAGTGGACGTATAGGGTGTGATGCCTGCCCGGTGCTGGAAGGTTAATTGATGGTGTAATCGAAAGAGAAGCGCCTGATCGAAGCCCCAGTAAACGGCGGCCGTAACTATAACGGTCCTAAGGTAGCGAAATTCCTTGTCGGGTAAGTTCCGACCTGCACGAATGGCATAATGATGGCCAGGCTGTCTCCACCCGAGACTCAGTGAAATTGAAATCGCCGTGAAGATGCGGTGTACCCGCGGCTAGACGGAAAGACCCCGTGAACCTTTACTATAGCTTGACACTGAACCTTGAATTTTGATGTGTAGGATAGGTGGGAGACTATGAAGCGGTAACGCCAGTTATCGTGGAGTCGTTGTTGAAATACCACCCTTTAACGTTTGATGTTCTAACGAAGCGCCTGAAACGGGTGTTCGGACAGTGTCTGGTGGGTAGTTTGACTGGGGCGGTCTCCTCCCAAAGCGTAACGGAGGAGCACGAAGGTTTGCTAATGACGGTCGGACATCGTCAGGTTAGTGCAATGGTATAAGCAAGCTTAACTGCGAGACAGACAAGTCGAGCAGGTGCGAAAGCAGGTCATAGTGATCCGGTGGTTCTGAATGGAAGGGCCATCGCTCAACGGATAAAAGGTACTCCGGGGATAACAGGCTGATACCGCCCAAGAGTTCATATCGACGGCGGTGTTTGGCACCTCGATGTCGGCTCATCACATCCTGGGGCTGAAGTAGGTCCCAAGGGTATGGCTGTTCGCCATTTAAAGTGGTACGCGAGCTGGGTTTAGAACGTCGTGAGACAGTTCGGTCCCTATCTGCCGTGGGCGTTGGAGAATTGAGAGGGGCTGCTCCTAGTACGAGAGGACCGGAGTGGACGCATCACTGGTGTACCAGTTGTCTCGCCAGAGGCACTGCTGGGTAGCTAAATGCGGAAGAGATAAGTGCTGAAAGCATCTAAGCACGAAACTTGCCTTAAGATGAGTTCTCCCCGACTTTAAGTTGGTAAGGGTTGTTTGAGACTAAGACGTAGATAGGCTGGGTGTGTAAGCGATGTGAGTCGTTGAGCTAACCAGTACTAATTGCCCGAGAGGCTTAACTATACAACGCTCAAGGGTTTTGGCTTGTTTTTGATTGAGAGAGTAGAGATTTTAGAGCGGAAGGCTTTGAAGTCTGTAGATAAGAGAGATAAGCTTTAGATAAGCGAAAGAATTATCTTGGCGGCGTTAGTGCAGTGGACCCACCTAAATCCATGCCGAACTTAGAAGTGAAACGCTGTAACGCTGATGGTAGTGTGGGAGCTTCCCATGTGAGAGTAGGGCACCGCCAGGTTTTGAATGAAAGAAGAACGTCATTGAGGGAACTCAGTGGCGTTTTTTGTATTTGGAGGGAATAAAAGCAGATAGACATCACTGAGAATGAATAGGCTAGATTAGACCATAATCCAGAGATATATAGTAAAACCCATGAAATACGCTACAATAGCCACCTTGCATAGCCACTTACTGACATGCCTGAGGCACAAGATCTCAAGAATTGGCAGAGGCATTTCAGATCAGTACCAATACCATTTAACGATGGAAGAAAAAATCTGAACGGAAGAAGTAACCTTATAAGCTTGATAACACACTTCTTAAAACCGATGTTGAGGCTTATCCTGACGATTATGGCACAATGGGCAAACAGCGTTTAGGCTGTAGTCAAAACGTCATTTGTGTTGCTTTAAAAAGACTAGGGGTAATACGTAAAAAAGACGTTAGCTCATCCTCAATCAGATGCTGAGAAACGTGCCTCTTTCCTGAATAAACTTAGGGGCTGTCCTAGATAACGACTAAAAACTCTATTTAGGTTAAAATGACCAAATGAGAAAAAGTCGCTTAAGTCAGCATAAACAAAATAAACTCATTGAGCTGTTTGTCGCAGGTGTTACTGCAAGAACAGCAGCTGAGCGAGTAAATGTAAACAAAACGACGGCAGCGTATTACTTTCATCGCTTGCGATTACTTATCTATCAAAACAGCTCCCATTTGGAAATGTTCGATGGCGAAATTGAAGCCGATGAAAGCTATTTCGGTGGCATTCGCAAAGGCAAGCGAGGGCGAGGTGCAGCAAGTAAAACGGCTGTATTTGGGCTTTTAAAGCGCAATGGTAAGGTTTACACCGTCGCGATGCCAAATACCCAATCTGCGACATTGTTGCCAATCATTCGCGAGCAAGTAAAGCCTGATAGTATTGTTTACACTGATTTCTACCGAAGTTATGATGTACTTGACGTAAGTGAATTTAACCATTTTCGCGTCAATCACAGTACACACTTTGCAGAAAAACAAAATCACATTAACGGAATTGAGAATTTCTGGAATCAAGCGAAACGCCATTTACGCAAGTTTAACGGTATTCCTAAAGCTCATTTTGAACTTTATTTGAAGGAATGCGAATGGCGTTTTAATAACAGTAACTTAAAATCTCAAATTTCTATTTTAAAACAATTAGTTAAAGGGAATTTAGCCTAGTTATCTAGGACAGCCCCTAAACTTAAATCATTTGAAAAAAGTAAAAGAAAAGTCATTTATTTAGGTAAGAATTGATAAGAATAGGAGATGATCTGCCCCTCTAGTTGGGTCTCCAGTTTTTGAGGGGCAGATCAAAGTGCGGTCAATTTTTTCTTAGTTTTTGTTATTGCGTAGCTTGAATTGCTGTTAATGCGATAGTGTACACAATATCATCGACTAATGCACCGCGAGAAAGGTCGTTTACCGGTTTACGCATACCTTGTAGCATCGGACCAATAGAAACGAGATCTGCAGAGCGTTGTACCGCTTTATAGGTGGTGTTACCAGTATTTAGATCAGGGAATACGAATACTGTCGCTTTACCTGCAACTGGTGAGTTTGGTGCTTTAGAACGCGCTACATCTTCCATAATTGCCGCATCATATTGTAATGGACCATCAATAATAAGATCAGGGCGTTTTTCTTGAGCAAGACGTGTTGCTTCTTTCACTTTTTCTACATCAGCACCACTACCAGATGTGCCTGTAGAGTAGGAGATCATTGCCACTTTCGGATCTATACCAAAGGCTTTCGCTGAATCGGCGGATTGAATTGCAATTTCGGCAAGCTGTTCTGCGGTTGGATCTGGGTTTACTGCACAGTCACCATAAACAAGCACTTGATCTGGTAATAGCATAAAGAAGATGGAAGAAACAATAGAATTACCCGGTGCGGTTTTGATAATTTGCATTGGTGGACGAATGGTATTTGCTGTGGTGTGTACTGCACCTGAAACCAGACCATCTACTTCATTTGCTTCTAACATCATGGTACCAAGTACGACGGTGTCTTCTAGCTGTTCACGTGCGAGCGCTTCAGTCATTCCTTTGTTTTTACGCAATTCGACTAAACGTGCTACATAGTTTTCACGTACGCTCGCAGGATCAATGATTGTGATACCTTTGCCCAATTGTACACCTTGGGCTTCTGCAACACGCTGAACGTCAGCTGGGTTAGCTAAAAGTACACATTCTGCAATACCACGTTCTGCACAAAGAGCAGCCGCTTTGATTGTGCGTGGTTCGTCCCCTTCAGGCAAGACAATACGTTTTTTCGCTTGACGTGCTAATTCGGTTAATTGGAAACGGAAAGCCGGTGGCGATAAACGACGTTGGCGAGAAGATTCGGCCACAATTGAATTGACAAATTCAGTATCAAATTGTTGGCTTGTGTATTGTTTAATGCTTTCAATACGTTCTTTATCATCCACAGGTACTTCAAGGTTGAAACTTTGTAATGCAAGGGCGGTTTGCCAAGTATTGCCTTCAATACGGAAAATTGGCAATCCTGTGCTTTCAAAAACAGGTTGGCAAAGTTTTTTAATTTGGCTATCTAGTTTGTATCCACCAGTTAAAAGCAAGCCACCTAATTCAATACCGCTGCTTGCAGCAAGGGCGGCGGCAACTAGCACATCAGGGCGATCAGCTGAAGTGACTAACAAGCTACCATTACGGAAGTGTTCAACCATATTAGGTAAGCTTCTTGCGCAGAAAGTAATGCTACGAATACGGCGAGTCTGGATTTCCCCTTCATTGATAATGGCTGCGCCTAAATGTTTTACCAAATCAATGACACGGGTGGCAATAAGTTCTGCATTCCAAGGAATACAAGCGAGTATTTTGATTGGGCTTTTTTCAAATAAGTTATATACTTCAGCCACGTTGCTATGGCTATGTTGATAAGCATCAAAAATTTCACTTAAATCAGGGCGAGTACGACCAGATTCATCAATTGGTGCATTAAATTTGTTAATGACGACACCCAATAAGTTTTTGTTATTTTTACCCCCAAATTGTGAAGCAGCGGCTTCTACACGCTCTTTAAGCTGAGCTGGCGTTTCTGTTGAAGGGGCAGCCACAAGAATGATTTCTGCATCTAAGGCTTGGGCAATTTCATAGTTAATGCTGTTTGCATAGCTATGTTTACGTGTTGGAATCAAGCCTTCAACAATGATAATTTCATTGTTTTTAGCTAATTGTTGATGATTTTCAACAATTTTTTCTAATAAAACATCAGATTGATTTTGACCAATCAAGCTTTCCGCTACGCTCAGCATAAACGGCTCAGCAGTTTCAATAGAGGTGCTAGTACGAACGATAGAGGTGCTGCGATCGAGTTTATCTTCGCCAGTATTTGGTTGTGAAATTGGTTTCATAAAACCAATTTTTGCGCCTTTTTCTTCAAGTGAACGAATTAAACCAAGGCTAACACTGGTTAAACCAACGCCAGCACTCACCGGAATAAGAATAATTGTGCGAGACATAATAAACCTTTAGGTTAAATAATGAAAAAGAAACTGCCGAATGATTCGGCAGTCTGTTTATAACGTTAGATACAAAGTTTTGCAGTATCTTGTGCAATAACAAGTTCTTCGTTTGTTGGAATCACCATTGCAACAGGCGTGTTGTCTGCGGTGATCACACCTTCGTTACCAAAACGAGCAGCAAGGTTTTTAGCGTTATCTAGTTTATAACCGAAGAGTGTTAAATGCGCTAAGGTTTTTTCACGAACAAGTCCTGAGTTTTCACCAATACCACCAGTAAACACGATAGCATCTAAACGCTCACCGATCACAGCCATATATGAACCGATATATTTTGCTAAACGGTAACAGAATACATCTAATGCACGTTTTGCTGCGGCTTCTGCATCATAGTTGTCTTCGGCATAACGACAGTCGCTGGTGACTTCTGTTAAACCTAATAAGCCCGATTTTTTGGTTAATAGAGTGTTGATTTCTTCAACGCTCATACCTAGATTGTCGTGTAGGTAGAAAATGATTGCGGGATCTAAATCACCAGAACGCGTCCCCATCACTAAGCCTTCTAATGGGGTTAAGCCCATTGACGTATCAATACATTTACCGTGACGAACGGCAGCCACAGAGGCACCGTTACCTAAGTGACAAGTGATCACATTAACTTGATCCGCTGGCACATTTAAACGCTCCGCGGCTTGCTGGCTTACATAGTAATGGCTTGTACCGTGCGCCCCATAGCGGCGAACACCGTGCTCTTTATATAAAGAATAAGGAATAGCATAAAGATAAGCTTCTTCAGGCATTGTTGTATGGAACGCTGTATCAAAAACCGCCACGTTTTTATCTTTTAAGTGCGGGAACATTTTGAACGCTTCTTCAATACCAATTAAGTGAGCTGGGTTGTGTAATGGTGCAAATTGAATCGCGTCTTTAATACCTTGAATCACTTCATCATTGATAACAACAGAAGAAGTGAATTTCTCACCACCGTGAACAATACGATGGCCAATTGCCACAATCTCATCTTTTAACGATGGATCGAGTGGGAAAATATTGTTCACAATAAATGCAAGCGCTTCACTGTGTGCCGCACCAGCACCTAATTCGGCATTGCCTTTTTCACCGTGTAATTTCCACTTAATACGTGCATCAGGTAAATGGAATGCTTCTGCTAAACCAGATAATTTTTCTTCACCCGTTACCGGATCTAAAATTGAAAATTTAAGTGATGAACTACCGCAGTTAAGTACGAGAACTAATTTTTGAGACATAAGTAACCTATCTTTAATTAAGTTAAAAGGAATCCGTCTAAAATAGCCTAAACGGAGCGACATATAAAAGTCGTTAGATCTTGTATAGGATACACTGTTCACTCAATAAAATAAATTCTCAAGGCAGAAAAAATACGATATTTATCAAAAAAATGATTAAAAATTAAAATTTTTTTATAAAAAATAAACCCAAGAAAAAGGAAAAGAATGGGCTATAATGCCCAAATTGATTACCGTTCAGCATAACAAGGAAAACAATGAAATTTTTCACCGCACTTCAACAAGGACAACAATATCTCGACACTTGGCCGTTAATGCCTAAATTGGGAATGATTTTCCCCGAAAATCGCGTAATTAAAGCCACTCAGTTTTCACAAAAGTTGATGCCATTTTTGGCAGTGTTTGCATTGGTATGGCAACAAATGTATGCCAAAGGGGATATGGTGGCACTGGCGGCAACAATATTAACGGCACTTTTTTCTTTGTGTTTACCTTTGCAAGGGCTTTATTGGCTCGGCAAGCGTGCGAAAACACCATTGCCTCAACAAAGTGCGGTGCAATTTTTGCAAATTTGTCAGCAGTTAGAAAAAGTCGGAAGTGGTGTCACGATGCCAGAGAAACCAACTTATCAAGATCTCGCGTTCGTACTAAAAAAGGCGGCACAAAAATTGCCCGCAGACGTTTGGCAATCCTTATAATGCTCTTAATATGTGCTTTGTTGATCCCGCTAAAAGCGAGTGATATAGTACAGCACTTTTTAACCTTTAGGATAAAAAACTGCAAATAATGCTACGCAAACGTTTTCGTTTTTTGCTAGAATAGCGCGGTCATAAATATCCTATCTATTGTAGAGATTATTTTCGTGAACAATTATTTAGATTTTATTATTATCGGAATTATTGCTTTTTCTATTATTGTCAGCCTTTTGCGTGGTTTCGTGCGTGAGGTGATGTCCCTTGCAAGCTGGGTCGTCGCTTTTTTGGTCGCAAATCATTTTTATCCTTATGTTGCCAACTTTTTAACTCAAATTGAATCAGGCTATATTCGTAATGGCGTAGCCATTGCCATTTTATTTATTGCCACTTTAATCATTGGGGCAATTGTGAATTATTTAATTAGCCAACTGGTAGATAAAACCGGGTTGTCTGGCACAGATCGTGTATTAGGTGGCTGTTTTGGCTTATTACGTGGGGTATTGATTGTTGCGGCACTCTTATTCTTTGTCGATACCTTTACTAACTTTAGTCAAAGTGATGTGTGGAAAGAATCAAAATTAATCCCGCACTTTGGCTTTATTGTGGAATGGTTCTTCCAAAAAATTCAGGAAAATTCCAGTTTATTAAACTCAACATTAACTCAATAGGGGATAACACGAATGTGTGGTATTGTCGGTATAGTGGGGACAAGCCCTGTCAATGAAGCAATTTATAATGCCTTAACGGTTCTTCAACACCGAGGGCAAGATGCGGCAGGAATTGTCACTATTGATGATGAAAATCGCTTCCGTTTACGTAAGGCAAATGGGCTGGTAAGTGATGTTTTCCAGCAAGTACATATGCTACGTTTGCAAGGCAATGCTGGCATTGGGCACGTTCGTTATCCGACTGCGGGCAGTTCCAGTGTTTCTGAGGCGCAGCCTTTTTATGTAAACTCACCTTATGGCTTAAGCCTTGTTCATAACGGTAATTTAACGAACTCTGAACAACTGAAAAAGACCTTATACGAACGCGCTCGCCGCCACGTGAATACCAATTCAGATTCAGAAATTTTGCTTAATATCCTAGCCTATCATCTTGATCATATTTATACCCAACACCTTTCGCCCGAAGATATTTTTCACGCAATTAAAGCAACACATAATGATATTCGTGGTGCTTATGCTTGTGTAGCAATGATTATCGGACACGGAATGGTTGCGTTTCGTGATCCGAATGGGATTCGTCCTTTAGTGCTAGGAAAACGTGAAGAAAATGGCAAAACAGAATACATTTTTGCCTCAGAAAGTACCGCACTTGATGTGGTTGGTTTTGAATTTGTACGTGATATTCAGCCGGGAGAAGCGGTTTATATCACCTTTGACGGCAAATTTTATGCACAGCAATGTGCGGATAATCCAAAACTGACGCCGTGTATTTTTGAATATGTCTATTTTGCCCGTCCAGATTCCAATATTGATGGAGTTTCTGTTTATGCAGCGCGTGTACATATGGGGAAATATCTGGGCGAAAAAATTGCTCGTGAATGGAAAGCGTTAGACATTGACGTGGTGATCCCCGTACCAGAAACGTCAAATGATATTGCCTTACAAATAGCCCATATTTTGAATAAGCCTTATCGTCAGGGCTTTGTAAAAAATCGCTATGTAGGACGCACTTTTATTATGCCCGGTCAAACTCAGCGAGTGAGTGCAGTACGGCGTAAACTCAATACCATTTCTTCTGAATTCAAAGGCAAGAACGTGCTATTAGTAGATGATTCGATTGTACGTGGTACAACATCAGAGCAAATTGTTGATATGGCGCGTGCTGCAGGAGCGAAAAAAATCTACTTCGCCTCAGCCGCACCAGAAATTCGTTATCCTAATGTGTACGGCATTGATATGCCAACGAAACACGAACTCATTGCTTATCAACGAGAAGTGGACGAAATTGCGGCACTGATTGGCGTGGATAAATTGATTTTCCAAGATCTTGATGCACTAACCCAATCTGTCCAACAAGAAAATCCAGCAATTAAAGATTTCGATTGTTCTGTGTTCACAGGGCATTATGTAACAGGCGACATTACACCAGAATATCTTGATCATATTGCCGATTTACGTAATGATAGTGCCAAGAAAAAGCGTGAGAAAGACGCCACTAATCTTGAAATGCACAACGAGAGCTAATGACCAAACAACGTTTAATTATTGCCATAACGGGCGCTTCAGGAGCGATTTATGCCATACGTTTATTGGAAGTATTGAAAAACGTCCCTGATCTTGAAACCCATTTAATTATCAGCAATGCCGCTAAGCAAACCCTAAGCGCAGAAACGGATTACAGCGTTCAACAAGTGCGTGCCTTGGCGGATAAAACTTATGATATTCGCGATATTGGCGCCGCCATTTCTTCGGGATCTTACCGCACATTGGGGATGGTTATTCTGCCTTGTTCAATTAAAACCTTGTCAGGTATTGCACATAGTTACACCGATGATCTTATCACCCGTGCGGCAGATGTTTGCTTAAAAGAACGCAAGCCGTTGTTTCTTTGCGTGCGAGAAACGCCGTTACATTTAGGCCATTTACGCTTAATGACCCAAGCAGCAGAAATTGGGGCAACCATAATGCCTTTAATGCCAGCCTTTTATCATCGCCCTGAAAGTATTGATGATATTATCAATCAGAGTATCAATCGTCTTTGCGATCAATTTGGTATTACGCTTGAGCAAGATTTATTTCAGCGTTGGGGAGAATAAGCGTAATAGGACGATTTTCTCTCTTGAGCATCCCATTGAAAATCTTTTAGCCCTATTGAATAATATAGGGCCTTTTACTATGGTTATTTCTGCTTAAAGCAAAGGCTTGCGCTAAAAAAACTGAGAACAAGGTTTTAATTAAATATGTGGCAATAAAGGCGTTTGTGATATTTTAACGCAATATCAGGGCTGCATATATCGTATAGCAAATATGATTTTGTATAATGTGAAACTCGGCTGCCGATAACATAGGGTAATACTAAGAAGTTTATAGCAATGAATATGATAAATGATGAAGAAAAAGCATTATTTCGTGATGCAATACGTGGGGTAAAACCATTAACACAAAATGAAATCGTGCCAATGTATAGACAAACGAAACAGAAACAGGCACAGCGGGAACAACGCGAAACAGAAGATACATTATTCTTTTTCTCTGATGATTATGAGCCTTTATTAAATGAAGAGGGCGCAGTGAAGTATTTGCGAGAAGGGGAAGATAGTTATCTGCTGAAACAATTACGTCGTGGTGATTTTTCACCTGAATTATTTTTAGATTTGCACGGTTTAACGCGAGAAAAAGCAAAATTGGAACTCGCGGCGCTAATTCAAGCCTGTGAAAAAGAGCATATCTATTGTGCAAGTATTATGACAGGCTATGGCACTTATACGTTGAAACGCCAAATCCCTCGTTGGCTTGTGCAGCACCCGCGAGTTCGCGCGTTACACCAAGCGCCGAAAGAATGGGGTGGGGAAGCCGCAATTTTAATTTTGCTTGATGTATAGTGTTCTTCTCGCAAGCACGCTATGCGTTAAGATAGCCTCTAAGATTATCCATTTGTTTTTCAGCTTCATTCAGTCCTAATTCATACATCGCTTGAATTTTTTGTGGATCTTTTTCGATACGCTTAATTTTCAGATCTTGTGGTGGGCGAATGACGAAAATTTTTCCCGCCTTCTCTAACTTAATAATATTTTCAATTTGTTGATTATACGCTTCAGCACGTTGGATAAGTTTTTCAGCCAAGCGGGGATAGTGACGGTAGAACCCATTAATCAGCCATTTTGTTGAAGGTTTTTTGCGATAATCTAAAGTGCGGGTCAAAATGACGATGATTTTGTCGTAGCCCAACCTTTGACAAAAATCCAAAGGAATACTATCAGCAATGCCCCCATCTAAATATTTTTTGCCATTTATTTCAACATATTGTGAAACAAAGGGCATTGCGGAGGTGGCGCGTAAGGTTTCCATTTGAGCAAAAGGATCGGTGATTTTTACATATTCTGCTTGCCCTGTTTCAATATTGGTTAGCGTGGCGTAGAAATCAGTATTCGCTTGCTTGAATGCGTCATTATCAAAGGGATCAAGCGTAAACGGCAGTTGATAAAAGGCAAAATCCTTGTTCACAATATTGCCTGTGGTCACTAAGCTAGTTAAGCCGAGATAGCGTTTGTCATTTAAATATTTTAGGTTATAGCGAATGACACGCCCTGCTTGCTTAGAAGGATAATTCACGCCAAATAATGCGCCTGCTGATACGCTCACTATGCCGTCAATATGTACATTTTCGTTAAGAAACACATCAAGCACGCCAGCAGTGAACATTCCACGCATTGCACCGCCTTCTAACACTAATCCCACTTTCATTCGTTTTTCCTTTTAAAATACAACGGCAAGATGATAACACTTGGCGAGGGTTCATCAAGCAATAAATTTACTTTATAATGCCAGCCCATTCGATGAAATTAGGATATAAAAATGAAAATTGCCCTAGGTATTGAATATAACGGCAAGAATTATTTTGGTTGGCAACGGCAAGAGCGTGTAACAAGCGTGCAAGCCTGTTTAGAAAAAGCCATTTCTTTTGTGGCGAATGAAGAATGTCAAATTTTCTGTGCGGGAAGGACGGATTCAGGTGTTCACGCAACGGGGCAAGTGGTGCATTTTGAAACCAATGCCATTCGTGCAGAAAGTGCGTGGAGCTTTGGGGTGAATGCCAATTTGCCTGATGATATTGCGGTCTCTTGGGCAAAACCGGTCGATGATGATTTTCACGCACGTTTTAGTGCCACTGCGCGTCGTTATCGCTATGTGATTTATAACAATAAACTGCGTTCCGCAATTTTACCAGAAGGCGTAACGCATTATCATCAACCTTTGGATCACCGATTAATGCACCAAGCTGGGCAAGCATTATTAGGTGAAAATGATTTTTCTTCTTTCCGTGCCGCACAATGCCAATCGCATACGCCGTGGCGAAATGTGCATCATTTAAATGTGGTCAGACAAGGAAAATACATTATTGTGGATATTCAGGCGAATGCCTTTGTGCATCATATGGTACGAAATATCGTAGGAAGTCTAATGGAAGTCGGGGCAGGGCGTCAGCCTGTGGAATGGATAGGTTGGTTGCTGGCGCAGAAAGATCGCAAACTGGCAGCGCCCACTGCAAAACCTGAAGGGCTTTATTTAGTGCAAGTTCATTATCCCGAATCATTTGCTATTCCTCAAAATGCGCTTGGACCACTTTATTTGTCGGATCAGTTATAATGTTTAAAAGCTAGAATATTATAATAAATTATGGTCTAATAAGCGGAATTTTTTGTTAATAGAAAGGGTTAAAATGAGCTGGATTGATCGAATTTTTAGTAAGAATACGGCGTCAAATACGCGCAAGGCGAATGTACCAGAAGGCGTTTGGACAAAATGTACTTCTTGCGAACAAGTATTATATCGCGATGAATTAACGCGTAATTTAGAAGTTTGTCCAAAATGTGGACACCATATGCGTATTGATGCGCGTACCCGTTTATTAGCGTTGTTAGATAAAGAAAGTGCGGTGGAAATTGCAGCCGATCTTGAACCAAAAGATATTTTAAAATTCAAAGACTTAAAAAAATATAAAGATCGCTTAACCGCAGCACAAAAAGAAACAGGTGAAAAAGATGCACTCATTGCTATGGCGGGGACATTATATGGGATGCCTGTGGTTACTGCCGCGTCTAACTTTAGCTTTATGGGTGGCTCAATGGGGGCTGTGGTTGGGGCAAAATTTGTACAAGCAGCGGAAAAAGCCATTGAGGATAATTGTCCTTTTGTGTGTTTTTCCGCCAGTGGTGGTGCGCGTATGCAAGAGGCCTTGATTTCCCTTATGCAAATGGCTAAAACCAGTGCCGTATTAGCAAGAATGCGTGAAAAGGGCGTGCCGTTTATTTCTGTACTAACAGATCCAACGCTAGGCGGTGTCTCAGCAAGTTTTGCAATGCTTGGCGATATTAATATTGCTGAACCAAAAGCCTTAATTGGCTTTGCAGGCCCGCGTGTGATTGAGCAGACTGTGCGTGAAAAACTGCCAGAAGGTTTTCAACGCAGTGAGTTTTTATTAGAAAAAGGGGCAATCGATATGATCGTAAAACGCGGCGATATGCGTGAAACCCTTGCGAGTTTGTTGGGGAAACTTTCTAATAAGCCTTCTCCTTTTGTGCAAGCTGAATTAGTAGAAAACCTTCCTGAGAATGAATAATTTTAAGTTATCTTTAACAGCCACTTCGCCTTTGTCGCAGTGGCTTTCTTATTTAGAACAAAGCCATTTTAAAGCCATTGATTTAGGTCTTGAACGCATTAAATCCGTTGCACAACAACTTGATTTGCTTAATCCTGCCCCCTTTGTGATCACCGTTGGTGGGACAAATGGCAAAGGCACAACTTGTCGCCTGTTAGAGCAGATTTTGCTGAATGCAGGGTATCGCGTCGGGGTGTATTCTTCACCGCATTTAATTCGCTACAACGAGCGTGTTCGCATTCAAAATCAGGAATTACCTGATGAGCAACATAGTGCCTCTTTTGCTTTTATTGAGCAGAATAAAACGCAATCTTTAACTTATTTTGAATACAGCACCTTATCGGCGTTATATTTATTTAAACAAGCTAAGCTAGATGTCGTTATTTTAGAGGTTGGGCTAGGCGGTCGATTAGATGCGACCAATATTGTAGATAGCGATATTGCGGTGATTACCAGTATTGATATTGATCACACTGATTTTCTTGGCAACACCCGTGAGCAAATTGCGTTTGAAAAAGCAGGGATTTTTCGTGCCAATAAACCTGCCATTATTGGTGAGCCTAATGTGCCAAACACAATGTTAGAACAAGCACAAAAGCAACATTGCCAGTTAAGCCGTCGTGGGGTAGATTGGACGTTTAGCCAAACCGCGCAAAGCTGGCAATGGCAACGTGAACACTGTCATAATCAAGCAAGTGAAAACAAAAAAGTGCGGTTGGAAAATCTGCCTTTTCCGCACATTCCTCTTGCTAATGCCGCGACGGCTTTAGCGGTGTTACCTTATTTGCCGTTTCACATTGCAGAACAGCATATTCGTGAAGCGTTACAAAATGTGCAACTTGCGGGACGTTTTCAGCCTTTAGAGAGTAAACAACGGCAAGGCTTGGCTAAGCTGTTACATTGTAACGAAAAAACATTGCCACAGGTGATCGTTGATGTCGGGCATAATCCGCACGCAGCAAAATATTTAGCGGAAAAACTCACCGCACTTAAAAAACCGACACAACGTATTCTTGCCGTTTGTGGTATTTTGAAAGACAAAGATGCGCAAGGTGTTTTTTCCCCACTGCTTGATATTATAGATGAATGGCATTGCGTGAGTTTATCCGTTGCACGAGGACAGCGCAGCGATGAGTTACTGGCACAATTGAACCAGCTTGCTTTATCGCAAGGAAAAAAAATCAACGCGTCTGCAGAAATATCAATGACACAGGCATTACAAAGTGCGGTGCAAAATTCGCAAGAAAATGATGTCCTGCTCGTGTTTGGCTCATTTTATACCGTAGGGCAGTTATTAGAATTACTCGCATAAAAAAATGCCCGATGGAGGGCATTTTTTATGGTAAGCGATAAAGGTTGGTAAGCTGTTATGCTAACGATGCGACCATTACCGCTTTAATGGTGTGCATACGGTTTTCTGCTTGATCAAAGGCGATGTTCATTGGTGATTCAAACACCTCTTCCGTGACTTCAATACCGTTTGCTAAGTGCGGGTATTTTTCGGCGATTTTTTTGCCTACTTCGGTTTCGCAATTATGAAAAGCTGGCAGGCAGTGCATAAATTTCACTTTAGGGTTACCACTGCGTTGCATTAGGGCTGGGGTAACTTGATAAGGCAAGAGTAACTCAATGCGTTCACCCCAGCTTTCAAGTGGTTCACCCATTGATACCCAGACATCAGTATGAACGAAATCAACCCCTTTCACGGCAAGATCAATCTCTTCTGTAATGGTGATTTTTGCCCCTGTTTGCTGTGCGAATTCTTGGCACATTGCCACGAATTCTGCTTCTGGTTGCAAGGCTTTTGGGGCGCAAATGCGCACGTCCATTCCTAATTTTGCCCCAATTAATAATAAGGAATTGCCCATATTGTTACGTGCATCACCGATATACACATAGCGAATTTCAGACAATGGCTTATCACAATGTTCCATCATTGTAAGTACGTCCGCCAGCATTTGGGTTGGGTGAAATTCATCGGTTAGCCCATTAAACACAGGCACGCCAGCATATTCTGCCAGTTCATTCACAACGGCTTGTTTAAAACCACGGTATTCAATGGCATCATACATTCGCCCCAATACACGCGCGGTGTCTTTCATACTTTCCTTATGTCCAATTTGCGAAGAATTGGGATCAATATAGGTTACATTTGCACCTTGATCATAAGCCGCCACTTCAAAGGCACAGCGTGTGCGGGTAGAGGTTTTTTCAAAAATTAAGGCAATGTTTTTGCCTTTTAATTTAGGCTGCTCTGTGCCTGCGTATTTCGCCTGTTTTAAGTCTTTGGCAAGTTGCAGTAAAAATTGAATTTCTTGTGGGGTGTGGTGTACAAGGCTCAGTAAATGACGGTTTTTTAAGTTAAAGGGCATAATTTTTCCTCTTATGTTGTGTTTGCGAATTTTGTTGGTATATTACTGATTTCTTTTAAGCGAATAAAGGTAAATTATGTTAGATCACGCATTATTAAGTTTAACGCACGAACAGCAGCAAGAAGCGGTGGAAAAAATTCAGGCATTAATGGAACAAGGCATAAGCAGTGGTGAGGCAATTACGATTGTCGCCAAAGCACTACGCGAACAGCATCAACAAAACGCAGAAAACCATTCCTGTTAAGGAATAATTTCATACCTAAATAAAAATTTTTGGAGTAATTTTTTATTTGCTGAACTGTGTAAGCAACACATATATAAAGAAATTTTGTGATCTCTGTTTGATTTTAGAAGATTGGTTCTTGCGAAAAAGAGAAATTTATTTGAATATTTACTCGAAAAATTAGGGAATAAGGCGAGTGCTTTATTGGTTTTCAAAATTCTATCAGAGATAGAAAATCCATTTAGAGGTGAAATGTTTATTATGGAAGTTGGTGTTGTTAAATGGTTCAATAACGCAAAAGGGTTTGGATTTATTTCAGCAGAAGGGAATGATGCAGATATTTTTGCGCATTATTCTGTGATTGAAATGGAGGGTTATCGTTCTTTAAAAGCGGGGCAAAAAGTCAATTTTGAAGCGGTACACGGTGATAAAGGCTCGCACGCAACCAAAATCGTCCCAGTTGTAGAATAGATAAAGTAAGTTCATATCCTTTAAGAAAAAGGCAAAGTTTAGCACTTTGCCTTTTTTCTTTTCTATTTTAATGTGCTTGTGCGTATTTTCTATTATGAAAAATCACATAAATATGCGGCAAGATTTGGCTTATCATATTGAGCTGTTGAATTGGAATGCCCACTTCAGATTGGCTCAGTTTTTCTCCTTGTTGCTCATTTAGTTGCTGTAAGGATTGGCGAATATTTTCTTGTAACTTGTCAAACACAGGCTGAGATAAGGATTCAATATGCTCTAATGCGTAGATCAGTTTTTTCGCAATAGGATAATATTCTGCCATAAAATCAATATTTTGCTGAATTTGCTTAATATGTTTGCGGTAAGCACCAAGAGCAGAAATATAGCTTAATAAGGAATAGTTGAGCTTTAACATTTCAAACCCTTCTTGTAAGTGATCTTTGTATTTTTCTGGATCACTGTTCATATTAGACATCGTCGCACTAAGCGCGGTGGCATATTCGTGCGCTTTTCGGCGTGCAATGCGATATTGCAAGTTATCACATTTACCAAATTGAAGTTGGCTGATGATATACAACAAATATTTGCCATCACTTTGAATGGCTTTGTGAATCACTTGGCTAAGTTGTAGATACTTCCAATCAGGCCATAAATAGGAAACCGCAATCCAAGCAATAAAAGCGCCTGCTAAGGTATCAATTAAGCGAGAATAAAGGGCAGAGTGAATATCAAAGCCAATAATATTAAAGCTAATAAGTACCTGTAAGGTAATGAAGAACGTGGAAAAGCTGTAATTATTACTGCGGAAAAAGAAAAATAACGTACTGGTTGCTACCACCAAGCCCATCTGTAAGGCTAAGGTCGGGTGGGCATAAGGTAATAATGACCCAATAATTACCCCGAGAATAGTCCCAATAATGCGTTGTTTTAGGCGTAATTTCGTGGCGGCATAATTCGGTTGGCAAACAAAGACAGCCGTGAGCAAAATCCAGTAACCGCGTGAAAGCTGTAAAAATTCTACGATGGTACAGCATACAAAAACCACAATAGACAATCTGACTGCGTGGCGGAAAAGCTGTGAATCAAAACTTAAATGGCTACGAATGGTGAGCCAAATATTTTTTAGCCCTGTTACATCACTATCATCGTGAATTTTCACCCAGCGGTGATGTGCTTCAGAAGATTCAGGGGCTTGCCCTAAATGGCGTAGCTGCCAGTCCACCCCTTGTAAATTATTAATTAGGGTTTTGATCGCGGTGTTTTGCGTATCATCTTGATGCTGCTGCGCATAATGCTCAAAAGATTGATTTACGCCGGCTATTGCACGTTCTAAACGAGGGTTATAGCGATAATGGCTATTTTGTTGCAGGCTTTGTGCAAAATCACGGCACGCTTGAGCTTGCAACTCTAAAAGGCGTTGAATACGAAAGATTAAATCCGTATTTTTAAGCTGCTGCGCTAAGATTTGATAATTAAAATAGCTAGAATTAGCGCGTTCGTGAATATCTTGTGCCGCAAAATAATAATTGATCATCTGTGTCGTACGCGTGTGGCGATATTGCCCGCGAATACGGTAAAACAGCGCAGTACGGCAAGCATTAAAGGCATTAATCAGTTGGCTATTTTTCATCGCAAGGGTAATTTGCTTGCTTTCGAGTTGATCAATATCATCGGGATCAAAAAACAAGGATTTTGCTTCTAAATATTCAGCTAATGCTAAAAAAGATTTTGCCACCGCATCTTGCACTGGGCGGTTAGGAAAAAAAAGATAAACGATAATCGCGGTAATGCTATATAGCAATGTACCTAATAAAATTAATAAGGAATTGAGATACCACAGGGTTTCAGGTTGATAGGTGAGGGTGGTGTAAAGGGCAACCACCAGCGTACCAAAAGAAATTGTATTGTAACGTTGTCCCACCGCACCGATCATCGTAAAAATAAAGGTGATGACCGTCATCAACAGAGTAAATGCCACCCCATTACCCAGTGTGAGCTGAACGCTCAATGTAGATACCGAAAAGGCAAGTAGGGTATAGAAAATATTTTTCAGCCGCCCAGTTAAACGATTGTCTAAATCTGCTAAACCGCCAGCAATAATGCCTAGCACCAAAGGCATACTTTGCTGTGAAATATCAAATAACCAAACGGAAAAAGCAGCAATGTTTACTGCAATAAAAACAGGAATGGTTGCGATAACTTTGGCATTTAGCCAGTTATTGATTGTCATTTTTATACCTTAAATTGCATTAACGCGAGATTTATTTTAACCGCGCTTTGAGATAATTGGCATAATCTGGCACTTGAATATCAACAGTTTGGTTAAATAATTGACTTTGCACCAAAAAGTCAGCACTGGCGATATTCATTGCAACAGGAATATTCCACACCGTAGCAATACGCATTAAGGCTTTGACATCAGGATCGTGTGGCACGGCATTCATTGGATCCCAAAAGAAAATCAGCACATCAATTTTCTGTTCTGCAATTAATGCACCAAGCTGTTGATCCCCGCCCATAGGACCGCTTAACAATGGTGTGATGGGAAGAGCAGTTTCTGCTTGGATTAAATTGCCCGTTGTTCCTGTGCCATAAAGAATATGAGCAGAAAGTAAAGTGCGGTGCTTTTTACACCAATTTATTAAATCTTGTTTACAGTGATCGTGGGCAACCAAAGCAATATGTTTATTTTCTGTAAGCTGGCGCGTGGTATTTTGCATTTTTCCTCCAGATAGCAAAAAGTGAGCGTAAAGCCCACTTTTTCTCAATAATAATTTACGATTATTTTTGTTTTTTTGCCCAATTTAAGAAACGTGTTTGTGTTTCTTTATCTGCTTGTTGGAACCAATATTGTAATTGCTGTTCCACCACATTTTCACCTTGTACGGTGATTTTACCTTTTTGTGCTTTTGCTGCAGAAGGCAATGCTGCTGGCATTGCTGTTGTGGCAAAAGAAGATACCGAAGCAACCGCACCTGAAGCGTTGTACTCAGAAAGATTGTCAATGAGATTTAAACCCGGTAAGAAACCTTCCTGTTTTAATAGATCTTGTTTAAATGGCACATTTTTTCCTGAAACAGTTTTTACGCTAACAACAGGGTTTTTATTATAAGCTTCCGTTTCACGCTCATCTTCAAGGTGTGGGGCAGAAATCACAACGTCTTCTGCTGTCCCTTGGAAAGTGACGATGATTGGATTGGATTCAAATAATGCCCGATCAGAACCACCCGATCTCACCACTTCACTTACACGCACCACAACTTGATGGGGTTGTGCATCATTAGCTTTAAAAGAATTTGTTGATTTTAAAAGAGATTTACTCGCCTTTTGTCCGTCAATGGCTAAAAAATCAACATTAGATGAACTGGTTACCATACCAGCAAAACTTGCTGTACTAGTGAATAACGCTGCGGTAGCTAATGCAGCAAAACGAAATTTCATATTCGCTCCTTTCATATAAGGGATAATGTTTTATTTTGATTCACTTTAATCATTTAAAGTGGACTTGGCTATGCTATGCTAATTTGGCAAAAATGAAAATAAAAAATTTTATTTTTGCTTGAAATTTGCGCAGTTAAATGACATTGGAATGATTTGGATCATTAGGAAGGAAAATGAACGTAAAAAAATTTGCCGTTTATGGGTGTGTGCAAGGGGTAGGGTTTCGCTATTTCACTTGGAAAGAAGCCACAAAAATCGGGCTAACGGGCTGGGTAAAAAATCGCTCAGATGGAAGTGTATTGGTTATTGCGAAAGGTTCAGAACAACAATTAACCCAACTTTATCAATGGTTACAACGTGGCTCACCCAGTGCGGTGGTGAAACAGGTCATTATGGAAGATTATCTTGGTGATGCAGTTTTCCACGATTTTTCTGTACGTCGTACTTAATGCAGATCAAATAAGTCGCACTTAATGCAGATCAAATAAACAGAATATCGCGTTATTGAATGCCTCAAAATACAAGCCTATAACGGGTTAAAGAACGGGAAGCCAAGCCATAAGCAAAATGTACCTTGTTGTATTGGGACAGAACGCTGTTTTCTTAGTTAATTGGACGAAGTTTGCGATAGCCTAACGCGAGTACAAAGCCTAATGCCTGTAACAAAATAATGGTTGGGCCTGTAGCCGCATCAAGATGATAGCTCAGAATTACGCCAAGAAAACTGCTTATTGTAGCAGTGGCAATGGCAATAAGTAGCATTGTGTTGAAATTTTTACTCAACACATAAGCGGTGATCCCCGGTGAAATCAGCATTGCGGTGACTAAAATAATCCCGACCACTTGCATTGTGCTGATGATCGTTAAGGCGAGCAAAAACAGCAAACCATAATGCAATTTTGTTACCGCAAGCCCAATTACACGCGCGTGGTTTGGATCAAAACAGAAAAGCAAAAAATCTTTTCTTTTCAGTAAGATAATCAACAAAACTAGCGTGGCGATAACCAGTGTTTGAACTAATTCCTGTGGGGTAATCCCTAATAAATTGCCGAATAGAATATGGGAAAGGTGTTGTTCCGTCTCGACCTTACTAAATAGCACAAGCCCCACTGCGAACATTCCTGAAAACATAATGCCCATCACCGTGTCTTCCTTAATGCGGCTGTGAGATTTTAAATAGCCAATGCCAAAAGCACAGCATAAGCCAGAAACTAATGCACCTATGGCTAAGGGAATGCTTGCTACATAAGCCAACACGATTCCCGGTAAGATCGAATGAGAAATGGCATCGCCCATTAGCGACCAGCCTTTCAAAATCAAAAAACAAGACAATACAGCACAAATCACGGCAATGATTAATGCCATAAATAACGCATTTTGCATAAAAGGATAACTGAGCGGTTCAACCCACCAGTTCAGTCCGACGTCAATCCAATTCATTATTCCTGCTCCTTATTAGCAGAACGCGTGTGGCGTAAAATGCCGTATTTAGGGGAAAAGAAAAACGCGGCTAAGAAAAGTGCGGTCTGAAAACACACAATTAATCCGCCTGTTGCACCGTCTAAATAATAGCTGATATACACCCCCAATAAACTGCTCCCTATGCCAAAGCTTACTGCAATGATCACTAAGGTTTTAAAGCGATCCGTGAGTAAATAGGCCGTTGCCCCCGGTGTGATGACCATTGCGATCACCAAAATTGCGCCAACGGTTTGCAAGGCAGCCACCACACAAGCACTTAACAGGGCAAAAAAGAGTATTTTGTAATAACGTGGTGATAATCCTACGGTGGAGGCTTGCATTTCATCAAAAAAGACCAGTAACAGATCTTTCCAAAAAATCAGTAATAGGATAAAACAAATGCTAATAATGATTGCCACTTGCCAAATATCTTCTACTGAAATACCTAAAAGGTTGCCTAATACAATATCTTGTACGTTAATGGCGGTAGGATTGAGAGAAATAATAAATAATCCCAGTGCAAAAAAGGTGGTAAAAATAAACCCGATCACTGCGTCTTGACGTAAGTTTGATAAGGATTTTACCCATAAAATAGAAAGTGCGGCTAAAATTCCTGAAAAAAATGCTCCGATTACATAAGGGAAAGAGAACGCATAGGCGATGGCAACCCCGGGAACAACAGAATGCGAAAGGGCATCGCCAATTAATGACCAACCTTTCAACATTAAATAGGCGGATAAAAACGCACAAATCCCTCCCACCATTGCGCTTAATATAAAGGCGTTGATCATATACTCATAATGGAAAGGTTCTAATAATAAGGCGATCATTGGGTGTTCTCTTTAGTCGAACGGCACGGGCAATCTTCCACATTACAATCACGAATAATCGGCGCAGGTGGATCATTTTTAGTTTGTCCATAAAACACCGCAGGCAGTTCATCGTCGGTGAGAACGGTAACGGTACGTTCATCTTCATCATCGTGTAGATCGCGCGCGCTGAGTTTGACATTGCGCAACACACCACCAAAGACCTGTTCTAAATTTTGTTGAGTGAAGGTGCTGGCAGTACTGCCTTGCGCAAGCACTGTTCGGTTGATCATAATCACTTGATCGCAATAATCAGGGACTGCCCCTAAATTATGGGTGGAGACGAGAATTAAATAGCCTTCTTTACGCAAATTGGCAAGGAGATCCATAATTGCCGCTTCCGTTTGTACATCAACGCCCGTGAAAGGTTCATCAAGCAGAATAATTTTGCTTTTTTGCGCAAGTGCGCGCGCAAGAAAGACGCGTTTTTTCTGTCCACCAGAAAGCTCGCCAATTTGACGTTGTGCAAGGTGCGCAATATTTAAACGTGTCATTGCAAGCTGAACTTCTTGTTTATCAAGTGCGGTGGGAATTCTTAGCAAATTCATATAGCCATAACGCCCCATCATCACTACATCATAAACGGAAACAGGAAATTGCCAATCCACTTCCTCACTTTGTGGCACATAGGCGATTAAATTTTGTTTTAGTGCGTTTTTAATTGGCTGATCACAAAGCAAAACTTGCCCCTGTTGTGGTTTGACCAATCCCATTAAACTTTTAAATAAGGTGGATTTACCACTCCCATTCACGCCCACCAATGCACAGGTTGTCCCGCCTTGTAATTGAAAAGACACATTATGAATGGCGGTATGTCCGTTGTTATAACGGACGGTGACATCCTGTACCTTAATGGTGGGCTGATTATTGGGCATTTTCAAATCCTTCAATAATGGTTGTTATCGTGGTGTTAAGCAAATCTAAATAAGTGGGAACCGCCCCTTTTGCATTGGAAAGGGAATCCACATATAGCACACCGCCATAATGAATGTGGCTTTCTTTCGCCACTTGTTGAGCAGGTTTTGGCGAGATGGTACTTTCGCTGAAAATCACTGGAATATGATGTTGGCGAATTAAATCGATCATCTGGCGTACTTGTTGCGGTGTGCCTTGCTGTTCTGCATTTATTGCCCAAAGATAAACTTCTTTAAAGCCATAATCCTGAGCGAGATAGCTAAAGGCGCCTTCAGAGGTGGCAAGCCAGCGCTGCGCTTGGGGAATTTTATCAAATTTAGGACGAAGTGTGCTATCTAAAGTGCGGATCTTTTTTGCATAATTTTCCGCATTTTGACGGTAGGTTTCTGCATTTTGTGGATCATATTTAATCAACGCATTTTTGATATTTTCCACATAAATTAACCCATTACTTGGCGACATCCACGCGTGTGGATTTGGGATTTTTTTCTCTGCACTTTCCGCAATAAAAATTGGCTGAATGCCTTCTGTTACCACCACGGCAGGTTTATCCTGCACATTCTGGAAAAAACGTACGAACCAACGCTCTAAGTTTAGCCCATTCCATAATACCAAATTCGCAGACTGTGCTTTGACAATATCTTTTGGAGTTGGCTCATAGCCGTGAATTTCCGCGCCTGGCTTGGTAATAGATTCTACGGTTGCTGCATCACCTGCAATATTTTGTGCAATGTCTTGAATGATGGTAAAGGTTGTGACGACTTTAAATTTAGCATAGCTGAGATGACTGAATAAGATTGTCGCGATTAAGCTCGCCATAGTGAATAATTTCAACATAAATCCCCTTAAAGTGAATGGTTTTTAATGATTATAAAGGGTAAATCATCGCAAGTAAATGAGAATAGTTCTCAAATTATAAGCATTTTGCAGGTTTTGGTAATCCAGCCAGTTTCGTTGCTTGCTTTGCCGGGCCTTCTGGGAATAAGCGTTGTAAGTAACGGCTGTTGCCTTTATCTTCCCCTAATTTTTGTGCCATTGCTTTCACCAACATTCTGATCGCTGGGGAAGTGTGGTATTCCTGATAAAAATCGCGTACAAAATGAATGACTTCCCAATGTGCCTCGGTTAGCGTGAGTGCTTCTTGCTGTGCAATAGCTAGCGCGACATCAGGCGTCCACTGGGTTAAATCCAATAAATAGCCTTCATTATCTGTTTCGATGATTTGATTGTTAATATTCAACATTTTTCTTTCCTTTATTGTTTTTTTAATTATACAAAAACGCCCCTAGAAAGGGGCGTTGAATTTACCGATTAAAGCAATTATTAATCATTGCGTAAAATACCGAGTAAGTTTAATAAACTCACAAAGATATTATAAATAGACACATAAAGGCTCACGGTTGCACGGATATAATTGGTTTCACCACCGTGAATGATGCTACTGGTTTGATATAAAATGCCCATACTAGAGAAGACGATAAATAATGCACTTAACGCAACATAAAATGCAGGCATTTTAAAGAAGAAACTGGCAATCATTCCCACTACAAGCACAATAAATAGCGTAAACATCATACCTGAAAGGAACGACATATCTTTTTTCGTGCTTAATACATAGAAAGAACAGGCGAAGAACACCGCTGCGGTTCCGCCAAGTGCAAGGGCGATTAAATCTCCTAATCCTGCACCGATGTACATATTTAATACCGGCCCTAGAGAATAGCCAATAAAACCAGTTAAGGCGAAGGTTGAAAGAATTCCCCACGCACTATTTTCTAATGCACTATTTAAAAATAATAAGCCATAAAATCCCACTAATAACACACCGAAATGTAATGGGGCAACATTTAAGGTCATTGCCACATAAGCAACAATGGCAGAAAAAGTTAAGGTTAAAGCGAGTAAGAAATAGGTATTGCGTAACACTTTATTGGTGGCTAATACCGATTCTTGGCGGCTGTCTTCAACGATTAAACGAGATTGCATAAACGCTCCTGTGATGAATATAAAAGTCAGACTGATAAAGTATAGGCTAGAGAGGGAAAAGTCAATGAATAGCAATGGATTTTTATTTATTTTCCTATTGCCGTGAATAGGCAAAAAACACGGAGATTGTTATAATTCAAAACATAATGTTAAAGAAGACATCAGCAATCAAACGAATGACAACACAATTAGAAAAACACTTTTGGCAACATAAATCACTACTGGAAATGAATGAGGCAGAATGGGAAGCCTTGTGTGATGGTTGTGGAAAATGCTGTTATCGTAAATTTATTGAAGGGCGAGGGCGTCGAAAAACCTTATACTTTACTCGCATTGCGTGCAATTTATTAAATTTAGAAACAGGAAAGTGCGGTAATTATTTGCAACGTTTTCAACTTGAGCCAGATTGTACTAAACTGACAAAAAAGAATTTACCCGACTTTCATTGGCTACCCGCGACCTGCGCGTATCGTTTGTTGTATGAAAATAAACCGCTTTTTGATTGGCATCCATTAATTTCTGGCGATCCAAACACCGTTAAACTCGCCCATATTCCCATTGCCAATGGCATTCACGAAAAAGAGGTGATTGATTGGTTTGAGTTTGTGATTGATGAAGCGTAAAAGAAAAGTGCGGTAATTTTTACCGCACTTTTTCTATGAAACCAATTTTTTAGGATCTTCTCCAAAACGATTTTTACCGTAAGTTCCATCTGAACAGGCAAATACCAGTAATACAATAGCTCCAATAAACGGGATAATAGCAATTAATAACCACCAACCAGAGCGATTGGTATCGTGTAATCGCCTTACTCTTACTGCGAAAGAAGGAAGTAAGGTTGCAATCCAGTAAACTCCATAAAGTCCACTAAACCCAAAACTACTAAGTAAAACAAAATCAAATAACATTAAAATAGCACTTAATAAAAGATCAATAGCAGTAAACCACCAAAATTCTTTACGTCTTGCTCGCCCGTTAAATTGAGCATAATGCTTTAATACATATAAATACCAATCCATTTTTTAGCCTTTAATTACTTAAGAAAAGTCTAATTATTCTAGAAAGTAGGAATATCTCTGTCAATTATCAATCTTTTATATTAGAGAGAAAAATCTTTATTTGATAGAGATCACGAATTTAAAGGAAACCGTTTGCTTTTAACTTATTGATTTGTAGAATGAAGTTAATTCTCCAGTATTTATGGTTGTTGGAAGAGCAAATGGATATGAAAACACCAAGTTATACAAGAGCTGAGGAATTAGGCATTGCCATTTCTCATTATGATATTGACGGCAATTTAATTTATGCTAATCCAGAGAGTTTGGCCTATTTTGTTGAATTGCTTTCTTTACGGCGAGACAATCCAGATAAGAAAAGTGCGGTGCAATTTGATGATGTTTTTGTGGTGAAAGAAGGGGAACCGATTATTTATGATATTGCACGGTTAGCACCAATATCGCCGATACGCAATGCGATCTTATTTAACGAACAACATCAGCCCATAACGCCACTTTCCTTTACGAATTCACTCTTTTCTTTTCCTACACAACCTTTTGGTTATTATCTTTTACAGCTTTCTGCTTGTGAAAAAATCTATCACGTTCGCCTCTTTGTTAACCCTAAAACGACTTACCAACCTACGATTTTTCAGCAGAAAAAAGCGTGGGGCTTAAATGTTCAGCTTTATAGCTTACGTTCAGCACGAAATTGGGGCATTGGTGATTTTGCCGATTTAGCATATTTGGTCGAACAAGCAAGCCACTACGGCGCAGAATTTATCGGCATTAACCCATTGCACGCAATGTATTCAGCCGTGCCTGAATGGGCAAGTCCTTATAGCTCAGCCTCAAGACGTTATTTGAATTGGCTTTACCTTGCCGTTGATCAATTGCCCGAATATAAATTATGTCAATCCGTGCAGAATTGGGTTAATCAAGCAGAGATTCAACAGCAACTTTTTGTTTTACGCAATGCAGAGCAAGTGAATTATACGGAAATTACGCAGCTAAAATTGACCGCACTTGAAAAATTATATGCTTATTTCCAACGTAGCCGTGCGGCAAAAATCCAGCCTCGGCAAAAGGCGTTTGCCGATTTTGTTAAACAGCAAGGGAATGATTTGTTATATCAAGGCTTATTTGAGGTGTTAGATCGTCAAAGTTCGCACTCAACCATTGAGCAAGAAAGCCAAATAGGCTGGCTTGGTTGGCAACAATATCAACAACTTAATACGAAACAACGGGATAAATTAATTCGTCAGCATAAAGATGAAGTGATGTTTTATTGCTGGTTACAATGGCTTGTGCAAGAGCAACTTCATCATCTTCAAGCCTTATGCCAAGAGAAAGGAATGTCTTTAGGCATTTATGGTGATTTAGCGGTAAGTAGCTCAAGGGGCAGTGCAGAGGTGTGGGCAGATCCCACTCTTTACTGCGTAGCGGCGTCCGTGGGCGCACCACCCGATCCTTTAGGTCCTGTGGGACAGAATTGGCATATTCCGCCTTATCATCCGAGTGAACTAAAAGCCCGTGGTTTTCAACCTTTTATCGATTTATTACGAGCCAATATGCAGCATTTTGGCGTGTTGCGGATCGATCATATTATGGGGCTTTTCCGCTTATGGCTCATTCCCCCTGAAAAAACCGCCGCCGATGGGCTTTATGTGCATTATCCTTTTGCCGAATTAATGGCCATTTTGGCGATTGAAAGCCAACGTAATCAATGCCTTGTTGTCGGGGAGGATTTAGGCACCGTGCCAGATGAAGTGCGGTGGAAATTAAACGAATTTCAGATTTTTTCCTATTTTGTACTGTATTTTGAGAAGCAGGATTTGCAATATCCCGATAAGAATGCGTTTCCAACGAATGCCTTTGCTACCATTGGCACGCACGATGTGCCGTCTTTAAGTAGCTTTTGGCATTGTCGAGATCTCGAACTTTTTGCTCAACTTGGCGTGTTGCAAGGGGAAATGCTAAAACAGAAATATGATCAACGTGTTATTGACAAACAAGCGTTACTCAATAGTTTACACCGCGATCAGTATTTGCCAGATGATTACTGGGGCGATGCACTCAGTATGGCAATGCACCAAAACTTAATGCGAGTGATCCACCTTTATTTGGCAGAAAGTCAAACCAAACTCATTGGCGTACAGTTAGAAAATTTATTGGAACAAGAGATTTCCTTTAATTTGCCCGGAACCTCATTGGAATACCCAAATTGGCGAATGAAATTATCTCGTTCGATTGAAGACATCTTTTCTGACGAAAAAATCACCGCACTTTTAACTGAAATTAATCAAGCGCGTCTGCGATAAGAGGTTTGTATGAATAAATACCTTCCACAAGAAACCATTAATGCCTTTTTTAACGGGACACATTCTGATCCATTTTCTGTATTAGGAATGCACGAAACAGAAAAAGGGATTGAAATCCGCGTGTTATTGCCTGATGCGGATAAGGTCGTGATTATTAATAAAGAAAATCAAGAAAAAGTGTGCGAACTAACTTGCCTTGATGATCGTGGCTTTTTCGCAGCGGTAATGCCAGAGACACGCAGTTTTTTTGCTTATCAATTAGAAGTTTACTGGGGGAATGAACCTCAGCTTATTGAAGATCCTTATCGTTTCCACCCAATTATTCAAGAGCTGGATAATTGGCTGTTGGCGGAAGGCTCACATTTACGCCCTTATGAAATTTTGGGCGCTCATTTTATGCAATGTGAAGGCGTATCAGGCGTAAATTTTCGCCTATGGGCGCCGAATGCAAAACGCGTTTCTATTGTGGGCGATTTTAACTATTGGGACGGTCGTCGTCACCCAATGCGTTTTCACGCCACCAGTGGCATTTGGGAATTATTTGTGCCAAAAGCGGCACTCGGACAGTTCTATAAATTTGAAGTACTCGATTGCAATGAACAGTTACGTTTAAAAGCCGATCCTTACGCCTTTAGCTCACAGCTTCGCCCTGATACTGCTTCACAAATTAGCCCATTGCCAAATGGGGTAGAAATGACCGAAAAACGACGTAAAGCAAACCAATTTGATCAGCCAATTTCCATTTATGAGGTGCATTTAGGCTCTTGGCGGCGTAATCTTGAGAATAATTTCTGGTTGGATTATGACCAAATTGCCGAGGAACTCATTCCTTATGTCAAAGAAATGGGGTTTACGCATATTGAATTTTTGCCCTTGTCGGAATTTCCTTTTGATGGTTCTTGGGGCTATCAACCCATTGGGCTTTATTCACCAACCAGCCGTTTTGGCACACCCGAAGGCTTTAAACGTTTGATCGAGAAAGCCCACGAGGCGGGCATTAATGTGATTTTAGATTGGGTGCCGGGGCATTTCCCAAGTGATACTCACGGTTTGGCCGCCTTTGATGGCACGGCGTTGTATGAACACGCTGATCCAAGAGAAGGCTATCATCAAGATTGGAATACCTTAATTTATAACTATGGTCGTAATGAGGTGAAAAATTTCTTATCGGGGAATGCATTATATTGGCTTGAACGTTTTGGTTTAGACGGTTTGCGTGTAGATGCCGTGGCATCAATGATTTACCGAGATTACAGCCGCGCAGACGGTGAGTGGATTCCAAACCAATACGGGGGCAGAGAAAACTTAGAAGCCATTGAATTTTTAAAACACACCAATTATGTGATCGGCACAGAAAATGCAGGCGCAATTACTATTGCGGAAGAATCCACCTCCTTTGCAGGTGTCACCCACCCACCGCAAGATGGCGGCTTAGGTTTCCACTTTAAATGGAATATGGGCTGGATGAACGACACCTTATCCTATATGCGAAAAGATCCGATATATCGCCAACATCATCACGATCAAATGACCTTTGGAATGATGTATCAATATCGTGAAAACTTTGTGCTCCCACTTTCTCACGATGAAGTGGTACACGGCAAAGGTTCACTTATCGGCAAAATGCCGGGGGATGCGTGGCAAAAATTTGCCAATTTGCGCGCTTATTATGGCTATATGTGGGGGTATCCCGGCAAAAAATTGCTCTTTATGGGCAACGAATTTGCCCAAGGGCGTGAGTGGAATTACCAAGAAAGCCTAGATTGGTTCTTACTTGATGAAAGTGTTGGTGGGGGCTGGCATAAAGGCGTATTGAATTTAGTGAAAGATTTAAACCGCACTTATCAAACTCACCCAGCGTTATACCAATTAGATTACGATCCAAAGGGCTTTAATTGGCTTGTGGTAGATGATTATCAACATTCTGTCTTCGTGTTTGAACGTTGTAGTCGTGATGAGGAACGTATTATCGTGGTCAGTAACTTCACGCCAGTACCGCGTTATGCGTATCGCTTTGGCGTGAATGAAGCAGGGGTATATGAAGAAATTCTCAATACAGATTCTTACTTCTATCAAGGTGCTAACCTTGGTAATCAAGGTGAAGTACAGAGTGAAGCTATTCCAAGCCACAATAAGGCGCATTCTATTTCCGTAACCATTCCGCCATTGGCAACGATTTACCTAAAATGGCGAAAACCTGCTAAAAGCGAGAAAAGAACGCCAAGCACCCAAGCGGAAAACGAGCAAAAAATGAAAACAACAACGCGTAAAACAAAGAAAGCACCGCGGTAAAAGAAAAAATCCGCCTAAAGAGGCATTTAAATCAAGCGATAAATGGACAACACAGAATGATCAGCACGGCAGCAGGAAAGCCTTACCCATTAGGGAGTTCTATTGAAATTTTGCAAGATAATTCAGGCAACAAAAAAGTGGGCTGGAATTTTGCGCTATTTTCTTCTTGCGCAGAAAGCGTCAAATTATGTTTATTTTTTGACGGACAGGAATTACCCCTAGAAATGTACCAAAGTGGCGCGTTTTGGCATTTATGGGTGGGGGAGTTGCCTTATGGCACGCAATATGGCTTTCGTATTACAGGACAAGATAACACCTTATTCAACCCACAAAAATTAATGCTCGATCCTTATGCGAAAGCGGTGATAGGTAAGCCGGATTTAAGTTGCATTGAAAAGCAGCAATGGTTTTTACTCAACGATCCTCGAGATAACGCTCACCTTGCGCCTAAAGGTGTCCTCGTTGATAACCAATTTGATTGGCAAGGTGATAAACCCTTAGCCACACCTTGGGCTGACACCATCATTTATGAATTGCACGTTAAAGGGTTTACCCAGTTACGACAAGATTTACCAGAGGCTATTCGTGGTACTTATGCAGGCTTAGCACACCCCACAATGATTACCTATTTAAAAGAACTGGGGATAAGTGCGGTGGAAATTTTACCGATAAATTATCATCTTGATGAACCGCATTTACAGGAAAAAGGATTGGTCAATTATTGGGGATATAGCCCATTGGCAATGTTTGCCGTAGAAACAGCTTATTGGTCAGGGCAAACGGGAACAACGCCATTGAGTGAATTTAAAACAATGGTGAGAGCGCTTCATCAAGCGGGTATTGAAGTCATTTTAGATGTGGTGTTCAACCACAGCGTGGAATCAGAAAAACACTTTCCCACTTTTAGCCAGCGTGGAATTGATGATCGGGCTTACTATTGGCAAAACGCACAAGGGGAATACCTGAATGCCACAGGCTGCGGCAATACCTTAAATTTAGCCAATGACATCACTCGCCGCTGGGTGTTGGATTGCTTAATTTATTGGGTGGAAGAATGCCATATTGACGGTTTCCGTTTTGATCTTGCTACTGTATTAGGTAGAGAAACCCCAGCGTTTAACCCACAGGCAAGGCTTTTTGCTGAGATTGCGCAAGAACCGCGTTTACAGCAATGCAAATTTATTGCTGAGCCTTGGGATATTGGCGAAGGTGGTTATCAAGTGGGGAATTTCCCTCACTATTTTGCTGAATGGAACGATCGTTTTCGTGATGATCTTTGCCGTTTTTGGTTACGGAAAAGCGGTGAGTTAGGCGGTTTTGCACAACGTTTTGCCGGATCGAGTGAAATTTATCAAAAAGAAGATCGCAAGCCACATCATTCTGTGAATTTTATTACTGCACACGATGGCTTTACCCTGTGCGATCTCACCAGTTATAACGAAAAACATAATCTCGCCAACGGTGAGCAAAATCGTGATGGACGTAACGAAAATTACAGTTATAACCACGGGATAGAGGGCGTAGAAAATCTTCCAGAGGAAGTGAAATACCAACGTTTTTTAAGCTGTGGCGGTTTGCTAGCGAGTTTATTGTTAGCAAATGGCACACCAATGTTGCTGGCAGGCGATGAATTTGGACATAGCCAAAAAGGTAACAATAACGCCTATTGCCAAGATAATGAAATTACGTGGCTAAATTGGCAAAAATTTCAACCGCACTTCGTTGAGATGACTAAACAGCTTATTGCCCTAAGAAAACAAATCCCAAGTTTACAACGGGATCAATGGTGGACGGAAGAAAATGTGCAATGGCGTAACGCACAAGGGCAATTAATGAGTGTGGCGGATTGGCATAATCCCCATAGCAAAGCAATGCAAATTCAGTTAGATGAAGATTGGTTACTTTTAATCAATGCAAAAGCAGAATTACAAACGTTCTTGTTGCCAGATGGGAAATGGGAAGTTGTATATAGTGGTGCGTTCGTACAAATGCAAGGAAATCTATGGGCTGTGAATGATCTCGCATTCGTATGTTGCACGAAAAAAGGAAATGATTATTGAGCAATCAATAAATTAATGCGAGGACAATGCAATGAGCAACAGTATATCAAAATCACCAAATAAAAATGATCTTGTAAAAGATACCTTGGTGCTAATTTTAGCGGGCGGACGAGGTTCAAGACTTTATGAGCTAACGGATAAACGGGCGAAACCAGCACTGTATTTTGGCGGCAACAGACGAATTATTGATTTTGCGTTATCCAACTGTATTAACTCAGGGTTAAACCATATTGGCGTGGTTACCCAATATGCGGCGCATTCATTATTACGCCATTTGCAAAAAGGCTGGTCGTTCTTGCCACAAGAGCGTGGTGAGTTTATTGATATGTTGCCAGCCCGTCAGCAAATTGATGATTCCACTTGGTATCGTGGCACGGCAGATGCGGTGTATCAAAATATGGCGATTATTCGCGATCATTATTGCCCGAAATACATCTTAATTTTGGCGGGTGATCACATTTATAAACAAGATTATAGCCAAATGTTGTTAGATCACGTTTCCAGTAATGCACAATGTACCGTAGGTTGTATTGAAGTGGAACGTGAAAAGGCTTGTGAGTTTGGGGTAATGGCAGTTGATGAAAATCTTAAAGTAAAAGCCTTTGTTGAAAAACCCAAAGATCCGCCAGCGATGGCAGGCAAACCCAATATTTCTTTAGCATCAATGGGCATTTATGTGTTCAATGCAGATTACCTATACGATATTTTAGAACGAGAAGTGAACACCCCTTACACCTCCCACGATTTTGGTAAAGATATTTTGCCGAAATGTTTAGATGAAGGCACGCTTTATGCCCATCCATTTAGCCGTTCTTGTATGGGACGTAATACCGATGGCGAAATTTACTGGCGTGATGTGGGAACGCTAGATAGTTTCTGGCAATCCAATATTGATTTGGTTTCCGAAAATCCACAACTGGATATTTATGATCAACGCTGGCCAATTCGTGGTAATCCAACGCAAACCTATCCATCAAAATTCTTTTATAGCAAATCAGACATTAAACCCGTGGATAACTGTTTGATTTCGGGTGGTTGTGTGATCACCGATGCGTCGATTAGTTATTCTGTCCTTTTCGATCGCGTTATCGTGCAAGAAGGCTCATTGGTTGATCATAGCGTCGTGTTACCGCAAGTGACCATTGGTAAAAATTGTACGCTCAAACGTTGTATTGTTGATCGCCATTGTGTCATTCCAGACGGAATGGAAATTGGTGTGGATTTAGCACTGGATAGCAAACGCTTTAGAGTTAGTAGTGGCGGTGTGGTGTTGGTTACTGCATCAATGTTAAAGAAGTTAAATGGTGAAACAGTTGCGTTTGAAGCGCATTTAGATTAATACAAGGTAAAGAGAAGTGCGGTGGAATTTTGCGGAATTTTCACCGTATTTCTCTGTTTTAAGGAAGAAAAAGAATGAGAGTTTTACACGTTTGTTCAGAACTTTACCCGCTACTCAAAACGGGCGGTTTAGCGGATGTAATGGGGGCATTACCTTTTGCGCAACAGCAAATTGGTATGGACACCCGAATTTTACTGCCGGCTTACCCTGCCATTGCTGCTGGCATTCCTAATACCGTTGTGGTGGCGGAATTTGATCATTTTGCAGGGCATATCGTGCTACGTTATGGTGAATATAACGGGCTAGGCATCTATCTGATTGATGCACCGCATTTGTATGCCAGAGAAGGCAATCCGTACCACGATGAATGGTATAACGATTATGCCGATAACTATAAACGTTTTGCCTTACTTGGCTGGGTTGGGGCAGAACTTGCTGTTGGATTAGATGCTTGGTGGCAAGCGGAAGTGGTTCACGCCCACGATTGGCACGCGGGTTTAACAAGTGCTTATTTAGCATTTAAAGGGCGACCTGCCAAATCCGTATTTACCATTCATAATCTCGCTTATCAAGGAATGTTTTCTTATCACCATTTGTTTGAACTTGGTTTACCATTGGAAATGTTCCATATTAACGGTTTAGAGTTACACGGACAAATTTCTTATTTAAAATCAGGGCTTTATTATTCTGATGTGGTGACTGCCGTTAGCCCAACCTATGCTCAAGAAATCACGACGCCAGAATTTGGCTACGGTTTACAAGGTTTACTTGAGGCATTGCGTCAAGAAGGGCGATTAGTCGGCATTCTCAATGGTGTTGATGAACAAATTTGGAACCCGAATAGTGATCATTACCTTGAAGATCATTACAAATTAAAAGCAATGGCGGGCAAACGTAAAAATAAAGAAAAATTACAAGCCTATTTTAATTTGCCACAACAGCCTGACGCCTTATTATTTGTAATGGTGACACGTTTAACCGAACAAAAAGGCGTGGATTTACTGATTCAAAACGCAGAAACCATCGTACAACAAGGCGGTCAGCTTGCTTTACTGGGGTCAGGCGCACCGCATTTAGAAGAAGGATTACGCCACCTTGCCGAACGTTATCCTGAACATATCGCAGTAAAAATTGGCTATGATGAAGCCTTATCACACTTAATTATTGCGGGTGGTGATGTGATTTTAGTGCCAAGTCGTTTTGAGCCTTGTGGCTTAACCCAGCTTTATGGATTGAAATACGGCACTTTACCATTAGTAAGAGCCACAGGTGGCTTGGCTGACACGGTGGTAGATAGCCATTCTGAAAACATCAAAGCTCGTAAAGCCACAGGGTTTGTGTTTAATGATGCCAATGCGGAAGGGCTAGGCTGGGCGATTAATAACGCCTTTGCATTATGGCAAAAACAGCGCCTATGGCAAAGTGTACGCGTGGTTGCAATGGAGCAAGATTTTAGCTGGCAAATTGCGGCAAGACATTACCAAGCATTATATCAACGCATTTTATAGCTTCATTCGATTTACCTAAAATCAAAGTGCGGTGAAAAAACGCCGATTTTAGGCTGATTTTTGTTGTGTTTTTATACAAAAAGGATAAAAATACGCCGATTTTAAATTGCAATAAATTAGGAGAGCCATTTATGACAACGGATAACATTGATTTTCCCTTCTCTTATAACCAACCGGAACAAACCACAGAATCGCTGAAAAAAGCGATCGTGTATAAATTGATTTTCTTAATTGGGCGTTCACCACAAGAAGCAAGCCAACGTGATTGGCTCAATGCCACCCTTTATGCGGTGCGTGATCTTGTAACAGAAGGCTGGATTTCGACCGCCCGTCAATCCCGTGATGAAAAAACACGTCGCGTCTATTATTTATCAATGGAATATTTAATGGGGCGGACGCTTTCTAATGCATTGATCGCAGAAGGTGTTTATACCCTTGCTAAAGAAGCCTTAAATGAGCTTGATGTGGATTTAGAAGAAATCATTGAGAAAGAAGTTGATCCCGGTTTAGGTAATGGCGGTTTAGGGCGTTTGGCCGCGTGCTTTATGGATTCCATTGCCACCTTAGCCATTCCCGCAATGGGATATGGTATCCGTTATGAATACGGTATGTTTCGACAAACAATCGAAGAAGGTAAACAAGTAGAAAAACCCGATGCGTGGTTAGAAAAAGGCGCGCCTTGGGAATTTATTCGTCCTTCTAAACGTTTCAATATCCAATTTGGCGGGCATATTTATTTTGAAGGAAAAAAATGTGTTTGGGAGAGTAAAGAGGAAATTGTTGCCTTAGCTTATGATCAAATGATCCCCGGGTATGCCAACGACAGCGCGGCAACTTTACGCTTGTGGAGCGCCCACGCAGGGGATTCTTTCAATCTTGCCGAATTTAACCGTGGTGATTATTTTCGTGCCGTAGAACAACGTGCTTCCAGTGAAAATGTCTCGCGCGTGTTATATCCTGATGATTCCACTTGGGCAGGACGTGAATTACGTCTACGCCAAGAGTATTTCTTAGTTTCCGCCTCACTACAAGATATTATCAAACGCCACAAACGCACGCACGGTAGCGTAAAAAACTTGGCAGATAAAGTGGCAATTCACTTAAACGATACCCACCCAGCCTTAGCTATTCCTGAATTGATGTACATTTTAGTGGATAAAGAAGGCTATGATTGGAAAACCGCGTGGGATATGTGTCGCCGCATTTTCTCTTACACTTGCCACACCTTGATGTCTGAAGCATTAGAAACTTGGCCAGTGGAAATGATGGCAAAAATCTTACCACGTCATTTACAGATCATTTTTGAAATCAATGATTATTTCTTAGAATATGTCCGCACTTATGTAACCACCGATGACAATTTTATTCGTCGTGTGTCTTTAATTGAAGAGGGTGATGTGCGTAAAGTACGTATGGGCTGGTTGTCTGTTGTGGGATCGCACAAAGTCAATGGGGTTGCTGCTATTCATTCAGATCTTATGGTAACCTCAACCTTTGCCGATTTTGCGCATATTTACCCTGAACGTTTTACCAACGTTACCAATGGCATTACACCACGCCGTTGGATTGCCGTGGCAAACCCGGATTTATCTGCCTTATTTGATCGTTATATTGGCACGCAATGGCGTCGAGATCTGAGTTTATTAAATGAGTTTAAAGCGCATCTTGACGATCCTGATGTGCAAAACGCTATTCCAGCCATTAAACGCGCAAACAAAGTGCGCTTAGCTCATTATGTGAAAAAAGAATTAGGCATTGAACTCAACCCTGATGCCTTATTTGACGTACAGGTAAAACGTATCCACGAATACAAACGCCAAATTCTCAATGTGTTACACATTATTGCCCGCTATAACGAAATGCTAGAATGCCCTGAAAAAGACTGGACACCACGCGTGTTTATCCTTGCGGGTAAAGCGGCTTCAGCCTATTACGCAGCGAAACAAACCATTAACTTAATTAATGATGTAGCAAAAATCATCAATAACGATGAACGTTTGCAAGGTCGTTTAAAAGTGGTGTTCATTCCAAATTATAGTGTCAGCCTTGCACAAATGATCATTCCAGCGGCGGATATTTCTGAACAAATTTCCCTTGCGGGAACAGAAGCCTCAGGCACAAGTAATATGAAATTTGCACTCAATGGCGCATTAACCTTGGGAACATTAGACGGGGCGAATGTAGAAATCTTAGAAAATGTCGGCGAAGACAATATTTTCATCTTTGGGCATACCGTAGAACAGGTGGAAGCGTTACGTCGTAACGGCTACCGCCCTTATGATATTTATCAAAGCAATGAACAGCTACGCCGCGTGATTGACCAAATCACCTCAGGATTTTTCTCCCCGAATGATCCGCATCGTTATCAAGACTTGCTTAATGGTTTATGTTATCACGATTATTATCAATCCTTTGCCGATTTCCAAAGCTATGTGGAAGCACAAAAACGGGTTGATGAAAGATACCGTGATCAAAGCGCGTGGACCAACAGTGCATTACAAAATATTGTGAATATGAGTTTCTTCTCATCAGACAGAACCATTGAAGAATATGCGAAAAAAATCTGGAAAATCCAACCGCTCAAGCTAAATTAGGCGGTTTAAGTAAAGGCTTTCACAAAGTGGGCAAATGAAAAATGCCCACTTTTTTATTGCTGTTATCCGTGTAAAATAAGCAAAACCAAGTGCATAGGCAACCCCTTAATGCCGCTTAAAATGACACCGCATTTCCACAATCTAAAAAAGGACATTCTTATGCAAAACATCTTATTTATTGTACATTCTTCCCCTTATGGCGATGAACATTTTTTCAGTGCGTTACGCCTTGCTTTACAGTTACAAGAGCAACATAAAAGTGCGCTACAATTACGCTTATTTTTTATGTCTGATGCCGTCGTCGGAGGATTGGCTCAACAATCGCCTGCAGAAGGTTATCATTTACAGCAAATGATCGAAATTCTCACCGCACAGGGGGCAGCAGTAAAATTATGTAAAACCTGCGCGACTGCGCGAGGTATCCACAATGCCCCGCTCGCAGAGGGGGTAGAAATTGGAACATTAATTGAACTTGCCGATTGGACAATGGAAGCAGATAAAGTATTGAATTTTTAATTTATGATGACGACAAAAACGCAAACACTCAATCCAGCCACAATGCCTTTGCAAGGTGTGAGCCTGATCGAAGCCTCAGCGGGAACAGGGAAAACGTACACAATGGCGTCCCTGTATATTCGTTTGCTGCTACAAGCAGGGGAAAACTGTTTCAACCAACCGCTCTCTGTCGATAAAATTTTAGTGGTAACCTTTACCGAAATGGCAACACAAGAATTGCGAGAACGTATTCGTGCAAGAATTTACCACAGCAAGCAGTTACTGTTGCAATATCAAACCACGCAAGATCTAACGGTCTTTGCACAAGGGGGCGATCCCTTGCTGGGTGAATTAGTGCAAGGCTTAAATGACATCCCCTTAGTCATTCAACGCCTTAACTGGGCAGAGCAGAGTATGGATACGGCAGCGATTTACACGATCCACAGTTTTTGTCGTCGTATGTTAATGCAATATGCCTTTAATTCGGGCGTGCATTTTAATTTAGCGTTGGTAACCGATGAAAGTGATTTACTCGCACGTTTAACCAACGAATTTTGGCGAGAAGCCTTTTATCATCAACCTGTGCTTGTCGCAAAATGGGTGAATCAAACGCTAAAATCGCCGCAAGCATTATTGAAAAAAATTCGCCCACATTTAGGCAAAGAGGGGGTTGAGGTCGCCCTTTCTCATCCGCACCTACTTGAGCTATCTCTTGATGAATTTTTCCAACAATATTTATTAACCACCTATCAGGCAATTGATGCGTTTAAGCAAGAATGGTTGGCAAACGCCGAAGAACTTGCCGTATTCTTCACGGAAAATAAAGAAAAAATTAAATACGCGAATCATTATGCAGGACGCCTTGAGAAAATGCGGGCGTGGGCGGAAGATCCGAGCAATTATAGCTTGCCAGATATTTTTATTTATTTTACCGAAAGAGAGATTAACGCAAAAATAAAATCGGGGTTTGCCCCGTTACAACATCCTCTTTTTTGCCAAGCGGAACATTTATTGACGCAATCAGAAGAAATGGCACTTGCCTTACCGATTGTGCTATATCACGCCATTCAAGCCATTCGCAAAAAATGGTTTGATTATAAAAATCAGCACATCCAAAAAGGCTTTGATGATCTGTTACGTTTAGTGCGAGAAGGGCTATATGGAGAAAATGGGCAGGAGTTAGCTGCGTTGATCCGCAATCAATATCCCTTTGCGATGATTGACGAATTTCAAGATACTGATGCACAGCAGTATCAAATTTTTTCTAAAATTTATATTGAAAATCCACCAGAACAATCTCAGCCCACACCGTCAGGCTTTATAATGATTGGCGATCCGAAACAATCTATTTATAAATTTCGTGGCGCAGATATTTTTACTTATTTTAAGGCTTCGCAACAAGCCAACCAGCGTTTTACACTGAAAGAAAACTGGCGTTCTACCGCTGCATTAATTCAATCTGTTAATGGGATTTTTGATTTTGAACAGCCAGCGCCATTTTTATTTGATGAAATTCAGTTTGATCCCGTAAAAGCAGGGAAAAATCTCCCGCACTTTAATCTCAATGGGCAAGATGAACCTGCGTTGCGTTGCTATTTAGGTGAGGGCTATGATCAAGAACAGTTTGCCAAAAATTGTGCGATTTCCATTCAGCAATGGCTAAAAAGTGCGGCGCAAAATCAAGCAAAATTTGCCGATGAACCCTTGCAAGCAAAAAATATTGCGGTGTTGGTGCGTACAGGAAAAGAAGCTCAGCGCATTAAAACCGCCTTGCAAAATTTGGGCATCGCCTCGGTATATTTATCCGATAAAAGCAATGTGTTTGACAGTGAAACCGCACAGGAATTGGCTCTGGTTTTGCAGGCCTGTTTAAACCCGCTGAATGAACGCTACATTCTCAATGCCATTGCCACCCAATTATTTGGCTTAACCAGTGCAGAAATTTATCAAATTAAGCAAGATGAAACGCAGTGGGAGCATTGGGTGGACGCCTTTTTCGCTTATCAAAAAACGTGGCAACAAAAAGGCATTTTGGTGATGTTGCATCAATTATTGCTTAATGAAGAAACCCCGATTACGCAACGCTTGCTTGCACACAATCAAGGTGAACGAATTTTGACAGATTTCTTGCACTTAGCGGAACTTTTACAACAAGCTAGCCGTTTAAACGAAAGTGAAGCTGCCTTATTGCGTTGGTTTGAAAAGCAAATTCAAGGGACAGATCGGCTAGAAGAAAGCATTCGTTTAGAAAGTGAACGAGATTTAGTTAAAATCGTGACTATTCATAAATCAAAAGGCTTAGCTTATGATCTGGTGTGGTTACCCTTTATCGCCAAGCCGAAGAAAGAGGAAAAAAACACAATCACCACCTATTACGCCACAGAACAAGACCACATATTGTGGGATATGGAAAATCAGCAATCAGCACGCGTGCTTAAAGAAGATCTAGCAGAAGAAATGCGTTTGCTTTATGTGGCGCTTACCCGTGCTAAATACCAAGTGGCATTGTGTTTACCGAAGACCTTTGAAAAAAAATGGAATGGGTTGCTCTATGCCTTAACGCAAGGGAAGTGTGGAGAAAGCCTAAACTTATCCGCAACCTATGACAGCACAGCATTATTACAAACCTTGCAGCAAAACGTTGGTGAACAGAATGTGGCGATTAGCCACAGCGACGATCTTATCGCAAGTGCGCCATTGGTTTCCCCTCATCACACGCAGCACTTTAGCCCCGCTATATTTAATGGCAAGATTGAATACCATTGGGGAGTAACCAGCTTCACGGATATGGTGCATAAGCATCAACGCAATACATTGCAATTACAAGCTGAAAATGAAAGTGCGGTGCAAATTTCGCAAGTTTTTGATCAAGGTAAGGATTACGATTTCAACCTGCCACAAGCCTTCCCGTTAAACGAAGAAATAACGCCACAAGAACGTACCTATCCACAAGGTTATACCCCTTTTGATTTGCCAAGTGGCGTGCGTGTGGGGACGATTTTGCACCGTTATTTAGAAAAAAATACCGCACAATCTGCTCTTGATGAACAAAATCTTGCCAAATTATGCCAAGGGTTACAGCTTGATGAACAATGGATTGTGCCATTACAACAATGGTTTAACGCCATTTATCACAGCCCATTATTGGTTGGTGAAAACGTAACCCTTGCACAAATTCAACCGCAAGATTGTATAAAAGAAATGCAATTTTATTTAAAATTAAACAAAGCCTTTGATGCCACCGCGTTTAATCGAGCCTTGCAAGATTATCACCCATTTCCCTCACAATCGCTGATTTTTGAGCGTTTGCAAGGAATGTTGCGTGGTTTTATTGACCTCGTGTTTCGTCATCAGGGTAAATATTATGTGCTAGATTACAAATCAAACTTGCTTGGTCATCAAATGGAAAATTATCAGCCTGCCCAGTTGCCTGAAGTGATGAAAAATGGCTTTTATGACTGGCAGTATTTGCTTTATACCTTAGCGTTACACCGCTATTTAACCTTGCGCGATCCGCATTATCAATATGAGAGGGATTTTGGGGGCGTGATTTATACGTTTTTACGCGGAATGAATGGCAAAGATCAAACAGGTATTTATTTTGATAAACCAGATTGGCGATTAATTCAAGCCTTGGAGGAATTATTCTAATGCTCAGCCTAATTAAAGCACTTCAAGAAAAAGGCATATTTAGCCAAGGGGATTACCATTTCGCACGCTTGATTGCCGAAAAACAGCAAGGCAAAGGATATTCCTTATGCCAACAAAATTTAGCGATTTTATTGGCGGCATTGTGCAATTATTCTTATTTGCAGGGGCATAGTTGTTTAGTGCTTGAGGCTAATTTAGCCAGTTTATTACCATTACCTCAGCAAGAATGGGAATATATAGAAAAAATCAATGCCAAAATTGATTATTTACCCCCTAGCCAATGGCAAGACAGTTTACAGCAACATATTGCCTTTACCGCACAGCCACAAGAAAAAATCGCCCCTTTGGTGTTTCAGTTTAACGCGCTGTATTTTTATCGTATCTGGCAAGATGAATACCGCGTTGCAGAATATTTTGCCCATTCCATTCAACGCACGGAACAAAATGGGGTGCAAAGTGCGAGGCAAAATTCAGGCATTTTTGACCGCACTTTTGATCCACAAGCCATCGCAACAATTTTGCAAAAATATTTTCCTCATTCCGCACAACCAAAACAAATTAATTGGCAAGAAATTGCCGTTGCAATGGCAATAAAACAGCCTTTTACACTAATCAGTGGTGGACCCGGTACAGGCAAAACCACCACCGTAACACGATTATTACTTGCCTTACAGGATTTATATCAGCAAGGTTTACGTATAAAACTGGTTGCCCCCACAGGGAAAGCCACCGCTCGGCTAAAAGAGAGTATGGATAATTCCTTAGTCCGCTTAAAAGCAGAATTGGCGTTGCCAGAGGCGTTAATCGCTGCCATACCGACACAGCCAGAAACCTTACATCGACTACTTGGCGTACGCTTCTTTGAAGATATGCCCAAGCATAATAAACAGAACCCATTATTGCTTGATGTGCTTGTGGTAGATGAATCTTCGATGATCGATTTATCCCTAATGGCGAAATTGTTGCAAGCCTTAAAACCACAAACCAAATTAATTTTATTGGGAGATAAAGATCAGCTTGCCTCCGTGGAGGCTGGGGCAATTTTGGCAGAATTAGGCAAATTTCTGATGCAAGGCTACAGCCCCGATTTTGTGGCGTATTTACAACAAACCACAGGGCAACATTTGTCTGCGATAACACAAGGCAATCCAATTCGTGATCATCTTTGTCATTTAACCCAAAGTCATCGTTTTGATGAACATTCTGCCATTGGGCAGTTAGCGAAATTGATTAATCAAGGCAACGCAGAAGAAAGCTGGCAGTTGCTACAAGCAGGAGATTTGAAAAAAAGTGATGTTGTAACAACCTCACCTTTAACCCTCGTTGATTTTATGCAATTGACACACAAAGGGGAAGCGAATAGCTTGGCATATCAGCAATATTGTGCCAATGTGGTGGTGAAAAGTGCGGTGCAAAATTACACCGATTTTTTAACCTTAATTCAGCAAGTTACGGCGCAAAATCAACCTTTAGATTCAGAAAAAATTCAGCAAATTTTCACCGCATTTAATAAAGTCCGTTACCTCACCGCATTACGTGTAGGGGAGTTAGGCAGTGAACAGCTCAACCAACGTATTGCAGAGGGGCTGCGTGCAAAGGGCTTAGTGCAATTTAATCAAGCGCGTGAACATTATCTCGGCAAACCCATTATGATTACGCAAAATGATAGCAATGTGGGCTTATATAATGGGGATATTGGGTTATATTTAGTCAGCCCCAATGAACAAGGGCAGCTAAAAGGGCATTTTTATTTTGAAAATGGCAAACGGGAATTAGCCAGCCGTATTCCACGCCACGAAGTCGCCTTTGCAATGACAGTGCATAAATCACAAGGCTCTGAATTTGACCACGCCTTTATGGTACTTCCCACTGAACCCAACCCAATTTTATCCCGTGAATTGGTTTACACGGGAATTACCCGTGCCAAGAACCAAGCCACCGTATTTAGCACGGAGCAAAGCTGGAAAACCGCGGTAAGAAATCCCACCAAACGACAAAGTGGATTGGCGTTGTTGTTACAGAAACTGGTTGAATGATAGCGCGTTTGATTAATGGGCTATTTGGATAATGTAGCTAAAAATAGACAAAATCACTTATAAAACAAGGCAAATTGTGCAGAGAATTAGGTGGAATATTCTCAAGTAATTTAATGAAGTCTAATAACAAGGTTCTTTTTACAAGAACAAAATCGCGGTGAAAAACAATTTTCACCGAGATTTACTTAGAAGCAAAATATCTAAGCTAATGCTGGAATAACAGAAAAATTCTTGTTTTGAGCGGCTTTCCAGAGATCGTAGTCAGCTTGCTGATGTAACCAACTTTCAGGACTTGGACTATTTTCTCCTAGCCAAGCGTGCAGGCGTAATGCCATTTCGGCACTGATTGAGGCTTTACCATTTAATAGGCGAGAAAGTGTAACGCGATTTACCCCTAATTGCTTAGCTGCTTGAGTAACGGTTAGACCTAGCTCAGGTAAAATATCTTCTTTAATAATTTCTGCTGGGTGTGGGGGATTATACATATTCATTGTAAACTCCTAGTGGTAATCTTGATAATCGACAACTTCAGCGTGTCCATTTTCTAATTTAAACGTTATTCGCCAATTTCCATTTACTTTGACACTCCAATGAGCTGATAGATTTCCAGATAAAGAATGTAAGTTCCAACCCGGAATATTCATATCTTGTATCGTTTTTGTGCTATTTAATCGGGCTAAAATACGTTTTAGTTTAGACGAATGTGCAACGATAATTCCTGCTGTTGAGCCAGTTTTATAAAATTTTTCTAGACCTTTATGTTTAAAGGAAATAATCATAAGACAAAATCAATCAAGTATTTTGACTATTGTAGTGTGTGACATTACAGCTTGCAATCAGAATATAGAAAAAGAGCGATGAAAATTTGTTATTTTTTCACCGCACTTTATTTTTATTTCAACCTAAAAATTCACATCTTTAGTATAGCATAATACCCATATCAATATAGCTCACGATACTACCAGTATTTTTAGCTTGTTTTTTGAACGTTTTTAGCGGGAGTATACTCCCTGTTGTTATCTCTTTACAGAGATAACAAATATTCCTGCAAATAAAAATATTTGTGCGTTTAAAATAATTTAAATACTAAATTTATAGGAGCTAAAATGCTTATTCCAATTTTAGAGAATGGAACTACTCTTTATAAAGATAGTTTTGGTAATAAATACCAATATGATCTGACTAAGCTTGGTGATAAATCAAGCTATGATACTGATTTATCCGCCCAAATGCGTGACAAAATGTCTGTAATCCCAACTCGCAATCCAAATGGTGGAGGAATTTATGAGTAATCAATATACTGCAGATGAGATAAAAGACATTCTTTTAGACGAAGGATATCGTTCAGTCAATATACTAGGAGAAGATATCTTAGTATTAAAGATTGATGGAAGTAATTATATTATTATGTTATATGGAAATGGAGATATCCAGCTAATGTATGGAATATCAGGAGTACCAATGCTATCTTTAGAAAAAGTGAATAATTGGAATTCAAATCGTAGATTAGGGTGTTTACATATTGTAGAAGAAAATCAACTTAGATTTTCTCTAGGTTTGCCTACATTAAGTGACGGATTATCTAGAGCAGACATCGCAAAAGGTGTATCTCGTATGCTAGAAATTGTTAGAACAATCGATATTCTTGAGTTTATAGAAGACTAGGTGAAAGAATAAAAAAAACGCAGTGAACTTTTTGCATCACCGCGTTTTTTTCATTTAACCTTAAAAATTCGCATTTCTCGGTGCGCGTGGGAATGGGATCACATCGCGGATATTTTGCACGCCAGTTACATAAACAATTAAACGTTCAAAACCAAGACCAAAGCCTGAATGTGGTACAGTACCATAACGGCGGAGATCGCGATACCACCAGTAATCTTCTGGGTTTAAGCCCATTTCTACCATACGTTTATCCAACACGTCTAGGCGTTCTTCACGTTGTGAACCACCGATAATTTCACCAATTCCTGGGGCTAATACGTCCATTGCCGCTACGGTTTTTCCATCATCATTTAAACGCATATAAAACGCTTTGATGTCTTTTGGATAGTTTTTCACCACCACTGGGGATTTAAAATATTCTTCTGCTAAATAGCGTTCGTGTTCAGAGGATAAATCAATCCCCCAAGAAACAGGGAATTCAAATTTTTTGCCTGATTTTAATAAGACGTCAATGGCATCTGTGTAATCAATTTGCGCAAAATCAGAATGAATAAAGTTTTCTAAACGGCTGATAACAGAACTATCAACGTGTTTTTCAAAGAATTTAAGATCGTCTTTACGCTCATCTAATACGGCACGGAACACATATTTAAGCATTGCTTCGGCGAGTTTTGCATTATCATTCAGATCTGCAAAAGCAACTTCAGGTTCAACCATCCAGAACTCTGCCAAGTGGCGAGTGGTATTAGAATTTTCCGCACGGAATGTTGGGCCAAAGGTATAGATTTTACTTAATGCACAAGCATAAGTTTCCCCATTTAGCTGACCAGATACGGTTAAAAAGGCTTCTTTACCGAAAAAATCTTGCGAAAAATCCACCGCACCTTGTTCGGTACGTGGTAAATTTTCTAAATCTAGGGTTGAAACACGGAACATTTCCCCCGCACCTTCAGTGTCAGATGCCGTAATCAGTGGCGTTGCTACCCAATAAAAACCTTGTTCGTGAAAGAAGCGGTGAATGGCTTGAGCCAAACAATGACGAACACGTGCGACTGCACCGATGATATTAGTGCGAGGACGAAGGTGTGCCACTTCACGCAAATATTCAATACTGTGGCGTTTAGCCGCCATTGGATAGGTATCAGGATCTTCCACCCAACCGGTTACTTCCACCTTTTCCGCTTGTAATTCTACTGCTTGTCCCTCCGCTGGGGATTCCACCACTTTACCTGTAACAATCACCGAGCAACCGGTGGTTAAGCGTAGGATTTCTTCTTGATAATTCGCAATATCATTATTGACGATCACTTGGATAGGGTCGAAACAAGAACCATCATACACCGCAAGGAAAGAAAGCCCTGCTTTAGAATCACGACGGGTACGCACCCAACCACGCACGGTAACCTGATCACCGATTTGAATTTTGCCTTGTAATACCTCTGCAATAGGGGCAATTTGTGTCATATAAACCTCAATCAAAAAATTTAGCGTAAAAACCCGCTTAGTTTACCGCAACTCAGGAAATTTGCCAAAATGAATTATTCAATTGTTTTTGTGAACTTGCCCACAAAATTGAAGTAAATAACTTGTTTTTAGGTGGCAACCTGATATAAAAAAACAATAATTTCATTTCAAAAATTTAATCCGTTGTGGGGCGTTATGATCAAGGAAAGAAAACAAGATAAGTATGTCTTAAAATTACAACAATTAGGGAAAGTGTATCGGCTAATTGAACAATTTGAAGAAATTTCGCGGATTGATCTTTCAAAGCTTTCGCATTTAGCACCAGCGACGATCACCTCTTTAACCCGTCAGCTTATTAATGAACGATTAATTATTGAAAAAGCCGTGCGAAATACAGAAAACCGTGGACGTCCAGCAATTGGTTTATGTGTATCGCCTTTTTTCTGGCAGTCGTTATGTGCGGTGCTGAGTGAAGATCGTTTTGATATATTTCTTTGTGAATTAGATGGCACACCGTTGGCAGAACATTCTTTCCCACTGCGCAGTGAAGAATTTGCACAATTAGATCGCGTTTTAGTGGGGTATGTGCAAGCGTTTTTAGAAAAAACCAAACTCGAACCTTATAAAGTCATCACCTTTTCTATTGCTGTAACTGGGGAGTTAGATAATGAAGAGCGCTATGTTTATCACCTTGGCAATCGCCAGTTAACACTTGATCTGAAAGCTTTATTTCACCCTTATTTTAAAATGCCTGTTATGGTAACGGATTATTTCCAAACGTGGTTGTTTGCCGAAAGCTCGGTGGGCAGTGTGATTGGTTGTGATCACGTTTTATTTTTACAACTTGATGAACGAGTCAATTTAAGCGTATTATCACAAGGTGATGTGTTACGATGTAACAAACAGCCAAAGATGAATATTGATAAGCTCATTACGCCAACGTTCAACCCAATTCAGCATCAACTCAATCCTCACTTACCTGAAACGGAACGTCATCAAATTATCAATCAGCTCACACACCAAGCTATTTATAAATTGATTGATTTGGCGTATCCCGACAATCAACAAGTGAATAATATTGAAAAAATTCACTTTTTATGTAAAAAAGCACAAGGCAATGAGGCAAAAGCGATTGATATTATTCACCATATCGCAGATTTAACGGCTTACCATTTAATGTGTTTAGTTAATATGTTTTCCTCTAAAAAAGTGATGTTAAACACCTGTTTATTGAGTGCAAAAGAGATTTTCTTAGCGCGCTTAAATCAACGTTTATCCCTTTATCATTGCAATGTGGAAGTGGTAACGAGCCGTTATAAATGGAATAGCCCTGAAGTCTTAACTGCGGCAATTAAGCAAGGGATTTATGATGGCAGTTTGCTCGGTGATCTACTGAAAAATAAAGAAAAATTGTGTTAGCTCAATACTCTCATTATGAAATTCCTTTAGAATTCCAAACAAATGGGATCATAAGGAAAAAATGATGAGCTGCTTTTTTGTTACAGGAACGGATACCAATGTAGGAAAAACGGTATCCAGTCGTGCCATTATCCAAGCCTTGCAAAATCAAGGTATTCAAATTGTAGGTTATAAACCGATTGCGTGTTGCCAAGAGGATTGGACTTATCGTGAAAGCCCAATAGAAAGTGATTATGGACAAGAAAATAATTCTGATGTCCTAACCTTAATTGACGCCACAAAAGAGAATGTAACCTACCGAGACGTGAATAGTTATAGCTTTTCCCACAGTTTGCCAATGTTAAGTGAAGATGGAGAACGCATTGATATAAAAAAAATTAACGCCGATCTCACCGCACTTACTCAGCGTTATCAATCTGTGCTAGTGGAGGGGGCATTTGGTTGGCTTACCCCAATGAATAAAGAATATAGCTTTGCCAGTTGGGCAATCTCGCACAAAATGCCAGTCGTGCTTGTGGTTGGAATTAAAGAAGGCTGCATTAATCACGCCTTGCTGACGGCGCAATCCATTCAACAATCAGGCTTACCCTTATTAGGCTGGATAGCCAATCGCATTAATCCCGGTTTAGCCCATTATGCAGAAATGATTGAAATGCTCAGCGAAAAAATTGACGCCCCATTACTTGGGCAAATTCCCTATGTTCATCGTCCTGAAGAACAAGAACTCGGGCATTACATCACTAATCTTGAGCGTTTGACTTATCTGCAAACGGAATGGGTGAAATAAATGTTTTGCTGATGTATTGGCTTGTGCTAGAATCCGCCCGTCTTTTAGCATATCACTTTTGTTATTTTCTACTAATAATACACTTGAGAACATGAACTGATTTAAGCTGTATAAATAGTTTATGCACTTATCTAAATGCCATTGACTTAGGTAAAAAGTAATGGCATTAACCTCTAAGTTCAGGCTTCATTTTTAAATAAACCAATAACAATTTTTGCTATTAAGATTTCATTTATTTTTTCATTTATTTTTAAGGACAACCATGAATAAAATATTTAAAGTTATATGGAGTACTACACGCCATTGTTTAGTCGTTATTTCTGAATTAGGTAAATCTAAAGGAAAACAAAACACAAAAAGCCAGACAAATCAACAAAGCGCAAAAGTCATAAAAGTAATTGTGCCGCTGTCCCTAACATTGCTTGCAAGCATACAGCAGGCAATGGCAGCAAATTCTAAGAATTATGCCCTTGAGGGAAAAGTTGGCTATAGTCGTTCTGAAGTTGATTATCATGGTAAGACTGATAAAAACTTAGCATTAGCCACTAATGAAGATGGCTCTGCCGCCAATGATATGCAAGTGAACGGTAGTGATAGTACAATTATTGGTTATGGTACCTATATTGGTGGAGTAAGAGATTTTTCTAAGACTGGAACTGGTTTGAAGGCATCAGAAACAGGCTTTACGGCTGGGGAAAAAGCCGATGCAGTAACCGTAACGGGGTTTAAATCTGGAGTAGAGGGCGGCACCTCTTATTCTACTTTATATGGTGCAAATTCTATAATAAAGAAAGGCAGTACGAGTGCCACATTGGTTGGGGAACGGTCTGTTATTACAGGCAGTAACTCTGTTGGTATGGGGACACATATAACGATTGGCTCAGTTGATGGTTCTAACGCGGCAAGGAATGCAACAGTATTAGGTTCATATGCTCAGGCAACCGGTGAAAATAACGTAGTGTTGGGCTATGGATCGAGCGATAGTTATGCTGGAACAACATCTTACCTCACCAATAAGACAAATAACTCATATAATGGAGTTGTTTCTGTTGGTGCTGCAGTAGCGTTCGAGGATAAAGTAAGTGCTGACGGTACAACGAAAATTGGGACATCCACTCGCCGAATTATTAATGTGGCAGACGGTGCTTTAGATACTGATGCGGTAAATGTTGCACAATTAAAGATCGTGGCGACAACGGCAAATAATGCTCAAACTGCAGCATCAAGCGCTCTCACAACAGCTCAAAATGCATCCACTGCCGCCCAAGCAGCTTCTACATCAGCAAACACAGCACTCAACACAGCCAATTCGGCACTTAACAAAGCAAATTCACTATCAACGAGTTTAGCTGAAAAAGCGGAAGCACAAAGAGCATATACGTTTAATATAAAAAATGGAAATAATGATAAAGAACTTGCTCACAGTTGGACATTAGCATCTAACAACGCGATAACTTTTACTGCGACAAGTGATCTAGAAGTGACAACGGATGAAAAGGGAACTATAACTTATGGTTTATCTAAAAACATCAAAGACGCTATTGCATCAGCCGTAACGGCAGCCGATACAGTAACAAGTAAACTTGCGGATATAGATAACGCAGTTTCTCAAGCAAAAAATTATGCAACACAAGCTGGAAATTCAGCGACAGCAGCTGCAAGTTCCGCTACAGCTTCAGCGAGTTCAGCGACTAAAGCAGAAACTGCTGCAACAAAAGCAGAGACATCAGCAGGAGAAGCGAAAACTTCAGCAAACGCAGCAGCAAATTCGGCAGAAGAGGCGAAAGCTTCGGCGAATGCGGCATCTGGCTCAGCAACTAAAGCGGAAAGTGCTGCAACGAAAGCAGAGACATCAGCAGGAGAAGCGAAAACTTCAGCAAGTGCAGCTGCGAATTCTGCAGAAGAGGCAAAAGCTTCAGCGAATACGGCATCTGGTTCAGCAACGAAAGCGGAAACTGCTGCAACTAAAGCAGAGACATCAGCAGGAGAAGCGAAAACTTCAGCAGATGCAGCAGCGAATTCGGCAGAAGAGGCAAAAGCTTCAGCGAATACGGCATCCGGCTCAGCAACTAAAGCGGAAACTGCTGCAACGAAAGCAGAGACATCAGCAGGAGAAGCGAAAACTTCAGCAAGCGCAGCTGCGAATTCTGCAGAAGAGGCAAAAGCTTCAGCAAATGCGGCATCTGGCTCAGCAACTAAAGCGGAGACTGCTGCAATGAAAGCAGAGACATCAGCAGGAGAAGCGAAAACTTCAGCAGATGCAGCAGCGAATTCGGCAGAAGAGGCAAAAGCTTCAGCAAATGCGGCATCCGGCTCAGCAACTAAAGCGGAAACTGCTGCAAAAAAAGCAGAGACATCAGCAGAAGAAGCAAAAACTTCGGCAGACGTATCGAAAGCTTCAGCTGATGCATCGAAAGCTTCAGCGGAAGCATCAAAAGCCTCAGCAGAGGAATCGAAAACTTCGGCAGAGGTGTCAAAAGCTTCAGCAGAAGAAGCAAAACAATCAGCTACTAAAGCTGAAACTGCGGCAATAAGGGCTGAAAATTCTGCACAAAGAATATTAGGTGTGGATGATGGTGATGATTCAACGACTCAATATGGTTCAGATGCAAAAGCTACGAAAGAAAATGCATCGGCATTTGGTCATAAAGCGAATGCAAGTGCTGAAAATGCAACTGCAATTGGTCAAAATTCGCAGGCTACATCTAGAAATGCAACTGCGATTGGACATAATTCACAGGCTAGAGCAGAAAACTCTGTTGCACTTGGTGCAAATTCTATTGCAACAGAGGTGAATACAGTTTCCGTAGGAAGTGTGGGTAATGAGCGTAGAATTACAAATGTCGCAGATGGTATTAATCCTACTGATGCAGTAAATAAACGGCAATTGGATCAAGTTTCTAAGGAATTGCGTAAAGCGAATAAGAAATTACGAGCTGGTATTGCCGGTGCTACAGCAATTGCCCATATTCCACAAGCAACTAAACCGGGCGCAAGCCTGATTGGTGTTGGTGTAGGCAGCCATAATGGTCAAAGTGCCATTGCAATAGGTTATTCAAAGGTTTCAGATAATAATGATGTTATTTTGAAATTAGGAGCTAGCACGACAACACAAGGTGGATACAATGTAGGTGCAGGTATTGGCTATCAGTGGTAATTAATATATAGCCAACGTAATAATATTTTTCATCAAGGTAATATTTTAAAACCCTAAATATACTTTTTATCTTTGAATAAATATTTGGAGTTATATTAAAAACTTTAATGTTAAAAGGATTTATGTTGGCTATGTCTGAATTGAAGTTACGGTAATCACTTGCTTTTGAAATAATCCAGTATTCGTTTAGCTTACTGTGCTATTTGAATTGAGTTATCTTATTAAACAATGATTATTAAGAAAGAATTCTATCTTATTTTTATATAAAGTAGGTTTCTTATTTTTTAAGTATAAATTATGTTTATTTCAATTTTGATGTGTAAATGTTGCGGTAAAGCGGATCAATATTCACAACTATATTATAAGGCTATAAATATATGTTAAAGAAAAAACTTAATGTTGGGATTTCTTTCTTTTGGGGAGATAGCTATAACAATATTTGGTCTAATGGTGCAGGGCAAAATATGATTTTCCTGTATCAATTACTTTCAAAAAGCCAACTTATTAATAATGTTTATTTAGTCTATTGGGGCAATAATATTGATACTTTACCTAAATAATTACAGCTTGATGGGTTAGATCTAAAAATTGAACTATTTGATAATATAGCAGAAGAATTAGATATATTAATTGAAGGTACGCTTACCGTATTTAAAGAACATACAGATAAAATCCACGAAAATGGAGGAAAAGTTATCTCATATAGAATGGGAAGTGATTTTATTTTGGATATGGAAGCTTTTTTATTTGAACATAGAACTGGTAGAGGATTTACTGATGCTAATATAGATGTATTTTGGTTAATTCCCCAAGTTTATGAAACAAATAAAGATTATTGCGAAGTTATTGGAAGAGCGCCTGCGTATCAGGTTCCTCATATTTGGTCACCTTATTTTTTAGAAAAGGCGATAAAAGCACAAAAAGAAGATCTAGACTTAGAATTTGGTTATAAAAAAGAAAATATACCAAAACGTATTACTATAATTGAACAAAATTCTAGTGTGATGAAAAATTGTTATACGCCAATATTAATTTCAGAGAAAGTATATCGACGAAGTCCAGAAAAAATTGAGCATATCTACGTTTGTAATACTTATGATAAAAAAGATCATAAAGAATTTTATAATTTTATTGGCTGGACGGATTCTGTCAAAAATAATGTAATGACGGTAGAAAATCGCTTTAATACATATTACTTTCTAGCAAAATATACAGATATTGTTTTATCACATCAGTGGCAATTAGGATTAAATTATATTTATTATGAAGCACTTTATGGCGGTTATCCTCTAGTACATAATTCTACACTTTTACCTGTTGGTGTTGGCTATTATTATAAAGAGTTTGATGCCACCAATGGTGCGAAAATATTAGAATTTGTTATAGATAATCATAATGAAAATAGTGATCTTTATATGAATAATGCAAAATGTTTCCTTGATTCGTTATCTCCTACTCATATCAATAATATTAATGCTTATGAGTTTTTGATTATGAAATTATTTGATATATAGTCGTTGAAATGATATAGCCTGAATTTTCTCGCGTGTTTCCGTACTCACGTTGCTATCTTGGTTTAATACGCGAGAAACTGTTGATTTTCCTACACCAGCTAAGGCAGCAATATCTTTAATCGTGAGTTTTTTTGCCATTATTCAATCCTATGCAGAGAAGGCAGCTCTTTTTAAAGTGCGGTGCTTTTTTGCCGTATTTTCATTTCGTGATTACTGAAACCTTGTACGAGATCTACGATTTTTTTACCATCAGGCAAGATTAAATTAGGGGCAATATCATACAATGGCACGATAACAAATTCGCGATTCTGCATATCATAATGTGGGATCGTTAAGCGTTCAGATTGAATGATGTCGTCTCCGTAAAGCAGAATATCTAAATCTAAGGTGCGTTCACCCCAACGGCGTAAACGGATACGCCCTTGTTCTTGCTCAATACGTTGCAGCTCATCAAGTAATGCTAATGGGGATAATGCAGTGGTTAGGCAGGCTACCGCATTGACATAATCAGGTTGATCTTGTGGCCCTAAAGGCTTGCTTTGATAAAAATGGCTGACGCGCATTAATTGTGAGTGAGGCAGTTGCCCTAACGTGTGCAGTGCGTTTTCTAATTGTTTCACTGGGGTAGCTAAATTACTGCCTAAAGCGATATAAACCTGTTTCATTATACAACTTGCTCTTTCTGGGTTTTACGTCTTCTTGGACGATAACGTTTTTTCTTTGCGATTGGATGACGTTTTTGATGCGCTTTCAGCAACTCATCACGTTGTGCGTCATTACTAAATTGATATTCGTGCCACCAAGTTGCCAATTCAATGGATTCCCCCCCTTCCACTTGTGCGCGCATTGCGAGCAAATCAAAGGCTGCGCGGAATTTAGGGTGTGCCATTACACGTATTGGTGCATTACCATTGCGTTTCAGCAGTTGTAATTGTAAGAACCAAATATCACGAATCACCCCAGTATGGCGGCGCGGTGCAGCAAGGCTTGTGCAAAGCTGATCAAGAATGTCGTTGCTGGCTAAGGCGTAGGCATCGTGGTTATTTAAGCCACCTTCATTTTTCAGCATTTCCACTTTTTCTCTTAATGGATACCAGAAAAAGCAGGCAAATAAAAAGGCGGGGTTAATGCGTAATTTATCGGCAATGCGTTCATCGGTAGAGGTGAGCGCAGTCAAAATCATTCGCTCTGCAAAGCTATCTTGCTTTTCGGTGAAATAAGGAATTAGCGTTGGGAAAAGCTGATCAAACAAGGTGTATTGGCGCAGTAGATGATAGGTTTTTACGCCATTACCTGTTTGTAAGAGTTTTTGTGCCTCATCGTATAAGCGAGCTGGCGGAATATTGCGTAATAGGTGTGCCATTTGTTTGATTGGCGCTTCTGTCGGCTTTTCTAAAAACATATCCAATTTTGCCATAAAGCGAATGGCACGCAACATACGCACAGGATCTTCTTGATAGCGAATGACGGGATCACCAATTAAACGTAATTTACCCGCTTTAATATCTTCAATGCCGTTGTAGAAATCACGCAGTGTGTTATCTTGCGGATTATAATAAAGGGCATTTACGCTGAAATCACGGCGTTCCGCATCTTGTTCTAGCGTGCCGTACACATTATCACGCAGTAACATTCCTTCATCGCTTTGCTTAGATTGGCGTTCGTTATTATGTTCAGAATGGCTAGCGCGGAAAGTGGCGACTTCGATAATATCACGTCCAAACATCACGTGTGCCAAGCGAAAACGGCGACCGATCAAACGGCATTGGCGTTGAAAAATGGCTTGAATTTGTTCTGGACGGGCATTGGTTGCCACATCAAAATCTTTGGGTTTTTTATCCAGTAACAAATCTCGCAAACAGCCGCCTACCACATAGGCTTCATAACCGTTACGTTGTAATTTTTGCACCACCGTAAGTGCATTTTTACTGATCATTCTCGGTTGAATACCATATTGTGATGCATTAATAATATGTTTCTGAGAGCGATGAGCTGTTTTGCCTTGTGGTTTTTTTTCTTGTGACGTGGCATTTTCTACTAAAGCCACAGCAGGTCTAGCTTTGCTAGGGCTGGCTTTAATCTGTTTTTTATTTGCTCGTTTATGGGAAATTTTTTTCGAGCTCGTTTCTTGTGTTGCATTATCTGTTTTCTTTTTAAACAGATTTTTAATTAAGGTTAAAATAGCGAACCCCTTGCTTAAAAAGCGAAATGACATTAATCAAAAGTGCGGTGAAAAATTACCGCACTTTGTAACTTAATAAACCTCTTTATGTCGGCGCATTAGCCGATCATCTGTTTCTCACGAATTTCAGATAAGGTTTTACAATCAATGCAAAGATCGGCGGTTGGGCGAGCCTCTAAGCGGCGAATACCAATTTCAATACCGCAGGAATCACAATAGCCGAAATCGCCACTGTCGATTTTTTTCAGTGTATGTTCAATTTTTTTCATTAATTTACGTTCACGATCGCGATTGCGTAATTCTAAGCTAAATTCCTCTTCCTGCGTGGCGCGATCTGCGGGATCAGGGAAGTTTGATGCTTCATCTTGCATATAAGCCACAGTGCGTGAGGTTTCTTCTTGAATTTGTGCGTGCCACGCTTCAAGGATTTTTCTAAAGTGAAGAATTTGATCATCATTCATATATTCTTCACCTTCTTTTGGTTGATAAGGCTCCACTCCGGCTAACGCTAATAAACTTAAAGAGGATTGAGTCATTGGTATCTCCTAATAGTAATTCATCCATTTTAACTTAGTATAACTGACCTCATTATCACCATAGGAATAGCAAAATTCAGCTATATTTTTGACCGCACTTTCGCGTTAAGTTAAGACTTTTTGAGGAGAGCCTATTTCCATCTCAAAATTAGGCTCTTTTTAAAGAGCGGTATAAATATCAGAACTTTGAGCAATTGGCAAATAAATTTACATAAGAAAAAATATTTTTACAAAATAAATCTCAATTTTGCGATCTAGCTAACAAAATTTAGGTGTACAAAAAATGGTTATTTCTGAAAATAAAGAGGGATAAAAGGCAAAATTCTCATTAATTCAAACCAAAGGACATATCAATGCTGAATATGTCGAAAATACAAATGGAAAACTATGCTATACCTCTAAATGTTGAATCAAAATCTTGGAACGACGCTGATAATTGTATTTTTCTCTTTTTTCTACGGGCAGATCTTCTACCTGAGCTAAGTAAAATCCTCGTTCTTGAAACCAATGTACTGTACGCGTGGTGAGGACAAATAATTTCTCAATTTGCTGTTCTTTTGCTCGTTTTTGAATGGCTTCTAATAAAATATCACCGCGAGAAGAATTACGATAATCAGGGTGAACCGCAACGCACGCCATTTCTGCCATTTTTTCTTGTGGATAAATATTAAGTGCTGCACAAGCAATGACTACGCCATCACGATCAATAATGGTGTAATTTGCAATCTCCATTTCAAGTTGCTCACGAGAACGTTTAACCAAGATGCCTTGCTGTTCCAATGGGTGGATAAGCTCTAATAATGCGGGAATATCCGCCACGTTGGCAAGGCGAATATGTTCTGAATTTTCCATTGAAAGCTGCGTTCCCACACCATCTCGAGTAAACAGTTCTTGTAGCAATGAACCATCTTCTTCATAACTTAATAAATGAGAACGTTTTACCCCCGCACGACAAACCTCAATCGCCGCCTGCAAGAAGCGGGCTTGCGAGCTGTGATATTGATTTTGGGAAATCAATTGAGTTAAATATTTTTCTGCCTCTTGGGGTAATAAATCGGCAATGGTTTCTTGCTGATCATTTAAAATACCTTGTGTATTAGAAAACGCGATCAGTTTTTCTGCTTTAAGTTTGATTGCCACTTGTGTTGCGATTTCTTCAAAAGGTAAATTAAAGGTTTCCCCTGTTACAGAAGGGGCGATAGGACCGAGTAGCACAATGGATCCCTGATCCAGTTGTTGCTGAATTTTTTCACTATCAATACGACGAATTTTTCCACTGAGTTGATAATCAACCCCCTCATCTACGCCAATCGGTTGTGCCAAAATAACATTACTACTCACGACATTGATCACCGCTGAATGAGGTAAGCGTAAGGAAAGACGAGCGGCAATATCATAATTTAATTTACCTACTGCCTGTTTCACTACGTCAAGACTATGGGGATCGGTAATGCGAATATTTTTATGGTACGTTGGTGTAATGCCTTGTTGTTCAAGGAGATAATTAATTTGCAACCTTGCGCCAAACACAATAGCTAATTTAATGCCAAGGCTGTGGAGTAGGCTAATGTCATTGATAATATTGATGAAATTTGGGCTGGCAATGGTGTCGCCATCAAGCATAATCACAAAGGTTTTTCCTCTGTGCATATTTACATAGGGCGTGGATTGTCGAAACCACTGTACAAGTTCGGTGCTACGCATAACTTCCTTTTATAATTATTCATTTGTTTTGAATTTATATTCATTTTTGAAAATATGCAAGGGAAATTTTGCTGAGATAAAAAATGCGGTGAAATTTCACCGCACTTTGTTTTTTAGCAATTAGTTTACTACGTTGAATTGTTCTTTCATTAATGCCGCAAAATCGGTGTAACCTCCTATTGGTTTTTCATCAATGAAAATTTGTGGTACGGTTTCAACCGGTTTACCTACGGAAGCAGATAAATCAGCTTTGCTGATACCTTCTGCGATAATATCCACATAACGATAGTCAAAATCGCTTAAGGTTTCTTTTAATTTGTCAGCAAGCTCTTTTGCACGCACGCAATAAGGGCAACCGGGGCGACCAAAAATAACAACGAACATAATGATTTCCTTCTGTTGAGGCTAAGCACATTGGCTAGATAAAAATTCAATAGAGACAAAATGCTTAGCAAGATAAAAAATTGTGCAAATTGTACTGATTATGGCAAAAAGAATAAAGGAGTTTTTTGGCATTGTTGTAATTGGTGTAATATATCAACATTGCAATCTGATAACGTCTATCTTGTAAAAGTAGGGAAAAATGAACTTATTAATGTTATGCCGTGAGCCTCGTCTTTATAGCTGTCAGCGTTTGAAAGAGGCGGCTGAAAGTTGTGGACATCAAATAGATATTCTTGATCCAAACCGTTTTGTGCTAAAACTTAGCGAAAATACACCGCACTTTGAATTGTATTATCAGCCAAATCGCGACGCAGAACCTTATTTATTGCCCGATTATGATGGGGTGTTGCCGCGATTTGGGGCGACTAGCACGCAAATGGGCTGTGCGGTGTTGCAACATTTTCAGGCAAAAGGTGTCGCCTGTTTAAATGACGTTGAGCCTTTTTTAAACGCGAGAGAAAAGTGGCGGAGCTTGCAAATTTTAGTCCAGCAAGGTATTGCTATTCCGCCTTCTTTGCTGGCGGGTAACGAAACGCAGGCTAAACAAAGCCTTGAACTTATCGGCTCACCAACGATTTTGAAAACCTTAAGTGGATCACAAGGCATTGGTGTGATTTTAGCGGAAAGCCAAAGTAGCGCCAGCAGTATTGTAGAAACGCTTAATCACTCTGGCGTTCCCGTCTTAATGCAGCAATTTATTCGCGAGGCACAAGGTGGTGATGTACGTTGTTTTGTAGTTGGGGGTAAGGTGATTGCGACAATGGAGCGTAAAGGGCAAGCAGGCGAGTTTCGCGCGAATATCCACCGTGGAGGAACAGGTGAACAAGTGTGGCTAAGTGAGCAAGAAAAACAAATTGCCCTGTCAGCTACCCAAGCTTTAGGCTTAGATGTGGCTGGAGTGGATTTAATTCGCTCACAGCAAGGTTTGTTAGTGTTAGAGGTTAATGCTAGCCCGGGCTTAGAAATGATCGAAAAAACCAGCGGTTTGGATATTGCATTGCAAATGATTTTGCATTTGGAGCGAAAAAGCCAAGACAGATCAAAAAATAATGAATAAATAGCAAGTGCGGTAGAAAAATCGCGTATTTTTTGTTTTAATAAAGTCGTTTTCTCGTAATTCTTGCGGTTTCTAACGGCATCCGCCCAATTTAACTAGGTGAGGTTTTTATGATTATTTATTTGCACGGTTTTGACTCTAATAGCCCGGGTAATCACGAAAAAATAATGCAGTTAAAATTTATTGATGACGATGTTCGATTCATCAATTACAGCACCTTACATCCGCGTTATGATATGCAATTTTTGCTCAATGAAGTGCATAAATTCGTGTCAGAAAGCAATGATAAAACCCCGCTCATTTGCGGTGTTGGGCTTGGTGGCTATTGGGCGGAACGCATAGGCTTTTTATGTGGTATTAAGCAGGTAATCTTTAATCCGAATTTGTTTCCCTATGAAAATATGCAAGGCAGAATTGATCGCCCCGAAGAATATCAAGATATTGCAACAAAATACGTTGAAAATTTCCGTTTAAAAAATAAAGGAAAATGCTTAGTATTTCTTGCTACGCAAGATGATGTGCTAGATGCGCAGCGTAGCGCGGAAACCCTTTCCCCTTTTTATGAAATAGTTTGGGATAAAAACGAAGGGCATAAATTCAAAAAAATTTCGCAACATTTACAACAAATTAAAGCCTTTAAAGCAGGATAAAAAATCGGGCGGGTTGGAATTATCCGTCTGATTTTATGATAGTTAGGTTGTCTCGCTACCATAAAACTCAGCGATAGGCTGAGTTTTATGGCGATTAATGAAGTGCGGTACTTTTTTTATGAAGTTCCAACAAATTTTCTTCTTGCTTAGGCATTTGTAGATAAAAACCTTGTTGTTGGATTTTTTCGAGAACTTCTAGATTATCGGCATTGATCAAAGATTTATCGCCTTTAAGATTAAATAACATCACAAAAATAGGTGTGCCGAAATTATTGCGTAGCGTTTCAGGAATGGCGGAAAACTCATCACGTTTCGCGATGTATAAATACATTCCTGCTTTTTTCTTACTTTTGTAAATCGCACAAATCATAAGCGTTTCCTAGTCTTCTGCTTGTTGTTTGTTTTGGCGAGATTGTTTCCATTTCCAAAAGACAATCAGCGCAACGACTGCAATAATCACATAAATAACAAATTGTCCTTTCTTGATTTGCTCATTGAGCCAATCTAAATTACTTGCCCCAAAATGACCTAAATAGACCCAAATTGGCACAGAAATAATCGCAGCAAAAAAATCAATCAGGACAAAGCGGATAAAACTAACGCGGCGGGTAATACCTGAAACCATATAAATTGGCGCTCTTAGTCCGGGCAGAAAACGGGCGGTAAAGAGGACGCGGTTGCCGTATTTATCAAATTGGGTGCGTACCATTTGTAAGCGTTTTAAGGTAAGCATTTTGCGAATTGGGCGAAAACGTAGGATTTTTACGCCATAAAGGCGTCCTAGCCAATACATTGTGCTGTCGCCAAGCAGCACACCCAATATACTGACTACCAGCATAATATGTGGATTGGTATAGCCTAAGCCAGAAATCACCCCACCTGACACAAGGGTGATGTCTTCAGGAATTGGCACACCAAAACCACAGATAATTAAAACAAACAGTACCGCGAAATAGCCATAGTCAGTAAAGAAGTTGATTAAAAATTCCATATCAAACCCGCATTTAATTTGCCACAATGGTGAAATTCAAGATGCTGATTATTGTAACTTTTTTTGTGAAAATAGCCATTAAAAATGTGGAAATAAGTGGATTTCTATTTGCCTTAAGGGCGGGCATTGATTATAATTTGTGACCTCAAAGATTCCTTTGAGCTTGATTTTATGAAATCGCTGGGTCGCCTGCGATTTTTTCGATTAACTTTTTATTAAAGAGAATACAATTATGTCATTCAAATTTAACGCTGAAGTGCGTACAGCGCAAGGTAAGGGTGCGAGCCGCCGCCTGCGTCATAATGGTCAAATTCCTGCAATCGTTTATGGTGGGAATGCAGAACCTGTTTCAATCATTTTAAGCCACGATGAATTAAACAATGCTCAGGTACACGATGCTTTCTATTCAGACGTGATTACCTTAGTGATTGATGGTAAAGACGTGGCAGTAAAAGTGCAAGCAATGCAACGCCACCCATTCAAACCAAAATTAGTTCATATCGACTTTAAACGCGTTTAATTCCGTATTGAATGAAAAAGCACCTTTTTTAAGGTGCTTTTTTGTTGTTCAAAGATTGAAGTTTTGAATTAAGAATATTCAGTATTTGTTTTATAACTTAACTGCGCGTTTCATTCCTTTATCCGCACTTTCATAGACCAATGCAATCAATTTCAGTACGTCAATGGCTTGTTGCGCCGTAACCTGTAATGGGGCTTGTTCGGTGAGAACGGCGTAAATGTTGTCATAATAGGCTTGGTAGTTGCCACGTTCGCTCTCTATTAGGCTACGAATAACAATGCCGTTGATTTCGGTATGGAGTAAACCCCAGTTTGTTTCTGGTTCAGCATTCCAATCGCCTTGCGGTTTTATGCCTTTGAGTAATAGGGCTTCTTGGTTATCCATTGTGGCTTTGATGTAACTGCCTTTGGTGCCTTGCAACATAATATAAGGTGCGGGTTCGCGTGCGCATTTGGTGGAAGAAAGTACCACTTTTTTATCAGCATAGTAGAAAATAATTTCAAAATTATCTTCAGATTTTGCCCCTGCGCGTTGTGCTTTCATATCCGCATAAAGTGCGGTGGGAATTCCGAATAAATCCACACAATGATCGATTAAATGAACGCCCAAATCATAAACTAATCCAGCGCCAAATTCGCCCGTTTCTTTCCACGCTTTACTATTTGGTTTTTGGCTAAAACGTTCGTAACGCATTTCATAATGCACAATGTCACCCAATATTTTCTGGTCGAGTAGTTTTTTCACCATTAAAGCACCGTTATCCCAACGGCGATTTTGGTAAACGGAAAGCATTACATTATGCTGTTTGGCAAGTTTATCTAGTTCTTCTGCTTGCGCAGGGTAAACCGCAAGAGGTTTTTCTACGATGACATTTTTTCCCGCTAAAATAGCTTGTTTGGCCATTTCATAATGCGTGAGATTAGGCGTGGTGATAATCACCAAGTCAATTTCAGGGCTGAGTAATTGTTTAAATTGATGTACCACTTGAATATAAGGATACGCGTATTTTGCATTTTCACTGTTACGTTCAAACACTTTACGCACTTGAAAACGTGGATCGAGATCTAAAAAAGGCATATGAAAGGTTTTGGCAGACATTCCAAAGCCTGCAATGGCTACATTAATAATTTTTTCCATTTGATTTTCCTATTGAATTGCTTTTAATTTTTGCAAAATCGCCTGTTCGGGTAAGGCTTGAATTTTACGAATACGTTGAATAAGTAAGAATGCTGCCACGGTTAGGCTTACCACAAAACCTACCCAAAATCCTGCAGCACCGATGCTTGGCATTAGCCAATCGGTTCGCGATAACAGATAGCCCAGCGGCATTCCGATGCCCCAATAACAAAACATTGTGATGTATAAAATAGATTTGGTGTCTTTGTAGCCACGCAATGCCCCTGCGGTGATTACCTGAATGCTGTCGGAAAACTGGTATAACGCAGAAATCAACAATAAATGGCTAGCGATTAAAATCACGTCTTGATCTGAAACGTAAATTTTAGGAATTTGTTGATTAAATAAAACCATAATGAGTGCAGTAAAACAGGCGAGGCTCAGCCCCACAGCAAGCGCTGAATAGAATACTGCTTTTGCTTGTTGCAATAATCCTTCGCCCAAACGTTGCCCCACTAAAATGGTGGTTGCCATACCTAAGGACATTGGCAACATAAAAATAAAGGAACTGGTCGTCAGGGCAATTTGATGGCTAGCCACCACATCTGTTCCAAGGGGGGAGAGCAAAAGGGAAGAAAGGGCAAATAATGCCACTTCACAGAATAAAGCAATACCAATAGGGAAGCCTAAGCCTAGCACTTTTTTTAATGTCGTCAGATTGGGTTTTTCGATCAATCCGTTAAACACGTTCAAATCACGCTGGCTTCTTGCGTAGCGAGAATAAGCAATCATCATTATACACATTGCCCAATTGACTATTGTTGTCGCGATCCCACAACCTACCGCACCGAAAGCAGGCACGCCAAATTTACCATAAATAAATAGGTAATTGAGCGGAATATTGAGTAACAAACCGGCAAAAGTAATCACCATTGCTGGTTTTGTTTTTGCAATGCCATCATTCAGGCAGCGGAAATTTATCATCAGTAAATAGCCGGGTAAGCCCCATAGCATAATATGCAAGTAATCAATCGTGATATGGGCAAGTTTAGGATCCATTCCCATATGGCTGACAACATAATCGCTAAAATAAATGATAAGACCAATAGGAATGCAACTTAATGCCACCACCCATAAGCCTTGATGCACATAATGCGCAATGCGATGACGTTGCCCTGAACCATTAAGATAAGAAATAATTGGCGGTAAAGCGAGCAGTAAACCGTGTCCGAGCAAGACAAGTGGAAACCAAATTGAACCAGCGACAGAAATTGCTGCCATATCTGTGGCACTTACTCGCCCAGCCATAATGGTATCGACAATGCCCATTGAGTTTTGGGCAAATTGTGCCAGTAAAATAGGAAAAGCGATGGCGATTAACTTTTCCATTTCTTGGCGATGACGTTGAATGAAGTTAAATAACATAAAAATATCCGAATTTGTTATATACTATTGCAAGTTTTACCGAATTAGCGGTGATGATTATTAAGATAAGAGAGTTAATTATGTTTACAGGAATCGTGCAGGGTGTTGCCCAAATTCATTCTATTGATGAAAAACCACATTTTAGAACACAGGTGGTGAAAATGCCACAGGAATTAACGGAAAATTTGGAAATTGGTGCGTCTGTGGCAAATAATGGCGTATGCTTAACGGTCACCAAAATCGAAGGCGATTTAGTCAGCTTTGATTTGATGACCGAAACCCTACGCATTACCAATTTAGGCGAATTGCAACAAGGCGATTGGGTGAATATTGAGCGTGCGATGAAAATGGGGGACGAAATTGGCGGTCATATTTTATCTGGCCACGTTTACACCACTGCAAAGGTATCGCAACGCATTGTGTCAGAAAATAATTTACAAATTTGGTTTATGTTGCCTGATCCTAGCTTGATGAAATATATTCTCACCAAAGGATTTATCGCCATAGACGGGATAAGCCTGACGATTGGTGAAGTAAAAGGCGATGAATTTTGTGTGAATCTTATCCCTGAAACACTTCATCGCACCTTGATTGGCAAACGTGAAGTGGGGGATTTCGTGAATATTGAAATTGATCCGCAAACCCAAGCCATTGTAGATACCGTAGAACGCTATTTAGCCAGCCGAGGTGAATAAAACATAACAAACCTAAAGTGCGGTGGAAAATCGTGAAATTTTTCACCGCACTTTGATCGGCGGCATTATATGCTAGGATATGAGCGGCTTGCAGCGGCAATAGATGGGGGCAATATGCAAAACGATTTTTGGCATTCCGCGCTTTTTTCCATAAGCGTGACTTTACCGACACTATTATTGTTAATACTTGGTATCGGATTACGAAAACGCAAAGTCATTGACGATAAATTTAGCCAGCAAGCCACTAGCGTGGTATTCAAAATCACCTTGCCCGCCTTACTTTTTCTTAATGTATTTAAAAATCCCATTGCGCAGTTGAATGAACAGCTCGTTATGATTTTGGCGTGTGTGTTCGGAACCTTATTGCTATTCCTTTGTGCGGAGATTTTTGCGGCCAAATATGTGCCAGAAAAACGCGAACGTGGCACCTTTGTGCAAGGGGTCTATCGTGGAAATTGTAGCATTTTAGGGCTGGCGTTTTGCCTAAATGCTTATGGTGATGCAGCACTAGTGCCAGCCACCATTTATGCAGCGACTACCGCGATTATTTACAATGTGTTAGGTGTGATTACTTTAAGCCGCTCCCTTTCAGATGGGAAAGTGCATATTCCACGAATGATCTTAAACGTGGTAAAAAATCCCTTAATTATCAGCATATTATTAGGCTTTTTAGCCAGTTATTTAAAACTGGCTATTCCTAAATTTATGCTCACCACAATTCAATACCTCGCCACGATGACGTTACCGCTCGCGTTAATTTGTGCGGGGAGCAATATTGAATTAAAAGCCTTGTATAAAATTTCTGGGATTTCTTTATGGGCAAGCGTTGGGCGTGTGATTATTGCACCGATCTTTATGGTGTTACTGGGCAAATTATTTGGTTTTAGCGGGGTAAATTTAGGGGTGATTTTTTTGATGAATGCGACACCAATGGCGGCTGCGGCTTATGCAATGGTGCGTGGAATGGGCGGCAATGCTAACACAGCAGCCAATATTATTGGCATTACGACCTTTGCATCAATGTTTATTTCCGCCTTGGGTTTAACCATTTTGCATCAAATGGGCTGGGTGTAAGAATAAAGCGAGATGAAAAGCAAAATGAAAGTAAAAAGGACGAAAATCTTCGCCCTAAAATTTATTAAAAAATCACCGCACTTTATGGATTAAGCGAAATCTTCACCGAACAACATTCCCCTTGCTGGAGCGGTTGGATAATTCTTGCGGTTTCCAAGCAAACCATTGTTTTATAACCTGTTTCACTAATGCCACTGGTGGATTTATGCCAAGGATTCCATAGCACGACATTACTTGCATTATGATGTGCAACATTAATGGTGCGTGCGTCCCCTTTATCTATAATTTGATGAGAAACAGGGGATTGCACTTTATAAATGCAATCAATGTGCTGATTAATTAAACGTGGAGAAGGCACGTTTTCTTGTTGTTGGGTTAAGGTATTGAAACATTCGGTAGGCAAGTTTTTCACTTCCACATTAGCCACATCGCTCAAATTAAAATAACTGTGTAAGGCTAATTGAGCAGGCTGTTGAGCATAATGTTGAAAGATAATTTCACAATCTTGGCTGAAGATCATTGTGGTTTTTGCTTCGATCAAATGATCAGATGAAAATAAGCAAAATTCTAACCGCACTTTATTTTCCTCAATTTTATAATCGCTGAGTTGCCACAAACTGATACGGGCGTAACCGTGTGCAGGCGATTTTGCTCCGCCGAACCAAGGGTAGCAAATTGGCACGCCACCGCGAATAGCGTTGCCTAAGGTAAAGGGTTCAATTTCACTGAGCCAAAGCACTTCTTTTGACGTTCCTTTCGGCTGCCAGCTAAATAAATGTGCGCCTTGCAAGGCAATTAACGCTTTTCCTACGCGGTGTTCTAAAGCGATCACAGGGATTTCATTATATTGTTGTAAACGTAATTCTGGGGTCAGTTGTTTAATAGTGGTTATTGTTGTCATTCAATGCTTCTCCTTTAATCAGTTTAATGGTTTACTTCTTCCCGCAAAAATTTCCCGTGTTGTAGGAAAAGGGTGCGGTGGGTGAGTTTACCCAGCTCAGGATTATGCGTAACCATAACGATAGTTCTACCTTGCTGATTGAGTTCTGTGAGCAAATTCAGCACCAGTTTTTCATTTTTCTCATCAAGGTTTCCTGTGGGTTCATCGGCAAAAATAACGGGGGGCTGATTCACCAATGCTCTAGCAATACACACCCGTTGTTGTTCACCGCCAGAAAGTTGGCTTGGGCGGTGATTCATACGGTGTGCTAAGCCCACTTGTGTTAAAACCGCTTTTGCTGCCTCTTCATCAATCACACTATGATAATGCTGTGCGAGCATCACATTTTCTAAGGCGGTGAGATAGGGAATAAGGTGAAATTGTTGGAATACTAAACCTATCTTTTCCGCACGGAAGCGTTGACGTCCTATTTCGTCTAGTTCTGCGGCGTCTACACCATCAAGAATCACCTTGCCTTCTGTTGCTGTATCTAGCCCAGTAAGAATGTTCATTAACGTTGTTTTACCTGAGCCTGATGCGCCCATTATGGCGACAAATTCCCCTTGAGCAATATGAATATTAATGTCTTCAAGGGCGGTAACTTGCCCAAAGCGTTTATATAAATGTTGGGTTTCTATCACATATTTTTTCATTTTATTCGCCTTTTAAAACGTTGGCTGTTTGAATTTCTAAAGCTCGGCGTGTTGGCACAATCACGGCAATAAACGCCACCGTGAGCGAGAGCAAAATCGTGATCGGAATCACAGGCAAGCGTAAATCAATATAAGCTTTAAATACGGTGATACCAAGAATTTGGGCAAGCAAATAACCTAAGATTAGCCCTACCACGATGGCACAAAATGCAATGAGCAAAATTTCTGTGCCAATTTGTTTAATAATATCTTGCTGTCTTGCGCCTAAGGCTTTTTGTAGTGCAAATTCTTTTGCTCGTTCACCTACAATGGCAATTAAGGTAGTGTTCACGCAAAGGGTGGCGAGAATCAGAATGACCACAGAAATCAAGCCCATTAATCCTTTGATTTTATCTAAAATCTGTCCTTCTGAAGCGGATACTTTAAGAATAGGGCGAATGGCAAGATCAGGATAGCGTTGTTGTAATTGGTGAGCAAATTGACTGACTTGTCCTTGATCGTTTTTCACATTTAGCAAGGCATTGGTGATCAAGCCTGTTTTATCCAGCCATTGTTGTGCAAATTCCAAGTTTACAATCAACATATTATCTGTGGCATCTCCACTTTCTACAATGGCTTTAATGGTGAACTGATGCTTTTCCGCCCCTTTATTTAAGGTAATTTTATCGCCAAGATTAAGGTTTAACCGTTGTGCAAGCGATTTACCGATCATCGCATTGCGATTATCAAAATTGACGCCAATGGCTGATCCTGTGATTTGCCAATAAGGCGAAAGCGTGTGCATTGCATCAAACCATACGCCCATTATTACCACTTTTTCTAAATCAGCCCGTGCCACGCCATAAAGATAAGGGCTGGCAGCGGTAATTAATCCTTGTGGAGCTTGACGAAGAATTTGATCAAGGTCTTTTTCGTTCATTAAGCCACTGCTGTTTGAACCAATGTAAAAATTCGCACCAAAGGTGCGTAATTCTTGGCTCATTTTGGTGTTGATGTCAAAATACACCGCTGCCATTGCCGTAACAATACTTGCGCCTACGGTGAGTGCCGCAAAAATGATCATCACCCGTTGTAAACGTAACCGCAGTGCATTGATAATTAAACGCCAAAACATGGTACGTTTATGGATTAAATGGGCATTATTGGCGACCATATAGCACCTCCACAGGATAGAGTTGCGCAATACGATGTGCAGGGAACCACGTACCAATTAGGGCAATAATAACGGACAGGACTAACACGCAAGGCACTACAATCCAAGCAAAGTCTAATGGTGCGCCAAATAGGGTGATACCGATAAATTTAGCTAACCCCCAACCTGCCACGCAACCTAATGCACCACCAAGCAGGGCGCTGATAATGGCTTCACAGTAAAACAGTAAGACAATTTGCCATTGGTAAGCCCCAAGTGCTTTCATTAAACCAATTTCTTTGCTACGCTCAATAATAGTGGTGGTCATCAGTGAGGCTATCCCCATTGCAGCAGCAACGAGTGCGGCGACCGTAACCACTGCAAGTAAGAGCTGGATTTTTTCAATGACCACGCCTTCTGAGGCGGCAACTTGCCAGATTGGGCGAACTACTGCGCCAGAAATGGCTTCTTCTAATTGATGCGAAATAGAAGAAACATAAGCGGTGCAATACCAGCGATCATATTCTTCCGCCGCTAACGCATCAGGGTTATCGCGTGCTTTACGTGAAAGTTTATTTTCAGGTACGGTCAGGGCGGAAACCTTAATGCCTTGTACCTTGCCAGATAAATTTAATAAATTTTGCACCGCGCTTAGGGGTAACACGATTTGTTGTTCTTCCGCGCCACCTGTGGTTAAAATGCCGACAATATGAATGCTAAGGGTTCGTTGGGTTTCTCCTTCGTGATAACTTAGCTGAATTTGATCACCGATTTTCCATTTTGTGCTGTGCGCTAATTGATTTCCCAAAAGTGCGGGAATATTTTCAGCAAAATTATTCTGACTATCGTCCACCCATTGTCCTTCAACTTTCCAATAAGGGCTAATAATGCGTTGCCCTGTGTGGTAATCTTCTTCATCAGGAATGGCGATTTGATGGTCAAAAAAAGTGCCTAAAATGCCTATATTATGGGTATTGTTTTGCGTTAAATTGTTACCCTCAACTTCCGCACTGAGCAGAGGGGCAAAGCCCACAATATTATTACGCCAGAAAATATCTTTCACATTGGGCAATTCTTTCTCATCTAAAAAATCCTGTGTGGAAAGGCTATTGCCCCCATTAATTTCAGCCGAAAGCACCGCACTGCTGGCAGGTTCAATCAAAATATTTGCTCCATAAGATTTCAGCTCACGCGCCATCTTATCGCCAATATCAATAGATACCGCAAGCAATGCAGAAACAAGACCTGCGGCGAGAAAAATAGTCATAATAGCGAGCAGTTTACGTTTTAACCCGTGTCGCCAAGATTGTAATAACATTCGACTGAGCATTATGGATTTTCCTCTTTCGCCACATAATTTTCAGGGTGATCACGGAACGCATTGAGATTTTGCTCGTTAGCAAAAAAGTAAGTTTTGCCTGCGTAATTATATTTATGTTCCGCCGTGGTATTTTTCAATGTTGTGCCATCCACAGGATCTTTTACGTCTAATTCCACAATGGTAGAAAAATAGTTCAAGCCATCTTCAAGACTTTTTTTGCTGATGATGACATCCGTATCCGTTTGTTGCCAATCTTCAATTGGCACAGGATTACACCCACCGGGTTTACCGATGGAAGGAATAAACATTCGTACGCCACAACCGACACAAACCACTTGATCGCCTTCCATTACGTAGCCTTGATCGCCACACAAAATACAAGCATCAAACACTGCCGCCAAGCTGAGAGTTTTCGTTGAGCGATTGATAATGAAAAAACGTACCGCTTTACCATCGCTTGCAATCCACACAAAACGGTGCAGTTTTCCATCTTTCACCTGTTCGATAGGAATGTGGATCCTGTTTTGTTTATCCAGTGTTACCACTTTAGCTTCAGAAAGTTGCGGTGGGCGAGAGGCAATTTGATCCCAATAAAGTTGCGCAGATAACATCGTACATAAGGCAATGCCTCCCCATAACAAAGTGCGTTGGCTCGTTTGCAATATCGCCAATTTTTTACGTTTTTCAATAGGCTGATGTGTCTGTTTTACCACAGCTTTATTGGCAAAATGTATTTTAATGGTAAATAAAATCAGGCTTAATGCGGTAAGTACCGCGATAAAATAATTGGTATAGCTGATTAAATTGCTGGATTTTGCTACAAAACTTAACCGCGCTTTGGTCAGATCAATCACTTGCAATTTCATTAAGCCAAGTAACACTTCGCCTGTTAAAGGCAAGAGTAAAAAGAGGGTAGTGAGAGAAATGAGCAAAAAGGGAAGTGCGGTGCATTTTTTTGCTGTTTTCGTTTGTTTTAATAAAAGGTAGAGCCAAAATGCAAATAAAAAGCAAAAAATAAGGGCAAAAATCACCGCACTTAGATGTAGGATAAAATCCGTATTAATCACGTCTGTATTGGTAATCGCAGAAATATTGGGATCTCTTGCCCACAGCATTCCAGCGGCAAGACAAAGCATAAATTGGCAAAAATAAGCGAATTTACTTGAATGGAAAAAATGGACAAGATAGAACAGCACAAAGAGGATCATTAAGAAAAGGTTTAGTCCCAATTTGACGGACTGATAAGCAGGCAGTTGCAAATAACCTACTGCTCCACAACCTAACCCTAATAGGGAAAGCCAAAGGAGCGGTTTGATATGAATATTGTTATATTTCAGCCAATTTACGCCTAGTATCAAGGAAATTGGCAAGACAGATTGAAGTAAAAAAACGAAGTAGTAGTTCATAATAATCTCAATCAAAAATCTCAATTTTTCTAATTATTCTGGTGGCAAAATAATGAGAAAAATCTTATTTTTAATTACGTTTGTTTTAGTAACAACGAAACCTAGCACTGAAGTGCTAGGTTAATCTTTGCTTATTTTACTTAATTGAAATCTGATTATTTCAATCCAGTAAATTTAAACTCATAGCTTACATCAAAAGGTTTCCACCAGCGACCTACCCCTGTTTCGCTGTCAGTATGGCGGTGCATACCTGCTTTTGATGGCGGATCGATATGATAGGTTACTTTGTAGTTACCCACGCCCATCATTTTCACGTTTGCGCCATAATGTGGACCATCGCCAGCTACCATTGGCATAAATGTACCTTCTTGTTTTTCACCCGTATCAGTGTTTACAAGGGTGTATGCAATGGTTAAATATGGCATCCATTCACCTTCACCAAAGCCATTGTCGTTGCCTTTAGTGGCGTGAATATCCGCTTCAAGGTGAATATCTGAATCTTTAGCAGATAATCCCATTCCACGTGGTTCCATATCAATAGGTTGTAAATAAACGGCAGCAATTTCCATACCGTTCATTGTTACCGCTTCACCAATTGGGTATTCTTTGAAGGCAAGGGCGGAAGGTGCGGTTAAAATTCCCGCTAATAAAGTGGCTGCAACAAATGTTTTTTTCATAGGGACTCCTATCTGTTAAGGGTTTAAAATCAACATTAAGCCTGTTTTTTGCTTTGATATTTCATATAGAATAAAGCAAAAACGGCGGCGATAAGTAAAATAGCCTGAGGCGTTAGGGTTTCAACATAAGGATAAATGCCGAGCCACGAAATTTCTGGCACATTGGCAACCAGCGTTGGCTCAAACAGTTTTCCTTCAATCAGTTCTAGTACCGATTTTCCTGCGAAAATAAATGCCATTAAATACATAAAAGATCCCGTAAACATAAAGAACGGTTTAAGCGGTAATTTAACGACAGAATAACGCATAATGACATAGCAAATAGCAAGCACCACAATGCCTGCGAGAATGCCTGCAAATAAATAGACATAGCTCATTGCGTTAGTGGCATCCCCCGCCAACGCATAATAAAACAATACGGTCTCCGCACCTTCGCGATAAACCGCAAGAAAACTGGTGATCCATAAACCGATAAGTGATCCCGTGGTGAGAGCGGCGGAGAGTTTCCCTTCTAAATAGCGTTTCCAATTTTGCGCTTCAACTTTGGAAAGTAGCCAATAACTCATCATAAATAGCATTATTACTGCAATCATCATCGTAAAGCCTTCGAGTAATTCTCGACTTGCACCCGAATTAGAAAAGACCAATTGGAAAATCGCAGCGGTGATGACACTTGCAGTTAAGGCAACGTAAACGGATTGTTTAATCACAGGTAATTTATCTTGATGATTATTTTTCACTAAATAAGCCACAATGGCGGCGACAATCAATAAGGCTTCTAAGCCCTCACGGAGCATAATCAAGAAACTGTAAAGAAACATTGTCCAATCGCTTTGCTGATTACCTTGCAACATTTCCACAGCTTTAGTTAAGTTTTGCGCTAAACCTTCTGCTTGTTGATGAAGCTGTTGTGCAGGCTGGTTGGCTTTCATCAAGCTGACTAAACGGGTAAAATAGCCCTCAATTTCTGTTTTGAAATGGCTATCACGAGAGCCTATTTTATTTTCCATTCCACTGTTTTCAAAAATATCAAAATAAGTGTCTTGCACAGCAAGAATGGCTTTTTTACTTTCTCCCTTTTCAAATAAGGCAATGGCATTAGTAATACCTTGATTAACTTGGCTTGCCACGTCCGCCCAATTTTGATTATCAGAAAGATCTTGCGAATTTTGCACCGCACTTTGATTTGTAGCTTGCGCTGTTTTCGTGGTTGGAAGTTGAGGAAGTTGTTCTTCGATATCTTGTAATAAGGCGGTGATTTGGTAACCCAAGGCATTAATTTGTTCAGGCTGTTCACTTAATTTGATGAGATCGTAAAATTGCTGATTAATACTCGCAGAAATAGCGGCAGAACGGTTTTTACGAATGGACATTTCCATTTCGCTGTTTTTATAGCCATCGTATTGGGCTTGCTGAATAAGTTTTTTCGCTTGGGCAAGATCACCTTTTTGGTACGTGCTGATGGCTTGTGCGAGCAGATCATCAATGGTTCTAAAACTTTCCTGCCAATAAGGATCAATCTCATTATGCTGATAAACATCGTGCTGATTAGAGGCGTTGAGCTGATGACCTTGTTCTAAAACAGGCAAGACGAATTGCAGATCTTGTTTTAGTTGGCTGATTTTATTCTGCACTTCAGACAAGGGTTTACCTTCACCGATCATTTTACGGATTTCACCAAAAGTGGCTTCCATTTGGTAACTTTTTTGCGCAGAAAAGTTAATGCGAATTGGCCCTTCTAAATTTTCAAACACTTCAAAATAAGCCATTTGCACTTCACTACGTGCATCATCAATTTGCTTTTCTTGGTAAAGCTGAGCGGTTTTATCAAGACGATTTTCGATGTCTTGAATCCATTGTTGATAGTTTTCAGATGCCGAGGAGAAAGAAGTGAAAAAGATCAAAGCTAAACATAATAGATAACGATAGTAACGCAAAAGCCCCATTTTTATTCTCTAATCTAAATAAAAGTTATTCTTATTTCCATAATATTATGCCTCTATTGAAATATTTATCAAGTAGAAAAAAAGAGCATTTTGTCTTTCTTGATAAAGATCAAGTAATTCTTGCGGATTAATCCTTTGATTTTTAATTGAACTTCCGTTAGACTGTTTTCCATTAGTCGGGGTGCTTATTTAAGCTGAGATGATACCCGTGAACCTGATACAGCTAACACTGACGTAGGAAACTAATTATGAACGCTCTTCTTTTTTTATTAAATTCTTACCGCTCTTCTATTATTGCTTTTTTCAATCACGTTGATTTGTGAGTGAACGATGAAAGCGATCGACATTTCCGATCTTCAACTTAACTTTGCTGAGCAACCTTTATTTTCGCATTTTCATTTTACGGTATCGCAAGGGGAATGGGTGGCATTGCTTGGTGCATCAGGCGTGGGAAAATCCACTTTATTGCGTGCTATTGCAGGGTTAGAACATCAGGCGATTACACAGGGTAACATTAAATGTTCAGGGAAAATTGCTTGGCTTGCACAACAGGATAGTTTGTATCCTTGGCTTTCGATTTTAGATAATGTTCAGCTTTATCAACATCTTACTCATAGCAAAACGAAAAAAACGGAAGAAAAAGCGCGGGCATTATTAAGTGCGGTGAAAATGGAACAACATTTGCACAAACCTTGCTATCAACTTTCTGGTGGACAACGTCAGCGCGTTGCCCTGGCTCGCACATTAATGCAGGAGGCGGAGATTATTTTAATGGATGAGCCATTTTCTGCTTTAGATGCGGTAACCCGTTTGCAATTACAGCAACTTTCACATCGTTTATTAAAGGATAAAACCGTACTGCTAATCACCCACGATCCGCAAGAAGCCTTATTGTTAGCAGATAAAATTTATATTTTACGCCAGCAACCTGTTCAGCTTTCTGAACCTATTTGCCCACAAGGTAATGCACCACGAGATTTTTCACAAGAAAAATTATGGCAATTGCAGCAATATTTGTTTGCGCAATTAATGGAGGAACAATAATGTTGGCGTGGCAAAGTTTATTCCGAGCATTAATGATGACGTTATTTTTTGCCTTATGTTGGCAAGGGGCAATTTTCGTCTTTTCGATCCCTCACTATTTATTGCCTGAACCCGTTTCCGTACTTAATGAAATCTCTTCACAATGGGGATTATTGTTTATGCACGGCAAAATTACCTTATGGGAAATTTTGTTAGGATTGGTGCTAGGTTTTTTATTTGGTTTGCTTTCTGCCTTATTGCTTGCTTCTTCACAAACACTTTCTGCTTTTTTATTACCCATTTTAATTGCTTCGCAGGCGATTCCTGTTTTTGCGATTGCCCCTTTATTGGTTCTTTGGTTTGGTTACGGTATTGCATCAAAAATCGCAATGACGATTTTGATTATTTATTTTCCTGTTACTGCTGCCTGTTATGACGGCTTGCGTAACACCCCAAAGCAATGGTTGGAGCTGGCTCGAACAATGGGGATCTCATCGCAGCAATTATTATTTAAAGTCCGTTTGCCCGCTGCCTTACCCGCGTTAGCTTCAGGGTTACGAATTGCCGTATCGGTTGCCCCCATTGGTGCGATTGTGGGCGAATGGGTGGGTTCATCGCAAGGACTTGGTTATTTGATGTTGCAAGCCAATGCACGAATCCAAATTAGTTTAATGTTTGCGGCGTTGTTTATTTTGGTTGTTATCGCACTCTTGTTGTATTTTGTGATAGATAGATTGCTTCACCGCATTATTCCTTGGGTCTGTCATTTACGTTAGGAGAAAAAATGAAAAAACAATGGTATTTATGCAGTTTAATTTTAACTTTAGGGGTGAGCGTTAGCGTGCAAGCCAAAGAAAAATTAACCTTATTATTAGATTGGTTTGTGAACCCTGATCACGCCGCCATTATTGTGGCGCAACAAAAAGGCTTTTTTGCAGAAAATGGCTTGCAGGTTGAGATTGTGGAGCCAGCCGACCCTTCAATGCCCCCTAAATTAGTGGCAGCAGGGCAGGCGGATTTGGCCGTGGATTACCAACCTCAGTTGCAAATGCAAGTGGCGGAAGGCTTGCCACTGGTGCGTGTCGGCACATTAATTTCAACCCCCTTGAATAGCCTTGTAGTATTAAAAGACAGTGGTATTGAACAAATTGCCGATTTAAAAGGGAAAAAGATCGGCTATTCAGTCAGTGGTTTTGAAGATGCCTTGCTTGGTGAAATGCTGAAATCTGCAAGTCTTTCTTTAAATGATGTGGAATTGGTGAACGTGAACTGGTCGCTTTCCCCTGCGTTATTCAGTGGACAAGTGGATGCCGTTATTGGCGCATTTCGCAATTTTGAGCTAAATCAGATGGATATAGAAAAGAAACCCGGTAAGGCGTTTTATCCAGAAGAACAAGGCGTACCCATGTACGATGAATTGATTTTAGTCGCCAATAGAAATCAGCTTTCTAGGCAAAAAATCCGTGCATTTTTGACCGCACTTGAACAAGCAAGTGTTTATATCTTAAATCACCCACAACAAAGTTGGCAGTCATTTGTCAGTTATAAACCACAAGATTTAGACAATGAACTTAATCGTTTGGCTTGGCGTGATACTTTACCACGCTTGAGCTTACGCCCGAGCGCATTAGATAATGCACGTTACGAAAAAATGGCAAAATTTATGCAGCAACAAGGGTTGATTAAGCAGGTGCCTAAATTGTCTGATTATGCTATTCAAGTTGAATAACATCGAATAGAAAGGGCGGTGATTTTCCGCCCGTTTTTTATGCAAAAAGTTCAGGGATTTGGGTTAGCTGTTCGAGTTTATAATCGGCTAATGACCAACGAGGATCATTGCGTTCCATTCGGGCTGGGATAACGGCACAGTGCATTGAGGCAGCTTTCACCGCCGTCATTCCTAGCACGGAATCTTCAATGCCTAAACAGGCTTGAGGGTCGATCTCTAATTGATGTGCAGCGTGTAAATACACCTGTGGATGGGGTTTGTTATAATCCAATTCTGTGGCTGAGGAAAGATATTGGAAATAGCGCGCAATCCCACAGCGTTCGGTGATTTGTTCTAATAAATAACGGGGTGAAGCAGAGGCAACCGCCAGTTTACAACCAAGTGCGGTGAGTTTTTCAAGGGTTTCTGGCACATTGGGCATTAACGGTTTATTTTCCAAAATCATTGAAATGGCGCAGTCATTCATTCGCTTTACCATCTCTTCAACAGGAACAGGCATTTGTTGATAGCGTTGATAAACAGTTTTGATAATGCCCGCCGCAGGCATTCCTGTTAGCGCTTGCATTTCTTGTTGGCTGACTGCAATGCCAATTTGATCAAATACGTCTATGCCAGCTTGTTTCCAAAAGGGTTCTGAATCAATTAATACACCATCCATATCGAAGATAACTGCTTGAAATTTCATAGATTCTCCTTGAATAATTTGTCAATAACGGCATTCGTGAGTGCCACATAGTGGGCTGAAAAACGATGGCTAAAATTTAATAAATAATAAAGCTGATAAAGCGGTTTACGTTGTGCATAGCCCTCATCAATAGGTAAAGTACGGTGATAATTTTGGTAGAATTTTTCTGGGAATGGTTGGAATAATTCGCTAAATGCGAGATCGCATTCGTGATCGCCCCAGTAACAGGCGGGATCATAAGTAAAAGGCTTGCCAGTTACTGCTGCACAATTTTCAATCCAAAGATTGCCGTGTAATAGCGCAGGCTTTGGTTGATGTTTGGCTAAACGTTTGGCAACAAGGGCAACCAACTTATCAATATCCGCAAAGTCTAAACCTTTTTCTTTACAGATCTGTAATTGCCAGCCAATACGCTGTTCGCTAAAAAAGGTTGCCCAATTATCTGACCACCCATTTGGCTGATAAACCGGCCCTAGCCAAGTATCGAAATCAAATCCGTAATGCTCAACGTTTCCCCATTGGTGAAGTTGAGCTAATTGGGGCGCGAATTGTGCCATACTTTGTTCAGTAGGGGAGGTGAAAGGAAGGGCTTCTAACAGTAAAAAACTGTGGTTTGGCGAACAGCCTACACCGTAAACTTGCGGTACTTGAACACAGCCCGTTTTGGCTAGCAACGCCAATTGATCCGCTTCGGCGCGAAACATAGAGCGGTAGGATTTTGTATTGATTTTGACAAAAACAGGCTGGATGCCATCATCAATAATCCAAGCTTCGTGCATTTCGCCCGTATGCACTTTACGTTTTTGCTTGATAAAATAATACGCACCAAGATGTTCGGCTAAAACTTGAGAAATTGATTTCCACATAAGTCCCCCTATATTCAACTTGTACCACGTCTTGATCGTAAAGAAAATTGGCAAAATAATCTGTGATGAACATCAAGTTTTTTATTTGCGGATCAAAAAATTTGCGGTAAGGTAGCCCAGATTTACATAAATAATTTATTAAGGAGCAAAAATGAAGTTATACGTCTATGATCATTGTCCATTCTGCGTGCGTGCCAGAATGATTTTTGGCTTAAAGAATTTGCCTGTGGTAGAGCTAATGCTATTAAGTGATGATGAAGCAACGCCAGTTTCCTTGATTGGAAAGAAAATGGCGCCAATCTTGATTAAAGAAGATGGCACAGCAATGCCAGAAAGTTTAGATATTGTGCATTATGTGGATCAAAACTATGGCAATCGCTTGTTACCCGATGATGAGGTGCGTAGCGATCTGCAAGCGTGGATGAAAGCAGTCGGCAGTTATTATAATCATCTGTTATTGCCGCGTTTTGTGCAGTTAGGCTTGCCTGAATTTGCTACCCAAAGTGCGGTGGATTATTTCGTGAAAAAGAAAACAGAAAGTATTGGTGATTTTGCTGAAAATCTTGCGAATTCTGCGCAATATATTGAAAAATTACAGCAAGATTTTACCGCTCTTGAACCATTGATTTTGTCAGAAAATGGGGTAAATAATCAGCTTTCGATGGAAGATATTTTGCTTTTCCCAATGTTACGCAACCTCACTTGTGTGAAAGGGCTTGTTTTCCCGCCAAAAGTGAAAGCCTATGTGGAAACGATGGCGAGCTTATCGCAAGTTGAATTATATTTCGATAAAGCCGTTTAGCGTTGTAAAACGCCGAGGAAAATCGGCGAGAAAGTTGGTTTTCAACGCAAAATAGCGTATGATCACTCGCTTAAATCGAAAGCCATACCAAAAGCGATTCGATAATAGAGAAAGCACAGTGCGGAAAATACATTGTAGGTATAACAAAGTGCGGTGCTTTTTTAGTTTATTTTTAATTTAATCAACAAGTTACCTCTCGTATGGGTAACCACTGTATAAGGATTTAATATGCCAATTATTACTTTACCCGATGGCTCACAACGCCAATTTGATAAACCCGTTACAGTGCTTGACGTTGCACAAGATATTGGTGCAGGTTTAGCCAAAGCAACTATCGCAGGGCGTGTGAACGGTGAACGCCGTGATGCGTGTGATCTGATTGATCAAGATGCCAAGCTAGAAATTATTACCGCCAAAGATGAAGACGGACTAGAAATTATTCGCCACTCTTGCGCGCATTTATTAGGACACGCGATTAAACAGCTTTTCCCTGATGTAAAAATGGCTATCGGGCCAACCATTGAAAACGGTTTTTATTATGATGTGGATTTAGACCGCTCTTTAACGCAAGAAGATCTTGACGCCATTGAAAAAAGAATGCTTGAACTAGCAAAAACCAATTATGATGTGGTGAAAAAACGCGTAACTTGGCAAGAAGCAAGAGATACTTTTGAACAACGTGGTGAGCCATATAAAATGGCGATTTTAGATGAAAATATCGAAAAAACAGCCACCCCAGCGCTGTATCACCACGAAGAATATATTGATATGTGTCGTGGCCCACACGTACCAAATATGCGTTTCTGTCATCATTTCAAATTACAAAAAGTGGCTGGTGCATATTGGCGTGGTGATAGCAAAAACAAGATGTTACAGCGTATTTACGGCACAGCGTGGGCGGATAAAAAACAACTTGCCGCCTATTTGCAACGTTTAGAAGAAGCAGCAAAACGCGATCATCGTAAAATTGGTAAAGCGCTTGATCTTTATCATATGCAAGAAGAAGCACCGGGTATGGTGTTCTGGCACAATGACGGTTGGACGATTTTCCGTGAGCTTGAAACTTTCGTGCGTACTAAATTAAAAGAGTACGATTATCAAGAAGTGAAAGGGCCATTTATGATGGATCGTGTTTTATGGGAAAAAACAGGGCATTGGCAAAACTATGGTGATTTAATGTTCACCACCTCATCAGAAAACCGTGAATATGCCATTAAACCAATGAACTGCCCCGGACACGTGCAAATCTTCAATCAAGGCTTAAAATCTTACCGTGATCTGCCAATTCGTATGGCAGAATTTGGTTCTTGTCATCGTAACGAACCGTCAGGTTCATTGCATGGATTAATGCGTGTGCGTGGTTTTACCCAAGATGATGCACATATTTTCTGTACGGAAGATCAAATTGAAAGCGAAGTAACCAGTTGTATCCGTATGGTTTATGATATTTACAGTACGTTTGGTTTCAATAATATCCAAGTGAAACTTTCTACGCGTCCAGAGAAACGCATTGGTTCTGATGAAATGTGGGATCAAGCAGAGCAAGGTCTAGCAAATGCCTTAAAACACAATGGCTTAGAATACGAAATTCAAGAAGGTGAGGGCGCATTTTACGGGCCTAAAATTGAATTTGCTCTGCGTGATAGCCTTGATCGTGAATGGCAATGTGGCACAATCCAGCTTGATTTTGCTTTACCGGGTCGTTTAAATGCGTCTTATGTTGCGGAAGACAATGATCGCCGAACTCCAGTGATGATTCACCGTGCGATTCTAGGTTCGTTAGAGCGTTTTATCGGCATTATCACCGAAGATTACGCGGGTTTCTTCCCACCTTGGCTTGCTCCAACTCAGGCTGTGGTGATGAATATTACCGATAGCCAAGCGGATTATGTAAAAGAGGTGGTGAAAGCCCTTTCTGATGCGGGCTTGCGTGCTAAAGCAGATTTACGCAACGAGAAAATTGGCTTTAAAATCCGTGAACATACCTTAAAACGCGTACCTTATATGTTAGTTTGTGGCGATAAAGAAATTGCCGAAGGCAAAATCGCCGTGCGTACTCGTAAAGGGGCTGATTTAGGTACATTCACCATCGCAGAATTTACTGAAATGCTGAAACATCAAGTGAAAAACCGAGAATTGAAATTGCTTGGTGAGCTTAGACAAGATTAATTCACAATAAAGAAAGCGAGCTAAATGCTCGCTTTTATTTGCAATAAAAAACAACCGCACTTTTAAGCGTTTTTAATAAGTACGGTGATTTTTTCCATATTTTATCTTGGATTAGGTATGAGTATATTCAACTGACCAAGGTACGTTATAAACTTTTTTCTTACTCATTACTTTAACATGCGGATCAATCGCTTTTAAAAGTTGACAGAGTTTATCTTTTAAATCAGATAAGTTGTAATAAGGAGTTTCTGGCTGTTCTATATGGAGAATTATATTTATTTTTCTACATCGAAGAACCTTTTTAGCAAATTCTTTTTCTTTACGATCATTTGCTAGCAATTTTGCAGAAATGAGACCTGCGAGAGTATCCCTTATTTTTATCGCTATTTCATCATATAGAGGTATTTTTTCTGGATTTCTATCGGCTATCCTGAAATCTTTTATTTCACAAAGCCAAGCTGTATCTCTATCACAAGCAATAAAATCAACGGCTTTATTATTTTTATAACATCTATCTTTGAATTGATTTCGATAATGTATCCAGTTATCATATTTAACTGCAGTAACTTGGTTTTGAAATATAAATTTAAGTGAGCCTTCTTCTATTGAAAAAGACATATTAGTCTCCTAAATAACGGTCAGATTGCTTTAAGCTTTCATCTAAAGAAACAATGTTCTTCAAATCATGCATATGATTTGCTTGTTCGAGTGCGACATCAGCAGTGTTTTCTTTAAAATCATCAGCAGTGTTTTCTTTAAAATATAGAGAGAAATAACGAGTTTTTAATTTTTCCTTAATATTTAATAACTCTAATTCTCTTAATAAAAATAAGGAATGTGTAGAAATAAAAACTTGGATTTTCTGTTTAACGAGAGAATAGATGATTTTTGCTGCAACTTTTATTAATTTAGGATTTAAATTGGCTTCAGGTTCATCCCAGAATAAATATCCTTTATTCAGTAAGGCTCCTGTAGCAACTAGTCTAGCAATCATTACAAATTTCCTAAGACCTTCAGCTACTAAAGGAGCTTCAATTTTTCCGGTCTGAGTCGTTTGCTTTAGATAAAATCTTCCATTTTCTTCAATAACAGTTCCTTCTAATGCGCTTTCTATTGGCTCTAATAATTCTTTTATTTTCTTAGTTCTTGGTCCTTTCGCTAATGGATGGTTTAATAATAGACAAGTATCAAGCCAGATTTCTTCAAAGGGAATATCTTGATTTTGATATAAGGAAATAAACCAAGGGCATAAGGTAATTAATTCTCTTGTTGGAATAAATACGGGCATTGATATTTTAGTATATTCCAAATTATCAATATTTACCTGAGTAGATGAATTACTAGAAAATGAGAATTTATTTTTCTCCCCTCCATTTAATGCCCAAGTAACCTCAGTACGGCTTCTTCCTTGCTGACGTTTAACCAAACGACCTAAGGAATCAGGTCTAAATACAGATAATAATTTATCGGCGATAACTTTTTGAGATTCACTTTTTATAGGCTTATTTTTCTCATTAGCTCCTGTTTCTAATAGCGTGTATAATATCTTCAATAAATGACTCTTCCCACAACCATTTTCAGCAATGATAATATTTAAATGTTTTGAGAAGTTAAATGTTTCATTTGGTAAACAACTAAAATTATCCAATTGTAAATATTTAACATATTGATATTGAGTAGTTGGCATATTTATACCTAGAATTAATAAATGAGCTGACTATTTTACAGGGAATTAATGTAAATTCAAGTCATCATTTCTATCGTTCTTTTTGTTTGTCTTGATATTTTTGCCGATAACTCTCTCCCCATATAGCCATTGCATCAAGCACGCTTTTTAGGCTTATTCCGTCTTCTGTAAGAGTATATTCCACCCGTGGTGGCACTTCCGCATAGACTTTTCGCGTTAATAACCCTTGGCTTTCCATTGCCCTTAAATTAGCCGTTAGCACTTTTTGTGAGATGCCGTTTAAGGTTTTTTTCAATTCACCAAAACGCTTTGTGCCAGATAATAATTCGCGAATAATCAATACACGCCAACGTTCACTCATCATCATTAATGTGATTTCCACTTCACAATCGGGTAATTTTTTATCTGTTTCTTTCAACATTTTTCCTTATTTTTCAATATGAGTTTCCTTTAAGTAACTACCGCACTTTTGGGTGCTTACTTTCTTTTTGTTTGCTAAAGAGATATTATCACGCTCAACAAAAACGTAACAGAACTATTTTTAGTTATCATTAAACAAGGAGAAAGAAAAATGAAACTAGCAGTAATTGGCGCAAATGGTAAAGCAGGGCGTTTGATTGTCGCAGAAGCGGTAGCACGCGGTTTTGATGTAACTGCGGTGGTTCGCAATGAAAATCACAGCAGCGCACAAAATATACTGAAAAAAGATTTGTTTGATTTAACCAACGCAGATCTTGCAGGATTTGATGTGGTTATTGATGCCTTTGCCGCGTGGACACCTGAAACATTGCCACAGCATAGCAGCTCTTTAGCCCATTTATGTAATATTTTGGCAGGAACAAATGTTCGCTTACTCGTTGTGGGTGGTGCAGGTAGCCTTTATATTGATGATAGCTTAACGGTGCAACTTGTGGATACGCCAGATTTCCCCGTTGAATATAAATCGTTAGCCCAAGCAATGGCAAAAGCGTTAATGGAATTGCGTAAACGTGATGATGTGAAATGGACATACATTAGCCCAGCGGCGGTTTTCGATCCTGAAGGCAAGAAAACGGGGCATTATCGTTTAGCGGGTGAAATTTTTACGCTAAATGAACAAGGTGAAAGCTATGTGAGCTATGCTGATTATGCCATTGCGATGATTGATGAAGCAGTAAAAGGAGAGCATATCCGTCAGCGTATTTCTATTTTTTCATAACTCATAAGTCAATCATCTTGTCATTTGAGTTTAGAATAAGATAACAGCGCCGTTATAAAAAGCAGTGCAGGAGATAGCCTTTTAACATCAGACGATGGATATAATGAAAGTGCGGTCAAAAAAATGAAAATTTTTGACCGCACTTGATTTTTTGATGAAGTCTCATCATTCCTCTTTATAAGCAGAGGAATAGCAAGAGGTTAGCGACTTATTTTTGTTTTGCAAACACCATTTTCACCATTTGCCAGAAGAAAGCTAATGCCCCTAAGCCGAAGATAACATCGCCTACCATACGCACCCAGCGTAAGGTAACAAAAAGTTCTTGTTGCATAAAGGCTTCGCCACGCGCATACCATAACCCGTGTACCATATTAGCGTGAGCTTGAATAACACCAATTGGTAGTAGACTTGAGATAATCATTACAACTAAACCCAGATTTAAACTCCAGAAACCAAATTTCATCAATTTATCATCAAATTGGTGGGTTGGGCGTAAGTAACGTACGATTAAGAATACAAATCCTAAGGCAAGGAAACCATAAACGCCAAATAAGGCGGCGTGTGCGTGTACTGCTGTGGTGTTTAACCCTTGAACATAGTAAAGCGAGATAGGTGGATTGATTAAGAAGCCAAACACACCCGCTCCTAACATATTCCAGAATGCAACAGCCACGAAGCAATAGATTGGCCATTTTAAACGTTCCATCCAAGGAGCTTTTTGTTGCATAGACCAATGTTCCCAAGCCTCATAACCGAGCAAAACTAAGGGAACAACTTCTAATGCAGAGAATGAAGCGCCTACCGCAATAATAGGGGTGGTCGCACCAGCAAAGTAAAGATGATGGAAAGTGCCGGGGATACCACCAATAAGGAAAATCGAGGCAGATGCAATTGTGGAAACAGTTGCTGTGCGGCGTGAAACAAGCCCTAAACTGACAAAAATAAAGGATAGTGCAGCAACCGAGAATACTTCAAAGAAGCCTTCCACCCAAAGATGCACAACCCACCAACGCCAATATTCCATTACAGATAAGTGAGTATGTTCTCCGTAAAAGAGGGCTGGCCCATAGAATAGCCCGATTGCAATGACAGAAGCAAAGAACAACGCGAGTAAATTTTTATCTCCCGGCTGTTTAAACGCATTGATTGTGCCACGTAGCATTAGCACTAGCCAGAACAAAATACCGGCATATTTTACCGCTTGCCAGAAACGTCCTAGGTCAATAAATTCATACCCTTGATGACCGAACATAAAGCTTAATTCTTTTGGAATTTGATGTGCAATGGCTAAATAACTTCCGGTAAAGGAACCGACAACCAACACCACTAATGCCCAAAAGAGGATATCTACGCCTAATTTTTGATATTTTGGATCTTTACCGCCATTGATAATTGGGGCTAGGAATAATCCGCCCGCTAAAAATGCCATAGCAATCCAGAACAACGCACTTTGTACGTGCCAAGTACGAATGAGGGAATAGGGAAGGTAATCTGATAATGGAATACCATAAAAATCCTGACCTTCAACCGTATAGTGTGCGACGATAGTCCCAAACGTAACCTGTGCAATAAATAACGCCACAACCGTAAATAAATATTTACCAAGCGCTTTTTGTGAAGGGGTGAGTTGAATTTTAGTTATCGGATCAACGGCATCAGGAATTGGATCTTTCTCATCTTCTTTTTTCTTAAATGCCCACACCCAAACCATCATACCAATGCCTAAAATCAGGAAGACAACACTGGCAATAGACCACATAATATTTTCTGCGGTTGGCACATTATTAATGAGTGGTTCGTGTGGCCAGTTATTGGTATAAGTTGCCTCTGTATTTGGACGATTCGCCGAGGCAGTCCAAGCTGTCCAGAAGAAAAATTTCGTTAAATCTTGACGATCTGCTAATGCGGGCAAGGTGTTATCTTTCATCGCAAAATGATCGCGAGTGAGTTTGAACTGCGGATCATCACCATATAGCGAAATATAATATTGTGCTGTTTTTTCAATGGCTTGCTGACGTGTATCAGATAATTGTACAACACCATTTTCGACTTTGCTGCCTCGATATTCACGAGTAAGACGCGCTTGTAAAATGGCTTTTTGATCGTCATTTAATTGATCAAAATTTTTACCAAATTCTTTTTGTGCTGTAATATCTAACCAGTTGGTCAATTCACGGTGTAACCAGTCAGCTGTCCAATCAGGTGCTTGATATGCACCGTGTCCCCAGATTGAGCCAAGTTGCATTCCGCCAGTCGTTTGCCAAGCAGTTTGACCTTGCAAAATATCATTTTTGGTAATCAGGGTCTCACCATTTTCATTGATGTATTTTTCAGGAATAGGCGGTGCTTCCCGATAAATATCTACCCCAAAATAACCCAGAATAGAAAATGCCCCGATAAGCACAACGATCAACGTGTACCAGAGCTTTTTATATTGCCCCATAATCAATTCTCCATACATAAAAATAGAATAAACCATAGCAATCGCATTGCTATTGTGTGCTAAGGATAAATGGTTATTTCTTTACAAAAAATAATACTTAACCTTAAATATCGTATTAATACCCGACTAATTTTATCAACTATTTTATGTGTGCGTGATCTAAATGCGATTTTCTTGTCTTAGATCAAAATTTATTAGCCACTTTTTGACAGCAGGCTTCCATTATGGCAAGTTTGACATTTATTGAGATAAGAAAGATTTTGCATCGCATTTTTTCAGAATAGTGCTAAAATTTTCTGCGTTACAGCAATCTTTAGGCTAGTACACCATTATTTTGATATTGATTTATAGAAGGAAAAGTTTATGAGTACATTAACGATTACATTTACAACAACCCGCATTTTCGCTCACGATTTAGTTTCTGAACTATTAAATATCGGTGCGGTATCGGCAGAAGAAACGAAACAAAAAGGCGAAGATGTAGCAGAAGTTGTTGCCGTTTTCGGTGAGAATGTTGAGGCACAAGATGTTATCGCGGCTTTAGCAGAATCAGGCATCACCAACATTCCTTATGTGGTGAGCTAATTCGCTTTCTGTAAACTAAGGTATTCTCTCTTAGCAAATTTTTTCAATTTTATTTAAACACTAAATGAGATTTTTAGCCTAAGAAAATCTCATTTTTTGTAACTATAGTTAAAACCACTCATTAGTGTAATCATAAAATTACCTATTTTATGCCGCACTTTTCGTAGATGTTTTTTAATATTCGCCCACACTTTTTCAATTGGATTAAGCTAGGGAGAATAAAGCGCAAGCGCTGGTATTTTGTCCCTCTTTTTCTGCAGTCTCTGCTAAAACAGACATCCGATGAAAGCGAGCATTATCCACCACGATAACAGATTGTTCAGTTAATTCAGGCAGCAATACTCGCCAAATAAACGGCTATCCATCGTGCCTGAATAAATTATTAAATCAAATTTCTGCCCGCTATTTTGAGTTTTTTTATGCTTTTCTGAAAAGTGTCTCTCATCTTGGGGCAGACTTTGAGGGGCTTCAGCATCTTTTTATAAGTGATACCTAAGTGCCATAAAGTAAAGAAGATACCACTTGTAGAACAGCCTAGACATTTTGCACGCTCATATTGATAAGCATCTGGATAAAGACGCACATCTTCTAATAACTCGGTATCATCAATTTTTTGTTGTTTGCTGTGGTGCAAGAATCAGACCGAGTTTATTGATATTCGCAGCTTGTTACCTGCCTTATTGACGATAATATCCCCCCATTGCACTATAAACCGCATTTTCACTTTGAATAAGATTATATTTAGCGTTCAAAATAGAAAGCTCAGAATTACGCTCGGTGCTCGCGGCGTTTAGCCATTCTCTTAATTCAGAAATGCCTGCATCATAGCGATTTTTATAATATTGCGTGATACGTTTATTGTAATCATAAGTTTGTTTTAAGTTCGCAAAGTTTTGACGTGCTTGGCTGTAAGCAAAATAATTAGTATCAATATCGTTTAATGCTTTTGTAATACTTTGCTCAAAATTCACTAATGCTAAATCATAGGCTGATTCTGAAATTTTTACGTTCCATTTCACAACATTCCAGTTCAAGAATGGCAAGCTAATTCCGACCGTCCCACCTGCAATTGGTGTATTGAATGCATTATCAATTTTGTTTCCACTAGAACCTAAGCTACCGCCTAAAGTAATGCTTGGGAACCAGCTTTTTTGCATTGCTTTAGCGTCTTTGAACGCACTGTTCAAGCGGTATTGATAACCTTTTACATCTGGACGATTTGCAATCGCTGATAGGGGGACATTCAGGTTTACGCCCACATTCTTCACGTTAAGAATATGTGGATAGTTCACTTTTAATGGATCGCTTGGTTTTAAATTCAATAAGTTACGCAATGTCGCTTCCGCTGTTTTCTTTTGCGTTTGATAATTGATTAAGCTATTACGCGCTGTTAAAACCGCTTGTTGTGCTTGATCCGAACTTGCACGATCGGCAACCCCTTGGCGGAATTTATTTTGCATAATACGATTAATTTCGGAATAGTAATTAATGGTTTTATTCACGGTGCTGATGGCATCATTTAAGTAACCAAGCTGATAATAGGTTAAGATGACGGAATTGATTAATGAAATACGTGCCGCCTCAAGATCTTGCTCTGTCGCAGCGTGTCGCCATTCTGCTGCAGAAGCCGAATCAGCTAAACGACGCCATAAATCTAGCGTATAGCTGACGTTTAATGAGCCACCGTGAGAGATTGTTGAAACAGAACCGGTTTGTGGATTTGGGGCGCCCGTATTAATATTACGACTAGCAGAAGAAGAAACAGAACCGCTGAAATTCGGTACTAAATTCGCCCCAATTAAATTTGCATTATAAAGTGCGGTATTTACCGCAATGGCGGCTTTGGCTAAATCTTTATTATTGACCAGTGCTTGTTCAACTAGTTGATTGAGTTGCGGATCTTTGTACAGTGTCCACCAATTCTCTTGGATATGGTATTGTTTGGTTAATTCTTCATATTGTTGGAAATCTTGTTGTGAAGCGTTGTAAGAATCATCAAGATTCGCACAGCCAGCTAACAACACAGACAAGCCAATAGCAAGTGAGAGTTTGGATTGTTTTAACATCATTTTTTCCTTATTAAATAAATTCGTAATAAAATGTTAAGCAAATAAAGTGCGGTGTTATTTTACCGAGTTTTTATTTGCTTGATTGTTGAAATTTTATCAAAAAACTATTCCTGAGCTAAAGCGGTAATTGGATTTAATTGCGAAGCATTTTTCGCCGGCATATAACCAAAAATTACACCAATTAAGCTTGAACAGAGTAGGGCAGCAATAATTGAGAAGGTGGAAAAAATCATCGTAAAGTCTTTCACCAACCAATTAAATACGGTGCCTAATACCATTGATAGTATGACACCCGTAATGCCACCAATTAAACAAATCAATACCGCTTCAATTAAAAATTGTTGCAAGATGTTAAATTGTCTTGCGCCAATTGCCATTCGCACACCAATTTCTTTGGTGCGTTCGGTAACTGAAACCAGCATAATATTCATCACCCCAATGCCACCCACTACAAGGGAAATAATGGCAATGGAAGAAATCAACAATGTCATTGTATTTGTTGTTTTTTCAATAGTTTGTTTAATCGTATCGGTATTGAATACAAAAAAATCTTTTTTACCGTGACGCACAGTTAATAAGCGAGTGAGATCTTTTTCCGCCACTTTTGAACTAATTTCATCACGAATTTTCACTGTGATTGAGCTAATTTTTTTATTGCCTGAAATTTTGTTCATCGCCGTTGTGTAAGGGATATAAATATTCAAGCTAGAATTGTTTGTTCCTATATTATTGTTAGTTGCTATCCCAATGATACGCAATGGTTTTTTATTAATCATCAAAATTTTACCTAGTGGATTTTGATCGTTGAACACTTCGCGTAACGTGTTCTCATCAATGACAGCCACTTGCTCGCTGTGTTTTACCGCATCCGCTGTAAAGAATACCCCTTCTGCTTTGCTTAACCCTCGCACATTAAAATATTGTTCTCCTACACCGCGTACTTGAGCGGTAAAACTTTGATTGCCATAAGTTAAGGTGCCATTCACGGAACTGTTTGGTGTTACACTGGCAATATAACTTTGCTTGGCGAGCATATTCGCGTCTGCCACAGTGAGATTTTGATTTTTCACCGCGCGCCGATCGCCAAAGCCCGTTCCGTTATAAATATCCATGGTATTCGTCCCTATTGCATTGATATTGCTTAGGATTTTTTGTTGTGAACCGTTCCCTAAGGCGACCACACAAACCACCGAAGTAATGCCAATAATAATCCCTAACATAGTGAGTAAGGAACGTAGTTTATGTGCTACAATGGCTTTAATAGACATTTTGAAAGATTCAATAAACTGATCTTTATAAAATTGTAATCGGCTTTTATTGCTTTGCGGTGCGATGTCTTGCTTTTGGCTAATTTGCTCCGATTTGCGTTGATCTTCAATAATTTTGCCGTCTTTGATCTCAATAATGCGATTTGCAAAATTTGCCACGTTTTTATCGTGTGTTACCAAAATAATGGTGTGACCTTCGCTGTGTAGCTGGGTGAGAATATCCATCACCGTTTCGCCACTTTTGCTGTCTAATGCACCAGTGGGTTCATCAGCCAGAATAATTTCTCCCCCGTTCATCAAGGCACGTGCAATACTCACACGTTGTTGTTGACCACCCGAAAGCTGATTTGGCTTGTTTTCTAAGCGATCACCCAATCCTAATTTTTCTAATAAGAGCTTGGCTCGTTGTAGGCGAGTAGGTTGATCAATACCTGCATAAATCGCAGGAAGCGCCACATTTTCCACCGCACTTAATGTTGAAAGTAGGTTATAGCGTTGAAAAATAAAGCCGAATTTTTTCTGGCGTAAATCAGAAAGTTGATCACGATTTAGCTGGCTTACTTCTAACCCCTCCACTTTATAAGAACCTGATGTTGCGGTATCCAGACAGCCAATAATGTTCATTAAGGTGGATTTGCCAGAACCTGATTGCCCAATAATGGCAATAAAATCCCCTTTTTTAATATCCAAATTAATATCTTTCAACACCTGCGTGCGGTTTTCACCTTCACCAAAAAATTTGTTAATGTGGCTTAATTCAATAATATTCATAAAAAAACCACCGCACTTTATAAAATTCGAGGGCCACGGAATGAATTACCTACTTTTTCATCGCGGGTTACTTGTGAGGAAATCACTTTTTCGCCTTCTGATAAGCCACTTAGAATTTGCGTATTCATATCATCACTTAACCCTGTAACAACTTTGCGTTTTTCTACTTTATTATTATCTATTAATAGATTAACAAAGGTTTCTTTTCCTTCTTTGTGTAACGTAATTGTCGGAATAAGCAAGGCATTTTGTTCATCGGCAATGATGATCGTATTTTGTGTGGTCATTCCAATGCGTAGCTGGTTATCAGGATTATCTACCAATACATTCGCGTAGTAATAAACAGCGCTGGTATCTGACGCACTTTCTTTATATTCATTATCCGTGAGCGTGGTGATGGCAGGATCAACAGAATGAATGGTGGATTGATACACTTTATCTGGATCGGAAAGGGTAGTGAACTCCACTTTCATTCCTGCTTTTACTTTTGTAATATCCCCTTCAGAAATTTCGGGTTTAATTAAAATTTTAGTTAAATCAGCGACTTGTACAATAGTTGGGGTGGTTTGATTCGCATTGACTGTTTGACCTTCAGAGACCGGAATGGAAATGACTGTGCCATCAAGAGGTGAAAGAATTTTTGTGTATGCCAAGTTTGTTTTAGCCGTATCCACCTGAATTTCAGCACGTTGAATGGAGGCTTCCACTTCAGAAATTGCCGCCTTAGTGGCAGATAAATTATTCTTTGCCGCATTCAGTTCATCTAAGGAGGTTGATTTACTTGCATATAATTTCGCAAGACGATCATAGGCCGATTTGGCCACATTGTAAGCCACTTGCTTGGCGTTAAGTTGAGCTTGATAAGCCTTTAATTCCGCTTGTGCTGAATTTAACGCATTCACTTGATTTTTTGAGTCAATTTCTGCGATTAAATCGCCTTGCTTGATGTGCTGTCCTAGTACAACGTGAATTTTTTCAATTTTACCTGAGGCTTGCGCACCGACTTCTACACGATTATAGGCTCGTACCGTGCCAGCAGTAATGACAGATTTTTTTATCTCACCACGATGAACCTGTTCGGTTAAATAGGTGGTTTCTTGTTGATTAGAATGAGTGAAATAACTATAAGCACCAAATACCATTAGCCCAATGGCAAGCAGGGAAAAAATCGTTTTTTTACGCATAAAAACTCCGAGAAAAATAACAACGGTTTTATTTGATGATTATAGTAGAAAATCTTTCTTAAGAAGATCTTAAGAACAATTAATTTACACTGAATGAACGTTCGTTCATTTTTAGGGCGTGAATTGTATCATTTATGCAAGGAAAATCAACCGCACTTTTGAATTCTGCCTGTAAACATAGTAGAATGGACGGCAATTTTTTTACAAAAATCGAGAATATTTTGAGGTCAAAATGAGCCATATTACAGAGAATGAACATCAACCTACCAATTTTATTCGTCATATTATTGATGAAGATTTGGAAGCAGGAAAAGTAAACCACGTTTATACCCGTTTCCCACCGGAACCAAATGGCTATTTACATATTGGTCACGCAAAATCTATCTGTTTAAATTTTGGTATTGCAGAAGATTACAAAGGTTTGTGTAACCTGCGTTTTGACGATACCAACCCGGTTAAAGAAGATGTGGAATATGTGGATTCGATTAAACAGGATGTAGAATGGCTTGGCTTTCACTGGGAAGGTAAAGCACGTTATGCCTCCGATTATTTTGATGCGCTTTATGGTTATGCCATTGAACTGATCGAAAAGGGACTTGCTTACGTTGATGAACTTTCACCAGAGCAAATGCGTGAATATCGTGGCACACTGACCGAACCGGGTAAAAACAGTCCTTATCGTGATCGTAGCGTGGAAGAAAATTTAGCGTTATTTGAGAAAATGAAAAATGGCGAATTTGCTGAAGGAAAAGCAAGTTTGCGAGCTAAAATTGATATGGCATCGCCATTTATGGTAATGCGTGATCCCGTGTTATATCGCATTAAATTTGCTGAACATCACAACACTGGAAATAAATGGTGCATTTACCCAATGTATGACTTCACTCATTGTATTTCAGATGCGATTGAAGGCATTACGCATTCATTATGTACATTGGAATTCCAAGATAATCGCCGTTTATACGATTGGGTGCTTGAGCATATTTCTATTAAACGCCCATTGCCACATCAATATGAATTTTCTCGTTTAAATTTAGAATACACGCTGACATCTAAACGTAAATTATTAAAATTAGTAGAAGATGAAGTGGTTGATGGTTGGAACGATCCGCGTATGCCAACTATTTCAGGTTTACGTCGCCGTGGCTACACTCCTGCTTCAATCCGTGAATTTTGCCGTCGTATTGGGGTAACTAAGCAAGATAACGTGGTAGAATTTAGTGCGTTAGAATCTTGTATTCGTGATGATCTCAACCAAAATGCGCCGCGTGCAATGGCAGTGATTAATCCATTAAAACTTGTCATTGAGAACTTTGACGGGCAAGAAATGCTTTCCGCACCAAATCACCCAAATCGTGAAGAATTAGGCCATCGCCAACTGCCATTTACCAAAGAAATTTATATTGATCAAGCGGATTTCCGTGAAGAAGCAAATAAACAATATAAACGTTTAGTATTAGGCAAAGAAGTGCGTTTGCGTAATGCTTATGTGATTAAGGCTGAGCGTGTAGAAAAAGATGCGGAAGGTAATATCACTACCGTGTATTGTACTTATGATCCTGAAACTTTAGGCAAAAATCCAGCCGATGGACGTAAAGTAAAAGGCGTAATTCACTGGGTTTCTGCCACCGACAATGTACCAGCTGAATTTCGTTTATACGACAAATTATTCACCGTGCCAAACCCAAGCGCAGCGGAAGAACTTTATGAAGTGCTAAATCCAAATTCTTTAGTCGTAAAACACGGTTTTGTGGAAAAAAGTTTAGCTAACGCAAAAGAAGAAAAAGCGTATCAATTTGAACGTGAAGGCTATTTCTGTGCTGATAGCAAAGACAGCCACCCTGAACACCTGATTTTCAACTTAACCGTAAGTTTGAAAGAAGGGTTCTAGTTTTTCCTTGAAAAAAATAAGTGCGGTAGAAATTTGAGCAGAATTTCTACCGTTTTTTTATGGTAGATTATTTAATAATCTCATAACAAGGCTCATAAGCCTCGCCGTCTGGGAGTTTCATTCGATGCTGGGTAATGAAATCTTGTAGTACATTGTCCACTTTCTCCATTAAATCTTTATCGCCTTTGAGCTGAAATTTACCTAATTCCGCAATGCGATCTTGCGTATCAGGCTTAATGTTACCCGCTACAATTCCTGAGAATACACGGCGAAGATTAGCGGTAAGGCTAACTTTGCTTTGGTTCATATGCAAATCTAAATTTGCCATATTTTCGTGAGTAGGGATAAATGGTTGTTGAAATTCAGGATCAATTTTTAATGACCAATTGAACCCATAAGAATCGTTATTTTCATAGCGTAAATGACGAATATCTTCAACAGCCGATTTTATATGACGCGCTACAGCCACCGGATCATCAATGATGATTTTATACAAAGATTGTGCTTCTTTTCCTAAGGTTTCGCCAATAAAACGATCAATCGTAGCAAAATAATCCGCGCTTTCTTTTGGCCCCGTTAAGATTAATGGAATAGATTGCGCTTGATTTTCTGGATTGAGTTTGATGCCAAGAATGTAAAGTAATTCTTCAAATGTTCCCGGCCCACCGGGAAAAATAATAATACCGTGTCCCATACGCACAAAAGCTTCAAGGCGTTTTTCGATGTCCGGCATAATAATTAATTCATTAACGATAGGATTAGGTGGCTCAGACGCGATGATTGAAGGCTCTGTAATGCCGATAAAACGACTATGTTTATAGCGTTGATTTGCGTGGCCAATCGCAGCCCCTTTCATTGGGGCTTCCATTACACCCGGTCCGCAGCCTGTGATGATATTTAATTCGCGATGCCCCAATTCTAGCCCTACTGCACGACAATATTGGTATTCAATTTGATTGATGGAATGGCCACCCCAGCACACGACCAAATTAGGTAATTCACCCACGATCAAGGCTTTGGCATTACGCAGAATAGAAAAGACTTGATTGGTGATGTGTACGCTATCTTGGATATCACAAGGATTAATCCGTTGGCTTAGCACATTTACGAAGACAATATCACGCAATACAGCAAAAAGATGATATTGAATATTGCGGATAATATGTTGATCTACAAAGGCACTTTCTGGCGGATTATGTAGCTTCAGGGTGATACCACGCTCTGTCGCCACCAATTCAATATCAAAATCAGGATATTGATTTAATAATTTACGGCTGTCATCGGTTACCGCACCAGAATTTAGCACGGCAAGAGAGCAGTTGCGATACAGTTGATACAGTTCGCTTTTCGCTTGCTTGGTGAGTAATTCCACTTCAAGATGTGAGAGCTGTTCCATACTCCCTCGTGGATTAACATAATGAATATTTGCCACTGCAACCTCCTATTGTCTGGCTAAGCGTGTATTGTGCGGCACGCTTTGAAAATTCGAGCGGAACGGATTAATATCCAGCCCACCACGGCGTGTATAACGGGCATAAACTGTGAGTTTTTCTGGCTGAGCAAAGCGCATTAAATCACAATAAATTCGTTCAACGCATTGCTCGTGAAATTCATTATGCTGACGGAATGAAATCAAATAACGTAACAATTTTTCCCGATCAATCTGCTTGCCTACATAATGAATTTGCAAGGATCCCCAGTCAGGTTGTTGGGTGATTAAACAATTTGATTTGAGCAAATGGCTCACTAACTGTTCTTCCACCTGTTTCGCCTCTTGTGTGCAATTTGCTAAATAATTAGGGTTGAATTGGTAATCACGAATTTCAATATCCTGATCATCAATACAGTCGCCTTGTAATTCGTCAATAAAAGTGCGGTGGTAATTTTGTAAAGAATTTAACTGCACCTTGACTTGCCCATTCGCACAATTTGCTAGATCTTGCTGTAAGTGTTGTTGCACTTGCTCAGCCGTCTCGAAATGACTTTGATTAAAACTGTTGAGATAAAGTTTAAAACTTTTTGATTCGATTAAATTTTCACTGCGGAAATCAATTTCCACATCAGCAATGGCAACTTGTGGCACACCTTTGGCATTAAGCCAAGAGATTTCATAAGCCGTCCAAATATCAGCCCCAAAAGTAAAAGGTTGATTTTCCACAATCCCAAGCTGCTCACGGTTTAATTGGCGAGGTACGGCTTGCAGTAAAGTGCGGTCATAATTTTGTGCATATTTTGTTTCTTGCCCAAGTTTTAAGGCGTGTAAACTTTCGTGATTGTAATTCATTGTTTTTCCTTGTTTGATTATTTCATATCTTCTAAAGCAAAAACTTCTTTACTTAATATTTCTGTAATTTGCTTTTGCGTTAATCCAGCGTCAATGAGATTTTTTTCTAGCATTGCTAATCTTTGATTAAATCGTTGTTTTGCTTGATGAATTTGATAAGCAATGAAGTCAGCATTGAGATCACTTTCAATACGATAAAATTTAATATTTGAAATGCAAGGATAAAACCAATCAAATTTAGCGGTAAGTTCTTGAATTGCGATAGTTCCGTGAGCCTCACTAATTCCTTCTCTGCCTAAATATACGCTCCCTTGTAAATTATCAAAGCCGTGTTGGTCTAATACATTCCTAATATCATAATACGCATTATTATAGTTATTTCCGTGATAATTCTCTTTAAGGCAATTCGTGTCCATATCAAAAGTGATTAAATAACGACTCATTGTACAATTCCTGTGGTTATATCATTTTCTAAGTAATATATTCTTTTAGTGTGCCTATTGCCAGTGCCAAGAAAGGTTGGATACCAATCGGCACTGATCACATTTAAAATCAAACAAACCAAAGAGCGGTGTTTTTAATGCCCAATTTTGATTACAGCTTGGACAGCGGCGTCGTTGTTCGGCTTGTAAACTTTCGCCACCAATGCGGTATAAATAATAATAGGTAGGAATCCCCGTGTGTTGCTCTATTTCTTGGCATAAGGCATAGCCGTGTTTAGATAAATGACTATGTAGATCGGAAATTTCCGCAAGGGCGTGCTGTTCTAATGCTGTGCCGTTCATTTGTAATTGATCACAAGCCTGCCAATTTTCTTGCCATTTAATGAGATCTAAACTCAAGTGCGGGGCATTTTTAAAATATTTATATAGTGGGATAGGCAAGTTATCCTCCCCACTGTGTAATGGCGAGCAAGATTGTAAATAAGTAGTATAAAGCACTTGCCAGCTAGGGCGTTTACCTTGATAGGTGAGATCCGAATTTAAATCATCAGCAATAACTTGGAAACTATCGAAATTTATTCCTGCACGTTGTGCTTTCTCTAACGCTGTTTGTACCGCCACATTATTAAATTCGGGTAACAAACTTTGCTGTTCAGGACAAACGACACGCACTGCAATCCCTTGCTGGTTTTCTAGTTCAGCGTGGAAAAGGGGGATTTCTCGCCCAAGAATTTGCCCATTATAGCGCCATTGTTCAATCACTTGATTAATCAATGGGTAAGCCACATTATTAGGTTGGGTAAGGGTAAAAAAAGCCTCAATTAAATACATTTTCTGCCTTAATTTATCAAGAAAGCGATTGCGTTTTTTCGCATTTGGCTTTGTGGTATCATAACGCCTTCAGTTTTGCACTAAGGCGAATGCCACATTTTAGGCAGAATGAGATGAGAAAGCAAATTAAGGAAACCACAATGCGTGAACAAACAAAATACCAGTTACAACAATTACAAAAAGCGATGGAAGAATTAGCGATTTGGCAAGCCGTTCCCCCTGAAGCTGCCGCCTTTGACAGCGTTGAGCCATTTTGTATTGATACAATGAATGCACACGAATGGCTACAATGGGTGTTTATTCCAAGAATGTATGCCGTTATCGAAAGCAGTGAACCATTACCGCATAAAATGGCTATCGTACCTTACATTGAAGAAGCCTTGAAAGAGCAAGATATTATTGCCGTGCAACGCTTAATTGAGCCGTTGAAAGCCATCGAAGAAATTTGTAACGCACAAAATGACCGCACTTGATATTCTTTACCAAGATGAATATTTGATCGCGGTGAACAAGCCAGCTGGAATGTTGGTGCATCGTAGTTGGCTTGATCGTCACGAAACCCAATTTGTAATGCAAACCTTGCGCGATCAAATTGGGCAGCACGTTTTTCCTATTCATCGTTTAGATCGCCCAACCTCTGGGGTGTTGCTTTTTGCCTTAAATGCTGAAATAGCCAAATTGCTGTGCGAACAATTTGAGCAGAAGCAGGTTGAAAAAAGCTATTTAGCGGTGGTACGCGGTTATCTCAAAGAGCCGGGAAGGATTGATTATCCGCTGAAAGTGCAATTGGATAAAATTGCCGATAAATTTGCTCAGCAAGATAAAGCACCACAAGAGGCTATCACCGATTATGAAGGATTGAAGGTAGTAGAGATGCCTTATGGGGTAGGGCGCTATCAAACGAGTCGTTATTCTTTAGTGAGGTTAATTCCACACACAGGAAGAAAACATCAGTTACGTCGTCACTTAAAGCATATTTTCCACCCCATTTTAGGGGATACTCAATATGGCGATTTACATCAAAATCGCGCTTTAACTGAACATACAGGCGTGCATCGGTTAATGCTACACGCAGAAACACTTACCTTTATTCACCCTATAGCAAAAAATTGGCTAAAAATCACCGCACCTTTAGATGAACAATGGCAACGCTTGTTCGATGCTTTTTCTTGGAATGGGGTAGGGTAACCCCTTAACTAGAACATTCTAAAACATTAAGTGAACGAACTTGCTAAGAAAAAGGACTAAGAATTTCAAAGTGCGGTGCTTTTTTCATTTGTTTTTTCCTTAAAGCTCTTGTATAATCGCCCGACCCTGTGAATGTGTTGGCTTTCCCACCGCACATTATTTTATCGAGATCCACTCGAAGGGGTGCAGATTGAGATTAATGGTTGTGTTCAATGTTGAACACTGGGTATTAATATTATTTTATTGGTAATTAATTAATGAAAACTTTTGTAGCAAAACCAGAAACAGTTAAACGTGACTGGTATGTAGTAGATGCGACAGGTAAAACGTTAGGTCGTTTAGCGACTGAATTAGCACGTCGTCTTCGTGGTAAACATAAAGCTGAATACACTCCACACGTTGATACAGGTGACTATATCATCGTTATCAATGCGGACAAAGTTGCCGTAACAGGTAAAAAAGAAAGCGATAAAATTTACTACTGGCACACTGGCTATGTAGGTGGTATCAAACAAGCGACATTTAAAGAAATGATTGCTCGCCGTCCTGAAGCAGTGATTGAAATTGCGGTTAAAGGTATGTTGCCAAAAGGTCCATTAGGCCGTGCAATGTATCGTAAATTAAAAGTGTACGCTGGTCCTAACCACGAACACGCAGCACAACAACCACAAGTTTTAGATATTTAATCACGAGGTGAGAAAAATGGCAGAGAATCAAAACTACGGCACAGGTCGCCGCAAAAGCTCTTCAGCTCGTGTATTTATCAAACCGGGCAGTGGTAAAATTACTATCAACCAACGTGAATTAGACGTATATTTTGGTCGCGAAACTTCTCGTATGATCGTACGTCAGCCATTAGAATTGGTTGAATTAACTGATAAATTAGACCTATACATCACAGTTAAAGGTGGTGGTATTTCAGGTCAAGCGGGTGCAATACGTCACGGTATCACTCGTGCATTAATTGAATATGATGAAACATTACGTCCAGCATTACGCGCAGCAGGCTTTGTTACTCGTGATGCACGTCGCGTTGAACGTAAAAAAGTGGGTTTACACAAAGCACGTCGTCGCCCACAATACTCAAAACGTTAATCGTTTCTTATTCAAATATTGTTCAAATGGCAAGTTTTCACTTGCCATTTTTCTTTTCTAAATTTATTAAACCAATCATTACAAGAAAATTCAATTTGTTATCAATAAGATAGAGTAGTATTGAATAAATTTACTTAGCTATTTCCCTATAATTTATGGTAAAATATTGCCCTTAATTTAAAATGACAGATAAGCAAAAGGTTAGCAGAGGAATAAAATGAGTAGTGCATCAAGTAAACGTTCAATAATGACCCTTTTTTCCAATCAAGAAGATATTTATTGCCATCAGGTTCGCATTGTATTAGCGGAAAAAGGCGTGCCTTATGAAATGGAAGAAATGGCTCTAGGTTCTGTATCTGAAGATTTAATGGAATTAAACCCTTATGGAACATTACCAACCTTGGTAGATCGTGATTTAGTGCTATTTAATTCTCGTATTATTATGGAATACCTTGATGAGCGTTTTCCGCATCCGCCATTAATGCCTGTTTATCCTGTATCTCGTGGTAAAAGCCGTTTATTAATGTTAAGAATTGAGCAAGATTGGTATTCTTTACTAAACCAAATTGAGCAAGGCGATGAGTCTGAGAAAGAGCAGGCTACAAAGCAATTAAAAGAAGAATTATTGGCTATTGCACCAATTTTCAATCAAACACCTTATTTTATGAGTGAAGAATTTAGCTTGGTCGATTGCTATATTGCCCCTTTATTATGGCGTATGCAGAAGCTAGGTATTCAATTTGCAGGAGCGGGAAGTAAAGCAATCAAAAATTATATGGAACGCGTGTATCAAAGAGATTCTTTCAAGCAATCCGTTGGTGAAGTTGCACCTAAAAATCTAATGGATGACAAATAAAAGAGAGGAGTTATGGAGCGTAAATTCTCACCGAAACGTCCTTATATCTTAAGAGCTTATTATGATTGGCTTATAGATAATGATTGTACGCCTTATTTGGCGGTTGATGCAACGTATGCTGGGGTAAAAGTACCAGCTGAATACGTCAAAGATGGGCAAATCGTATTAAATATCTCAATGAATGCAACGGGAAACTTGCAATTAACCAATGATTTTGTGCAATTTAATGCGCGTTTTCAAGGCATACCGCAAGAAATTTTTATTCCTATGGGGGCGCTTATTGCTCTTTATGCAAGAGAAAGTGGTGATGGCATTATGTTTGAACCAGAGGAATTTGAAGGTGATCTTGCCCAACAAGATGAAATTCAAGATGAGCAGCCGTTAAGTTTCGTTGAAGCTGTTGATAAAACCAAACCAATAGAAAAATCATCTAGCAATAAATCCTCTCCAAAATTACGTTTTATTGATTAATTATTATTGCCCCTAATGTCTTTTAAGTGCCTGTATTAAACAAATCGTGCAGGCACTTTTTTATATCCCTAATTTATAAAACCCTTATTTTTTTCATTTCTATCGACCTTGTTTAATTATTTTGTAACCCTGTAACAAAAACATCAATCGAATTTTTCTCTTTCTTTAATAAGTTTCACAATTTATCTATTGTAGAAATCAAGGGTAAATTACCACATCACCATAACAGCACAGCAATTTAAAAAATAAGATAATGCTGCAATAAATAAAGCGTAACATAAAATATTAGCGATGCAATAAGCTCAACAAAAGAGAGTAATAAAAGTTACTTTTATACTTCCATTATTTAACATAATATACATTATGCGAAATCAGTTATCGGGTTAGTGAAAGCTACGGGTTAAGGGAATCACAGACTTATACACAGACCACTTTTACTAGTTAAACAAGATAAAATCAAGGAAGTTTACAGCGTTGTAACGCATTGTTTTAATGCTTTACCCACTGAGCGAGATAAAATGTAAAGGAAAATTAAAGATGAACGGGTTTAATTAAGATGAGGTGATGGCATTAAGATCGCAATCTCTCGACAGAGCACATATAACCTATTATGTCCGCTAAAAATTGTAACGTAATCTGAAAAGCCATTATGCAAAGTTAGTTATTGGGTTAGTGAAAGCTACAGATTAATAAAATCACTGAGTTATACATAAATCACTTTTACTAGTTGAACAAGAAACGATCTTGTGCCAAAATGATACGAGGATATATTCGTATCATTGGGCTATGCAAATTTTTGCATAAGCTTTTCTTTCAACGTTCTTTCTAAGGAGAAATGCAATGGAAAATAAAATTAAACTTGGTGACACTGTTCAACTTAAGTCAGGTGGACCTTTGATGACTGTTATATCAGAAAAAGATAACGAAGAAGTAGTATGTATGTGGTTCGATAGTAATAATCGCCAATTTAAGGAAAGTTTTCCTAAAACTGCGTTATTTATTTACGAATAAGTCTGAGCTACCTGCTTAAGATTAAAAATAATAAAATGTGAGGTTATAATGCAAAAATTATTAATAATTTCTATCACAGCTTTACTATTGGTAGCTTGTCAGCAGCCTTCTTTTGAAAGAAAAGTCTATAAATCACTCCCAGAAACAAAGCCAGATAGTGCAAAATTTTGTATCTATGGCGGCAAACAGTACTCTAAAGGTAGTATTATCAAAGCTGAAGGAATGACGCTAAAATGTGGTACATATAACATAGATGTATTTGATAAAACACTGTCTTGGGGTAAATAAATTCTTAAATTAACGTCTAAAAAATTTGGGGGCTGTTGTACTAGATAACTACTAAAAACTCCATTTAGGTTAGAATGAACCAATGAGAAAAGTCGCGTAAGGTTCGTAGTTATGATGCACTTGATATGAGTGAGTTTAGTCATTTTCATATCAATTACAGTACGTTTTTGCTGAAAATCATAAGCACATAAACGGAATTAAGAATTTATATAGATATAGGAACTGACGAATTTGTTAGTTCCTTTAAATTTAATGGGGGTTACTTAAATAAAAGTCAAATAAGGACGTAATGTTAAAAATATAATTAATGGGATAAATGACAAATGAAGATAACCACTTTGCAAATATTGATTGCGTGCTTAGTTGCTTTGGCTCTCTTTTTTATTGCCGTATTTAGACAAAGAAAACCTCGCCCATTAGACGGACGTTTATATAAAAGAACAAGGTTAATGAATCATTCTGAACAGCAATTATTTCAAAAATTAAAAATGACGTTTCCTGATTACTATATTTTCCCTCAAATCCCCTTTTCTTGTATTGCAACACCGAAACAATACAACCAGAAATTATTTTGGAAGATTAATCAAAAACGCGTTGATTTTCTCCTTTGCAATCAACAATTAGAAGCCTTACTGATTATTGAGCTTGACGGACCTATTCATAAGAGCAAAAAACAATCGGATAAAGAAAGAGATAAATTTTTCAAATATATTGGACTTAATACATTAAGAATTGATGTTGAAGCACTAAAAGCATTAGATTTAGAAACGTTGAAAAAGCGGGTTTGGGAGAAAATAAAAAACTGAAACTGCCCCTTGTTTTCTGCAAAATAAAGCGTGGGAAGTTTACAGAAAAAATGAAAGAACCATTACTAAAACGAGGTTAAACAAGGAAACAATAAAACAACTAAGTGATTGATTTTATTGAACTGTTAAAACAGAAAAGATACAAAAGAATTGGTGGAGCTGGGGGGAGTTGACCCCCCGTCCGAAACTACTCTACCTTCAGCACTACACGTTTAGTCTATCTTTAATTTCACTTAACCACTGCGGACAGACACGCGATAGTTAAGCTAGCTTGATTCAATTTAACGTTTCGATCCTCAAGCGGAGGCGTCCACGCGATCTCGTTTGGGTTTGACTCCTCTTTATCCCCGTCTTACGAGCGGAAGCTGGGGAGAGAAGGCTATGAGCAGGTTATTAAGCTGCTAAAGCGTATTGTTCGTCGTTTGCGAATATTTTTTTGCGGTTTATTTACGAGGCCTACCGCACCTCGACGTGCACCTTGGGCTTCGCTAATCCCGTCGAATCCAGAATCAGCCCCAAAATTTAAGCCAATTCTACCAAAATAATTATGCTATTAAAAGTAAATTTAACAAAATTTCAATAAAAAAGAAGAAATATAAAATTTAGATATCTTTACACATCATAAAATTATGAATAATTTTTCCTCTTAGAAGATAATCTGTACAGAGAAATAGAGAGTAGAATAAGTAATGTGGATAAGCTAGGTAACAGCCACTTTTCAGAGTGAATAATCCAAGATGAGAGGCTAATATCAATAGCAAACAGAAAATTAAATGCAATAAAATAATATTTTGATTGCTTATGACTATAACGAATAATGATACTATCCAATGCGGTAGTAAAGAACATTTCTAGATAAGTAATACCAATAACAAAAAGAAATATTGAGCCTGTACTTCCCTTTTCCCAATAAAGAGGAATGTAGAAAAGAAAACAGCTTATATACGCCAATAATAGTGCATTCATATCACCAATAAATTTTGTTACATAAGCATAAATAGGGATTTGTAGCATAATAATCAACATTGTATTCAATAATACGATGCTAGAATACATCTCTTTTTGATTATTTATACTCATCATTACGGGGATCTCTTTCTCATAAATTAAATAAAAACTGAAAACGCCATGCAGGCTAAAAATATTGCACTTAACAAAGTGAAATTCAATGCAAATTTATTTTCTTGGTGATTATTCTGTGCTGATTGCTGAATATCCCTAAGTTTAAAACTTAAACACATTGCCATTACAATAATAAATAAAGAGAAAATAACTAACCCATTAAAACACCCAAATAGATTGAGTAAGAATGGTGTTATCGCTACACCAATATTATTTAAAGTAAACCGTTGTGATAAACTTCTTGCAATATCGTGTGAAGTATTTTGTAAATAAATTTTAGATGCTGTCGAAAATAAGGCTGTTGCTAATGCAGTAACTGAAATTAGGATAACTGCCCCATAAAAGGTAGGGTTAAATAAAAAATAAAAGTAAGCGAGAAATCTTAGAAAAAAAGAACATATAATAATATGTTTAATTGTTAGCCTTCGGCAAAGGGGAAAATATAAGCAAGAGAAGATTGCAACTCCCCAGAATTTAATTGAAAATAGTAAAGAAATATCATTTTCTGTAATATTTTTATTTGATAAAAAGAAAATTACCAAAATAATGGGGAGTGTTGAAACAATAGAATTTAAAAAGAATAAAAGATCAATCCTATATTCTTTTTTTAGTAACGCAAATTCCATTTTGCCTCTATTTCATTTATTATATTTTTCCCTAGTTCTGTTAATTTTCCATATTGTTTTACTATTCTATATGTATTTTTTAATTTCATTAATCTATCATTATAAATTAATTTAACATCATCATAATAGATATAATCCAAATTTAATAGGATCTTTTCAAATGTACTACATATTCTATTTAGAATAAACAAAGCATGAAATAAACCGATCATTGGACGTTTATCTTTTCTTAGAGGAGCATCAAATAATTCGTCAGCCTCATTGTTAACTAACTCATCATTAGCATTTAAAATATTTAATGCCGTATGTCCACACTCATGAATGATGTGTTCTATATAATAAGGAATAGAATAATTTTCATTTATACATATAAATATTGCACCCCACATATAAAAATTAGTGCCTGAGCGCATAAATCTAGCACCATTATCTAGCTCTTTTGTTAGAAAAATAGTATCAATAAACTCATAAATTTCATTGAAAGAGTTTATATCATATTCTTTTATAGCTTCTAATGCATCATTTAACTTCATTATTTCATGATTAATAAACGCATCATCTTTTGCATTACAAAATTCAAATCTAATTTGATTATTATCCTTCATTATTTCGAGGATCATATCAAGTTCATAGGTAGTTTCTTGATATAAAGGAGATAAATTAACCCCTTGCTGAACACATATAGACTCAATAAAATGTAGATACTTTTTAGCTTCATCAAATTTATTATCTTCCACTCTCTTTATGGCTAGATAATGAGCGGCACTTATTTTCCAGTTGATAGATTTAATTTTGCTTGGAGGCATATCTAAAAACTCTCTCAGGTAGTTTATAGATGATATAAGAGCACCACAAAACTGTAGTTTAAAATTAGAGTGATTATAATTTGTATCCACTATATGACACATATTTTCTCCTTAGGAAACAAACTTAGATGAAAGCATAGATAATTACTATCTATGCTTTATTTCATTATTTGAAATTAATGGCTAAAAGACCAACCTGCTATAACAGATTTGATTTTTAGTAACTTCTTAGTGTTAAGTTTTTTCATTTTTTTCTCCTTTAATATGTTAATAATTTCTGCCTCTTTCAAGTAAGGAAGCAATTTAAATTTATCAACTGATCAAATTAAAAAAAACAAATAAATGTTAAAATACTTCAAAGCGACTCTTTAGAGTAAAAGAAGCACATACTCATAAACTTGCTGCAACAATGCCAATTTTTCAGGGTGATTTTGATTCTCTTCCACAAGGCTTTGTAATTCTTGCTCAAATTGCACCGCACTTTTTTCTAACTTGTTACGGCGGTATTTATCCCATCGTACCTGCTCTGCTCTGCTCAAGGTTTTATAGAAATGCCGCGCACGGTAATGGAATAACAACGCTTCTACTCGCTTATCTTGGAATGTTAGATTGTGTTCTGAGAGTTTTTCAGGCGGTAAATCACGCAAAATCGCCATATTATTTTTATCATTAATGCCAAAAAAGCCACTGTATAATTCAGTTTCCACATTATCGTTTGGCTCAAATGTCCGTTCATCGGTGAAAATTTGTAGCACTTTTTCACGGATATTGAGATCTGCACGTAATCTAGCAAGGTTTGCTAAGCAATCTTGACGATTAATGCCTAAACGTTGTGCATTTTCAGGTAATAGGGTTTTGGCTGGAGCTAAAATTGGGCATTTATTGATATGCACCAATTTTAATGGCACTGGCAAAATGCCTTGTTCTTCCAATTCTGCTTTTTTCGTGTATAAATTCTGGCGTAATTGATCTGCGCTTTTATTGAGCAGATCATCAATATTACTATCTAAATCACACACAATGACCGCATTTTTATTGGTTGGATGCCAGGCTAAAGGGGCAATCCAAGTAGTGTTGCCACGATAATTTCCTAACATTCCTGAAACGTGAACCAAGGGTGTCATTTCTGCGGTGTTAATCATTTTTTCAAGGGATTTTTTATCGCGATGTTCAAAGAAAAATTGGAATAATCTTGGCTGTTTTTCTTTGATTAATTTTGCCATTTCAATAGTTGCATACACATCAGCCATTGCATCGTGGGCATTGCTATGCTCTATCCCATTGGCTTTGGTTAAATTTTCTAAGCGGAACGAGGGCATTCCCTCATCATCATAAACCCAGTTTATGCCTTCTGGTCGCAAGGCATAACAGGCACGCACTAAATCCAGTAAATCCCAGCGAGAATTACCATTTTTCCAACTATATTCGTAAGGATCGATAAAATTCCGATAAAAGGTATAACGGGTCATTTCATCGTCATAACGGATATTATTAAACCCCATTACACAAGTATTTGGCTGTGAGAATTCTTGCAAAATTCGCTGGGCAAATTCTGGTTCAGATAAACCTTGTTCGTTGCATTGTTGTGGCGTAATACCCGTTACCATTACCGCAGTGGGTGAAGGTAAATAGTCATTAGTTTGCTTGCAATAAAACATCACAGGCTCACCAATAATATTAAAATCTTTATCAGTACGAATACCGGCAAATTGCGCAGGGCGATCCGTGGCGGGATTAACCCCAAAACTTTCGTAATCGTAAACAAAAAAACTAAAATTATCTTGCATTACCTTACCTTGTTAAAAAAGGTTCTAAATAAAATAGGCTGAGAATGGCAGAAATACCAAGTACTACGCCTACCCCATTAATTTTACTTATTTTTTCTTTGAATACTATTGCGCCTACAAGCGTACCAAGACAAATCACACCAATATTCATTCCAGCAAAAACGAGCGTTGGGTTTTGGCTGAAACTTTGATGGGCGCGAATATAAAATAGAATATTCATAAAATTTAGCCCACCGAGTACAATTCCAGCTAATAAGCTTGCGCCATTCCATTGGGTTCGTTTAATCAATAAATACATAAACATCACGCACATTGCTAAGGCAAACGCAATAAACAAGGTGGTTGGAAAGGCATTCCCCATTTTGGCCATTTGTTTGAATAAAATGTCAATGACACCATAGCCTAACCAAACAGCAAGCAAGCTCAATCCCGCTTTGACAGAAAGTTGCTGTTCGCACGGTTTATTGATTAAACAAAATAACGCAGAAAAAGCCAAAACTAAACTGATAATACGTGATTGACTGAGCTGTTCGCCAAATAATATAAAGGCAGCTAAAATAGGCAGAAATAAGGATAAACGTTGCGCTGCATCAGAGCGTACAATGCCAGCAAATTCAACCGCTTTAGACATAATAATGAATACACTCGGTAGCAATAAACCTAGAGCTAAGAAAATGGCACTATTTTCATTTTGTACAATAAACTCGGTGAAGCCTTGTCCTTGAAAATTAGGCTGTAATAAAAAATAACTTAATAACAGGGCAATAAGATAATTGAATGCGATTGCCTGTTCAATGATGATATTAAACTTCCGTGCGACTTTTAATAATACGGAGACAGCCACACTACAAGCAATAGCAAGAAATAAATAAGCCATTCGCTATCCTTAGTAAAAAGAAAGAAATTTAAAGTGCGGTAGAAATTACCCTTATTTTTTACCGCACTTTAATATAACTTAGTGTGTTGCACCAAACCCACGTAATCCCACTACGTGAACTTGTTCTTGATTACCTGAGATTTTACGTACCAGTTTATAAGTGGTTCCTTTTTCTGGGCTAATGTTTTCAGGTGCTGCAATTAATAATTGCATATCTAAACGAGAACATAGTTCAAATAAGGTAGAAATCGATTTCGCATCTAAACGTGCCGCTTCATCAAGGAATAATAAACGGCAAGGAACAATATCCTTACCTCGAATACGACGGCTTTCTTCTTCCCAACTTTGTACCACCATTAGTAAAATTGACATCCCAGTACCAATAGCTTCACCCGTTGATAATGCACCACTTTCTGCACGTAACCAACCATCTGCGCCACGATACACTTCAACTTCTAAATCAAGGTAATTGCGGTAATCCAATAACTCTTCACCAATAGTTTGAGCGGTACGCTGCCCCATATCGATATGCGGATTTAAGCGTTGATACAATTTCGCAATGGCTTCGGAGAAAGTAATGCGGTTATCTGAGAATAAATCTTGATAATCATTGTGGCGATCGGATAACGCATCTAACAACATTGCGTGAGTATCACGAATATTAACTACTAAACGCACCGATTTCACCTGACCAAAGGCAATATTTTGTAAGCCTTGATTGAGCATACGAATGCGATTTTGTTCGCGTTGAATGGTTTTACGCATAATATTCGCCACACTTTCGGAACTAATCGCGAGTTTTTTCTCACGATTTGTTAATTCTGCAGTTAGACGAGATAACTCGATCTCCATTTGTTCAATCGCATCAATCGGATCATCTGTTTTAATGATGTCTTGACGAATACGCTCACGTAAATGTTGATACACCGCAATAAAGAACCTCACTTTATTTTCTGGTTTACGATTATCCTCAGATAAACGCAACGCATCACGCAGGTATTCATTATCGGCTACGGCAGTACGCAGCGCACCAAGGGCTTTATCTGACATTGAACGTAATTCATCAGCAGAAAGATATGCTAACTCGCGGCGGTTTAAACGTTTTTCCACATCATTATTGCGTGATAATCGTAGCACCACACACCAGCTTGCTTTCATCGCCACCACTAATTCACGTTGTGTTTTGTAATCACGTTCTGCTTTACGAATACGGCGGTTAAGATTTTCACTTTCGCTTTCAATTAAGGTTAATTGTTTTTCCAAATAACGGCGACGATTACGCACGGTGGTAAGTTGTTGCGATAATTCATCACGGCGTGCTTGCGCCCGTTGCTCTGCCCCATCATCTGCGCGTACGCCAAGCTGACTGATTTCCTCAAGCAATTCATTCAGTACTTTATTTTTTTCTTCATAGGAACTACGCAGCTCAATATAAACTTGATTATATTGGGCAAAACGAATTTGTTTTTGACGAACTTGTTCGCGTTGTTGTTCACGTTGTTGCTGAATTTGCTCTAAACGATTGCGAAGCTGCTCATTTAATTCAGAGGTTTCAGATTGAACGCTTTCTTTGTAATCAAAATGGGCTTTACGTTGTACCACATCGGCTAAAGCAAAAACACGTAGTTGAATTTGTTTTTGTTGTTGTTTTGCTTGTTCATAGTCAGCTTTTAATCGCTCATAATTTTCTGGATCGCTTTGTAATGTATTGGCAATGGGTTCAAGCTGTGACAATGTCACGCCATATTGGCGAATAAAGCGTTCATCTTGTTCTGCTAAATCTAATTGCTCACGACATTCTTCGATACGATCTAATAAACTTTCATCACCAAGGACGCCAAGTTGCGGAATCAGTTTATTTAATAACTGTAATTTTTCTTTTGCATTGTCTAATTTAAGGCGAATTTGTTGTTCAGTGGTAGTAAACTGCCCTAATTCACGCTCGATTTCCCCTTGTTCACGGCGAATTTGTGCCATTAATTCTTCAGGATTTGGCTGGAATGCGAGGGCTAAATGCAAACCAACAAATTGGCTGAAATGTTCGTGTAAGCGTTGGCATTTTTGCACATCAAAAGCACATTCGGCATAGTGTTCCGATACTTCATCACGTTCAATTTGTAAGGCTTCTAAATGTTTTTCTCGTGCGGCACGGCCAAATAATGGAATTTCAGGGAATTTTGAATAACGTAATTCACGGTTAGACACCTGAACCACAACCCCTAGATCTAGCTCTTGGGCGGACAATACGCTGTCATCAAAAGAACTTGGATCACCTTCGATAAGGTATAAATCATCTGGGCAATCTTCAAGTTGCGCTAATTGCGCTTTCACAGCGTCTAAATCGCGTACCACAATCGCGTGACGAGCAGGGCCATATAATGCGGAGAAATAAGGTGCGTCTTCAATTGGCACATCATCATAAAGCTCAGAAAGTAACACACCGCCAAAGCGTTCTGCTAATACATTTAAACGCGGATCTTCAGAACCATCTGGCTGGCTTAAACGAGAAATTTGCTCATCAAGTTGCTGACGTTTTTGCTCTAACTGATCGCGTTTGATGGTTAATTCTCGTTCTTTAACTAAGAGTGATTGCATAAAATTCATCACGTCTTGGCTGTCAGCAAACTGACTATGACTTTGTTCTTGTAAACGTTCTAGCGCTGATTGCGCGGTAAGCCACGCAGGGGCTTTATTGGCATTTTCATTGTAACGGACATTCAACTGCTCACGTTTTTGACGCAGGGTTGAGCGCTGTTCCACCTGTTCTGCCAATTCTTCATTTAGCTCATCAACAAGGTTTTCTTGCTCCGCATAATAGTCTTCAATTTCATCGGCGGTTTCAAGTTCTAATGTGGCTCGCTGATTAAATTCTTTCAATAAACGCACCGCACTTTGCTGTTGTTGATAACGCTGTTTTAACTCGTGTAATTTGGCACGAAGTTGCGGTGTTTGTTGCGCTTGCACTTTTTGGCTTGGATATTCACGCAATAATGCTTTTGCACTTTCCCACGCAGCAGAACGTGGCATTTCGCCTGCGATTTGGCAAACAAGTTGATAGGCTTTATCAAACTGCGATTTCGCCATTTCGGAAATCGACATTTTTTGCTCTAAATCTAGAACGTTATTCGTCAAATCTTCCGCTTGCGCGACAAATTCAGCGTGATAATCCTCCACATTTTTAGTAGAAAGATCAGCCAATCCACAAAGGGTTTTGGCTTTTTCAAGTGCTTGAATAGCCTGTTGATATTGCAACGCACGGGTTTGCTGGGCATCTAGTGCTTGTTGATAATCCGCTAATTGGCTACGTAGTTGATCCACTTCTTGTTCATATTGTTCTAACTGCGCTTGGCTTTCTTCGTGCTGTTCTGATGCTTCTTCTACCGCAAATTTTTGTTCTTCTAATTTTTCTCGTAAACTTTCTACATCATCTTGATAACGCGAGATTTTTTCTTGATGACGTAACGCATTTAGCACCAAATTAAGATGATCGAGTGCGCTTTGGTGATCAACCTCAAGGGTTTGCTCATTTTCGTTAAGTTCCGCCAATTCACGGCTAAAATCCACTAAGCGATGTTGTGATAAATCGCGTTCTGATTTTGCTAAATACCATTCCTTACGATGTGTTAAGGCACTTTCTACATTGCCGCGACGTTCATTGGCATTACGCATATAATCTGACGCCACATAATTGGTGGTTTCTGTAATTAAATGCTTGAATAAATCACGATCCGATTGCGTAACTTTAATTGCCTCAAGGGTCATACGGTTTTCACGCAATGCACTTTCCATATCTTGAAAGGCTTTACGGACGCCTAAGTTTTCGGGTAATAAATAATCACGCAAGGAGCGAGTAATCACACTGGAAATTCCTCCGTAAAGCGAGGCTTCAATGAGTTTATAAAATTTGCTACGATCTGAAGAAGAACGCAGACGTTTAGGAATAATCCCTAAATCAAACATCATTCCGTGATAATCTGTAATGGAATGATATTGTTTAAATTGTGCGCCAAGGTTTTCTATTTTTTCTTTTAATTCATTAAGCGTTAGTACCCTTGCTTGACGTTCATTGACCGTTTCAGTTAAAACACTTGTTGGTGTTTGTGCAAGACTTAGCCCTTGAATAGAAAAGGTTTTAATATCAACTTTTTTATCTCGTCCAGCAACTTGTTGTAGACGCGCCCCGACTAAAACACGTTGATGACGAGAATTCACTGCATCTAATACTGCATAGCAGACACCCGGTTTGAGCTTGCCGTGCAATCCTTTGTCGCGTGACCCCGTAGTTGCCCCAGCTTCTGTGGTATTACGGAAGTGCAATAAGGTTAAATCAGGAATTAACGCGGTAACAAAACCAGCCATTGTGGTTGATTTCCCCGCACCATTCCCCCCTGATAAGGTCGTGACTAACTCATCTAAATCAAATGTACGGGCAAAAAAACCGTTCCAGTTAATGAGGGTCAGTGAGCGGAATTTTCCACGCTCGACATTTTGAGCAATGGGAGCAGGCGTATCTTGCTGTTCTGCTTGCACTGTTTCAATAATGTCTAATTCTTCAGGTTGATGATTTTCCATTTCTTCACTATCAAGGGTTAAATTATCACTTTCTAATTCAAATGCTTTGCTCATTATTCTTCCCCTTCCTCATCAATTTCTTCTATTTCATCTACATTTTCAGCGTCATTTTGTACCGCACTTTTCTCATCTTGTAAGGATTGCGGTGTTGCCGCTTCTCCATCACGAATTAAGCGTAATTGTGCTTCCATTGGATCATCACCTGCGCGCACTTCAGCACCAAAACGAAATACCGCTTCTGAAATCACAAATTTACCACTATGCTGATCCCCTACGGTAGCAATCATTCCTAGACGGCGTAAGCGGTTAAGTGCTGCTCGTACTTTTTCAGCTAATTTCTGTTTATCTAAATCAGATCCTGAAGAACGCTGATTGACGGTTTTTAACAGTTTGCTTTCATCAGCAAGATTTAATAATTCATCATAAACTTCTTGTGTGGTAAAAATACCTTGTTGAGCAAGACGTTCTGGACTTAAATACAAGTAACATAATACCTTTCCCACAAGCATTTCTAGCTCGGAAAGAACAGAACGCGCAATTAATGTTGTTGCTTTTGGACGTAAATAAAAGAAACCTTCTGGCGCGCGAATTAATTCTACGTTATAACGGCGATAAAATTGATCCAACTCATATTGAAAATCCATTAAAAAAGCGTGATTATCAAGCTGTTCAATACTAATATGTCTTCCCGCTCGTAATTGGCTGTCCACAACAGGAAAAAGAGGATTTGCAATGGCTTGAGCTTGTTTTACTGAAATTATATCTTGTAACTGATCTGTCATCATTCTTTCTCTTAATTATATTCATCAATAATATGGGCTTGTACTTCAGCCCCCGCCTGATTTATTTCTTCCCATTGTGGATATACGCCACTTAAATCACCACTCGCCATTCCTAGCCGTACAGCTTGATCGACAATAATTCTTGCTACATCAAAATGTCGTTCGACGGGATAATTATCTAACTGTTCTTTTAACACAAGGCTAAGATTAATAGGACGATGATTTTCGCGATAAGCAATTAATAGAGCTTGCATATGTTCAACAATTTGTTCGTGCAAATCAGCCAAACTTTCGTATTGTAATGCTTCTGGCAACTCCCCTAGCGCATCTTCTTCGCGTAATACAAGCTCTTCATCACGCAAATCTACTAAACGTTCTGCTTGTGCCGTCCATAAATACCAAGGATTTTCAAAATAATGTTGAATAGATTGGCGTAAACGTTGCGAAAACACACGATTTTTATCCATATCAATCGCTGTACGGATAAATTTATGTACGTGGCGGTCATAACCAATCCACAAATCAATAGATTGTTGCCCCCAGCTGATAATGCGGTCTAATTTTGCTTGTAAATCAATAATAAGTTGATCGATAAAATAGAGATTCTGCTGTCCGATCACACAATCTTGAATACGCAATAATTGTGCTTGCAGTTTATCTCCAGCGGAATTGAGAGTGTCTTGTAATTCACGTAAATTGCTTGAGGTTTCATCTAATAAACGTTCACAGCTTGAAATCGCTGCTTGCCAATCTTTGGTTAATAGCTCTGCAATTTCATCTTTAATGCTTTGCTGACTTTCATCCATCACACGTTGTGAGAAATCAATGCTGTCAAAAATCTCTGCCACAGAATATTTTAATGGCGCAAACACATTGCGTCGCCAATGATTTTCATCTCCACCCTCTTCTGCCGCTTCAGAAGCACGTTGAATTTCATCTGCCACAATAGAAAGCTGGACAGAAAGGCGTAACGCAGAAAATTCACGCTGGCGAATGTAATAGTCCGAAACCCCAACGCCCAATGGGGTTAAACGATAGATTGCCAAACCTTCGGTGAATTCGCTACTAAAACGATTGAGAAAACGCTGTTTCACTAATTCATTAATCGCATTATTGGCTCGGGTAGCAATATTATCGGGGGATTGCTCAAAGGCTGATGCGGTATGACGGAAAATATCCACTAAATCCGTTTCTAACATCTCACCGTCTAAACGTTCATTGTTATAAATCGCAATAGCCAATAAAAACGCCAAACGATCAGTCGGCAAATTAAGCGAGAATTCTCGCTCTCTTGCCCAAGAGACCAATTCAGGGATTGTTTGTGATGTTTCAAGCATTGTGTATTCTCACAAGCAAATAAAAATTAGACAAAAATTGTATTTGATTATACAGGATTTTTTACGGATCTTGTAGATCGATTTTTTACCAAAAATGTTTACAAAAACTTGTCATTTAGCAAAATGTATTTACAATAAAGAAATGGTTATTTGATTTAACATTCAAAATGGAAATTGAATTTGATCAAAAGAAAAATCAGCGCAATATTGAAGAGCGTCAACTCTCGTTTGAAATGGCGCGTTATTTTCATTGGGATAGCGCAATGATTATTGCTGATGAGAGAAAAGATTATCCCGAACCGCGTTTTTTAGCCGCGGGTTATGTGGGTACAACAGCGCGATTACATATTCTTGTATTTACGCCAATAAAAACAGGAATTCGAGTGATTAGCTTCCGTAAAGCAAATGCAAGGGAGGTCAAAAAATATGAAGACAGAAAAAAACATACCACTAATTAATGTTGAGGGGGAAGCCCGAGAATTACAGCAAAGTGACTTTACACAAATGAAATCGTTACAAGAAACAATGCCTGATTATTTTGTCAATATGGTGCTTGCACATCAAACTGAAATGGAAAAACAAGGGCATATAAAACCAAAAGTAAGAGGTAAACAAAAAGCGCCAACCAAACAAATTATCACTATTCGCTTATCACCAGAAGTCATTGAAGCCTTTAAAGCCACTGGAAAAGGTTGGCAATCACGCATCAATGAAGTACTTCTCCAGCATATTCACTCAGTATAATTATCAATGACCGCATCATCATAATAAAGTGCGGTCAAAAACGTTCATCTTTTTTTAGCTACCTAAAAAGACCTAAATCCTGCATATTCCTATTGGAAAAAATTCCATTACCCCTTACTATACGCAAGTTTTTTAAATTGATATAACTGAATAATAAATCCAATGAGTGAAAATTTAACTTCTCAAAACGAAAAAACAAAGAAACAAATCTACAATTTCAATAAGTTACAAAAACGCCTACGCCGTAATGTAGGGGCTGCCATTGCTGATTTTAATATGATTGAAGAGGGCGATAAGGTAATGGTGTGCTTGTCTGGTGGAAAAGATAGCTACACTTTGCTTGATATTTTGCTCAATTTACGCCTTAACGCACCGATTCATTTTGACATTGTGGCGGTAAATTTAGATCAAAAGCAACCCGGCTTCCCCGAACACGTCTTACCTGAATATTTAGAACGCATCGGCGTAGATTACAAAATTGTAGAAGAAAACACCTACGGCATTGTGAAAGAAAAAATTCCAGAAGGCAAAACCACTTGCTCTCTTTGCTCACGCTTAAGACGTGGGATTTTATACCGCACTGCCACAGAGCTTGGCGCAACCAAAATTGCTCTTGGTCATCATCGTGATGATATGTTGGAAACCCTATTTTTAAATATGTTCTATGGTGGCAAACTGAAGTCAATGCCACCCAAATTAATTAGCGATGATGGCAAACAAATTGTGATTCGTCCACTGGCCTATTGCAAAGAAAAGGATATTGAAAAATATGCTATCGCCAAACAATTCCCCATTATTCCTTGTAATCTTTGCGGCTCACAGCCCAACTTGCAACGCCAAGTGGTAAAAGAAATGTTACAGACTTGGGATCGCCAATATCCGGGGCGTATCGAAACGATGTTTAGTGCAATGCAAAATATCGTACCTTCTCACTTATGCGATAAAAATTTATTTAATTTCAAAGATATTCAACGTGGACAACAGTTAGACGGCGTGGAAGGCGATATTGCTTTTGATAAACAAGATCTACCTGCTACCCCATTATACCAAGATGAAGAAGAACAAACCGATTTTAGCCAAAATGAAATGATCGCGTTTAAGGAAGTGAATTAAACGTAAAGCGAATTAGAAAGTGGGTAAAAAATTAAGTGCGGTGAAAAAAATTAACATTTTCCACCGCACTTTTCTATGTCTCTATTTTTATAAATGCAATTTTACATTCTACGCGCTTGCCAATAAGTGCGCGTCCAGTAAGGGCTATTGAGGGAAGAATAAATCACTCCCCCTTTAGTTGATGCGTGCAGGAATTGGCCATCTTTAACATAAATCCCAACGTGGTAGCCATTAGGCCCTCGCCCTGTTTTAAAGAAGACTAAATCTCCTGTTTGAATTTGTGATTTTGGCACTTTTATACCATATTTCACTTGCTCTTTTGTCGTACGCGGAAGTTGAATATTAAAACGATCACGAAATGTTTTTTGCACAAATCCAGAGCAATCAATACCACGGCGACTTTGCCCGCCTAAACGATAAGGCGTGCCAGCCCATTCTCGTTGATGTTCACTTAATAAGGCGATTGTCATAATTGGATCATCAAGTCGTCCCTGATAAGAAATTTTTTCATCAGAATCTGAATGATTTACTGAATGTGGAGACCCTGAACAAGCTACTAAGACAGCAATACCAAGGGAAACTAAAATAAATTTAGCTAAACGCATTTTTTACCTACAAAATAAATAAAAGGAAAGCTATCCTAAAAAAAGATAGCTTTCTTATCACATAAATATTTAAGCCTTTGGCTTTGATTTTTCTACTCGAGAACGTAATTTTTGACCGGGTTTGAACACCACGACGCGACGTGCGGAAACAGGTACGCTTTCCCCTGTTTTAGGGTTGCGTCCCGGGCGTGAGGCTTTATCACGTAATTCAAAATTACCAAAACCCGATAATTTCACATCTTGCCCACTTTCCAACGCTACGCGAATTTCCTCAAAAAAACTTTCTACCAATAATTTGGCATCACGTTTATTTAGATTATGCTTTTCAATTAAGCTGTCAGCTAGTTCAACTTTGGTCAATGTCATAATATTAATCTCTCAAATAAGCATCAAATCGTTGTTTTAATGCGTCTAATACTGCTGAAATTACCGCATTAATTTCTTTCTCTTCAAGGGTTTTTTCCGTATCTTGAATTGTTAAGCTAATCGCTAAACTTTTCTTACCTTGTGGTAAATTTGCCCCTTGGTAAACATCAAATAAACTTAGGTTCACAAGCTGTTTTCCGCCTGCTTGACGACAAACTTCTAACACATCGCCAGCCGGTATTGCGCTATCCACGACAACGGCCAAATCACGTTTATTAGCTGGGAAGCGAGAAATTTCTTTGGCATTTGGCACAGATTTTTCTGCGATCGCCGCCCATTCAATTTCAAATACAATTGGTTTACCTGACAAACCAAGCTGTTGCACGACTTTTGGATGTACGGTACCAATATAACCGATTTCTTTATCGTCCAACATAATGGCAGCGGATTGTCCCGGGTGTAACGCTGGATATGATTTTGCAACAAAACGCAAACGATTTCCAGCCTTTGTTAGCGATAAAATGCGTTCTAAATCCCCTTTTAGATCAAAGAAATCCACATTTTCGCCTTTATGTTCCCAATGAACTGGACGTTTATCCCCTACAATCGCAGCGCCAATAACGTATTCTTGACGAACACCACTTTCTGCTTGGCTATCAGGAATAAAGCGTAATCCACCTTCAAAAATACGTACACGATTTTGCTGACGATTTTGGTTGTAAGCAATGGTGGTAAGTAAGCCCGGTAATAAAGAAACACGCATAGCAGACATTTCACGCGAAATTGGATTTGGTAAAATTAATGCCTCTTGTTGTGGGTATAATAATTGCTGAACTTCAGGATCAACAAAGCTATAAGATACAATTTCTTGATAATCACTATCTACAAATGCCGTGCGAACACGAACCAATTCTAATAAATGTTCAGGCATTGGTTTCATTTGTAAATGCGCTAATGGTGGATTATTCGGAATATTGTTATAACCGTAAATACGGGCGACTTCTTCGATCAAATCTTCTTCAATTTCAATATCAAAACGCCAGCTTGGTGAAATCGCTGTCCATAAACCGTCTTGATAACTCACTTGTAACCCTAAGCGTTGCAAAATATCAGTAACCGTTTCAGTTGGAATATAATGCCCTAGTAGATGATCTAATTTTTCACGGCGTAATTGAACCTGTTTCACTTTAGGTAAATGCACTTCACTTACCACCTCACAAATTTCGCCAGCTTGTCCACCACAGATTGCTAATAATAATGCGGTTGCTCGTTCCATTGCATCGCGTTGTAAATTAAAATCAACGCCGCGTTCAAAGCGGTGAGAAGCATCAGTATGCAAGCCATATTGTCTTGCACGCCCTGTAATAGCTAACGGAGCAAAGAATGCGGATTCAAGAATAACGTCTTTTGTTTCGCCATTTACTCCGCTTGCTTCACCACCAAAAATGCCAGCCATTGCTAATGGACCATTTTGATCGGCAATAAGAAGTGTATTGGGTTGAAGTTTGGCGGTTGTACCATCTAACAGGACTAATTCTTCCCCTTCTTTCGCCATACGTACTTGTACAGGCTGGCTCACTTTAGCCGCATCAAAGGCGTGCATTGGCTGCCCTAATTCAAGTAAAATGTAATTGCTAATGTCTACCACTGGATCAATAGAACGGATACCGCAACGGCGTAATTTTTCTTGCATCCAAATAGGCGTTTGCGCCTTAACGTTCACATTTTTTACCACACGCAATAAATAGCGTGGGCAAGCCTCTGGCGCTAACAGATCAATTTGTGCTTTATCAGTAATGGTTGCTACAACGGGCTGAATCTCAGGCGTATTGACTGTTTGCTTATTTACCACACCCACTTCACGGGCAATGCCCGCAATACTTAAACAGTCGGCACGGTTTGGCGTTAAGCTGATTTCTACACTGTTATCATTTAATTGTAAATATTCACGTAAATCCGTCCCAATCGGTGCATCGGCTGGTAATTCAATGATACCGTTATGATCGTCAGAAATGCCTAATTCACTAAATGAACATAGCATTCCTTCAGAAGGCTGACCACGCAATTTAGTTTTCTTAATTTTAAAATTACCCGGTAATACAGCACCATCTACAGCACAAGCTACTTTCAAGCCTTGGCGGCAATTTGGCGCACCGCATACAATGTCTAATAGACGTTCACCACCAACATTCACTTTGGTTACACGCAATTTATCAGCATCAGGGTGTTGAGCGCATTCCACCACTTCCCCAACAACAACGCCATTAAATTCACCAGCAACCGCTTCAATGCCATCGACTTCGAGTCCAAGCATTGTAATTTGATCACATAATTGTTCCGTGCTAACTTCAGGATTAACCCATTCACGCACCCATAATTCACTAAATTTCATATTCTTTCTCTACATTAAATTCGGTTTTCAATTACTTAAATTGTTTTAAGAAACGGAGATCATTTTCAAAGAATGAACGTAAATCTGTTACATTGTAACGTAGCATCGTTAAACGTTCTACGCCCATTCCCACCGCAAAGCCAGAATATTCTTCTGGATCAATACCAACATTACGCAACACATTTGGGTGAACCATTCCACAACCTAGCACTTCCAACCATTTGCCGTTTTTACCCATCACATCGACTTCTGCAGAAGGTTCTGTAAAAGGGAAATAGGACGGTCGGAAACGCACTTGTAAGTCTTCTTCAAAAAAGGCGCGTAAGAAATCGTGTAATAAGCCTTTTAATTCACTGAAGTTAGCGTGTTTATCCACATAAAGTAATTCAATTTGGTGGAACATTGGGGTGTGGGTTTGGTCATAATCATTACGGTATACACGTCCCGGTGCCATAATACGAATTGGCGGACGCATTTTTTCCATTGTACGAATTTGTACGCCAGAGGTTTGGGTACGCAATAAACGCTCTGCATCAAACCAGAACGTATCGTGATCGGCACGGGCTGGGTGATGAGCCGGAATATTTAGTGCATCAAAGTTGTAATAATCAGTTTCAATTTCAGGCCCAACTTCTACACTAAAACCTAAGTTAGAGAAAAATTTTACAACACGCTCAATGGTAATTGAAACAGGGTGTAAGCCACCTAATTCTGTTTTACGCCCCGGCAAACTGACATCAATACTCTCTTTCGCTAACTGTGCATTAAGGGCCTCTTCTTCCCATTGTGCTTTTTTGGTGTTTAATAAATCTAACACTTTTTGTTTCGCTTCATTGATTTTTGCCCCCATTGCAGGACGCTCTTCCGCCGCCACATCACGCAATCCTTGCATTAATTGGGTAAAATGCCCTTTTTTCCCAAAATATTCCACACGAATGGCATCTAGCGTTTCAAGGCTTTTATCGTGCAATTTTTCAATCGCTTCTTTTGCCTGTTCGGTAATTTCTTTAAGGTGTTGCATACCTATCCTCTAATAACAATATAACATCTGAAAAATTTCTTAATGATAATACTAACGCCTTAAAAAATCACGTTTTTATTGTGGCTTTTCGCAATTATTCTGCCTTTCCCATTGTTGAATTTTTTCTTGCACGGAAAGTGCGGTAAAAAATTCACCTGTTTTTGGTAAGGCTTTCACACAAATCTGCTGGTTTTCATAAGTAAATTCAAGCTGATAACAATGTAAATAAGTGCGGTCGGATTTTTGCTTATTTCCGCCATAGCGTTCATCACCTAAAATGGGACTTCCTAAACTTTTCATTGCCACTCGTAGCTGATGGGTTCTGCCTGTTTGCGGAAATAACATAAACAGGCGTAAATTGGGTTCACAGCTTAGCGAAGAAAAACGGGTGATGGCAGGATTTTCCTTGCTTTGGCATAATTTCCACGTCCCATTACGCGATTTTTGCATATCCCCGATGATCCGTCCTTGTTTTTTCTTCGGCTTTTCAGTGGATAGCGCCAGATAGGTTTTCGCGATGCGATGACTAGCAAATAACCCAGACAACGTTGCCGCAGCTTGCTTATTCAATGCTAAAATCAACAATCCTGATGTTGCTCTATCTAAGCGATGCACCAGCCAAACTTGGGGTAAATTTAATTGTTGAGCCATTAAGGTGGTTAGACCAACCTCTTGCTCATCTTTATGTACGGAAATGCCACAAGGCTTGTGAATAATGATAAAATCAGCGTGCTGAAAAACAATGTCAAACATTGGCGTTGTGATCTCTGGCATAATTAGACGTTTATAAAAGTGCGGTTAAAAATAAATGAATTTTACTTTTCAACAGATTATAGCATATCTCATCCCTGTTCTGATTTGGATTTTAACGATCTCCATTACAATGCGATTGGTGATTAAAAAACAATCCGTTTCAGCTACCCTTTCTTGGTTGATGATAATTTATCTCGTCCCCGTGGTAGGCATTATCGCCTATTTAGTATTTGGCGAAGTGAAATTAGGGACAAAACGTGCAAAGGCATTTCGTTTACTTGCACCGAAATTTAATCAATGGTTTGGCGATTTTTCACAATGCCCGCAATTAATCAATCACCATAATACTCTGCTTTATCGCCCAATTTTTGACTTAGCTAAAAGTCGCTTAAACATTCCTTGTGTGCTGGGTAATGAACTGCATATTTTAGAGACGCCAGAAAGTATCATAAAAAGCATTATTGATGATATTCATCAAGCCAAACATAGCATCAATATGGTGTTTTATATTTGGTGGAATGGCGGCCTAGTGGAAGACGTGCAACACGCGCTAATTGCCGCACAAAAGCGCGGTGTAACAGTGCGAATATTGCTTGATAGTGTAGGCAGTCGTCAATTTTTGAAAAGTAAACATTGCCGTGAAATGAAAGAAAGTGGCATTGAAATCACTGAAGCGCTACACGTTAATTTACTACGGATGTTTTTTAGTCGTATTGATTTACGCCAACACCGCAAAATTATAGTGATCGATAATCAAATTGCTTATACAGGCAGTATGAATATGGTCGATCCGAAATATTTCAAACAAGACAGCCACGTTGGGCAATGGGTGGATATTATGGTGCGTATTAATGGTGCGGTGTCAGCGGTGCTAAATGGGCTGTATGCGTGGGATTGGCAAATTGAAAGTGATAAAGAAATCCCATTGCAGTTGCCTAATTGCCCTTTATTACCCATAGAGAAGAACAATTCTCACGCCGTACAGATTCTTGCGACAGGCCCGGGATTTCCAGATGACTTAATGGCGCAATCCCTTTCTATTGCGATTTTCTCCGCGCGTAAAAGCATCACGATTACCTCGCCTTATTTTGTGCCAAGCCATAGCATTGCCGAAGCATTACGCATTGCGGCGTTACGCGGTATTGATGTGACGCTAATTCTTCCAAAGAAAAATGATTCTTTAATGGTTAGCTGGGCGAGCCGTACTTTCTTTGAAGATCTTCTTGCTGCTGGAGTAAAAATTTATCAATTTGAACAAGGGCTATTACATACCAAAAGTGTGTTGATTGATAACCGCCTTGTCTTAGTCGGAACGGTAAATATGGATATGCGCAGTTTTATGTTAAATTTTGAAGTCACAATGGTAGTGGAAGATCAAACTTTTGCTAATGAAGTTACCCTCTTGCAAGAAAATTACCGCCAAAGTTCTTCATTATTAACCTATAAAGATTGGGTAAAACGTCCTGTTTATCAACGCGTTATCGAACGTTTATTTTTCTTATTCAGCCCACTTTTATAAGTGCGGTATAAATTTTCAACGTTTTTAAGGATAGTAATGAAAAAACAGCTTACCTTTTATTTCGTCCGCCACGGACGTACCGTTTGGAACGAACAAGGTTTATTACAAGGACAAGGCGATTCACCACTGATCGCCGAAGGCATTGAAGGAGCAATGAAAACAGGCAAACACTTAGCCAATATTCCCTTTGTCGCAGCCTATTCAAGTGTGTTAAAACGCGCGATGGATACCGCAGAATACATTATTGGCGAACGAAATATTCCCTTTTTTCAACATAAAGGCTTAAATGAACATAGCTTTGGTTCTTGGGAAGGGGCATTAGTGAGCCACCTTCGTCAAAACGAAGAATATCAACAAATGACCAAAGATCCCGCCAATTTTCAGGCTAAAAGCAATCGTGGCGAAACCTTCGGCGAATTAGCTAAACGGGCAATGAAAGCCATTGATGAAATTATTCAAGTACATCATTCAGGCAATATTTTGGTGGTTTCTCACGGTCATACACTACATTTATTGCTCGCTTTATTTGACGGCTCAACTTGGCAAAACCACCGTGAAAACCCGCGAGTAACACGCTTGGCAAATACCTCTATTAGCATTGTGCGTTATGAACAAGCTGAAAACGAAAGTGCGGGGCGTTTTGTATTAGAAACGGTGAATAGCACAGAGCATTTGTCGTTATTCAGGTAAAAAAAGAGGAAGGCATTTTATTTTCTTAAATGCCTTTCCCCCACTTCCTTTGTTATTGGCTTCCTTTATTTAAGTATTCGGGCTGTAGTAGATTAACCCTAAATTCCACACCATTTTTACAAGATTTTAAGTTATTCTTTGATGTCCCTAAATTAATCCCAAAACAGCAACTTTTCCTACCGCTCTTCATCCGCATTTTTCCTTATGATGACCACCAAATAACTTTCATCTCGTTCAATTTTATCCTCAAAAATACCATTGGCTTCAAGGGATAAATTATAGCGTATGGTTTTTATAGCCAGTCTTTGGCTGACTATAAATAAAAAAATCTGCATAAATATTTTCACATTTATACAGATTTTTATTTTTGATCAATTAGTATTAAATATTACTCATCAATACTACGCAATAACTCGTTGATTCCTACTTTACCTAAGGTTTTCGCATCAACTTTTTTCACGATTACTGCACAATAGAGATTATATTTACCGCATTTTGAAGGAAGGCTACCTGAAACGACTACAGAACCTGCTGGTACGCGACCGTAATGAATTTCGCCAGTCTCGCGATCATAGATTTTAGTAGATTGACCGATGAATACGCCCATTGAGATTACACAGCCGTCTTCTACGATAACGCCTTCAACCACTTCAGAACGTGCGCCGATAAAGCAGTTGTCGCCGATAATGGTTGGGTTAGCTTGTAATGGCTCTAATACGCCACCGATACCTACACCACCTGAAAGGTGAACATTTTTACCAATTTGCGCACAAGAACCTACGGTTGCCCAAGTATCCACCATTGTACCTTCGCCAACGTAAGCACCAATGTTTACATAAGATGGCATTAATACGGCATTTTTTGCGATATATGCACCTTTACGCACAGTTGCTGAAGGCACAACACGGAAACCTTCTTGTTGGAAACGTGTTTCGTCATAGTCTGCAAATTTAAGGGCGACCTTGTCGTAATATTTGGTTTCTGCACCGTCAATCACTTGGTTGTCGTTAATGCGGAAAGAAAGCAATACCGCTTTTTTTAACCATTGGTGGGTAACCCATTCACCATCAATTTTTTCTGCAACACGGTATTTACCGCTGTCTAAACCTTCAATGACTTCTTCGATAGCCGCACGCGTTTCTGCATCTACCGTTTTAGGAGTGATTTCAGCACGGCGCTCAAACGCTGCTTCAATGATATTTTGCAAATTTGACATATTTTGTTTCCTATTCAAATGTAAAAATTAAAACAAGGTGGTATTTTTATCATATTTCTGCCTAAAACTCACCTGTTATTGTTTGTTTTTCTCTAATACTTAATCTTTAAACAACTAATTTGAGGTATCTAGCTCTTCAAAAGACTTCACTAAATCATCGACTGCTTTCATCTGGCTTACAAAGGCTTCTAATTTTGCTAATGGTAAAGCAGAAGGCCCATCGCATTTGGCATTTTGTGGATCAGGGTGCGCTTCTAGGAATAGACCTGCCAGCCCCACTGCTAGCCCTGAGCGCGCTAATTCTGTCACCTGTGCGCGGCGACCGCTTGATGCAGCCCCAAAAGGATCGCGACATTGTAAAGAATGGGTTACGTCAAAAATCACTGGGCAACCTTTGGAAACGGTCTTCATAACGCTAAAGCCAAGCATATCTACAATAAGATTATCATAACCAAAGTTTGTCCCGCGATCGCAAAGAATCACTTTATCGTTACCACATTCTTCGATTTTCTCTACGATATTTCCCATTTGTCCGGGACTTAAAAATTGGGGCTTTTTCACATTAATTACTGCACCGGTACGCGCCATTGCCTCAACAAGATCCGTTTGGCGAGCCAAAAATGCGGGGAGCTGAATCACATCAACCACTTCGGCGACAGGCTTACATTGATAGATTTCGTGAACATCAGTAATTAATTTAACCCCAAATGTGTCTTTCAATTCTTGGAAAATTTTCAACCCCTCTTCCATTCCCGGTCCACGGTAAGAATGGATTGATGAGCGGTTAGCCTTATCAAAAGAAGCTTTGAATACATAAGGTACGTTTAGTTTTTGGGTTACCTCAACATATTTTTCACACACTGCCATTGCTATATCACGGCTTTCTAACACATTCATTCCACCAAATAAAACAAATGGTTTATTGTTAGCAACTTCAATGTTCCCAATTTTAATGACTTTATTTTGCATAATTTTCTCTAATATATAAATTTAGTGAATTAATTCTTTTGCTGCTTTTTCTTGCGCTTCAATATCTTTCTCAATTAGCGGTAATTGTTCTTTAAACATTATTGAGAAAGAATCATCTGGTCTTTTTTCAACAAATTCTTTAAGATCTTTCAATGCCTCTGAAAGACGCCCAAGTTGCATTTTTAAAATACCACGATCACGAATTTCATCTAAGGTATCTGGATAACGTTCCAATACGTTCTCAACGTAAGTCAATGCTGGTTCGTATCGACTTTCTCGCATTAAGGAATTTTTCGCTAATTGCCCATAACGAAATTCTAATTCTTCTTCATCTTGCTCACCGAATAGGGGGACAGAAAATTCCACATCATCACCATAATGAAGCTTACAAATATATTCAATATATTTTTCTGAAGATTCTCTTCCTGTCCAAGGATCAAAATAAAGGTGCTTTCCATTAACATCCGCTTTAAGCATAATATTGACTGGAAATTCCATTGCATAAATCGGTAAGGCTAATTTTTCAGCGAGATACAATAAAATACCACCGACAGAAATAGCAACCCCACGGCGATTTGTTAAAACATCGGGTAGATAATAATTAGAATGATCAAAAGAATTATTAGAATCAATCAAAAAGCCCCAATCAACATAAATTAAATCGATCAACTTTCTAATTTTTGCTTCATCGTCTTTCTCTTGCTCAATGGTTTCTCTTGCTTGAGTTAAAAAACCATTCATAATTGAATGAATATTTCCTAGCTCGCGTTGCCCATCATTCCCTGTAAGCACATAAAAATTAAGCATTTCATTATAAATTGCATTGCGATTTGTATTCATCAATCATTCCCTCTTGTATTTAATTGAGCTAATGTTATACGTTCGTGTTGGTGATAATCCTTACGAGAAATAACGTTATGCCACAAATTCTTTTGAAAAAAAGACCGCACTTTTTCTCCTTGCTGCCAACCGTGTTCCAATAACAACCAGCCTTGTGGTTTTAGATGCGTTGGTGCATTAATAATAATGTGCCGTAAATCTGCATACCCCTGTTCTTTAGCGACTAAAGCAGTCAATGGCTCGAATCGCACATCGCCCAACTGCAAATGCGGATCATCTTTATCAATATAAGGCGGATTACTTACAATGATGTCAAAACGCTGATCTTGTAAATTTTCAAACCAATTGCTTTGATAAAAAAGAATATTATCAACATCATTACGTTTTGCATTGTCTTGCGCTAAGTTTACCGCATTATCAATCAGATCAACACCCACAACCGAAACTTTAAATGATTTTTTCGATCTAGATCGCAATTCTTGTGCAAGCGCTATTGCAATTGCCCCTGTACCTGTGCCTAAATCTAATATTTTCAGTTCTTCTCCAAACTGAGCTGATGAAATACGTTCTTCCGCACAAATTAACGCATTTTCTACTAAAATTTCCGTATCTGCTCTTGGAATAAGCGTATCTTCAGAGACCCTTAGATCAAGCGTCCAAAAAGGCTGCTGACCAAGAATATAAGCCATTGGCTCACAACTTACACGGCGTTGCAATAGTTTTTCAAGCTGCGCTAATTCTTGTGCTGAAAGTATGGTTTCGGAAAAGGCTAAAAGAGACGAACGAGAACGTCCGGTGACAAATTGTAATAATAGGTTAGCATCCACCTTGGGGTTAATAAAAGGATCTGTCTTTTTATTCCCCATCAGTTGCGTTTCTGCCCAAACGAGCCAATCTGCATAATTCATTCGGTTATTCTCAATCTCATTGATACAGTAAATTAAAATAAAAAATAAATTGAATTTATTATTTGAATTTACTTTATGTTAAAGCTTAAAAAAGAAAAAAGAAAGGACTGATTTCTTATAAAAATCAGTCCTTTAATAGGATTAAGTGGTTAGTTATGCTCAGATTTGTCTGAATTTTCCACCGCACTTTGATTTTGTGTAGGTGCAGTTTGTTCAGCATTTTTTTCTGAACTAGCTTTACCGCTGTCACTCCAACCTGAAGGTGGGGTAACTGGCTCACGATTCATCAGCTGTTTAATCTGCTCTTCTTCAATGGTCTCATATTTTACTAACGCATCTTTCATTGCGTGTAAAATATCCATATTGTCAATTAATAACTGTCTTGCACGATCGTAGTTTCGAGTAACAATAGCACGAACCTCTTCATCAATAACATGTGCCGTTTCATCTGACATATGTTTTGCTTTTGCCATTGAACGCCCTAAGAACACTTCACCTTCATCTTCAGAATAAAGAATTGGCCCTAATTTATCGGAAAAGCCCCATTGGGTTACCATATTACGCGCAATATTCGTGGCAACTTTAATGTCATTCGATGCGCCAGTAGAAATATTTTCTTCACCGTAAATTAACTCTTCCGCCAAACGTCCTGCATAAAGGGTGGAAAGTTTACTTTCTAACTGTTTCTGGCTAATGCTGACTTGATCTCCTTCTGGTAAAAAGAAGGTTACCCCTAAAGCACGTCCACGCGGAATAATGGTCACTTTATGCACGGGATCGTGTTCTGGTACAAGATAGCCCACAATGGCGTGTCCTGCTTCGTGATAAGCAGTCGATTCTTTCTGCTTATCGGTCATAATCATTGTGCGACGTTCAGGCCCCATATTGATTTTGTCTTTTGCTTTTTCAAACTCAAGCATTGAAACCAATGGCTTGTTCATTCGGGCAGCAAATAATGCGGCTTCATTAACAAGGTTCGCCAAGTCTGCACCTGAATAACCTGGTGTACCACGCGCGAGCGTCATTGCATTCACATCTGGGGCAACGGGTACTTTACGCATATGCACTTTTAAGATTTGCTCACGCCCTAAAACATCTGGCAAGCCCACCACTACTTGGCGGTCAAAACGCCCCGGGCGAGTTAACGCGGGATCAAGCACATCAGGACGGTTGGTTGCGGCGATCACAATCACTCCTTCATTACCTTCAAACCCATCCATTTCCACTAACATTTGGTTAAGGGTTTGCTCACGCTCATCATGTCCGCCACCAAGACCAGCACCACGTTGGCGACCTACGGCATCAATTTCATCAATAAAGATCAGGCAAGGTGCATTTTTCTTCGCTTGTTCAAACATATCACGCACACGAGAAGCCCCTACCCCAACAAACATTTCTACGAAGTCAGAACCTGAAATAGTAAAAAATGGCACTTTCGCTTCACCGGCAATGGCTTTAGCTAATAAAGTTTTACCTGTTCCTGGTGGGCCAACCATTAAAATCCCTTTTGGAATTTTACCGCCCAACTTTTGGAATTTACTTGGATCACGCAAGAAATCCACAATTTCGCCTACTTCTTCTTTGGCTTCATCGCAACCTGCAACATCTGCAAAGGTGGTTTTAATTTGCTCTTTTGTCAGCATTTTGGCACGGCTTTTTCCAAAGCTCATTGCTTTACCGCCACCACCTTGCATTTGTCGCATAAAGAAGAACCACACGCCAACAAGCAGTAGCATTGGGAACCAAGAAATCAAAATTTGTGCTAAAAAGCCACGTTTTTCTGGCAATGTTCCTTCTACTTTCACCTTTTTATTTAATAAATCATTGAGTAATTTATCATCATAAATTGGCATTACTGTTGAATATTTAGAACCATCTGATTTGGTAACCTGCAATTCATTATCATCAAATCTCACTTGACGAACTTGATCATTGCCTACATCAGTAATAAATGTGGTGTAATCAGTCATATTACTGCTTGAACCACCGCTAAAGCCCTGATATGCAGACATCATAACGACTGCAATAACAATCCATAGGACTAAGTTTTTGACCATATCTTTCAAGGTTTGACCTCGTTTTTCTAAGTTAATAATTTGTTACAAGATTACTACATTCATTCCAAAATGAGAAGTTATTGAATTTATAGTTAATATTTGTAACCCGTTGCCACAATATACACCTCGCGAGAGCGTCCGCGAGATGCTTCAGGTTTACGTACTTTAACAACGCTGAAAAGAGAACGAATCTCTTTTAAGTATTCATCAAAGCCCTCACCTTGGAAAACCTTTACAACGAAACTGCCTTTATGTGCCAACACTTGTTTGCACATATCTAAAGCCAGCTCGACTAAATACATTGCACGCGGAATATCTACTGATGGCATTCCGCTAAAATTAGGTGCCATATCAGACATCACTACATCTACTTTTGCTTCGCCAACTCGTTCAAGCAAGGCATTAAGCACATTCTCTTCACGAAAATCCCCTTGCAAGAAATCAACCCCGACAATAGGATCCATCTCTAAAATATCACAAGCAATGACTCGACCTTTACCGCCAATTTGACTCACCACATACTGAGACCACCCTCCAGGAGCGGCACCTAAATCCACGACGGTCATTCCGTGCTTAAAAAGACGATCTGTTTGTTGAATTTCATCAAGCTTAAAATAAGCTCGCGAACGCAACTTCTGCTTATGTGCCTTTTGGACAAATGGATCTTTAAAATGCTCATTTAACCAACGCGTTGAACTTGCTGAACGTTTTTTCTTTCCCATAATTTCTTAATTTTTGTGGTAGTTTCGTCAATATAAGGTTAAAATTTCCCAGTTCAAGGTGGTATTAGGAATTTCTCCATAAAAAACACCGCACTTTATAAACATAGGATTAAATTAATGCAGTTATCAACAAAACAAAAACAATTTTTAAAAGGGCTTGCACACCACTTAAGCCCTGTCGTTATGCTAGGTGGAAATGGCTTAACCGAAGGGGTTATCGCTGAAATTGATAATGCCCTCAATCATCACGAATTAATTAAAGTGAAAATTGCAGGAGCTGATCGCGAAACCAAACAACTGATTATCGATGCGATTGTCAGAGAAACGCAAGCTGCTGCGGTGCAAACTATCGGTCATATCCTTGTGCTTTATCGCCCAAGCGAAGAACATAAAATTTCCTTACCTAAAAAATAAGTAAAATGGGGCGTATTAAAACGCCCTCTTTTTATTTATATTCCACTTCAATAATATCAAACTCAACCGTTCCACCGGGAGTGGTAATAGTTACGCTATCGTCCACTTCTTTGCCAATTAAGCCACGAGCAATCGGTGAATTTACTGAAATCAAGCCTTGTTTAATATCCGCTTCATCGTCCCCCACGATTTGATAGGTTACTTCTTCCTCAGTATTCACATTCACTAACACGACCGTTGCACCAAAGATAACTTTGCCGTTATTTGGCATTTTGGTTACATCAATGATTTGACTATTCGCCAACTTTCCTTCAATTTCTTGAATACGCCCTTCACAAAAACCTTGTTGCTCGCGTGCCGCGTGATATTCCGCGTTTTCTTTTAAATCACCGTGTTCACGCGCTTCTGCAATGGCTTTAATGATTTCGGGACGGCGAGTATTTTTTAAAAAGTCCAATTCTTCTCTTAATTGTGCTGCACCGCGTACAGTCATTGGAATTTGTTGCATTGCTAAATCCTTATTCCTTTTTTAGTCAAAAATAAAACCACGGCAAAGCAATACTTTGCCGTAGCTCAAAAAATAATTTTAATGCAAATCGCATTATTACATCATTTATGCGAGAAATAATTTTACTCTCGCGAGATCCAGCACTATTATTGTGTTTCTGAAAAAAAATAGCAACCATCGCGATTATTTATGTACAAATTATCATCAAAATTATGGACTTTTGCATTAGGAATTTCCTTCGTTTTACCCCCCTCACTGAGCGCCGCTAAAGTGGACGTTGAAGAACTTCGTACACAACTTCCTACGGGAACAAGCCTTTCGTTCGTGGCGAAAAACTTAAAAACGCAAGAAATTCTCACCGCACTTAATCCACAAATCTTTATGCTCCCTGCAAGTACACAAAAAGTGTTTACTGCACTCTCTGCCAAACTGAGCCTTGGCGATGAATTTCATTTTGAAACGAGTTTATTACGAGACGGCAATATTGAAAATGGTGAGTTACAAGGTAACTTAATCATTAAATTCACTGGTGACCCTGATTTAACCAGCGATCAACTCTATCAGTTGCTTGTCCAATTAAAGCAACAAGGTATTCAACGCATCAAAGGGGATCTCATTTTAGATACGGCGGTATTTACTGGACACGACCGTGGCTTAGGTTGGATTTGGAACGACTTATCAATGTGCTTTAATTCACCACCAGCCGCTGTGAACATCAATCACAACTGTTTTTATGTAGATCTTGACGCTAACCTACCTACGGGCGAATTGGTGAAATTCAACGTGCCTACACAATATCCCGTTCAAGTATTTGGACAAGTTCGTGTCGCAAGCAAAGAAGAAGCACCTTATTGTCAGCTTGATGCGATACTACACGATAATAATCGCTATCAAATTAAAGGCTGCTTAGCGCGTCAAGCCAAACCTTTTGCACTCAGTTTTGCCGTGCAAGATCCTAATGCTTATGCCGCGGCAATTATTCAACACCAATTAAACCGCCTTGGCATTTCGTTTAACGGCAACATCCAACAACCTCACACAACCCAGCAAGGACAAATTTTAGCACAACATTTTTCTAAGCCATTGCCGGAACTGATCAAAAAAATGATGAAAAAATCGGACAACCAAATTGCCGATGCCCTATTTCGCACTATTGGTTATCACTATTACAAACGTCCTGCTTCATTTCAACTTTCCGCCAAAGCAATGCGCCAAATTTTGCAAACTAACGCAGGCATAAAATTTGATAATAGCATTATCGCCGATGGCTCAGGGCTTTCTCGTCACAACCTGATCTCTGCCAATATTATGCTGCAAGCCCTTGAATATATTGCAAATAACGAAGCACAATTGCATTTATTAGACAGCTTTCCCATTGCCGGGGTAGATGGTACACTAAGCGGACGCGGTTCAATGATTGCCCCACCTCTTGCGCAAAATATTTCGGCTAAAACAGGCGCATTAAAAGGGGTTTATAATCTGGCTGGCTTTATGCAAAATAGCAAAGGACAACGCATTGCATTCGTACAATTTATCAACGGCTATTCCACGGGCGATCTGGAAAATAAAACGAAACGCGCACCCTTAGTGCGTTTTGAAAATGCCCTATACAGCCAACTTTATGAGGATTAGACAATGAAATTACAGCATATTTACCTATACCCCATCAAATCAACACAAAGCTATGAAGTGGCGCAAGCGGTAGTTCAACCGCAAGGGCTTAATTTTGACCGCACCTTTATGCTTACCGAACCAGACGGCACCTTTATCACCGCACGCAAAGAGGCGGAACTTTATCATTTCCACGCGTTGCCGACACCGCTTGGCTTATATATTCAACATAAAGACGGTTCAGCAATTCAAGTTCAATATACGGATTTTCAACAAAGCCAAGCCTGTGAAGTGTGGGGGAATGAATTTAACTCGTTGCTTGCACCACAAGAAATTAATCAATGGTTTAGCGAGAAAATCGGTCGTGCTGTGCAACTGCGCTGGACAGGCGAACACACGCAACGCACAATCAAACGCTACCCCGATCAACCGCTCTCTTTTGCAGACGGCTACCCACTTTTACTCACAACTACCGCCTCATTTAATGCCTTACAGCAAGCTTGCCCAAGCCCAATTTTACCCCTTCAATTCCGCCCAAATGTAATCATTGATGGCATCATCCCCTTTGAAGAACAACAATGGGCTGAAATTCAAATTGGTGAAGTCAAATTCTTACACAGTAAACCTTGCGAACGCTGTGTGCTTACCACACGTAACCCAATCACTAACCAAACAGATCCTAAAATGGAACCTTTCCGCACACTGAAAAAACTTAACCGCAACGAACAAGGCGCACCACTTTTCGGTATTAATTTAATTCCATTAAATACTGGCGTTATTCGCGTGAATGATCAAGTGAACATTTTGGCATTGAAATAAATTGAAATAAAAAAGTGCGGTGGTTTTTAGAGAAATTTCTCTTAAAACCACCGCACTTTTATACATAACTCATTTTATTGAGGATCAATAAGATCAACTAATTTCATTACTACTTCGTCTATTAAATGAGGTTCTGCCACCGTAGCAAATTTTGCATTACGAGCGTTCAAATCAAGAGAACGTATTTGGTGACAAAGAATAACGCCAGTTACCGCTCCTGATTTAGTACTCGCACCATCTAATACTACGGTAACACTTTGCGAACGAGCCGCCTTTCCACCACTAGAGATAGGGCAACAAATTGCCACACCTAGCGCTTTATTTAATACTTGCTCCGAAATTACAATAAAATAATGAGGCTTGCGTAGCTCTCGCCCTAAGCTAGGATCGGGATCAACATACCAAATTTCTCCCTTTTTTGGCACGCGCATTACCATACTTCTTTACCTTGTGCTGAGCTTTCCATCATTTCTGCGACATCCTTGTTTAACGCTGTTATTTCTTGACTATCAATGCCTTCTAATAACTGAGCAAGATTTTTTCTCCCTTTAGGCTGACGCTTAACAGCACTTAACACGACGGTTTCATTTTTTGTTTCAATATTTAACACATTGCCCGCTTGCCAGCCCATTTGAACAGCAATTGAATTAGGTACCGTTAAAATAATCGCCCCACCTTGTTGTCTTAATCTACCTTGCATCATATTTTCCTTTGTTCGTGTTACTTTGTAACACATCATAAAGAAATTTTACTCACTCCACAATCAAATTCATTCTGAATCAAAATAAAAAGTGCGGTGGTTTTTAGAGAAATTTCTCTAAAAACCACCGCACTTATTCAGTGATTGAGGATTAATGAATATTACCAAACTCGCCTTTATTAAACGCGTTGAATTTTTCGATTAATTCTTCGCGGGTGTTCATTACAAACGGGCCATAGGCGGCAATTGGTTCATCAATTGGTACGCCACTGAGTAAAACCATTTTGACGTTTTCCTCACCTGCGGTGATTTTGACTTCACCGCTTTCGTGATTGAAAATCACCAATTCGGTTGGTGCAGCACGATCGCTATCATTAATCAGTGCCGTTCCACGCAATGCTACCAGCATTAAATGGTGGCTTTCTGGTACGTTAATGGTTACGCTGTGGTTCGCATTAATGTCCATTTCCCACATATTTAACTCGGTAAAGGTACGGGCAGGCCCTTCTACACCATCCAGCTCCCCTGCAATAATGCGTGCTGTACCCGCATTATCGGCAAAGTGATAAGTTGGAATATCTGCCGCTTTAATACTTTGATAGCCTGCTGGGGCATTTTTATCTTTCGCTGGCAAATTTACCCAAAGTTGTAACATTTCAAAAGTTCCGCCTGTTCGGCTGAAATTTTCGCTATGGAACTCTTGGTGAACAATCCCATTTCCTGCGGTCATCCATTGCACATCACCTGCTCCAATCACGCCACCGTTGCCATCGCTATCGCGGTGTTCTACTTCACCTTGCAACGCAATCGTAACGGTTTCAAATCCTGCGTGTGGATGTGCGCCTACGCCTCTTGGCGCGCCGTTATGAGGTTTAAATTCCATTGGCATTGCATAATCTAGCATTAAAAATGGGCTAGTGACTTTGTCTTGTTGGCTATGTGAGAATAATGGTGACACATAAAAACCATCGCCAACCCAGTGTTTTTGTGGTGCGGTATAAACTCGATTTACTGTACGCATAATTTTTTCTCCTAAATTTGATAAATTCTGTTTTTTGTGATGCCCTGAATATTCAGGGCGGTGAGTTCATTAATAAGTCGCTACTTGCATTCCATTACGTTGCGCTTCACGCAATTTAGTTGGGGTAACATCATTGCCCTCTGGATCAACCACACTGACAGTGGATAAAATATTAGTCAATTGTCCACGGATTGCGGCTAAATAACGCTGACGTAACGCACTACGCTCATTTACTTCAGCTTCAGAAAGTGCGGTAACTTTTGCTTTACGGGCTAATTCGTTAATTCTATCTAATTCTAAAATACGCATTTTCTTTCTCCTTGTTGTTAGGAGCTGTTGATAGTTCATTTTATATGTGAGTTATCAATAGCCTCTAAATGTTTGCTTATTTCTTGTGGCGTAGTTTATACTTGTTCCATACATCAAACAATAATCAAAAATAAAACCAAAGGTTCTATTTATGCAACAAATTGATCTCAATGATATGCGCTTTTTTGTGAGCGTGATCCAATCTGGTAGCTTGACCCAAGCTGCTGAACAATTAAATGTGCCAAAATCGCGTTTAAGCCGTCGTTTAACGGAGTTAGAAAATCAGCTCGGCAGCAAGCTACTTGATCGCAATCGCAATGGGGTACGATTAAATGATCTTGGTGAACATTTTTACCAACACGCCTTACTCGCTGTGGAAGCTGCCGAAAGTGCGGTAAATTCTGTGGCAAATTGTTTAGCCACGCCTCGTGGTTTACTACGCATTTCGGTTTCCAGTGAGATTTTACGTTATTGGCTCACCCCACATTTATCGCACTATTTACAGCAACACCCTGATGTTGAGCTGAACATTACAATGGAAAATCGCCGTGCTAATTTATTGCAAGAAGGGGTGGATATTGCCTTACGCATTGGGGATCTTGACCTTGATGACGTGGTAGCAAAGCATCTTTTTGATATTTCTTCTGGAATTTATGCCTCGCCAAATTATTTAAGTAAAAATGGCGTCCCACAAACACCACAAGAATTGAAAAGCCATCGCCTGCTGCATAAAAGTGATGGCAAAAATTGGCTGTTCAAGCAAGGCAATCAACGGGAGTTGATACAAGTGAAAAAAGCTTTGCAAGCCAATGATGCGGCGGTATTAGCCCAATTAGTGGAAGATGACTACGGTATTGCCCTGTTGCCTGAATTGCCCGATTTAATTCAACCCAATTGGCAAAAGTTATTACCTGCTTGGCAACTCGAATCAGCGCCTTTATATGCAATTTATTACAAAAATCGCGGGCTTGCGCCAACAGTGCGAACATTTGTTAATTTTTTAAGCGAAATCGCAAAAAATTGGCAAAAATAATACCGCACTTTTTATCCAACCATTGAGCAAGAGAAAGAGATAAAGTAAGATTAACGCCTTTTTGAAAACAACCTAACACATAATAAATACAGGAAAACACAATGAAAGTTTCAATTATTGGCGCAGGCGCAGTGGGCGTAGGCATTTGTAATTATCTTCTTACAATGGGTGAATGCCAAGAAGTGGTCTTGGTCGACCTGAATAAAGAACGTACCCGTGGCGAACAGTTGGATTTCAGCCATACCAGTGCGTTAACTTTCGCGAAAAATACCAAAATTATTGCGGGAGAATATGAAGACACGCGTGATAGCGACGTGGTGGTAATCACGGCGGGCGCGCAAATTAAAGTGGGACAAGATCGCTTAGAAATCGGTCATATTAATGCCAAAATCGCCGTGGATATTGCTCGCCAATTAGAACACTATACCCCAAACGCGATTCTCATTGTGGTGACCAATCCCTGTGATATTCTGACCCATTTTATTATTCGTAACACCAACTTCCCCGCACACCGTGTGATTAGTGCTGGTTGTGTAGTGGATACGGCGCGAATGATGAAAATTATTGCTGATAAAGTCAAAATCGATCCGAAAAACGTATTCGGTTATGTAATGGGGGAACACGGTGCAAATAGTTTTATTCCTTGGAGTATCGTGAATATTGCTGGGCAAAAAATTGATGATTTTTGTCAGCAAAATGATGTGCCAATGCTCGACCCTCAAGAACTGCTCAACGCAACCAAAGCCATTGGTTTGGAGGTATTCAGTTTAAAACTCAACACCAACCACGCCATTGCTGCTAGCGTGTTCCGTATTATTCGAGCGATTAGTATTAATGAATATTCTGTGTTGCCCGTTGGCACGATGCTCAATGGTGAATACGGTTTACAGGATGTGGTGATCAATGTGCCGATGGTTATTAGTAATAACGGTATAGAACACATTTTGAAATACAAACTTCCTGCCAATGAACTTGAGCAACTTCACCAATGTGCCAATGCTTTACGCCAAGTGGTCGAAAAAGTGGCTGAAAGCACAGGGTTGAATTGTTAATGATAGATCAAGAGGATTGATCAAAAAAGTGCGGAAAAAACCACCGCACTTTCTTTTTGTTGCTTTTTACTAGGTTTCCTATAAGCAATTTTTCTCGCCGCGAGATAGGCTAATCAACCCTGAGCGAACAATTTCAATCAATGCACTTTCTTCTTTTAATGCTTTCACGAAAGCATCAAGTTTATCTTTCGTTCCCACAAGTTGAATGGTGTAAGATTTGGTGGTAACGTCCACAATTTGTCCACGGAAGATTTCCGCTAAACGTTTTAACTCATCACGGGAACTGCCTTGCGCACGCACTTTCACCAACATTACTTCACGCTCAACGTGTTCGCAATCACTTAGGCTTATCACTTTAAACACGTCCACCAATTTATGCAGTTGCTTTTCAATTTGCTCCAGCACTTGCTCATCGCCGTAAGCCTCAATGGTCATACGAGAAAGAGTGGGATCATCAGTAGGTGCAACAGTCAAACTTTCAATATTAAAGGCTCGTTGAGAAAACAAGCCAACCACGCGGGATAACGCCCCCGATTCATTTTCTAATAATACTGATAAAATTCTACGCATTAGGCTTTCTCCGGTTTGGTTAAAATCATTTCGTTCATTGCGCCACCACGCACTTGCATTGGATAAACGTGTTCGGTTTCATCGACTTTAATATCAACAAACACTAATTTATCTTTAATGGCAAAGGCTTGTGTCAATTTCTCTTCCAATTCTTCAGGCTGATCAATTTGGATACCGACGTGTCCGTAAGATTCTGCCAACTTCACGAAATCAGGCAACGAATTCATATAAGATTGTGAATGGCGACCTGAATAAATTAAATCTTGCCATTGTTTCACCATACCTAAAAAGCGGTTGTTTAAGCTGATAATTACCACCGAAATGCCATATTGTTGTGCGGTGGAAAGCTCTTGAATATTCATTTGAATACTGCCATCTCCGGTTACGCAAACCACCGTTGCTTCTGGATGAGCCAATTTCACGCCTAATGCCGCAGGTAAGCCAAAGCCCATTGTGCCAAGCCCACCAGAGTTGATCCAATGACGAGGTTCATCAAAAGGATAATGCAGGGCGGCAAACATTTGGTGTTGTCCCACATCAGACGCCACATAAGCCTCCCCCTTAGTTAAGCGATAGACGGTTTCAATCACTTGCTGTGGTTTAATCACGCCACTATGACGATCAAAATCTAAGCACTTCACCGCTTTCCACTCATCAATTTGTTTCCACCAATCAGTTAGATCGGCTTGAGATTTCGCTAAATTATCTTCTTCCAATAAGGCTAATATTTCCTGTAATACATTTTCTGCACTACCTACAATGGGAATCGCGGCGGGAACATTTTTAGAAATAGACGTTGGATCAATGTCAATATGCACAACTTTTGCATTCGGGCAATATTTCGCCAGATTATTGGTGGTACGGTCATCAAAACGTACGCCAATAGCAAAAATCAAATCACTGTGATGCATCGCATTATTCGCTTCGTATGTACCGTGCATTCCTAGCATACCTAAGAATTGTTTATCTGTACTTGGAAATGCGCCTAATCCCATTAAAGAAGAGGTAACCGGCAAATTCAACTGTTTAGCAAATTGAGTAATTTGTTCACTGCAATTTGCGGTGATCGCCCCGCCACCAAGGAAAAGCACTGGTTTTTTTGCAACAAGTAAGGCTTTCAAGGCTTTTTTAATCTGCCCTTTATGCCCTTGTACCGTAGGATTATAAGAACGCAAGTGAATTTCTTGCGGATAAGTATAAGTATATTTATTTGCAGGGTTTACCACATCTTTCGGTAAATCAATCACCACAGGACCGGGGCGACCTGTGGAAGCAATATAAAAGGCTTTTTTAATAATTTCAGGCAAATCTTCTGCACGTTTAACTAAAAAACTATGTTTCACCACAGGGCGTGAGATCCCAACCATATCGCATTCTTGGAAAGCATCACTCCCGATCAAACCTGACATCACTTGTCCTGAGATCACCACCAAAGGCACTGAATCCATATACGCGGTTGCAATGCCTGTAATCGCATTGGTTGCGCCCGGACCTGATGTTACTAACACGCACCCCACTTCCCCTGTGGAACGTGCATAGCCGTCTGCCATATGCACCGCGGCTTGTTCGTGACGAACCAAAATATGCTCAATGCCACCTAGCGTGTGAATGGCATCATAAATATCTAACACCGAGCCACCGGGGTAGCCAAACACAAATTTTACGCCCTGATCACGCAAGGATTGCACAACCATTTCCGCACCTGATAATTTCTTCATTGTTACCTCGCAAAAATTTACGGAATTTCCACCGCACTTCTGTTTTTCATTAACGATGATTATTTGTAACGGATTGAGAATGGCTTGTCTAGCAAGATTTTAGTGGGTAATCAGAAATAGAAAAGAATAAAACGCCAAAAATTTCAAAATTACAATATTTTATAAAATAAAACTCAACAAAAAATAAAAAAATGCGACAATATGCCGCATTTTATAAAATAGACGAAATAAAATTTTATTTCTTATTTTGTGATCGAGATCACATTTTAACGTCTTTTAAATAAGAAGATTAATGCCACCAAGGTGATTGCTGTCGCAATAAAACCAAAGATCCCTGATGCGGTATAACCCACCACAAGATAGCCCACAATGGTTGCAGCGGCTAAGGTTAAAGCATAAGGTAACTGCGTCGTAACGTGATCCATATGGTTACATTTTGCCCCAGTGGAAGACAAAATTGTGGTATCCGAAACAGGCGAACAGTGATCACCGCAGACTGCACCAGCCATTACGGCTGAAAGGCAAGGCAACATTAATTCTGGCGCTGCATTTGCAGCAATCGCGGCAGCAATTGGCAACATAATTCCGAATGTTCCCCAACTTGTTCCCGTTGAAAATGCCATTACAGAACCTAATATGAATAATAATGCGGGCAACACTGCCACAGGTAAGTTACCCGAAACAAGGCTAGATAAATAGGTCCCCGTTTTCATATCGCCAACAACATTGTTGATTGTCCAAGCGAAGAATAAAATTAAAATCGCACCAAGCATTGATTTCACCCCAACGACCCAAGATTTTGCGTATTCCGCAACACTCACTTGGCGATCAATCAAAATGCAAAGCGTCGCAACAATGACCGAAGCACAGCCGCCAACCACAAGAGAAATCCCTACGGTGGTATTTTCAAACGCTCCTAACAAGGAAAACGGTTTTCCTTCTGCGGCAAGAGCTTCATTTCCTGTGTGCAACATCATAAATACTGTCGCACCAATTAACGTAATAATTGGTAAGATCAAGTTACGAACGTGGCCTTTTACCCCCACTTGCTCATCTTGCTCTTCTTCTACTCTCTCAAGAGCGAGCTTTTCGTGCCTTGCCATTGAGCCAATATCAAAGGAAAAATACGCGACAAAGAACACCATTAAAATGGAGAAAATCGCATAGAAATTCATCGCGCTCATTGCCATAAATGCCCCAATTGGTGTGTAATCGGTAATCGCATAGGTCGCCAACAAGCCAGAAATTAAGGTAATGATATAAGCCCCCCAACTTGAAACAGGCATAATCACACACATTGGCGCAGCCGTGGAATCCAAGATATACGCCAATTTCGCACGAGAAACATTAAATTTATCCGTAACAGGACGAGCAATCGCGCCCACCGCCAGGCTATGGAAATAATCGTCAATAAAGGTAACAAACACCAAGGAGGCGGCCATTAATTTTGCACCTCGACGATTTTTAATCCGCTTTTGCGCCCATTCAGCAAAAGCACGGTTACTGCCTGACACCGTTAAGAGTGCGGTTAAAATGCCTAATAGTAATAAGAATAAAATGATGTTGATGGTATCAAAATTCCACCCATCATCACCATACACTAAAGATTGCACCGTATTCTTTAAATAAATGGCTGCGTTTGTAATGTTGAAATCTGCCAACATTAACGAGCCAATTAAGATACCAATGCTTAAAGATAAAATGACTTTACGCGTAAAAATCGCCAATAATAAGGCTAACAGGGGCGGGACAACCGACCAAATTGATGTGGAATAATCTAACAGTTCCATTATTGTTCTACCTAAGAATAAGGGAGAACCACTGAAGTTTACTATTTTAAAGAAAGGTAAAAATTTAAAATAAAAAGGCAGGCACAATTGCCCAACCTAACCAGTAGCGCTCCATAGTGATAAAAAAGACTATGACAGTAACGTTTCTTTCGAAAACGTTCCCAACCAATTAAAACGACTTTTAATTGATTTCGGCAACTATTCCTTTCCTTTTTCCTCATCGTTATCCACTCAGAAAAAATACTTATAATAGTTGCTCCTCTACATAAGTAGGATCTCGCAAAGATTACAATAAGCAACAAAAAATGCAAGCATTATCCATAAAAAAGCGATCACTTTTTCACTAACTCCCACTTAATACGACGCAAAGGATTGCGTTATAAAAAAATGAAATTGAGACAAAAAATTTGGAAAAATAATACCGCACTTTTATAAAGGGAATAAAGCACATTCAATATTAAATAACATTCTCTATTTACCTAGAATAATATTTTCGTTATTATATCGGCGTTCTTATTAATTTAATATTATGATTTAGGAGAAGTAAAATGAGTGATTTATTAAAATCATTAAGAAATATTCGTAGTTTACGCGCTGTTGCAAAAAATCTAAATGTAGAACATTTAGAAGAAATCTTAGAAAAAGTGAAAACAGTTCTTGAAGAAAAACGTCAAGAAGTCGCACAAGTTGCACAGCAAGAAGCAGAAAGACTAAAAGCACTTGCAGAAGTACATCAATTTTTAAAAGAAAAAGGGATTGCGCCTGAAGATTTAATTACAGAGCAAACTGCTACCCCGAAAGCCGTACGTCAAAAACGTCCTACTCGTCCAGCTAAATATCAATATACTGACGAGAATGGCAATGTAAAAACTTGGACAGGTCAAGGCAGAACACCTTCTGTTATTCAACGTGCCTTAGATGCTGGAAAATCATTATCTGATTTTGAACTTTAATTTATAAAAAAGTAAAGCTTATTGGCTTTACTTTTTTTTCATCTCAAAAACCTGATCCCATACAATATTATGATTATGCGAGAAAATAAAATTCTGCTAACTGATTGCCCTGATGATAAAGGGCTTATTTCAAAAATAACCAATATTTGTTATAAACATCAACTCAACATTATTCATAACAATGAGTTTGTGGATTTTGAAACAAAACATTTCTTTATGCGTACCGAATTGGAAGGTATTTTCAATGATGAAACCTTGCTTGCCGATTTAACCTTTAATCTGCCAGCGGGAACAAATTGTCAATTAATAAGTAAAAAAAGAAAACGTATTGTTATTTTAGTGACCAAAGAAGCCCATTGTCTTGGTGATCTTTTAATGAAAAATTACTACGGTGGTTTAGATGTTGAAATTGCCGCTGTAATTGGCAACCACGATAACTTAAAACATTTAGTAGAACGTTTTGATATTCCTTTCCATTGTATTAGCCACGAAGGATTAACACGCGTTGAACACGATAAATTATTAGCGGAAAAAATCGATCAATATTCGCCAGATTATATTGTGTTAGCGAAATATATGCGGGTATTAAACCCTGAATTTGTCGCCCGTTATCCAAACCGAGTGATTAATATCCACCACTCTTTCTTGCCGGCATTTATTGGCGCAAGACCTTATCATCAAGCTTATGCACGTGGCGTAAAAATCATTGGAGCAACCGCGCATTTCATCAATAATGAATTAGATGAAGGTCCAATTATTATGCAAAATGTCATTAACGTGGATCATACATACAGCGCCGAAGCAATGATGCACGCGGGGCGTGATGTAGAAAAAACTGTCCTCACCAAAGCCTTAGAGCTTGCCTTACAAGATCGGATTTTTGTTTATAAAAATAAAACAATTATTCTCTAAAAATAATGCGGTGAGCCATCAGCACCGCATTGATTTGATTAATTAAAAGGTATAAGTCAAACGTAAATTAAAAGAACGCGGATTACCGGGCATTGCATCGGAACGCCAATAAGCTTTATTAAATAAATTCGACACAGCCAAGGTAATATTGACAGGATTCAAATTATACCCCACCATCGCATCAACACGAGTAAAACTTGGTAGAATAGTTTGTTTATTGTTATTGAAATAATAGCGTTTTCCTAAGTGCGTTATCCCTGTTTCTAAATAGAATTTTTCTGTTGGCACATAACGCACAAATAGGTTACTCGTAAAATTGCCGGTATTATTCAAAGTGCGGTTGTTATTTTGCGGATGTTGTTTATCTTCCTTAATTTTTGCTACCATCCAGCCTACTGAAGAACGGATATACCATTTCGGTGCAAGCTGCCCTAATAGGCTTAATTCCACACCTTTAGATTGATCTTTTCCACGCACAGCCCAAACATCAAGAACATCTTTATTAGGACGATAACGAATATTACGGCGTTCTAATTGATAAGCAGATAAGGTTGTACTTAAGGTTTTATCAAACCAATCGCTCTTAATGCCCACCTCATATTGTTGATTATATTCTGGTGAGGCATTAAATACGTCTTTTTGATCCGTGCTAATCCCTAAATAACCACGCCCTCCATAAGGTGAGAAACTGCGATTAAACGATGCGTAAAGCGTATGTTCTGGTGTAACCTCCCATACAACGCCTACATTCGGGCTGAAAGAATGCCCTTTTGTATCACGGCGTTCTTGCTTAATATTTATAGAGTTAAAACGATAAAAATCGTAACGCCCGCCTAGTAGCACTTTTAAGTTATCGGTTAATAAAATTAAATCCTGTACAAAAATACCTGTACTATACGCTTTATGGCGATTATCTACCGTAGCGTTTGGGTGCTGACGAGCCGGCCATTGATGTCGGCTGAGAAAAGGATCAATTTCTTGATTGCGCAAAACAGCCAAAATAGGGTGGCGTTCTTCCTGACTATAATCTAGCCCAATTGTTAGTTTATGTTTAAGACTAGCCATATCAAATTCACCATTAAAGGTAACATTATTGGTGAATGTTTTATTACGTGTTTTTTGCCATGCATAGCTTTGCTTTAATTTTTTATCTGTTGCCGAATAAGTTCCTGCAAAATAATGATCAAAATCCTGATCTGCTTGACGATAAGCAAGCTGCCAATTTACTAGCCACTGATCATTAATAAAATATTTGAGATCCGAACGCCAAACTTGCAATTTATCATCGACATAATCCCCATCACGGAAAAAGCTATTTCGATAGCCTATTCCCATTTCATCATAAACAGATTTAGCCGGATTGCGATCTGGAATACGCCATTGATAATCGTAGGTATATTGCCCAACCCATTGCAGACGCCCATCATCACTTTGTAGGCTAATGCTTGGGGAAAACATTCTCCCTTTATTTCTTACCTCATAGCGATAAGCCTCTGCGGCAGACAGCTCACTAGTTAAACGCACTGCAACATTTTCATTAATTTTTTGGTTCACATCTAAATTTAAACTACGACTATTCCAAGAACCATAGGTTACACCAATATTTCTGCGGGTTGTAAAATTAGCAAATTTACTGACCATATTGATCACGCCACCACCATTACTACGTCCATATAAAATTGACGATGGGCCTTTTAAAATCTCAACCCGTTCAATATTAGCAGTACTACGGCGAACTTGCCCGCTCTCACGAATCCCGTCACGATAAATATCACTCGCATCAGCCTGAAAACCACGCAAGTAAATATTTTCACCACGCATATCATAGGTGGCATCAATCCCTGAATTTCCCTCCAAAATAGAACTCAAATCATTAGTTCCATAATTTTTGTTTTTCTGAATGTTAATCACATCAACGGTCTGTGGCATTTCTTTGATCGTAAGAAGATTGCGTGTTGCCTGTGCTTCTTCATACCCCACATATCCCTTTGTGTTGGCAGTTTCCTGTGTGGTAACAACATCAATCGTTGGTAACACGGCCATATACTCTGTCGATGAAAAGATTTGCTCCGCATATAACACCTTGCTAGAACAAACACTTATAAATAAAAGTGCGGTAGTTTTTAAAGGAAAACTTAGAGGGCAAGCTGATTTCATAAATTAGAACTCCTTATCTATTGAACAACAGCCACCTATTTTATTGATAATAATTATTAATTCAATAAATAATAATTATTTTCATTTACATAGTGAAGAAAATTTCTATATAATCACCGCATCTTTAACTTCCATCTAACATACAAATGAGCAAAACAACAGCAAAATGGATGCGGATTTTGCACCGCTATTTTGGATTTTTATTATTAGTGATAATGTCGATTTATGCGTTTACTGGTATCGTTTTAATCTATCGAGATACCAACATTTTCAAACGTTCAGTCTATATAGAAAAAACCATTTCCCCTCAACTCAATGCGCAACAACTTGGGCAGAAATTACGTATAAAAAATTTATCAATAACTGAAAAAAAAGGTGATGTGTTCTATTTTCAGCAAGGGGAATATCACCTCGAAACGGGTGAGGTAAAATATCACTCAATGGAATATCCAAGCTGGCTTGCTGAGCTTAATCGTCTACACTTAAGCAATTCACAATATCCCTATTCTTGGCTCACTACCCTCTTTGGCATTTCCCTACTTTTTTTCTGTGTGAGTTCTCTGTGGCTTATTCCGGGTTCAAGGAAAATGCTAAAACGTAGCTTATGGTTTATTCTGAGCGGGGCAATAATGGCGCTGGTTGTGATTTTGACTGATTAAAAAAGCAGGAAAACAACGTGCGGTGCAAAATAAGGCAATGCTTCGCCTTATTCTTGTTTTGCTTGGATTTCTTGAGAAAATGCTTGTAAGCCTTGCACGTTGCCTGATTTCACCATTGCTTGCATTGCTTGGGTTGGTGTGTGAATGAGTTTATTTGTGAGTTTATAGCTTAATTCTTGCAAAATTTGCTCCGCACTTTCTCCTTGCTGTAACGCACTCAACGCTTTTTCTAGCATTTCTTGGCGAGTTTGCTCCGCTTCTTCACGGTAGCGACGGATTAAATTCGAAAATTGATGCACCTTGAGCCATTCAAAAAAAGCGTGGTTTTCTTCATCAATAATTTGCTCAGCCTCGGCAGAAGCTTGTTCACGCTGGCTGAGATTGCGCTGAATGATATTTTGCAGATCATCCACCGTATAATGATAAACGCTTTCCACTTCCGCTGCGCTTTCCTCTACATCACGTGGCACGGCAATATCCACAATCAACATTGGATTATAACAACGCTTTTTCTGCGCTTGTTGTACCATTGCTTGGCTGATTAAGATCGTTGGACTACCCGTTGAGCTAATCACAATATCAGCTTGATCTAATCCTGCTTGAAGTTCATCTAACGCTAACACACGGATTTTCTGCGCGGACTCAAGTTTTTCCACCAGTTTTTCGGCACGAACAAGAGTACGGTTGGCAATGGTTAGGCTTTTCACACCGTGGCGTAATAGATGACGGGCGACTAATTCAATGGTTTCCCCTGCCCCCACAAGCAAAATGTTGAGCTGACGTAGGTTATCAAAAATTTGACGGGCTAACGTGCAAGCAGTGTATGCCACAGACACGGCATTTTCACCGATACGCGTTTCCGTACGTACACGCTTTGCCGTTGAAAAGGTCTTCTGGAATAAACGCGAAAACTGGCCAGAAATCGCCCCCTGATGCTGTTGATAGTAGTCTTCACTCAGCTGATAGGCTTGTTTCACTTGACCTAAAATTTGTGGTTCACCCAACACAAGGGAATCTAACCCGCACGCCACACGCATTAAATGTTGCGTAGCAAATTGGTTTTGTTTGACATAAAGGCAATGGCTAAGCTCTTCTTTGTCGATCTGATGAATTTCGCTAAACCAATCAATACATTGGCGTTGCCATTGCGCATCATTTTGTGGGGAAATGGCTTTATTATGAAAATACACTTCTGTGCGGTTACAGGTGGATAAAATCACCGCACTGTCTGCTAAGGCTGATTGCTCAATTTGTTGCAATGCCTGCTGACGTTTTTCATCAGAAAAGGCGACTTTCTCACGCAATGCGACAGAAGCGGTTTTATGGTTTATGCCTAAAACAAGAATTGTCATAAATTAATTGAAATTTGACCGCACTTGCGGTCAAGCCCCCACAAAATAAAAAAGAAAAATAAAAACTTGCCCATTCTAAGCAATTATTTGCCGTTGAGCAAATAGGATCACGCTTTCATAGCAAAAAGGAAAATCTTTGTTTAATTTAATCCTGATCTTTTAATTTTCGCCATTGGGTAAATTGAGTCAAATTTTCCGCTTGCAAGAAAGGATTAATCTGTTTTTCTCGTGCTAATGTGGTTGGTAAGGTTGGCTGATGCCGTTCACGCAAGGCAGACATTTTCAGCGCATAATCCGTCAAAAATACCGATTTTGGCAATACTTTCTGGGCAAAATGTAAATTGCTCAACGTATATTCGTGCGCTGGGCAAACTATGGTGCTATCAGGAAGCGCTTTGAGGCGTTGGAGAGAATCAAACATTTGCGCATAATCACCAGTAAATACCCGTCCGCAACCACCAGAAAATAACGTGTCGCCACAGAATAAATGCCCGTCCAGCAAAAAACTCACGTGATTTTCCGTATGTCCCGCAGAAGGCAAAACTTGGATTTGATAATGCGCGGTGTGAATTTCTCCTTCATTAATAATTTGTGTAGCCCCTAACTGTGCGGTTTCTGTTGGGCCAAACACAGGCACATTCGGATAATGTTGTTTAAACTCGGCTAAACCACCCACGTGATCGCTATGTTTATGGGTAAGTAGCACCGCTTCTACCTCAAGCTGATGTTGCTGTAAATAAGCAAGCAAAGGCGCACTTTCTGCGATGTCGATCACAATTACAGGCAAATTCTCTCGTGCATACAGCCAAATATAGTTATCATTAAGTGCAGGAATGGGAACTAACATATTGATCCTTATTAAAAATGAACTGGAATATCCCTTGTAACACAACACATCCGTGCCAAATACCACTGAGCTGGCAACAAGTGCCACAAGGTGCGCGTTATTGTAGCCTAATTCAGCAATATTTAACAAAGCACTTTGCACAAATTACGGGGGATTATTGCCTGAAATTAGGGGCGTTAAGTGCGGAAGTGGCTTATTATCCTTGTGATCAACACATTATCGTGGACGAAAAAATTCCGCAAAATTTGACCGCACTTTCGCAATGCCCGCATATTGAGTTAGTCCAAGCTCGCCCCACTGCTTTGCCTTTTGTTGAAGGGCATTTTTCTGCCTGTTTGTTCGCACACGGTTTACATTTTACTGCCAATCCGCACCAAGTATTACGCGAAATTACTCGCACACTAAATCAAGAAGGGATCTTATTCCTTTCATTATTTAATCCATTCAGTGTCTTTTCACTTAAACAATATTTTCCGTTTAGTAAAAATACCGTGTTTTTTAAACCTTATTTCGTTACTCGAATTGTGGATTGGCTGAGCCTACTTAATTTTGAGTTACTCGATCAGCAATGTTTGTCCTTACAAGGTCAATCCCGTTATTTTGGTGATATTATGATGATCGTGGCACAGAAACGGACTTTGCCAATGACCTTGAATGCGCAAAGATCCCCCTTTTCCCCAACATTAACCCCTACCAATGCCTTTCAACAAGCAACGAAAACAGAAACGATCATTAAGACCAACTCATTGAAATAGTGAGCAGTTCTTGATTGATGGCAAGATTTTTCCTTGCTGAATAAGTAAAACTTGCCTATTATGCACGGTTCAATCTTACTTGCTCTAATTGGAGAATACGAAATGACCGAACAAACTTTTATTCCCGGTAAAGATGCCGCTCTTGAAGATAGTATTGCAAAATTTCAACAAAAATTGACCGCACTTGGTTTTCATATTGAAGAAGCCTCGTGGCTCAATCCGGTGCCGAATGTTTGGTCTGTACATATTCGTGATAAAGATTGTCCACAATGCTTTACTAACGGTAAAGGCGCAAGTAAAAAAGCGGCGCTTGCCTCTGCCTTAGGTGAATATTTTGAACGTCTTTCCACCAATTATTTCTTTGCCGATTATTACCTTGGGAAAGATCTTGCCAATGCCCCTTTTGTACATTATCCCAATGAAAAATGGTTCAACATTGAAAATGAAGATCGCCTTCCTGAAGGCATTCTTGATGACAATTTATTGGCTTATTATGATCCGAATGGCGAACTGACGCCCGATTTATTGATCGATCTGCAATCTGGCAATGGGGAACGCGGTATTGTGGCAATGCCTTATGTGCGTCAATCAGATAACCAAACGGTGTATATTCCACAAAGCATCATCGCAAATCTTTATGTTTCCAATGGAATGTCCGCAGGAAACAGTTTGTTTGAAGCTCGTGTACAAGGACTATCAGAAGTGTTTGAGCGCTATGTAAAAAACAAAATTATTGCCGAGGCGATTAGCTTACCCCTCATTCCACAGGCGGTAATGAATCGCTACCCGGCGGTGCAAGAAGCCATTGCTACACTTGAGCAAGAAGGATTTCCAATTCTTGCTTATGATGCCTCCTTAGGCGGAGCGTTCCCTGTAATTTGTGTGGTACTGCTCAATCCCCAAAATGGGACTTGCTTCGCCTCTTTTGGCGCACACCCTAATTTTGGCGTGGCATTAGAACGCACAGTGACCGAATTATTACAGGGGCGTAGTTTGAAAGATCTTGATGTATTCACGCCCCCTTCTTTCAATAATGATGATGTTGCAGAACACGCCAATTTGGAAACCCATTTTATTGATTCAAGCGGTTTAATTTCTTGGGATTTATTCAAGCAAGAAAGTGATTATCCTTTTGTGGACTGGGATTTTTCTGGCACAACAGAACAAGAATATCAAAATCTGATGACAATTTTCCAAGTGCGCAAGCAAGAAGTCTATATTATGGATTATCATCATTTAGGTGTGTACGCTTGTCGGATTATCGTACCGGGAATGTCGGATATTTATCCAGCAGACGATTTAATTTATGCCAATAACAATATGGGAATGGATTGGCGTGAGATCTTGCTTGATCTCCCTCATTTCCACCACGCTCAAGACACTTATCAAGAATTGCTTGATGAATTAGATGAACAAGGCATTGATGATGCTACCCGTGTGCGTGAATTTATCGGTATTGTGCCACCGCCAAAATCTGGCTGGGCAACCTTGCGTATTGGTGAACTCAAAGCAATGCTCTATCTTGCCACTCAAGATCGAGAAAATGCCTTAGATTGGGCAAGCTGGACACTAAATATGAATCAATCGATATTTACCTCTGAACGGGCAAATTATTACCGCTGTTTAATAAACAGTCTTGAATTATTCCTTGATGAACAGCGCGATCCTGCTCAGTATCGTACTGTATTTGAGAAAATGTATGGTAAAAGTGCGGTAGAATTTGCTTGGAATGCGATTCAAGGTGGTAATCCATTTTATGATCTTTTAGCAGATGATGAACATTTACAACAATTCGACGCCCACCAAAAATTACTTAATGCCTATCATAACTTGCAAAAAGCCAAAACAGCCTATTGGCAAAATGCGGTTTAAGATAACATAGCAACATAAGGCGTGCGATTGCCGCCTTATTTCGCCAATGTATTTTTTTGTGATCTGCGCCAAAGAAATACATTGAAATTAAGGTTATGATACAAAAGGTTCTTTTCTTATCATAAGGAGTTTTTTATGCAAAATTGGACACCTGAAATGTGGCAACCTGCCCTAATTGGTTTAGTTGTAGGTTTTGTCCTCGCTTATCTATTATTACGTTTCACTAAGGATTCCGTGAAGAAACAAGTGAAAACGGAAACTGAATTACAAAAAGTAAAATCAGAATTAGATCAACAAAAACAGCATTTAGAAAAACATTTTTCTGAAAGTGCAGATTTATTGAAAACCCTTGCGCAGGATTATCAAAAACTGTATCAACATTTAGCCACCTCTTCCGTGCAACTCTTGCCTCAATTAGAAGGCAAACCACTCTTTAAAAACCAGCTTGAACAGAAAAAAACAACAGAAGAAACTGCAACGAAAGGAGAATCAGAAAATCGTACAGAAGAAAATGCCCCAAGAGATTATTCTGAAGGGTCTTCTGGCATCTTAAAAGCAGAAAAATAGCCTTTAAGATTTTCTAACCCTTTGAAAAACGGTGAGTTTTAAAATAATTCACCGTTTTTATTGTGCGTTCATATAAAACCCATTAAACGAATCAAGTTTTTGATGTAAAATACGAGTTATTCTCAATTAAAAAGATGTAAGGACATTTCTATGGCATACACCACTTTCTCACAAACTAAAAATGATCAGCTCAAAGAGCCGATGTTCTTCGGGCAAAACGTCAATGTTGCCCGTTACGACCAACAAAAATATGAAACCTTTGAAAAACTAATTGAAAAACAACTTTCATTCTTCTGGCGTCCAGAAGAAGTAGATGTGTCGCAAGATCGCATTGACTATGCCGCATTACCTGAACACGAAAAACATATTTTTATCAGTAACTTAAAATACCAAACTCTGTTGGATTCCATTCAAGGACGTAGCCCAAATGTGGCGTTGTTACCGCTGGTTTCCATTCCTGAACTAGAAACTTGGATTGAAACTTGGACATTCTCTGAAACCATTCATAGCCGTTCATATACCCATATTATTCGTAATATCGTTAATGATCCGTCTATTGTTTTTGATGATATTGTTACCAATGAAGAAATCATCAAACGCGCAAAAGATATTTCTGCCTATTACGATGATTTAATCCGCGATAGCCAGCTTTACGGCCTTTATGGTGAAGGCACTTACACCGTAGATGGCAAAGAATGCGTGGTTACCTTGCGTAATTTGAAAAAACAACTTTACCTTTGCCTAATGAGCGTAAACGCCTTAGAAGCGATTCGTTTCTATGTCTCTTTCGCCTGCTCTTTCGCCTTTGCGGAACGCAAACTGATGGAAGGAAATGCCAAAATCATTAAATTTATCGCACGTGATGAGGCCTTACATTTAACAGGCACACAGCACATTCTAAACATTATGGCAGCTGGACAAGATGATCCTGAAATGGCTGAAATCGCTGAGGAATGTAAACAAGAGGCTTATGAATTATTCCTCGCTGCCGCCGAACAAGAAAAAGAATGGGCTGATTATTTATTTAAAGACGGCTCAATGATCGGCTTAAATAAAGATATTTTAGTGCAATATGTGGAATATATTACCAATATTCGTATGCAAGCCGTTGGCTTACCCTTACCTTTTGAGGCGCGCTCCAATCCAATCCCTTGGATCAATGCGTGGTTGGTGTCTGACAATGTACAAGTTGCTCCACAAGAAGTGGAAGTAAGCTCTTATCTCGTGGGTCAAATTGATGCTAAGGTTGATACCAGCGATTTTGGTGATTTTGATTTATAAGGATTTTGCAAAAATCTAGGGCTAATCTAGGGTATGTCGCTATTTGCATAATCTGGCTAAACATAGACAAAATCCCCACAAAACAAGACAAACTGTACAGAGAATAGCTAGAATATTCTCAAACCAATTAAAAAAGTTTTGTAAGATTTGGGGATTTTGGCCTATTAAACCGTTAGCAACATACCCTAATATAGCCTTTTCTTATGATCTCATTTTAGTGAGTAAATCTTTAGAAATCGGCACTAATCCCAATTCAAATCCAAAAGGTTTGAATACTTGATTAATGGTTTCAACGCTGTAATTTCCTTTATCATTTTCTATATTAGAAAGAGTTTGTCGTGAAACCTTCACCATCTTCATATATTGTTGTTGATTCACCCCAAGCATTTCTATACGTAATTTACGCAATGCTTGCCCTTGTGTCATTTCACCTAATAACAATGCCTTGATAATTTCATTTTTAACATTAAGTCTTTTGGCAAATAAATAAGCAAAAAAACACCGCACTTTATAACTCTAGCTCTAAATCGCTTTCTACTTGGCAGCAGCAAAGTAATACTTCATCTTCATTCACAAAAGCAAGTGGCGGTTCATTATAATGGACGTTACCCTTCTTTATTTTTGTACGACAAGCCCCGCAATAACCAGAACGGCATTGATATTCAGGATAAATGCCATTAATTTCTAGCTTTTGTAAGAGTGGCATTTCATTATGATGTTCAAGAATGATTTTTTGTTTTAATAGGGTAATTTTCATTTCTTATCAAAGAAGAATATTAGAATCATATTTCAAAATCAGCGTGGGCTTTACTGGACGGTATTTTTAACCATTTTTATCGCCATTTAGATAATGACATCAGGATAAAATAAAGTGCGGTATCTTTTTCAAAAATTTAGAAAATTCTCACCGCACTTTTAAATCAACGAGAATTAAAGTTCATTCAGACTAAGCACATCTGTCATATCAAACAAGCCCTGTTCTTTACCTACAAGCCATTTTGCGGCGCGCACTGCTCCATTAGCAAAAGTCATTCGGCTTGAGGCTTTGTGAGAAATTTCTACACGTTCACCAATATCTGCAAACCACACACTATGTTCACCGACAACATCACTGGCACGAATTGTAGAAAAGCCGATTTCATCACGTTTACGCTCACCCGTAATCCCTTCACGGCAAAATACCCCGTGAGTTTTGAGATCACGCCCCAAGGTTTTCGCAATATGTTCCCCCATTGATAACGCTGTGCCTGATGGTGCGTCCACTTTGTGGCGGTGGTGGGCTTCAATAATTTCAATATCACAATAATCGCCCATCACTTTGGCGGCTTTTTCAAGTAATTTAAACACTAAATTAACCCCGACACTATAATTAGAGGCAAAGACAATCGCAATTTGCTCCGCGGCTTTGTTAATAGCCTGTTTCCCTGCATCGTCAAATCCTGTCGTTCCAATCACCATTTTTTTCTGATGAGCAAGGCAAAACGCAAGATGCTCTAAGGTTCCTTCTGGGCGTGTAAAGTCAATCATCACATCAAAATGATCTTTTTCTGCATTTAAATCATCAGATACTTTCACGCCAAGTTGTCCAATTCCCGCCAATTCACCCGCATCAGTTCCGACTAATGATGAACCTTTGCGTTCAAACGCTGCACCTAATTCTACGCCTTCTGCGTTATGTACGGCCTGAATTAATTGGCGTCCCATACGGCCACCAGCCCCTACCACGGCAATTTTTAATGTCATTTTCTACTCCTGTTACGAGGTGATTTCAATAATGGTGGTTAAGCCCGAATAAATCAGTTCACCACCGAAAAAGAGGAAAACAATTCCCGCAAAATTGTCAATATAGCGATTGTAGCGATTATAAAAATCACGAACGATTTTACGCGAAAAGAAAAATGCAATTAAGATAAAATAAAGCACACTTTCCAAGGCTAATAGGAGAATAATCAACATAATTTCTGTATTATTTGATATGCTTGCCATAAAGCCTGACATCACACTACTAAAAAAAACGATCACTTTAGCATTGCTCAGATTGATCAATAATCCTTTCATAATTTCACGTGAAATAGGGTGATGTATTTCTTGATGTGGTTTTAGCGTAGCTAGCTGTGCATTTTTCGTTACTTGCAACATCTTGATACCACAATAAGCTAAATAACCTCCTCCTAAACACATAATAATATACTGTACGAGGTAATTGGTTCGATTAATTATAGCTAGCCCAAAAATAACTAAAGTCGCCCAAAATAAAATACCGAATCCAATACCTATTGCGCCTGCAATCGCATTACGCTGACTTTCACTGGCCGCTTTGCGACTTACATAAAAGAAATCTGGCCCTGGGCTAAGTAAACCAACAAGATTAACGAATAATACGGTCCACATTAAATAAGACTCCCCATAACAACAGATAAACAAAGATGTATTGCGATAATGCTATAAATTGCTGCCAGTACATCATCAATCATAATGCCAAAGCCGCTTTGCAACTTACGATCAAAATAGCGGATAGGATAAGGTTTTAAAATATCGAAAACACGAAATACGGCAAAACCTATTGTACACCATAGCACATTGATTTCTGGTAACACAGCAAGCACCATAAAAATACCAACAAATTCGTCCCATACTATCGCACCGTGATCGTGTACGCCCATATCATCAGCAGTTTTCTGGCAAATAACGCAACCTGCAATAAAACACAGTGCGGTGAAAAAAAGAAAGATTTTTAACGGCATTACCTGCAAAAGTGCCGCACCGATTAATGTGGCGGCTAAACTTCCCCAAGTTCCGGGGGCGGGACGAAGCAAACCTGAACCAAACCCAACGGCAAGCAAGTGAATTGGGTTCGTTAATCGCAGAGAATGACGCGGATCTTGTTGAATTTTTTGCATAATCTTTTATTTAAAATGATCGAAACCTAAGCTCTGTGGCATTGCCACTTCTACGCCATGGCGTAGAAGTTGAATGGATTTTTTGTTAGCCGAACGCAAAGCACGTAATTGTCCAATGCAAGTGTAATTCACGCCAATATGACTTAAGTGTTGATCTAATTTTGCACGCAAATCATCTGGCACAGTAAAACAGAGTTCATAATCTTCCCCCCCAGTTAAGGCAAATTGCTCCGCTTTAGTTAAACCAAACGTATTAATTAATGCTTCAGACAAAGGAAGTTTATCCACATTGATCACCGCACTACATTGACTACGCGCTAAAATATGCCCAAGATCAGCGATCAAACCGTCAGAAATATCAATAGCTGAACTCGCAAGCGATGATACCGCCAATTCTAATCCAAGTAACACTCTTGGTGTGGGACGAAGATGACGCTTAATTAAATAATCCTGTTCAGAATTAGACAAATTTTGCACCGCACTTTGATTTCTCACCGCATTAGGCGAATTGAGTAATAATGATAACCCACCAGCACTATCACCAAGTGTACCTGATACATAAATCCAATCACCCACATTGGCACTATGGCGACATAATGCTTTCCCTTTGGGAATAATCCCTTGTGCGGTAATGCTAATCACGTGTAAAGCACCTTTGGTGGTATCACCACCGATCAGATCAACATTATAATGATCAAGGATTTCAAAGAAACTTTGGCTAAATGCCTGTAACCACGAATGATTAATATGAGGGAGTGTTAATGCAAGAGAAAACCAAGCTGGTTCAGCGCCCATTGCCGCCAAATCACTCAAATTTGTTGCGACAGCTTTATAGGCAAGATCAGCGGGAGAGATAGAGGGCAGAAAATGGGTATTTTCTACCATCGTATCCGTTGTAATGGCAATACGTTGATTTTGCCGATGTTCAGTAATGGCACAATCATCGCCAATAGCCAGAATGACATCTTTACGAGAAGGGCGCTTAGAGGCTGTAAAATAACGCTTAATTAAGTCAAATTCACCTTCACTCATTACAACCCTTCCATGAAATAATTATTTACGTGATAACGCTGGGGCGACTTTATCCAATACCCCATTCACATAGCGGTGGCTATCATCCGCACCAAAAACTTTTGCTACTTCAATTGCCTCATTAATCACCACTTTATAAGGCACATCTCGTTCAAATTTCAGCTCATACACGGCTAAACGCAAAATAGCACGCTCAATAGGATCTAATTCCTCAAGGCTACGATCCAAATAAGCCGTCATTGAGGCTTCCACCGTATCAATATTTTCGGCTGTTTGACGTAATAATTTGCGGAAATAAGGCATATCCACGCCTTGCATATCCTGTTCGGTAACAAAAGCTAATTCCACTTCATCAATAGGATTTTGTGAAATATCCCAAGAATATAATGCTTGTACGGCACATTCTCTTGCGCGACGACGTTGGCTTGGTTTCTTTACTTTATCATTCATCACAAATTCAGCCATTATGCGTTATCAATTTGAGCCAATAGATTCACCATCTCTAAAGCAACTAAAGCCGATTCTGCACCTTTATTACCCGCTTTAGTACCTGCGCGTTCAATGGCTTGTTCAATATTTTCCGTTGTTAAAACCCCGAACGCAACAGGGATCTCTGCCTGCATAGCTACTTGTCCTAGCCCACTGCTCGCTTCACCTGCAACATATTCAAAATGTGCTGTACCACCACGAATCACAGTACCTAATGCAACAATCGCATCATATTTTTTGCTTTCTGCTAAGCGACGAGCAACTAAAGGTAATTCATAAGCACCGGGAGCGCGCACTAAAGTGATATTGTCATCTTTGACTTGACCAATACGTTTTAACGCATCTAATGCGCCTTCTAATAAACTTTCGTTAATAAAACTGTTAAAACGTGCAATTACCACCGCAACTTTCGCATTTGGTGCGGCAATCGTGCCTTCTAATACTTTCATAATCTATCCTATTGTTTAATGTTATGGGAAATAGGCGCGGATTTTATCATAAAATTTGGTAACTAGGCGGATTTTGTAGGGAAATATTTTGTCTTTTTACACCGCACTTTGTGTATATTGGAAATATTGGCTCACTACAATCATCATTTTAGTCGAATGAATTTGGCGCATTGAGTCAATTCGTTATCAATCCCAAATAAAATAACTTGTAAAGAAATAAAAACACTATGTAAAAATATAATTACATTTCAATAAAAATACGATAAAATCTACCGCACTTTTACTAAACTTAATCAGGAAAATATTATGAAAAATAAGACATTTGGCAGTGCCTTACTTGTCGCAGGAACAACAATAGGCGCCGGAATGCTAGCAATGCCTCTCACCTCGGCGGAGATGGGCTTTAGTTATACCCTTGCATTATTATTCGCACTTTGGATTTTACTTTCTTACAGCGCATTATTATTTGTTGAAGTGTATCAAAAAGCGGAACGCAAAGATGCAGGGATCGCCACATTGGCTGAACAATATTTCGGTATCGCTGGGCGTGTACTTGCTACCCTTTCCCTTGTTATTTTTATGTATGCTATTCTTTCCGCTTATGTTACAGGCGGTGGTTCATTACTTGCTGGACTAATGCCATTTTTAGGGGATAACGCCACTTCTGTATCCATCGTTTTATTTACGCTGGTATTAGGTGTCTTTATCGTGATTAGTACAGGCGCAGTTGACGCGCTAACACGCTTACTCTTCTTAATTAAACTTGCGGCATTTTTACTTGTATTAGGTATGATGTTACCGCTAGTTACAACGGATAACTTGCTTGCAATGCCATTAAAAGATTTCTTAATCATTTCTGCAAGCCCTGTATTTTTCACCTCATTTGGTTTCCACGTGATTATCCCAAGCATAAACAAATACTTAGATGGTGATATTCGCCGTTTACGTATTGCCATTATTGGAGGGACAGCAATCCCATTAGTGGCTTATATTTTGTGGCAAATGGCAACGCACGGCGTTTTTCCGCAATCTGAATTTGTACAAATTGTAAATAATGATCCGACACTAAATGGGTTAATCAACGCCACCTTCCAAGCGACGGGGAGTTCATTAATTAGCGGTGCGGTAAGAACATTCTCAACCCTTGCATTAGTTACCTCTTTCCTTGGCGTGGCATTATCACTGTTTGACTGCTTAGACGATTTATTAAAACGTGTAAACATTAAAGCAAATCGCATCCAACTCGGTTTACTGACCTTTATTCCACCACTTGCTTTTGCTTTATTCTATCCAGATGGCTTTATTGCGGCCTTAGGTTATGCAGGACAAATGTTTACTTTCTATGGTTTAGTGTTACCCGTTGGAATGGCTTGGCAAGCACGGAAACGCTATCCTGATATGCCATACCGTGTACTAGGTGGAAATATAAGCTTATTTATTGCCTTGTTATTAGGATTATTAATTATGAATGTACCATTCTTAATCCAAGCGGGTTATTTACCGAAAGTAATTGGTTAATTTAACCGAAAATTTTATCTAAGCCGATCATAAGATCGGCTTTTCCTTAAAAGTAGCGATTGACTTTCACACGAGCAATCCCCTCCAAACTTTGTCCTTACCAACTAATAAAATATTTAACCTATTGATAATCTTCTATGTTTTTGCCAAAATTTAGTCAGCTTTTATTCATATTACTAGGAGACACGATGAAAAAACTTCTCACCACTATTCTTACTCTTTCTTCTATAAGTATTGCCGTTGCGAAAGAGGTAAATATCAAAATTTTAGGTACTTCAGATGTACATGGTAGAGTTGTACCTTGGAGTTATGGCGCAGATATTGCCGACTATTCAGGTTCTTATGCTCAAATTTCCACTTATGTAAATGAAGTCCGCAAAAAAAATCCTAATGTTATTCTGGTAGATATTGGTGATGCGATTCAAGATAATCAAGTAGAAGTATTCGCAAAAACACCTGAATATTATAAAAATCACCCTATTCCTAAAATACTTAATCAAATGAAATATGATATTTTCATTCTAGGCAATCACGAATTCAATTTTGGTATGACCGCATTAGATGAAATCCTAAAAGATATAAGGGCGCAAAAGCTAACGGCAAATTTTTACTATAAAAATGGTCACCGTTATCTTACACCAACGACGATAATTGAAAAAGATGGGGTAAAAATAGGTGTAATTGGATTGACTACGCCAATGTCTGCCACTTTTGAGCTAGACACAGGCTATCTCGATCAAATGATTTTTACTTCCCCAATTGAAGAAACCAAAAAACAAATTACCCAATTAAAACAGAAAGGGGTTGATGCGATTGTGGTTTTAGCTCATATGGGCATTGAAAATGAAAATAACATTCCAGATACGGGGGTTGCTGATCTTGTCAATGCAGTAGATGGCATTGATGTGATTATTGCAGGACATATGCATAAAAATATTCCTCGCGTAACTATTAAGGATACATTGATTACAGAACCTCATCGTTATGGCACTGTCGTTTCAGAAGTAGATCTTACCTTTGACATTAAGAACGCTCACGTAAAGCTGATAAATAAAACAGCAAAAACAGTGCCAGTAAAAGATTTCCAAGCTGATGAAAATAATAGGTGTTGTAGTAGAGATGCATTAAATTTCACACCATTTTCTTATTCTTTTGGTGCCCCCCCAATTACCCCAAAATAGCGACTTTTCCTACCGTTCCTCGCTCACATTTTTTCTTACGATAACCACCTAAATAATTTTCATCTCGTTCAATCTTACCCTCAAAAATATCATCGGCTTCAAGGGATAAATAGTAGTCAATCACAACCCATAACCTTATAGTAAAATAGGGTAACTGTATTAGGTTGAATAGCCAACAAATTTGCCACTGTTCTTGTGATAACTTCTACAACAAAAAAATCAAGCCGTTTTTTTTGTATAGATTTCTTTAGTTTACAATTAGTTATCTTCATTTTGGTAGCCTAGCATAAGTGCTAATCTATTTCAGCTCCTAAAATATAGTAATAATTCAATATTATGCTTTCTCTGGTATTTGTGCAAGAATCTGAGTTAATAATGACCAATAAATATTTACTGCTGGAATATGTACTTTTTCATCTGGTGAATGAGCATTACGGATAGTTGGACCAATAGATACTATATCGATATCTGGATAAATTTTCTTAATCAATCCACATTCAAGTCCAGCATGAATGACCTTAATTTTAGCTTCATACCCTAATATTCGATCATAAATCTGTTTTGTCAGAACAGTAATAGGCGATTGAAGCGCAGGACGCCAACCAGGCGTACTACCAGAAAAAGTAATCTTTGCATCTATTAATTCAGCTAATGGAATTAACATAGTTCTAACTGTTTTTTTACCCTCTTCAACGAGTGAACGGACTAAAATATTTAATTCAATATGATCGTTATCCGTAACTAAAACCCCCACATTCAGTGAAGTTTCAACCACATCCTTTAATTCATCACTATAGCGTATAACACCATTAGGCAGAATTTTAAGACACTGAATTATTTTGTTTGTTGTTACAACATCAAAAATTTGAGGGTTAACAGTCTCATTTTCAATGATAAAATATAAATTTGGTTCATCGAGAGATAATTCCAATTGTAGCTTTTGTGTAATATTTTCAATGCAACTGAGAACAATTTCTTTATTTCTAATAGAAAAAGAAAATATAACGCTAGACTCACGCGGAATTGCATTACTAACTGAACCACCATTAATATATCCCAGTTGAAAATGAACCTCTTTTTTAAGTTCAACTAATAAACGCCCCAGTAACTTAATAGCATTAACTCTATTAGTGTGAATATCACCACCTGAGTGGCCTCCTTTTAAACCTTTAATACTGATTTTTATGCTACTATCAAAAGAATTTTTTTCAAAATGAATAGGGACGCTAAAGGTAACATCTTCCCCACCAGCACAACCAATATAAATTTCACCATTTTCTTCAGCATCGGTATTAATCATTAATCTAGACTTAAACCAATTTGGACGTAATTTCAATGCTCCTTTCATACCAGACTCTTCCGTTACAGTTAATAAAACTTCCAATTCAGGATGAGGTATATCACTGGATTCCAATATAGCTAAGCTAGATGCTATACCAATTCCATTATCTGCCCCTAATGTAGTCCCTTTAGCTTTTACCCATTCACCATCAATATAAGGATGAATAGAATCCTTTTGAAAGTTATGAATATATCCTTCCTTAGATTGGGGGACCATATCAAGGTGAGCTTGAAGAATAATACCTTGACGATTTTCCATCCCTTTTGTTGCTGGCTTACGAATTAAAATATTACCTATTTCATCTCTTTCAACAAAAAATTTCTTTTCTTTTGCCCAATGGGTAATAAATTTAGCAAGAATATTCTCATGAAAAGAAGGATGTGGAATCATACAAATTTTATCAAACCATCCCCATAAAGACATTGGTTGTAAATATCTAATTTTAGACATAATGCTCACCTTTAGGTTAAATTATGAAATATTCAAGAATTAAAATTAATTCAAGCCTTCTTTAATCTTACGATTAGTCCATGGTGATAATATAAGTAAAATGACTGTGAAAATAGCACCTATACTTGCAAAAAAGATAAAATTATTTGCCATACTAAGTTTTACATTTGCAAATACAATACCAGCAACAGCTTGTCCAAAGGCACTTGCCATTAACCATAGCGCTAGTCCTTGTGATTTAAATGCTTTAGGTGAGAGTAATGTAGCTGCAGAATAGCCTACAGGTGATGAGCAAAGCTCTCCAATAGTCATGATAAGATAAGCAACAAATAATACCCACCAAGGTGCAAGGGTATTTTTTTCAGCATAAGATTGAGCTGTAAAACCAAGATAATAAAAAGCTACAACAACCAAACCTAAACCAATTGCTAATTTAATAGGAATCGATGGTTTTCCATTTAATTTCACCCATAAGAAAGCAAATAATCCAGTTAATAAAATAATAGCAAGTGGATTAACAGAATTATACCATTCAGGGCTAATCTGAATAAAACCAAGATCTAATTGAGTTCCATATATAGCAAATTCAATTAATGAAGAACCACCTTGCTCAAATAACATAGAATAAGCAGCAGTTGTCATAAAAATAGGGATTAATGCAAGTAAACGAGAGCGCTCAGCTTTTGTAACCTGACTCGATCGAAACATCATAATAAAGTATCCAATAGGGACAATTAAAGAAAGTAAGTTCAAAGTATTTGTTATAGATGCAACCAATGTATTTCCAACCCCATAGCGAAATACTGTCCAAAATAAAATGAGTGTAATAAATAATAATCCTACTTTTTTCAGTAACGTTGTTCTTTCAGTTATTGTAATTGGATTTGGAACTTTATCTGATTCCTTGCTAAATCCACCTTTGCCTCTAAGATAAAAATATAAAGCAATAGCCATACCTATTGCAGCAATAATAAATCCAGCATGGTAGCCTCCTACATTACGAAAATAAGAAACAACAAGTGGTGCAAGTAACGCTCCAATATTAATTCCCATATAAAATATTGAAAATCCAGCATCTCGTCGTTTATCATTATCTTCATATAACCCCCCTACCATTGTTGCTATATTAGGTTTCAGCATTCCTGTACCAATAGCAATAAGGATAATTCCTACATAAGCTGTTTCAGAAAGAGGGATTGAAAGGACAATATGCCCAGAAATAATTACAAAACCACCATATAATGTTGCTCTTAGAGGCCCCCAGAGTCTATCTGCAGCCCATCCTCCTAAAATAGATAACATAAAGGCTGACGCTGAATAAGTCGCAACAATCGCTTTAGCTGATTGCATATCCAAGCCCATTCCTTGATTAATGATAGAATCTGAGAGAAAGAGTAATAAAATGGCTCGCATACCATAATAACTAAAACGTTCCCATAATTCTGTTTGAAATAAAGTAAATAGACCAGCGGGATGTCCCAAAATGGAATGTGTGTTATGACTAGACATATGACAATACTCCTAATAGTTTAAGTAAAAAATGTACTGCTTTATCCATTATTGTTAATTTAGTAAACACAAATCCAAAATGCTATTTAGATATTTTGTTTTCTTATAATGTTTTTTTACTTTTTAGAAGTAACTCACATTTTTGATCGTTAATTTTAATTTAAAGTAAATATAATTTTATGTACTTTACGATCTTTACCTTTTAATAGTTTTTATCAACAACAAGATATTTATCTTTAAAATCTTTAGAAATATAACATTCTTATTATTTTTTTAGATTAACTTCTCAACCCTACTCCACGGCTGATCAGATAATAAGCAATGGCATAAAGTGTGGTGATAAAAAGCCCTAATACTGTAAAAGTATAAATTATGCTTACATCTTGAATGCCAAGAAAACCGTAGCGGAAACCACTTATCATATAGACAATGGGATTAAATTTAGACACTACTTGCCAGAAAGGTGGAAGTAAGGAGATAGAATAAAATACACCACCTAAATAAGTTAAAGGGGTTAATACAAAGGTGGGAATAATGCTAATGTCGTCAAATGATCGAGCGAAAACGGCATTAATCAAGCCTCCCAATGCAAAGCTTGCTGTGGTAAGTAATAAGGTCGCAAGAATGACCGTCCAAGAATAAATCTGTAATGGGACGAAAAATAGCGAAACTAAGGTAACCAGAATACCAACACTCAATCCACGTGCCATTCCTCCTGCCATATAGCCTAAAATAATAATGTGCGGTGAAGTGGGAGAAATCAGCAGCTCTTCCACATTGCGAGCAAATTTCGTGCTATAAAAAGATGAGGCAACATTGGCGAAAGAATGGGTTAAGGCGGACATCATAATCAGCCCCGGTACGATAAATTGCATATAGCTAAAACCGTGCATTTCACCAATACGGTTGCCAATAAGCTGGCCGAAAATCACAAAATATAACGTCATTGTAATCACCGGTGGCACAAGCGTTTGCACCCAAATTCGGGTAAAACGGCGAACTTCTTTAATAAAAATGGTTTGGAAGGCAACCCAAGCTAAACTCATTATTTCACTCCTTTATTCAGTGCCATTGAAACAAAAAGCTCTTCCAAGCGGTTAGCTTTATTACGCATACTCAATACTTGTACGCCTTGCTTATCAAGCTGTGAAAACAACTGATTTAAGCCCTGCTCTCTTTTTACCTCGACTTCAAGCGTATTATTATCCAACCAAGTTACGTTGTAACCTATTATCTCTGGTTTATCCACTTGAGTGGCTAAATCAAACACAAAGGTTTCTGTTTCTAGTTTTGCTAATAACGCTTTCATTGGCATATTCACCACCAAACGTCCTTGCTGAATAATGCCAATATGACGACAAAGCATTTCGGCTTCTTCCAAATAATGGGTGGTGAGAATAATTGTTGTTCCTTGCTGATTTAACTCACGTAAGAACGCCCACATTGTACGGCGAAGCTCAATATCTACACCTGCGGTAGGTTCGTCAAGAATAAGCAATTTAGGGTGATGCATTAAGGCACGAGCAATCATTAAACGGCGTTTCATTCCTCCTGAAAGTTGGCGTGATTGCTGCTCGCGTTTATCCCATAAATCTAACTTTTTCAGCCATACTTCCGCGCGTGCCAACGCGTCTTTACGTGGAATACCATAATAACCTGCTTGATTAATTAAAATATCAATCACCCGTTCAAATTGGTTAAAATTAAATTCTTGCGGGACTAAACCGATATTCTGTTTTAGCTGACTTGGATTATGATCTAAATCTGCACCAAACACCTTCACTTCACCAGCAGTTTTATTAACCAAAGAACAAATAATCCCAATGGTAGTGGATTTCCCCGCCCCATTATGACCAAGTAAGGCGTAAAAATCTCCCGCTTCAACACTGAGATCAATGCCATACAAGGCTTTCACGCCGTTTTTATATTCTTTCGTTAATCCTTTGATTTCTAATGCTAACATTCAACGTTCCGTATAAAATTTATCGAAATTTTGCCCCGCACTTTTGAAATAAAAGGTAAACAAAGTGCGGTATAAATTTCGCGGATTTCTATCCGTATTTTTAAATTCTACTGACATCAAATAAATCGAGGTTGATATTATCTGGTGTACCATAAAATTTGGCGAGTGCTTTACGCAAAATTTCTGCGCGTTTTGGTAAGCCTTTTTTGGCGTAGGTTTTTACTTGTTCATACACTGCTTGTTTAAATGGTTGTGTATCGCCGGGATCACCGCTTAAATTATCACTGCTGGCAATATAACGAAAACCTGCGGCAGTGGCTAAAATCCATTCTAACGCTTGTGGTTTCACCTCCACTTGCTCGAACTCACGCTGACGTTGTTCAGAACGCCCATCGGGTTCATACCAATAACCAAAATCTTCTAATTTACGCCGTGCTTTGCCAGCAATTAACCAGTGAGAAATTTCGTGCAAAGCGCTACTATAAAAGCCTCGAGCAAAATAAATCGCATTGTAAGGACAATATTCATTGGCGGGCAGATAAAGTGGCTCATCGCCCCCTTTGACCAATTTGGTATTATATTCTTGCTCAAAGCATTGATTAAAAATGGCAATAATGTCTTCTAAACGATGCTCCATCACAACTCCAAAAAATAATAAGGCACAAAGTCTGTGCCTGAAAATTTGAAAACGCCCTATTTTAACATTTATGGCGGTTTAGTCACATTCATTATTTTAAAGGGCGAACACATCGGTTCGCCCCTACACCAGTATCAATGAATGATAACTGATTATAATTAAATGAATTTTCGTAGGGGCAGAGCTATGTGTCTGCCCAAAAAAGCGTTTATTTTAAGCCATCACTTCTTTATTGCAACGCTTCAACACGTCTTGCTAATAGTAACAATTTAAAGGGCGGACCCCCTACACCAGTATAAATGAATGGTAACTGATTATAATTAAATGAATTTTTGTATAGGCAGAGCTATGTGTCTGCCCAAAAAAGCGTTTATTTTAAACTATCACTTTTTTGAAGTGCCTCAATACGCTTTTCCAACGGTGGATGGCTTAAAAATAATGAAGCTAATCCACCTCTTTTACCATTAATGGCAAAAGCAGCAAATTGCCCTTCCATTTGTTGTGGCTCGTGAAGTTGCTGTAAGCGGCGTAATGCAGCAATCATTTTTTGTTTTCCGACTAAATGAGCTGAACCTGCATCTGCACGATATTCACGGTAACGAGAAAACCACATTGCGATCATACTTGCCAAGAAGCCGAATACCACTTCTAGCACCATTGAAACTAAGAAATAAATGCCACTGCTGCTTTCACCGTTGTCGTTACGATTGCTCGCCACCACATTGGCAATAAGGCGAGAAATAAAAATCACAAACGTATTTAACACTCCTTGCAACAAGGTCATTGTGACCATATCGCCATTTTGAATATGGCTGATTTCGTGGGCTAGCACTGCTTCTGCTTCATCTTTGGTCATTGCATTAAGCAATCCTGTACTTACGGCAACCAACGAATTGTTTTTACTTGCCCCAGTGGCAAAGGCATTGACATCAGCAGAATGATAAATCGCTACCGTTGGCATCGGGATATTCGCATCACGTGCTTGAATAGAAACGGTATTCAATAACCAGCGTTCTTGCTCCGTGCGTGGCTGTTCAATCACCTGCCCATTCACTGATCTTAATGCCATTGTTCTAGATAAAAATAAGGAAATCAATGAGCCACTGAAACCGAATAGCGCTGCCATAATTAATAATCCGCTAGCATCTTGCGCACGGATACCCGTTAGGCTCAAAATAATATTGAAAACAATTAGCACGGCCATATTGGTGGCTAAAAAAAGTAAAATTCGCATCATAGAAAGTTCCTCATTGTAAGTATGTGATTGATTATCCAATAAATGATTAAAGGAATAACCAATATAATTATAAATTGGGGCTGTCCTAGATAACTAGGCTAAACTCCCTTTAACCAATTGTTTTAAAATAGAAATTTGACTTTTTATGTTGCTGTAATTAAAACGCCATTCACATTCCTTTAAATAAAGCTCAAAATGCGCTTTTGGGATACCATTAAATTTGCGTAAATGGCGTTTTGCTTGGCTCCAAAAATTCTCAATTCCGTTAATGTGGTTATGATTTTCAGCAAAATGTGTGCTGTGATTGATACGAAAATGACTAAATTCACTCACATCAAGCACGTCATAACTACGATAATTATCGGTGTAAACAATACTATCAGGCTTTACCTGCTCCCGAATAATGGGTAACAAGGTGGCAGATTGCGTATTTGGAACCGCAACGGTATAAACCTTGCCATTGCGCTTGAGAAGCCCGAATACCGCAATTTTCCCTGCCGCACCACGACCACGTTTGCCTTTGCGAGCACCGCCAAAATAACTTTCATCGGCTTCAATTTCACCTTCAAACATCTCTAAGTGAAGGCTGTTTTGATAGATGAGTTGGCGTAAACGATGAAAGTAATATGCGGCAGTCGTTTTGTTTACATTGACTAACTCTGCTGCTGTCCTTGCAGTAACACCTGCAACAAATAGCTCAATGAGTTTATTTTGTTTGTGCTGACTTAGACGACTTTTTCTCATTGGTTCATTCTAACCTAAATAAATTTTTTAGTGTTATCTAGGACAGCCCCTATAAATTTTGTAATTTCAAGATTTAACGGATCAGTTTTCCCATAAACTCATCTGTTTTTCTTCTTGTTGCTCGGGTAAATTAACCTGTAAGCCAATTAATCGAATGGATTTATTTTGACGGCGCTGCCAAATTTGCGATAACAATGCACGAAAATTTTCGTACTGAAAACTGACCGCACTTTTTTCTAGCGTGGTAATTTGAAAATCCTCAAATTTGAGTTTAATCCCGATTTTATTGAGTTTTTCCAAAGAAATATGCGGACAAGCCCGCTGCACACGCTCTATTAATTGCGGGTAGAGGTGATCTAAAACCGCCTCGCCGTCACGTAGCTCAGTGATATTTTGCAATAATGTTGTTTCCACCCCAACAGATTTGCGTAACCGTTCAGGTTGCACTTTTCGTTCATCGATTCCGTGGCTAAACGACCAAATACGCTGCCCCACTTTACCTAATTGATTTAACAATAGATGTTGTTCAAAACCTTGCACGTCAGCACAGGTTTTCAGCCCCATTTCTAACAAACGTTGCGTTGTCACTTTTCCAACACCGGGAATAGCACTTAATGGTAACTTTTTCACAAACTCCGCCACTTCATCGGGGTGAATCACAAACTGCCCATTAGGCTTATTTTTATCCGAGGCAGTTTTGGCTAAAAATTTCAACGGTGCAACGCCCGCTGATGCAGTCAGTTGGGTTTCCTGCCAAATTTTTTGACGGATTTCTTGAGCTATCCAAGTGGCTGAGCCTGAGCATTTATCGCAATCTGTAACATCTAAATAGGCTTCATCAAGAGATAACGGCTCAACCAAGTGTGTATAACGATAAAAAATTTGCTGAATTTGTTGCGATACCTGTTTATACAACGGCATATTCACCGGTAATAAAATCAAATTTGGGCAACGTTTTAGGGCTTGTGCTGTTGGCATTGCACTATGCAAACCAAATTTCCTCGCTTCATAATTGCAAGTGCTTAACACGCCACGTTGCTCAGATGAACCGCCCACCGCCACAGGTTTGCCTTTAAGATGCGGTTTATCACGCAGCTCAATAGAAGCATAAAAGCAATCCATATCAATATGAATGATTTTTCGCATAAGCAGTATGAGAGAAAAATAAAGTGCGGTGCAAAATTGGCAATATTTTACCTGTTTTTAAGGCAAATCGAAAATAACAAAAGTGCGGTAAAAAATTAGGGCGAATTTTTCGCCCTAATTAAAAAGAGTTAGCCAACCCAAACGAATTTGGCAATAAAGAGTAAGGCAACCACCCAAACTGGTGCATTGACTTCTTTCCAACGCCCTGTGCAAACTTTCATCACGCAATAGCTAATAAAGCCAAAAGCAATGCCTTCTGTGATGGAATACGTGAATGGCATCATTGCCGCGGTGATAAAGGCAGGTGTGGCTTCGGTTAAATCTTCCCATTGAACACGAATTAAGCTTGAAGCCATTAAAATCCCCACATAAACCAAGGCGCCTGCGGTGGCATAAGGTGGCACAACGCTCGCTAATGGCGAGAAGAAAATGGTTAATAAGAACAGCACGCCAACTACAACTGCCGTCATTCCCGTGCGTCCACCCACGGAAACACCAGCGCCACTTTCAATGTAAGTACTGATTGCAGATGTGCCGATGTACGATCCCGCCACAGCGCTCACGCTATCCACATAAAGAGCTTGTTTCATTTTCGGGAAACGTCCTTTCTCATCGCTGATTCCTGCTTTATCTGTTACACCCAACAAAGTGCCTGAAGAATCGAATAAATTCACCAATAAGAAAGAGAAAATAATGCCGAGCAAGGCGGTATCTAATGCGCCGACAATATCCACTTTGCCCACGACTGGCGCAAGACTCGGTGGCATTGAAATAACCCCGTGAAAGACGACACTTTCATCAAAAATTAATGCCAACGTGGTAACCACAGCAATTGAAATGAGTACACCTGAATAAATATTACGCGCGGCTAATACCACAATGATAAAGAAGCCTAAAATGCCCATTAATACTTGTGGATTATGTAACTCGCCCAATGCCACTAAGGTTGCTGGATTTGCGACAACTAACCCCATATTTTTAAAGCCAATGAGCGAAATAAAAAAGCCAATCCCAGCACCAATTCCAACGCGTAAACTCAAAGGAATAGATGCCATTAACCAATAGCGAATTTGGAATAAGGTTAAGATAAACAACCCAACGGAACCCCAAAAGATCGCCCCCATTCCCACTTCCCAAGAATACCCTAATTTCCCTACTACGACATAAGCAAAAAAGGCATTCAATCCCATTGCGGGGGCAAGTGCGATAGGCAGATTGCTAAATAATCCCATTGCAATCGTACCAAATGCGGCGATTAAACAGGTTGTAACGAAGACCACTTGCTTATCCATCCCCGCATCACCAAGCACAGAAGGATTAACAAACACAATATAAACCATCGTGAAAAAGGTGGTGATCCCTGCGATGATCTCTGTTTTTGCGGTGGTATTTTTTTGATTTAATTTAAAAAGTTTTTGTAGAAAAGACTGATTTTCCATTTTTTAATCCGATTTAGTTGATAAAAAAGATGAAAAACGCAACTTAAAAGAGAGGTGTTTTTCTTGCCAATTTTAGCAGAACGAAAACGATTACGCGATAGTTTTTTTTAGGATATAGCTGTCATTTATTTAAAATAAGTATAAGCAAAGTGCGGTAGAAAAAACGTAAATTTTTCCACCGCACTTTATCTTTGAAAGAAAATTAATAACCCGCCTGATAAACCAATTCCGTCAATTTTACCGCCATTAAAGCAAGGTTAAAGCGTTGTTCGTCTGCCACCGACCAAAATTCAATGCCATTTTCCACCGCACTTTGCTGTTGGTTAAGGTTGCTAATGTGCAGTTTTACCTCACTTTCACCATTTTCATTTTCGCCGTTTATCACAGGGGTGATCAAGGTATCAGAATGATAGCTGAGTAATGCATTTTGCTGCCAACTTTGCACTACCCTTTCTGGTTCTACGTCATAATCAAAAAAGGCACTGACTTGTTGTGCTAACCCATAGAAGACGGGAACCTGTACTTGGTGAAAAATCACATTATCAAGTTGAGGGAAAATTTTCTGCACTTGAGCGCTCAAATTAGCACGTTGCACTGGAAAGACGTCGAAAGCAAGGCGTTGTGCTTGTTCCTCTAAAGGAATACCATTTAATAGTTTTGCGGTTTGTCCAGCAAGCTGTGCCACTTTTTCATCTCCCATATAGGAAGCAGGTAATAATGATGTAATAAGTACCTGTTTTAGTGGATATTGTTGCAATAAATCAGCAAGTGGCAAGAGGCTTTGGGTTACTTGTGGATTAGGTAAAGCAACAATATTGCGCTGACGTAATTCCATAACTTGCTGATCATTTACGGTAGGAAGAACAAGCGGAACATCAGGTAAACTGGCGCAAATCCCAAACAAATCTATCACCACGCAGCCTGCATCTGCTGCTTTTGCTAAATGGCTTGCCGCTGACACTTCGCCTGCGAACAAGACATAATTGAAAGTTGTCCAATCCACCTCATCTGGCACTATTTGCACCACCGCTTTATTGTTAAAACGAATCCCCTGTTCTTCATTAAATGGAAAAATTTCCACGACGGATAAGTGGTCAATTTCAAGCTGGCTTTGTTCTAAACATTCAGCCAGTTTTTCGGCTAATTCAAATTCTGCGGCAATGGCGATCTTTAACATTTTTTCTCCCTTAATTTTAATAATCGGCGTAAAATAAGCCCTGCATTTTACCGAATTCTGATAGGAAAAGAAAATGACACCAGCCATTGATTTATTAAAAAAGCATAAAATCCCTTTTGTGTTGCATAGTTATGATCACGACCCAAACAACCTCCATTTTGGTGATGAAGCTGCAGAAAAATTAGGCATTCCGCCCGAACAATCTTTCAAAACTTTACTTGTGGCTGAAAATGGCGATCAGAAAAAACTCGCTTGTTTTGTGCTTCCTACGGCAAATAAGCTGAATTTGAAGAAAGCAGCAAAAGCTATCGGCGTGAAAAAAGTGGAAATGGCAGATAAAGAGGCAGCCCAAAAAAGCTCGGGGTATTTAGTCGGAGGCATTAGTCCGCTAGGGCAAAAAAGAAAAGTGAAAACAGTGATTGCACAATCTGCGCTAAATTTTGAGCATATCTACGTATCAGGTGGAAAGCGAGGGTTAAGTGTGGAACTGTCTCCTCAGCATTTAGCCGAGATTTTGCAAGCAAATTTTGCTGATATTGTTGATGACATAGAATAAAAAAGGCTCAAATGGGAAAAGGGGTAACATTTGAGCCAATAGGGAAAATTAAGTCATTTATCTAGAAGGCGGAAGTATCTTGGAATAAACCTACTTTTAGATCTGTTGCTGTATAAATCACTCTGCCATCGACTTCGACTTCACCATCAGCTAATCCCATCACTAGCTTACGGTTTACCACACGCTTCATATTAATGCGGTAAATCACTTTTTTCGCCGTTGGTAAAATTTGTCCTGTAAATTTCACTTCACCAACACCTAAGGCTCTGCCTTTACCTTTGCCACCAATCCAACCAAGATAGAAACCAACAAGCTGCCACATGGCATCTAACCCTAAACAGCCCGGCATTACTGGATCACCAATAAAATGGCAAGCAAAGAAAGGCAACTCAGGGTGAATATCTAGTTCTGCTTCAATATATCCCTTACCAAAGGTTCCCCCTGTTTCATTCATTTCTACAATGCGATCCATCATTAACATTGTTGGGGCTGGGAGCTGTGGGCCTTGTTCGCCAAATAATTCACCACGCCCTGATGCCAATAAATCTTCATAGTTGTAGCTACTTTTTTTATTTGGTGTACAAGTGTTTGTCATTTTTATGTCCTCTAATATGTGATGATACTGAATGTATCAATTCGGCAGCTATTCTATCAGGCTTTCGATGAAATAGATACAGCTAACACTTGTTCGCTAAACTTGTCCGATCAGTGGGTAAATAAGTGAATTTTAATAAAGAAAAAGGCGAACATTGCTGCTCGCCTAAAAAATTGGAAAAATCTCACCGCTCTTTTAACGAGACTTAATTCTTCCTCAGTTTTTTGCTCTGGTTTGGTAGAAAAGTGCGGTGTAAAAAATGTTAATTTTTTCTCCCCAATAACCAATACCAAAAACCACTTTTTTGTTGCTCAGAATGGGCGTTTAAACGTTGATTAATAAGCTCACTGAGTGGCTGATTTTGTTCATTATACGTGCTATCTTCCTCGGCTAATAAATGGCGTTTAAACAAAATCTCACAGGCTTGAAAAACATCATCAACCGCCCAAATTGAAAATTGCTGATTTTTCACCGCATTGATTACCTGTTCCGATAAACTCAGCTGATTTAACACTGCAGAAGGCACAATCACGCCTTGATTCCCCGTTAGCCCTCGTTTTTCACAAATGGCAAAAAAGCCTTCAATTTTTTGATTTACTCCACCGACAGAATGAACAAGTCCAAACTGGTCAATCGCCCCTGTAATTGCGATGGACTGAGGTAACGGTTGCAATGCTAAGGCACTGGCTAACACACAGAAACAGGCAAGCGATGCACTGTCGCCATCAATTTCACTATAAGATTGCTCAAAAACGATAGAGGCAGAAAACGGCAGTTGAGTCGGTAAATCCAAAATATTCGCTAAACAGACTTCAGCAATCATTGTGCCTTTACTATGAATATTGCCTGCCAGCTCATTTTTACGTTCAACATCAATCACTTCTCCCTCACCAAGCTGAACAATACAGCTAATCCGTGAAGGTTCACCAAAGGATATTGGGCTACCGGGATACTCAATCACCGAAAGCCCATTAATTTGCCCGACTGCCTCACCTTGAGTGGCAACATAAATTTGTTCGCGCAGAATATCGGCATAGGTTTGCTGTTGTAAAAAGCCTTGTTGCTGCTGTTTTGCTTGAAAATATTGCTCAAATTGCACCGCACTTAATTCATCGGATTGTGCTAAGGTTCGGGTGTTGCTCAGCATTTCTTTTAGCTTTAACGGTGAAATATTAATACAATGGCGATCTTCACTTTCTCGCACTAAAAGCTGATATAACCTATTTATTCCCTCAATGCTAAGCTGTATGCCAAGCTGTTTGGCATAAGACTGCACATAATTTTGCCATTGTCGCTGTGTTTGCTCATCATCAAGAGAAAAATAGCTTTCAATTTCGCCATAATCGGCAAGTTGGTAAAGATTTTCGTCTAATTCTTCTAATAAAGCGAGTTGCGTGCGATCGCCCAATAAAATCACTTTTAATGCCAGATCGTAACTTGGAATCTCACAAGGCAATGGTTTATAAGGGTGTAAAGACTGCCAATGAAAATGCTGTTCGCTCAAAAGCTGTTTTAATCGTTCCCATAAGCCTACTTGTGTTAATAAAGGCTCTACGCTTAAAATCAGTACCCCACCATTGAGTTGATGGACCAAGCCACTTTGTAAATCAATCTGTTGTGCGTTTTCTCGTACATTACCAAATAATCGCTGGTGATCATAATAGATCGCACTTGCCACTTGTTTTTTTGCTGCAAAATTATCTTCCAAGCTAGTCGCATTTTGTAAGGTGATAGTAGGCAATAGTTGCTCAGAACCTTGTTCAATATGATAACGCACACCTTGCAACGGCAAATGTTGTGGTTGGAACTTACTGATGTATTTTTCCAGTAATACCGCATATTCCCCTTGCTGATCGGCTTTTAACACGAGCAAAGTGCGGTCAGAATTTTGTAAGAATTGCGCAATGCTAGCACGAGCGCGAGATTGTAAATCAAAAAAATCAATAGATTGTGAAAAATCTGCTCGTCCGGCTAATTCAGGACGCAAATTCTGCCAAGATAAAACTTGATTAAATAACGCAGGCAAAGTATGTGGCTCTCTTTAGGTAATGGTTGAAAAAGTGGATTATCGCATAATCTGCTAAGCTTGAATATCCCACAAGTAGCGACTAAATTTAAATAAACGAGAAAAATCTCAATAAGAATTATTAGGCGGATTTTTGAATAACTTGAGTAAGAAGCTCTTTGATCGCAGTTATCTCACTTGAATATGAAATGAGAAAAACAATAAATGCAATAATTGCTGTTGATGCTGCAATGACAAAACCCGCAGCTGCCTTATACCACTTACGCTATTCAACAACTTTATCAAGTTTATTATTAATTTCAATTAATGTTTTTTCCATTATTTTGAAGTTTGCTTTGAGTTCTCCAATATCTTCTTTTATTTCACTTATTTTTCCCTCAATAGAGACAAGCTCCTCCTGTCTGCCTTTCAATTCAGTATAAGTTGAGGTATAAGTAGTAACAACAGTACCAATAACTGATGATAACTCATAATTCTTTTTCATTGCCTTATTCCTCCATTTTATGAAGTCTATCCTGCAACATCTTTATCATTTCATTCGTGCTTGCAAAAATATCTTTTTGATGTTCAGGTGCAATGCTATCAGAAGTAATCATTTGATTCTTTACATTTTCTAATAACTGAACAATATCCTGTATAACTTGCGTAGAATTTTGTTCAGTAGTAGATAATGGTAAAACGATTCCTCGTAAAACGAGATCTAACCCTAACACTCGGTTAAACAGAGAGAGATAGCTTCCTCATTATAACGAGTAAATCGCTCAAACTCCGCTCTAGAAATGTAATCAGACATATGATTCTCCTTGATAATTCATCGCATTTTGCAATAAATAACATAGATTGTAAAGGATAATGAGCTGACCTATTTAACAAAACAAATCCCATTAATAGAGGCAAATGAATAAAATTTACTAGCGAAAAAAATCAGAACAGCGTAAACTTATAGAGTTACCCCGTAACGGACTTGAGGAAATACGATGAAATACCAAAAGCTAGAAAATCAAGAAGCGCACTGGAAATGGCTCTATTTAACCAAAAAAGCCCGTGAAGGGGAGCAAATTACACGCTATGAAGAGCGTAGTTTACAGCAAGAAATGGTACGCCGTTTGATCGCTGTGCAAAATAATGCTGTACAAATAGAAGAATGGGTGAAAATGCATCTTTCACCTAATTTAGTCGTGAAATTAGATCAAGCGATTCGCGCGCGGCGTAAACGTTTTTTCAATGCGGAAAAGCAAACCACCAAGAAAAAATCAATTGATTTAGAATATTCTGTATGGTTAAGGCTATCAAGATATGCTAAGAAAATGAAAATGACGCTTTCTGAAACCATCACTTATATGATTGATGAACGGGAAAGTAAAGCGGCTTATGAACACCAAATGTCGGCAATGAAAGAAGGGTTAAAAGATTTATTGAAAAAATAGACCGCACTTTTAAGATAAGATAAAGCCTCCAAAAATGGAGGCTATTTTATTCTTTGAGTTAGTCGATAAGCCGGGTTCTGTCGTTGAACAATCATTCATCTAGGCGTTTATTCACACAAACGCTCAAGCAACCTACCCGAACTCTGAGCGGGCCACCCATTGAGTTCCTATTTGGTCTTGCTACGAGTGGAGTTTACCCTGCTGTGAAATGTTACCACTCACACGGTGCGCTCTTACCGCACCCTTTCACCCTTACCTGTGCTAAAAAGCCATCGGCGGTCTGCTCTCTGCTGCACTTGTCGTAGGCTTTCGCCTCCCAGACGTTATCTGGCACTCTGCCCTATGTAGCCCGGACTTTCCTCTCGTCTATTTGTCCCACTAGGTCGTTATAAACGGTTTAGGGCTTCAATAAACCAGCGATTGTTTGGCTAACTCGGAGCAAGAGTATAGCGCAATATCAAGGAAATGCAAGAAAAGCACAATAAAATATCTTGCTAGAGTTCATAAAAAACTTGCGCTAAAATAACCGCACTTTTGCTTAATATGAAAGAGGCAACAATGGATTATCTTAAAATCGCACAAGACACCCTCGCGGTGGAACAAAAGGCCTTACTACAGCTAAGCCAGCGTTTAGATGAGCAATTCAACCAAGTGGTAGAATTAATTCTAAATTGCGAAGGGCGCTTAGTTGTCGGTGGAATTGGTAAGTCAGGGCTGATCGGCAAAAAAATGGTAGCAACCTTTGCTTCCACAGGGACGCCCAGTTTTTTCCTTCACCCCACAGAAGCCTTTCACGGCGATTTAGGTATGCTCAAGCCCATTGATATTGTAATGCTAATTTCCTACAGCGGTGAAACCGATGATGTAAATAAACTTATTCCAAGTTTAAAAAATTTTGGTAATAAAATCATTGCATTAACCAGCAATAAACAATCCACCTTGGCAAAACACGCAGACTATGTGCTAGATATTACGGTGGAGCGTGAGGTTTGCCCGAATAATCTTGCACCGACCACTTCTGCCTTGGTTACACTCGCCTTGAGTGATGCCCTTGCCGTTGCATTAATTACCGCAAGAAACTTCCAACCTGAAGATTTTGCCAAATATCATCCGGGAGGAAGTTTAGGTAAACGCTTGTTATCCCGAGTGAAAGATCAGATGCAAACTAAATTACCTATTGCACAGCTTTCCACCTCATTTACCGATTGTTTAAGCATTATGAATGAAGGACGTATGGGGGTGGCAATTGTAATGCAAGGCAATGAATTAAAAGGCATTATTACCGATGGTGATATTCGCCGAACGCTCACACGCAATGGTGCGGAAGCCTTAAGTAAAACCGCACAAGAACTGATGACCTCACAACCTAAAACCATCAATGCCAATTGCTATTTAGCAGAAGCAGAAAATGTGATGAAAGAACACAAAATTCATTCATTAATTGTGTTAGATGACGCTAAAAACGTGGTAGGTTTAATTGAATTTTCGAGCTAATACTATGATTTCAAACGAACAATTACAAAATATCAAACTCGTGATCACCGATGTAGACGGCGTACTCACAGACGGTTTACTCCACTATGATGCCAACGGTGAAGCCTTTAAAAGTTTCCACGTTCGCGATGGTTTAGGCATTCGTATGTTAATGGAAAATGGCGTACAGGTTGCCGTACTTTCTGGGCGAGACTCCCCTATTTTACGCAAACGCATTGCTGATCTTGGTATTAACCTGTTCTTTTTAGGCAAATTAGAAAAAGAAAGCGCCTGTTTTGAATTAATCAAACAAGCTGGCGTAACCCCAGAAGAAACGGCATTTATTGGCGATGATAGCGTAGATCTCCCAGCTTTTGCAGTATGTGGATTATCCTTTGCGGTAGGTGATGCGATGGATTATGTACAAGATTGTGCCGATTACGTGCTACAACGTCACGGTGGTCAAGGCGCATTTCGTGAAATGTCAGATATGATTATGCGTGCGCAAGGAAAAAGTGATGCTTTTGCCACCGCACAAGGCTTTCTCAAAACCGTAGAAAATATGGCACAGTAAAACAATCAAAAAGAAAAGTGCGGTCAAAATCTTCATCAAATTTTTGACCGCACTTTATTGCAAAATAACTTTTATTTCCAACGCCAAAATACTGGAAATAAAAGATCTTTAACCTTTACAACATAATATACTCCAACGGCACATCAGCTAAATAAGCCAATAATTCTTCTGCCATTTTACGATAAGAAAGATTGAGAGGTTGTTCCACCATCACAACCCGTTGGATCGTTTCTGTTTCTGCGCCACTTAATAACAAATAATTCAATGCTACTTGCATTGCCGGTAATGCAGGGTTAAATGCGGCATTTTCAGCATAACTTCCACAGAAAATTTGATGATCTTGCAACTGAATTGCAATCCCCGAATAGCTTTGCGAATAAGGGGCATGAGCTTGGTTAGCGGCATTTAAAGCGGCCAAAATAACAGGATCTTCTGTGCTATAACTTAAACCATTATGATGTTCATCAAATAATCGACAAGAAATAGCCAAATCTTTTGGACCAAACGAATCAGGCAAATAGTGATGCAGCAAATTATTTTGGCTATGAGGCAAGTGAATATGCAACGTTTCAGCACTGTTTAATTCATTCATAAACTGGCGACAATGTCCGCAAGGTGTATAGTTTACCGTTACGTCCGTTAATTTTCGCTCTCCTCGCATCCAAGCGTGGGAAATGGCACTTTGCTCTGCGTGAATAGTTTGCTGAATATGCGTGGTGCAAAACTCTTGATTTGCACCGAAATAGAGATTGCCACTTTCCCCCATTACAACAGCCCCAACGCTAAAATGAGAAATCGTTGGATTTGCATAACACGCACTAATAGGCAGTAAGACTAATGCCAATTGTTTGGCGGTCAGATGATATTTTTCACATAAATGATTAACCGTAAAATACGGGAGAAAACCTTGAAAATGCTGTTCTGCAAGGATATTCCAAAGATCTAAAGCCAAAGATGGATGACTTAACTCAGGAAGTGATTGCCGAATTCTCTCTGAAATATGTTGTTGAAGATGATTATTCATTTCGCACTCTCCTTTACATCACGATAAAACATTGTGAATCATAAAGTAGAATGCGATAAAGATCTTGCGAAAGACATCAATTTTGTGAGCTAGCTCAAAAATCCCATTTTTAATTGCATAAAATCTAGCTAACCTATTCATCTATCAGTAAAAAATAAACAAAATAATGACCGCACTTTACTAACGGCTCAAATGCATATTTTCTATTTTAGCTTCTATCAACTAATGAATTGAATATAAGCCTATTTGCCAATTTCCGCCGCCACAAGCATCTGCACCAGTGCATTAAAAACTGGGCTTTCTCTACGGCTTGGGTAATAAAGGTGAAAGCCTTCATAGCGCACCGCATCATCTTTGAGGACGGCGACCAGCTCACCTTGTGGACTTTCTTGTTTTAAGACAAATTCAGGCAGCCAAATCAGCCCTTCGCCTGCTTTAGCTGCGGCAAAAAGCAGGTCAAAATCATTGGTAATCAATGGGCTTTGGCTTGGGGTGATGGAAAAAGTGCGGCCATTTTTATCGCAAAATTCCCACGCCATCAGGTTATCAAGGCTTGGCAGGCGGTAAAGCAGGCAGCTGTGGCTGTGCAGTTCGTCTACCGTTCGGGGCGTGCCGTGGCGCTCAAGATAGCTTGGGCTTGCTGCCACCACCATGGTTAAATCAGGACTGATTCGCCGTGCAATCATATCTTTCGCCAAAAATCCGCCCAAGCGGATACCTGCATCAAAGCGTTCGTGAATGATGTCGGTAAAGCGTACATCGCTGTGCAGCTCAAGGCAGACGTTGGGATAGGCACGGCGAAATGCGGCAAGCGGTTTTTGCAAAAGATAACGAAAAACGAGCGGCGAACCCGTCAGCCGAATACGGCTTTGCGGTTCATGGGCAAATTCCTGCACCAGTTCGGTGCTGTTTTGCACGGCACGCAGCAGCGGTTTTAGCTCATCGTATAGCCGCTGCCCTGCTTCGGTGAGGGCTAGGCTTCTCGTGTTACGCTGCACAAGCCGCACGCCAAGCGAGGTTTCTAACTGTTTTAGGCTGTAACTTAGGGTCGATTGGGCAATGCCAAGCTGGGCAGCCGCTTTGGTGAAACTGCCCGCGTCAATAATGGCGGTGAACAAATGTAGGCGGTCGAGACTTTCCATGTTTTTATCCGTAGATTGTTTGAAAATTAAACGGCAAAAAAAACGATTATGCGTATTTTTCGATAAAGCATATCGGAAATGATGGGCTAATCACAGCCATTTTTTTCGTCTATACTGATGCCTCTAGATAAAAAATGAAAGGATAAATTCATGATTTCATATAAAAAAGCCATCTCGGCTGGTATATTATCGCTATTTCTTATCGGTGGTGCCAATGCTATGGATTACCGTCAAAATCCTTATGGTTTGACTTACGAGAATGCCATAACCGCCAATATTGCAGGCAAGGTTCAAATTCACCCCGTGCATTACAAACAGATAGAAACGGGGATTGATATCGCCGCCAATGTTTATACACCAGCAGATTTTAACCCTACTAAAAAATATCCTGCCATTGTTATTGCTCACCCTAATGGCGGTGTAAAAGAGCAAGTGGCAGGACTGTATGCCCAGCGTCTTGCCGAACAGGGCTATATCACCATTGCCGCAGATGCCGCTTTTCAAGGGCAAAGCGGTGGCAGCCCCCGCAATGTTGATAAACCCTTTTATCGCACCAACGACATTCACGCCATGATTGATTTCATCAGCACCTATCAAGGCGTAGATAGCAGCCGCATTGCAGCACTGGGCATCTGTGGCGGAGGTGGCTACACGCTTAAAGCCGCTCAAACCGACAAACGCATTGCCGCAGCGGCAACCATCAGCATGTTTAACACAGGTCTTATACGCCGTGAAGGTTTAGCGGGCAGTCTGCGTTCAAGTCTGCCAGAGCGACTGCAAAAAGCCGCCGCTGCACGAGAAAAACTCATTCGTACTGGCGAAGTGGACTATGAAGCCAATGCCAATCCCAGCCAAGTTACCGACGCCATTCTTGCCCAACTACCAGCAGGATTGTATCGAGACGGGGCTGTTTACTATGGAAAAACCCATTATCACCCCAACGCCAGCCCACGTTACACCACCGAAAGCCTAATTGATTTAATCGCCTTTGATGCCACCGACCAAATTGAGCTCATCAACCAGCCTTTACTCATGATTGCTGGCGACAAAGCCGATACCGCCTATATGACCCAAGATGCCTTTAAGCAAGCCACTGGCAGCCAAAACAAGCAACTGCACCTTATTAAAGGTGCAAGCCACATTGAAACCTACTGGAAACCCGAGTATGTACAAGATGCCCTAAACAAGCTTACCGAATTTTTTAACAAAAACCTTTAAATTTCAAAAGAGAGAAAAAAATGAACAACCCAACTTTAACCCTAAAAAACGGCGTATCTATGCCCAAAATCGGCTTTGGTGTTTTCCAAATGAACGATGCCAAAGAATGCGAACAAGCGGTACTTGGTGCCATTGAATCGGGCTACCGCCTGATAGACACCGCTGCCAGCTACCAAAACGAATGTGAAGTCGGCAACGCCATCAAACAAAGCGGTATCGCAAGAGATGAACTCTTCATCACCACCAAACTTTGGCTGCAAGATGCAAGCTATGAGGGTGCCAAAGCCCAATTTGAGCGTTCTTTAAACCGCTTGCAGCTTGACTATGTGGATTTGTATTTGATTCATCAGCCTTATGGCGATGTGCATGGGGCGTGGCGGGCGATGGAAGAGCTGTATGAAGCAGGCAAAATCAAAGCTATTGGCGTAAGCAATTTCCACCCCGACCGTGTGGCGGATTTGATGGCGTTCAACCGCATTGCCCCGATGGTTAATCAAATTGAAGTCAATCCGTTTCACCAGCGGCTGCATGATGTGCCTTGGCTGCAAACGAACGGCGTGGTTGCCGAAGCGTGGGCGCCCTTTGCAGAAGGCAAAAACGGCTTATTTACCCACCCTGCACTCACGCAAATCGGCGAAAAATACGGCAAAACGGTCGGACAAGTGGTGCTTCGCTGGCTGTATCAGCGTGAAATCGTCTCGCTTGCCAAGACCGTGCGTCAAGAACGTATGCAAGAAAACCGCAATATTTTTGACTTTGCCCTAAGCCAAGAAGATATGCTTGCCATCACCGCCCTTGATACTCAAACCTCTGCCTTTTTCTCACACCGCGACCCTGCCATGGTGGCGTGGCTGGCGAGCAGAAAGCTTGAGGTATAAACGGCGTTTCAAAATAGCTGCAAGCAAACGCCAAAAGGCGACCTAAAAACGAAAATGAAGTTTCAGGTCGCCTTTCTTGGCAAAATACCGTCTAAAACAGTAAGATTAAGCGGTTAGCCAGCTAGCTTTCCCACAATTTTACGCAACAATGCCACTTCACTTGCCTCTAAATTTAAGCACTGTGCCATCTGCTCGGGGATAGTGCAGGCTTCATCAGCCAAATCTTTGCCCGATGGCGTGAGAAAAACCTGCACCACACGTTCATCTTCTTGACTGCGTTCACGTTTTATCAGCTCTTTGGCTTGCAAGCGTTTAAGCAGAGGCGTGAGCGTGCCACTGTCCAAATGCAATTTCGCCCCAATCTGATTCACCGTCTGACCATCGCACTCCCACAGCACCAGCATTACCAGATACTGCGGATAAGTCAAATCCAGTTTTGCCAAAAAAGGCGTGTATCGGCGCGTGATTTCTTTGGATAAGGCATAAAGCGGAAAACAGATTTGATGGTCTAATTTAAGCTGTTCATACATTTTCAGGCAGCCTCTCTGCGATATTCATTCATAAAATGGTGTGCAATAGAATCATCAAAAATAACCGCCTGAAAACGGCTTGCCCTCTTACAAATCAAAGGTTTCAATCACTTTAACGTGCAGGCGGACAGGCACATTGCCACGGGTGGCATTGGAATAAGGGCAAACTTCGTGGGCTTTTTGAATCCATTTTTTTGCCTCGTCCACGCTCACGCCCTCAACAGTAACCGTGATGTCAATATCCAAGCCAAACGCCTCGTCCTCTTTTTGCCCGATACCAATGGCAACCTTGGTGCTTGATTGTACGGGTTTAAGCCCTAAGCTCGGAGCAACGTGGTTCATCGCACTGTCAAAACAGGCGGCATAGCCCATGGCAAAAAGCTGTTCGGGATTGGTGCCGACCTTGCCGCTTTGATTTTGAAAACTGACCAAGTCAAAGCCGATAGAGCCGTCATCAACCTGTGTATGTCCATCGCGTCCGCCTGTGGCCGTGGCTGAAGTGTGATAAAAAATTTTCATGCTATGTTCCTTATGTGGAGGTTAAAAAGTTTTGCTTCTGATGGCAAATATCATAGCTTAAAATTAAATTGTGAACAATATAATTTTTTAAAATTTTTTCTACTTGGTTTGGGGCGGACTGAAGATTTTGGGATTTTTGGCAAATGCTTTTAAATGGTGATTTTTGGGATACCCATTTTCACCCGAGTTATTAGAAAAAGGGTTTAAAGATAAAAGCGAAATAATTCATCAAATCAGAACAAAAACTTGGTGGTTTTACACCGCACTTTTTTAATCGACTTTTCCAATAAAATGCTACCTGAAAGCAAAAGTCAGTAATACTCAAGTAATACTCAAAGCCGATAATGCGATGTAAATCTGTAATTTACTGATGTCGATAGTCATTCGCTTGTTGTAATAATTGACGACTTTCTTTAAGAAATTGTTCTGAATAATCGCCAAACCAATCACGCACTTTTTCAAATGCGTTGATAAAACCTTGTTTATCGCCGTTTTCAAAAAAAGTGAGGCTTTCTTCATAACTTTGTTTTAGGCTTTCGATCACTTCAAGGTTTTCGGGTTTATCCATAATAATATCGGCATATAATGCCCCATCTTGAGCGAATAGACGCCCGATCATGGCTAATTCTAAGCGGTAAATGGGGGAAGATAATGCTAATAATTTGGCTAATTCCACGGGTTGTTTGGATAAATGTAGCCCGTTGGCGAAGGTAGCAAAATGGCGTAAAGCTTGAATATAAGTCATACTTTGATCGTGTTCTGCCGCATCCACTTGATAAATCTTCGCGCCCCAAATACTGATTTGATCTAACAGCCATTGATAGCGCTCAGGATAACGCCCATCACAACGCACAACAACTTGTTTTGCCATACTTGCAATATCTGGCCCGAACATTGGATGCAAGCCCACTACTGCCCCCTTATGCACTTCTAGCATTTTAGCTAGCGGGGCTTTTTTCACCGATGTGAGATCGGTGAGTAGCATATTTTCGGTTAAATAAGGGGCAAGGCGTTCGATGGTTTCTACTGTGTTTACGATGGGTACAGAAACAATGACTACATCTGCGCCCGATAGAATCTCATCTGCTTGGTCCCAATCATTTCGCCCTAAATTTTCAACTTGATAGCCAGAAAGTTGTAGATAACGCCCGAATAATCCGCCTAGCTTTCCATTTCCGCCAACAATAACAATTTTTTTAATGTTTGGATTAACGGTTTTAAAACCAAATTGATTTTCTCTGGTATAAGATTCTCGCATTAAACGACGTAGTACATCTTCGATTAAATCAGGCGGTACACCAAGTTTTTCTGCTTCTTGTCGTCTTGCTTGCAACATTTCTGCTTCACGATTTGGTACATAAATAGGTAAACCTTGTTGATGTTTTATTTCTCCCACTTTTTTTACCAATGCCAACCGTTTTGCGAATAATTGCAATAATTCTTGATCTAGTGTATCAATTTCTGTACGCAGTGCTTTTAGGGCGTCCACATTGTTGTCCTTATTTCTTTACAGTTTGGTTATTTTCTTGCTCAAGGCTTGTGCCATTTGGCGTAATAATTTTTCACTCGTTTCCCAATCAATACAAGCATCGGTAATGGATACGCCGTATCGCATTTCACTTATCGGCTGTTCCGCACTTTGATTACCTGCGTTGATATGGCTTTCTAGCATCACGCCTATAATTGATTGGTTGCCATTGACAATTTGCTGCGTAACGTCTTGAGCTACAATTGGCTGACGACGATAATCTTTATTGGAATTACCGTGGCTACAATCCACCATAATTGCCGGTGCTAAGCCAGCTTTTTGCAATTCTTGTTCGGCTTGTTGAATAAATTCGGCTTGATAATTTGGCACTTTACCGCCACGCAGAATAATATGTCCGTTTGGATTGCCTGCCGTGTTGAGCAAATTTACCTGCCCTTGTTGGTTGATTCCAATAAAACTATGCCCCATTGCCGAAGCCTTCATTGCATTAATAGCTGTTGCAATGCTACCATCTGTGCCATTTTTGAAACCTACCGCCATTGACAAGCCTGATGCCAATTCACGGTGTGTTTGTGATTCCGTGGTTCTTGCCCCAATAGCTGACCAACTAAATAAATCCGCCATATATTGGGGTGTGATAGGATCAAGAGCTTCAGTAGCAAGCGGTAAGCCCATTTCTGCCAGTTCTAACAATAATTGGCGTGCAATATGCAATCCGTGTTCCACATCAAAACTACCGTCAATTTTCGGATCATTGATTAATCCTTTCCAGCCGACTGTCGTACGTGGTTTTTCAAAATACACTCGCATCACAATGTAAAGCTGATCTTTTAATTCATCTGACAAGGCTTTCAATCGTTTTGCGTAATCCAAGGCAGAAAGAGGATCGTGAATGGAACAGGGGCCGATCACCACTAATAAACGATTATCTTTTTTATGAATAATATTCGCAATATCCGCCCGCGATTGCTCAATTTGATGAGATAAATGTTGCGGTAATGGCAATTTTTCTTTCAGTTCGTGTGGTGTAATTAGCACTTTTTCATTAACAATATTCACATTATGAATGCTATCTTTGTGATTTACGTGGTTCATTTTTCTTTCCTACTCACCCTCAGGATGTAAATTTTTATATACAACATATGTAACGCATAAATTACACTTAAACTAAGAGAAATTCAACTTGTTTTACACGGAATTTACAAAATGGTGCGAAATTTCTGCCAAATGGGTGGTACATTTTCTGGCAATTCAAGAGATCGTCCTAATTCAATCCAGCCACAAGGAAAATGGAAATCTGACCCAACAGAGCCAAGTAAACCTTGTTCAAGCGCCCAACGCGCCAGCAATAATCGTTGATCTTTCGTTTGCCCACAACCCGAAACCTCAATTGCATCACCGCCGCTTTGGGCAAAATCTGTAATCAGTTTTTTGAGCCATTTGGTGGTTAAGGTATAGCGCAATGGGTGCGCTAACACCGCCACACCGCCTGCTTGGTGAATAATGTCAATCGCGCTAGGAATATCCACCCATTCCGCTTTTACATAAGCTGACTTCCCTTGCCCTAGATAACGTTTGAAAGCCTGATTAATATTAGAAACCTTGCCGATTTCCACTAAATAGCGCGCATAGTGCGCGCGGGTTACTTCGCCTTGAGTGAAGCGCTTTGCCCCTTCAAAAGCATTTTCTATTCCTAATTTTGCTAATTTCTCGCCAATTTCCATTGCTCTTGCTAAGCGTTTTTCTGCTTGCTGTTGCAAAAGTGCGGTCATTTTTTCGTGATTTTTATCAAAATCCAATCCCACAATATGAATAGCGCGATTTTCCCATTGCGTCGAAATTTCCACCCCATTAATCAGCGTAATACCTAATAAATCAGCCTGTTCTTGTGCCTCCGTTAAACCTGCAACGCTATCGTGATCAGTTAATGCCAACACGGAAACCTGATTGTCATAAGCGCGTTGCACGACCTCTTTGGGGCTTAATACCCCATCAGATGCCGTGCTATGACAATGTAAATCGTAAATCTTTTGCATTGTTGTTCCTAAATAAAAAAGTGCGGTACTTTTTTTGTAATTTTTCCGCTTTAAGTTAAAAAAATAAAGACGGACATTCGCCCGCCCTTATCTCTGTTTCATTTATTGCTATTTCAAGGCTGCTTCTCAAGCCTTTTCTGGTTATATATCCATTAAAAATGGGTTACTAGCTCTTTGATTAATCTAGGGCCTTGATAAATCAAGCCTGAATACACCTGCAATAATTGCGCACCTGCCGCTATTTTTTCTTGCGCGCTAGCAACACTGTTTATGCCACCACTGCCGATTATCGGAATATCATCTTTTAATTCTTGATATAAATGAGCGATGATTTGGGTGCTTTTTTGCTGTAATGGCTTTCCACTTAACCCACCAATTTCATTGGCATTTTTTGAACCTTGCACGCTGTCGCGAGCAATGGTGGTATTCGTTGCAATAACCCCATCAATCTTGTGACGTCGTAACGCATCTGCAATTTGTACCAATTCAGATTCAGTTAAATCTGGTGCAATTTTTACCGCAATTGGTACATATTTATTATATTGGTTCGCCAAAATATACTGACGGGCTTTAATACTTTGCAATAAATCGTCTAACGCTTCACCATATTGTAACTGGCGTAAATCTGGCGTGTTGGGCGAGGAAATATTCACCGTAATATAGTCGGCATAATTATAGGCTTTATTCAAACAATAAAGATAATCTTCTTTACCGCGTTCAATGGGGGTGCGTTTATTTTTGCCAATATTAATCCCGATCACGCCATCAAAACGCGCTTTCTTGACATTTTCAATCACCGCATCAATGCCCTGATTATTAAAGCCGTTACGATTAATAATGCCCTCTTCCTCAATTAAGCGAAATTGACGAGGTTTAGGATTGCCCTCTTGCCCTAAAGGGGTAACAGTGCCGACTTCAATAAAACCAAATCCCATTGCACCAAAGCCATCAATGGCTTCAGCATTTTTATCTGCGCCAGCGGCTAGCCCAATAGGATTTTTAAATTTAATCCCCATAACCGTTTTTTCATTACCTTGTGGGTAAGCGAACAACGCTTTAACCAGCGGATATAAGGCAGGTTTACCAGCAAGTTTTAATAGCTGGATCGTTAAATTGTGGGCATTTTCAGCATCAAGGCTGAAAAGTGCTTTTCGGATTAAAGGATACATATTCACTCGTTTATCTCACTGGATAGTTAAACTGTAAAAAAGTGCGGTCATTTTTAACCGCACTTTGGTTGGATTATTGTAAAGCTTTTTCGATTTTTTCAAATAAATCCTTAGAGAGGTTTTCCACTTCGCTCAAGCGTTCTAAGGCGCGTTTCATCAAGGTTTGACGCTGTGCATCATAACGTTTAAAGCGAATCAATGGCTCAATTAATCTTGAGGCAACTTGTGGATTGGTGTCGTTTAAACGAATTAAAATATCCGTTAAGAAACGATAACCTGCCCCATCTGCAGCATGGAAAGCACGTGGATTTTGTCCTGCAAAACTGCCCACTAAAGCACGCACACGATTTGGATTATTAAAGTTAAAACTTGGATGATCCATTAGTTGCACCACAATTTGTAGCACATCAGTATCAGGTCGTGTTGCTTGCAAGGCAAACCATTTATCCATCACTAAGCCATCGTGCTGCCATTTTTGTTCAAAATCAGCCAATAACTCATCACGGCAAGGTAGCTGTGCTTTCGTTGCTACTGATAACGCCGCCAAACAATCTGTCATATTATTTGCATTCACATAGTGCTTATACACCAAATTATTGCCTAAATGGGTATATGCCAAATAATTTAGGCAGAGATTACGCAAAGCACGCAAGGCAATGTCTTGCTGAACCACACGATAATCTTCCAAATGAATATGCTGATAAATGCGGAATAACTCTGACTTCAAATATTCTGCTAAGGTACGTAGCATAAACTCACGCACTACGGCAATGCCTTCAGGATCAATGGTTTTAAACAGCTCGGCAAATTCGGTTTCTTTCGGTAAGGTAAGAATTAACGTGGTTAATTCTGGATCTTTCTGATGGTTTTCTAATACTTGACCTAGTGCGGTAAGAATTTCTTCTGAAAATTCAAGTGGTTGCCCTTGCTGATATTGTGATAAGTTACGACGTAACTCGTTACTAAACAACATTTGCGCTGCATCCCAACGGATAAAATCATTTTTCGCAAACTTCAATAAGGTAATCAACTGTTTGGTGCTGTAATCATAATCTAAACGCACTGGCGCAGAAAAATCACATAATAAGGCAGGCACAGGGCGTGAATAAATATTATGAAATTCAAAGGTTTGCGTCTGTTCTGTGACATCTAACACATCACTCACGACTTCACCATAATATTGCAAAGATTGGGCAATTCCTTGCTCATCATAAAGGGCGATTTTCAATGGAATATGTAAATTCACTTTATCCATTTGATCGGCGGTTGCTGGCGTATGTTGTGATACTTGCAAACGATAGGTATGCGAACGTTCATCATAGCTATCACTAATAGTGAGTTCTGGCGTGCCTGATTGACTATACCAACGGCGGAACTGACTGAGATCGATGCCATTCGCTTTTTCCATTGCCTGCACAAAATCTTCACAAGTCGCCGCTTTGCCATCATTTTGTGAAATATATTCTCGCATTCCTGCTTGGAAACCTTGTTCCCCTAGCAAAGTATGCAACATACGAATCACTTCTGCCCCTTTTTCATAGACGGTTACCGTATAGAAATTATTCATTTCAATCACTTTTTCTGGGCGAATTGGATGCGACATAGGGCTTGCATCTTCAGCAAATTGCACGGTACGCAAGAATTTCACATTATTAATCCGATTTACCGCCCGAGAGCCGGTATCAGAGGAAAATTCTTGATCACGAAATACCGTTAAACCTTCTTTTAAGCTAAGCTGAAACCAATCACGACAAGTAACACGGTTGCCCGTCCAGTTATGGAAATATTCGTGAGCAATCACGCTTTCAATGGCTAAATAATCTTCATCGGTCGCGGTTTGTGGATTGGCCAATACAAATTTATCATTGAAAATATTCAAGCCTTTGTTTTCCATTGCCCCCATATTGAAGAAATCTACCGCAACGATCATATAAATATCTAAATCGTACTCTAGCCCGAAACGCTCTTCATCCCATTTCATTGATTTTTTCAGGCTTTGCATTGCCCAATCGGCACGGTTTAAATTGCCCCGATCCACATAAAGCTCAAGTTTCACTTCGCGTCCGCTTTGTGTGGTAAAGGTATCTTGCAAAACATCAAAATCCCCTGCCACTAAGGCAAATAAATAGCTCGGTTTAGGGAAAGGATCTTGCCATTCCACCCAATGGAAACCATTATCTAGCTCACCGCTGGCAATACGATTACCATTAGATAATAAATAAGGGTATTTTGCTTTCTCGGCAGTGATTTTGGTAGTATAACGCGCTAGCACATCAGGACGATCGAGCATATAGGTAATTTGACGAAATCCTTCAGCCTCGCATTGCGTACAAAGGGCATTTCCTGACTGATATAAGCCCTGTAAAGAAGTGTTTTCCGCTGGATTAAGATAGGTAATAATTTCTAATTCAAATTGCTCAACGTTAAGATGCGTCAGATCTAAGCTTAACCCTTCACTATCTTGCTGATATTTCTTAAAATCTTCACCATTTAAACGAATTTCTGCAAATTGAAAACTATGCCCGTCTAAACGTAATTGTGTTGCCGCCGAATTTAGTCGCTGATATTGGCTTTTCGCTGTTACCACAGTTTTTTCTGGATCTAATTGAAAATCCAAGAAAATATCCGTTACGGTAAAATCTGGCGTGCGATAATCTTTTCTGTATTTAGCTTTTGTCTGCATATATGACACCTAGTATGCTTGTTTTTAAGAAGGTTATCCAATATGAAATCTTTATTAAGATTAGGGTAGAAAAATTGTTGCTAGGATAAGATTTTTAGCCCAAAGTTGCAAGGAAAACAAGCCACGCTATGTTCACTTAATCAGGTTATCTTGCTAATTTTTGGTCAATCAAGCAAACAAGGCAATCGTTTGCTTATAAAGCGTAAGCTATGCTATCCTAGTTCAGTTAATTTTTTATGAATAGGAAAAACTATGCCAAACCAAATCGCTGAAATTGCAATTGTAATGGGATCAAAAAGTGATTGGGCGACAATGCAAGAAGCCGCTCAAATTCTCACAGAGCTTAACGTGCCTCATCATATTGAAATTGTTTCAGCTCACCGTACCCCAGATAGATTATTTCAATTTGCTGAAAACGCCGAAAAGGATGGTTACAAAGTGATTATTGCGGGGGCTGGCGGTGCGGCTCATTTGCCGGGAATGATCGCCGCCAAAACCCTTGTTCCCGTGTTGGGCGTTCCAGTAAAAAGTGCAACCTTAAATGGCGTGGATAGTCTTTACTCTATCGTGCAAATGCCAAAAGGCATTCCTGTTGGGACATTAGCCATTGGTGCGGCGGGGGCAGCGAATGCTGGGTTATTAGCGGCACAAATCTTAGCCCGTTTTAACCCTGAACTTGCCACACGCTTACAGCAATTCCGTCAAAATCAAACACAAACCGTGTTGGATAACCCCGATCCGCGCGGTTAAGATGCAAAAAAAGTGCGGTCAAAATTTTGCGCGTTTTTAATCAAAAACAAACTGAAATCCCACCGCACTTTATTACTGTCACGCCGTCTATTTTCTTTGCTCTCTTCAGCTGACTTAGCTCATTGATTAATGTATCATTAACCACTTTAAATTTATTCTTTTTGAATTGGAAAACATTGATGACAGCCTTTAACCAAGAACTCATTCAACAAATTCTTGCAGATAACGTGACACATTCACTTCACACTCTAAAAGATTTCCTACGTTGGACATACAGTACCTTTAATCGCTCTGATTTATATTATGGACACGGTTATGACAACGCCTGGGACGAAGCACAGCAACTCGTATTAACCACATTACAGCTTCCGCCTGATTTACCTACGGAGCTTTATGACAGCCGTTTAACACAAAGCGAAAAAGCAAATTTGTTAGAACTGATTTTGGCACGCATTGAGCAACGTATTCCTGTTGCCTATTTAACCAACCGCGCGTGGTTTTGCGGATTAGAATTTTATGTGGATGAACGCGTGATCGTACCTCGCTCCCCTATTAGCGCTTTAATTGAAGAACGCTTTACAGGGTTACTCACCAAAGCCCCACAACGAATTTTGGATATGTGTACAGGCAGTGGCTGTATTGCGATTGCCTGCGCAAACCAATTCCCAGAGGCGGAAGTCGATGCGATTGATCTTTCCACTGATGCCTTAGATGTGGCGGAAATCAATATTATGCACCACAATCTCAGTGATCGCGTCTTCCCAATTCAATCCGATCTGTTTACTCATCTTCCTCAAGATAAATACGATCTTATCGTGACCAACCCACCTTATGTGGATAAAGAAGATCTTGATGAAATGCCTGAAGAATATCATCACGAACCAGAAATGGCGCTAGGCTCTGGCGTTGATGGATTAGAGATTACTAAACAAATTTTAAAATCTGCCGCTGATTATCTGGCAGATGACGGGGTATTAGTGTGTGAGGTGGGAAATAGTATGATCCATTTAATTGAGCAATTCCCTCACGCACCATTCCAGTGGTTAGCGCTAAAAAATGGCGGATTAGGCGTTTTCGCATTAACAAAAAAACAACTGGTTGAATTAAATCGCGCTTAATTATTTCGTAAAAAAATAAGTGCGGTGGAAAAAATAGCCATTTCCCACCTCACTTGTATTTTCTTGCTTCGCTAGTTAGCCTTGATCTGACAATGCTGCAAGCTGATCGGCTTGATATTCGGTAATAATTGGTTGAATCAATTCATCAATTTTTCCATTCATCACTTCATCTAAACGATAAATCGTCAGGTTAATACGGTGATCCGTAACACGACCTTGCGGGTAGTTATAGGTACGGATTTTATCGGAACGATCTCCTGAACCTAATAAATTACGCCTTGTATCCGCTTGTTCTGCAGCTAATTTTTCTTGTTCCACTTGAACAATACGAGAAGCAAGCACCGACATTGCTTTGGCTTTGTTTTTATGCTGTGAACGCTCGTCTTGGCACTCCACCACGATACCTGTTGGAATATGGGTGATTCGCACGGCAGAATCCGTCGTATTGACGTGCTGTCCTCCAGCCCCTGATGAACGATAAGTATCAATACGTAAATCCGCTGGGTTAATTTCTGGCAATTCACTTTCTGGCAATTCTGGCATTACTGCCACTGTACAAGCAGAGGTATGAATTCGACCTTGTGATTCGGTTTTCGGTACACGTTGTACACGATGCCCACCAGATTCAAATTTAAGCTGACCATACACGTTTTCGCCACTGATTTTTACGATCACTTCTTTATAACCGCCCTGTTCGCTTTCATTTGCACTGAGCATTTCCACACGCCAACGTTTACTTTCTGCATAGCGGCTATACATACGGAATAAATCACCCGCAAAGATCCCAGCTTCATCGCCCCCTGTTCCTGCGCGAATTTCTAAATAGCAGTTGTATTCATCGTTCGGATCTTTTGGTAGTAATAAAATTTGCAATTGCGCTTCTACTTGCTCAATTTCAGCTTGGCATTCTTCAATTTCTTCTTGTGCCATTTCACGCATACTTGGATCATCAAGCAATAATTCTGCGTCTTCTATATTGCTGTTTAACTGTTTCCAACGTGCAAAGCATTTCACCACATCTTCGAGTTGTGCATATTCTTTAGAATAAGCACGAAATTTTTCTTGATCACTAATTACTGAGGCATCGCCAAGCAAAGCTTCTAACTCTTCGTGGCGTTCATTTAAACTATCTAATTTACTGATAATAGAAGATTTCATGAAATTTGACCTAAATATTAATTACATTAAACTAGCCTATAGTTTACCATAAAAGTTGTTAAAATAATATTTCCATAAAAAAATAAAGCGAGGTCAAAAAAACCGCACTTTGATTTTATTATATAAAACTCATCTAACGCTTAGCAACTTATTCTTTAAATCTATTTTAACAAAAAATGAAACAATATACTGATCAATTTTTGATAGAATTGTTGCTGCTAAATATGTGATAACTAATAAATTCAGTAAAACTAATATTGTGTATTTAGGATAATAGATAATTTTTGCTAAAAAATGATAAGCAAAAAAGGAATGAACTAGCCACATATAAATGCATTTATTACCAAAAGAAAATAACATTTTGTTTATTCCGGGTATATATTTGGTAACTTCAAATAAAGAAAGGAAAATATAGATAACAAAAGGGACGAGAAATACCATACTCTCTACCCCAAAATATCGATATCCAATTTCGGTAAAGTAATAGTATACTATTACAAATAATATTTTGAATAAAATATTATTTGTTCGTATTATAACATAATCCTTTAATATTCCAAAGGAAAAACCTATTACATACGCAGGAAACCAATAAAGTGCTTCGCCCCATAATCCTGATGCTGAAACATTGTGTAAAACAAAAGCTAATCCAATAAGAGATAATACCTTATTTCTTAGAGATTGTAGAAGTGGTGTAATTGCAACAAATAATAGGTAGGGTAATAAAAACCACCATTCTCCATTATATGAACTAGAAAAGCCAAAAAAATTCAGAAAGATCTCTTTGCCACCTAAATTAATATTCCAAGATTTGAAATAAATATCCAAAGGAATACAAATAATAAAAACTATCCAAGCTACACGATAAGTTGAAAAAATTTTATTAAAATAATAACTATTATTTTTATGATTTGTTACTGCAAATCCATAACCACTAATAAATAAAAAAATAGAAACACAGTATTTACTTAGTGCTCCTATATGAAATTCTATCCCAAGATCTGGAAATAAATATAAAAACATTCCTTCTGGAGCCCTATTTGGAAAACCAAATACATGATGAATAAACATTAATACCACAGCCCAACCTTTTATATACTGAGACTGTTCTTTAGAAATATTAAACATTACAAATTACCTTGATAAAGTTATTAAAAGACACGTATGCCACCAATAAAAAATGCCCAATTTCTCTATATGAAATGGGCATTACATTAAAAAATAAATAAATTAGACCTCGATTACATCTAATCCGCCCATATATGGACGTAACACTTCTGGCACAGTGATGCTGCCATCAGCATTTTGGTAGTTTTCTAGCACAGCAACAAGAGTACGACCAACAGCTAAGCCTGAACCATTTAGGGTGTGAACAAGACGTGGCTTTTTCTCCCCTTTCACACGATAACGCGCTTGCATACGGCGTGCTTGGAAATCCCACATATTTGAGCAAGAAGAAATTTCACGGTAGGTGTTTTGGGCTGGTACCCAAACCTCTAAATCATAGGTTTTTGCTGAGCCAAAGCCCATATCACCAGTACATAATAAAACTTTACGATAAGGTAGATTTAACAACTGCAACACTTTTTCAGCATGGCTGGTGAGTTCTTCTAAGGCTTCCATTGATTTTTCAGGCTCAACAATTTGCACCATTTCTACTTTGTCAAATTGATGCATACGGATCAAACCGCGTGTATCACGCCCGTAAGATCCCGCTTCAGAACGGAAGCAAGGGGTATGAGCCGTCATTTTAATGGGTAATTGGGCTTGTTCTAAAATCTTATCACGTACTAGATTGGTTACTGGCACTTCGGCGGTTGGAATTAAGGCGTAAGGTTGCTCCCCTTCTAGTGGGTTGGTATGGAATAAATCTTCACCAAATTTTGGCAACTGCCCGGTGCCATAGAGGGTGGCGTGATTCACTAAATAAGGCACATAGGTTTCGCTATAACCGTGTTGTTCCGTGTGTAAATCCAGCATAAATTGCGCTAACGCACGGTGCATTTTGGCGATTTGTCCTTTCATCACCACAAAGCGCGCCCCGCTTAATTTTACTCCCGCTGCAAAATCTAGCCCTTGTAAACGTTCACCTAAGGTAACGTGATCTTTCACTTCAAAATCAAAGGTTCTTGGCTCACCCCAGCGAGCAATTTCCACATTATCATTTTCATCCTGACCAAGTGGTACTTCATCGGCTGGAATATTGGGAATGCTGAGGGCAATTTCTTGTAGATCTGCTTGCACGTCATCAAGTTGGCTTTTTGCCATACTTAATTCAATGCCCATATTATCCACTTCCGCCAACAATGGCTCAATGTCTTCACCACGAGCTTTGGCTGCTCCAATGGCTTTTGAACGGGCATTACGCTCCGCTTGTAAAGTTTCGGTTTTAACCTGCAAGGCTTTGCGTTGCTCTTCTAATTCTGTAATACGTGCAACGTCTAACTCAAAACTACGTCTTAGTTTTAATTTTTCAGCCACTTCGGCAAGATTATTGCGTAATAAATTTGCATCGATCATTTTGTTACCTTTAGAAAATAAATATGCTCAAAAAACGGTTCTATTTTAGATCGGATAAGAAAAATAAACTAGGCTACTTACTCGATTTATAACGGATATTTGTACTTTGTTGATCTAATTGACGTAATCGTGCCAATTTTTCTCCAATTTGGATTTCCATTCCTCTTGCCACTGGGAAATAATACTGGGTATCTTTTAACGGTTCAGGGAAATAGTTTTCACCTGCCGCATAAGCATTTTCTTCATTATGCGCATAGCGATATTCTGCCCCATAGCCTAGCGTTTTCATCAAATGGGTGGGCGCGTTGCGTAGATGTTCTGGCACATCATAATCAGGGCTTTCTAAGGCGTGCTTTTTGGCTGCTTTGAAAGCTTGATACACGGCATTACTTTTCGGCGCTACGGCTAAATAGACAATCGCTTGAGCAATGGCTCTTTCACCTTCCGCAGCACCAACACGCGTGAAGCAATCCCACGCAGCAATTGCCACTTGCATTGCACGAGGATCAGCATTGCCGATATCTTCAGAGGCAATGGCAAGTAAACGTCTTGCAACATATAGCGGATCACCACCTGCGGTTAAAATCCGTGCGAACCAATACAACGCCGCATCAGGTGCGGAACCTCGCACAGATTTATGCAATGCCGAAATCAGATCATAGAAACGATCGCCTTGTTTATCAAAACGGGCTTGGCGTTCGCCCAACACTTCCGTTAATAAAGTGCGGTGTAAAAATTTGCTATTTTTTTCTTCTTCCGCCATATCCACCATTAATTCAAGGCTATTGAGTGCAAGGCGAGCATCACCATTGACATAATCTGCCAACATTGACAACAAATTTTCTTCTAAGGTTAAATGCAAATTGCCCAGCCCTTTTTCTTTATCCTCAATGGCACGCTGTAAAACCGCTACAATTTCTTGTGAGGTTAATGATTTCAGCACATACACGCGCGCCCTTGAAAGCAAGGCATTATTGAGTTCAAAAGAGGGATTTTCTGTGGTTGCACCAATAAAAATTACCGTACCATCTTCAATGTAAGGCAGAAAAGCATCTTGCTGGCTTTTATTGAAACGATGTACTTCGTCCACAAATAAAATCGTGCGTTGCCCAGCTAGGCGATTTTGCTTCGCCCGTTCAATCGACTCGCGAATTTCCTTCACCCCACCCGTTACCGCAGAAATACGCTCCACTTCCGCATTAATTCGCTGTGCGATAATTTCTGCTAAGGTGGTTTTGCCTGTGCCGGGAGGTCCCCATAAAATCATTGAGTGAATATGCCCTGCTTCAATGGCTTTACGTAATGGCTTACCCGCACCAACTAAGTGGCTTTGTCCGTAATACTCGTCTAAGTGAGTGGGACGCATTCTCGCAGCAAGAGGACGGAAATCATTTTCAGCAAAATCAAAAGCAAGATTCGACATTGGTATATTCTCAGCTAAATAATATTGGGTTTTCAATGAGTTAAAAAAGAATAAGGCTAAATCGAAATTTAGCCTTGAATAAAGTGCGGTTATTTTTTCTTACGTTGATCGTCTAATTCTGCCCCTTTCGGCACAGTAAATTTAAACAAATTATCCGCTAACGGTTGATTGGTGATATTACGCAATAAGTATAAATTGGTTTGCCCATCACGCTCTGTCGTACTGAAATTTTTCAGCACGCCATCAGTATCAATGCGAATAGTGAATTGCTTAATATTGCTTTTCGCTGATTTCGGTCTAAGGGTAAAGGTATCTGCAGATTGCGCCACCGTATATTTTTTCCATTGCCCCTGATCATTGCTAGTAAGCAACACAAATGGCGTATTATTCACTGCATCAGACACCCAATTTGCAGTAACCTGTTGCACAAAAGGATCGTAGAACCACAGGGTTTTGCCGTCTGATACAATCTGGCTTTCTTGCGGAGATTGATTATCCATTCTAAATAAATTTGGGCGTTTAATACGAAGTTTGCCTTGCCCTTGTTGAATTTCTTTGCCTTTCGCATCACTCACTTTCTGTACATAATCGGCACTTAACACATCCACTTTGTTAAGACGCATTTGTAATTCACTCACCGCATCTGCCCAAGCCAATTGGCTTAATCCTAAACACATAAGTGCGGTCATTTTTGCTGCCATTTTTTTCATAAATGTTCCTTACATTCTAAAATAATGGGAAATCATTGTGTTAATCAGACAATCAAATGTCCCATTTGTTGCATTTTTTACGTCATTTTCTGAAAGATTAAACTAATAATCTGAGCGACGAGCTAAAATTTCACGTTTTCCATTTTGCAATGGTGATACGATGCCCTGTTCTTCAAGCTGATCCATAATGCGTGCGGCACGGTTAAAGCCGACACGGAAACGACGTTGAATTGATGATGCAGAGGTTGTGCCTGTTTCGATCACAAAATTCATCACTTCATCAAAAAGATCATCAAGCTCGCCCTCATCACCACTGCGAGTGACTTCCCCTTCTTCCTCATCAGCACTGTCTAAAATGCCATCAATATAATCAGGTTTGCCCCTTGCTCGCCAATCATCAGCCACTCGAGCCACTTCATCATCACTCATAAAGGCACCGTGTACACGAACTAAATCCGACGACCCTTGCCCTGAATAAAGCATATCTCCTCGACCTAACAGCGTTTCAGCTCCGCCTTGATCAAGAATGGTACGAGAGTCAATTTTACTTGCCACGGTAAAGGCAATACGACTTGGAATATTGGCTTTAATTAAGCCCGTAATGACATCCACTGAAGGACGTTGCGTAGCCAAAATTAAATGAATTCCAATAGCACGGGCTTTTTGTGCAAGGCGAGCAATAAGCTCCTCAATTTGTTTTCCTGCTACCATCATAAGATCGGCAAACTCATCCACAATCACCACAATATAGCTGAGTTTTTCTAAGGCTGGCGGCATTGTATCCATCGTATCACCCGGACGCCAAATTGGATTTGGAATAGGCATTCCCATTGCGTTATATTCGTCAATTTTTTCGTTATAGCCCTCAATATTACGCACTCGCAAAGCGGATAATAATTGATAGCGACGTTCCATTTCATCTACGCACCAACGCAATGCATTCGCTGCTTTTTTCATATCGGTAACGACTTCGGTAAGCAAGTGAGGAATGTCATTATAAATAGAAAGCTCCACTACTTTGGGGTCAATCATAATAAATTTTACTTCTTCAGGTTTCACTCTAAAGAGTAAACTTAAAATCATCGTATTCACCCCAACGGATTTCCCTGACCCCGTTGAACCGGCAACCAATAAATGAGGCATTTTTGCTAAATCGACAATCACTGGATTGCCACTGATGTCTTTTCCTAATGCCATTGAAAGCAAGGATTTTGATTCACGGAAAGCCGGGCTATCTAGCACATCACGCAGTGGCACCATTTGGCGGTGTAAATTCGGGGTTTCAATGCCGATATAAGGTTTACCTGGGATCACTTCAGCAACACGAATTGAGCGGAACATTAACGCACGAGCTAAATCCGTATCAATATTGGTCACTTTTGAGGCCTTTACTCCGGGCTGCAATTCCAATTCATAGCGCGTTACCACGGGGCCTACCAACACATCTTTTACACTTGCTTTCACATTAAAATTGCGCAATTGTTGTTCAATTCGTTGTGAGGTTTCCAAAATTTCCTCACGGGTGATATTTTGCTCTTCCACTTCACGCTTATCTAATAAATCTAAACTTGGCAGTGGTGTGGTCGGTTTTTCCGCTTTTTTCACTTGTTGTTGAAAAGCAGGGTGAATTAATGAATCCCCATAAGGTTTGTAAGTGGGCTGGCTGATCTCTGATTTACTCTCCGTCGGCTGAGTATGCGTTGTTGGTAATTTTTCGGTAAGAATATGCGTTAGGGCTTCTTCTGCATTGATTTCCTTTGCGCGCTGTTCCATCTCCGCTAAACGTTGTTGTTCTTGTTCTGCAAATTGACGTGCCAATTCATCCATTTCATTCTCTTGCTCTGCCCAATTTTCTGTTTCTGAATGGTTTTCTGAAGAATAATCAGGAATGGATACCTTTAATTCAGGTTCTTGCGTTATTGCAGAAAATTCAGTGGAAAAATCCACCGCACTTGGTAAATCAGCCACATTTGGTAAATCTGTCTGCACCGCTGAATTCTTCTGTGCTACAACAGGTTGAACAGGCTCAACCATTATCTGTTCTGTGCTTACGCCAATTTGTGTAGCTGGGCTTGTTACTGTGCTTGCTTGAGGAAGACGCACATTCGGCAATGGCTCTTCTTGCCCTACATCATAATTGGAAAGGGATTCCATTTGGCGCGGATCAAAAAGTTCTTGGTTATTGGAAACGGCTTGGCTTTGATTATGTGTAAGTGGCACTTCTGGCTGAACAAATTCTTGTAAGCCACTAATTTGAATAAAGGTTTGGTTATCTTTATTTTGCTCTTCGCTTGCTTCGCTTTGCTCTGCATTTTCATTTTGTAATGACGAAATTGGCACTGGCTTTTGGATAATAATTTCTTCTAAAGGCTCAGATTCGCTGTCTGCTTGCGGCTCAGTTGGCATTGCCATCGCAGGGGTTTTATCTTCATTCATTGTAAGCCAATAGTAAAATCTGATGAAAAGCTGTATCAGCGCCTTACCAGAACACAAAATAAACCCAGCGATTGCAGACAATAAGGCACATAAAATCACGCCCGCTTTACCCAAAAGAGGATAAAGCGCAACCACTAAGCTTCCACCCAACACCCCACCAGCCAGATAAGCGCTGGTATTAGAGAGCAATAACGTCGCTAATGCAGTTAAGCCACTAAAGAGTAAAACACCCCCGAAAGTGCGAAGAATGGTTTTAATCCAGGTGATCTGAGTGAATTTTTTCGTTTTGAATAAATAAATAGGCACAAAGCATAAAATAAAAGGAATTAAATTGCCGATATGTCCAAACAAGGTGAAAAATAAGCCGATGAGCCAAGCACCCAACGCCCCTGCTTTATTGAGGGTTTCAGGCTGCGAGGAAGACACCGCCCACGTATTATCAAAAGGGCTGTAACTTGACCAAGCAATAATCAAATACAAACCAAATAAAGAAATGACACCTAAACACAATTCTGCAATATATTGTTTTGGTGTGAGTTTTGCTGTAATTCGTTTAATCATCTTATTTTAATTGTAAAAAATTGGTCTGTTTCACTTCTTCCATTACCACATAGGTACGGGTATCATTCACGCCGGGCAAACGCAATAAGGTTGTGCCAAGCAATTTGCGGTATGCTGCCATATCCGCTACACGCGTTTTGAGTAAATAGTCAAAATCACCCGATACCAAATGGCATTCTTGAATTTCATCAAGCTGTTGCACCGCTTCATTAAACTCTTCAAACACATCGGGTTTTCCGCGTACGAGGGTAATTTCTACAATCACCAACAAGGGCGAGTCCAATAATTCAGGGTTAAGCAACGCACGATACCCCATAATCACGCCTTGTTTTTCTAAGCGTTTTACACGCTCTAAACAAGGGGTTGGCGATAATCCGACTTTCTTAGAAAGGTCAATATTAGAAATTTTACCATTACGTTGTAATTCGTTAAGAATTTTTATATCAATGGCATCAAGGGCTTTAGGTAATTTTTTTTCCATAAAATTTTCCACCGTAAACGACGGTAAAATACCGCTTAAAATAGAAATAACGACTAATTTTACACTATTCTATAAAATTTTATAGGGAAACTTCAGACTTTAAAAACAAAAAATCGTTCAAAATCACACCGCACTTTCACATAATGCCCTTATAAAAATAAGGTGAATTGGGTATTCGGCTTTGTTTTAATTGGATCAATAATTCAATCACTGATTGATGACAACTCATACTTACTATGGAAAATCCATTCATTGCGCGTTGGAGTACGCAAGGCAATACCCTTTGTTTAGGGCATTGGGAAATTTTTTATCAAGACAAGCCTCTTAAAATCCCAGAACAAAAACGCGAACACGATATGGGAACAAGGGGAATTTATAATTTCATTGATCCTACCGACGAACTTTACTTAGAGGGGCTTGATGAAGATGATTGGATTCTTGCTAATATTGAATGGTTAAGTGATGTGTTTATTGCTGCGGATATTCCGTTAGAAGAACATTATATGCGCTGGTTTTATCAAGCGGTAAATAAAGACGATTGGCGTTGCGGAAGTTGTGGAGGCTGTATTTAGCCTCCCTTATTGAATTAAAGCTGTTGATACACTTTGATGGCATAAGCATCTGACATTCCCGCGATATAATCACAAATAATCCGTTTTTTCTGATTCGGCGCAGCATTTTTCCAACGCGCAGCCGTATTACGGGGTAACAGGCGTTCAGGATCGCTCTCAAAAATTTGAAACATTTCTGTTAACATCCGCTGCCCTTTATATTCAATGCGTTGCGTATTGACATCACGAATCACATATCGCCACACAAAATCAGTAAACACTTTCAACACGCTAATTACATCTTCTGGCAATTCCGCATTATAACGTAATAACGGGTCATCAAACTCAGGATGAATTTTCCACCGCACATTGGTAATAAAATAATTTACCAATGCCCCAATGGCATTTTTACGTTCATAATGGTGTGCTGAAAACAGTTTTGCACTCAGGCTTTCAATATTCGCCTTAATCCATTGAGAAGGGCTATTTTTAAGCTGCAACAATGCGTCTTGCCATTGATGTAAATGAATCACCCCAACCACAATGGCATCTTCCAAATCGTGGACGCCATAAGCAATATCGTCCGCCAATTCCATAATGCTACAATCTAAAGATTTATAGCAGGTTTTTAGTGTTTGCTGCGGCATTGTTCTTGGTTTGCTAAATTGCTGAAAAAGCTGGCGATCTTTTTCACTTAATGGTGCTAATAGCCAGTGAAACATTTCAACATCATCGCGAAATATCCCTTTTCCCGGCTTCCAATCCGCAATTTTGGCATACAAGGGATTTTCACTCCCTTGCGGCAAAATTTCGCCATACTGTGGTGAAGAACAATCTAAAATGGCAGGATATTTCACCACACCAAGTAAGGTTCGGCGGGTTAAATTCATTCCTGCATTTGCAGTATAAGGCTCTAACTTGGTTAATAAGCGGAAAGTTTGTGCATTGCCTTCAAAACCACCGTGATCTCGCATCATATAATTTAATGCCACTTCACCACCGTGTCCAAAAGGCGGATGCCCTATATCGTGAGCAAAGCATAGGCTTTCAATCAGATCATTAGAAGGTAATAAAGGCTTTAACTGTTTTTGTAAAAGGCTTTTGTCTATCTTTAATTGCTCGGACAAATGAGCGAATGCTTCGGTAAATTTAAGCTGTGCGACCAAGCTGCTACCAATTTGCGCCACTTCCAAAGAATGGGTTAAACGTGTGCGGTAAAAATCATTTTCACCCACCGCGTGAATTTGCGTTTTGGCTTGTAAGCAGCGAAAGGCTGCACTGTGTAAAATACGTCCACGATCTCGACGAAATGGTGGACGATGATCTTTTTCTCGCGGGTTATCTGGGATATAACGTTCGTGCCAAAGGCTATTCACTACATTTTTCATTCTACACAACCCAAAAATAAATGAATTTGAATACAAAAGGGGCAAAAATGGAACTTAGAATACCACAAAGCACTAAGGCGATTGAGCTATAATTCCCCGCTTTAGGATCGACTTCCATACAGCTCACTGTACCTAAAACGTGCGAAACAGCACCAATGGAAAGCCCAATGGATTCCGCATATTTTATTTTCATTACTTTCAAAATTAAATAACCAAACATTGAGCCTTGTAGTCCTGCAATCAATACGGCTGCCGCGGCAACGGCAGGAATACCACCAATATTTTGTGCGATTTCCATTGCAATGGGCGTGGTAACTGATTTCGGTAAAATGGTCGCGACAATTTCCGGTTCTGCCCCTAATAACAAGGCGAGTAGCGCGCCCACTAGCATAGAGAATAGCGAAGAAAGTGCGGTGATAAATAAGATCGTTTTCCAATATTCTTTAATTTGGCGAAATTGTTCATATAAGGGCAAGGCTAAGGCAACCACACTCACGCCTAATAAATGATTTAGCGGCGCATTACCTGCCATATAATCGGTATAAGGTACATCAAACATAACTACAATACTGATCAACATTGCCACGGTAAGGATAAAACTATTAAAAATAATTGATTTCAAACGCTTACTAATTTGTAATGCAACACTAAACACCACAAGGGTGAGCAAAGTATAGGCGTAAATCATCTACTCTCCTTAGCCCGTTTTTTCAAGACTTTTTTGCGTAATCCAGCAAAAGACTGTTGGGAAAAAAGATAATCCGCCAAAATGCCACTTAGCACTAATGTCAAAATTGTCGCAACCACATTAGGAATTAATAGCACCTTGGCCTGACGGAGTAAAAGATCAGAATATTGAATAATCCCGACACTTACTGGTACAAACAGCACCGCCATATAACGCATTAATAGGCTTGCACCTGCAAAAATCCAATGCACTTTAATCACTTGTAACATTAAGCAGGTGAATAATAAAAGCAATCCCCAAATACTCCCCGGTATGCCAATAGGAATAAAACGAGCGATTTGCTCACCGAGAAAAAGCATTAAAAAAAGAATAGCAAAAGAACGTAATAACTGAAAAATCTTCTGGGTCATACCGCTACAAATTTGTTAATTGATTAAAATCACAATAATTCTACTCTTATTTTATTCGTTTTGTTATGGCTTTTCGTTACAATAAGGAAAATTTCAAAAGTTTTTAAAATCAATGTGATCAGAATGTTAAAAAAGCGTTTCTTGTTCTTTATTATGATACTATTTTGGCTTCCCCAAGCCAATGCGACACGCATCATCCCTTGCCGTGTGGTTGCGATTTCTGATGGCGATACATTCCGTTGCTTGCTTGAAAATAACAAACAAATCAAAGTCCGTTTAGACAGCATTGATGCCCCAGAAAAGAAACAACCTTTTGGTAATAAATCGCGTCAAACGTTAGCAAACCTGATTTATAAACAATTTGTTCAGCTTCAAATTACAGGCTATGACCGCTATCAACGTACCCTCGCGACGGTGTTCAACCAACAAGGTCAAAATGTAAATCTTATGATGATAAAGCAAGGAATGGCGTGGGTGTATGCTCGTTATGCAAAAGATCAACACTATTTTACCGCCCAACAGCTGGCACGCTCACAACGCATCGGCTTATGGCAAGATCCGCAACCCATTCCACCTGAACAATGGCGAAAAATACAAAGTGAACAGCGTAAACAAAAACGCCAACAAAAAGAGAAAGGATTATTCTATGGCTTTTAATCCCGCAGAATTTAGGAAAAATTTCCCTTATTTTCAACAACCTAACGCAGCCGTTTATTTCGACAGCGCAGCCACCAGCTTAAAACCGCAAGCCCTGATTGATGCGACGGTTGCTTTCTATCAATCCGCCGGCTCGGTACATCGCAGCCAATATGATGAACAACAAACCACGCGCTATGAACAGGCTCGTTCTAGAGTGAAAAAACTGCTCAATGCGGAAAGTGAACAAAGCATTATTTGGACATCAGGCACCACGCACGCGATTAATTTGGTGGCTAACGGCTTATTACCACAGCTTACGCCACAAAATGAAATCATCATCAGCGAAGCGGAACACCACGCCAATTTTGTTAGCTGGCAACAGTTAAGCCAAAAAACAGGCGCGAAACTAATCGTCCTCCCATTGCAGACTAACGGCGTTATTGATGATCGTGCATTAAAAAGTGCGGTGCAAAAAACCTGCAAAATTGTGGCATTAAATATGATGTCGAATGTAACAGGTGTGGTACAGCCTTTAGCCGATCTCATCCCTATTATTCGCCGCCAAAGTAACGCGTTAATCTTAGCTGATGCAGCACAAGCCATTCATCATCTCCCGATTGATTTACAACAGCTTGATGTGGATTTTCTCACCTTTTCGGCACATAAAATCTATGGCCCCACAGGGCTTGGCGTTTTAGCCGGAAAATTGACCGCACTTAACCGACTTCAGCCTTTGCTATTCGGTGGAAAAATGGTTCAGAACGTCAGCCCACAGCATACCGAATTTGCTGAACTACCTTATAAACTAGAGGCTGGCACGCCCAATATTGCTGGGGTAATCGGCTTTAATGCGGTGCTAGAATGGCTAGAAAAATGGGATAAAAATGCCGTGCATCAGTATGTGGCTCAATTAAGTGAAAAAATCATCGTGCGCTTGCAACAATATCCCACTTGTCAGCTTTTTGCTTATCACGATCACAGCCCAATTATTAGCTTTTTATTTAAGCATATTGATCTTTCTGATCTCGCTACCCTTTTAGCCGAACAAAATATTGCCTTACGCGCAGGCGAACACTGCGCACAACCTTATTTGGCAAGGCTTGGACAACGTGGTACATTACGCCTTTCTCTTGCCCCTTATAATAATGAGCAAGATATTGAACACTTTTTTAACGCCTTGAATAAGGCTTTAGCACTGTTAGATTAATGCAATGAGAACAAAAATAAAAAACGCCCAAAACTGGGAAGATCGCTATCGTTTCATCATTCAAAGCGGAAAAATGCTCTCTCGCCCAGATGAACAAACCCTTGCTCAAATGCAACCTATTTCTGGCTGTGAAGCCAAGGTTTGGTTCAAATTTGAAGAAAAAAACGACCGCACTTTTCTATTTAATGCCTTCAGCGAAGCACGCATTATTAACGGCTTGCTTTGGCTGATTTTGCAAGAAATTAACGGCAAAACAGCGGCACAATTACAATCTTTTGATTTAACCGCTTATTTTGATGAACTTGGGATCGCACAACGATTAAGCCACTCTCGCTTAAATGGTTTAAAACAAATTGAACAAATTGTGCGAAATTTAGCAACTTGTACAAATTAAATCTGTCGAAAATAAAAAACTTGCTATAATCGCCACAAGCAATTTATCAGGAAAAAGAATGAAAAAGAAACTTGTCGCATTTTTAATTTCTACCTTATTTTCCAGCGCCCTTTGGGCAGATTGGAAAATGGTGGGCAATGCTGATTATAACTGGGGGCCGTTTCAAATTTACACCTTAAGCCTCTATTCTGAAACAGGTCATTATCAAGAAAATCAACGCCCGTTAATGCTCTCGTTCAATTTTGATAAACCCGTGGAAGGCAAAAGTTTCGCCATTAGTTTAATCAAAGAAATCAATGCCCTCAAGATAGAAGGGGATACGGATAATTGGCTCGCGGAATTGCAAAAAATCTTTCCCGATTTCTCCCCTAATGATGTATTAAGCTACATTGCCTTGCCAAACAAGGGCTATTTTATTTTAAACGACACCGTGCTAGACAAAGAATTTGGTGATGCCTTTAACCGTGCTTTTATCACCAGCGCTTTATCACCAAAAGGCAGTTACAGCAAAATTTTACCACAGCTAATCGGCAAGGAAAAAAGTACTCACAGTAAAGAAGAACCTTTACTTAATACCCCAGATGTCGAAAAAATTGATGAAGATGAATTAAAACCCCAACTTCCTCCACAATTTGAATTTCAACAACAAACACGGGAAGACAGTTAGATAACAAATAAAAAAATCAGCCCCTAGAGGCTGATTTTCATTTTCGCTTAGCAATTTTAAGCTGATTGTTTTGGTTGTTTAAAGACTGTAACCGCTGGAGCTTCACCAGTGAATTTTTCCACTTGTACAATACAGGTATTTGGTGAATTACCCTGTGCCAGTTTTGATGTGCCTTCATCTCGAGTCAGTACATTTGGGCAACCATTTTTACATAATGGTTTATCCGATTGTCCAAGATCCGCTGGATCGTACCAAGCCCCTTCATGTAAGGCGACTGTACCTTTGATGATACCATCAGTAACAACAGCACCAGCAAGCACTTGTCCGCGTTGATTATAAATACGAACGATATCGCCATCAGCAATGCCACGTGCTGCCGCATCATCTTTATGAATTAGCACGGGTTCGCGATCATTCACCGCATATTTTTGGCGTAATGATGTGTGAGCAAGCTGGCTATGCAAGCGGTAGTATGGATGTGGTGTAACCAAAGCAAGGGGTGCTTCTGGTGTTGTGTTGCCCGCAAATTCGGCTGGCTCCATCCAACTTGGGTAGCCTTTACAATCATCATAATTCATTTTGGCGATCACATCAGAATAAATTTCAATTTTACCTGATGGTGTGCCGAGTGGATTAAGTAAGGGATCATTGCGGAAATTTTCATAACGAACCCATTTCTTAGCTTTTTCACTTGCTTTAAAGGTAATCGGTTTATTTTCTTCCCAGAATTTTTCAAATTTAGGCATTAATACACGGTTTTTGCGTGCCGCATCAAATGCGGTTTGGTAGAAGCCTTTTAACCAATCCATTTCCGATTTATTTTCGGTAAATTGTGCTTCTACACCGGCACGTTTCGCTAATTCCGTAAAAATATCATAATCATTTTTCGCTTCAAATTGCGGAGAGACAACTTGTTTCATTGGATAAATATTCATCATTGAATAGTCGCCTGACATTGTTAAGTCGTTACGCTCATAGCTTGTGGTAACAGGCAATACAATATCCGCCATACGTGCTGTTGGTGTCCAATTGACTTCATTAACAATGAAGGTTTCCGGTTTATAAAACGCCTTAACCAATGTGTTAGTATCTTGGTGATGTACGAATGGGTTTCCACCTGCCCAATAAACCAATTTAATATCAGGATAGGTAATTTCTGTGCCATTATATTGGATTGTTTTTCCGGGATTTAATAAGGCATCAGCGACACGCGCTACTGGGAAAGACATTTTTGATGTTTCATCTAACCACGTTTTTTCTCCAGCTTGCACAGATGGATTTGCGGTAATCGAACCGATAATACCGCCTGTTGCCGTTGGCGCGCCACCATTTGCATAATGATAACTGAAACCAAAGCCACCACCCGGTAAGCCAATTTGTCCGAGCATAGAGGCAAGGGTAACCATCATCCAATGGCTCTGTTCACCATGACGCTGGCGTTGCATTCCCCATCCGCCCATAAGCATTGTTCTCTTAGTGGAGAAATCAGTGGCTAATTGCTTAATGACTTCAACAGGAACACTCGTTAATTTGCTTGCCCAAGCGGCATCTTTTGGCTGTCCATCGGCTTTGCCTAACAAATATGCCTCAAATTTATCATAGCCTGCCGTATATTTTTGTAAAAAGGCTTTATCGTGTTTATTTTCGCTAACCAATGTATGGGCGATACCTAACATTAATGGCACATCTGTTGCGGTATTGATTGGGATCCATTCCGCACCTAAGAATTCACAACTTTCACTTCGTACAGGATCAATACAAATAATACGTTTCCCACTTTCTTTTAATTTCTTAAAGTATTCAATACCTTGCTGATCGGTGGAGGTCCACGCAATACGCAATGTGGTAAGTGGGTTTGCCGACCATAATACGACAATTTCAGAACTTTCTAAAATGACATCCCAACTTGTTTGCTGTTCATAAACTTCTATCGTGCCTAAAACGTGTGGCATAATCACTTGTGCTGCCCCAGTAGAATAATCCCCTTTTGAACCAACAAAGCCACCCGTTACATTTAAATAACGGTGTAATAATGTTCTTGCCGCATGCAACGCACCAGAGCTATACCACCCATAAGACCCCGCATAAATGCCAGTTGGGCCATAACTATCTCGCACGCGTTTCATTTCATTTGCGACAAGTTCAAATGCCTTATCCCAAGAAATTCGTACCCATTCATCTCTACCACGTAATGTCGTATCTTTATTTCCTTCTAGGTATCCTTTGCGCACCATAGGATATTTTACGCGTGTTTCACTATAAAGTTGATCCGCAACAACAGTTTGTAATTCATTAACAAGTGGAGAAGGAATGGCTGGCCCAGATTTAACCACTTTACCGTCTTCTAACACAACGCCTAATGGCCCCCAGTGAGCGGCTGTAACAACCGTTGTTTGTTCGGCTGCAAGGGCTGGCTGAGAGGTAACTAAAGAGCCAACAACACCGCCCGTTAAAGATGTTCCTGCAAGGCCAAGCGAAGAATGTTTAATGAAATCGCGACGACTTGCATTAATATTGTCTTGTTTTTTCATTTTTTAACCCTAGTAATGACGATCCACAAATCTATTTACTCAGAAAAATTACTTCAATTTCTACCGCACTTGTAATTAGATAGTGGGTATTAAAATTACGACACCTTTCTAAAACGAGTGGCATAATCATTTCTAACTATACCATTGTGCAAACAGGTTGCAGGCATTGCTTCCATATCTTTCGACTTAGGTTCACAAGCTCGGAGTCAGCCTAATACTAACGAAAGTGGTTAGTATTTATTCCTATTAGGAAACTATTTATGGTGGATTAAAATGACAATAATGGGTATTCGCTTGCCTGATTTTAATCCACTATTATGATACTAATGCGATAAGTTAGCCATATCTTTACCATTACGCTGCAAATAAATTGTTAATGTGCGTACATCGTCATCAGATAACGAGGTGCGATCTTTCATTGAATTGACCACACCAATCCATTGATTTGCTGTGTAATGATCGGCAGAAATAGGCGCATGACAACCACTACAATAGGTTTCATTTAAGTTCTTACCAAACTGATTCAGTGCGGTTAAATCTGCGGTTAAATTTGATTTTGGTACAACAATAGGTAAACGAATTTCTTTCCAATTCGCTGCAGTGACTTCATCATAAACAGAACGAATCACTTGAATCTTCTCTTGGGCAACATTTTCTAATAATGCCACCATAATACGTTTGCCCAAATCCATATATACAACACTTTCTGCCCCTTCTTGTTGCCAACCGCTTAATGTGGCTTTAACTTGTTCATCAGCCGTATTCCAATCAGTTAATTCAGCATAAGGCATTAAACGAATCGTTCCCCCTTCTTGCAATGTTGCATTTGCCATCGCTAAGCTATATAGGGTTTTATCTTCTGTCGAAAATTGCCCACTGTGTTTTGCCAATTCACTGTTTGCTTCATTGTTATCCACTTCCATTTCAGGCATAAAATGGACAATTCCTTTATGGCAATCAATACAGGTTTGATTGGTTTCCTGTGCAATTTTATGCATTTTCTGAGCTGCCTCAGATTGTTCGGATAACACCATTGCCTCTTGATTATGGCAGCTTTTACACGTAACCGAATCGCTTGCTTTCATCTCTGCCCAAACTGATTTTGCCATTGCTAAACGATGGGTTTCATAAGCGTCTTGATCGGGTAATTTATCCACCACAAAGGTATTCCACACATCTTTTAATGCCATCACTTTCGTTTTTACATAATGGAATGCGGAATCCTGTGGAATATGACAATTGGCACATTCCGCTCTTACGCCTTTGCGGTTTGAAAAATGCACACTTCCTTCCCATTCTTGTTTGGGAATTTCCATTGAATGGCAGCTCACACAAAATTCTGTGCTACTGGTTGCTTTCATTGCGTATTGCGATCCAGCAAACACGCCAACACCAAGCAATATGCCAAATAAACCGCCTAATACAAATTTCTTATTTAATTTTGCCATAGCCCCCCCACATAAAATTGATACATCAAAATAGGTAGAATAATGAAAGGAATTATAAGATGGGTATCGAAGTACTCAATACGTAAAGTTACGTATTTACCTCTTAAGGATTAGTAAAATTTGATATAACACAAAAAAGAACCGTTAAATACGGAACCAATGAGGCAATCTAAATACCGATTCAGCAAAAACATCGGGCGCAATTACGGTACTTTTTCCTTGCTGAATTTGGAATAATAAATGAGGCTGGCTAATTGAAAGATCTTTTGTATTATCAGGATAGGTAAGCCCAGCTTGAACTTCACCACCAAAATAATAAGTACCGTTTACCCCAGTATACGCTAAGGATCGAATGCCATTAATGACTTCTCTAAAGGCTCTTGGCGAGGTGCTATGTCGCCAAACATTCGCGAGAATTTGAATTTGATCATAAGCCACGCTGGCTTGTGAATAACTCGGTTGGTGGTGAAATAATTGCTGATAGTGTTGGCGGAATTTTTGTCCTGCATAATTCATACTTAATCCCGTTGTACTTGCCCATAACACATCTTCACATTGCTTTTCTTGTGGTAAAAATACAGAGGGAGCATAGATACTATAAATAATCGCATTAATTGGATTCTGTATAAAACATTGATAAAAAGCAAGAATATCTTCAGCAAAATAAGAGGCGAACACAATTAAAGTGGGATCAATATGATGAACCTGTTTCATTAATACATTGAAAACATCAGATGATTTTTCTAATGCAAGCACTTCCACATACCAATGTGCGTTACGCAGTTGAATAATCAGATTTTCAATACCAATATCAATTTTTTGCCACGTTACTGTAACCACTAAAATCCTTTTATTTTTCACAACTTGCGGATAATGATATTGATAAGCCTGAATAAAACGCGCGACACCTGCGCCATAATTAATATCACTTGCACAGGCTTGAAAAATATTTTTAATTTGCTTATGTTGCGACTTTCCTAAATCACTATGAGTGGCAAGATGAATATACGGAATTCCCTTGCTTGCAATCCATTCGTGTAAATCAGGGGAATAGCAAGCATAGCTTGCCGAAATCGCATCCACTTCTTTATCAAACAATGTTTGGTAAGCTTGTTGGATACTTTTGGGATCATCAACACGAAATCCGACAGTTTCTAACCGCACTTGTCGCCCCTGAATTCCCCCTTGTTGGTTGATCATTTCGACCGCTAACTGTGAACCGTTGCATAATTCCTGTGTATCCCATTGCCCAATACCTTGCTCCACATAAGGCACGCCAATGGTGATAGGACGAGAAATGGCGGAATGAATAAAGTGCGGTGTTTTTTTCGACAGTTTTTTACCCTTAGCTAGCCCTTCAATTTCATAGGTTGCTAAAAGAGATTGGGGCAAATCCCCCGGGGTTGGCAAACAGCACAGATTTTCTGTGATAGCAAACACCGCTAAACTCGTCCGATTGTCAATCTGTGTTTTTTGAAAAAGATGTTCAACGTGTTTGGCAACAGTACGCTCACTAATAAAAAGCTGTTGAGAAATTTCCGCATTGCTTAACCCACTACTGAGCAAGGTTAAAATTTCAAGTTCTCGTTTACTCAGCTCAAAAGGCAATGGCATTTGTTGCGCAGTAAGTAAGGTAAACCTTTGCTTATAACGTTGTAAACTGACATTAAACCATCGCTGATCAGCTTGATAATAGAAATGCACGTTATCGCGTTTGGAAGCCAGCAACGCCTGTGCATAATCAATAAGTTGGGGGTAATTTTCAAGATATGCCTTTCCTTGATGATTTTCCCATTCAATTAATTCTTTCTGCTCATTGACTAAACAAGACCATACTACTGTCATTTGCTTCCCTGTTATTGACGAATAAACTCGTCTATCATAAAGAAATTTCGCGCCATATTTAATGATATAAATCAACAGATTGCCGAACAAAGTAAAGTGCGGTAAAAAATATTATCATTTTTTAAATGAGCTAAACCTTAGTATAATGCCAGCTTAATTTTTTAAAATGTACAACTAGGAATAAATGAAATGAAAGTAATGTCTTTTAATATCAATGGGCTACGAGCAAGACCACACCAATTAGAAGCCATCATAGCACAGTATCAACCTGATATTTTAGGCTTGCAGGAAATTAAAGTGGCGGATGAAGATTTCCCCTATGCCTTAGTCGAACACCTTGGTTATCACGTTTACCATCACGGACAAAAAGGACATTATGGTGTGGCTTTTTTATTAAAACAAGCACCGAAAGCCATTCACAAAGGCTTCCCAACTGATGAAGCAGATGCACAAAAACGCATTATTATGGCGGAGATGGAAACAAAATTTGGTTTGCTTACTGTAATCAATGGGTATTTTCCACAAGGAGAAAGCCGTAATCACGAAACAAAATTCCCCGCGAAAGAAAAATTCTATGCGGATTTACAACGTTATTTAGAACAAGATCATAATAAAGAAAATCCAATTATTATTATGGGAGATATGAATATCAGCCCAAGTGATTTAGATATTGGTATTGGTGAAGAAAACCGTAAACGCTGGTTACGCACAGGAAAATGTTCGTTCTTACCAGAAGAAAGAGAGTGGTATAACCGTTTATACACCTATGGCTTAACAGACACTTTCCGCCACCTAAATCCAACGACAAATGATAAATTCTCGTGGTTTGATTATCGTTCCAAAGGCTTTGATGATAACCGTGGCTTACGTATCGATCATATTTTAGCAAGTAATAATTTGATCGACCGCTGTACCGATACAGGCATCGCTTTAGATATTCGTGCAATGGAAAAACCGTCTGATCACGCACCGATTTGGGCAGTGTTTGAATAAAATAAAAAGTGCGGTATAAATTTTCGGAAAATTTTAAAATTTTGTACCGCACTTAATAAGCCAATATCTTCTCTCATATTTCTATCTATTCAATATCGCTTTATATAAATCTTAAGTTTTATCTAACAAATACCATTCAAATTTTTATATATTGATTATCTTTATCGCGTTATTCATAATTCACACCTCTCATCAATAAAAAGGAAATCATTATGAAGATATTATCTGATGAAATCGCTACGAATTTATGCACATTATGTATTTACAGCAATGATAAAGATGATAATAAAGAATATATTGTCTGTTCAATAAACGATTGGATTATAATTTTTACAATAATTCTTAATATTGTGGTAATGCGATATTTCTCATTCTACTTTAACATAGAACAACTCACCCGTTTTTTTAACCCAATAACTGGAATACTGTCGTTAAGCATCATTAATGTACTAGTGGCACTTTGGATTATACGAGAAAATAAAAGTATCACTTTATTTATTCGTAAGAATCAGCTTATCGTTTCTGCGATCACTGCATTATTTACTACACTATTCTATATAATAAAGCCAACATTAATGTCCACGTATTATTCTGCGATAGAACAAGCAACATCAGAATTAACACTTAATTCAACACAGCAATACCCAATATTTCGTGAATTATTTCTCTCAATAACGATAGAGACAGTCTATTTCGTCAGTGCCATAACTGTTGCCTTTGAAATTACTACTTTTCTGCTCTCATCTATACCCTATAATAAAGAAAATAATACAAAAAAAACCTTTCACTTCCCACTTTTCAGCCTACTCATCATCTTCTTTTTTTCTGCAACACATATTCCTTATTTAATACATACACTGAAAAAAGTATTAACAAACCAAAATATTAGCTATTTAATTGTTAAATATGAATACTATTCACTCGGTGAAAAATGTAACAACCCCAAATTAATTGAGCTAAGTCAAACAAATCAATATCGGTTTAAGTTTATTTCTCATAATAAAGTAATTTATGTTGAGAGAATGTGGGATAAGGATATAAACAAGGAAGAGTGGACATCTAAGAATATTACTAAATATAACTTCTATCCCGATAAAGAAGAATGTATCAAATTTGAATGATTTTTTCGTGAGCTGTATAGTTACTTAAAATAACAACAAGACAATAATGCATCATTGAATTAAAAATAATCAGGTAATCCAGTCGTTTGATATTTTCCCATAGATGTTCGATTGGATTAGATCGATTTGTTTACCGCTGTTTCTGTAAAACAAACTGTTGCGTAATATCACGTAAATAGGTAGCTGAATGTTGTTGTACATATTGATCTAATTTTTGTCTATCCAATTTGGTTGCATTTTAACCTTTCACTGAATAATTAAGGCGACCTGTTTGTTTTTTTAAACAGGTTGTCTTTCTTGATAAATTAAAAATCGTTGAGACTTGGCTGATATTTCTGCATTATTTATAATAGCTTAATGCGTTATATCGTCAATCCACCGAATATGCCATATTCTCTCAACCTTGAGGTTCAGGTATTGTACTATTTTATTTTTAAATGACGATAACAAAAAAAGATAGCCCGAAATCGAACTATCGTCTTTTTACATCAAAATAACCTTTATATTAAACGCTATTTCCCATTCTCAACCCATTTTCCCTCAATATAATCAACACGCCATTTTGTGGCTTTACCATTTTTTTCTGACGTAACATATTGACGTTTTTCTTTTCGGCTAAAACGTACAATCGCTTCATTACCTTTAGGATCTTTCTGTGGTGCATCGGCCAAATATTGTAACTTCTCAGGTAAACGATCACGATATTGTGCTAATTCAGCCACTTTTGCTGCACGAGTTTCACGTGATTTTGGAAAATTATGCGCAGACATAAACACGCCACTTGCCCCATCACGCAAAACAAAATAAGCATCTGAATTTTCACATTTTAACTCTGGGAAATGTACAGGCTCTTCTTTAGGTGGCGCAACTTCACCATTTTTTAAGATTTTACGCGTGTTATCACATTGGGTACAGGCCATATATTTACCAAAGCGCCCTAATTTTAAGTGCATATCCGCACCGCACTTATCACATTCAACAATCGGACCATCATAGCCTTTAATTTTAAACTCACCTTGCTCCACGACGTAGCCATCACAATTTGGATTATTCCCACAGACATAAAGTTTACGTTGCGGATCAATAATATAGCTATCCATTGCCGTGCCACATTTCGGGCAACGTTTGCGTTCCATCAGCGCTTTCGTTTCGGAAGCTTCGTCCAGAACGTTTAATAATTCAGCTTCAGGAATTAAATTTATCGTGGTTTTACACCGCTCTTTTACTGGTAAGGCATAGCCTGAACAGCCTAAAAATACCCCCGTACTGGCAGTGCGAATTGCCATTGGGCGGCCACAAGTTGGGCATTTAATATCGGTTAGCACAAGGCTATTTGGCTTCATTCCGCCTTCTAGTTCATCTAATTCGGCTTGACTAAGTTGTGCAGAAAAATCTTTAAAGAATTGATTTAATTCTGTTTTCCAATTTTTTTCTCCGCTAGCAATTTGATCCAGCACATCTTCCATATTCGCGGTAAAATCATAGTTCATTAAATCAGCAAAAGATTGATTAAGCCGATCTGTCACAATTTCGCCCATTTTTTCTGCATAAAAACGACGGTTTTCTACACGTACGTAGCCACGTTCTTGAATGGTTGAAATAATTGCTGCGTAAGTAGAAGGACGACCAATACCACGCTTCTCTAGCTCCTTGACTAATGCCGCTTCGCTAAAACGTGCTGGTGGCTTGGTGAAATGTTGCTGTGGAATCACCTCGTTTAAATTTAGCTGATCGTTCACCGCAACATCGGGTAACACTTGATCTTCGGCGCTTTTACTCATTGCTGGTAACACCTTTGTCCAACCATCAAAACGCAAAATACGCCCTTTTGCTTTCAAGCTATAATCCCCGGCGGTTACCGTCAGCGTTGAGCTATCATATTGTGCTGCTGGCATTTGACAAGCAACAAATTGGCGCCAAATAAGATCATATAAACGCACCGCATCTTTTTCCATTCCTTGTACATCTGCTGCTAATATACGGACATCAGAAGGACGAATGGCTTCGTGTGCTTCTTGGGCATTTTCCTTGCTAGAATAAAAATTTGGCTTAGCCGGTAAATAGGTCTCACCATAATGGGAGGCAATATAATCACGCACCATATTTAACGCATCTTTACTCAAATTTGTGCTATCGGTACGCATATAAGTGATATAACCGGCCTCGTATAAACGTTGCGCTAGCATCATCGTTTTTTTCACGCCAAAATTTAGGCGAGTGCTTGCTGTTTGTTGCAAGGTTGAAGTGATAAAGGGCGCTTTCGGTTTGGAGCTGGTTGGTTTGGTTTCTAAATCAGAAACGATATAGTCAGATTTTTGTAAAAAATCCACCGCACTTTGTGCTTGTTGCGCATTCTTCGGCTCAAATTTTTTACCTTTAAAACTGGTTACATCAAGGCGTAAGCCAATTTTCTGTGCGGTTTCCGTTTGCACCGCAACTTCCCAATATTCTTCAGGTTGAAATGCTTTGATTTCTCGTTCACGCTCAACTAACAGCTTTACTGCCACGGACTGCACTCGCCCAGCGGATAAGCCACGGGCGACTTTTTTCCATAACAGTGGCGATACCATAAAGCCCACCACGCGGTCAAGAAAACGACGTGTTTGTTGTGCATTAACACGATCAATATTTAAATGTTCTGGATGCTCAAAGGCTTGCTTAATGGCATTTTTCGTGATTTCATTAAATACCACTCGACTAAAGCGCTTATCATCACCACCAATCACTTCGCGCAAATGCCACGCAATCGCTTCTCCCTCTCTATCCAAATCGGTAGCAAGGTAAATATGATCCGCTTTTTTAGCGAGAGATTTCAGTTCTGCAACCACTTTTTCTTTTCCCGGTAAAATCTGATAGTTTGCTTTCCAACCGTGATAAGGATCAATCCCCATTCGTTTTACTAAGGCATTACGTTCTTTTTCTTGCTTGATAGCTTGTTTTTCTTCCGTGCTTAATCCTTTGGTGGAAATTGGTTTGGCTTTCTCTCCCGTACTTCCCGCTGTTGGCAAATCACGAATATGTCCCACACTGGATTTTACAATATAATCTTTTCCTAAATACTTATTAATGGTCTTCGCTTTGGCTGGCGACTCCACTATCACTAAAGATTTACTCATCTTTTTCTTTACCTAATTTCTGCTAACTTGTGTAAAATTGCCCGATATATTGCGGACTATCTTATGTAAGGTCAATCATTTTTTTAAAAAAGGAAGCATAAATGGATAAACTCAATGCAATTTCTGTCTTTTGTAAAGTGGTAGAAACGCAAAGTTTTACCCAAACAGCAATTCAACAAAATATCTCTGTTGCGATGGCAAGTAAGCTGGTTTCCCAACTGGAAGAACAGCTTAAAACGCGCCTGTTACAACGCACGACAAGAAAGATCGTTCCCACTGAAGCTGGGCTACTTTATTATCAACGTTGTTTGCCGATTCTGGAAGACTTACAAGATGCGGAAGCAAGTATCAGTAATCTCGCGACTACATTGCAAGGTAAGTTGCATATTTCTGTGCCACGTGATTTTGGCTTGCGTTTTATTGCCCCCAATTTGGGGTTATTTCTGCACGCCCACCCTAATCTTGAAGTTGATATTGAATTTAACGATCGTTTAGTGGATTTAATTACCGAAGGATTTGATCTCGCCTTACGCATTGGCAATTTGCAAGATAGCTCATTGGTGGCAAAAAAAATTGCTCGTTCAACAATGCATATCGTAGGTTCGCCAGATTATTTCGCAAAAAACGGCGTGCCACAGACCCCAGAAGAATTATATCAGCACAAAATAATGCTGTATAAATCCAACAATAATCAAATATTTTGGGAATTTATTAATGGAACAAGAATTGACCGTTTACGCATTCAGTCTGATGTAATGTGTAACAGTGGCTTGGCATTGGCTGAATTAGCGAAATCAGGACTAGGCATTGTGAATTCACCGCGTTTTCTGATTGAAAATGAATTAACTTCGGGAGAATTAGTTGAAGTCCTTGCAGATTACCCACAGCATCAGATTGATTTAAACATTGTCTATCCTCACCGCCGTCATCTTGCGGCTAAAGTAAAAGCGTTTATTGATTTTTTAAGCCAACTTGGTTTATGCCAAGAAAATATTGCAAAATAGAACGATCTCTCAGCAATAACGAAATAAAAAGTGCGGTATTATTTTTAAAAAATTTCCCCTTCTATTTACATAAAAGGGGAAACACATTTTTAATGCAACGTTCCGCAATTAATACAGTATAAATACTGCCCTTTTGGATCGTTAAATTGACTCAATTGGTTAAGTTGTTGTTTTACTTCACCGAATGGTTTTGCTAAGCCAAGGGAGCTGAATAATTGTTGTTGTACGCCTTTGCCAAAGCCTTTCATCAATGTATCGAATAGAGAATCATTACGTTCGATTAACCATTCTACACTAAATTCTTCGGCAGGTTGCTCGCCTTGTTTTGCCTGAGCTAATTCTGTTGCCTTCGCTACCGCACGATCAAAATCGCCCAGTTCGTCCACCAATTTATTTTGCAATGCCTCCGCTCCTAACCACACTTGACCTTGTGCAATTTTATCCACCTCAGGTTTAGCCAACTGGCGACCTTGGCTCACAAGAGAAAGGAATTTATCGTAGCCGTGTTCAATTTCAAGTTGATAAATATCACCTTTTACTTTTGAAATACCACGAAAAGAAGACTGCTGGCTTAAAGGCGAGGTTGCCACGCCATCGGCATTCACGCCAATTTCTGCTACCGCTTTCTCAAAAGTAGGAACAATTGAAAAAATACCGATTGATCCCGTAATGGTATCCGCATCAGCGAAAATATAATCAGCAGTACTCGCAATCCAATAACCGCCTGAAGCAGCCATAGCCCCCATTGATACCACCACTGGCTTCCCAGCTTGTTGTAAATGGACAATTTCCTGACGAATAATTTCCGAAGCAAAGGCGCTTCCACCGGGGCTATTAATACGCAAAATCACCGCTTTAATTTTTTCATCTTCATAAGCCTGACGTAACAACGTCGCAATAGTATCACCACCAACGCCATTTTCATCAGTTTCACCATCAATAATAGCCCCTTCAACATTAACTACTGCAATACGATTTTCCCCCTCGCCGTCTATGCGATCAGGTAACGCAGCCAAATAGCGATCAAATGGCAATAGCTTTGCTTCCCCTTCTTCATTTTTACCAAAAAGTGCGGTGAGTTTTTTCGCTAACGTAAAACGATCAGCGAGTTGCGTAACGAATTTTTGCTGTTGAGCATACGCGGTGAGATCACCATTTAACGCTTTCAAATGGGCAAAATATTGCTCTGCTTCAGGTAATATGTCAGCGACAGGAATTTGACGATTGTCCGCAATCAGCGTTTTATAATCTGTCCACATCGCACTTAACCAACGCTGCATATTGGCTTTTGCTTCTGGCGACATATCATTACGCAAAAATGGTTCAACGGCAGATTTATAAGTCCCGACACGAAAAATATGTGGCGTAATTTTCAACTTATCAAGCAAATCTTTGTAATACAGATTGTCCACTGCCAAGCCTTGAATTTCCACCGCACCAATTGGGTTGAGATAGATTTCATCCGCATAACTTGCTAGCACATATTGTTTTTGTGAATAACTATCTGCATAAGCAATCACAGGCTTACCACTTTGTTTAAATTCATTAATCGCATTGCCCACATATTTGATCGCGGGTAAATCTGCTCCTTCAAAGCGGTTTAGATCTAACACCAAACCTTTAATGCGTGGATCATTGATCGCAGATCGAATGCTATATACCAAATCAAATGTTGAAATTTGACGTGGTACATATTGGGAATCCACTTCTTTCAGCAAATCTTGCAAAGAGTGAATTTCTTCTCGGTTATCCGCTAAATACCCCTCTAAATTAAGTAATAATGCCCCTTCATCTGCACCAAGTGGGGCTTGTGTTTCTTTATTTGCATTTGTCAGCAAACCTACCATTGCAAAAACAAAGAGTACAAAAACAAGGAAGACTAAATTCATCACAACATTACGAATAAAATTTAATCCTCGCCATAGCATTGAGCCTAATTTCATCAGCGACTTCATAAATTTCCTTATTATTTAACGTTATTTAAGAAAGCGTATCATAAACAGATTAACCAGCAAATGCGACTAATTCTTTATCACGCTGCTATTTTTATCAGCACAAGTTTATTTTCTCGATCAGGATCGTAAAACTTGCCAAAAAATCACCGCACTTAACATAATTTTGCTATGGTTGTTCTCAATATAAGGAGATGGTAATGCTGAATTTATTTAAACGCCCAATTGAAATAGAAACCTTGGAAGCTTGGGCTAAAATGTCAGAGGATATGGCCAAAGTTGCGATACTTGCTGTGCCTATGATAATATTCGGGCAAAATGGAACGCTATTTAAGATTATAAGTAGTTTCACATTAGTATTTATTGCTTATGCTACACTTGCGGTAGGAAAACAGCTTCGCAAACTTAAACCTAAACTATCAAAGGAGGATTAAATGGAACTGACGATTGGATTGCTTGTTCTATTAGGCATAGTTTTAGCTTTTGGTGCCGGCATTAATCACGCTGCAAAACAAGCGGAAAAAGAAGATAAAAAAAACTGATTCTATCAGCCCCTAATACTAAGGGGCTTTTTTACTACACGAATATAATACAAAAATTTATGCGATAATCCATCGCATATTTCATAACAAGAATAATCATAAAAGGACTGATTATGGATGCTTTAACCCTACTCACTTCACGCCGTTCTAATAAAAAGCTCTTTGCACCGGCACCAAGCAAAGCACAACTTGAACAGATTTTCCAAGCGGCATTACACGTCCCCGATCACGGAAAGTTACAGCCTTATCGCTTTGTGGTGATCGAAAAAGAGGGATTAACTCAATTAGGCGATTTACTAAAAAATGCGGTACAAGAATTTAATTTAGGTGAAGAGCGGTTGAAAAAAGCAGAAAATTTACCAAATCGTGCGCCAATGATCATTGCAGTGATCGCCAAAATTCAAAAAGATATTGCCAAAGTACCCGCTTGGGAACAAATGCTGACCGCTGGCTGTGCAACTTATGCAATGCAACTAGCGGCTAATGCACAAGGCTTTGACAATGTTTGGGTAACCGGCCCTTGGGTTGATGGTTCAGACTTGCGCCAAGCCTTTCATTGTGAAAATTCAGACAAAATTGTTGCATTCATTATGCTTGGCACTGCTGAAGAAAAAATCAACCGAGAATCCAAACAGATCAATTTGGAACAATTCGTCAGCTATTTATAGCATATGAAAAAGTAACAAAAAATCACCGCACTTAGAAAATGCGGTGATTTTTTTATTGGGTAAATATAAGTAATAAGACGTTATATAGATAATATACATATCATTGCAAATTACCATCTCTCTAATGCCTGCTGATCACTCTCTCGATGTTCAATCCACCGTTCGCCCTTATCTGTCTGCTCTTTTTTCCAAAAAGGCGCTTTGCTTTTCAGAAAATCCATAATAAATTCATTTGCTTGGTAGGCTTCACCACGGTGAGGGGAACTGACCGCAACAAGCACGATTTCATTACCCGTATGCAATAAACCAACACGATGAATGACAGCCACGCGCAATAACTGCCAACGGGAACAGGCTTCTTCCACGATTTCACGTAACGCTTTTTCGGTCATTGCAGGATAATGCTCTAGAAACAAACTGGATACATTATCTCCTAAATTCATTTCTCGCACTTTTCCTACAAAAATCACGGCTGCCCCAACATTATTCGGCGCAGATACCCAACGATAAACCGCATTTTGATCAAAATGTGCAGTTTGTACAGCTATTTGGATTTCTGCCATCTTATCCTCCTGTAACTGGTGGGAAAAAGGCAATTTCATCACCATTTTGTACCGCACTTTCAAGATTAGACAATGTTTGGTTAATAGCAACTAAAAGTTTTTCTTTATCTAATGCTAATGCCCATTTACCCCCTTTAGCACTTAAATGTTGGCGTAATGCTTCTGCATTGGCAAATTGTCCTGTTACTTCGATCTCATCAACACCAATTAACTCTCGTGTTTGGGCGAAAAATAATACTTTAATCATTCTGTTTTTCCTGCTAAAAAATGGCCAGATTTTCCACCGCACTTTTCTAAAAGGCGAATATTTTCAATCACGATATCTTTTTGCACCGCTTTACACATATCATAAATGGTTAAGGCCGCCACGCTTACTGCGGTAAGCGCTTCCATTTCCACGCCTGTTTTGCCCGTTAATTTACATAGGCTTTCAATACGCACTTGGTTGCGCTCAGGTAAGGCAGTTAAAGAGACTTCCACTTTTGAAAGTAATAAAGGATGACATAATGGAATTAAATCCCAAGTCCGTTTTGCCGCTTGTATCCCCGCAATACGCGCGGTGGCAAAAACATCACCTTTGTGGTGTTGGCCTGACAAAATCATTTGCAAGGTAGAGGGTGACATTGTCACTAAAGCTTCTGCTCTTGCTTCACGAACTGTTTCTTGTTTGCCCGAAACGTCCACCATATTGGCTTCGCCATTGTTATTAATATGAGTAAATGTGGTCATCGTTATTCCTTTATTAACCGCCAATGCTGGCAAGATGATTACGCACTCCGCTATCACCATTATGTAAAAAATGATGTTCCCGTTTTCCTTGTAAGGCGGAAAATATACGTGCTTCTAATTGTGGCTGTTGCTCGTCATACTGTAATAAATCACGTAATTCAATGCCCTCCTCACCAAATAAACATAAATGCAATTTACCTTTTGCGGACACTCGTAATCGGTTGCAACTTGTACAGAAATTCTTTTCATAAGGCATAATTAAACCGATTTCCCCTTGATAGTCGGGGTGTTTGAACACTTTAGCAGGGCCATCTAAATAACCACGCGGTTGTAATTGCCAACCGGACTCAAGTAATTGATCAGCTAAAATTTGCCCAGATAGATGATAGCGTTGAAAAAATTGATCCATTTCGCCCGTCTGCATTAATTCAATAAATCGCATTTGAATGGGGCGATCTTTAATCCAATTGAGAAACGCCCCAAATTCTTGGGTATTCAGATTTTTCATTAATACAGCATTTACCTTTACCTTACGGTATCCCACCTCAAAAGCACGATCAATGCCTTGCATAATTTCAGCAAATTTATCTACCCCGGTAATACGTTGAAACATTTTAGCATCAAGGCTATCGACACTCACATTTATGGAGGTAATTCCTGCTTGTTTCCAAGCTGATACCTCTTTTGCCATACGATAACCATTTGTTGTGAGCGCAATTTGCTTAATATGTTCAACTTGCTGAATGTGTTCCACGATTGAGAGGAAATCTCTGCGTAAGGTCGGCTCACCGCCCGTGATACGAATTTTTTCCGTACCAAGATGAGCAAAAGCACGCACCAAGCGAACAATTTCACTTTGAGTAAGAAAGCTCGGTTTATTTGGCTCTGGCTGATAACCATTGGGTAAACAATAGTTACAACGAAAATTGCACATATCTGTAATAGATAAGCGCAGATAATAATATTGGCGAGCAAACCCATCTATAAGACGCGTTTCTCCCACCTGCTTTATGGGAATTGTTTGCATTAGACACCTTTCTAAAATGAGAGAGGATAAGCCGTTTCCAACGTATCCCTGAGTAATACAACATTGTATTACTGGCATTGCTACCTTATTTCATCGTTAAATAAAACGTAGGCAAACAAGCTCGGAGTTATGCGAAAATTTTCTTTATTCTAAAGGTTTAAGCGAATTTAAGCTATACCTAGAATGAGATCTATATCAAAAAAGGGGATATTTTTTACTTATAAATCAATTATATAATATTTTATACAACGAAAATTTATAAAATTTACACCGCACTTTTGTTTAAATTTGTTTATACTTAACATCCGTCTCACCCTCACCTATTTAAGGAAAAATAATGAGTGATTTAACACCACATAGCCGTCATGAAAACTTAGATAAAATAAATAAAATTGTGGCTATTGGCGGAGGACACGGACTTGGACGCGTAATGTCTGCCTTGAGTTTTATGAAAGAACGCCTTACCGGTATCGTTACCACCACAGATAATGGCAGTTCGACAGGAAGAATTCGGCGGCAGCAAGGCGGGATTGCTTGGGGTGATCTGCGTAATTGTTTAAATCAAATTATCACAGAACCTAGCACTGCTTCTGCATTATTTGAATATCGCTTTTCAGGAAGTGGGGAATTAGCAGGTCATAATCTCGGCAACTTAATGCTTAAAGCGTTAGAAAATATGCATATTCGCCCAACTGAAGGGGTGAATTTAATCCGCGATCTCTTACATGTAAAATCATTCATTATCCCTATGTCTGAAACCCCTGTACACCTCGCGGCTTCGCTTCCCTCTGGCTCAAGCGTAGTCGGTGAAGTCGAAATTGATGATTTAACTGAAATCCCCAATTCTATTTTTCTTGTTCCCCTTGTCAGTGCGACGCCCGAAGCGATACAAGCTATTCAACAGGCTGAAATTATTTTATTTGGACCGGGGAGTTTTCTCACTAGCATAATGCCACCGATTTTATTACCTGAAATCATCAATGCATTGAGAAACAGCCAAGCTAAGAAAATTTTCATTGATAATCTTGGGATTGAGCATAGCCCTTCTGCGGCATTGTCGTTACAAGATCGGATAAATTGGATTAACGAAACGGTAGGGAAAAATATTATTGATGGCGCAATTGTTCAAAATGGCTTAGAACCAGCACAGAAAAATGAAGGTTTAACCCTTATTGCAAGACGATTACGTGCAGACGATGTCACCTACCGCCACGATCGCACATTATTATGCAAAGCCATTGATGATTTGATTGAAGAATTAATAAGATAAGTCATTGTACTTAAAAATAGGACGAAATCCTTTCGCCCTATTTTTTTTCTAAAATTATTTATTAATTAAACTCAAAAACTCTTTCCTTGTTTCTCGATCATCAAGGAATACGCCACCAAATGCAGAGGTAACAGTATAACTATTGGTATCTTTAATACCTCGACATTTCACGCAAAAATGAGTGGCTTTAACATACACTGCCACATCTTCTGTTTCTAAAATGGTTTGGAAAGCCAGTAAGATTTGTTCAGTTAGGCGTTCTTGTACTTGTGGGCGTTGGGCAAAAAATGCCACAACACGATTAATTTTTGATAACCCAATTACCCATTTTTTCGGATAGTACGCAACGGACACCATTCCATCAATGGTGACAAAATGATGTTCACAAGTGCTAGTTAGTGTAACGTCATTTACCAACACCATTTCGCTCACTTTCATTCGATTTTCAATATTGGTGATTTTCGGGAAATTGGCGTAATCCAAGCCACTAAAAATTTCATCAATGAACATTTTGGCTAAACGAACGGGGGTTTCCTCAAGGCTATCATCACGCAAATCCAGACCGATCAATTTCATTACCTCACGCATATGTTGCTCAATGCCTTCTCGACGTTGAGATTTTGTAAGTTGTGTGGTAATCATCGGGGTTTCTATCCCTTTGCTCACTAATGCCTGACGAACTTTCTCTGCCTCAGGTGAAATTTTATTCATTGACTACTCTCCAAATTTTAAATTGGGCTATTCTATCAAAGTCTAAAACAATAATAAAATGAGAATAATAGTTAATTTATATGAAAAAAATGAGTAGAATGAGAAAATATTTAAGCAGACAAAAGGACAATTTATGCTTAGCCTTGAACAAGCGCTAACACAGATGTTAGATCAACTTCCTTTACCACAACAATGTGAAACGCTCCCTTTATCACAAGCAAGCCAACGCATTTGTGCGGACGATATTATCTCTCCAATTAACGTGCCTTCTTTTGATAACTCTGCAATGGATGGTTATGCGGTGCGTCTTGCGGATCTTGCACAATCACATACGTTAAACGTTGCAGGCAAAGCCTTTGCGGGTACCCCTTTTAATGGTGAGTGGTTGCCACAAAGTGCAATACGAATTATGACAGGCGCAATGATCCCAGCGGGTACCGATGCCGTGGTCATGCAAGAAAATGTGCAACTTAATGAAGACGGCACGGTAACCTTTAATGAAATCCCCAAATTAGGGCAAAATATTCGCCGTGCTGGTGAAGATGTGAAAAAAGGCGATGTGGTACTAAAAACAGGCGAAAAACTCACCGCACTTTCCTTACCCTTACTTGCTTCTTTAGGTATTGCTGAAGTGCCTGTATTTGCACGTTTAAAAGTCGCTATTCTTTCTACGGGTGATGAATTAGTGCCAGTAGGTGAACCATTAGGTACAGGTAAAATTTATGATACCAACCGCTTTACGGTGAAATTATTGCTCGAAAAATTGCCTTGTGAAATTTTAGATTTCGGCATTTTGCCTGATGATGAAGCATTATTTGAAAAAGCCTTTTTACAAGCACAAGAGCAAGCAGATTTAGTCATTACCAGCGGTGGGGTTTCTGTCGGTGAAGCAGATTTCACGAAAAATATTTTAGAAAAACTTGGCACGGTCAATTTCTGGAAAATCGCAATGAAACCCGGCAAACCTTTTGCATTCGGTAAACTCGAAAAAGCGTGGTTTTGTGGCTTACCGGGAAATCCCGTTTCGGCATTCGTTACGTTTTATCAGTTAGTACAGCCTGCTATCGCAAAACTCAGTGGATATAGCCAATGGCAAGCGCCACAACAACTCAGGGCGATAGCCAGTGAAAATCTGAAAAAGGGCATCGGTCGCAAAGATTTTCAACGCGGTTTTTATTGGCTCAATGAACAAGGACAACTTGAAGTCAAAGCCGTTGGTTTTCAAGGTTCTCATCTCTTTAGTGCGTTTATTGAAAGCAACTGTTTTATTGTATTAGAAGCAGAACGAGGCAATGTGCAAGCCGGTGAAATGGTTACCATTGAACCCTTTAATGAATTGTTGGGCTAATTATGATCGAACTCACTGCGGAAGAAGAACTGCGTTACAATCGCCAAATTGTACTGAAATCCATTGATTTTGATGGTCAAGAAACATTAAAAGATAGCACAATGCTTGTTATGGGCTTGGGGGGCTTAGGCTGTGCTGCAAGCCAATATTTAACTGTAGCGGGCGTTGGCAAATTAATTTTAGTGGATTTTGATCGCGTCTCTTTGTCTAACTTACAACGCCAAGTGCTACACGATGATAGCCGTCTTGCAATGCCCAAAGTGGAATCCGCTAAGCTCAGTTTACAATGCTTAAATCCACACGTGCATCTTGACGCAATCAATCAACAATTAACGGATGACGCGCTCCTTGCGTTATTACAAAATGTCGATGTGGTGCTAGATTGTACCGATAACGTGGAAACACGGAATCAGCTAGATCGTTGTTGTGAGCAAAGCAAAACGCCACTTATTTCGGGGGCAGCAATCCGTATGGAAGGACAAATTTCCGTTTTCACCTATGAAGAAAACACGCCGACTTATCGACAACTCAGCCAACTTTTTGGCAATGCACCACTAAGTTGTGTGGAAACCGGCGTGCTTGCTCCGATGGTGGGGATTATTGGCTCAATGCAAGCTCTTGAAGCAATCAAAGTGCGGTTGAAAATTGGCGAGAATTTATGTGGACGATTATTGCTAATTGATGGCTTTACGATGAAAGTGAGGGAAATTAAGCTTCCCGCTTCGCATAAATAAGTGAAATATCGCGGCATTCATTGCCGTGTATTTTTTCTCTCCTTTTTTCTCCCCGTTTTCTCTCTACTTTTATTTCTCCACTTAACTTATTTGCTTGCCATTTTTACCTATTCCTCAAGATGAACGTGCTAAAATTAATACACGCGTGAAAAGCTGTTTAAACAAACGAGGAATGGATTCCACACCACGTTGCTTAATCTCATCAGATAACGCCACGGCAAGATCGGGCTTTGATGTGCGTTGTATGGCTCGTTGAATGATACGATGAACCAAATATTTCTGTGAACTTTCCTGCCAATGCGCTAATCGAATAAACACTCGCTCAAACCCTGCATAATAGAAAAAAATGTTCAATATCTTGTTTCGGTAAATAAGTCAGTCGCATTGCGGGTGATTCATTCTCATTCAAGAGACTTTTCGTGGTTGCTGAATATTTTTTACCGGCCTCATCCCCATCGGTTAGCACATACCATTCAATTCCCATCGCTTTGGCATAATGAATCAAAGCACGCAATCCACACTGCGCAAATTCTACGATCCTGATGCCTTCCATCGCAAGATCAATACCAAGTAGATCAGCCAATTCTGTTAAAATCCAAACTTCCGTTTCTCCCTCCACTAACAGCCACATTCGCGAAAATAATGCGAGACTACGGTTATGGCGAATATGAAAGCTTAAACGGCGTAATTCCTCTTTATTTAATTGATGTGAAAGCTGAAAAGCTTGTGTGCGTTCACTGCCTCTCACTAAACGGCAAATCGCCTGCAAAGGGATTTGTGAGAGCAATTCCACAGAATTTGTAGTGGTAATACGTTGAATGGGTAAATAACTGACTAATTCCCATATAATCGCCACCATTCTAGGATGCAAACGGGCGTCTGGATCTTCAAATAAAATAATTGGCCGTAAGCGGTGAAGATCGCGTAATTCATTAGCAGAAACAAATAATTGGCTTAATTGTTGAAATAAAATATGGCGTAATGAATGGTGCTGTTTTTCGCGTAATTTCAGGCAAAGCGATTTCACATCATTCCAAAGTGCGGTGGTATCTTGCATTAATTCTGCTGACATAACGCGATTGAGAAAATAATGTTGCAGTAAGCACAACGTGGATTGAATTTCGCGATTAAGCTTAGGGTCACCCAACCAAGGTGATGCCGAGAAAGATTGAGCATCAGAGGGGGAATTACGTCTTGCATCACGAAAACGATAAACAGGATGCTGTGCAATTAATGCCATTGCCATTTGTTCTGGGTCTTCTACGCTAAGTATTTTCCCTTCCCCATCTAAAAAATGGTAGGTGGTGATAATCTCTGAGCCTCGCATTTCCCCCATAATCTGAAAATAAATTTTGGCATAAGGTTCATCGTCAAAAACGGCAAGTTGAGTATAAGGGAAATGCGCTAAGGATTTTGCCTCACGGTGAATGCTAAAGGTAAATAATAGGGTGATTTCTTTCACCGTAGAGACATTTTTTTCGTCTTGATAAAAATCCGTTGATTGGAATTGATAAAGGCGTTGCTCGTTATTAAAAATGACACTTAACGCCGCCAATAAACTGGATTTCCCCCAAGCATTTTCACCAATCAACACCATATTCGGTTGTAAAGTAAGCGAAAGGCGGTTTATGCCACGAAATCCCACCAAATCTAATTGACGCAAATACATCATTGCTCCTTTGTATTTTTATCTCACTTGCGTAAAATAGCATAATAATTTCATCATTTTAAGGAAAAAACTGTGTTTGAAGGATTACTTATCGTCCTCGCACCCATGTGTTTAGGCTATTTTTTTAAGACAAAAAACACCGCACTTTTACAACGTATAAACCAAATAGTAATGCTTCTGCTTTATGTCATTTTGTTCATTATGGGCGTATCTTTAGGGCATTTAGACGATCTTACCAACACGTTACCGTTAATTGGCATTTCTGCCTTTAGCTTTGCTTTAATCATTCAAAGTTGCAATATTATTGGCTTAATGCTCTATGACAAACTTTACCCATTGCCACTTAAACGTTTGGGCAAAGATTTACCTTCCCGTGGGCGATTATTATTGGATAGTGCCAAACTTTGCTCAATGGTATTGATTGGTTTTATGGTGGGGATTTTAACCAAAGAATGGCTCGCCTTTCCTTTTAGTACAAGTACTTATGCTTTGGTTCTGTTGATCTTTTTTGTCGGCATTCAACTGCGTAATAATGGTATTGCGTTACGTGAGGTGATCCTCAATAAGCGTGGCATTTATACGGGGATTATTTTTATTATCACTTCCTTGCTAGGCGGTATCATTTCCGCTTATGTCCTTGATTTACCGATGACGCAAAGTTTAGCCATTGCATCTGGGTTTGGCTGGTATTCCCTTTCTAGCGTTGTGATCAATGATGCGTGGGGGCCGGTATTTGGCAGTATCGCATTTTTTAATGATCTCTCACGGGAAATTCTGAGTTTGTTTATGATTCCCTTCTTTATGTTTAAGTATCGCTCTACCGCAGTCGGGATGGCTGGCGCAACCGCATTAGATTGCACCTTGCCCATTATTCAACGTTCTGGCGGCATTGAAGTTGTCCCACTGGCGATTAGCTTCGGCTTTGTAACGAATATCGTGCCGCCCATTTTATTGGTATTTTTTTCCAGCATCCCACTTGCTTAATTATTCACTTTCAGCCTGTATCTTGCTATATAGGCTGAAAAATCCATTCAATTTCTACCGCACTTTTCTTTTTAATATTTAGCAATAAGAATGATTCTCTCAAACAGAATAATTATTATTAAAATTTCCTTTTAAAATGAATAACTTATAAATATTTTTAGTTGCAAAAAAGAAAAAACTGGTTAAACTATGCCCAGTCTAGTTAATCATTAAGGAAAGGAGTGGCTATGTTACAAGACGCGATTATTAAGAAATTAAACGAACAAATTAATTTGGAATTTTATTCTTCCAATGTGTATTTACAAATGAGCGCTTGGTGCTCAGCAAATGGCTATGAAGGCGCAGCAGCCTTTTTACTACGCCACGCAGATGAAGAAATGATGCATATGCAAAAATTATTCACCTATGTAAATGAAACAACCGGTATGCCATTATTAGGCAAAATTGAAGCACCAAAAAATGACTACAAATCGTTAAAAGAAGTCTTTGAGATCACGCTTGAACACGAAAAATTTGTTACCGCAAAAATCAATGAACTGGTGGAAGTTACCTTTGAGCATAAAGACTACTCTACTTTCAATTTCTTACAATGGTACGTGGCAGAACAACACGAAGAAGAAAAATTATTCAGTAGCATTATTGATAAATTTAATTTGGTTGGTGAAGATGGACGCTCGCTTTACTACATCGACCGCGATTTAGCTACATTAGAATAATCAGAATAAAAGGAGAAAAAAATGTTATCAAACAACGTGATTAAATTATTAAACGATCAAATGAATTTGGAATTTTATTCCTCAAACTTATATTTACAAATGAGCGCTTGGTGCGAACAACAAGGTTTTGACGGTGCAGCACAATTTTTGTCTGCTCACGCGGCGGAAGAAATGCAACATATGCGTAAGTTATTCACTTATTTAACTGAAACAGGGGCATTGCCAATCATCAGTGAAATTGATGCACCACCGCACGAATTTAGTTCATTAAAACAAGTGATTGAAACCACTTACCAACACGAAAAATTAATTACCAGTAAAATCAATGAATTAGTTGGGAAAACCTTTGAAGAAAAAGACTTCTCTGCATTCAATTTCTTACAATGGTATGTGGCAGAACAACACGAAGAAGAAAAATTATTCAGTGGTATTTTAGATAAGCTGAATCTTCTCGGCGATGACGGCAAAGGCCTGTTCCTTGTGGATAAAGACCTTGCTAAACTTGCAGTTAATCACGCTTAGTTATCAGTATAAAGCCAGTTATTCGCTGGCTTTTTCTTTGTCCAAAATTTGCTGATTTTCCACCGCACTTTGGATTTGTTGATAATGACAAGTGCGGTAGAAAAAGGCGGAAAGAAGTATGCAAAGCATTAAAATAATTTGAATTAAACGTTTTTTTGTTAGCTTTTCAGTGGCCATTAGGATTTCCTTAACAATTATTTAACTATTTAAAACTTCTTAATTTTACCATTTAGTGGTATTATTTCTTGCGTTAGATCAATTTTATATGATTTTTTCTGCTTTACCGAGTTATTTGAGGATTAAATGAAAATTTTAGCTAATGACAGTAAAATTGGGCGTCGTGTTCAATCCGGCGGCTGTGCCATTCACTGCCAAGATTGTAGTATCAGCCAACTCTGTATTCCTTTCACATTAAATGAACACGAACTAGACCAGCTTGATAACATTATCGAACGTAAAAAACCGATCCAAAAATCTCAAGTCTTATTTAAAGCAGGCGATACCCTTCATTCTCTCTATGCAATTCGTTCTGGCACGATTAAATCTTATACGATTAGTGAAACAGGTGAGGAACAAATTACCTCTTTCCATTTGCCCGGTGATCTCGTCGGCTTTGACGCAATTATGAATATGCAACATCCAAGTTTTGCACAGGCTTTAGAAACCGCAATGGTCTGCGAGATCCCTTTTGATATTTTAGATGATTTATCAGGCAAAATGCCCAAATTACGCCAACAAATTATGCGTTTAATGAGTAATGAAATTAAAAGTGATCAAGAAATGATTCTCTTACTGTCTAAAATGAATGCCGAAGAACGCTTGGCGGCGTTTATTCATAACCTTTCTCGTCGTTACTCGGCTCGTGGTTTCTCTGCACGAGAGTTCCGTTTAACGATGACGCGTGGCGATATTGGCAATTATTTAGGTTTAACCGTTGAAACCATTAGCCGTTTGCTAGGACGTTTCCAAAAGTCAGGAATGCTCTCGGTTCAAGGAAAATATATCACCATCAATAATATGGCAGAGTTATCCCAATTAGCAGGAGTAACCAAAACGCGTATTCAAATGGTCAGCTAATTGGCTTTTCACTCAACTAGTGCAACAATATGTTGCACTAGATCACGTTTTTTTCCACACTAACTTGTTATTCTTGCCAATCTTTTCTATGCTATAAGCCAATTAACCATCATTTGGAGGTTGTTATGAAATTTAAAAATATCTTGGTTGTGTTAAATCCTGAAAATGAAAAGCAATATGCTCTTGCTCGCGCGGTGCGTTTAGTCAAAGAACAAAAAAGTGAAAATAAAGTAAACATTACCACGTTTATGACGGTTTATGATTTATCTTACGAAATGTCCGCACTGCTTTCTTCAGAAGAACGTGAAAATATGCACCAAGGTGTTATTGAACAACGCCAAAAAGCCATTAAACCTTATTTAGAAAAATACGCCGATCCAAATATTGAATTTTATTCAAAGGTTGTTTGGCATAGTAATGAAGCGGAAGCCATCGCGGAAGAAGTAGAAAAAAATCACTACGATCTTGTCGTGAAATATACACAGGAAGAAGAAAGCATTACATCACTTATTTTTACCCCGATGGATTGGCAATTATTACGTAAATGCCCCGCTCCAATAATGATCGTAAAAGACGGCGATTGGAAACATCAACGCCGTATTTTAGTTGCGGTCAATGTGTCTGATGACGAAGAACATCATAGTTTACTGAATAATGAATTAGTGACACTAGGTATTGATTTAGCCGATAGCTTAGAACGCGGAAATGTACACCTTGTTACCGCTTATCCACCAACACCAATCAATATGGCAATCGACTTACCTGAATTTAGCGCGGCTGATTACAGTAATAGTATTCGTGGACAATACTTGCTCAATATGAAAGCCCTACGCCAACATTTCAATATTGATGAAGATCACACCCACGTTAGAGAAGGTTTCCCAGAAGATATTATCCCTGAAGTGGCGAAAGAATTAGGGGCGGAAATGGTGGTGCTAGGCACAATCGGCAGAACCGGGCTTTCTGCGGCTTTTCTTGGAAATACTGCTGAACACGTTATCAGCAAATTAAATTGTAATTTATTGGCAATTAAACCGAATGACAAATAGCCCCAAATGAGCATATAAAAAAGCTGACCTCAATATTGAGATCAGCTTTTTTTTCATTTCAACAGCTAAAACAGTGGATTATTTTGCATAAAGCGGTGCTGGACCAATAGGCCCACCCTGCGTTGAATTTTCTTGCTGTTTTACTAATTTTCCTGACGAAGAAATTTCTACACGACGATTTTCGCGTAAGCAGTCTTTTAATGCTTGACCCGTTACGTTATCACAAGCTTTCACTTGATATGCTTTTCCATAACCAATTGCTTCAATATTTGCCGTTACACCTTGCTGAATTAAACGTGCTTTAACACTATCAGCTCGGCGCTGGGATAATTTTAAATTATAATCCGCAGAACCTAAACGGTCAGTATGACCTGAAACCTTAACATTTTTAGCTTGGGTCTCTTTCAATTGTTTCGCCACATTATCTATTACCTGAATCCCTTTTGCAGTCAAAACATCTTTATTGAAGTCAAATAGAAAATCGCCTTTTAAGCTAAACGATAAGCTTCCATTACAACCATTTGGATACCAGAAGAAACTTTGTGCGTTCATATTTTTGTCAAACAAAATTTTGTATTGACAGATTTTATGCTCGCCATTTTCACGATAGTTAAACACATAATCCCATTCGCGAACACTGAATAAACCTTCTGCAAAATGTGGACGATCGATCAAGTTATAAATTTGATCTTTATTCATACCACGTTCAATCATTCTCACATTATCCCAATTTGGCCAAGAACCATACTGGCTACCATTATGATTAAATGTTGAATCTTCAATTTTAGGCCAAACTAAGTGATCAGATGTACCTTCATCTGTCACTTTACTTAAATTTCCGCAGGCTGCTAATGTCGTTGCAGCAACAGCTGAGAATAAAAGATGTGATAATTTCATATTTTTACCTTAACACTGAATAAAACCATTACTTAAAATAAACAAAATGCTCAAATGGCATTTTTGTTCGGCGCTATATAGTAAAGCGAATTGCTAATAAAGTAAATTGACAAAACGCTTTACTCAACGAAATCCAATGAGTTTTTTGTCAAATAATGTAAATGCAACGTCCTCTTTAATATAGCGTTCGCTCATTACGTTTTAACCACCCCAATAGCACATTATCTGCACTTTCTTCCGCTTGTTTCCCTAATTTCTGGACAAGGGATTTTTTCATTGCGTATTTCACCGAAACGACAAATTTATCTTTAATCGCTTGCAGGATAACATCATCGCTGGTGGCAATTTCATCAACTAAGTTTAATCCTAACGCTTGCTGCCCAAACCAATGCTCTCCAGTGGCTACCTGCTCAATATCAACCTGTGGACGATGCTGTGCAACAAATTGTTTAAATAATTGATGAGTTTCTTCTAATTCTTGCTGGAATTTTTCTTTCCCTTTTTCCGTATTTTCGCCAAGTAAAGTGACTGTACGTTTATATTCTCCCGCAGTCATCACGTCCACATCCACATCGTGTTTTTTCAGTAAACGATGAATATTCGGCACCTGTGCCACCACCCCTACTGAACCAATAATAGCGAAAGGTGCGGCAATAATTTTATCCGCTACGCACGCCATCATATAGCCTCCACTGGCTGCTACTTTATCCACTGCCACGGTTAATTTAATCTGGTGCTGTTTTAAGCGTGCTAACTGGGAAGCCGCAAGCCCATAACCGTGAACCACACCACCGGGGCTTTCCAAACGCAATAATACCTCATCTTCCGGTTTTGCTACGGCGATAATAGCACTCACTTCCTCGCGAAGTGCGGTGGTTTCTGAAGCAGAAATATCCCCTTTAAAGTTCAACACAAATAAATGGGGCTTGCGTTCATTTTCTGGATTTTCACCTTTTTTACGCTTTTCTTTTTCTGCTTTTGCTTTTTGTTTATCCTCTTTTTTACGTGCTTTTTCTACTTGTTTTAACGCTTCTTCAGAAAGATGAAACTCCGCCAAACGCTTGGCATTTTCTTCATATTCTTGCGATAAATCGGTGATGACCAACTCCCCTGCTTGATGAGATTTTTTCTGTTTAAACGCCATAATCATCGCGACAATGCCAGTAATAACCAATAACACCGTAAGAATTTCTAAAATAAATAAGCCATAGCCCATTGCTAATTCTGACCACATAATCTGTCCTTGTTGTTAAATAAAAATCAAAATGCGATCATAAAGCATTTCTGACAAAGTGCAATTTCTCGCTGATTATTTACGATTAAGAAAAAATCTTTTTCCTTTTATCCCATTGTTCTAGCAAAAATTCCCTTTATAATGACCGCACTTTATAATAAGCACAATTTAAGGATTTCTTATGTCGAAAGTTCTTGTTTTAAAATCAAGTATTCTTGGCGATTACTCACAAACGAATCAGCTTGCTGACTACCTTGTTTCAAAATTACCTGCTGGCACCGAAGTGGTTGAGCGTGATTTAGGCGCGAACCCATTGCCACATTTTGATGGTATTGCTGCCAATGCCTTGCGTGGCGAACCAAAAACCGACCAAGATAAAGCATTACTGGCACTTTCAGATGAATTGGTCGCAGAATTAAAAGATGCTGATACCCTTATTATCAATGCACCAATGTACAACTTTAATATTCCAACCCAATTAAAAAGTTACATTGATTTCATTGCCCGCCCACGTGTCACTTTCCAATATACCGAAAATGGCCCTGAAGGCTTAGTAAAAGGGAAAAAAGCCATTGTATTAGCCTCTTTCGGCGGCGTACACCAAGGGCAGGTCACAGATGTTATCACCCCCTATTTGAAAACATTCCTTGGTTTTATCGGCATTAATGATGTGGAATTTGTTTATGTAGAAGGCGTAGGATCGGGGGCAGAAGTCGCCGCTAAATCGCAAGAACAAGCAAAAGCAAAAGTAGATACACTCATTTCATTATCTTAAATAAAAATTTGTTTATGTTAATCAACCTTTGCCTTTAAACATAACGAAACATTATTTTCTTTAAGATTATCGCACGACAAAAAAGCTTGATTTTCATCAAGCTTTTTCTTTATGGCAAAATTTTTATTGCACGAGCAAATAAAAATTGGTTTTACCACGCAAAATATTTAACGCAATGGTAGAAGGGTTATCTTTTAGTATGGCACGTAATTGGTCTAAATCTTTAATCGTTACACGATTAACACCAATAATGACATCGCCTTCTTTTAATCCCAAACGTTGAGCTAAAGATTTATCCTTAATTTTGCTAATCTCAACGCCTTTTTTCCCTTTAGCATCGTAATTACTTAATTCCGCCCCCTCAAGCGCTGGCAATAAATTATCTGCGTTTGCTTTAGTTTGCTCATCAGATTGCAGTGTGACAGAGGTGGTATTAGATTTACCATCACGCAAATACGTTAATTTAACTTGTTTCCCCGCACCTGCAGTAGCAATTTTAGCTCTTAACTCTGCAAAACTTGATAAGTTTTGCCCATTCAGTGCCGTAATAACATCACCCGCTTGCAATCCTGCTTTTTCTGCCGCAGAGTCAGGAAGCACCTCACTGATAAATGCCCCTTTCTGTGCATCAATTTTCAATGCCTTAGCCAAATCAGCATTTAATTCTGTGCCTTTTATTCCTAATAACCCGCGACGAACTTCACCAAATTCCAGAATTTGTTTCACTAAACTATTTGCCATATTACTTGGAATAGCAAAAGCAATGCCAGCATTGCCACCATTTGGCGAAATAATCGCAGTATTAATACCAATTAACTCACCATTTAAATTCAGCAAAGGTCCGCCTGAATTTCCTTGGTTTACAGCAGCATCGGTTTGGATATAGTTCTCATAATTCCCTGTTTCTGATCCTGTTGAACGCCCCAACGCAGAGACAATACCAGAAGTGACGGTCTGACCTAAACCAAATGGGTTCCCCACAGCAACCGTATAATCGCCTACACGAAGCTTATCAGAATCGGCTATCTTAATTTCTGTCAAATTCTTCGGATTTTCTAATTGAATTAAGGCAATATCAGAGAGATCATCCGTTCCTACTAATTTTGCGTTAAACTCTCGTCCATCTTGTAATTTCACCGTGATTTTATCCGCTTGATCCACAACGTGGTTATTGGTTAAAACATAACCTTTCTGTGCATTAATAATCACACCAGAACCCAGTCCTTTAAAGCGACGAGAAGAATTGTTGCTAAACACATCTGGACCGAAGAAAAACTTAAACTCCTCAGGTAGCTCATCATTTTGAAAACGTGATTTTTGTTTTCCCTCCACAGAAATAGAAACCACACTAGGAAGCACACGTTCTAACATTGGTGCAAGCGTCGGTGTTTCTGACAACGTACTAGGTGGAGGTAAGGTTGCCATTGAACTCACTGAAGAACCAAGCACCGTTAAGCCAAGTGCAATACTCGTTAATAAAAAATGTTTTCTTTTCACTTCATTTCTCCATTTTATTACTAAACATAATATTAAGGTAAGAACAGTTCTCAATTTTTAAAGAGATCAATAAACATTTCCTTTCATTAAGAAAAGTTTATTCACTGTCTCTCCTATGACAAAAGAAGTAAAAAATTGTTCATCAAAATGATCAAATAGTTAAAAATTACAAAAAAAGAGGTAAATGCGCCCTCAAAGTTGCATAAGCTAAATCAAATAGATAGAATAAGCGCAATTTTAACGCGCGACCAAAATATGAACAAAATCCAAGAACAAGGCATAGCAAGCAAGCAAGCAAGCAAGCAAGCAAGCAAGCAAGCAAGCAAGCAAGCAAGCAAGCAAGCAAGCAAGCAAGCAAGCAAGCAAGCAAGCAAGCAAGCAAGCAAGCAAGCAAGCAAGCAAGCAAGCAAGCAAGCAAGCAAGCAGACATCAATATTTAGTTGATGTCAAGGCTTATTTTGCCTATTTTTCTGTCTCTTTTTCTCTCTCTTTTTTCCTTTTCTTTGTTCTCAAGTTAGCCCCTTTATTTCACGTTTTCTGGTGGGATTTCCCAACCTGTTGCGTGCGTTTTTTCTTACAAGAACAAGGCGTTTTCAATAAACATGATGACCTTAATCCCGTGCGAGCATTACGCACACGCCTATTTTTTGCACAATCAAAAACCTTAACACCCATTTTAAATCGTGAGACGGGGGATAACGTTACCCCATCTCTGCCCCCTTGCCATCGCGTTCATTCTATTTATAGCAATCAACGCGGGCATTTTCCTTTTGGCCCTGCGCAACCTCTGACTCTCTCGCGCAAGGTCTTTTTTATTCACACACTTATTCAAACAAACACCGCGCTATACAAAGTGCGGTGCTGGATGAATACATTTTTAAACCACAACCTTAAGAAGATATTCTTATGAAAAATACAGTCATTATCAATGTCTTATCGAAAGATACCATTGTATTGCCTTTCAGTTACTCAAGCGTAAAACAAACGCAACGCCAAGGGGATAACCTTGTTATCACCTTAGACAATGGCAACACCATTGAACTCGACGGCTTTTTTAAATCGCCACACAATCTGTTATTAAAAGCAGAAAATGGTGTCGGCTTTGACCAACTTATCATGAATGAAAATGGCTTTGTGACCCAAGCCGCTCACCTCTCCAATGCTGAAGCCGATGCCTTATTAGGGTCTGATGCCTTATCTGCCTTAGCAAAACAATCTACCGATGCCGTATTATTAAATGCCGTTGCCCCAGCAGCCGAAGCAGGTGGCGCTATTACTGATGCCACGCCATTATATGTCGGGGCGGCAAGCTTAGGGATTTTAGGGGGAATGTTCGCCCTTGCAGACAAAAACGGTTCTTCAGGTAGTTCTGCTGCCGCACCTATCACGGAAACCAACACTCATCCTGATGGTTCAACCACCACAAGAGAAAGAAAAGATACCGATGGTGATGGGAAATTCGATACCACAATCACCACCGAAAAAGATAGTAAGGGTAACACCACAAAAGAAACCACTACGGTTGATATGAATGAAGATGGTAAGCCGGAAGAAACCACAGAGGTAATCAATCACCCAGATGGTTCTACCACCACGACCATAACCAAAGATAAGGATGGGGATGGCAATGCAGATGCCCGAACCTCGGAAACCAAAGATAAATACGATAACACTACGGGTAGCAGTGAGACCACTATCAAACATAATAAAGACGGCTCAATAACAGAAGACACCGTAAACAAAGATGCATACGGTAACACCACCGGTAGCACAGAAACCACCACAAAACAAAATGCGGATGGTTCAACTACCGAAACAGCCGTAAACAAAGATGCTCACGGTAACACCACCGGTACGACAGAAACCACCACAAAACAAAATGCAGATGGTTCGACTACTGAAACAGCCGTAAACAAAGATGCAAGCGGTAAAACCACGGGTAGTACAGAAACCACCACAAAACAAAATGAAGATGGTTCGACTACTGAAACAGCCGTAAACAAAGATGCAAGCGGTAACACCACGGGTAGCACAGAAACCACCACAAAACAAAATGAGGATGGTTCAACCACCGAAACAGCCGTAAACAAAGATGCACACGGTAACACCACCGGTAGCACAGAAACCACCACAAAACAAAATGCAGATGGTTCAACTACCGAAACAGCCGTAAACAAAGATGCGCACGGTAACACCACCGGTAGCACAGAAACCACCACAAAACAAAATGAAGATGGTTCGACTACCGAAACAGCCGTAAACAAAGATGCAAGCGGTAAAACCACGGGTAGTACAGAAACCACCACAAAACAAAATGAGGATGGTTCAACCACGGAAACGACCGAAAACAAAGACGCAAGCGGTCACACCACGGGTAGTACGGAAACCACCACTAAGCCAACTGAAGAGGGTAATGTTGTAAAAACTATCATCAAAGACGAAAATGGCAATAAAATCGGTAGCACCGAAGCCACAACCAAACAAAATGAGGACGGTTCAAGCACAACTACAACCATTGCCAAAGACAAAGATGACAATGTAACCGGCAGCACCGAAGCCACAACTAAACAAAATGAGGACGGTTCAACCACGACTACAACCATTGCCAAAGACAAAGACGATCATGTCACCGGTAGCACCGAGGCGACAACGGTCAAAAATGAAAATGGCTCAACAACCACGGTGAAAGAAAAAGACAGCAACGGTCAAACTGTTTCAACCACCAAAGAAACCACAACCACAGAAGATGATGGTTCAACCACCACGGTAACAGAAAAAAATAAAGATGCCGATGAACACGTAGATGAAAAAACGACCGTGAACACAAAAGCAGACGGTTCAACCACAACTACCGTGGAAACCTCTAGCAAGGATGATGGCGTGATGGATTCAACGGAAACTACAAAAAGAAACCCAGCTGGGGAAGCCACTTCCACCACCAAACAATCCACCACTGCTGGAGACAACGGCTCTACCACTACCGTAACGGAAAAAGATAAAGATGCCGACGGTCATGTGGATGAAAAAACGACTGTGAACACAAAAGCAGACGGTTCAAGCACAACTACCGTGGAAACCTCTAGCAAGGATAATGGCGTGATGGATTCAACGGAAACCACAGAAAGAAATCCAGAAGGAAAAGCCACTTCCACCACCAAAGAAAGCACCACCGCTGGAGACAACGGCGCTACCACCACCGTAACGGAAAACGATAAAGATGCCGACGGTCATGTAGATGAAAAAACGACCGTGAACACAAAAGCAGACGGTTCAACCACAACCACTGTGGAAACCTCTAGCAAGGATGATGGCGTGATGGATTCAACGGTCACCACAGAAAAAACGGCAGACAATAAAGTCACACATGAAACCGCCACAACCACACAAGATGGCACCACAACCACCGTGGACACAAAAGATGCGAATACCAACGGTCATATGGAAGAAAAAACCACCACTACCCTCAACGCAAATGGCTCAAAAACCGTGAGAACGGAGCTTGACACCAACGATGATGGCAAAGTGGACCAAATCACCGAAGCCACTTATGACAAGGCTACTGACGAACACCCATCTTTAGTGGAACACATTGATGTGGATACGGGGAAAGTTATTCAACGTGATATTGACGCCGACAAAAATGGCTTTATTGACCGTAAAGAATACGACGCTAATGGCGATGGTCACGATGAAAAAGTCGAAACCTTTGACAACAAAGGCAACAATCCATCCAACATCACTAAAGTGGAAATTGATGCGGACAGCAACGGGCGTGTGGAAACCATTAAATACAATGGAAATGGTAACGCGTTCTTTGAGAAGATTGAACACTTCGACAATAATGACTCAGCCAATACTACACCAATCAAAACAGAGTATGACGAAACCCCTGAAGATGGTAACCCTGACCTCATTATCACAGATGGGAATGAACGTCTCACCAAAAAGATTGAATATCAAAACGGTAAACCACATACTATCAGCTATGACAACAATGGTAGCGGTGATGTTGAACGCAAAGACACCCTTGGTAACAGCGGTAACGAAACCGACGTGGTAGAACGCGTGCTGGATATTAACGACGACGGCAATGCAGATGCCAAAATCACCTACGAGGGCAATAAAGCCTTTACCGTCACCAATGAAAACGGCGAAACTGAAATCGTTTACAAACCAACCAAAGCCAGCTTCAATGACAACTACAACAACGGTGCAGACAACACCATTGACCATATTGAAACCTATCAATATGACAACAAAGGCAATGTCACCGAAACCAAGTTCTTCAACGATGGAAATGATGCCAACAATAACGGCAAAGCAGACCGTATTGAAACCAACATCTACAATGCAGAAGGTCAGCTCACCACTAAATACATCAATGCTGATGGTGAAACCTCTACAGGCAAAGATAAAGTGGTTGACGGTAAATCAGTGAAAGGAGTAGATATCATTGAAACCTATGAGTACAACCCTGAAGGGCTAGTCAGCAAAAAATCCATTGATGGGGACGCGGATGGCAACGATGACCGTACTGAAAGCTATGACTATAACGACAAGGGGCAAGTAGAACGTATCACTTATAATGACAATAATGATGACACGCCAGACCGCATTGAAGTAAACAAATACGATGGCAACGGCAACCTTATCCAAACCAGCTTCTTCAACGATGGGAATGAAACCAACAACAAGGGCAAAGCGGACAAAGTTGAAACATACCGTTACAACGAATTTGGTCAAATGAAAGGCAAAGACATTGATGCGAATGGGGATGGCACCATTGACCAAGTGGAAACATACGCATTGAACGAAAAAGGACAAATCGTCCAAACCACTTACGCTGTACCAACCGGCGCAAAATCGGATGGTACCTACACCGGATTGACTGAAACCGCTATTGACTACTTTGACTTAGACGCGAACGGCAACATCAAAGCCAAATACACCAATGCGGATGCGAAGAACACCGGTGAAAGCCTAAGCGAACAAATTAACGGAAAAACCACCGCACTTTCAGGGATTGAGAAATTTGAGGAATACACCTTAAATGCCAAAGGTGAAATCACCGAAGTGAAATACAACCTTGACGCCAAAGGAGCGATTGACTGCATTGACTATCTCGACCTTGACAACAATGGTCACACCCTCAAAACCTATCAAGACCTTGACGGCAAAACTGCCACAGGGGCAAAAGCAAGTGCAACAACTGGCAACCATCAAGGAATTGACCGCATTATCACCAATACCCAACTTGACGCGGAAGGGCGTGTATTAGTTCAAGAAACGGACAATAATGCAGATGGTAACCCCGATAGCAAAGAGCGCTACACTCGCGATAATAATGGCAATGTGGTTAAAAAAGAAATCGATCTCACTGGAGATGGTCCATATGATAAGCATGAGGATTATGTGCTTGATGCCTCTGGATATATAACCGAAACCTCTTATTATTTGGGCGATATACTCACGTCAAAAGAGCACGTTACACGCAACAATAACCATCAGGTTACCCATAAAGATATCTATAAATCTAATGGTGAGACTGTTGATAATATTGTTGATGCAACAGAGGACTATAAACTGGATGCCTTAGGACGAGTCTCAGTTTATACCTATGATGATACCAATCGCGGTGAACCAAATCGCATTGAAACTGTAACACGCGATCCAAATGGTTATATTGTTCGTAGAGACATCAACCAAACGGATACTAATAAGGATGTTGATGCTATTCGATATTATGATGTTGACGCTTACGGTAACACTGCTGAATATCGTGCTGCGAATAATGCTACTGATATTGATCAAAAAAATATCTATACACGTAATGAATTTGGTCTTATTGTTACAGATGAGCGCTATTCTCTTGATTTAAATGGAGAACTAAAACTCCTCCACACAACAAGTAACACTTACAATGCATTGAAACAACTAGAGACAGCTACTATTAAGTACGCTGACCCAGCATTAACTACAAAAAATACAAGTACAACATACACCTATTATGATGATGGGTTAAAAGAGTCAGAAACGCATTTTAATGCTAAGGATGTTAAAAAAGATACTTATACATATAAGTACGATAATGCGACAAGAGTTGCTGAGCGTATTGATACCTATTATGACGCGAAAGGTGCTGTGACTAGAACAGACTATAATGTATATGAAAGCTACTATGAAGGTTTCGGAAGAGCTAAAGATATTGCAGTTTATACTGATGAAGCACATAAAATACGCCAAAACTTCACGACTTATGAAATAAACGGTAATGGAAAAATTACCCATTCTATTATAACACTTGATTCAGTAAACCCTGATGCACCATCAACTTATACATTCGGGGCGCGTAATGCTTCTACATCACTTATTCTTAATGAGAATATGACTGAATATAGTGCTGAGCGTTTAGCCTCTCTTGGCGATGCGTTAAAAGAGATTAAATTGACAAGAAATAATGCTAGTGAATTAACCATTGATTCAAAAACCATCGCCAAAATCAGCGAAGGTGGGTTAAATATTATCGGTCAAGCTGATGATAAAGTGACGCTATCTAGTGATTTCACTAAAGGGGCGGCTAATGAAGCAGGGCATAAAGGCTATACCCACTATACTGCCGATGTAGGTGATGAACATTTAGATGTATATATCAGCACGGCGGTTGATACAGTGATTGGAGGCTAATCGTTTTATCATCTATAGCTAACGCCAATGCTTTTGATATAAGGATTTATTTATCCTCTTTAATCAAAAGAAAAAGTGAATAACTATGCTATTCATCTCATTGCGTGGGCTAATTAATGGTAACGCTTGATTAATCATCATTAAAAGAGCGGTCAGTTTTTCACGAGTTTTTATCAAAATTCCTCAAATTCTGACCGCACTTTAAATAATTCAAACCCTTGAGAATAAGTAGATCTTGATTGTTTATCCTTTCGGAATAAATCCATTCACATTCCGATAAATAACAGCAATACCTTAACCATATTGTTAAAAATCATTGACTAATCACAAATTCCCTCGGGTTTTCATTATTTCTCTCAAAGGATTTCCTATGCAATTTGATTATAACGCACGCAACGCCTTACGAGGCTTTCGATTTAATACCCTTTTCGCCCTGTTAAGCACCACGCTATTAGTGGGTTGCCAACACCCAGCCACACACCCCATTCAACACAATGGTGACAACCACCCTATGCAAGCCTCAATAGAGCAAGTGAAAATGGGCGATGTAATGGCTTCCGCTTCAACGGTGGCAAATCCTCATAACAAAGCCCACACCACTCAACCCGCTCAATACAATAGTGACAATCACCCAACACAAGCCTCAATAGAACAAGTGAAGCTGGGTAAGGTGATAACCGCATCAACTGCCACCTCTACGAAAACGGCTACTGCTACGTCTATAGCTTCTACCTCGCCATCAACACCACCTCAGCCCGAGCCACAACGCTATTCCTTAGCCCCACTTCAGCTCACCAACCCCGTGCCAACCACACAGGGCAATGCTACTGCCCCTGTTGCGGTGCAACCCCTTGTGATGCAAATCATTGCCTCTTCCCGTGAAGGCAAACCCGTCCAAGCCATTTTGCAATCGGCACTCACCTATTTCGATAACCACGCCTCTGCCGATGCCTTAATTGCCCAACACCAAGCCGAAACCACTGCCACCGAACGCCAAGCCTATCCCGATATTCGCCCCGTGGCAGGCGTAGGCAAAAACCACACTGCCCAATTCGGCTTGGAAGTCAATTACACCCTCTTTGACTTTGGGCAAAACGACACCCAAGTCACCCAACGCCAATTAACCACTGAGAGTGCCATCATCAACAAACACCTCGAGCAAACCAAACGCCTCAGTGAAACCTTAATCAAACTCGGCGAAGTGGCGGAACGCCAAGCCCGCATTGCCCTCACCCAAAACACCTTAGCCAATATCAATCAACTGTTACAATTAGCCCAAAGTCGTCAGGCTTCCGGTGTAGATAACGGTTCCGATGAAATGCTATTAAGCATTAAATCCGCTGAACTCACCACCGAAATCCAAACCCTTAAAAAACAGCTGGATTTATCCCTTTCCCTGTTATCGCGTCAGCTCATTCGCCCGATTTCACTTAACGACGTTCCTACACTGACTCAATTATTGGCGGTGATTAATACCCCTGTTGCAGACTTAAACCAAGCGCCTCAGCTACAACAAGCGGAAAAATTCATTGAACGCGCCAAAGCCGCCGTAGAAGCCGAGAAAAAAGCCTTTACCCTAAAGTGGTAGTGACGGCAGGTGGATATAAAAATGTCAAAGGACAAAGCGACACCCAATTGAATGTCAGCCTACAAGCCCCTACGGGAATTTTTGCCGGCTCAGCCCGTGTAAACGCCCAAGAGGCAGCCCTTTTGGCGGCACAACGCGACTATGAACGATTAGCCGATGATATTCGCACCGAACGCTCGCGTCTTGATTTAGAGACAGACCGTTTACAACAAAACCTACAAACCTTTGACGCTTTCATCGCCCAAACACAAAGCTCAATCGACTTATTTAACCGCCAATTTGAAATCTCCCAAGCCTCTATCGCCGATGGCATCAGCCCATACAGCACCTTACTCCGCACCAAAATCGAGCGTAACAATGCCTTACTCGAGCTTATCCGCATCAAAGCCAACCGCTTACCCTTGGTGCTACCCAGCACATTAGCGGAAAAATAAGAAAAAACGGGAAAAATGAGATGAGATAAAAAAAGGATAATAAAAATAGAAATAGAAAGAAATAAAGGAAATACGGAATAGAAAAAAACGAATAAATAAAGCATAACCCCGACAAAAAGAAAAAAACAATAAATGGAAGAATAAAAATGGCTAAAAAGAAGCAAAAGAAACAAAAAAACAACCCTACACCCGCCCAACAAGGCGGTACAAATAAAAACCATAAAAAAACCACTGCACTTATAATAAGTCGGAATACCTAAATCACAAAAATGAAAGGAGTAACTAAATATGAAAATCACTACTAAAAGATGAAAAGAAAATATATAAATAACCGAACAGAAAATCAGTAAATAAACAAAATCAATAAATAAAAAAAATAGAAAAAAGTAGCATTGCCGAGCAAGCAGAACGAAAAAAAGCAACAACCTTGTAACGGCAAATAAAAATCATAAAAAACCACCGCGCTTATAATAAGTCGAAATATCTAAACCACAAAAGAGAAAGAATAATTGAATATAGCAACCACTACCAAAGGAAGAAAAGAAAATATGTAAAAGAAAAATACATAAACAAAGCACAACCTCAACTAAAAGAAAACCAGAAAATAGAGGGAAAGAAAATCAGCAAACGAAATGAAATAAATAAGTAAAAAATAATAGGAAGCACATAAAAATAAGAAATCAATAAATGAAAGAATAAAATATGATCAAATAGGAAAAGAAAATAAATAAATCCCCCTAAACCAAAAGAAAAACAACAAATGGAAGAATATAAAACACACAAAAAGACGAACAAAAAATGAGTAATAAGAAGCAAAAGAAATAAAAAAAACAGCCAACCCACCAAACAGGATGGAGAAATAAAAAAGGCAACCCCTTAATAACAGCAAATAAAAACCATAAAAAAACCACCGCACTTATAATAAGTCGGAATACCTAAACCGCGAAAGGGAAAGAATAATTGAATATAGCAACCACCACCAAAGAAAGAAAAAAATATGTAAAAGAAAAATACATAAACAAAGCACAACCTCAACTAAAAGAAAACCAGAAAATAGAGGGAAAGAAAATCAGCAAACGGAATGAAATAAATAAGTAAAAAAGAATAGGAAGCACATAAAAAGAAGAAATCAATAAATGAAAGAATAAAACATGATCAAATAGGAAAAGAAAATAAACAAATTCCCCTAGACCGAAAGAAAAACAACAAATAAAATAATATAAAACACATAAACAGACGAAAAAAAATGAGTAATAAGAAGCAAAAGAAATAAAAAAAAACAGCCACCCCACCAAACAGGATGGAGAAATAAAAAAAGGCAATACCCTTAATAACGGCAAATAAAAACCATAAAAAACCACCGCACTTATAATAAGTCGGAATACCTAAACCGCGAAAGGGAAAAAATAATTGAATATAGCAACCACCACCAAAGAAAGAAAAAATATATAAAAGAAAAAAACACATAAACAAAGCACAACCTCAACCAAAAGAAAAAATAGTAAACAGAAGAAAAAATATACAAATGAACAAACAAAAAATTAGTAAACGAACAAAATCAACAAATGGAAAAATAGAAAAAAGCCGTATTGCCTGCCAAACAGAATGGGACAAAAAGAGAAAGGGATAACTAAATATGAAATTACCACTAAAAGATGAAAAGAAAATATATAAATAACCGAACAAAAAATCAGTAAGCGAACAAAATCAATAAATGGAAGAATAAAAAAGCCGTATAACCACAAAAACAGAACGGGAGAAAAAACAATAGCCTTGTAACGGCAAATAAAATCATAAAAAAACACCGCACTTATAATAAGTCGGAATACCTAAACCGCGAAAGGGAAAGAATAATTGAATATAGCAACCACTACCAAAGGAAGAAAAAATATGTAAAAGAAAAATACATAAACAAAGCACAACCTCAACTAAAAGAAAACCAGAAAATAGAGGAAAAGAAAATCAGCAAACGGAATGAAATAAATAAGTAAAAAAAGAATAGGAAGCACATAAAAAGACGAACAAAAAATGAGTAACAAGAAGCAAAAGAAATAAAAAAACAGCCAACCCACCAAACAGGACGAGGAAATAAAAAAAGGCAATACCCTTAATAACGGCAAATAAAAATTATAAAAAACCACCGCACTTATAATAAGTCGGAATACCTAAACCGCGAAAAGGGAAAGAATAATTGAATATAGCAACCACTACCAAAGGAAGAAAAGAAAATATGCAAGAGAAAAATAAAAATGAATAAACAAAGCTCAACTAAGACAAAAAGAAAAAATAGCAAACAGAAGAAAAAATATACAAATGAACGAACAAAAAATTAGTAAACGAACAAAATCAATGAATGGAAAAATAAAAGATAAGCAAAGAAAACGATAAAAAAACAGCCGCACTACCCCGCCCAACAGGACGAGGAAATAAAAAAAGGCAACCCCCTTAATAACGGCAAATAAAAATTATAAAAAAACCACCGCACTTAATGCGTTGGAATACCTAAACAACAAAAAAGAAGGACTAATTACGTATGATAATTTCCACTGAACGCCTGAACACCTTAGCTGAACGTTGCTTGCTTCCCTTTGACGAAGCCCTTGCACAACAAGCTTATGCCATCGGTTTACCCCTTTCTAATGCCGATATTGACTTCGCATTAAATACGATGACATCGCCAAATCAGAAAGGGCAAGGCAACCCTGTTGCGATGTCAGTCGCCACAGCCGAACACCTCGCTGGCACAGGAAAAATGTCATCCTCTACCCCGACGACACCAAGCTCGCCTACTGCACCCACTCCGTCTTTACACCAACGTCGCGCTGCCGCATTACAAGCCTTATTGCTGGATGAACAACTTGACCTCACCCATCATCCCTTGGCTTCCGAAGAAAAAAAACAATGGGCATCACTGTCTGCCCCTTGTGTGGTGACGGTCAATGCTGAACAAGCCCTTGTGGTATTAGCGAAAAACCCAAACACCTCGCACGCTCGCCAACCTATCGCAAGGGTGAAAACCACCCGTTCAGGGAAAAAAGGCAGTGAGCAAACCCTTTTACTTTATGCCCGTCATTCAGACCCCATTGAACTCACCATCGCAGAATGGCACGCCTTGTTGCACACGCTCACCCAAGCACCACAGAAAAAGGCTAACACTCACGCAAATGCCAATGTGCCCCCTCACTTGAATACAACTGGGCAAGCTCTCGCGAACGACAATGGGCAAACAAAGGCACAGGCACACCTCAGCCATAACGCCAAAGAAAACCGCAATGCCGATGCGAACGCTGATGTGACCCCTCACTTAAATACAACTGGGCAAGCTCTCGCGAACGACAATGGACAAACAAACGCACAAGCACACGTTAGCCATAACGCGAAAGAAAACCGCAATGCCGATGACACGCGCCCCCATTACTATCAACTGCGTAAAACCCTTTCCCGTATTCAACAAGAAAATGCCGTTGAACAGGAAAATGGGCATTGGTTTTGGCGGCTCTTTCGTGCAGAAAAAGGCATCTTCTACCGAGTCCTCATTGCCTCGCTCTTTGCTAACCTCTTGTCGGCGATTTCCTCTTTCTTTTCGCTGCAAGTCTATGACCGTGTTATCCCCAATAAATCCGAAGAAACCCTCTGGGCATTGTTAATGGGGGTGTCCATTGCCTTTTTACTCGAGGGGCTGTTGCGTATTTTCCGCTCTCATTTGTTAGATTACAGCGGGAAACGCATTGATGTGCAGGCAACGGCACTGTTATTACGTCGTTTAATGGGCTTACGTTTGTCTCACCAAACCCCTTCCCCTAATCGCCTTAATCAACAAATGCGGGAATTTAATTCTGTCCGTGAGTTCTTCACGGAAGCCGCTGTGGGTTCGTTTGTTGATATTCCCTTTGCGGTGATATTTTTAGCCGTTATTTACCTGCTCGGTGGACCGGTCGTGTTTGTCCCGCTCTTTGCCTTGCTGTTAATGGTGCTTCCCGCACTGCTTTATCGCAAAAAAATGTTGCGTATTGTGAAGTCTTATCTCGGCTCACACGCCGCGGCAAACCGTTTATATAATGAAGTCAGTTATCATTTAGAAACCGTGAAAAATGCCAATGCTGGACGTTTTTTTGAACAACAATGGAATGACATTAGTTATTTAGTGGCGACTGTTTCGATGCAACAACGCCACCTCGTCACGTTTCTCACCCAATGGGCGGCGTCTATCCAACAATTTGCCTATGCGATGACCATTACCGTAGCAGCCTATCAGGTCTTTGAAGGGCATTTTACGATGGGGGCAATGATTGCCTTGAGTATTTTAACCTCTCGCGCCCTTGCCCCTTTTGCCCGTTTAAGTTCGTTGTTAATCCGTTGGCAACAAATCAAATCCTCTTTGGCGGATTTAGATACCATTGCAAATGGCGAACAAGATGACCCCATTGAACAACGTAAATTACGCCGCACCCAATTAAGCGGGCATATTCACTTAAAACACTTGCAATTTAGCTATGAAGCGAAAGCGCGCCCTGCCCTCAATATTCAACAACTTGTTATTCGTCCGGGTGAGAAAATTGGCATTTTAGGCCCCAATGGCTCGGGCAAATCCACCTTATTAAAACTGTTAGCCGGGCTTTATTTACCGCAACAAGGCGAGCTTAAATTTGATGGCATTGATGGCAGACAGATTGCGGCAAAAGATTTACGCCGTGCCATTGCCTATAACACCCAAGAAGCCCAGCTGTTTAATGGCACGCTACGCGATAATCTGACCTTTGGCGACAGACGTATCCGTGATGAACAATTACTGGCTGTCTTACAGCAGACTGGTTTAGCGGAATTAATTCAATCTCACCCTTATGGCTTGGATTTACCCATTCGTGATGGCGGTGCAGGGTTATCGGTTGGGCAAAAACACAGTGTGCAATTAGCCCGTGTCTTTTTAAGTCAAGCCAATGTGGTGCTATTAGATGAACCGACGGCAAGTTTTGACCCACAAGTGGAACAGCACGTTATCCATCATATTCAACGTTTTACTCGTGATAAAACCTTTATTGTGGTGACCCACCGCACCCCGATTTTATCTATGGTGGACAGAATTATTGTGATGGCACAAGGACAGATTATTGCTGACGGTCCAAGAGATGTGATTTTACAGAAAATTGAGCAAGCACAAGCCGCACAATCCGCTTAGGCTTAGGCTTAGGCTTAGGCTTAGGCTTAGGCTTAGGCTTAGGCTTAGGCAAAATAGCCTAACCCAAACCAAACAACATAACACAAGAAAAGAGAACCATCTTATGCGTGATTTAACCCAAGAAATGACTCAACCAACACAGACAAAACGCTATCTGACCTTAATTAGCTTGCTGCTTACCGCCCTGCTGATTTGGTCGTATATTACCCCCTTTAGCCGTGTGGTGCGTGCCAATGGCGAACTGGTTTCCGCCGCGCGTACCCAAGTAGTCCAAAACCTTGAAGGCGGTATCATTCAAGCAATTAATGTGGAAGAAGGACAAATCGTCAAAAAAGGACAAGTTCTGCTCCATTTTGATACCACCCGTTTTCAAAGTGCGGTGGAAGAATTAGACAAAAAACTGGCCTCGCTCACCTTTAAACGTCAGCGCCTACAACAAGAGCTTAAACTGCCCCTTACCCCTGAGACGCAAATTATCCCGTTGAGATTTCCAGAAAAACTGGCTCAACTCTACCCAACAATGGCGGAAGCTGAGCAGGCACTTTATCAAACTCGCTTGCAAGAGTTTATGAGTAAAGCCAAACACTTTCAGCGCTTAATTGCGCTTAAAGAACAGCAACTGAATAACATCAAGCCCTTTATTAAAAGTGGCGCGGTCTCAAAACAAGAATTACTCACCACCGAACAACAACTGGCTGCCCTTTATTCTGAACGCGATGCGTTTTTTTCGGATGTGCGTAAACGTCAATCAACCGAGCTGTCGGAAACCATCAGCGAACAATCCTTACTGGAAGAAAAACGGAAAGCCAACTTAGACCAACTGGAACGTACCACCGTCAAAGCCCCCGCGGACGGCACCGTCAATCAACTGTTTTTCTCTACCGTTGGCGCGGTGGTCAGCCCCGGGCAACCCATTTTAGATATTGTTCCCAAAGACGATAGCCTTGTTGCCGAAGTACGTGTGTTACCAAAAGACATCGGCTATGTTGTGCCCAATATGAATGCCAATTTAAAACTCACCGCTTATGATTACAGTATTTACGGCACCTTACAGGGTAAAGTAACGAAAATCGGCGCCGATACCGTCCCTGATAAACACAGACGCGATGCCCCGCCAAGTTATGTGGTCACCATCACCTTAACCCCCGAATCCCTTCAAAAATGGCAACAACGCCACTTAGACATTCGTAATGGGATGGTGGTTGATGCGGAGCTTGAAGCCAATAAAATGCGAATCATTGACTACCTCCTCCGCCCAATCCTTAAAACACGTGATGCGTTAAAGACGATTTAGAAAGGCGAGGATAACAGCACATTATGCTGATTTTTTCTTGTTACTATATTCCCTAAGAGGCCATTTTTTTAAATTATTAGAAAACCACCTCTATTTTTATAGGATTAATGAACAAGGTCGTTGCTAACCATTATTTTTTTAAATTGTTAGCAACGCTTTTTATTTAAAAAGCCTTTAATAAACATAATATTACAATTTTTGCTTAATCTGTGATGATTTATTGATTTCCTTTTTAATTCACTAGATCATCTTTAATCTATTTGTTGTCTTGTTCCTATTGGACTCAAGATGCTTTTTAAAGATAAATGCCTATTTTTCTCGTTTTTAAAAATAGGCTGAGTTGAGCTGTGAGGGAAGGTGTTTTGTTTATTTACAAGTTATATCTCGCATAATAACCTGTTACAAGAATAGATAAAATTATGGTTCCTGTTTGTATTCAAAAGCCATAACGCTCACCTAAAAGTGAATTTATTGTTACTAAGGTAGATTAAAAACCGCCCCAGCCTTTCATTAAATTTATTTTACTCATATTTATCCCTATAATTAGCCCTAAAAGAAATATTTTGACTAGAATGATAGGAATTTCTCCCTATTGTCAAGCGTTTACCCTCACAAACTTATCCATACCAACATCACAAAAAACAATAATGATACGCCCATTTCAACCATTCCTACTTGCTTTACTGAAAGTTTATATTTAGGAAGAATTAAGGCTCGGAGAAATGGTGGAAAAAAGGCGAGCGCTAACCCATATTGCTGGCATAAGACAAAACCTAATATACACAACAAATGAAAAAGAATGGAAATTTGTAAATATCGAGGATTTTTGCGTTCACGCATTACAGATTTAACATAAAGGGTTACGCCCACAAAAAAGAGGCTTGGATATAGCGCCACCCAGTAGATTTTATGATCGAATTGCGAATTGGCGAAATAATAAGCGGCCATTCCAGCGATCGCAAAAATAATAATCCCTGCAAAATCATTAAGTAATGCTCTCTCATTTTTTTGTTTTACATAATAAATATTCACTGCCACAAAAGGTAACATTGCGAGTAAAAAATAGAATATATGCCAGTTATGCAACAAGGCAGGTAAGGCAAAAAGCAAGCTGGCAGTGGCGTAAATCAGCGTCCATTTACGATAAAATTCAAGATTTCTGCCTTTAAATAAATTTAAAAAAGGATAGGTCATCAAATAAAGAGAGAACCACGCTAGCAAAAGAAATAAATGGAGTGTTATCGGCGTGGAGAGCAACATTCCGTATAAAAACGGCATTAATGCCATCACGATAGCACCGTGTTGATTGGAAATAAGCAATTTCATAATAAATTTTCTAAGTGCGGTGAAAAATTACCAAGAATTTTAGCTATTTTTACGCACAATCGCTATAATCCTTGCGAATTATTTTTATTTCATAGAAAGGGAAAAAACGATGACAACTATCCAACGTTTTCACACCAATGAACGCCTTGCTGAAATGTGCATTTACAATGGCGTGGCTTATTTGGCGGGGCAAGTGCCAGAAAATACACAAGGCAATGCCTATGAGCAAACCAAAGAAGTGCTAGGTTTGATTGATAAATTGCTGGCGGAAGCGGGTTCAAATAAAAGTAACATCCTAAATGCACAGATTTTCTTGGCTGATATGCAAGATTATACGGAAATGAACCAAGCTTGGGATGAGTGGGTGGATCGTCATAATCCACCAAGCCGTGCAACCGTAGAAGCAAAACTCGCACTGCCTGAGTGGAAAGTGGAAATCGTCATTACGGCTGCGGTTTAAGCAAGGTTAATTCCACCAGTAACGGATTATGATCGGAGCTGGTGGTTTGCATCGTGCGTGCAGACTTCACATTAAAACCGCGTACAAATACCCAATCGAGCGGATTCGCTAAAAAACGTAGCCTGTCATCTGGCTGAAATGAGACAGGAACTAAGCCATAAAGTGCGGTGAGTTTTTTGATTAAATTTATCCGCCCACTATTCCACGCATTGAAATCCCCTGCCAGAATAATTGGCCCTTGATGCGATTTAATCAGTTTAAACATTGCTTCTAACTGCTGTTGATAGCGAACTGGGTTAAGCTCAAAATTGACCAAATGTAAATTAATCGTTAATAAAGATTGCCCATTCACCAACGGAAACCTCATCGCATTCCCCACTTTAGGAATACGAATCCAAGGCTCGACAGAGGAACCCGCACAGAAAGATTGTGGCTGAAAATGGCTCATCAGCATTACCCCAGATTGCTTCCCCAAATAAGCAAAGCTACTGGTATAAAGTGCGGTAGGAAATTGCTGAGAAAATTGCTGTGCTAAATGTTGCTCGCTAGATACCTCTTGCAAAAAAAGAACATCGGATGCTTTCGCAAAGAACGAAAGTGCGTTTTGCCAACCTTTATCTTGCCCTTTGTGCATATTCCACACTAACAGACGAAAGTTCTGCTGCTCAATAGGTTTAACAGATTGCTCGGTATAAAAACAGGTCACTGCGCTATCTAGTGCTTTACGCTGATAAGCCAATGGGCTTTTTGTATGAAATTGAATTTGTGGGACAGGATAAATTTCTAGGCTATACCACAAATAGCCCAAACCAAGCAAAATCATCCCTAATAGGGCAATAAAAAAGGATTTTAGTTTACTCATTTTGATGTATTTTGAAAATTTGTGCTTTCTAAATAATAGCAGTTTACTTATACTACGCCAATTAATTTGGCTTATTCTCCATCCCTTTCCTTTATCAAGTGGAGCAAAATGAGCCACTTTTCTTAGCAAAATTCTTTATTATTTTGATTAAGGCTCTTCAATGAACGTTTATACCTACATTTGCTTTCTCTCTGCCATTTCTATTTTGATTGGTTTTATTACGCAGAAAATTAATGACAAAATTCAATATACCATTGCCATCACTGCCACCTCAATGGTTGCTTCTCTGATTTTGTTAATAATGGGGCATTTCAATTTATTGCACATTGATTCACTTGCCAAGGGCGTGATGGAACAAATTGATTTTAAAAGCTTTCTGCTCAACGGGATTTTAGGTTTTCTTCTCTTTGCCGGGGCGCTAGGCATAAAACTCCCCGTAATGAAAAGCCAAAAATGTGAAATCACCATTCTCGCCTTATTTTCTACTTTCGCCTCCACATTCCTTATCGGTTCAAGTTTTTATCTTTTAACTTACGTCCTTGGCTGGGAAGTGGATTTTATCTATTGTATGTTGTTTGGCGCATTAATTTCGCCTACTGACCCTATTGCCGTATTGGCGATTATCAAAAATCTCAAAGCACCAAAAAAACTTTCGATGAAAGTAGAGGGAGAATCCTTATTTAATGACGGTGTGGGTTTGGTGATTTTTACCACTATTTTTGCCGTCGCATTTGGGGGCAAACAGCCAACAATCGCCGATGTCAGCGAACTCTTTTTTATGGAAGCAGGCGGCGGATTATTATTTGGCTTAGTTCTTGGATTAATCGCACACTTTCTTATTTCTGCTACTGATGATGGTAGTTTAGAAATTCTCCTTACGCTCACCATTCCTACGGCGGGCTTTATGATTGCCGATTTACTTGAAGTTTCCGGCGCATTAGCAATGGTGGTGTCGGGCATCATTATCGGTAACTGGACAAGACACACAGGATTTTCCAAACAAAGTCAGCACTATTTAGATCATTTTTGGGAAATGATCGATCATTTCCTCAACTCCCTTTTATTCCTGTTAATTGGTGCGGCAATGTTATTAGTAAATTTCACCTATCAAGGCATTATCCTTAGCTTGATTGCTATTCCATTGTGTTTACTGTGTCGTTATATCAGTGTATGGACGCCCTTTAAATTTCTCAGTATGAAAACCACATACAATCCATATACCTTACGCATTCTCACTTGGGGCGGTTTACGCGGTGGGCTTTCACTGGCAATGGCACTTTCTCTTCCCGTGGGTAGCCTATATATCCCTAAAATTGGTATGAACGTGCGCGATTTGCTCTTAGTGATGACCTATGCAGTGGTAATGTTCTCCATTCTCGTCCAAGGCACAACCATTGAAACAATGGTTCGTAAATCTAAAGAAGCCACCTTACAAGCTAGAGGCTATGTGGGGTTGAAGCCTGAGCATAAAGAAGAAAAAGACGCATAAAGAAGAAAGGCTAACTCAAGTTAGCCTTTTTGATAAGCGAGAAAAAAGTTCTAAAAAAGTACCGCACTTCTCTTTTTATAAAATTAAGCTTTACGCAAAATTCTGCTTGAAACCACGCCTGCAGTCATTGCCCCGTTTACGTTTAACGCTGTGCGCCCCATATCAATGAGAGGTTCAATGGAAATGAGTAAACCAACTAATGCTAAGGGTAAGCCCATTGTAGAAAGCACGATAATTGCTGCAAACGTTGCGCCTCCACCAACGCCAGCAATGCCGAATGAAGAAAGGGTTACCACTAATACAAGGGTAAGCAAAAATTCTAACGACATTGGATCAATCCCCACGGTTGGCGCAACCATTACGGCGAGCATTGCCGGGTAAATGCCGGCACAGCCGTTTTGCCCGATTGTTGCACCAAAAGATGCGGCAAAATTCGCAATGGCTGACGGCACATTCAATTTTGATACTTGGGTTTCAATATTCATTGGAATTGTTGCAGCACTGGAACGGGAAGTGAAAGCAAAAAGTAACGTTGGGAAAGCCTGTTGATAGTAACGAACTGGATTTACTTTCACCAAAGCAAGTAAAATACCGTGTACCACGAACATTAAGAAAATCGCCAAATAAGATGCAACAATAAAGCCAAGCAAGTTAAGAATATCAGCAAGATTTGAGTTGGCAACCACTTTTGTCATCAAGGCCAAAACGCCATAAGGGGTAAGGCGAATCACCACACGAACAAGGCTCATCACTAATTTATTTAAACTTTCAACACCTTGTGATAATCGTGCCGCTAATTCCTCATCCTCTCGACGAATACGCAGAATCGCCACGCCTAGAAATGCGGCAAAAATCACCACACTGATAATCGAAGTTGGGTTGGCTCCAGTAAGTTCCGCAAAAGGATTTTTCGGAATAAAAGAAAGCAACATTGTCGGCACATTTAAACCTGCCACCTTTTCTGCGCGTCCCAGAACGCGATCTTGTGCAGCAAGCTCACGATCACCTGCCACCAACCCTTCGGCTGAGAGATCAAATAAATTTGCCATAGTAATCCCTATCACTGCTGCAATTGCGGTGGTGAACAGTAATACAGAAAGAACGCTGACACTAATCTTGCCTAAAGAGCTTGCTCCTTGTAAGCGTGCAACCGCAGAGAGAATGGAAACAAAGACCAGTGGCATTACGATCATTTGCAATAATCTCACATAACCGCTGCCCACAATGCCAATCCAATTCAGGGTTTCTTTCATTACTGGCACATTACCGTCATAAAATAAATGCAATGCGCCGCCAAATAATCCCCCTAATACTAACCCTAAAAACACGCTACGCGATAAGGTATGATTTTGATTAAAATACCATTTTATGCCGATCAACAAGGCGATAAAAATTGCTAAATTGAGTGCAAGATAGCTCCACATCATTGTAACTCCTTAATTTATATCATCATTAGTATAATATATAAGATAATCTGTGTAGCTCAATGACGTTTTTGGCATATCTTATGCCATTTTGATCTATCAAATTAGCTTACGTAATCAGGATTATTCGTTATAGGCAGGGGCAACCTATTACACGCCGTAAGAAAAGGAATAAAAACAAAAAGTGCGGTATCTTTTACCGCACTTTTTCTCACGCAATAGGCTATCTAGGATAATTGATGCTTTCCACTTTTCCTATTGTGTCTTCACAATGGATGCCCACTTCAACAAGCGTGGCTGGGTAAAAATTGGCAGGATTTCTGCCGCACAATTCACGTACGATATCCCCTACCAAAGGTAAATGAGAAATAATCAGCAAGGTTTTCACACCGTCTTCCGACAGCACATTCAAATAATCTCGCACTAGGCCTGCATCTCCATAGGGTGTGATCCCCTCCCACGTTTCGCACTTAGTTTGCAGCTGATTTTGATACGCCAAATTCACTTGCTCAAAGGTTTGTTGCGCACGCAGATAAGGGCTAACGAGGACTTTATCCAGCTGAATATTCATAGAATGTAGCCATTGCCCTTGTTGATATGCTTGCTGTTTGCCCTTTTCTGTGAGAGGTCTTGCACTATCTGAAGGGGCGATGGTCTGCGCCTCGCCGTGTCGCATTACAAAAATTTTCATACTACTACTCTATTTAATTAGAAGAAAAGAAGCGAAAAACTCGCTTCTTTTACACCACACTGTTAATTGGCACGCACCGCTTCAGCAATTTCTTCAGCACATTGTTGCGCAAGTGTGCCATCCTCACATTCAACCATTACACGAATTAACGGCTCTGTGCCTGATTTTCTTAATAAAATACGTCCCTTACCTGCTAAGCGTTTTTCCACTTCAGCGGCAACGGCTTTCACTTGTTCGCTTTCTAATGGATTACTGCCACCTGAGAAACGCACATTAATTAATACTTGTGGGAATAATTGCACCGCACTTGCCAATTCATTGAGTGATAAACGATGTTCTACCATGGCGGCTAATACCGCCAGTGAGGCGATTATGCCATCTCCCGTGGTATTTTTATCTGCAATAATGATATGACCTGAGTTTTCACCACCAAGTAACCAGCCATTTTCTTGCATTTTTTCTAACACATAACGGTCGCCCACATTGGCGCGCACAAATGGGATCGCTAATTCTTTTAAGGCGAGTTCAAGACGCATATTACTCATTAATGTTCCTACCACGCCGCCTTTTAGTTTGCCCGCACGCAAGGCTTCACGTGCAATAATAAATAGGGCTTGGTCGCCGTCCACTTTATTACCAAGGTGATCCACTAAGATTAAGCGGTCGCCATCACCATCATAGGCTAAACCAATATCGGCTTTGGTTTCTAATACTTTGTCCTGCAAGGCTTTAATATCGGTCGCACCACATTTTTCATTGATGTTCATTCCATTTGGTTGCGTCCCCATTTCGATCACCTCCGCCCCCAATTCACGCATTACATTAGGCGCAATGTGGTAAGTTGCGCCATTGGCACAGTCCACCACAATTTTGTAATTTTCTAGGCTTAAATGCGCGGGAAAGGTGCTTTTACAAAATTCAATGTAACGCCCTGCTGCGTCATTAATACGGCTTGCGCGCCCAAGTTGAGCCGATTCAACGCAATCCATTGGCTGTTCTAGCATTGCCTCAATCGCTTCTTCCACGTCATCAGGTAATTTTGTGCCTTGAGTAGAGAAAAATTTGATCCCGTTATCATAATAAGGATTATGAGAAGCTGAAATCACGATGCCCGCTTCAGCTCGGAAAGTGCGCGTTAAATAAGCAATGGCAGGGGTTGGCATTGGACCGGTAAAAGCGGCGGAAAGCCCTGCTGCCGCCAAACCTGCCTCAAGGGCGGATTCCAACATATAGCCTGAAATGCGGGTGTCTTTCCCAATTAATACGGTACCGTAACCCTGCGTTGCTAGCACTTTTCCTGCTGCCCAACCAAGTTTAAGGACAAAATCAGGGGTAATCGGTGAAGTCCCAACTTTTCCACGCACGCCATCAGTACCAAAATATTTGCGTTCTGCCATTTGTATTCCTTTTTATTTTTTATGGTTAAAAATCCGTACATTCATTGTACACTATTATGATTATGCCATTTGCGTCGCTTGCCAAATTTTTAATGCCTCTGAAGTGGGTGCAACATCGTGGACACGCACAATTTTTGCCCCATTTATGACGGCAATTAAGGCGGCGGCAACGCTACCCACAATACGCTCATCAACAGGTTTATCTAATACCGAGCCAATCATTGATTTACGCGAAACGCCGGCTAAGACAGGATAATCTTGGGTAAATTTCGCTAACTGTTGCAACAATTGATAATTATGTTGTACGGTTTTCCCAAACCCAAAGCCCAGATCCCAAATAATGTTTTCTTTTTTCATTCCGCAGGCTAAACAAAGTGCGGTGCGATTTTCCAGAAAATTTAATACCTCTTGCACCACATTTTCATAATACGGATTTTGTTGCATTGTTCGAGGCTGCCCTTGCATATGCATTATGCAGGTGGGTAACCCTAATTGTACGGCAGTTTGCAATGCATTGGGTTCAGTTAATGCACGAATATCATTAATTAAATCCATTCCGACTTTCGCACTTTCTGCCATTACTTGCGCCTTCGATGTATCCACAGAAATCCAACAATCAAAGCGTTTTCTCACTGCTTCCACCATAGGTACAACGCGATCTAATTCTTGCTCAAGACTCACTTCTTCTGCCATTGGGCGGGTGGATTCCCCCCCAATATCAATAATAGTCGCCCCTTCATTAAGCATTTTTTCCACTTGAAATAAGGCTTTGTCGCGGTCAAAAAACAGACCGCTATCTGAAAAAGAATCTGGCGTGAAATTTAAAATACCCATAATTTGGGGCTGTGATAAGGAAAGGGTTTTATTATTAGCTTGTAACTTCATAATTTTTTATATTGCATCGAAATTCGGTCAATTATAACGAAATATTTATGCAAACAAAATATAAACATTTTGTCGCGTAAAACGCATTATTCACTTATACTGACGACAAAACAATCAAGAGGAAACCCCAAATGAACAAAACCATTTTTGCTTTAAGTTTTTGTACGATTTTTTTACTCTCTGCTTGTGATGATAAACAAGTGGCTGAATTACAGCAAAAATTGCAACAAGCGGAAACAGCCCAACAAAGCCAGCAGCAAGAAATCACCCAACTAAAAAATGAACTCAATGCACAAAAATCCTTATTTCCGGCATTGCAGGTAGAAATTTCACCGCTCTTCCAAAAAGAGGAAACATTCAATCTCAAAAACACTGAAAGTGAAGCAAATATCAATGTTTCAGTTACGATGCCTGAAACCCATATTGAATGGCTTGATGCTTTGCTTCGCCAACAATGGGCGCAATATATCGCAAATGAAGAAAATGAAAATTCGCCACCACTGACTACAATCGACAAAGATCAACTCCGTCAAAAATTTGCACAAATTTATCAAGAATATCGTAAAGAAATGTTAGCCGAAGGCTCAATAGGAAAAGAATTCTCTCTTTCCTCCTACTACCTAGGACAACGCCAAAATTGGCTAGGATTTAGAATAGATAGCTATACTTATGAGGGCGGTGCACACGGGTTTGGTATGACTCATTATCTCAATTTTGATGCTCAGCAAAAAGCCTTGATCACCCTTGAAAAATTAATTTCTCCAGAAAATCAGCCCAAATTACTCGATGCGCTATGGAAAATTTACATACAGGGGCTTGAACCGGGGGAAGCCCCTTTTACTTCTTTAGAGGGTTTCTATATTTCACCTGAATTTTATTTCGATCAAGAAGGAATTCATTTCGTTTATCCGCCTTATGCACTTAATTCTTATGCGGAAGGGGAAAGGACGTTAGATTTATACTGGAAACAAAGTGAAATTAACTTACTCAATAGTGAATATGTGAAACCTTGGCTTAAGTAAAATAAGAAATAAAAAAAGTGCCTCATTAGAGGCACACTCGGAAAGCAAAATATGACCATTACAGGCTATTAAAATAGCACTTATTATGGTGCAAATAATATGCAAATCATTTCCAATAAGCAAAGAGTAATATTTAAATTTGTGAAGTAATTCACGGTTTTAATAATAAAAAATTGAGATAAAAAAACCGCACTGGTATAAGTGCGGTATAAATTTTATTAATTTTCTTCTTTATGACGCTCAGCCACTTCAGATAATAAGGTTTGTAATTCACCTTGTTGGTACATTTCCAGAATAATATCACAGCCCCCAATTAACTCACCCTCTACCCATAATTGTGGGAAAGTTGGCCAATTCGCATAGGCAGGAAGTTCTGCACGAATATCTGGGTTTTGCAAAATATCTACATAGCCAAAAGGCACTTTGCAATTCATTAAGGCTTCTACCGCTCTTGCTGAAAATCCACAAGATGGGAATTTTGGTGAACCTTTCATATAAATCAGAATTGGGTTCTCGCTAATTTGTTTTTTAATACGTTCTAAGGTTTCCATAATTGTCCTCGTTTTTAATTAAGTGGGCAGATTGTAGCATAAGGGGCTTGAGATACCAATAACCCGAGCAGAATAATCAAGTATTACCAACTTCCGCCAGCACCACCGCCACCAAAACCGCCACCGCCAAAGCCTCCGCCAGAACCGCCACCGAAACCACCAAATCCACCTCCTGAGCCAAAACCGCCTCCAACACCACCGCTACGGCGTCTGCCAAGAGGTGGTTGGCGGAAAATTTGTCCATTGTGATTATTGGTGGGGCTGATATAAGGCGTTCTACGCCAACTTAGTTCGCCAAACAGTACAAATAAGACAAAAATACTGATCATTATGATTGGAATATATTGTGTCCAATCATCCTCTTCCGTCTCAGCAGCATCATATTCCCCTTTACTTGCGGCAATGATGTAATCCAATCCACGATCAATCCCGAGCATATAATGCCCCTGTTTAAAGGCGGGAGTAATAACATTGCGTATGACGCGAGAAAGGAAAGCATCAGGCAACGCTCCTTCTAGTCCTTGCCCTGTGGCAATAAAAATCTTACGATCGTTGATGGCAATCAACATTAATACGCCATTATTTAGCTGTTTACGACCAATGCCCCATTTATCCCCCAATTCAAAGCTATATTGTGCAATATCATAATTCCCTGTACTTGGAATTAACACCACCGCAATTTGTGAACTGGTTTCTTTAGAATAAGCAACTAGCTTATTCTCCAAAAGTTGTTTTTCTGATGGAGTAAGGGTTTCAGTATAGTCATTGACATAATGAAAAGGATGAGGCGGTGGTGGGAAATTGACCGCATTCGCGGTTAAACTCCAAAAAACAAGCAAAAAAACGACCGCACTTTTTATAAGCTTAATCATTAATAATCACCTCATTATCCAGCTCATTACGATCATTTGGCTGAATAGGAAAATGCTGTGCCAACACTTGAGCAATGTTATCAATCGCATTAACAACGCCTTGAGTATAAAGCTTTTGCTTAAAATGCGTTGTCATTTCAGCACATTGTGCTTGCCAAAAGTTTTCTCCTACATACTGATGAATGCCTTCATCACCAATAATGGCACATTGATGATCCTTATAAGCAATATAAATCAACACGCCATTACGCGCTTGTGTGGCTGTCATTTCTAATTTTTGAAAAACAGATAAGGCGTGTTCCATCACCGAGCTTGATGATTTTGCAATGTGGCGTTCAATATAAACACGCAACTCTGCGGAAGTTTGTTGTTCGAGGCGAACAATTGCCGCCTCAATTTGCTTTTTGTTAAAGGGGATTCTTGAAAATAGCGCCATAATAGATCGATCTTAGTTAAAACTGACAACCGGTGCGTTTTCAGATCCCACGGCAGATTTGAAGTAAGGTTTTTCTTTAAAACCAAAAATCATTGCCGCTAATTTCGTTGGGAACTGGCGAATTTTTTGGTTATATTCACGCGCTGCCTCATTAAATTTATCACGTGCAACATTAATGCGGTTTTCTGTCCCTTCTAATTGGGCTTGCAAATTCATAAAGCCTTCGTGAGCTTTAAGATCTGGGTATTTCTCTACTGTGACTAATAAACGTGATAATGCCGATCCCACAGAGTTTTGTTGCTGTTGAAATTGCGCTAATTGCTCTTCTGTCATATTACTTGGATCAATTTTAGTTTGGCTCGCTTTTGCACGCGCTTCCATTACCCCCGTTAAGGTTTCTTTCTCAAAGTTAGCCTGACCTTTTACTGTATTCACGATATTGGGAATTAAATCTGCACGGCGTTGATATTGTGATTCAACATTCGCCCATACGGAATCAATTTTTTCTTCTGCTTGCACTAAACCATTGTAGCTAGTCATTAATGTAAAACCGGCGATGACAGCGACAATTAGCACAATAATCCACTTTTTCATTCTCTTTTCCTTAACGATAAAATGATGAGATAACAAAAGACCTAAACTTTCGTTTAGGTCTTTTTTATAAACGTATTAAAGTATTAACGAAAAATTATTCGTTACCTTTAACCGCGATTTCTACACGACGGTCATCAGCTAAACAAGCGATTAATGCTTTACGACCTTTAACTGAATCACATTTAGCACCAGTTACAGGGTTTGCTTCGCCGTAACCTGTTGCAGAAATAGCGTCTTGAGCAACACCTTTAGATACTAAGTAGTTTGCAACAGTTTCTGCACGACGTTGTGATAATTTTAAGTTCGCAGCTTCTGAACCGATACGGTCAGTGTAACCCGCTACTGCAACGTTTGCCTCTTTTAATTGTGCGATTTCACCGTAGATACCATCTAATGTGCTTTGTGCTTCTGGACGTAAATTAGATTTACCGAATGCAAACGTTACATCAGAGCTTAATGCGAAAGTTTTAGAAACCACTTTAGGCGCTACAACTGGTGCACTTTGACCGAAACGGTAGGATAAACCTGCAGTTACAGCACCAATACTTGGCGTGTAGTCTACACGATAACCATCTTCATCTTTTAAACGACCAACACCATTAACCCATTGATATTCAAGACGTAATGCTAACTCTGGTAATGATGGAAGGTTATATTCTAAACCACCAGCGAATACAGGAGATACTTTTAAACTGTGTTCATTTTTATCAAATGCCCCATCAGTTGTACCTTTTTTATTTTTATAGTCAGAACGGATTAATGCCGTACCTACACGACCATAAATATCTAAGCCTTCAATAATTGGATAGCTTGCTTTTAAGCTTAAGTGCGCACCGTGGTTAGTATGTTTAGATACTGTTTGACCATTTTTACGGAATTTAGCACGCCCGAAATCATCATAACCTAACTCAACAGCGAAGTTATCAGTAATTTGATAACCACCAAATACACCATAAGTAACTGAGTTACGTAATGTTCCCTCAGCAAAAGCTTGATCTTCAAATTGTTCTAAACCATCGTGGAAAGATGCCCAACCAGCTTTTGCACCAGCATAGAAAGTATTTGCTTGTGGTGCAGCTTGTGCTACTGATGCAGCAGTTAAACCAGCGATAGCTAATGCGATTGCAGTTTTTTTCATTTGGATGATCCTCTATTTAGTCATCAATAAATTTAAAATGAAAGTTTAATCTTATAAGTATTTAGAGAACGATAGCTTCTCTATTTCTACTTCGCTTATGTGTCAATCTAATTAAGATCGAACCTATTCAAAGCGAATATATTATCAGCTTGAAAAAATAGAAAATCAAACGATTTTTCTCTTTTCAGCTCAAAATTCATACAATCACTTACTATTTAAGATGATTTTTTGAGCAAAAATAAGGCGATTTTATCGTTTTACCTTTCAGAAAAAACAAAATTGATCTCTTTCTTTCGATGAAAGGATCATAACAATATGCTAAACTTCATTTATTATGTTAATCATTATATGAGTAATAAAATGCTACCACGTTTATCTGATGTCCCACAGCTTTCCCCTTTAGTTTCTGATTATTTGGAGGAACTCAAACGCCAACATTTTACTGGCGATATTGCTTCAAACTATGCAGATCGCTTAAGCCTTGCAACGGATAACAGTGTGTATCAGCAACTGCCGCAAGCCATTTTGTTTCCTAAAGATACCGCTGATGTGGTTCGCCTAACCAAATTAGCACAAAAAGAAAAATACCTTTCACTCACTTTTACGCCACGCGGTGGTGGCACTGGCACGAATGGGCAATCCCTAAATAACAATATTATTGTGGATCTTTCACGCTATATGAGCAAAATTCTTGAACTCAATGTGCAAGAACGCTGGGTAAAAGTGCAAGCCGGCGTGGTAAAAGATCAACTCAATCAATTTTTGAAACCTTATGGCTTATTTTTCTCGCCAGAATTGTCCACCAGCAACCGTGCTACGTTAGGCGGAATGATCAACACTGATGCCTCAGGACAGGGGTCATTGCGTTATGGCAAGACCTCTGATCACGTTTTAGGCTTGCGAGCAGTATTAATAGACGGCGAAGTGATTGATACTCACGCACTCAACACCGCAGATTTTGAGCAATCATTACAGCAACAACCTATTTCTCAGCGTAGTCGCCATCTGCATCAAGAGATTTTCCAGCGCTGTCAGCAAAAGCGTAACGAAATCCTGCGTGATTTACCACAGCTTAATCGCTTTTTAACAGGCTATGATCTCAAGAATGTCTTCAATAATGATGAAACTGAATTTAATTTATCCCGCATTTTAACGGGGTCAGAAGGTTCACTTGCGTTTATTTGTGAAGCCACCTTAGATCTCACCCCTATTCCACAATATCGCACATTAATTAATATTAAGTATCGCTCTTTTGATGCGGCGTTACGTAATGCCCCCTTTATGCTAAAAGCCAACGCACTTTCGGTAGAAACCATAGATAGCAAAGTGCTAAACCTTGCTAAGCAAGATATTATTTGGCATTCAGTGAGCGATCTGCTTATCGAAGATCAAGAAAATCCCATTCTTGGTTTGAATATCGTAGAATATGCTGGCAATAGTAAATCATTGATAGAAAAACAAGTGGCACAACTTTGCCTACAACTTGATGAAAAAATCTCGCAAAATCAAGATGATATTATCGGTTATCAAGTTTGTAATGATTTACCCTCTATTGAACGTATCTATGCAATGCGCAAAAAAGCCGTCGGCTTATTAGGCAATGCAAAAGGTCAAGCAAAACCGATTCCGTTCGTTGAAGATACCTGCGTTCCGCCAGAACATTTAGCAGATTATATTCGTGAATTTCGTGCGTTATTAGATCGCCACCAGCTTGAATATGGAATGTTCGGCCACGTTGATGCGGGCGTTTTGCACGTTCGCCCAGCCCTTGATTTATGCGATAAAGAACAAGTGAAACTGTTCAAACAAATTTCCGATCAAGTGGCAGAGCTGACACATAAATATGGTGGATTAATTTGGGGCGAACACGGCAAAGGAATGCGTTCACAATATGGTGAAACCTTCTTCACGCCTGAATTATGGCAAGAATTACGTTATATCAAAACGCTGTTTGATCCGCACAATCGGCTAAATCCGGGCAAAATTTGCACCGCACTTGATAGTACTCAAACACTCTACGCTATCCTATCGCCAATGCGTGCGGATCAAGATCGTCAAATTCCAATACAGATGAAAACGGAATTTGCTGGGGCAATGAATTGCAACGGTAACGGATTATGTTTTAATTTTGATGTACATAGTGCAATGTGTCCTTCAATGAAAGTAACTAAAAATCGCTTATTTTCGCCGAAAGGACGTGCGGCAATGGTGCGTGAATGGCTACGTTTACTGGCGAACCAAAGCGTTTCCCCTGAGCAATTAGATTTTCGCAAAAACCAAATAAAACTCACCGATTTTGTAGCCAAAATTCGTCATAGCCTTGGAAAATTACGCGGTGAATATGATTTTTCTCACGAAGTGAAAGCGGCGATGGATACCTGTCTTTCGTGCAAAGCCTGTGCTAGCCAATGTCCGATAAAAATTGACGTGCCAAGTTTCCGTGCGAAATTCTTACATTTTTATCATCAACGTTACACTCGCCCAATTAAAGACTATGTGGTGTCTAATGTGGAGTTCATCGCCCCTTATATGGCAAAAGCACCGACATTTTTTAACTTTTTCACGGCAGCCAAAATCACTCAGCCGCTAGCCAAAAAAGCCTTGGGAATGGTGGATTTACCCTTATTAAGCCAACCGAATTTGCAGCAGCAACTGGTTGCCCTTAATTATCAAGGGTTAAGTTTAGAACAATTAGAACACTTAAGTGAAATCGAAAAGCAAAATATGTTGCTTATCGTACAAGATCCTTTCACTTCTTATTATGATGCCAAAGTCGTGGCAGATTTTGTGGCACTTACTCAAAAATTGGGCTATCGTCCCATTTTGTTGCCTTTCAAGCCTAATGGCAAAGCCCAGCATATCAAAGGTTTTCTCGCTCGCTTTGCTAAAACAGCCAAAAATCAGGCGGCATTTTTAAATCGAATGGCGCAGTTAAATCTGCCTCTCGTCGGCGTAGATCCCGCCATCGTGCTGTCTTATCGTGATGAATATCGTGAAATTTTAGGTGATGAACGTGGTGATTTCCAAGTGCTTACCGCACATCAATGGCTGAAAAATCAGTTACATTCTGAGCAATTAGCGCAAGGAATAAAAAATTCACAAAAAAACCACCGCACTTTACCTGAAGGACAACAGTGGCATTTATTCCCCCACTGTACAGAATCCACCGCCTTACCGAATAGCCCGAAAGAATGGCAAGAAATCTTTGCTGCCTTTGGGCAAGCCTTGCAAGTGGAAACGGTTGGTTGCTGCGGAATGGCGGGAACATTTGGGCACGAAACGCAACATTTTGCTATGTCTAAAGCAATTTATGCCAGTTCTTGGAAAGAAAAACTTGCCGATAAAAATCCTGATTATTGCCTTGCCACGGGCTACTCTTGCCGTAGCCAAGTTAAACGTTTTGAAAAATGGCAGCCGAAACACCCTGTACAAGCCTTATTAACCTTACTCAGTTAGAAAACACAATGAAAATTTGGAAAAAATCATTTACTTTAGACCAACTTAATCAATTTAATGCCCATTGTGCCGTGGCACATTTAGGTATTCAATTTCACGCCCAAGGGGACGATTGGTTGGAAGCCACGATGCCTATTGATCAACGCACCACCCAGCCAATGGGCTTTTTACACGGTGGGATTTCTGCCGCATTAGCCGAAACCGTAGGTTCAATGGCTGGGTTTTGCTGTGTCGAAACAAACCAAGCCGTTGTTGGATTAGAAATTAACGCAAGCCACCTTCGCCCAGTTCGAGAAGGTGTGGTAACCGCCAGAGCAACCCCTATCCGTTTAGGAAAAACCATCCAATTTTGGCAAATTGACATTAAAGATCAAGCCGATAAACTATGCTGCTTTGCAAAACTGACATTAAGCGTGGTCAATCAATGAAAAACCCAAAAATCGGCATTATTCTTGCCAATTTAGGCACTCCAGACGCCCCTCAATCCAAGGCTATTTCAAGTTATTTATGGCAATTTCTGACCGATCCTCGCGTCGTCGATTTGCCCCGTTGGAAATGGTATCCTTTGCTTCGTGGCATCATCTTACCAATACGTGCTAGACGAGTGGCTGAAACTTACCGTAGTGTATGGACGGAGCAAGGCTCTCCCTTATTGGTCATTGCTAAACAGCAGCAACAAAAGTTACAGCAATATTTTACACAACAAGGAATCAATACCATTGTTGAAATAGGAATGACTTATGGCAATCCCTCTATGCAAAGTGCGGTGGAAAATTTACTCAAAAATCAAGTTGATAAAATTATTGTGCTACCGCTTTACCCACAATATAGTAGCACCACAACTGCGGCTGTCTTGGATTGTTTTGCTCACGCATTAAAATCCATTCGAGGGCTTGTGCCGTTTGAATTTATCCATTCTTATCATCTTGATGCGCATTATATTGATGCCTTGGCGCAATCTATTAAAGCAAAAATGAAATCGGATGAATTTTTACTGTTTTCCTATCACGGTATTCCATTGCGTTATGAACAAGAGGGCGACTATTATCGTGAACACTGTAAACAAACCACTCTCGCTGTGGTCGATCGTCTAGGTTTAACAGAAAATCAATGGCAACTCTGCTTTCAGTCTCGTTTTGGACGTGAAGAATGGTTACAGCCTTATACGGATCATTTCTTACAAAATGCAACTCGCCAGCAAGGCATCGAAAAAGTTGCGGTTATTTGCCCCGGTTTTTCTGCAGATTGTTTAGAAACATTGGAAGAAATTGAAGTAGAAAATCGCGAAATTTTTCTTCAGAATGGGGGAAAATCCTTCCAATATATCCCTGCCCTTAACGCAGAACCTGCCCATATCGAAATGATGGCGAAATTAATTAAAGAGAAAATATAAAAAAAATGCCTAGATGAACGTCTAGGCATTTTACTAAATTTTTCTAAAAATTAGACCGCACTTTAGCTCTTCGACTAAACATAAATTATGCCCAATTTTTCTTTTTAGAGGTTTTACCAATCCCCGGGTTGAAGCTGTTGGTTGGATCTAATTTTTGGTAAAAGGCCTTTAATTCAGGTTTTGCTTCATATAAATGTCCGACATTATGTTCCGCTGGATATTGCGCCCCACGCTGATCAAGCAATGCTAACATTTCGTGTTCGATTTCTTGCCAATCGTAACCTTTTTTCACCAAATAATCTTGATGGAATACATAGCACATAAAATGTCCGTAATACAGTTTATGGATTAATTTATTTTCCAACTCTGCTGGGAGTTTCTCGAACCAATCTTGATCATTACGACGCAAGGCAATATCCAATGCCACGATTTCTTCCACCTCTTGCTCGTGAATTGCACGATAACGAATTGCCGCTGATGCCACAGCAAAACGATGTAACATCGCGGCTTGTGTTTCTTCTGCACTGCATTCAAAATATGCTCCTTTGGACTTATCGGCAAAGCGTGTCTGCAAATATTCTCTGGCTTCTTGCACGCCATTCCCGCCCATTTTTAGGATTAAATGATGTTCATATTGATCGCGATAATCTCTCAAGCGTTGTGGCAAATGCTGTGGCAACAATTTAGAAACAAATTGCAACATTTTGTCGCTGATATGATTTGGTAAAAAAGTCAATTTTTTCATTAGGCGATCAGCTTTGGCTTTGAGCGCAAATAATTTTGGCAAACGGTGCGTGCCAAAACGTTTAATCACCCAGAACGTATCTTTTCCATACTCTGCCGCAATATCAAAAGCATCACGATGAATATATTCGCCCGATACAGGTAAGGTGCTAAATTCTGCCAAAATATGACGGCGAATATCCGTTAAAACTTGCGTGTCATTTGTGCCAATATAAAACACCGCACTTTCTTTATCTTGTGGGAACGTATCCAAACGTACAGCAAACACCCCTAATTTTCCCGCACTACCAGAGGCTTCATAATGACGATTAGGATCGGCATTAAAACGTGCAGGCGTGTCGGCATCAATTTGGCGAACGTGATTGCAATAATCGTGATCGTGTCCTTTCCCACAGTCAAGATGAATATCTTTACGCTGATAACGTCCTGCTTGTAAGTTGGTAAGAATTTCTTCTGGAGTCTCGCCTAAATCAATACCAAGATTATTGATCAGATGTAATTCACCGTTCTCATCTAACTGTGCATACAACGCCATTTCCGTATAAGCTGGACCACGTTGAACCAATGCACCACCAGAATTATTACAAATTCCACCAATTACTGAAGCACCGATACAAGATGAACCAATAACAGAATGCGGTTCACGTTTATATTCTTTCAGCAACATCTCCAGATCATTTAAACGCGAACCTGCAAAGCACATCACTTGCTCGGCATTATTAATGGGTTGAATGCCTGTCATTCGCATAGTATTTATCAAAACAATATCACGCTCGTAATCATTTCCCGATGGTGTTGAACCACCGGTAAGCCCCGTATTTGCCGCTTGTGAAATCACGATCACATCGGCTGCCACACAGGCTTTTAACACCTTCCAATATTCCAATAATGAACCGGGACGAACAACCGCAAGCACCTTGCCTTGCCCAAAGCGATAACCCGTGGTGTACTCTTCAGCTTTTAATGGATCGGTAATCAGATATTTAGGTGTAACAATTTGCGCTAATGTATCAATTAAATGCGTTGCAGACATACAATACCTCTTTAATAGAATGTAACAGGGATTTAACATTTACTATAAAATGAATATACTTGCATTTCAATGTAACTAATAAAATTATTTTGCTTTTCTTTTGATAGCAAAATAAAGGTTTTCTACCATAGAAAATAAACAATTCAGACGGGAAGATTATGGCTTATCACAAATCTCAATTTTGTGATATAGTTCAAAGTTTTTAAAATTTTGTTAAAAAATTTAAAAATTTTATTTACCGCACTTTTCATTTTGTTTAACAATAGAGAAGATTTGATCTAACCCAAAATCAAATATGACAACGCAAAAAAATCCTTATTCACAACAAGGCGAGGTTTCTACTAAAGGAAAAGCAATGGTTAGCAAGTTATTGTATAATGTCGCCATGATTTTTTACTGGAAATAAAGAATGAACATTAATTTTACTCAAATTTTTCAAGATTGTTGGTATTTTATGCGTAATCAAAGGACGATTACCCAGCAATTTATCTTTTTCTTTTTTATTAACGCACTAATTTTCTATTTTCTTTTAACGACGGTCGTACCGATGCCCGAAATCAGTCAGGCAAATGGACAAAGTTTACCCTTACCGAATAATATCAGTGCTGAATTTTTACTGTTAGGCATCGCACAACAATTAGTCAGCCTATTTCTTTCTTCTTGGGGTATTCTCACTTTTCACCGCATTAGTATTCAACAACAAAATCCATTAAATCAAAGTGCGGTGCTAACTTTACAACGTTTTGTTGGCGTAGTGGTCATTAGCTTAATTGGATTTATTCCGCTGATGATTGGCGTGGTAGAAAGCCTGTTCGCCATTTTACAAGGGCAATCGCCTTCAATGCTTTCTTTGGTCGCGATTTTGCTTGGCTTTTTTATTTTTGTACGCTTAAGCCTTGCTTCTACGGAATATCTCATTAACCCTGTAAGCATTATGCAAGCATTGAAAAATAGCTGGTTAAGCGGCGTGAAACGCACTGCGCCGTTATTGATTTATTGTTTGTTAATTTATGTCGTACTGCCTTTTGTACTGAGACGTATCACGGCATTAAGCGACAATCTTATTTTCGATGTCCTAATGCTCTTTTTAACTGCCGTAGTGAGCGTATTTTCTTTACTTTTCACCTACCGCTTTTACAGCTTATTTATGCGCAAGGATCAACAATAATGAAACAGATTTTAGAATTTATTCCCTTACTCGTCTTTTTTATTGTGTATAAACTATTGGGGATTCGTGAAGCCGCAATTGCCCTAATTATTGCCACCGTCATTCAGCTTGTGGTGCTAAAAGTCAAATACGGTAAAATTGAAAAACAACAGCTCATTATGGGAAGTGCGGTGGTTTTTTTTGGTGCATTATCCGCCTATTTCAACGAATTAGCATTTCTAAAATGGAAAGTGACGGTGATTTATGCCTTGTTCGCTTTGGCATTAATCATTAGCCAAGTGATGTTTAACAAACCGCTCATTCAGCAATTATTAGGTAAAGAAATTCAGCTACCTGATGCGGTTTGGTATAAATTAAATATGGGCTGGGCGTGCTTCTTTCTGCTTTGTATGGTGATTAATATTATCATTAGTCAATATTTCTCTGACGATATTTGGGTCGATTTCAAAACGTTTGGAATTATTGGGCTTAGCCTTATTGCAACAGTAGCAACGGGCGTTTATATTTATCGTTATCTTCCACAAACGGATAATAAAGAACAACAATAGGAAAAATTATGTCTGTTTTTATTGAAACCAAAACGGGGCGACAATCCCAAGGTAGTTTATTACTTCGTACATTAGCGATGCCTTCTGATACCAACGCCAACGGCGATATTTTCGGCGGTTGGATTATGTCGCAAATGGATATGGGCGGCGCTATTTTAGCGAAAGAAATCGCACACGGGCGTGTCGTTACCGTTGCCGTTGATAGTATGACCTTTATCCGCCCAATCTCCGTTGGCGATGTGGTATGCTGTTATGGGCAATGTGTTAAAGTCGGCCGTTCTTCTATTCAAATAAAAATTGAAGTATGGGCAAAAAAAGTGTCCAGTGAACCCATTGGTGAACGTTATTGTGTGACGGAAGCGATCTTTACCTTCGTTGCAGTAGATAATAAAGGAAAATCTCGTGCCATTCCGCGAGAAAACAACCCAGAACTAGAAAAAGCATTAGCATTAATGGCAAAACCCTAATCAAGGAGAACAACAAAATGTATTATGTTATTTTCGCACAAGATAAACCCAACACACTCGCTCAGCGTCTTGCTGTGCGTGAGCAACACCTCGCTCGTTTAAAACAATTACAAGCAGAAAATCGTCTATTAACCGCGGGACCAAATCCAGCCATTGATGATGAAAACCCCAGCGAGGCAGGCTTTACCGGTTCAACGGTTATTGCTCAATTTGATAGTCTTGAAGCCGCCCAACAATGGGCAAACCAAGATCCTTATGTGGAAGCAGGGGTTTATGGCGAAGTCATCATCAAACCATTTAAGAAAGTTTTCTAAGTAAAAACACTCAAAAAAAGCACCGCACTTTTCTTTTAGTTAACTCAAGTGAGAAAAAAGAAAAGTGCTATCCCTAACGATAAAAACAATAAGAGGAAACACAATGTCAAACTTTCTACACGATTACCAAAAACATATTGATGAACGTGCCGCACAGGGTGTTGTGCCAAAACCATTAGATGCCGAACAAACCGCACAGCTTATTGAATTATTAAAACATCCCCCAGCAGAGCAAACGGAATATCTTCTTGAGCTTTTTAAAACCCGCGTACCGGCTGGGGTGGATGAAGCCGCTTATGTGAAAGCCTCTTTTCTTGCCGCCATTGTCAATGGTAGCGCCCACTCTCCCTTGATTAGTCCTGAAAGTGCGGTACAAATTTTAGGTACAATGCAAGGTGGTTATAATATTGAACCACTGCTCCAAGCCCTTGATAATGACACCCTTGCCCCTTATGCCGTCACCGCCCTTTCTTCCACGTTATTAATGTTCGATAATTTCTACGATGTAGAACAACGAGCCAAACAAGGCAATGCTTACGCACAACAAATTCTTCAATCTTGGGCAAAGGCTGAATGGTTTTTATCACGTCCAAAATTAGACGAAAAACTCACTGTTACCGTATTTAAAGTATCGGGTGAAACCAACACAGATGATCTTTCTCCTGCTCAAGATGCGTGGTCACGTCCAGATATTCCTTTGCACGCTCTAGCAATGCTAAAAAATGAACGAGAAGGCATTCAACCAGATGAAGCCGGCAATATTGGACCAATTCAACAAATTAATGCCTTAAAAGAAAAAGACTATCCACTGGCTTATGTGGGCGACGTTGTAGGCACAGGTTCATCTCGCAAATCTGCGACAAATTCGGTGCTATGGTTTATGGGCGAGGATATTCCTTATATTCCGAATAAACGCGCAGGTGGCGTGGTATTAGGCGGAAAAATTGCCCCTATTTTCTTTAATACGTTAGAAGATGCGGGGGCATTACCGATTGAGGTCGATGTAAGCAAACTCAATATGGGGGATGTGATTGATATTTACCCTTATCAAGGCAAAATTTGCCAGCATAATAGCGATCAAGTATTAGCCGAATTTCAGTTAAAAACCAATGTATTATTAGATGAAGTACGCGCTGGCGGACGTATTCCATTAATTATTGGACGAGGCTTAACACATAAAGCACGCCAAAGTTTAGGTTTAGCTGAAAATGATATTTTTGCCAAACCACAAGCAATAGCCGATAACCATAAAGGGTTTACCCTCGCACAAAAAATGGTCGGGCGCGCCTGCGGTGTAGAAGGTATTCGCCCGGGACAATATTGCGAACCAAGAATGACCTCTGTCGGCTCACAAGATACCACCGGCCCAATGACCCGTGATGAACTGAAAGATCTCGCCTGTTTAGGATTTTCCTCAGATCTTGTGATGCAATCTTTCTGCCATACCGCCGCCTACCCTAAACCGGTGGATGTGGTCACCCATCACACGTTGCCTGATTTTATTATGAACCGAGGCGGTATATCGCTTCGTCCCGGAGATGGCGTTATCCACTCTTGGCTAAATCGTATGTTATTGCCTGATACCGTAGGAACAGGCGGAGATTCACACACTCGCTTCCCAATTGGCATTTCTTTCCCTGCTGGTTCAGGCTTGGTGGCGTTTGCTGCTGCCACAGGTGTAATGCCACTGGATATGCCGGAAAGTGTGCTTGTTCGCTTCAAAGGTGAAATGCAGCCGGGCATCACTTTGCGTGATTTAGTCCACGCCATTCCTTATTATGCCATTCAACAAGGCCTGCTCACGGTAGAAAAACAAGGCAAGAAAAATATTTTCTCTGGTCGCATTTTAGAAATTGAAGGATTAGAGCATCTTAAAGTGGAGCAAGCCTTTGAGCTTTCCGATGCCTCAGCAGAACGCTCTGCCGCCGCTTGTACCATAAAATTAGACAAAGCACCAATCATTGAATACCTGAATTCCAACATTGTATTACTCAAATGGATGATTGCAGAAGGTTATGGCGATGCGCGTACGCTAGAACGGCGTATCAACGCAATGGAAAAATGGTTAGAAAATCCTCAATTACTCAGCGCGGATCCTGATGCAGAATATGCTGCCGTGATTGAAATCGATCTCAATGAAATCAAAGAACCGATTTTATGTGCGCCAAATGATCCTGATGACGCTCGCCTTCTTTCTGAGGTGCAAGGGGATAACATTGACGAAGTGTTTATCGGCTCTTGTATGACGAATATTGGCCATTTCCGTGCTGCTGGAAAATTATTAGCCAAGTTTAAAGAGGTCATTCCAACTCGCTTATGGCTCGCCCCACCAACTAAAATGGATGCCAGCCTACTGACAGAAGAAGGCTATTACAGCATTTATGGTAAAAGTGGCGCACGGATTGAAATCCCCGGTTGTTCACTTTGTATGGGCAATCAAGCGCGTGTCGCCAATAATGCCACAGTGGTTTCCACTTCAACCCGCAATTTCCCGAACCGCTTAGGGCAAGGGGCAAATGTGTATTTGGCATCAGCAGAACTCGCCGCTGTGGCAGCATTGCTCGGCAAACTGCCAACACCAGAAGAATATCAAGCCTATGTGGCGGATTTACAGCAAGACAAAGAAGACACCTATCGCTATATGAATTTTGATCAACTTAATCAATATACGCAAAAAGCACAGCAAGTGATCTTCCAAGCCCCTGCTTAGTAAAACCGCAATCACAAAAGTGCGGTGAAAAAATCAGGAAAATTTCACTGCACTTTTCTTTCTATAAAAACCCAAACGCCTTTATTTTGTTATTTCTTTGCGGATAAGAAGTGCGGTTATTTTTTTGCTTATTTTTATTTCCTTTTTTCATCATTAATTATAGCCATTTAGCCTTTTCTATTTGACAGCAATATCCTGCCCTTTCTATACTAAACGGGAATTAGTCGGGGTGCTTTTTAAGCTGAGATGATACCCGTGAACCTGATTCAGTTAATGCTGACGTAGGAAACTAATTAGATCATATTCTTGCAAATAGCTATGTTGCAGAATATTCTTTTTTACCTTTCTAATTTCTTCCTTGCTCGTCAATATGACTTTTTAATCATTTAATTAATAAGGAAATGACAATGCAATTTAAACCTTTTTTCTCATCATTTTTATCAAAATGTGGCTTAATTTTTATTGTGCTAGGTGGATGCTTTTTATTTAGCCACAATGCTAATGCGGAAGGACGACTCAATATTTATTGTAGCGTGCAACATTCTGTGTGCGAAAAAATGGCTCAAATTTTTGCTAAAAAATATCACGTGGAGACCAAATTTGTGCGTAATAGCACAGGGGCAACCTTAGCTAAAATCAAAGCAGAACAAGCCTTGCCACAAGCGGATATTTGGTATGGCGGCACCATTGAGCCTCATTTTCAAGCTGCGCAATTAGGATTACTCGAGCCTTATCGTTCGCCCCTACAAGCGGAAACAATGCCACAATTTAAAGCATTGCTCGACAAGCACGGTGATGTAACCGCAATTGGCTATATTATTGTGTTAGGCATTGGTGTAAACACGGAAAAGTTCAAACAATTAGGCATTAAGGATTACCCAAAATGTTGGAAAGATTTAACCGATCCCAAATTTAAAGATCAAATTCAAATGCCTGATCCACGCAATACAGGTACCGGCTACACCTTTATCGCAACACTCGTGCAATTATTCGGTGAGGAAGAAGCCTTTCGTTATCTTAAAGCTTTAGATAAAAACATTTCCCAATATGCAAAAAGTGGCACAGAGAAATCCAATCTCTCGCGTGGGGATGCAGCGGTAACCATCGGTTTTATTAATGGTTATCAAACAGAAAAAGAGAATGGCGCGCCAGTGGAAGCAATTTTACCTTGTGAGGGGGATAGCTATTCGCTTGGTGGTATCAGTATTTTGAAAGGGGCGAGAAATTTAGACAATGCGAAATTATTTATGGATTGGGCATTAACCCCAGAAGCACAAGAAATTGCGTGGCGTGAAGAAAAAATGTATCAAATTCCAACCAATATTCACGCCAAAGCCTCGCCAAATTCAACCGATCCAAAAACCTTAAAACTCATTGACTTTGATTTTGATCGCTTTGGCTCAGACGAAGAAGGGAAACGATTAATAAAACGTTGGCTAGAAGAAGTGAAACTAAAGTAAGTTTACATTGACAAAGGATAAAGTGCGGTTAAAAATAACCGCACTTTATGATTTTTTACGTTAGGAAAGCTGTTCATAATGCGATACCAGATTATTTTCGCAATTTGTATTATTTTCTTACAATGTTTTATTTATATTTTTAACCGCACCCTTTCTTGGCTTTATTTGCAAAATGCCAGTCCTGTTTGTCGTAAAATTTTCACCCTGAGTACTTATCTCGCTGCAAACAGTATTATTTTGCTCACTGTTTCGCGTATTTACCCGATGTTTCGCACTAGCGCTTTTATTTTGGCATTTTTGCTTTTTGCAAGCTTTGTCAGCTTAGCCTGTGTAGCTATTTACTTTATCTTTAGAAAACAAAAAGTTAAGCCAAAATTACACCGCACCTTAGCTTGGTTTTATCCTGTTGGTTTAATCAGTTTGATTGGATTGAGTGTCTATAATGCTTACACACCACAAGTCATTCATTATCAAATTACCTTGGATAAACCTTTCAAACCCTTGCGTATTGGAATGGCGAGTGATTTTCACCTTGGACGATTATTTGGTGGCAAACAATTGGATAAGCTAGCTGAAATAATGAACGAGCAAAAAGTCGATATTATTTTACTCCCGGGCGATATTATGGATGATAATATTCGCGCTTATGTCGCAGAAAAAATGCGACCGCATCTTGCTAAATTACACGCCCCACTTGGCGTTTATGCCACCTTAGGTAACCACGATTTCTTTGGGCAACAGCAGGCGATTGCCAACGAAATTCGTCAAGCTGGCATTACGGTTCTGATGGATCAAGCAGTGCAAGTAGATAATCGTTTTGTGCTGATTGGGCGTAATGATGATTTATTTAAAGCGCGTCCAAAAACCAAAGATATAATTAATCGCTTAAATACCCATTTACCTATTTTTCTATTGGATCACCGTCCAACAGAAATTATGGCACATTCAACCTTACCTATTGACATTCAGGTTTCAGGCCACGCACATAAAGGACAAATCTTTCCAGCAAATTTAATCACAAAGGTGTTATATCGTTTAGATTACGGTTATGAGAAAATTGGCAACGGGCATTTTTTCGTTACTTCAGGTTATGGATTTTGGGGAATTCCAATGCGATTGGGATCGCAATCGGAAGTGTTTATTATTGATGTAAAAGGAAAAGAATAGGGCGTGAGAATGAACTTTCTAAATAAAAATTTAAGTAAAATTTACACCGCACTTTGTTTAGGCTCGGCAACGCTGTTTTCCAATGCCGTTCAGGCAGAAGGCAAGCTCACCGTCTATTGTAGTGTGCAAAGTACGACTTGTGAGAAAATCACGCAAGCTTTTAGTAAGAAGTATCATGTGCAAACTCAATTTGTGCGTAATAGTACAGGGGCGACCTTATCCAAGTTAAAAGCAGAACAACACAATCCTCAAGCGGATGTTTGGTACGGCGGTACGATTGAATTACATTATCAAGCTGGCGATCTGGGTTTACTCAGTCCTTATCGTTCACCAATGCAAGCTGAAACAATGCCACAATTTAAAGCATTATTGGATAAAAAAGGCGATCTGACGTCTATTTTATATATGCTCGTACTTGGTTTTGGTGTAAATACTGAAAAATTTGCTGAGCTAGGCATTAAAGACTATCCGAAATGTTGGAAAGATTTGCTTGATCCCCGCTTAAAAGGACAAATTCAAGTGCCAGATCCTCAACTTTCTGGCACGACTTATACAGCGATTGTTACGCTGATTGAATTACTCGGTGAAGAAAAAGCCTTTGCCTATCTAAAACAGTTAGATAAAAATGTTTCTCAATATATGAAGAGCAATCAAGTTACCAGTAATTTAGCACGCGGTGAAAGTGCAGTCAGTGTTGGATTCGTGCATAGTTATGCCACCGAGAAAGAAAATGGCGCACCAGTGGAAGCCATTTTGCCTTGTGAGGGGGATAGTTATTCCCTTGGTGGATTAAGCATTATTAAAGGCGCAAGAAACTTGGATAACGCAAAATTATTTGTGGATTGGGCATTATCTAAAGAGGCACAAGAAATTCCTTGGCGTGAGGCAGGGGTTTATCAAATTCCAACCAATGTGAATGCGCAAGCCTCACCAAAATCTGTTGATCCTAAGACCTTGAAGCTGATCAATATTGATTTTGACCGTTTTGGTTCGGCAGAAGAAGGCAAACGCTTAGTCAATAAATGGGTGCAAGAAATTAAATTGAAAAAAGAAAATTAACTTTTCGCAAAAAAATGACCCCACTTTTAATGTGGGGTCAGGCATTTTAACCTTTCAAACGTTCAAAGCCCGCTTTTAAATCAGCGATTAAATCTTCAACTTCTTCAAAACCAATATGCACACGGATTAATGTGCCAGTCAGTTTTCTATCAATATTAGGGCGAATTTTAGCAATCTCTTCTGGTTGATTATATAAAATTAATGACTCAAATCCTCCCCAAGAATATGCCATTGAAAACAGTTCAAAATGATCCATAAAGCGTTCTAATTGTTCTTGTGTTAATTTCTCTTTTAGCTCAAAAGAAAATAACCCGCTGGCCCCCGTGAAATCACGCTTAAAGTTTTCGTGTCCCGGACAACTTGCTAAAGCTGGGTGATAGACCGCCTTTACTTCAGGCCGTTGAGCTAACCATTGCGCAACTTTTATGCTATTTTCTTGATGTTGTTTTAGGCGAACCGCTAAGGTACGAATACCCCGTGCGGTAACATAGGCGGTATCTGCATCCACCATTTGCCCCATTAAATAAGAATGTTCACGCAATTTATCCCAACAACGGGCGTTAGATACTGCGGTGCCGATCATTGCATCAGAATGCCCTACTAAATATTTCGTCCCCGCTTGGATAGAAATATCAATATCGTGTTCCAGCGCCTTAAATAACACGCCCGCCGCCCAAGTATTATCAATCATAATCACGACATCAGGATTAACCGCACGCACAGCTTTTACAATCGCAGGAATATCAGGCACTTCCATTGTCAGTGAGCTTGGCGATTCTAAGAACACTACTTTGGTATTTGGCTGCATTAAATTGGCAATTTCAGCCCCCATCAGCGGATCATAATAGGTGGTACTTACCCCCATTTTTTGCAAAATCACGTTGCAGAACACTTGAGTTGGCTCATAAGCCGCACCTGTCATCAAAATATGATCACCAGTTGCCACAAAAGAAAGAATGGTATTGGTTACCGCTGCAGCCCCACAAGGGTAAAGATAACAGCCTGCCCCACCTTCTAATTCACACATTAAATCTTGTAAGGCAAAATGAGTGAGCGTACCGCGACGTCCATAATATAATGCGCCTTTAGTGAGGTTTTTGCCGGCTTCTTTTTTATCCGCTAAGCAATCAAAAACTAAAGAAGAGGCACGCTGAATCACAGGATTCACACTGCCTTGCGTCATTCTCTTTTTACGTCCAGCGTGGACAAAGGTGGTGTTCGATGTAGTATTTGCTTTCATACATTTTCCTTACTTTTATTAAATTTAGGTAAAAATAATCAATTTAATAGATAAAAACAGTTATTCAAGTGCGGTGCTTTTCTTTAGAATATTTCCCGATTTACGCTTATTGTTGTTTAAGCATATCTATCATTAATTTTTATAGGAGATTTTTACTATGGTATTAGTAACTCGTCAAGCACCAGATTTTACTGCATCCGCTGTATTAGGCAACGGTGAAATTGTTGATAATTTTAACTTAAAAAAACACATCGAAGGTAAACCAGCAGTTATCTTCTTCTGGCCTTTAGATTTCACTTTCGTATGTCCATCTGAAATCATCGCATTCGATCATCGTTATCAAGAATTCAAAAACCGTGGTGTTGAAGTGGTTGGTGTTTCTATTGACTCTCAATTCACTCACAATGCGTGGCGTAAAACCTCTGTTGATGCAGGCGGTATCGGTGAAGTTCAATTTGCGATGGTTGCTGACGTTAAACACGAGATTGCTCAAGCATACGGTATTGAACACCCTGAAGCAGGCGTTGCACTTCGTGCTTCATTCTTAATTGACAAAGATGGCGTTGTTCGTCACCAAGTTGTAAACGATCTTCCACTTGGTCGTAACATTGATGAAATGATCCGTATGGTTGATGCGTTACAATTCCACGAAGAACACGGTGAAGTTTGCCCAGCACAATGGGAAAAAGGTAAAGAAGGAATGACCGGCAGCCCTGAAGGCGTTGCAAAATACTTAAAACAAAACGCAGATAAACTTTAATCTATTACTTGTTTAGCTTTATTTTCAATTTAATTTAGGAACTGGAAACTCACTAAGGTGAGTTCTCTTTACCTAAGGAACTTTTATAAAAACAATGCGTTATAAAAAAAGCTAAGTTTTCTAAACTTAGCTTTTTCTTTTAAATCAACTCATTAAAAAATTGATGAGGCAAGCGTTAGGATCACGCCTAAAGATAGCACAACCATCATCATTGCATAACCAAATGTACCCATAATTTACTCCTAAAAGTTGATAAAACTTGTCGGGATTATAGCAAAATTGTGAAAAAAAGAAACTTTCTTAAATAAACAGGAAAAAGCCGTGATGAAGTGCAAATTTTTTCGCAATAACCCTTAACAATTCGATTTCGCCCTTTATAATAGCCAAAATTTTTTCGGAGGAATTATGGCAACAATTAAAGATGTGGCAAAAATGGCGGGCGTGTCCACCACGACGGTATCCCACGTAATTAATAAAACGCGCTTTGTTGCACCTGAAACAGAAAAGCAAGTACGCGAGGCGATTCAATCACTCAATTATTCACCCAGTGCAGTAGCGAGAAGTTTGAAAGTCAATACCACAAAATCAATTGGTATGATCGTAACCACCAGTGAAGCCCCTTATTTTGCTGAAATTATTCACGCCGTTGAAGAGCATTGCTATCGCCAAGGCTATTCATTATTTTTATGCAATACCCAAAATGAACCAGAAAAAATTAAAAATCATCTTGAAATGCTTGCTAAAAAACGCGTAGATGGGGTATTAGTGATGTGTGCAGAATACACGCAAGATTCCCTCGATCTGCTGGCAAATTTCACCGATATTCCAATGGTAGTAATGGATTGGGGACCAAATAATCAAAACACAGATATTATTCAAGACAACAGCTTTGAAGGTGGCTATATGGCAACCCAATATCTGATTGATAATGGGCATAAAGCCATTGGTATCATTGCAGGTGAATTAATTAAAACCACGGCTAAAACACGTTATGAAGGTTTTGTTAAAGCAATGACAGAGGCTAATTTACCGATTAATCCCGATTGGGTGATGGAAGGTTTTTTTGAGCCAGAAGATGGCTATGAATGTATGAATAAAATCTTAAAGCAAGAACACTTACCTAGTGCGGTATTCTGTTGCAATGATGTGATGGCATTAGGTGCAATCTCTGCCATTGGAGAAAAAGGACTGAAAGTGCCTGATGATATTTCTATTATTGGCTATGACAATATTCACGCCTCGCGTTTTTATTCACCGCCACTTACCACAATACACCAGTCTAAATCTCGTTTAGGCGCACAAGCGGTGAATTTATTATTCCAACGCATTAGTGATAAATCAGGTCAGCACCAAATTATCGAAATGCACCCTGAATTAGTCGTTCGCAGTTCAGTTAAACAGTTATAATTCATTTCCTGCCCGTTACTATAACGGGCAATTTTTTAGACTAAATTTTAACAAATTACTAACATTATTAGATTTCATATAAAAAAAGATAAAAAATTCATAAAAAAACCACCGCACTTTTGATTTATATTATTTTTTATCTTTTAAATAATTGACCTTTCTCCCTATTTTTGATTATATCTATCACAGAAAACGAATTTATTTTTTTGTGAGGTGCTTATGATCCAACAATACACAACACTGCGTAACAACATCAATATGCTTGGGCATTTCTTGGGCGAAACCATTAGTGATGCACAAGGTAGTGATATTCTTGACTTAATTGAAAATATTCGTGTGTTATCACGCAATTCCCGTGCGGGTGATGAAAAAGCACGCCAGCAGCTACTTGATACCCTCGCGACAATTTCTGACGAAAACATTATTCCTGTCGCGAGAGCCTTCAGCCATTTTTTGAACTTAACCAATATTGCTGAACAATACCAAACAATTTCTCGTCAGCATATTGACCAAGAATCGTCCGATCGCACGTTAGAAGCCTTATTTCAACGTTTAAAAGCACAAAATGTTCCTGTTGAGAAAGTCCTTGATGCGGTACAAAAACTGATTATTGAATTGGTGCTTACCGCTCACCCAACCGAGGTAACACGCCGTTCACTCGGGCATAAGCACGTCGAAATCAACCGCTGCTTAAGCCGTTTAGAACACGATGATTTAACTGAAGCCGAAACCACCAAACTTAAACGCCGTTTAATGCAGCTGATTGCCCTCGCTTGGCATACGAATGAAATTCGTACCCAACGCCCAACCCCTGTTGATGAAGCCAAAGCAGGGATGGCGGTGATTGAAAATAGCCTATGGAAAGCGGTGCCAGAATTTTGTCGCCTATTTAATTTTCATTTAGAAAAAAATTTTGCGGTGCAATTGCCAGTGGATCTTGCGCCAGTGCGTTTTTCTTCTTGGATGGGTGGGGATCGTGATGGTAACCCATTTGTTACTGCCCAAACGACTCGCCAAGTGTTACTAATGAATCGCTGGAAAGCGGCTGAGTTATTTTTAGAAGATATCAAAGCCTTAGCCGATGAACTTTCTGTAATTCAATGTACGCCTGAATTTCGCGCTAAATATGGCGATCACTTAGAACCCTATCGCTTTGTCATCAAACAATTGCGTAGCAAACTGATCAAAACCGTTGCCTATTATGGCGAGCAACTAGAAGGCAAAATCCCTGCTGTTGCGTCAGAAGAATGTTTAACTGATGATGAACAGCTTTGGGAACCACTTTATGACTGCTATCAATCTCTCCATCAATGTGGTATGCGAATTATTGCAAATGGGGCATTACTTGATTGCTTACGCCGTATTCGTTGCTTTGGCTTATCGCTTTCTCGCCTTGATATTCGCCAAGAAAGCACAAGACATAGCGATGCCATTGCGGAAATCACCCGTTATATTGGTTTAGGTGATTATTCACAATGGACAGAAGATGACAAACAAGCTTTCTTAATTCGTGAACTCAGTTCACGCCGTCCACTCCTACCGCGCGATTGGCAACCTTCTGCAGAAACGCAAGAAGTGCTAGATACCTGTAAAGTGATTGCAGAACAATCCGAAGGCGTGATTTCTTGCTATATTATTTCAATGGCGCGTACCGCTTCCGATGTACTTGCCGTGCATTTATTGCTAAAAGAAGCTGGCGTACCTTACCACTTACCTGTTGTACCGTTATTTGAAACATTAGACGATTTAGACGCCTCCGAAGAGGTGATGCGTCAATTATTCAATATCGGCTGGTATCGTGGGGTCATCAATAATAAACAAATGGTGATGATTGGCTATTCCGACAGTGCAAAAGATGCGGGAATGATGGCCGCTTCTTGGGCGCAATATCGTGCGCAAGAACAACTCGTAAATTTATGTGAAGAATTAGGCATCGAACTTACCCTATTCCACGGGCGTGGCGGTACCATTGGACGAGGGGGCGCACCTGCACACGCGGCGCTTCTTTCTCAACCGCCGCGTTCCTTAAAAAATGGTTTACGTGTAACCGAACAAGGAGAAATGATCCGCTTTAAACTTGGTCTCTCTGCGGTGGCAGTAGGCAGTTTAGATCTTTACGCAAGTGCTATTTTTGAAGCCAATTTATTACCCCCACCAGAACCTAAAAGAGCTTGGCGTGAAGTAATGGATGAGCTTTCTCGCACATCTTGCGATATTTATCGTCGCGTGGTGCGTGGCGATAAAGATTTTGTGCCATATTTCCGCTCTGCGACACCAGAACAAGAACTATCAAAATTACCATTGGGTTCACGCCCGGCGAAACGCAATCCTAATGGTGGCGTAGAAAGTCTGCGTGCGATTCCTTGGATTTTCGCTTGGATGCAAAACCGCTTAATGCTACCAGCTTGGCTTGGTGCAGGGGCTTCAGTGCGGCTTGCTATTGAGCAAGGTAAAGGCAATATTATTGAAGAAATGTGTAAACAATGGCCATTTTTCTCAACACGGATTGGTATGTTAGAAATGGTGTTCAGTAAAACCGATACTTGGCTTTCTGAACACTATGATCAACATCTTGTGAAACCTGAATTATGGTATTTAGGGCAATCTTTACGCGAACAATTAAACGCTGATATTCAAACAATTCTCTCTTTATCGCACGAAGATCAATTAATGTCCGATCTCCCTTGGATTGCAGAATCTATCGCTTTGCGTAATATTTACACTGATCCACTCAACTTATTACAAGTGGAATTATTACGCCGTTTGCGTGAAAACCCTGAAAACCCAAATCCTGATGTTGAGCAAGCCTTGATGATCACCATTACAGGTATTGCCGCTGGAATGCGTAATACTGGTTAAACGCAAGTATCGCCCGAAAGATAAAAGGCAAAGTGCGGTAAAAAATTACCGCACTTTTTCTTTCCTGATTATTCTTATGCTATGATACGCACTCTTTTCAAACAAATAAAAAAACCAATGACAGAACAAATAAAAAAACTTGATCCTGATACTGCTATTGATATTGCCTATGACATCTTCCTTGAAATGGCCGGAGAGAACCTTGATCCTGCGGATATTGTTCTCTTCAATTTACAATTTGAAGAACGCGGTGCGGTTGAATTTGTCGAAACGGCAGAAAATTGGGAAGAAGAAATCGGCGTATTGATTGATCCTGATGAATATGCTGAAGTTTGGATCGGCTTAGTTAATGCGCAAGATGAAATGGACGATATTTTTGCCAAGTTCCTCATTTCCCACCAAGAAGAAGATCGTCAATATCATATTATTTGGAAAAAATAATCCCGACAAAAAGTGCGGTGAAAAATCACCGCACTTTTACTATTTAACCACAGTCTGATCTGTACTCGAAAAACTGGACACCTAATTTGAGGTGCAGATCAGCCATTATTGTCCTATATATTCAAAGACAATAATTGAACCGGGATTTGCCATTTTTGAGGTTGGTGTGTCATCTAATTGACGGCCATTTCCCATATTATCTGTTACCACATAAATTTTACGGGTATCTGGGCTAACTAAAGCATTGCGATAACGGTTTGCACTGGTGAAATATTTTGCCGTATCCCCTTGCACATTACTCGCATCTTCATTCATTTTTACTTGATAGATTGCCCCACTCTTATAGGTTGCTAATAATAATGAATTACGGAACTCTGGAATAACGCCATCTTTCGGATAATATACCGCATTACCCGGTGCAATTGTTGGCCAGCAAATATAAGCCAGTTTTCCACAAGTGGCGTTAGTGTAATTGTAGTCATTATTCACCGTGAAGAACGTTTTGACAGGATCAATCACAGGTTCTTTGTAATCCGTTTCTTTTTGTGTTGGCACGCCTTCAGGAATCACATTGGGATCATATTTCACGCTCGGGCAATTTACCGCGGCAGAATAATTCGCATAAACATAAGCTAAATCATCTTTAAATCCCGCAATGTGTGGCCAGCCATAATTTCCACCCGCTTCAAGTTTGTTCAATTCATCATCGCTTGAAGGGCCTTGTTCTGTGCTATAAAGGTGATTTCCTACCCATACTAAACCTTGTGGATTACGGTGTCCGTAGGTATAAATGTGGCTTTTCACCCCTTTAATGATAGGATTATCATCAGGAATTGAGCCGTCTTTATTAAGGCGCAAGGTTTTTCCGTTATAAGCTTGGTAGTCGTGATTTTTCACCTGTTCTGCTGTTGGCAATTTTTGTGAAGTAATTTCATCGCAAACGTGTTTACCTTGGTTATAGCCTAAATCGCCTGTGGTGTAATAAAGTTTACCATCTGGACCAAATTTAATACGTCCAGCATTGTGATCGACACCTGCAATAATATGGTCAATGACAATTTTCTCATCACCTAATTTGTTGGCTTTCCCATCATAGGTTAAACGGACAATACGGGCGAATTTTTTCTCGCCGTCCACATAAGTATAGGCCGCATAAGCATAAGGTTCACCTGCATCAAAATTTGGATCTAAGGCTAACCCTAAAACGCCTTGATGTGGGAATTTCTCATAAGCATTAGCAAAATGGTACAACACGCTTTTCTCGCCCGTTTTGGGATCAATGCTCACGATATTTCTGCCTGCACGTTCTGTTAGCCAAAGTTGCTCTTTCGGCCCCCAGATCATCTCCCAACCGCCATCAACCTTATCGGTTAATACTGTTGCTTCAAAATGTGAACCAAAATCCACCTTCCCATCTTTACTCACCACATCAATGGCATTTGCGCTAGTTGTCGCAAATACAAATAATGCACCAGCAAATGCTAGTTTTTTCATTCTATTCTCCTATTGTTCTTCTTGCTGTTAAAAAGCGAGCGGATTATATAAAACGAGGAAAAATAGCGATACCTATTATTAGAAAAGGTGTTTTTACTATTAAGAAAATTTATAGTATGGGCATAGATTCACAAGTGATTCTCATAAAAAATGAAGATAAAAAACAGCCTATTTCTGGTTTGTAAGAAATAGGCTGTTTATTTTGATAAACCGAGAGGGATATCTAGTAAAGGCTAGCCTTGAGGTTTGTTTGCCATAATCTCAATAATTTGCACATCTGTGTGTTGCATACTCTTACAAGCAATCGCACATAAATTTTCTATACTTTCATCAACACAATGTTCCACAATCCCTTCATTACCGGTTACACCTGTTTGATTCATTGCCATCAACACCGATTTATATGCTGATGTAACACTTGTCGATACTTTCATTGCACAACTATTTGCAGCGCCATCACAAATAATCCCACTAATATCACCGATCATACTACTTATCGCCATTGCTGCCGTATCAAATTTATCTGTTAATAAATAAGAAATCCCAGCACAACTTCCCATTGCCGCAGTAGTTACCGCACAAAGGGCAGAAAGTTTTGGTAGCTTACTATGAATAAAAATTGCCATTAAATGTGATAAAAATAATGCGCGTGTACGTTTTTCTTCATCAACCTTGAGATGATCCGCCACGACAACAACAGGCATTGTCGCAGTGATACCTTGATTGCCCGAACCAGAATTACTCATTGCCGGTAAACTAGCGCCGCCCATTCTGGCATCTGATGCCGCTGTTGTATTAATCATAATACGTGAAAGCAAATCATCTGATATAAGCCCATCACCAATATGTTTCTGTAATGTACGGCCTATACGTAATCCATAATCACTACGTAATCCTTCATTAGATAAAGCTTTATTTAATTTTTCAGCTTGATTAATAAATGCAATTTTATCCAAAGGCACTGTCATTGAAAAATCAAAAATATCTTTTGCCTTTAGCTGCTCAAAAATTGCATAAGGATCAAGGTCTTGATGTTGGTTATCTTCTACTTGATAGATAACCTCCCCTTTTTTCTCAATAAGAATAATATTCGTATGCTGTCCTTGAATAACCACCCTTACCCAATCATCGCCAGCATATAGCGTTGATTCTGCATACAAAATTTGATCCGTTTGCTGAATACAAACACTCACTTTGTGTTGCGCTAAAAGCTGTTTAGCCTGCTCTACCTGCTCTGGTGTAATTTTATTTAATACCTCTAATCCGGCTTTTGCATCTCCGCCAATCGCACCTACCGCGGCGGCAATAGGCAATCCAACCATTCCCGTACCAGGAACCGCGACTCCCAAGCCGTTTTTCATTAGATTTGGTGAAACTTTTGCCACAATTTTATCTGGGAATTGCCCTAAATGTGATGCGGCAGTCGCAGAGGCTAGTGCTAGAGAAATCGGTTCGGTACACCCTAATGCAGGCACAACATCCTGCTTTACAATATTTATCAATGCTGGCTCAAAAGCCAATAAATGTGCGTTCATCATAAGCTCCTACATTAATGCTAAAAATGGTGAAATACATAATAAAATGCCAGTAATAATAATGATATAAAGTGCAATGCCTTTATATTTATGTAACATTGGTACTTTATAAACTAAATAAGCTGGAATCAAGCAACCAACTAAACCAAAAATTGGGCTACAAATAGACGTGAAGCTTAATACTGGCGCATTTAATACAATAGCACTCCAAGCAAGCAGAATAGCGGCTAACATAATTCCTTTAGCAACCCATTTCTGATTAATTTTATCTGCCGGCATAAAGCGTTGTAACATATTCAATACAATCCCTTGCGTTGCTTCATGGAAACCTAAATATACACCAAAGAAAGCTGTCATCACCGCAAAAAATAAGCGGGTATTCCCCCGCTTATTCATTCACTAGACTCGTTTATATCTTAACGCCACGCTTTATATTGGTTGATTAAACCATTAGTTGAGCTGTCGTGGCTGGTGATTTCGCTGTTGTTTTCAAGCTCTGGTAAAATACGGTTAGCAAGCTGTTTGCCAAGTTCTACTCCCCATTGGTCAAAGCTGAAAATGTTGAAGATCACACCTTGAGTGAAGATTTTGTGTTCATACATTGCAATTAATGCCCCTAAGCTAAATGGCGTGATTTTTTGCAATAAAATTGAGTTGGTTGGTTTGTTACCAGTGAACACTTTAAATGGTACAATCTCTTTCACTTCATCAAGGGATTTACCCGCTTTCACAAATTCTGCTTCTACTTCTTCTTTTGTCTTACCAAACGCCAATGCTTCCGTTTGTGCAAAGAAATTAGACAATAATTTCAGATGATGATCTGAAAGTGGATTATGAGTTTGTGCAGGGGCAATAAAATCACAAGGAATTAAAATTTTACCTTGGTGAATTAATTGATAGAACGCGTGTTGTCCGTTTGTACCCGGTTCCCCCCAGATAATTGGGCCTGTTTGGTAATCCACCACTTTACCATCACGTCCTACATATTTTCCGTTTGATTCCATATTACCTTGTTGGAAATAGGCGGCAAAGCGGTGTAAATATTGGTCATAAGGCAAAATAGCTTCTGTTTGCGCGCCAAGGAAATTGGTGTTCCATAAGCCCACTAAGGCTAATGTTGCAGGAATATTTTCTGCAAGCGGCGCATTGCGGAAATGTTTATCCATTTCGTGCGCACCCGATAACAAGGCTTCAAAGTTTTCAAAGCCGATAGAAAGGGCGATAGATAAGCCAATCGCTGACCATAAGGAATAGCGTCCGCCAACCCAATCCCAAAATTCAAACATATTTGCCGTATCAATGCCAAATTTTTCTACTTCTTTTGCGTTAGTTGAAAGTGCGGCGAAATGTTTTGCAATATGCGCTTCATCTTTCGCACTGGCTAAGAACCAATCACGCGCAGAATTTGCGTTGGTCATTGTTTCTTGCGTAGTGAAGGTTTTTGATGCGACTAGCACCAGCGTAGTTTCTGGATTCACTTTTTTCAATGTTTCAGCGATATGTGTGCCATCTACATTGGAGACAAAGTGCATTGTCAGGTGATTTTTGTAAGGGCGTAAGGCTTCGGTAACCATATAAGGCCCTAAATCTGAACCGCCGATACCAATATTAATCACATCAGTAATGGCTTTGCCTGTATAGCCTTTCCATTCCCCTGAAATAACACGATCGCAGAACGATTTCATTTTAGCGAGTACTGCATTCACTTCTGGCATCACATCTTTACCATCCACCAAGACAGGGGTATTTGAGCGATTACGCAATGCGGTGTGTAGCACAGCACGGTTTTCAGTGCGGTTAATTTTTTCCCCACTGAACATCGCTTCCGTTGCGGCTTGCAAGCCACATTCTTCCGCTAATTGACGCAATAGTCCTAAGGTTTCTTGAGTAAGATTATTTTTTGAATAATCCACTAAAATATCCTGATTAAAGGTTAAAGAATAATCTTTAAAACGGTTAGGTTCTTGCGCAAATAATTGTTGAATAGTGGTTTCGCCTAGATTGTTTTTATGTTGTTCTAAGGCTTTCCACGCTTGCGTGCTGGTTGGATTGATGTTTTTCATTTGAGTTTCCTTTTATTAAGTTTAATTAAAAAATTAATCAATATATTCCGTCAAAACTCGTGGGGTGAGTTTTGTTATTAATTCATAACTTAAAATGCCACTTATTGCTGCGATTTCTTCAATAGGTAATTCCTTACCCCATAAGATTACTTCGTCCCCCACTTGATCTTGGCTGTCTTGACCAAGATCCACAGTGAGCATATCCATTGATACTCTGCCCACAATTGGCACACGACGTCCATTAAGATAAACCGGAGTCCCTTGTGGCATATCTCTTGGATAGCCATCTCCATAGCCAATGGCAACAACACCAATTTTGGTATCTTGTTCGCTCACCCATTTTCCACCATATCCTACGGGTTCGCCTTTTTTATGATTACGCACGGCAATCAGCGATGAAGTGAGTGTCATCACAGGCATTAAGCCGTATTCTTGACTTGGTACGTTATTCGGTGAAATGCCATATAAAATAATGCCGGGACGAATCCAATCCAAATGCGCTTCAGGCCAAAATAAAATGCCCCCAGAGGCGGCAATACTACGCTCCCCTACTCTATTTTTCGTCGCTTTAAGAAATGCGTTAAGTTGCTTTTGGGTGTAATCTGATTCTAATTCATCGGCACGGCTAAAATGACTCACAAAACCAAAGTGCGGTTCAATATTTGGACATTTTTCAAGCGCTTGGCAAAATGTCTCTACTTCCTCTAACGCGACACCAAGGCGGTGCATTCCCGTGTCTATTTTGAGCCAAACGTTAATTGGGTTGGGTAAATTGGCTTGCTGTAAGGCATTTAACTGCTCTTCGTTATGCACGATAGTTTGGATATTATTGACGGCAATAATCGGTAGATCTTTCGCGCGGAAAAAGCCTTCTAATAATAAAATGGGCTTTGTAATCCCATTTGAACGTAATGTGAGTGCTTCTTCTAAGCGCGCAACGCCAAAACAATCGACAAATTCTTCCAACACGGAGGCAACAAACGCCACACCGTGTCCATAAGCATTGGCTTTTACGACGGCAATCACTTTGCTACGTGGCGCTTTTTGTTTGATCACCCCAATATTATGTTTTAATGCCTGTGAGCTAATTTTTGCCGTAGCGGGTTTTACATCAATCATAATGCCTACTCGTAAGAATAATCAGGTTGATCTTTAAGGTTGTCAAAACGAGAAAATTGTCCGTTAAATTTTAACCGCACTTTACCAATCGGTCCATTACGCTGCTTACCAATAATAATTTCTGCAATGCCTTTTTCTTCCGAATTATCGTTATACACTTCATCGCGATAAATAAACATAATCAAATCCGCATCTTGCTCAATAGAGCCTGACTCACGTAAATCTGAGTTTACAGGACGTTTATCCGCACGGTTTTCCAACGTACGGTTAAGCTGTGAAAGGGCAATCACAGGCACTTCCAACTCTTTTGCTAAGGCTTTCAAAGAACGCGAAATTTCTGCAATTTCCAAGGTACGGTTATCGGAAAACGCGGGCGCACGCATTAACTGCAAATAATCCACCATAATCAGGCTCAGCCCGCTGTGTTCGCGATACACGCGTCTCGCACGCGAACGCAATTCAGTTGGCGTTAGCCCTGAAGAATCATCAATATACAAATTGGGTTTTTTCCTAAATATCCCTAAGGTGCTGGCAATTTTCGCCCAATCCCCTTCATCTAAACCTTGTCCAGTCCGAATTTTCGTTTGATCCACCCGGGAAAGAGAAGCTAAAGAACGCATCATAATTTGCTCTGAAGGCATCTCTAAACTAAAGACCAACACAGGTTTATCACTGGCTAATGCGGCATTTTCACATAAATTCATCGCAAAGGTGGTTTTCCCCATAGAAGGGCGTGCGGCAACAATAATTAAATCGGAAGGCTGTAAGCCTGCGGTTTTGCGGTCTAAATCAATAAAGCCCGTCGTTACCCCCGTTACCCCGTTATGGGTTTCGCTCATACTTAGCACTTCAATTTTATCAATGGTTTTATCCAAAATATCAATGATATTTTGCGGTCCTTCACTCGCCGTGGTACGCTTTTCTGCAATGCTGAAAACTTCACGTTCGGCATCATCAAGAATTTCTTTTACATCTCGCCCTTTGGTTTGATAGCTCATTTCAGCAATTTTATTACTGGACGCGATAAGTTCACGCAAAATCGCTTTTTCTCGTACAATCTCGGCATAAGTCAGCACGTTCGCGGCACTTGGTGTATTTTTTGACAGTTCTGCTAAATAGGCAAAACCGCCCACTTCTTCGCTCACCCCTGCCGCTTTTAATGTTTCATCTAAGGTAAGAAGATCCACGGGTTTATTATTGCGGATCAAATTCATAATATGTTGAAAAATCAAACGATGCTCAAAGGTATAAAAATCCTCAGCAATAATGCGTTCAGAAACCGCATCCCAATGGGCATCTGTCAGCAACATACTGCCGATCACGGCTTGTTCTGCTTCAATGGAATGAGGGGGGATATTAATCTGCTCAACTTTTTTATCTTTTGAGTTTGAAGGGTATTGTTTCGCCATAAATCCGTTTTTGATTATGATAAAAATTTATGCCTATCATATACCAAATTGAGGTGAGAATTAAGAAAAAGAACAGTGAAATAGCGAAAATCCCCCAATAAAAATAAAAGGGAGAAATACATACGCTTAGGCGCAATAACAAAAAAGTGCGGTAAAAATTACCGCACTTTTTATGACAATCAAATTAGATGACCGACACATTAAGCTTTGAATCACCTACGATTTGAACTTTTGCTCCCGGAACAAATTTTTCATTGTATTTTTGTACAACCACAATTTGTTTACCATCATTTTTTCTGATCACCAATTCTTGCGCATTCACTTGGCTTGCTTTTTCTTCTACTTTGCTACCAATCACGGCACCCGCAATTGCGCCAACTGCCGTTGCAATCGCTTGACCTGTACCGCCACCAATGCCAGAACCCGCAATACCGCCAAGTACACCGCCACCAACAGTACCGATTACACCTTCATTTTCTGCTTGAATTTTCACCGCTCTTACAGAAACAATCGTACCATAGCTGATTGAGCGCGCTTCTTTTGCTTGTCCACCAGAATACACATCACCGCTGTAAATATCCTGATTTGCACAACCTACTAAGCCAATGCTCATTAAAATTGCTAATGCTAAACTCATTTTTTTCATAAGAAATACACCTTTATTTAACTTGTTATCTTTATTCCCTTATCAAGACGCCACAATCGTCTTAATATGATAAGGATGCACCTTAATGCAAGTGGAATGATCACAACTCACTGCAATTGAAGGGTTGGGGAGCCTTTCACCCTCTACCTTAGGTTCACTCACTTTGACGCTCACATCTGTCATTTTGTTCCATAAAAAATGCGAATTTATACGCTCAACCCACGCATTTGTCGTTTCTTTAGGCAAAAAAGGAATGACCGCTTCAATATGTTCCCACCCTTCTTGTGGATAATGTTTATTTTTCGGGAAAGGTAATTCAATGATCTGTACTTGCTGATTAGCAAAGGTTAATGGCGTATCTAATTGAATAAGATAGATTTTTCGCCCATTGACGATATTATCACTTAAAATTTCACCGCACGTTAATAACGCACTGAGCCAACGTTGTGCTGATTGCTCGCTGTTCACGCGCACCGCAAGGTGATCAATCACATAATCTTGCAACGGCAATGCCATTTTTTCCGCCAATCGTAAAATCTGCTGCTCAAATTTGGCAAATTCATCGTAGGAAAAGAAAGGGTTGTCAAAAAATGAAAAATTTTGTTCGCGACTTATCATTTTTTCCTGCTTTATCTTTGTCTTAATCCAGAAAGAACGGTATCATAGCGGATTATTTTATTTTCACAATTTAAAATTAAGGATAAACCGTGAATATTCAATCCATTTTATCTGACAAAATTAAGCACGCAATGATCCAAGCTGGGGCAGATGAACAATGCGAAGCCCTTGTGCGCCAATCCAACAAACCACAATTTGGCGATTATCAAGCAAACGGCATTATGGCTGCCGCAAAAAAATTGGGGCAAAATCCCCGTGAATTTGCACAAAACGTGCTAGAACATCTTAACCTCGAGCCTATTGCAAACAACATTGAAATTGCAGGTCCCGGCTTTATTAATATTTTTCTTTCCCCAACTTGGCTTGCGGATAATGTGCAAGTTGCCTTGAAAGACGATCATCTAGGCATTCACACCGATAAGAAAGAAACGATTGTTGCCGACTATTCTTCACCAAATGTAGCAAAAGAAATGCACGTCGGGCATTTACGTTCCACCATTATTGGCGATTCAGTGGTGCGTACCCTTGAATTTTTAGGGCATAAGGTGATTCGTGCTAATCACGTTGGCGACTGGGGAACGCAGTTCGGTATGCTTATCGCCTATTTAGAAAAAATGGAAAATGAACACGCCAGCGAAATGGAATTGAGCGATTTAGAGGCCTTTTACCGTGCAGCAAAAGAACATTACGACAACGATGAAGCCTTTGCTGAAAAAGCGCGTAATTATGTAGTGAAATTACAAAGTGGCGATGAATACTGCCGCACAATGTGGAAAAAGTTGGTTCATATTACCATGCAACAAAACCAACGCAATTACGATCGCTTAAACGTTACCCTCACAGAAAAAGATGTGATGGGCGAAAGCCTATATAACCCAATGCTACCTGCTATTGTAGAAGATCTGAAAGCACAAGGACTTGCGGTGGAAGATGACGGCGCATTAGTGGTTTATCTTGATGAATTTAAAAACAAAGATGGCGATCCAATGGGCGTGATCGTGCAGAAAAAAGATGGCGGATTTTTATACACTACCACAGACATTGCCGCCGCCAAATATCGCTATGAAACCTTAAAAGCGGATCGTGCACTTGTATTTTCAGATACACGCCAAAGCCAACATATGCAACAAGCGTGGCTGATTACACGCAAGGCAGGTTATGTACCAGATAGCTTCCAATTAGAACATAAAAATTTCGGTATGATGCTAGGTAAAGATGGCAAGCCATTTAAAACACGTACTGGCGGAACCGTAAAATTAGCTGACCTCCTAGATGAAGCCATTGAGCGTGCCGATAAATTAATTAGCGAAAAAAGCACCGCACTTTCTGCAGAAGAAAAAGCGGCCGTGGTTGAAGCGGTGGGAATTGGTTCAGTGAAATATGCCGATCTGTCTAAAAACCGCACAACAGATTACGTATTTGATTGGGATAATATGCTCAGCTTTGAAGGCAACACCGCCCCTTATATGCAATATGCTTACACGCGCATCCGTTCTATTTTCAATAAAGCAGGCATTAGCAGCGAACAACTTGCCGATGCGCCAATTAACATCATTGATGAAAAAGAACGTGCCTTAGCCCTCAAATTACTTCAATTTGAAGAAGCAATCCAACAAGTGGCAAAAGAAGGTTCACCGCATATTCTTTGTGCCTATCTTTATGAATTAGCCGGCGTCTTCTCAAGTTTCTACGAACATTGCCCAATACTTAATAACGAAGACGAAGGAGTAAAACTCAGCCGTTTGAAACTGGCATTACTCACAGAGAAAACCTTAAAACAAGGATTAGATTTGTTGGGAATTAAAACTGTTGAGAAGATGTGATTTTACACGTCAAAAAATAAGCAGTCTTTATTGACTGCTTTTTTGTTTCTACAAGAAAAAATATAAGTGCGGTATTTTTTCTCAAATTTTACTCAAATAATGTCTAATTAGCACCTCTATTCCCCCCTCATCGCCTCAAAGATTTTCTCTGCTAAGGATTTTGAGATCCCCGGTACGGAGGCGATTTCGTCAAGGGTGGCTTTTTTCACCCCTTGCATTCCGCCAAGGTATTTAAGCAAGGCTTGGCGGCGTTTTGTCCCAACCCCTTCAATGGTTTCTAAGCCACTTTGAGTAAAGGCTTTTTGACGTTTTTTACGGTGTCCGCTAATCGCGTGATTATGGCTTTCATCACGAATATGTTGAATTAAATGTAAGGCAAGGCTATCTGGGGGTAAATTGATTTCGCGATCTTGCTTGCTGATGATGAGGGTTTCCAAGCCAGCACGGCGATCCACACCTTTTGCCACGCCAATCAAGTGCGGTCGTTTTTTATCCCATTTTACCTTGAGTTGTGCAAACACTTGCAAGGCACGGTTCAGCTGCCCTTTTCCGCCATCAATAAAGATCACATCAGGAATTTTTTCGCTTTCCAGATCTTTATCGTAACGTTTTAATAAGGCTTGTTCCATCGCGGCATAATCATCACCGCCAGTAATGCCCGTGATATTAAAACGGCGGTAATCTGATTTCAGTGGTCCATCTTGATTAAACACCACACAAGACGCTATGGTTTGTTCTCCCATCGTATGACTAATATCAAAACATTCCATTCGCTGAATTTTTTCTATGCCAAGTAAATCTTGTAAGGCTTGGTAGCGTTCTTGAATAAGCGTGGATTGCTTCAGTTGCGTAACCAATGCAGCTTTCGCATTCATTTGTGCAAGCTGTAAATATTTACTTTTATCCCCTTTGGCACTGTCTTGAATTTGCACTTTACGCCCAGCTTGTTCAGCGAGCAAGGTTTCTAATTGAGCTTTTTCTGCCAATTTATGATCCACAATAATGGTGTTTGGCACGGTTCGTCCTTGATGTGCTTGCAAATAAAATTGCCCCACGAAAGTGGCGGTGAGTTCAGATAAATCCGTATTGGCTGGCACTTTCGGGAAATAACTGCGGTTGCCCAAAATTTTGCCTTGTCGAATAAACAACACTTGTACGCAAGCAATACCAAGTTGGTAAGCAATGGCGATAATATCAATATCATCAAGGCGATCATTACTAACAAATTGTTTTTCAATGACGGCACGCACAGCTTGAATTTGATCTCGTATGCGTGCTGCATCTTCAAAATTTAGGGCTTGGCTTGCCTGCTCCATTTTGCCGACAAGATGATCCAACACTTGTTGATCTTTACCTTGTAAGAAAAGACGAGCAAAATCCACTTGTTGGTTATAATCTTCATCAGAAATATAGCCTGTAACACAGGGCGCAGAACAACGCCCAATTTGATATTGCAAGCAAGGGCGTGAGCGGTTGCGATAAACCGAATTTTCACATTGCCGCACAGGAAACAACTTTTGCAATAGGGAAAGGGTTTCACGCACGGCGCCCGCATTAGGATAAGGCCCAAAATATTCACCTTGAATTTTTTTACTCCCCCGATACGCCGTGATCCTTGAGTGGCGTTCTTTGGTGAGCAAAATATAAGGATAAGATTTGTCATCACGCAATAGCACGTTATAGCGTGGCTGATAGGTTTTAATATAGTTATGTTCTAACAGCAATGCTTCCGTTTCGCTTGAAGTGATGGTCGTTTCAATACGATGAATGGCTGCAACGAGGGCTTCCGTCTTTTTACTCGATAAATTAGTACGAAAATAACTAGATAAGCGTTTTTTTAAATCTTTGGCTTTGCCCACATAAATCACCTGATCTTTATCGTCATACATACGATAAACACCGGGATCGTGGGTTACGTTAGCGAGAAACTTTTTGGCATCAAAGGTCATTTTGGTTATGAATGATTAAGCAGGGCAGAATAAATCCGCCCTAAAAATTATTTAAAGAAATTATTTAGGATCGCATTGATGTCTTTCGCTAACTCATCATTTGAGCTTTCTTCTTGTGTTTGGCTTGTTTGTGTTGGTGTGTTTAAAATTTGCTTAAACAAATCACCTAAAGGTGAGCCATTTGTTTCACCTTGGGTTGATGAACCACCAAAAATGCCACCTAACACAGAACCTAGCACATCTTGCGGATTATCGTTGTGAGCCTGCATTGATTGAGTTAAATTATCTGCCGATACCCCGCCTTGACGCCCATTCGGTGTTAGCATATCAATTAAACTCGGTAGTACTTGAGAAATAATATCTTCTGTTTGATTAGTGCTAATACCTGTCTGCTGAGCAATATCTTCAATAGTATTCTGCCCGAAAGTTTGGCTGACTTCATTTCTTGTCATCGTTTGGTTTGAACCCGTGCCGATCCAGCTATCTAGCAATCCACCTAAGCCATCTTGTTGTAACTTAGCAAAAATGCCTTGTACACCACCTTGTGAACGTAATAACTGTTGCAACACTTCACTCACCACATTACCTTGCCCTTGTGGCGCTGAATTGTTCCCTAATACCGAACCTAAAACTGAACCTAACATTTTGTCTAACATCTTGTTTCCTTAGTTTGAATAAATAGTGAAAGAGGAATTAATAATGTCCTAAAATCGCCCGCACTTTTTCTAAATCTTCCGGCGTATCTACACCGACAGCAGGGGCTTCTTTCGCAAGATCAATATGAATTTTTTCACCATACCACAACACCCGTAACTGCTCTAAAGATTCAATACCTTCTAACGCAGAAGGTTGCCATTGCACATATTGCTTAATAAATCCTGCACGATAAGCATAAATACCAATGTGGCGTAAATACGGGGTTTGTAGCACAAGCTGTGTTTTTTGTTCATCGGATAACCCAGCAAATTGATCGCGATTCCAAGGAATTGGCGCACGGGAAAAATACAAGACATTGCCTGATTTATCTGCTACAGCTTTCACCACATTTGGGTTAAATAATTCTTCAGCATCATTCAATGGGACAGCAAGGGTTGCCATATTCACGGCATTATTGGCTAAGTTATCCGCGACTTGTTGCACGATCACTGGGGGAATTAACGGCTCATCACCTTGAATATTGACCACAATTTCATCATCTGCTAGGGCTAATTTTTCCACCACTTCCGCCAAGCGTTCCGTGCCTGAATTATGATTCGTTGAGGTCATACACACTTCACCACCAAAGGCTTGCACCGCAGTTGCAACATCTTGATTATCCGTTGCCACCACGACTCGGCTTGCACCTGATTGTTGTGCTTGTTGCCAAACGTGGGCAATCATTGGTTTACCAGCAATATCCGCTAAGGGCTTGCCGGGTAAGCGACTTGAGGCAAAACGTGCAGGAATAATTACGGTAAATGTTGTCATTATTCTTCCCCTTGTTGTTGGGCTTTTTCTTGTTGTAACGGTATTGCTCGTTCCGCAAGTAACACCGGGATACCTTGTTCTATCGGGTATGCCACTTGCTCAAAAGAGCAAATGAGCTGTTCGTTTTCTTTTTGATATTTCAAGCGCCCTTGACAAAGGGGGCAAGCGAGAATGTCGAGTAGTTTTTCGTTCATTAAAATTTCTCCACTGCTTTTCAGAAGGTTATGTTTAACCCTGTCATCAAACGCAGGTAAATAAAGCTAAAGTGCGGTCTTTTTTTCTCTTGTTTTTATCTCTTGAATTAATTCGCTTATAAATTGCTTACTTTGTGGTGAAGTAATCTCCGCTTCAACAGGCACATACCACCAATTTGGCTGCGCAAAATTTTGACATTTGACCGCATCTTTTTCTGTCATAAAGAGCGGTTGGTTTTGATCAAATTTTTCAAATAAGGCTAAATGATAAGCTTGATGATCTTGAAAGGCTTGGCTTGCTACCACGTTCATCGACAGGGTTTGCAACATTGTGAAAAAACGCTGTGGGTTGCCAATGCCAGCAATGGCGGTAATACCTTGTTCTGCAAAATCACGCAATAGGCGCTTTTCCCCTGTTTGCAAATGAATCGCAAAGTGCGGTATTAAAGTCATTACACTTTGACTAAAAGGCGTTGGCGCCCCGTTATTGATAATCCAATCAACGTTTTTTAAACGACTGATTGGCTCTCGTAACGCACCTGCTGGCAAAACAAAACCATTACCAAATTGACGCTGAGCATCTAGCACCACGATTTCTTTATCTCGTTGTAATTTATAATGCTGTAAGCCGTCATCACTAATAATCACTTGGCAAGGAAAATGCGCAAGTAAATGCGCTATCGCCTGCTGACGATTTGGTGAAATACACACAGGGGCATTAGTGCGTTTAGCAATCAATAATGGCTCATCACCTGTTTCCACAGGATCATCTTGACTGGTTACTAAACGGGGATAACCTTTTGCTTTGCTCCCATAACCGCGTGAAATCACCCCCACTTGAATACCTTGTTGCTGTAATTGTTGCACGAGCCAAATCACCACAGGGGTTTTGCCATTCCCTCCAACAGATAAATTCCCCACAATCACTACGGGAACGGGGGCTTTGTAAGAAGACAAAATTCCACGCTGGTATAACCAAGATCGTAATCTGATAATGAGCAAAAATAACAAGGCGAAAGGTGATAATAACCACTTTAGTGCTTTTGCGAAAAGATCCGATTGATACCAAAAATTCATTATCACCTCATTAAAATGGGGAAATTGATGTACGCTGAAAATTCGTCCATCAATACAAAATTAATGATTAAACTGCATTTGATGTAACTGCTTATAAGCACCATTCAACGCAAGCAACGCTTGATGCGTGCCACGTTCTTTAATTTCACCGTGTTCAATCACCAAAATTTCATCAGCTTTTTCAATGGTAGATAAACGGTGCGCAATAACTAAAACGGTACGCTCTTTTTGTAATTCTTCAAGGGCTGCTTGAATTGCTCGTTCAGATTCCGTATCAAGGGCTGATGTTGCTTCATCTAAAATTAACACGGGAGAATTGCGCAACAAGGCACGAGCAATCGCCAAACGCTGACGTTGCCCGCCCGATAAACTTGCCCCATTTTCGCCAATGACGGTATCTAAACCATTTTCTAACTTTTCAATAAATTCCATCGCGTGTGCTGCTTTGGCGGCTTTAATAATATCTTCACGACTGTATTTATCTGCTGCGGCATAGGCAATGTTATTGGCAATAGTGTCATTAAATAAATGTACTTGTTGTGAGACCACCGCACAATTTTCACGCAAATTACTCAGGGTGTAATCTTGAATATTGACGCCATCAAGGGTGATTTCCCCTTGTTCAATCTCATAAAAACGGGTAACTAAATTAGCAATTGTAGATTTCCCGGAGCCTGAACGCCCAACTAATGCCACGGTTTTACCTTGTGGAATGTCAAAGGAAATATGATTTAATGCGGGATGCTCTTTGCCTGAATAGCTAAACGTAACGTCTTTAAATGCAATATTTCCTTTCGCTTTTTCTACTTGGTAAGTACCGTTATCTTTCTCAGTTGCCATATCCAAAATAGCAAACAAGGTTTGACAAGCCGCCATACCACGTTGGAACTGGGCGTTTACATTAGTTAAAGATTTCAACGGTCGCATCATTGCAAGCATTGAGGAAAACACCACCGTAAAAGACCCCGCCGTGAGGTTTTGGCTCATAATTTCTGGTACGGTTGCCAAATAAAGCACCGCTGACAAGGCAAAAGAGGCAATAATTTGCACCACAGGATCAGAAATGGCATCTGCCACCATCACTTTCATTCCCTTACGGCGCATATCATTACTTACTTTATTAAAGCGTTCTTCTTCAATTTTTTGTCCACCGAAAGAAAGCACTACTCGATGTCCTTTTAGCATTTGTTCTGCCGAAGAAGTCAGCTCCCCCATTGAGTTTTGCATATTTTTACCTAACTCGCGGAATTTTTTCGATACCATACGAATTAGCACCGCAATAATCGGTCCTATCACAAAAAGTACTAAGGAAAGCTGCCAACTGGTATAAATCATTACGCAAAGCAAAGAGATAATATACGCTCCTTCACGCACAATAGTTACTAAAGAACCTGATGATGAATTGGCGACTTGTTCGCTATCGTAAGTAATACGAGAAAGTAATTTTCCTGCTGAATTTTGATCAAAAAAGGGAACGGGCATATACATTAAATGCTTAAATAAACGGCGGCGAATTGTCATCACCACTTTCCCTGAAACCCACCCTAAACAATAGGTTGAAACAAAACTTGTTACACCTCGCACAATAATCAATAGTACAACCACTACGGCCATTAAACGCAAAAAGCCAACATCCGCTTTACCGAATCCATCATCTAATAAAGGTTTAAGCATTTGAATTAAAGTTGCATCAGCCAATGCGTTAAATACGAGTGTTATTGCAGCGGCAATTAGCCCTGCTTTAAAAGGCGCAATAATTGGCCATAAGCGTTTGAACGTTTGCAGCGTAGTTAAGTCTTTATCTTGCATAATTTATTCATTTCCGTTAAAAAACTTTGCCATTTTACCTTTATTTTGCCAACAAGCCAATTAATCCCCGATACCAAGGGGAAAATTCCGATCTTACGGTATGAATTTTTATCTGCTCAGGGAAGAACAATAGACTAATCTGACCAAAATCAGCGGTATTATACACCGCACTTTGTTGTGCCTTTAAACGTTCTAAAACCACTGAGTGAGGAAAATGCCACGGATTGCCACGGCTACTAGAAATCAACGCAATTTTCGGTTGTACTGTTTTGATAAAATATTCACTGCTAGAGGTTTTACTGCCGTGATGTCCCACTTGCAATACCTCTATTTTTCCAGCTAAATCAGCAAATTGGCGCTCTGTTTGACTGTCCGCATCCCCTGTTAAAAGCACCTTATATTGCCCATCATCAATCAACAGTACGCAAGAGTCTGGATTTTCTGCACGATCTCGGATCTGTTGCGGTGAAAGCGCAGTAATAGTTAATCCTTGCCATTGCCATTGTTTTCCTTGAAGACAAAAAGTGCGGTGTTTTTTTGACACATTTTTTCGAGAAGACGCCATCAATTCAATCTGTGGAAATGCCTGTAAAATCGCTTCTGCGCCCCCTGAATGATCATTATCATCGTGGCTCAAAACCAGTTTGTCTAGCACAATGCCTTGTCGTTGCAAATAAGGCAAAATTTCTAACTCAGCCATACTGCCATTACGCCAAGCCGCCCCAGTGTCATATAAAATACCACGCTGATTTTTCACCAATAAGGTGGCCAAACCTTGTCCGACATCAAGGGTTTCTAACCGCCATTTAGGTGTATTTATCCCTTGCCACCCTAAATTGATCAGCATTATGCTAAGCAAGCCTATAAAAATAAACTTCATTTTTTGCAGAAATCGCGGATTAGGCAATTTTTCTGCATTAAGTGAAATGCTCTTTTTTACCGCTAAGATCGGTTTTTTCATTACTTTTAGCTGTGAATTTTGCTGAAAATACTGCAAAAAGTGAACATAAAGTAATCCTAAACCAAGTAATAGAATCACAATCCATTGCCCTTGCTTATGAGATATATTCAACCAATATCCTTGCCATTGTGCCAGATACTCGGTGAGGTATTCTGCAAGCCAATTTGCCCCTTGCCACGAACCCAATGCCCCTTGACTCAATACTGCAAACAGCACCATTGGGACAAGACAGAGACTGAACAATGGCACAGCGAAAAGATTTGCTATCATTCCCGATAAAGCCATTCCGTGAAAAAAATAAAGCTGAATAGGGGTAAATAAACATAGCAACCCCAATTGCAGGTGAAATAAGGAAAAAATCCAGCGCACTAGTTTCTTCACCCACGTATTTTTAATCGGATAAATTTGCCACTTAATACAATCTAAAGGAACAAGCTGATACCATAAAATCAAGCTCGCTACCGCGCCCGCAGAAAGCCAAAAGCTGACGGAAAGTAACATCAGTGGATCCCATAGCATAAGCAATGCCACCACCCATTGAAAATACTGCCAAGCGGTATAATAACAGCGTAGCATTCGGATCACGCAAACCAAGCATAAGGCAAGCAATGCTCTTAAGGTGGGAATAGAGAATCCAGCTAGCTGAGCATAAATTAACGCAATGAAAATCCCACATAATAATGGCCAAATCGCCCCTATTCGGTGAGTGGGTAAAAAGAACTGCATTACTCTTGCGAGAGCAAAACCGAGCAACATTGCCAAGCCAATATGCAAACCAGAAATTGCGATGAGGTGTGCCGTATTTGTTTTCTGATAAATTTGCCAATGTTCAGGGTTAAGCCACGCTCGTTCGCCAAAACCCAATGCCAGTAACAGTCCTTGCATAGATAAACCTTGGGTCTGCTGAAAACTGACTTGCAATAATCGCTCGCGCCAAGAAAAATTCTCCGCAATTTTTACCGCACTTTTTACTCTGCCATAGGCGCTAATGCCTTGTGAAAAATACCATTTTTGCCGTTCAAAACCGCCTTGATTTAAACGGCTTGATAAAGGTTTAAGCAATAATTCTGCCTGCCAAATTTGCCCTACTTTAACTGCTTCAATCTTCCTATCTGAAACGGTGTTATTCTTGCTTTGCCATTGCAAATAAATACGCTGTTCGGGCAACTTTTCTGCTAATCTCGCTGTGGCAATAATCGTTTGATAATCTTGCTGATGTAAAATTTTCTCGATCTTGATTGGCGTGCTGATGTGGTTATTTACACGGGCAAGCTGTTCTGCTTGGCTCAAAAGCTGATTCGCTTGGAAATGAAAATACCCTAAACTCAACACAAAAATCACCCCATAAATGAGGCATTTTGCCGTGTTGTAATAAGTAAAAGCATAGGCAATCAAGACTGCCAATGCTCCACTTCCCACAAGCCAAAACATTAAATGTAAGCTCATTAATAGGCCTTTCGGAACATAAAGTAAACTCAAGCCAGCACCAATAATCAGCCATAAAATCACATCTAATTTGAGCGCAAATTTCATTCCAACATAAGGTTCACATTTACGATGACAAATAAAAATACTATGAAAAAAGCACCGCACTTTCGCAATGCCCTTAAATCATTTTTGCGATCTCGCTCGCAAAATTAAAAATATTTCTTAAAGAACAAAAAAATTATGACAATTAATATTGTCTTTCTCCTCATTTCTTTGTAGAGTGAAAAGCATTAATAGTCGGGGTGCTACGTTAAGTAGCTGAGATGATACCCGTTGAACCTGATCCAGTTAGCACTGACGTAGGAAACTTATTATGAAAACTTATCTAATTTTATACCGTACCCTATTTCTGTTTTATTCCCTAATTTCTTACTTTTTATTTCCCATCAATGAATAAAACTCTACTTTTATCATTGGTATTTTATTTTTTACTCCCTTCTTACGCATAATAGGAGAATATGATGCAATTCAATTTGTTAGAACAAATCCGTCAAAAAAACCCGTTAATTCATAGCATTACGAATATTGTGGTGGCAAATTATGTGGCTAATGGGCTACTCGCTTTGGGTGCATCGCCGATTATGGCGGATGCGGAAGAAGAAATGGCCGATCTTGCTCAATTCAGTGCTGCCTTGTCTATTAATATTGGTACACTCGATCCCTTTAAAGTGAAAGCGATGTTGGCGGCAGGACAAGCCGCAAATCAAGCTGGTATTCCCGTCGTGCTTGATCCTGTCGGGGTCGGCGCAACGCAATATCGCAAGGACGTAATCGCTGAATTACTTAACAAGGTAAAATTCACTGCTATTCGTGGCAATACTGGCGAAATTGCTCAATTAGCTGGCGTAAATTGGTCTGCGAAAGGCGTAGATGCGGGACAAGGTGATGGCAATATTGGCGAAATTGCAATGCTTGCTGCGCAACGTTATCAATGTATTGTCGCAGTAAGTGGTGAGGTGGATTATATTAGTGATGGAACGCAATTAGCCACCATTCATAATGGAACGGCAATGTTTCCTAAAATCACAGGATCGGGCTGTTTACTCGGCGCAGTGTTAGGCGCATTTTTGGCGGTTAACCCGCATTCTCCTTTTGAGGCAGTCGTACAAGCTTGTACAGCTTATGCCGTAGCAGGAGAATTAGCGGCACAACATCTTGCGCCAACAAAATATGGGCAATTTTACACCGCACTTTTAGATTCACTTGGCGAATTGAATGACCAGCAAGTGGCACAATTTGCACGAGTTAGCATAGAGAAATCAGCATAAATAAGGAGAAAAAATGGCGCATATTGCACAAGCCCTTACAATTGCCGGCTCAGACAGTGGCGGTGGTGCGGGTATTCAAGCAGATCTAAAAACCTTTCAAATGCAGAATGTATTTGGTATGAGTGTGATTACTGCGGTTACCGCACAAAATACCTTAGGGGTAACCGATATTCATTTAATTCCGCCTAAAACCATTGAAGCGCAACTGAATGCGATTATCGCAGACTTCACGCCCAATGCGGTGAAACTCGGTATGTTAGGCACTGCGGAAATTATTCACACCGTAGCCACATTTTTAAAGGTACACCCGATTCCTAATATTGTGATAGATCCTGTTATGATCGCTAAAGGGGGCGCTAGTTTATTGGAACAATCGGCAATCAATGCAATGCGTGAGCAATTATTGCCCTTAGCCGATGTGCTAACCCCCAACCAGCCCGAAGCAGAAGCATTAACTGGATTGAAAGCGGAAGATCAGCACAGTATCCAGAAAATTGCTGAACATTTACAACAAATGGGCGCAAAAACAGTGATCATAAAAGGTGGTCATCAACAAGATTCAAAAAGCACAGTATGCCAAGATTTTATTTTCACGCCAACGCAATCTTTTATTTTGGAAAGTCCGCGTTTTAATACGCCACACACACACGGCACAGGCTGCACGTTTTCCGCTTGTTTAACCGCTGAACTCGCAAAAGGACAATCTTTAGAGCAAGCCTGCAAAACGGCCAAAGCGTTTATCACAAGTGCCATAACGCACCCTTTAAATATCGGACACGGACACGGCCCAACGAATCACTGGGCCTATTCACAGGAGCAAAAAAATTATGAATAAACACATTTTACGCTGTTATTTGGTGGCCGGCACACAAGATTGCCGTCATCTACCACAATATGCCAACAATCCACAACAAACCTTGTTAGATCGTTTAGAACAGGCGTTAAAAGCTGGTATTACTTGTTATCAATTTCGTGAAAAAGGGCAATTTTCATTGCAAGATCCAACGGAAATTGAACAGCTTGCTCGCCAATGTCAGGCATTATGTCAACAATATAATGTGCCTTTTATTATGAATAATGATGTTGCACTCGCAGAAAAATTGAAGGCTGACGGCATTCACGTTGGGCAAAAAGATTTTGCGGTAGATAAGCTTGCTCAACAAATTCAAGGCAAAATGCTGATCGGTTTATCGGTCAATACCTTGCAACAAGCACAACAGCATAATGATTTCAATGGCGTTGATTATTATGGGTGCGGTCCTATTTTTCCAACTTTTTCAAAATCTGACGCGGCTCCAGATGTCGGCATTAATTTTGTTCAATATTTGCGTGAGCAAGGAATTACTAAACCATTAGTCGCCATTGGTGGCATAAAAACCCCTCACGTGAAACCACTTCTACAAAACGGTGCAGATGGCGTTGCCGTGATCTCCACCATTATGCAAGCGGAAAATGTCGCATTAACAGTAAAAGCAATTCTAGGTGAATAAATGACAATAAACCTTTCTCTATTACGTAATTTAGGCCCGGGTGTGATTATGGCTTGCTCCTGTGTTGGTGGCTCTCATATTATAGCCTCTACACAGGCTGGCGCATATTATGGCTATCAATTAGCTGGATTAATTATTTTAGTAAATTTACTTAAATACCCCTTTTTCCGCTTTGCATTTGATTATAGTGCAACGCAAAATAAAAGCGTATTGCAAGGCTATGCAGAAAAAGGTAAAGGATACTTATGGTTATTCCTATTATTTAATCTCTTTGCAACAGTGGTGAATATTGCAGGTGGAACCTTACTTTCTGCCGTACTATTGGCTATGTTGCTTCCTTTTTCTATTGATCTCAATAGTCTTAACATTATTGTATTAGTGAGTTTTTTAGTGATCTTATTTTATCGCCAATATCAGCGATTAGATAAAGTATCAAAAAGCATTATGCTACTTCTCTCCGTAATCACCCTCATTGCGTTGGTGCTTGCTTTTACTAAACAAACATCGCCACCAGTGGCTGATTTTGTTCCACCTGATGCTTGGAGTCTCGCTGCTGTACCGTTCTTAATTGCATTAATGGGCTGGATGCCTGCCCCAATGGAACTCAGTATTGCCAGTTCATTATGGGTGGTACAAAAAAGACGATTAACGCCAAATTATCAAAAACATCATCAATTAGATTTTAATATCGGCTATCTCACAACCATTGTGTTAGCTTTAATGTTTATGGCACTTGGCGCATTAATTCAATATGGTAATACCATTCCCCCCCTTAGCGGTGGCAAATTTATTCATTTATTTGTAGAAATGTATGCACTAAGCATTGGGGAATGGAGCCGTTGGTTTATTGCGCTTATCGCATTTGTGTGTATTTATGGCACCACAATTGTTGCTGTTGATGGCTATTCTCGTTGCAATCAACAAACAATTCAGCTACTCAAATTTGGCGCACAAACAGATGTTAATAATGAAAAAGGATTACGTTATTTTATGTTAGCGGCTTGTTTTGCAAGTTTCATTATTATTCAATTTTTTAGTGGCGCTATCGGTAAAATGATCCCTTTTGCAATGACGGCTTCTTTCCTATCAGCCCCTATTTTTGCGTGGCTAAACCTCAGTCTAGCAAAACAACTCTCACCTAATCCAATGCTAATAAGGTTGGCTTGGTTGGGATTGAGCTATTTAGTCATTATGATTATTATCTATTTCATTCAACTATAAAGGTTAGGCTAAAAATAATGCCCCCAAAGGGGCATTGTTTAATCTATCTAGAATTTATAAGTCACCTTCAAATCAACTAATCTATTATTCGCCGCCTCTTGGCTTTTTTCATAGGTAAATGTCATTCCCATTGTGAATGCCTCCATACCGAAATCAAGCCCTGTTTGATATTGCCAACCACGATTAAATTGTTGCACTAACCGATTGTTGTTCACCATTATTGCGTGATCGAATGTTTTACTGCTCGCATCAAAATAATACAGTGCCAATTTTGGCGTAATCGAAACGCTTTCCCAAGACCAAGTTTTTGACAATTCCGCTCCAGCGTAATAGTTCACTAAATCTAATGATGGCGAATCAATGCTTGCATCCTCTAATGTATAATGTGCTTTTGTAAAATGGTGATACCTTAAGCCTAATAAGGTATTAAGATCCATATATCCTAAATCCCATTTTTTGCCTAAACTCATACCCGCAGCAAATATATTACGCTTAAATTTAATTGAATGGCTGTCTAGCGTAATCTGGTTATTAGAACGTCCATACCCCAAATCAATAGCGGCGAATAAGCCTTTACTATTTTGAATTTTGCTATAGAGCGTTGCTTGAGAGTATTTAAGCTTACCGCTTGCTTGATCATAATTCATATTAGCTCGTGTATGGGATACCATAGCGCCTACACTTATACCTTGTTCATTCAGTGGGCTTTCTGCGCCTAATTCAGTATAGGAACTATATTGTTCGTAATGACGATAATTATCTGACTGATAATCACCTCTTTGAACACCAACATTTGTCCATAGTTGAGCTTGCTGGCTGCCAGCTTGGAAAAGGCGCTGATTTAAATGCTGATCTTTTTCAAGCACCACATTCACTTGAGCCGAAAGCTCTGATAATCCAGTATTTGATACACGGCTCACTAACTCAGCTTGCTTTAACCGTTTTGCTTCCGCTTCACGGCGAGCTTGCTCTTCTGCTGCGGCTTTACGTTCTTCTTCTAAACGTTTTGCATCTGCTTCACGACGAGCCTGTTCTTCTGCCGCAGCCAAACGTTCTTCTAAACGTTTGGCTTCTGCTTCACGACGCGCTTGCTCTTCTGCGGCTTTACGTTCTTCCTCTAAACGTTTTGCTTCGGCTTCACGGCGGGCTTGCTCTTCCTCTGCGGCTTTACGTGCTTCTTCTAAACGTTTTGCTTCGGCCTCACGGCGAGCTTGCTCTTCCGCTGCAGCTTTACGTTCTTCCTCTAAACGTTTTGCTTCTGCTTCACGACGCGCTTGCTCTTCCGCTTCAGCTTTACGTTCTTCTTCTAAACGTTTGGCTTCTGCTTCACGGCGAGCTTGCTCTTCCGCTACGGCTTTACGTTCTTCTTCTAAACGTTTTGCTTCTGCTTCGCGGCGGGCTTGCTCTTCCGCTGCGGCTTTACGTGTTTCTTCTAAACGTTTTGCTTCTGCTTCACGGCGAGCTTGCTCTTCCGCTGCGGCTTTACGTGCTTCTTCTAAACGTTTTGCTTCCGCTTCACGGCGAGCCTGTTCTTCTGCCGCGGCTTTACGTGCTTCTTCTAAACGTTTTGCTTCTGCTTCACGGCGAGCTTGCTCTTCCGCTTCGGCTTTACGTTCTTCTTCCAAACGTTTTGCTTCGGCTTCACGGCGGGCTTGCTCTTCCGCTTCGGCTTTACGTTCTTCTTCTAAACGTTTTGCTTCTGCTTCGCGACGGGCTTGCTCTTCCGCTTCAGCTTTACGTTCTTCCTCTAAACGTTTTGCTTCTGCTTCACGACGCGCTTGCTCTTCCGCTTCAGCTTTACGTTCTTCCTCTAAACGTTTTGCTTCTGCTTCACGACGCGCTTGCTCTTCCGCTGCAGCTTTACGTTCTTCCTCTAAACGTTTTGCTTCTGCTTCACGACGGGCTTGCTCTTCCTCTGCGGCTTTACGTTCTTCTTCTAAACGTTTTGCTTCTGCTTCACGACGCGCTTGCTCTTCCGCTTCAGCTTTACGTTCTTCCTCTAAACGTTTTACTTCGGCTTCACGACGCGCTTGCTCTTCCGCTTCAGCTTTACGTTCTTCCTCTAAACGTTTTGCTTCTGCTTCACGACGCGCTTGCTCTTCCGCTTCAGCTTTACGTTCTTCCTCTAAACGTTTTACTTCTGCTTCACGGCGGGCTTGCTCTTCCGCTGCGGCTTTACGTGCTTCTTCTAAACGTTTTGCTTCCGCTTCACGGCGGGCTTGCTCTTCCGCTGCGGCTTTACGTGCTTCTTCTAAACGTTTTGCTTCGGCTTCACGGCGAGCTTGCTCTTCCGCTGCTTGGCGTTCTTCTTGCTCAATTTGTTTTTCTACAATTGGGTTATATAGGCGGAAAGCATTGTCTTCTTTAATTAAGTTATAACGATAAGTACCTATATCAGCATAGTTATTTTGCAAGGTGACAGATAAATTATCTGATAAACCATTCGCTGTCAGCAATGTAAGGCGGGCTTTGCTACGTTCTGGTTCACTGCCTGTATCATTGACAACTAAGGTATGCTCTCCCGATGCTTGTCCATTAACAACAACCTGATCGCTTTCTCGCGTTGAAAACTTAGTGCGGTAATAAAATTTCCCTTTTCCACTTAAATCACCATTAATCGTTAAGGTATTAAATGGTTTATTTTCTTGGCTCAATGTAATTTGAGCGCCTTCATCTAACGTCAAGTTTCCTAGCGTGCTATTTTTTGTCAATTTCCAATGAGCCTCTTTTGATAATACTGTTTGGCTTGTATTTTCGCTTTGAATCGCCCCAATGAAATCTGTTTTTCCTAAATTTAAGGCACTTTGCTCAGACAGCGTAACATTACCGGTAAATTGAGTTCTTGGAATGGTATGTAATACGTTCTCATTATAGGTTGGCGTATCACAGCTTACCTCTCCTGTATAATCAGAACGCAGACACACTTTTTGCGTTGGCTGGTAGCCTAGATTTAATACAGTATTATTTGTTGCGTTAATATCAGCTGAAAGAGAAGAAACATTACGTCCTACGGTGAAAATACCCTGATTAGTAACAGAAATCGTATTTGCTGAAAAATCTCTATTTATCCAATCATCATCAAAAATGACCTCTTTTTTATTCAAAAAATCTCTGGCATGAGGTGTTTGCCTACCGGATAAAATTAATTCACCATTATTAATTGATAATTCCCCATTCAATGCCATTCCACCAGTAAATTGGTAAATAGCTTTGGGAACATCTGGAGAATAATGAATATTCAACTTACCATTGTGTTTCGTTTTATCTTTTTCCCCAAAAAAACCACTATAACTGAATAGATATTTTTGTTTTAAACGCAGTTGCTCAACCGCTTTTTCTTTATCTGTACCTAAATATTCCCAAAAGTAACTAATTGCTCGTTCCTCTTCAAAATAGGGGAAAGAGGCCGCGCCTTTATTTCTTCTTCTTTCTTGTGCTGGCGTTTTTGGACGAAAATATTGGTTCTCTCGCTCAAATAGATTATAAAACTCAAAAAAATCGCCATCATCAGTAGGTTTATGCCCCATAACGAATGAATCAGAAAGAGAGGCCTTCAACGTCACATTAGCTGAGTGCGATAAATGATGATTAACAATCATTGCCCCTTCATCTACATTCTGGATACGATCAAAAACTAATGCATTTCCATTAAGATCTAATCGACCTCCACGAAAACCAAAATACAATTTATTAGGATCAATTTGATCCGAACTCTGCAAAACCACGGTAGGACGCCCACTCACAATTCCCACTTGATTAAACGCCTGTTTCTTTCCTTCGTCATCAGCCTCTTGAGCTAAAATAACCGTACCATCCCCAATACTAATATCGCCAAGATTTCCCCCTTTCCCTTTAACAAGTAAGGTTCCCTCACCAATCTTAGATAAACGATCATCTTTCGGATTAGCAACTTGCCAAGTGACAGTTTTGTCTTTCGCAATATAAACCCCCGCCCCTAACCAAGTTTGGTTATCTTTAGGTTTAACAGTAAAATCACTATCAAAATAAAGAGCGCCAGCTCCTTGATTTATATCATTTTCTAAGATTAAAACGCCTCCATCAACACCGCCAAACTTAACGTTTTTCCCCGCATTCTTAGCTGCTTGGATGTTTGATTCTTTCTGATCTTTTAATGCTACGGGTAAAGAATTCGTTGAGTGGCTAATAAAACTACTATGCTCTGATACACGCCATTGCCAAATGTCTCCTGCTCTCTGATTAGAAATGCTCCCTGCGAGATCTTCATTTTCTTTTTCTGCAATGAATCCTAAAATTGGTAATGTCCAAATATTGGTATTAAAATTATCCCCACTCTCAAAATTTAGTACACCACTCAATACCCATTGATTCTTCTGCTTATCAAAAGCATATATCCCTGAACCACTGTCACCTCCTCTTGCATAAGTAGCCATAGGTCCGTATTTATCATTAAACAGGCTAGTCCAGCCATTAGAAGCCATTCTTCTTTCAATAAAATCGCCTACTTTCCTCCCATCTGTAACATCACTAATGATCATAGCTGCACCACCAGTTAAATAAACATATGGGCCTGCAATTTGTTTGAGATCATCTTGCTTATCTGAGTAACGAATAAATTGTGTACCAGAACCCACCCTAACATAAATAGGAAAACGTGAAGTATCCGTATAAACCGCACGCGTTTGTTCCGTATCATTCACATTAGCAGGGACAACTTCAGTCACTAACTTATGTAAACGAGGAACGTGATAATCTACCTTTTTTTCACTAACAGGATAAGGGTAGTTATTTCTATCAACGATTTCATAAAAATAATGATGAGAATCAGGATTATAGTCTTCTCCCCCAAAGGAAACATTCGGATATTCCCCATTGTGGGTTACGCTGGTTATATATTGTGGTGAAATTAACGTTGCAATCCCCGTTTCTCTATTTGCTGCACGCAAATCAGGCATTGGGATATCTTTCATCATTACCCCAATTTCCTGCCCTTCTTTATTGAAAATCGCAATATTACTCGCGCCCACAATAAATTTGCCTTTATTTTCAGCAAAATCACGAAAATATTGGTAATCAATATCGCTACGGACAACAGACGCTTGTGCAAAAGGTGTTGCACAAGAAGCAATTAAAAGTGCAATTCGGGAATAACGGAAAGGGATAGGAAAACAGAAAAAAGTAGGGGTTAATTTCATCATAATAGTTTATTCAACAATAACAGGTTTTATAAATAGCTAAAATCAGGGGCGCGAAGTATAGCAAGATTATTTATTAAACAACATCATTATTAGCCATTTAATCTCTTGAATTTACAATCTAACTGCAACAAATAAAAAAGTGTTCATAAGGAAATCGACGATAATTTGTTTGAAACAACAAAATTACTAATGAGAACTTATGAACACCTACAAACATCTTACCCTTTATGAACGCGAAAAGATAATGGTTTTCGGAAACTCCGCCTCACGCATTAGGCAAAACAATAACCCAGATTGCTCAGCGATTACAGCGACATAAATCGACCATTTCACGAGAATTGAAGCGCTGTCAGGGCGAATATGCGGCATTATCGGTGCAACAACACTATCAACAACGGGTAGAATGTAAACCCAAGCGAAAGTTAGCCGACCCGAGATTATTTGATTTTGTTAAGTGAAAGTTCTTACAAGAGAATTGGTCGCCAGAGCAGATTGCCTCTCGTTTGAAATACGAACAAAGTGTGCTTTCTATTAGCTTTGTCAGTATTTACCGAGGGATTTATGCAGGGTGGTTTGATGAGAAAGGCTTATCGCACGGGGCAAGAGGGACTATTCGGAAACTCCGTCATCGCGGGAAAAGGCGGCATACCAATGACTATGTGGAAAAACGCGGGAAAATCCCTATTAGTTATCATTTAACCGAACGACCAAGCGAAGCCGAAACTCGAAGCCGTTTAGGTGATTGGGAAGCAGATACAGTGTTGGGCGCGGCAGGCAAAGCTTGTTCATTGACTTTGACGGATAGAAAAAGCCGTTTTTCCATCATCAGAAAATTGCCTGCAAAGCGAGCAGAAAGCGTTGCTAAGGCAATGAGTGAAGCCTTGCACAATGAGCCTTTAGAGAGCATTACTCTAGATAGAGGGAAAGAATTTGCAAAACATCAGCAGGTAACGGAAAGACTTCAGGTTGAATTTTACTTTCCATTGCCCCACCAACCTTGGCAAAGAGAAACAAATGAAAACACGAACGGTTTACTAAGGGAGTATTTTCCGAAAGGTCAAGACATTACGCCCTTTTCGGAGGCACAAATACAAGCCGTGGTCGATAAATTAAATCACCGACCACGCAAATGTTTAAACTGGAAAACCCCTTATGAAGTTTATTTTGATAAAATATTGCAGTTAGTTTGACAATTTAAAGGATAATAGAATGCAATTAAGACATAGTCTCAAACTCGGTTTATTAAGTGCGGTGCTTTTTTTGCTTATTTCTTGTAAAGATCAAACCGCCAATATCGGCAGTCAAGCACCTGATATTGCGGCTTTTGATTTGCAGGGCAATAAGGTGGAATTAAGCCAATTTGCAGGGAAAAAATTGCTGATCAATTTTTGGTCGGAAACCTGCGGTATCTGTATTGTTGAGATGAAATTATTACAGCAATTTTCCCAAAACTATCCCAATACATTACAACTTTTAGCCATTAATATTGATGGGGAACGTGGTAACACACAAGCGGTGGTAGAAAAAAATCAACTGACTCTGCCAATTGTCAAAGATCAGCTTAATATTACCGCTGAACGTTATCAGTTGGTTGGCACACCAACCTCATTCTTGCTTGATTCTAAGGGAAAAATCCTTTATAAATTTGAGGGTTTAATCCCAGAAAACGAATTACGAACATTCTTTGAGGAAAAATAATGAAAGGTTACGCTTCTACTCTACTTTTTATTGCAGGCACGCTATTGGCATTCAATAGCCAAGCCGATGAAAGCCTAGAACATACACAAAAGATTTTTAACCGCACTTGTGCAATGTGCCACGGCAAGCAAGGGGAAAAATCGGCATTAAATCAATCCGCAATGATCAATAACTTAAAAACTGAAGAAATTCTCACCGCACTTGAAAAACGCAAAGCGGGCGAAATTGTCGGTGCGGGCAATGCCGCAAAATCTCGTTTAAGTGAAGAAGAAATCAAAGGATTAGCGGAATATATTCCAACATTGAAAAAATAGTATTAAAAAAATCGGGCTACTTAGAATAGCCCGATTTTTTTACCTCATATTATTCCTTAGGTTTCGTACAGACCTTTAGTAAGAAATACCCTCCTACTGCTGAAATCGCTGAGCCTAGCAAAATACCTACACGGGCAAAACTTGCCATTTCACTTGCCCCATCACCACCAAAGGCGAGCCCCGCCAAGAACATTGACATTGTAAATCCAATACCGCAGAGCAAGGCAATGGCAAAAATCTGTTTAAAATTAATTCCTTCAGGCAATTTCGCAAGACGAAATAACACCGATAAATAACTAAATAAAAAGACACCAAGCGGTTTTCCAAGTAATAATCCTAAGATCACGCCTAAAGTGAGCGGTGAGCTTAACGTCTCTATCCCCATTCCTGCTAAGGATACTCCCGCGTTGGAAAAGGCAAACAGGGGCAAAATAAAGAATGAACACCAAGGGGCTAAAATATGTTCCATATCGTGCAACACTTTTCTGCCATTTTTCCCTTTGAGTGGAATACTAAACCCAATGATAACGCCAGCTAAGGTGGCGTGTACGCCCGATTTTAGCACAGATACCCATAACACTAAGCCGACAATCACATAAGGCCCTAAATTGGATACTTTAAAGCGATTAAGCAAAATCAACCCCACAATGGCAATACTCGCTAAAATTAACGCGCGCGTACTCAAATCCTGTGAGAAGAACAACGCAATCACAATAATCGCGCCTAAATCATCAATAATCGCTAGTGCAAGCAAAAACACTTTTAATGCGAAAGGCACACGGCTCCCAAGCAAACCTAATACGCCCAGTGCAAAGGCAATGTCTGTTGCCATTGGAATTGCCCAGCCATCTTGATATTGTGGGGTATCCTTGGTGACAAACCAATAAATTGCCGCTGGCACAATCATTCCTCCCAAGGCGGCAATGGCTGGGAAAATGGCTTTTTGATAGCTTGAAATTGCCCCTGTGAGCAATTCTCGTTTTACTTCTAATCCCACAAGGACAAAAAATACCGCCATAAACCCATCATTCACCCACATCAAGAGTGGTTTGTTGATTTGTACAATAGAACCAAATTGGATCACCACTGGCGCATCAAGAAAGCTAAAATAAAAACGGCTCAAGGGCGTGTTTGCCAATAAAATGGCAAAGGCAGCAAAAAACAGCAATAACATTCCGCTGGCTGCTTCTAATTTCATAAAGTATCGAATGTATCGAACCATTAATCTCTCCTAGTCAAAATAACGGGCTTGAAAATAAACACCCAAATGGATCATTTCTTTGTAATAAGAAAAAGCAATATCATCAGTAAGTTTTTCTAACATATAAGGGAAAAATTGGTCAATAAAAATCGGCAAATTTCTCTTAGTTATTGAAAAATTTGTGATTTTTCACACATTTTTTAACCGCACTTTGCTTTTTAATTCCTGATAAAAATAAGGGGTAAATTCATTTCTATGATTTTTGCTTATTTATAAATAACTTAGTTTATGTCAAGAATTGGACGTAAAATTTAGTGCTTGCAGTTTCGTTAATAACACATTATCTTGTACCGCGTTTTCAATAAACCACTATATCTTGTGTTTTTACGCAACACCAACAAATCGGAATGTCTATGAATAAAGCTATGATGGTCACCAAACGTGACGGAAAACAAGAACCCATCGATTTAGATAAAATTCACCGAGTGATCACTTGGGCAGCAGAGGGATTGGATAACGTTTCTGTTTCTCAAGTAGAATTGCGTTCCCATATTCAATTTTATGAGGGGATTCGCACTTCGGATATTCACGAAACCATTATTAAAGCAGCCGCAGATTTAATCAGCAAAGATACGCCTGATTATCAATATTTAGCCGCGCGCCTTGCGGTTTTCCATTTGCGTAAAAAAGCCTATGGGCATTTTGATCCTCCGCGTTTATATGATCACGTTAAAAAATTGGTGCGTTTAGGCAAGTATGATCAAGCCTTACTGACCGATTATAGCCGTGAAGAATGGGACGAAATGGACGGCTTTTTAGATCACTGGCGTGATATGACATTCTCTTATGCAGCAGTCAAACAGCTTGAAGGCAAATATTTAGTACAAAATCGTGTCACAGGTGAGATTTATGAATCTGCCCAGTTCTTATATATTTTGGTGGCAGCAAGCTTGTTCTCAACCTATCCAAAAGAAACACGCTTAGATTATGTACGCCGTTTCTATGATGCGACATCGACATTTAAAATTTCTCTGCCTACACCAATCATGGCTGGGGTGCGTACACCAACACGCCAATTCAGTTCTTGTGTGTTAATTGAATGTGGTGATAGTTTAGATTCTATTAATGCGACTGCCTCTGCCATTGTGAAATATGTTTCTCAACGTGCTGGAATTGGCGTAAACGCCGGAGCGATTCGTGCCTTGGGTAGCCAAATCCGTGGCGGGGAAGCATTCCATACAGGCTGTATCCCATTCTATAAATATTTCCAAACTGCGGTAAAATCCTGCTCACAAGGCGGGGTGCGTGGTGGAGCGGCCACCGTTTACTACCCAATTTGGCACTTGGAAGTGGAAAGCCTGTTAGTCTTAAAAAATAACCGTGGTGTGGAAGATAACCGTGTTCGTCATATGGATTACGGTGTTCAGCTTAACAAATTAATGTATCAACGCTTAATCAAAGGCGGCGAAATCACCTTATTTAGCCCTTCTGATGTGCCGGGGTTATATGAAGCATTCTTTGCCGATCAAGATGAGTTTGAGCGCCTTTACACCCAATACGAACAAGATCCAGACATTCGTAAACGCAGTGTGAAAGCCGTTGAACTGTTCTCACTATTAATGCAAGAACGTGCATCCACAGGGCGTATCTATATTCAAAATGTGGATCACTGTAATACCCACTCGCCATTTGATCCTAGCGTTGCGCCTGTGCGTCAATCTAACCTTTGTTTAGAAATCGCATTGCCAACTAAGCCACTTTCTCATATTCACGATGAAGAAGGTGAAATTGCCCTTTGTACCCTTTCAGCCTTCAACTTAGGGGCGATTGCAAACCTTGATGAATTAGATGAACTTGCAGATCTTGCTGTGCGTGCCTTAGATTCCCTATTAGATTATCAAGATTACCCTGTGATCGCGGCAGAACGTAGCTCTCTTGCGCGTCGATCTTTAGGAATTGGCGTGATCAACTTTGCTTATTATTTAGCTAAAAATGGCGTGCGTTATTCGGACGGCAGTGCGAACGATCTCACGCACCGCACTTTTGAAGCCATTCAATACTATTTATTAAAAGCCTCAATGAACCTTGCGAAAGAAATGGGGGCTTGTGAGTATTTCGATCAAACTACTTACGCTCAAGGTATTTTACCGATTGATACCTATAAAAAAGATGTGGATACACTCACTCAAGAGCCATTACATTACGATTGGGAAAGCCTACGCCAAGACATTAAAACCTTTGGTTTGCGCAACTCAACACTGACTGCACTGATGCCATCAGAAACATCATCGCAAATTTCCAATGCAACCAACGGCATTGAACCACCGCGTGGACACGTCAGCATCAAAGCGTCAAAAGACGGTATCCTCAAACAAGTTGTACCAGATTATGAAAACTTAAGTGAAAACTACGAGTTATTATGGGATATTCCAAATAATGATGGTTACTTACACCTCGTAGGTATTATGCAAAAATTTGTAGATCAATCTATTTCAGCTAACACCAACTACGATCCACAACGTTTTGAAGAAGGCAAAGTACCGATGAAAGTGTTGTTAAAAGATTTATTAACCGCTTACAAATACGGCGTGAAAACCCTTTACTACCAAAACACCCGTGATGGCGCAGAAGACAGCCAAGAAGATCTTGATGACGGCTGTTCTGGTGGGGCGTGTAAGATTTAATAACTATAGTAATAAGAGGAAATTTAGTATGACTATTTGCATAAAAATCATAGATATGCAGATATTTAAGTAATTTACCTCCACATCAAAGTTATGAAAATAAACATCATTCTATACCCTATATCCGCTCAAGAAGTTGGCTTTCTGATGAATTGAATGGTAATTATTAAATAGGTAAGGATTTAAATGAAAACCAAGCTGATACAGGCGCAATCAGTTTAATCTGCATATAATCTAGGATATAAAAAAGCACAATCTTTATGAGAGAACTGACGAGCGTGTAAAATCCAATTAATGGAGTACAAAGTGCGGTAAAAAATTGAATAAATTTCTACCGCACTTTTGTTTAAAACCTAGTACATTATAGAAGATCAAACCTAATCGCAATGTAAATTTGTTGATGTTCATGATTATAAAAATTATGCTCAGTTAATAGGAGGCTTACGTCATCCCATTTATCATTAGCTAAGATTAATCCGCCAAGTACCGATTGCTCTGCCTCAAAAAAATAAGCCGGGAATGTTTTACTGCTCATTTTGACTCACCTCGTTTTGTTTCAGTTTGGAAATGCTCTTTCCAACAAGGGAATAAAAGTGAGCATAATTGACGGATATTTTCTGCCTCTATTTTATTATGTCTATGAATAGGTAACGCTCGACTTGCTACTTCTCAATAAGCTATTTGATGAGGAATTTCAAAATTGATGAGTTCAATGTGTGGATTTTTCTCAGTAAGATTAGAAAAATATTGTAAAGATTGGCAACAATCTCTTTTACATCTTGGGTATGATAAAACAAGGATATACAGAATGGTGCCAGTGGTCGGACTCGAACCGACACGCTTTTAAGGGCGGCGGATTTTGAATCCCTTGTGTGGTCTCGTTATACATCTACACTCTACGCAATAGAACAAAAACCGATCCAAGTACACATAACCTCTTGAATCGGGATCCGATTCTACTATTTTTTCATTGCTTGTAAAGCCTAGACATTAAATTTTATCAAATTTAGAGCTATTTTTACAAACCATCCACACACTCCCTTATCATTTCACTATCATATTCTATATAACTTAAGGTAACCTTTATATCACAATGCCCTAAAAGTTGTTTAACGCTATAAACATTGTCTACGTTCTTCATTAATTGTGTTGCAATTGTATGCCTAAAACGGTGAGCTGATACATAAAAACCAACAAGTTTTGAAATAACCGAAAAAATATGGCTCACCTGATTAACTGACATTTCCCCTCTTCTATTTACAACAACTTTAGATACTTTATTTATATTGAATAGCTGATCTTTTTCAGTCTGTTTCAATCTCAGCATCTCAAACTTTAATTTACATAAATATGGGTATAGTTTTTTCGAAATAGGGATTTCATGATAATGGTGATTTTTATTTATATGCGAAGGAATTGATATCACCTTACGTTCTAAATCTATATCACAAATTCTTAATTTTATTAGTTGGCTTCGTCTTATCCCTGTATATCTAAACGTCTGAAATAGTGCCAAAATAAACCATCTTGGTGTTAAAATATCAGGCAAATTCTCTTTTGAACATAATAAATCATGGACAACATTTATTTGATCAACACTCAGCGTTTTTCTTTTTGCTTTGTCTTCAGTAATAAATAATTTAGTAAATGGGTTTTTATCTAAAGAAATAAATTGATATTCAATTGCAAAATTATATAAACTCCTTAAATGACGTGCGTAATTATTCCAAGTGACTGGTTTTGCTGATTTTAAAACATGCTCCCTCCATTGAATAACATGCTCATGAGTAAAATCATTCGGCATAAGTTCAGGATAGGTTTTAGTTAAGACATTAACAATCTTCTTATACCCATCCATTGTACTTGGACGGAGTGATTTATATAAAAAAATTTTTCAAGTAATTGTTTAAAAGTACATGTCATACTAATTCTCCTTGTAATTTTAACCATTGATTATTTAACAAAATTTTATCTCCAAAAAATAGGCGAGTATCCTCAATAAGATAACCGTTCAAAAAAGAATGTTTATTCGGACCAATAACTTTACATTCCCAAATATTACGACTGTCATCTTCCATATGTTGCCTTTTATGGATACCTAAATTCTGGAAGTGTTTTTGTAGCAGTTCCCACGATGCTTGATCAGTACTTCCCGCTACTTCTCGTAAATATAGCTGAAAGATACTTGGCGTAACAAGAAATAGATGATTCTCAACAATATGGAGTTTAGCATTAGGTCTATTCCAGGATAATTTTTCAGCAATCACCCCTGCTTTTATCCAATCAATAAATTTTTTACCATCCATCACATCAGACACGTCTTTTGAACTTATCGCAGATGGAGTAGAAAGGTTATTAGGTTTAGCCTGCTTAGAACGTTTTGATTGTTCTGGCTGTTGTTCTACATGAATGGTTTCTTGCACTATCGAGGATGCAGTTTTTACTGTTTCAGTTATAGACGTATCAAACTCTGGTACAAATTTTGCTTCATCTTTATGCTCTGGTTCAATTTGAGAAAATAAATTAAGTGTAAAATCCATATCACTGACTCCCGCTGTTTCAACTTTTTTATCGTTGATAACATCTGTCTGGCGTTCTGCTTCAGAGATTTGATTTTCAGGTATATTTTCTGTGATCACTGGCGTATTTAATGAGGATGATATAGACATATCTGAAGAAATAGGAATGCTATTCCCCTCAGATTTCGCCCCCTCTTCGCCCACAACGGTTACGCGCCCTTCAAATAAATCTGGACGTTTATCTATACTGTCCCAAACAATATTAGGATCGATTTTAAGTAATGTAAAAGGTTTCGCTGGTACCCAACCGGCGTTTGAGACTACTTGACCGTTCCATATAGCCGTTCCTGATTGGGTTTTCTGAATCAAATGATGTGCTTGCAATTCATCAAATAATTTTCCATTCTGGCTCGGTACGGAAATGCCCTGGCTTAATAAATGTGCCCTAATATTGTCAGCCGTACTTTTACTCATTAGCCATAGCCCCTCCTCTGTTAACCAACCATCAGAACCACCTTTTGGTGCATTTAATTTAAAATGGTTCACAACATACCGTAAGGCAATGTGCAATTGTTTTGCAAAAGAAACTTTAGGTTGTTCAGATAATTTATTAGGGTCGCCTCCTAAGGCCAGCGTCACACTAATTTGATCCGCTTTTTGGATAATCTCTGTAAGTATTCCCGCTCTGTCGTGATGACCTGTAATTGTATACATCAGAGATGAAAAGGCCTGCTGATAAGTCGCCAACCAATCAAAGGCCACGTTAGGAATAAGATAATTTGCAAAAAATCCCCCAATCGCAGGGTGCAATGCATAATCCCTGTCCTTGATATATCTAAACTTGTAAGGCTGTGTCGGTATGCCATTCCAAGGATACCAACGTTCCCCATTTTTTTGTATTACTTCAAGATCAACAGCAACTTTACCAATATCATGTAATAAGGCCCCATAAATAATTGCCGCAGTCCATACATCACGCTGTTTTGCTTGTTCTTCTGGCGCAGCATTTTGCGGTAAAACATAATTTTGACGGAGTTTTGTGGCAATTGAGATAACCTCTAAACCATGATCTAGCATACCGCCAACATGGGAATGGTGATGGGATTCTGAGGCTGGTAATAATTGCACCATTTCTGCATATCTTTCTATCAGCTCACGGTAATAGTGCTTAAACATCTCAGGCGACATTGAGACATTTTGCCAAATAGTTGTTAGATATTGTTGTCTCAGTGGGGTATTTAGTAGCTCATCCGCTTTTTTAGGTATAAACCATCCCTCTTTATTAAAAATATGGGAGGGAGCAATATTCTCTTTTTCTACCTTTTTAAACTTAGAAAGGATACGTGATAGCATTGAAAACTCTTTTTACATAAATCTATGATGATTTATTAAAACAAGGTTTTGAGCTACTCAGAAGGCAAAATTTAATATAATTTATTTATAGTTTTTAATTGTTATAAGTTTACCTATGTTCAAATCAATCCTTATTTAAAGTTTTCTACTTTTATCGCCAATCACGCAAGTCATACCTTGTTATGTTACCAAAGTGCTTGCATACACAATAACTACACATTATAATTTGTATATTGATTGTATATTAATAGGATATGGAGACAACTATGCGTACAGCTGCAATTAACTTACGAGCTAAACCAATACAGCGTGATTTGATTGATCATGCAGCGTCTTTACTTGGAAAAACACGCTCTGATTTTATGTTAGATGCTGCTTGCACTTATGCACAAAACGTTATTTTAGATAGAGCAGTGTTTCAGCTTAATGAGGATAAATTTAATCATTTCATTGAAATACTTGAGCAGCCAGACTTAACTAATCCTGGGTTAGAGAAATTGATGGCTATCAACTCACCTTGGGAATGATAACGTGTATTCTAAACCTGAATTATTAACACACAACCATCATCTTGATTTATTTGATTGTGGTGAAGATTCACTAAATAGATGGCTTAGACACAATGCAGTTAAAAATCAACAAAGTCAAGCAAGTAGAACATTCGTAATCTGTAAAGAGAATGTTGTTATCGGTTTTTATGCCTTAGCAGCAGGGTCAATAACTCATGAGTTTGCACCTGGTTCGTTAAGACGTAATATGCCTAAACCTATCCCAGTTATTGTCTTAGGGAGATTAGCTATAGATGTAAAATATCAAGGAAAAAAATTAGGAGCCGCATTACTCAAAGATGCAGTATTGAGAGCAAAAGTTGTATCAGAACAGGTTGGAGTGAGAGCTTTGTTAGTACATGCTTTGAATAAGCAAGCAAGGCAATTCTATTTACATTATGGTTTTCAATCATCTCCAATTGATGATATGTTACTGATGCTCAAATTGTGATTATTAAATTTTTATACTGTATAAGTAATTGTTTAAGTATAGATCTTTATTTTCTTCTATCAAAATTTTCATAATAATTAATTATTACTTTTCGTATTTTATTTATTGTACTCTACATTTAATTCTTTAGATTCGCTATAAATAATCATTAACTTTTGAATAGAAGAATATATGTTAAGAAATTTTCTATCTAAATTAAAATTTTATTCTAATACTAAGTCTGGTACTAAATTAGGTCTATTAACGGTAAAAAATTCTTGCTCTTTCAGAACGTTCTTTCATTTTATGCTACGGTTCCTCAATAATTCTCAACTAAAACCTATCGTAGAAACAATAACAGCTATAACTCATAGCTTTAATAAAATAGAGTGTATGATTGAAATAAATCTTACTTGTACAAAATCTGCTGAATTTCAACTTAATAATATATTTAACAAATTGATGATATAAGAAATCAATTTTCAATCATCCACCTTAAATCAACAGACCTAAAAACTTTAGGAAATGAAGAACTTTGTAAAATGATACTATTTTTAGCAGGAATGCTTATGAAGTTTAAAATGTAGCTAATCTTAGCCTGACTATATTTGATTCTAATGAGTTAAATAAATATGGATTTAATTCAGAAGATTTTAATATCATTAAATTTCGTGGATATTCAAAATAATATAGGAAGTAATAACTTGTTGACATCTGTATACTTGTACTAAGCTTAAACTTTATTTCGATTTATAATCCATGAATTTGTATCGTTTCACGATTTTGTTGGGAAATTACTTCTATTACTGTTACAACATTAATCGGGATATTACCTAAAAATCTGTTTTTTATGGGATAGAAAAAAATCCGCCAACAACTCGTTCAATTTCGCCTTCTTCTTTTTGAACCATTTGAGAAAGTGTTTTAACAACCACGATATTTCCAAGTTCTAGAAATTCTCTAGATTAAAACATTCTTCCTTGCTTAAAAGGATCAATTTTTTCCTTAGTTTGTTAAGCGATAATAATATTATTTACTTCTTTAGCCAGAAAAGCTAATATAGTTTCTGACATTTTAGCATATAAGAAAATCCCAAAAGACTTTTACCATTTTCTGTTTAACAAACTGTCGAAGACCTTTATCAAGTTATTATCATAATCCAATATCCATTTAGATAAGAAGTATTTTGCACAACTTTAATACTTGATATTAAACTTAAAGCCATCAGTGATTTTCTAAAATCTACCCCCAAGGCCCCAAAAAGATACTATACTTTGAAAAATGCAATTATAGATTTGTATATTCACGAATTAACGTTCTCTTAAACTTTCATTTAATGTTCTTTGTAATGGACTCAATAAATAACTGATCACCCTACGACTACCCGTTTTAATCTCTGCATTAACCCTCATACCCGCTGTTAATCGTACCTTATTATTATCTATTACTAAAAAATCATGATCTAAGGTAATTACTGTTGAAAAAACTAAACCTAACTTATCATTCTCTATAGCATCAAAACTAATACTTTTAACATGTCCCGTAATATAACCATATCTCGTATAGGGGAATGCCTCTACTTTAATTGTAACAGGTTGTCCCACTTGAATAAAACCTATATCTTGGTTACTAATAAATGCCGATACTTCAAGCTGATCTTCCTGAGGAACAATGACCATAAGTTGTTGGGCTTCAGTAACAACCCCTCCAACCGTATGGATACTAAGTTGCTGCACAGTCCCTGTTACTGGTGCTCTAATAGTTGTAGTATTCTGCCTCTCTAAGGCTTTTTTTTCCTCAAAAATAAGTTGTTCAACTTGTTCGTTAGCTTGACGCAAAGCATCTCTTATATTTCGGACAAAGGTATACCTTAATAAATCATAGGATTCTTGAGCCTGTTTAATACTAGATTCTATCTCAGTCAATTTACTCTCCTGAGCCGCAAGCTCATTTTTAAGATTAATAAACTTACTTTCTTGTTCCAAAAACTCATGTTTTGCAACTATTTTTTTCTTATATAATACCTTAAAATCATTAAACCTTTCTCTTTCAATTTTCTCAAGACCTTGATATTTTTTTATCTGAAAAGATATCGTTTCTTTTTCTGCAATACGTTGCTCTAACAATAATTTTGCTTGCTTTCGTTCTGATATAAATGTCTGATATTGTTCAAATACGAGTTGTTGTGATTGTTTAATATCTGCATCATCAAACACTCTATTATTAGGAATATTTAAAACTGGATTATGTTCATTTTCAATTGCAGCTAAAAGTGATTCAGCTCTTGACTTCGTTAATAAAGCAAGTCCCAAAGATTTCTTCATCTTCTCATAATCAGCATCTACACCTAATGTCATCAATTTAACCAAATTATCACCTTTAAGAACGCTTTGTCCTTCAATGACATAAATATTATCAATAATAGAACGCTCAATCGGTTGTATAATCTTACTACGTCCACTATAAGACAGTTTACCGCTAGCTACAGCAACAACATCAACTTTTCCCAAGATAGACCAAGCTAAGGCTATAATTATTAAAAATATAATAGCTCGTGCGATCCATTTCGGTAATGCAGAAACTGGTTTCTCAATTAATTCTAAATGTGCCGGTAGAAATGAATACTCATCTACTTCACGTTTAGGCGAGTCAAGATTTTTTCTCTCTTTCCAAACATCTTTTATATGTTGGTAATAGCGCCAAATAAAATCACGAATACCACTACAATATAACCCCATATTAATGCCCTGACTGTAATTTGTTTAAATACGAGTATAATCCATTCGAATTTGATAATAAGTGTTCATGAGATCCTTGCTCTATGATACGTCCTTTCTCCATTACAACAATTTTATTTGCAATTCTAACTGTTGATAATCGATGAGCAATGATTATCACCGTTCTTCCATGGCAAATTGAATGCATATTTCGCATAACAATACGTTCAGATTCATAATCCAATGCGCTCGTAGCCTCATCAAAGATTAAAATTCTAGGGTTAGAAATTAAAGCCCTCGCAATAGCAATGCGCTGACGTTGCCCCCCAGATAATCCGGCTCCTTGCTCCCCTACCATGGTATCGTATCCTTCAGATAATTGAGTAATAAAATCATGAGCCCCTGCTAATTTTGCTGCATTTATCACCTGTTCAATTGAAATACCTGGTTCACTAATTGCAATATTATCTCTAATACTTCGATTTAACAGAATATTATCTTGGAAAACAACACCTATTTGACGTCTTAACCAAGATGGTTCAACCAAAGACAAATCTTGACCATCAATATAAATACGTCCAGATTGTGGAATATATAACCGCTGAACAAGTTTAGCAATTGTACTCTTACCTGAACCAGAACGCCCAACGATACCAACAATATCTCCCTCGGATAATTTCAATGAAAAATCAGTAATAACATCCCTATCTTCGGGTTTATATCTAAATTTCACACTATCAAAAATAATCTCTCCTTTAATTTCTGGTAAAGATAACTTGCTTTTTGTGGTTTCAGTCGGTGTATTTAAAATGTCACCTAAACGTTCCACTGATATACCTACTTGTTGGAAATCTTGCCATAATTGCGCCAAACGTATAACAGGTGCTGCAACTTGACTAGCTAACATATTAAATGCAATTAATTGTCCAATACTCATATCACCACTAATAACTAAATGAGCACCTAACCATAAGTTAATTACCATTACTAATTTTTGGATTAACTGTACACCACTTTGTCCTATTGTAGCTAATTTGGAAACATCAAACCCAGCCTTGACATAACCTGCTAGCTGCTTATTCCAATGTTCGATCATTTGAGGCGAGACAGCCATCGATTTAATAATATTAATCGCAGTAATTGATTCAACTAAAAAAGATTGATTATCTGCATTACGTGCAAACTTCTCATCCAATTTTTTTCTTAAAAGTGGAGTTATTATCATTGACCATATTACATAACAAGGTAAAGAGACTAAAACAACAAACGTTAACCAGCCACTATAAAACCACATTACGCTTAAGAAAATAAAAGAAAAACACAAATCTAATAATGATGTAAGTGCTTGCCCTGTCAAAAAATTACGAATCTGTTCTAATTCTCTTACGCGTGCAACAGTATCTCCAACTCGACGAGTTTCAAAATAGGCTAAAGGTAATGCCAATAAATGACGAAAAAGTTTTGCACCTAGCTCTACATCCATACGGCTAGTTGTATGAGAAAAAACATAGCTACGTATGGCAGTTAAGATAACTTCAAAGAAAATAATGGCACATAGGCCAAATGCAATGACATTTAACGTATTAAACCCTTGATGGACCAAGACTTTATCCATGACTACTTGAAAGAAAAGAGGGGTAATTAATGCCAAAATTTGCAATACCAATGAAACAGCAATAACCTCATATAAAATTTTTCTATATTTAATAATTGATGGAATAAACCACGTAAAATCAAACTTTGCTAAATGCCCTAAAACTGAAGCTCTTGAGCTTAATAGAATAACTTTTCCTGTATAACGTTGTATAAACTCTTTTTCACTTAGGACCACAGGTTGTTTTAATACTAAATCATGAATTAAATATTTTTTCTTAGCATTATCAATTTTAGCAAGAATAAAATGTTGTTTACTTCTATCGTCCCATATCAACACAGGAAGATTCATAAAAGGTAAGCGAGAAATTGATTTATTTGATACCCTTACTTTAAATCCTAAGGATTTTGCCGCTAATTGCCAATTTACTAAATCAATACCTATACCTGCGATATCAAACTGATGTCTTATATCCTCAATATTTACCGGAATACCATGGAAACGAGCTAATAAAACAAGCGCAGTTAAGGCATAATCATCTTTATATTCTTTTTTATCATCCATATATATACCCATAAAAAAGGTAACTTAGTTCTCCTAAGTTACCTACTTATATTTCACCTAAAAATTTACTTCCAACTTGCAGCGAGTACCATATCTAATTTAGAATGGTAATCTGCAGGTAAATTAATCTGCCCTGCAGCTGGTACATCAAAATTTGCCATAGCAGTTACCAGAGAATCCACTTGAGACTCAAGCAACTGTTTCCCATCGCCTGCAATAATCGTCTCAATTTTATAATCGCTGTTACTTGTCGATTTATACCAATCATCTATTATAACGCTATCGTTGGTACCAACGATATTAATCACTAAATCATTATTAATCTTTTTAAACCATAATTGATCAGAATTAATACCTGCATTAAATCGTAACACATCATTACCAGATTCCTCTTTAATAAAATCATTACCGTCTCCACGAGAGAATATATAAGTATCATCTCCCGCTCCTCCCATTAATAAATCACTACCTTTCTGACCTTGCAACGTATCATTACCAGCATAACCAATTAAACGATTATTCTCATTATTACCTTCTAATACATTATCTAATGCATTACCTGTACCTGAAATTGATTTATCTCCGGATAAAGTTAAATTTTCTAAATGGATAGGTAATGTATATGAAACAGAAGAAATGACTTTATCAACTCCCTCACCAGATTTCTCAATAACTTCATCTAAGCTAGAATCTACAATATAAATATCATCACCTTTTCCACCGATTAACACATCATCCCCTAAACCACCATCAAGATGATTTGCACCAACATTACCAACCAAACGATTATTAGCTGCATTTCCTGTAGCATTAATATTTGCATCACCTGTTAATTCTAACTCTTCAACATGATCTGGTAACTGATACGAAACGCTTGACTTGATAATATCATACCCCCCATTAACCGTTTCAATAACACGATCTTGAATATTATCTACCATATAGATATCATCTCCCTCGAGACCTTCCATTATATCTGCTCCAGATTTTCCATCCAAATAGTTCCCTACAGAATTTCCCTTAAGTACATCATTTGCAGATGTTCCTAAGAATTCCTGCTGTAATTTTGGTAAAACAAAAGCGCCTGTTTCAGTTAAATTATTCTTAACTATTGAGTTTAGACTACTACTTCTAACTCCTTTTAATGTGATATATTGAGTATCTTCGCCAGGATTGCCAAACCATAAACGAGAATAAATTTCACCATTAATCAACATCTCTTGTATTACCAACGGTAATTGCCCTCTATATTGAGATATATCAATTTTTTCATTTGGATTATTCACATCAAAATCAGTGATCAAATTCTTTAATAATCCTCTACCAACACCTTTAGATGTATCTTTTACCACAACAAATTTATCATCTCCACTACCACCCGTTGCAGAGGCATTACTAAATTTGACGTTATTAAGAGTTACCGGTCCAGTATATAACTGATTATCATAACCAATAGCTGATTCATCACCTTCTAGATAAATTATATCATTACCAGCATCACCACCTAGAGAATCTAAACCAGCACCTCCATAAAGGATATCATCACCAGGACCACCTCGAAGCACATCATTACCATCACCGCCATATAAAATATCATTGCCTCCTTCAGTTTGATCTGTTCTATGCTCTCCAACAAGTACATCATCACCTTGACCACCATACAACGTATCTCCTTTATTTCCCCCAAAGATACGATCATCACCGGCTGTTCCCCAATAAACGACTTGTATATCAGGTAATCCAATTTCTTGATTTGAAGAAGCAAAACCATACGCATAATAATCACGAATAAAACGAGAATTAAATTTTTCCGCAGTAATAACTACATTATTCAATCCCATGCTAGCACTTGATACGTTAAGTAAACGTACTGTTTGTCCATCACCTAAATGAATAATAGTATCATTCGCATCCTGTTGTAGGTTTAATTGTTTAAGATCCGGAAATTCACTTAAAACTAACCTATCAATGCCTACTTTAAAGTCAGTAATAATATCAGAATTTCCTGCATACTTATTAATTACAAAAATATCACTTCCATTACCACCAGTGAGTTTATTATTACCTTGTGCTCCGTATAAAATATCGTCACCATCTAAACCATACAGAACATCATCACCTCTACCACCAATAAGTAAATTACGCTGTGCATTACCAACTAGCACATCATTATAATCACCAGTAATGATCCCCTCTATTTCGGCAGGATTATCAATAGATAAAGCCTTTCCATTTAGATTGGCTTGACCATTGGCTAAATTGACATAAACAGCGCCACTCATCGCTGCAGTATTTATTACATCAAAACCACCATCAGTATCTGATAGATGATTTTTACCCTCAACTGACTTATATTCATCAGTATAAATATAAGTATCACTACCTGTATTTACTGAGCCATAAAGACTCAAGCTCCAATCATGTAAAATGCCTGTTTCTCCTGTTTTAACATCAAATACCTGTAAACGCCATTGTCCATTCGGATCTTCACCTCTCAAAAGTGCGGTATTAAAGGTATATTGTAATGTTTGGCTACCATTAAAATCTTTATCTCCTGTATGCTCATCACTACCCTCAACAAATCCGGGACGATTCATTAGTAACGACTCCGTACCTGATGGAGAAATAAGTTTTATAGCCAAATCGCTCGCTCTAGAATGAGTCAAGTTTACAGACACTTGTACATTTTCCAGTGTTACATGTGAATTACTAACGTTCACTGTAAATTGACGTCCATCATTATCAGCCAATTTATAATCAATTTTGCCTGATGAATACATTTTCTCTAAACGTACTTCATTTTTGTAGGTTTCTTGTTTATGCCAATTCTCAGCTAAAAGAACAGCAGCTTGAGCATCCACAATACCATAACCATAATCATGACTTACATGACGCCCACCACCATTCCAATTTTTATCACCATTCCACTGCCAACTATTACCAGTCGACTTATCTCCTCTAGCCGTTAATGAGAGTATCTCCTGAATATCACGATAACCTAAGTTTGGATTTGCCTCTAACATCAATGCAACAATGCCGGATACAATAGGTGCAGAAAAACTAGTGCCATCCACCTTAGAATAATCTTCCCCCAATGTGCCACCATTTTGATTAATTAAACGTCGCGAAGAAGAGAGCACTTGTGATCCATGAGCACTCACCAATACACTAGCACCAGGGCTAGAATAACTCGCTATTTCTGATGTCCCTTGATCGTTTAAATGAACCGAACCAACAACAATCGTATAAGGATTACTGGTAAGATATGAATAATTAGCATTACCACCTTTCTCTCTTTCATTACCTGCTGAATTAACAATCACCGTTCCCAGTCCATTACGCCCCTCTTTTAATGCAGTAACATAACGCTCATTAATCCATGCATCTATCTCTGATTGTTTAGAACTATCTTCAGCAAGAATTTGTTTAGCAAAATTTTTATTGTGCCCCCAACTATGGTTAGCGACATCATACTCTTTCATCTTTAATAAACTTGAAGTATTAGCCCCCACCCAGTGGCTTGCAGTGGTAGCATTGTAAGCAACGCCTACTCCACCTTCTCCATTGAGTGCCCCGACCATAACACCGGCGACTTCAGTCGCGTGTTTACTAAATACTTTATCCTCTTCTCGAGTATGGAATTCATAATCATATAACCAATTTTTATCAATATTATCTCTCAACTCTGGATTGCGATAATCCGCAACTTCCTCAGCTACTGAAAATGGTCCACTTGGCTCAAACTGCCCTATTCTGATATTTTTACCTGTATAATGTTTCCAAACCGGAACGATATTATCCTCCTGTAAATAGTATTGTTGATAAAAGAGCGGATCATCAGGTAAATCTGGTGTTTTAAAAAATACCTGTCCAACCTTTTCTTTCCCACCAACAACTAAACCGTTATGATTAAACTCATCAATCAATTTATATTTAAATCCTGCAACCCCTTGATAATTTGGATCTGGCGTAAAAATAATTTCACGTGCGTCATTAACTGAAATCTGCCCACCTTTTATATCAAATGCCTGAGCCACAATTAAACGATCACCTTGAATATCAAAATCATTTTGTAATAACTGCTGTTGCGTAATAGTAACGGAACGCTTACCATCAACAAGTTGCCCGTATTTATCACGATCAATAATATCCATGACGGGCAATGGATTACCAATAGCAACGCCATTTTTAGGTAACTCATAACCCGTCACATTTTTAAAGTTGGCTCTCTCTACATTGCGGACAAAATCCGTACCATCACGGCCCTGTACCGTATCACTAATGATCAATCCCCCTTCTACCTCAGTGAATTTATAATCCTCCAGATTACCCGAGTACTCAACAATATCTTCTCCATCACCACCATCAATAAAGTCATCACCGCCATCACCACTGAGCATATCATTGCCATTTCCGCCTAGTAACACATCATCGTCTGAACCACCCCAAATAAGATCATTACCATCATCTCCAGATAAATAATCATTTCCACGATGACCACGCAATACATCATCGCCTAAATTACCGAAAATTGTATCATTACCATTTTCACCAGAAAGTGCATCATTAGCGATACCACCTAAAATAATATCATCGCCATCTCCACCTCTAACATAAATCGTACTATTACCTGAAGAATAGATGACGTCATTACCACGACCACCTTGCATCGCTTCCACTTCAGCTTTATGTAAATCGATAGTAACGCCCTTATCACCAACTACTTGAATAATATCGTTACCTGCCCCACCATGAATATTATCTGGATTATCATCACCATCAATAATTAAAACATCATCGCCATCACCACCATAAAAAGTATCACTACCAAGATTACCTGCTAACCAGTTATTCTGACTATCACCTCGTAACACATCATTTCCCGTACCCGCTGCAATATTTTGTACCCCTAAATCAACCGCACTTAATGTTGTGTCTGTTGTTGCCTTTGAAGTAAATACGGAGGTTGGCGCAATACGCCCATCACCCTGAGTTTCCACTTTTACACCATTTTGTAATTGGGTAAAAATATTTCCTCTTGGATTAGCTAAAAAGTTAACGGAAGCAGCACCATAATTTCTAACATCTACAATGCTGGTCACTGTTTTATGTCTAAACCCTACACGTTTTCGCTTTGTTTTGACCTGACCTCGGCTAAAACGCCCTTCCGCTAACAACTCATTTTGCTGATAGTACTCGCCACCTTTCTCTTGATAAGTTAAATTAATATCAGTGATACCTAATGTTTTTAAATCAAACAGCTCTCCTGAATCGGTTATGCCATTTTGATTTTTATCTTGCCAAACTTTTACTTTAGTAAAATCTGCATCTTTATCATTAAAATGTCCATCACGGTTACTATCTAAACTACGCAATGCCTCAAAGCCATTACGAAAACGCTTCTCACCACTTTCACCATTACGCCCTGCATTTCCAGCATAATATTCAGAGAAAATCTCACTGATATTATCAATCTTACCGTTATTATTTAAATCTCTTACCAATAAACCATCTTCAGCACTTACCCAGCCTGTTTCTTCTAGTGCACCATCATTATCAATATCAAATAATACGGTGTTTTCCATATAGCCCGTTAGTTTTACGCCATCACCATTTAAATCCAACACGAGAGGATCCACAGGCAAACGAGAACGACCAAAATTCGCCATATGGTTTAATTTTAAATAATCTTTTTGAATATTTGGTCTTAAAGAAAGGGAGGATTCTACGATAGGATTGCGAGAGAAATTATTATTTGTGATACGATAATCATTAGCGAGAATATTTGAAGAAAAGACATTAAACGTATTATCCACTGCACCTTTTTCATTATGGTCAAAATTCAGATCTTTTGAATTTGCCCATAATCCCCAACCATGATTTTTATAAACAGGGTCAAATTTGAATGTTCCCTCTGTAGTCTTTTCTAATGGTTGAGATAGAGAAACTTTAAAATTATTTTTCACTTCCTCTTTTTTATAAATAGGAGTTAAGTAAGAATATGGAGAACGTCTAATAAATCTATCAACCTTTATATTTGATATATTTAGTAAATCTTCTTTATTTCGTAAATACCAATAACCTCCACTAGTACCACCACCTGGTTTTAAAACATAATTCGGTTCCTCTGCTATATGTTTTTCCGTCTTTTTAATACCATTATTATACATTGTTATCAAAATAGCTTTTTTATCACTGCTTGAAGTTAAACTCCAATTATGAGACTTAGAAGCAACTTTTTCTGCTTTCTGTAAATATAAACCCGCTAATACAGGCGTTAACCTTCCTGTTGGATCGATTAAATCACGAGTCATCATTGAATAATCTGAGAGATATTTCTTAATAGATAGAGGATCTGAATTTTTATAATGTTCACTATATTCTTTGATTAAATCTATTGCAGTTCTGATATTAATATTCCCCGGTCCAATATCATTTTGCATGAGATTTTTTAAGGATGTCATAATGTTTCTATCTATTGATTTAGGGTTTAAATAATCTTTATAAAAAGACTCATGAGTACGTGTCATAATATATAAATGTTGTAATTTATCCTTAATACTTTGAGATTCATACTCTTCACCAATCGCCCCCAATATAGTATCTTTAGTGACAATATCAGATCCCAATATATTGGCCACGTCTTCTGCATATATCTCCATACCTTTTAGAATATAAAGTGTCTCATTTTTCATTTTAAATTCTCCTTCATTATTAATAATTTACAAATTTAAAACCTAATTAATAAAGATATCCTTTACCCAAGATAACTGCAAACAAAAGAATAAAATAAAAAAAACCAAAAAAAATAAATTTTTCAAATACAACACTATTCATTTTTTTATAAATTTTAAAATAAAAATATCCAACAAGAGAACAACTAAAACTTACTCCAAGTATAAAAATAAAAAAATCACTTAAAAAAGTGTATAATTCATTTTTTTTCATAAAAAGCCCAATAACTAAAGGTGAGAAAATACAAAAAAAAATAAAAAACAAATATTCTTTTAACTCATATTTTTCATAAAAGAAAATCACTCCTCCCAGAAAATAAAATAAACTGAGAAATAGGAATATACGCGCCATAGAGCTTTCATCAACCATACTATCATCATAGTACTTCAAGAATGGTTCTAAGATAGATAAATCACATAATAAAAAATATAGTAATAAGGTTATAATAACGTATATTAGTTTATATTTTATGAAGAAGGGAAAGCTCAAAATAACCATAAATAAAACATAGAAGAATTCATTCCCTAAAAAATGACTTTCTAAATAAGAAAACAAAACAACAAAAAAAACTAAAAAAGGAATCACTATATAATTAAAAAGTATCTCTCTCACACTCTTATTTTTCATAGAAAATTATCCTTTTTAACAAATAAAAATAACCATTATTTTTTCATCATTATAAATAAATTTAAAATTGGAAGATAAAGCTCAAAAACGTACAACATATTTCTATTTAAAATCAGCTTTATCTGCTGTTCCTCTAATAACAAAGAGATTTTTACCTGTACTTTTTCTCGTACTACCATAGCAGAAAAACCACTTGCTGTTTCCAGTTGTTGATCCATTACTTCGTAAGTATTCAAAAACTGATCTATTTGAGATTTATTCATAGATCTTCTCTTTTCTAATACTTCTCTAATACTGTTCGTATCTTTCTTGTTTCCATTAGAATCAAAAAAATCAACATAAGAGGCTGAAGCTAACAATGCTTTATTTCCGCTACTCATAATAATCTCCTAACTAAAAATTATAATTTTTTTGCAAAAATTCTCTCAATTTTGAATAATTATTATCTAATTCTCCAACACTATTATATCCGCCAGCAAGATATGACGGATAAAGCCCAAAAACATCTTGAACTGAAGCTATAATCTTATGGATAATGAGATCATAATAGAGGTGATAATTTGCATCAAAAACGCAGCCTCCAAAGCTCTTTCTATCCTTTGTATTATCATGATTATATAAAATAATATGTGTTTTCTCGTCCATAAAACTGGCATCATAAATTCGCCCTTCAAACTCCAGCGTTTGGGGAAATTGAATATCGCTGTGTTCAACATCTCTTAGATCCTTCCATTCTAACGGAGGAGTTGAAGGAGTTGCAATGGTAGTAATCCCTCTTAACCTACGCCATTCATCGGGTTTTACATAAATTTTAATGACGTCTTTCTCGATCATTTTGGCTCGAATTGGCGTGGTGATTTCTGCGATAATCCAAGGCTGGAAAGGAAGATAAATCAGGTAAAGCAAAAATAGACACACAAAGTGACGGAATTTCAGTTTTGATATGATTTCAAGTAGCTTATTCATAATATTTCACTTTAAGATAAGAAAAGTATGGCAGAACAGACATACCTGTTATTGAGTAAATTGATTTTTTAGTCAATATGCCAAATCAATGATAATGCCACCTTTCTGCCTTTTGGATGAATAAGGTTTAGTAAGAATTTTATCTAAACCATTCGATTTTTTTAAAGCCTCATCTAAATTTTCTCTAACAAATTTAGTTGCATCTTCAATACTTTGTAATCCTGCCTGCTTAGATAATTCAAATACAACCAATGTATCTGAAGTTTCTTGTTTCTTTTTATCTACCATAATATTCACCTTTAATTAATTTCCCTATTAAATAAAAAATTTGAAATATAATAATACTCAAAAGACCTTGACATACCATAATTACCACTAACGCTATATTAGATATTAATCCACCTGACCATAACAGTCTATCTATCCTAGGAATAACATCTGGAAAAATAAGACCAAAAACATAAAAACTTGAAAGAAAAACATATGAAAAAAGTAAAGTCGGTATAGCTTTATAAAGAGGTATATCAACCTCAAACTTATCAAAATCTTTTAGATAAACTATCATAAAAAAATGAAAAAAAAGAAAAAAAAGCCCGAAGTAAAAAGAACAAATAAAAATAAATTTTGACTTATCTGGATTTTTACTTAATAAGTTAATAGTATCACTTGCATTTATGAGAAGAACTTCATTTTTTTCAACTATATATTTTTTAAATTCCAAAGGAATAGCACTATAAAATAATACTAGACACCAACCTAAAAAAATAAGAAACACAAAAAATAACCTAATTTTTTATAAAAAGGATGATCCATATTCACTCCTAGTTAATTCAATGACATAAAAAGAATGCTAACAAAGCTTTATTTCCGCTACTCATAATAATCTCCTAACTAAAAATTATAATTTTTTTGCAAAAATTCTCTCAATTTTGAATAATTATTATCTAATTCTCCAACACTATTATATTCGCCAGCAAGATATGACGGATAAAGCCCAAAAACATCTTGAACTGAAGCTATAATCTTATGGATAATGGGATCATAATAGAGGTGATAATTTGCATCAAAAACGCAGCCTCCAAAGCTCTTTCTATCCTTTGTATTATCATGATTATATAAAATAATATGTGTTTTCTCGTCCATAAAACTGGCATCATAAATTCGCCCTTCAAACTCCAGCGTTTGGGGAAATTGAATATCGCTGTGTTCAACGTCTCTTAGATCCTTCCATTCTAACGGAGGAGTTGAAGGAGTTGCAATGGTAGTAATCCCTCTTAACCTACGCCATTCATCGGGTTTTACATAAATTTTAATGACGTCTTTCTCGATCATTTTGGCTCGAATTGGCGTGGTGATTTCTGCGATAATCCAAGGCTGGAAAGGGAGGTAAATAAGATAAAGGAGAAATAAACACACAAAGTGTCTACATTTGAGCTTTGATATCATTCTTTCTAATCTACTCATCACATTTTCCTTAAAAGTAAACGCAAAGTATGCAATACCTATTATTGAGTAATTTAATTTTTTAGTCAACACTATATAAATGGTAAATAATCACCTGTGGTCATGGAATATTACACAAGAATTATCAGCATATTGGCGTTATAAAAATATGGAATAAATGCTAAATTACGATATATTGAAGCGCTGAATAGAGTTAAATTTAATAGTAAAAATATAAAAGCCCTTTAGCCTTTTCAATAGGCCCTTTCGGGTAAGTCCGCTCCACTTCGGTGGAGCGGTTTACCCTTGAAAACATTCCCCTTCATCCCTTAGCCCTTTTCCCTTTAACTTACTAATTAAATCATAACTTTCATCAATAATAATATTGAATTCTTTTTCTATCTGATTTTGCTCATCATCTTCTGGTTCAGTGGCTCTACGTGAGTTTAACCATTCTTCTTCTGACAAAAATTGCCTATAATTACAAATCATCACTCCTACTTCATCACGTTCCCATAATCCGGCATAGTTAAATTTTGATTCCTCTGGGTTAGCATGACAAATTTCTCCTTCACGTTGAGCTACAGCCAAATTTGAAAGCATAACGACTAAAATAATTATTATTTTGATAATAGCTGGCATTTTAATGATGATTTAAAAGTATCAATGTTGTTCCAGTGTAATAAACTTCATCTTTTTCTCATCCTAGAAACTATCTGAAACTTTAAAACAATTAACTATCTAAAAATCCCCTGATATTTTGCAAAATAGTGACCGTCATTAGGGTATACCTCAATGGCACAGGCAAAAAGCCATTAAATGCCTCCGTCATTTAGACCGAAAATGGGGTTCAATAACAGGGTCATAAAAAAATGACCTTAATGAAGGTATATTGAGTATTTTATGTTCGCACGAATTTATATGCGGGTTTCAACCGAAGAGCAAGACCTACAACGCCAAGATAAATTGATTGATGACGCAAAACAAAAAGGATTTTATGTGGTTGCGGTTTATCGTGAAAAAATTTCAGGTACAACAGAATGGGAAAAACGCCCAGAACTTTCTCGGTTAATTAGTGATTTGCAACAAAACGATATCGTGATTGCTGAAAGTATCGATCGCTTAACACGGTTAGAACCGAAAAAAGCCCTTGAGTTAATTAATGCCATACAATCAAAAGGGGCAAAAATTCAGGTTCCTGAGATATTTGACTTTGATACCGTGTCACAAAGTCTCGGTACAAGTGCGGAGGTTTTTGATCCTAAATTTTTAATGTCGGATCTCTTTTCTGCAATGCAGAACATGTTTTTAAAACTTGCCGTCAGTGTGGCGCACAATGATTTCCAAAAACGAAAAGAACGACAACATCAGGGAATTGCACTAGCACGCAAACAAAAGAAATATCGAGGACGGCAACCCAATACCGCATTACATCACGCCATTATTGAACAGCGAAAAAATGGGATATCCATTAAAGAGACCGCGGCAATCCTTAATACAAGTGAAAGTACAGTATTGAGAGTTTGGCGACAAAGAAAAAAATAATCATGAGCAATAAGTAATGGAAAAAGTAACATTATCAAAATCATCTAAACCAATTAAAGAAAAGAATACGCTCTTCGCAATTATTTGGATATCTTTTTTTATTGATTTTGTATGTAATATGGCGCTTCATTATTACTTTTTTGAAAATGAACAAAACTCTATTACTATTTTTAGTATTTTACTTCCTTTCGGTATAGGCATTCCTTGTCTATGCTTTCAAGCTGCTTGCTCTTGGTCTTCAAAGTATGTATATAAATACGAAAGCAATACAACACCTGTTATATGGACAGGAGGTCTAAATAAATATTTCAAAATAAAAATTAAAGCGACCACTTTAATTTATAAATATATAGGTTTAACATCCTCTATTATATCACTTCCTATTTTTATGCTATCATTATTAGGAAAATCAAGCTCAATAATCATTGAATTTTTTATTCATATGCTATATTTAACTGTATGCTTTAATTCTGCTGTGTGTTTTTTTCTTTTTACTCAAGCTTTTTTATTAACAACTCAATACAGGAAAGATATATGAAAAAATATGACGGTTAATTTTATTTATAGCCCATCACAACTGGAGGAACAAACTTAATTTTTATAAAGCAGAGTAAAATATAAAACCCCTTCATTCTAGGATGATTCTTTTATATATAGGCATTAAGGAGAACAAGCATGTCAAGAAAAAAGTCACTCAATCGTTATGATAAAAATTATCGTGGTCACACATCACCATCTGATTTTCCGTGGAGTGAATTTATTATCCATGTGTTGTATTTTTGTGCACTATGAATTCCAGGACTCGTCTGTCTGAGCTGTTTTATGGCAAACAATATTTTGGGAGGGGTAATTACATTTTTTATTTTCATGCTTGCCCTGACACATGCAGATGATGAGTTAAAGGCTAACTCGATATTAAAAAGCCTAGGTTATTTATTTCTTTTATTATTGATTGTATTTTTAACTAACTAAGAAATATTTTATAACAAATTAATGATGACTGGAGAATTAAATATGAGCCAAGCCACAAAAAACAAAATTTTTAGAGCAATCACATACTTATTAGTACTAGGTGCTTTTTTTATCGGCAACAGTATTTTTTTACATATTTGTATCTACAACAGAACTGGCTACTTTAAATTATATCTTATTGGCACTCCCGTTCTTTTTTCTAATATTACTCCAGTTTGGAAACGTGGTAACACATATGGATGAGATAGAAAAAAAGGGATTCGGATATCCTATTCTTTTGTTAGTGTATATGATTTTGGGAATAGGTTTATATATCTATCTTATGAATTTATTTTGGCGATAGGGATATAGATCTATCTGAGGTATAGGTATCGTCGTAATAGTAAAAAGCACTCAATACTGAGTGCTTTTATTACCATTATTCATGGTCAAATTCAAAATCGTCCTTCGAATAACCAAACTCCATTGCAATATTGAAAAGTCTTTCTACTGAATCAGGATATTCGCAATGACAAGTCTCTGTTTCATCAGAACTTTGAATACCTGCAAATAGCATTCCCGGTTCAAAATAGGCTAATCGAAAACTTGCTTCAGGAAACCGATGGGTAAGCTCAGTAAACCATTCTGAAGGTGGACACCATGCGGTATTAAAGCTCACACAAAAATACGTCTGTCCATCAAGTATATCATCGCAACATTGTGTATCCGCATTCCATTTTACGCCCCAATTCGCATAAGCCCATTCATACCAAGTAGGCGCATTATATTTACGCTGATTATCAATATTTTGCTGCCCTAAGGCTAAATCAAAGTGAAAATAATCCTGTTCATTAGAATGAACGTTAAGCCAATGGATAAAATCACCCACAGTCCAGTGCTGCTCTCGTGATAACAAAGATAACCGTAACGCTTTCTTGCCATCTTTGATAAATTCATCAATTAGCTCGTCAGTCAGTTGCTGTAACCTGTCTAGCCCCAATAATCGAAATGATGGCCAACCATAGCCTCCAGAAACAATATTCACTTCTTCAGGCATTGGGATTAACAAGTTAAAATCAACCACCTGCTGATTTTCTTCTTGATCGAAGCGTAAAACTTTTTCAACAATCGACTTCAGCATGGCAGAATCTTGAGCTGAGACTTCAAGTGAATTTTCGCACCAATTTGGCATTGTGTATCTCCTTATTTAAGTTAAATGATAAAAGGGATACACTGTCCCAAAGGGATAAATGTATCCCCATTGGGAAAAAGTGCGGTGAAATTTCACCGCACTTTTAAAGGTTGAAAGGAAGAGGTGCATCATTAAATGATGCCACTCCGTATGGTTTACGCTGCTTCAGGATAGTAATGTTCATATTGTTTTTGAACATCGAGCGTCTCAAGCATATATTCACAGGCTTTGCGGGCAAACCCTGAGGCTTTGAGAATGGCTCGATTATCCTCTTTCAAAATCTTGAGCCAACTTTGAATATAGGCCGCATTTTGTGGTACTTGATTAAAACCAAGATGCGCACATAAAAATGCCCCGCCCATTTCAGCAATCAACTCTTCAAACGCATAGATTTTGTTGCCAAACTTCGATTTTCCTGAAGCAACTCCCTCTCGATTTAGACGAGAGATGTGCCCTGTGGCGTGTGTCATTTCATGTAATAACACACTGTAAAATCCCTGCTCTGAATCAAATTGTTTCATTTCAGGTATCACAATTCTATCGGCTGTAGGCTGATAAAATGCTTGAGGACTCGGCTTCATCTCAACATTCAATGACATTCCATCAATAATTTTGCGAATATCCGCATAAATATGATACCGCTTCATTTCGTCATTGGATGCAGAGTCAATCTCGGTATTAAACAGATTGCTTGGTAAGCCCTCACACTGTTCAATATTAAATACGGGATAACGTTTTAAAACGGCAAATTGCTCCATTTCAGGATTCCCTTCTTCATCAAGAATCGGGTTACCTTCATCGTCGCATTTTTCACGTTCAATCGGACAATAGCTCGCAACAATCGTCGCTTTCTCACCTTTACGCACATAGCCACCTAATTTGTTGGCTGCACGGGCAGTAATCCATTTTGATTGTTGATAACCATTCTCGTCCGCTGCTATCCATAAAAGCAAAATATTTACCCCCTGATAAAACCGTCCTGACACGGCATTACAAGGCAAACCTAAATTGCCTTCTGGGTTGCTCCACGGTTTTAACCAGGGTGCAGTACCCGATTCAAGTGCGGTAATAATGCGATCAGTAATTTCTTGGTAAATATCTGTTTTCTGTGTTGAATTTTTCATCGTGTTTCTCCTAAGTAAAAAAGGGAAACACGCTTCCCAAGGGAGGTGGTTTCCCTTGGGGGTGAAAATCTTATCGTAATACGATTAAGATCAGTGTAGAAAAGTTAAGTTAATTTGATTTGTTCTCGGGATTTTTGTCAACTGATGCTTCATCTTCTGAAAACTCTGCTTTAATCAAATCCCAATTTGCCCAATAGACAAGTCCAACAAACGTGCCAACAAAGAGCGTAAACAAACCTAATGTAAAGAAAAGTGCCCAATTCATTTTTTCTCTCCTTGTGTATGTTTTGACTTAATATCTGCATAATAAGCACAAAGATGACCTATTATCCAAACAACTGCACCAAAAATAAAGAGAAAAATCCCTTCAGAGACAGAAACATTGTCAGAGGATAGAATAATCCCCACCAGTCCAAGCCCCATCAGATAAGCACCTTTTCGTAAATCATCACCTACACGTAATAATGTTACGCCTTGTAAGTGATAAAATAACGCTTTTAGCTTCTCTTTCATTTTGCTCGTCCTCCTGAGACCAACAAGGTATTTTCATCTTTTTGAGTCACCTCTAAAAAACGAAAATGTGAGCCATACTGTGAAGGCATTTTTTGTAAAAACCTCACCCTATTTTCACGCGGTTGACGAATCTGCCACACATCTTTTGCTTGTTGCATGATTTCATCAGCTAACGCTTGATAAGAGGCATCACCACGTTGTTGATATTTAGGTATATAGTCTCCAATTGCTGAAAGCAGAATATGTACTTTCATTGTGTTTCTCCTCGATAAAAGATAGGGAAACACTCCATAGAGAAGTCTTTCCCTATGGAAAAATGGATAACATCTTAATTAAACAATCAAGATGTTAAGTGAACAAACAAATTAGATAAGCATGAGATATGTTCCAATAGCTCCAGCAAATAACGAAAATGTTATAAGCCCTAAAGAAACTTGAATCCAACGCTTTTTCTGTTTACGAACTTCTTGTTCAAACTCTTCTGCTTGAGCGGCTAAATGAGCGAATATTTCCTGGTCAATTAGCCTTTGCTCTTCTTCAATACGTTGGTTAATTCCTTTTGTAACATCAAGGTATTTATTGGTTGCTGCTTTCTTTGCAGAAACAAACATACCACCTAATTGATGACCCAATTTATTGAAGAAATTAGATTTTGGTTTAGAAGCGAATGGATCAAATACATCCAATTCTTTAGACGTAAGGTTATTCATAATGAATTCTCCATTAAAAGTTAAAAAAACATTCAAGGAGAAATCACCCACAGGGAATGATTTTTCCCTGAACAGGTTATAAACACGTAAAAGATGCGTTCCCGAACAATAAGTCGGAGTCCTTTTCAGAACGCTGAGGAACATTTGGGATATGAACCAATCTTGTCGCAACAAGACCGTAGCGTTATAGGTTCTCGCTACCTACTTTGCTATCCACGATAGCGAAAGATTATGATGATTATTTGATGTATTCACACTATGATCAATCAAAAACTCTTTTTTCATTTTTGATAATTTATTCAATAAAAAACTCTCTAAAATTTAAACAGAGTTTTTCATTTCATTTATAACCATAAATTTTTAAGGTTACGCTAAGTTATTCTCTCTAAGGATTGTTATGCGAACCTTGAATTTAATCCCATTATTACTGTTAATCTCACCCCTTTCTTGGGCTGCGCCAGATATTCAAGAAACACAAATAACAGTATACACAACTGAAAATTATCCTATACAAAATGCGAATTTAGCCCATCAAATCTACTTTATTGATCGTGTAGAACAACTTGAAACGCAATTTAGTTCCTCACTAAGTCCTAACCTAAAACAAGCAGAAAAAGAAGTCAGAAACATGATGACCTCAGAAAATTGGAAGCAATTTGAAAGAGAGATTCAAGAGGCTTATGTCGGGGTCACTAAAGCATGGGCCACGGGGATCGCAAAAATTCCTGCAATTGTCTTTGAAAATGACGCCCATACGCCGACGGTAATTTACGGAGAAACCGATGTTCAGCGAGCCTTAACACGTTATGAACAATCCCATGTAAGGAAATGACGATGAAACAATCAATATTACGAAAAATATTATTAAATCACATAGCTGTAGCAGCTCTTCATTTCATGCCTACGACTGCATCAGCGGAGATAAATACAGCAACTATCATGACATCAGGGGCTTCTCCAAGTTGTGCTGATTATCAAACCGTTGGCGTCTGTTATTGGCTGTATTGTACCTATTGGAGTTGCAGCGTTAAAACCTCTGTTAAGGTTCATCATTTTATTCCCGAGATGGTTGTCTCCGTCTATAACCATAATAATCAAAATCCCTGGAAAGAAGTGAATTTTATGAATAAAGGGGTTATGGGTGGCCAATATGAAACGCCAACTAAAAAATACACACAATATACCTTTAAAAATGGTGATGCCATTGGTCATCCTGGGGGCATTATTTTGCAAATGTTCAGTAGCTATGGTTACTCATGCGAAAGCCAAACGACGCCATTTCAACCTTATTTTTTAAGCGCATTAGATGCCATTGCTTGGCGCTCAAATATGCCAGAAATGTTCTATCCCGAAGCAATTACACCTGGCATGCGTGAGGTCAGTAAGGCTGGTGATTTGTGGGGAAATATTTATCCACGATCAGGCAGTGTAACTCAAACTCATGACTATAAAGCCGCAGCTGTTATCGCACAACGTATTGCCGACATTGTTAGTCGTACAGGTCAGCTACATGTGTATTACCCCGCAACGAGAAGCGGTGGTCAAGGCAAATGGTATCCCAAAGAAGTAAAAGAAGGCGATAAAAAAACACACCGTTGGCAAATGCTCAGCCCCAAAATGGAACAAAGTTGCTCTGTATTCCCTGATGGAAATGCGACAGATAGCTATGGCGATAAAGTCTCCCCAACAGAAAATTACAGCTGGGCGCTTTGGCGTCCTTATGCCTGTTGCAAGCGTGAAGGACAAGTATTTCTAGGCAATACAGATTGGATCACAACACATACACATTAAATCAAGGATAAATCATAATGAAATTTAAAATAAGTGCATTAAGTTTAGGTATTTTATTATCTTTATCGAATACCACATTGGCCAATACGGACTATGTTCAAGGTAGTGTGTTATCAGACAAAATCTTTTATCAGATTGGAGGCGGTTCAGCCATTGCTCCCTCGCCGGCCAGAAAGCGGGCCAATGAATATAGCTTTGGTATTGGGTGGCAAGCTAACCTGATGTGCGGTAATTTTGACTTAAAAACGACGGTTAAAAATCAATTAAATGGGATTACTGAGGGATTTAAAGATTTATACAGCAATGTCATTCAATCTGCAACCGGTGCAGTTGCGAGCCTGCCTGCAATGATCATTCAACGCGCCAATCCACAACTGTACGATATATTAACCAATGGGTTATACCAGGGTAAAATTGATTTCGACAAACTGAAAACCAGTTGCGAAGAAATGTCTGAAAAACTAGCCGATTATGCCATGGATAGTAAATGGGCAAAAATGGCGGGGCTAGAAAATTACAAAGAGATTACTAAAGCTGAGCCTGATGCGAAAAAAGCTCAAAAAAAACTTGAGCAGGAACAAGGTGAAAAAGGAACTAAATGGGTAGGAGGTGAAAAGAGAGGCGGAAAGGGACAAAAAGCCATTGCAGTCATTGGTGATGTTGTCAGTGCGGGATTTAATATGGCACAAGGTCGAAATGCACTAGATAAAAACACAATACCTAAAACACAATGCGATGGTATGCTATGTACTGAATGGCAATCACCACAAGATATGCGTGATTATGCAATACGTATCCTAGGTGAAAAGACAATGAAAACCTGTGATAATTGCGGCGGTGAACCGAAAAAAACAAAACCTGGTCGTGGTCTAGCCCCAGAAATTGAGGCGCAAACCAAAATTAAAGCAACGCAGCTCGAAAACATTTTAAATACAAACGATATTACGAATGAAAAACTTACTGAACTGAGCACCTCAACAGTTACCGTTACCAGAGGGCTTATTGAAGCATTAAGAGAAGATCCAGATGCCCCAATACTTGGTGCGAGATTAGCTCAAGAGCTTGCAATATCTAAAGAGTTAGAAAAGGCCTTAGTATTACGTCGCGTACTCTTAACGGGTATGCGAGAACCTAACGTAGCAAATAATACGGCCGCCCAAGACGATCTTGAAGCGACCTTAAAAATGCTTGATAGAGAAATCGAGCAAGTCAAATTAGAAATGGATTTGCAAAAATCAATTAGCAATAATACAGCCATTGCAATACTAAATAATCGAATCAATGATCAGCTACGTTCTCTTGATAGTAATGCTGAAGATAACTCAAAGCGCTTAGCTAACTTATCTGAATTAGCGGGTAAAAATGATACGGATACCTCATTAGGTGGGGCATTAGGCTTTCCTAGACACTTACAAGAACGATATATTTTAATCCCTCGTTCTGAAGGAGCAAGTGGTCTAGGCAATATCTATGCAAGTTATGCCCCAACAAGTCCTAATTCAAATTCAGGGGCATACTCTCCAATTGGTGCAATTAGTGGTACAGCAATGGAACAAGCATCTGGTTTATTAAAAACCTTTGAAGGCTACAGTAGCAAGGCATATTGGGATGTCAATGCTTATCGAACAGGATATGGGTCAGATACCATAACAAAAGCAGATGGTACGATTGTACGTGTCACCAAAGACACTATCGTGACACGTGAAGATGCAGAAAGAGACTTAGCTCGACGTACACAAGAATTTGCCAATATTGCCAAAAGGGAAGTCTCACCAGAGACTTGGAATGCCCTATCCCCACAAGCACAAGCTGTATTAACCTCCTATGCTTATAATTATGGCACACTGAGAAAAACCCAAAGCGTAATAACAGCTGCGCGAGAATCAGCTGCAACGGGAGATATGACCGCACTTGCTAATGCGATACGCAATCGCCAAAACGATAACAAGGGCTCAAATGCAAGACGTCGTAATCAGGAGGCTGACTATATTCTAAATAAATCGTAATAATGTATAATTTACCTATAAATTAAACCTGACTATTAAGGAGCAATATAATGCGTAAAACACTATTCACTTTATTCGTTACAACAACACTTGCAGCTATCACCGTGCCTGCACAAGCTGCTACAGGAGCAATTTTTTCTTGTATCTCAAAAGATGGTAATACCATTACTGTAGAAAAATCTGGTGCTAACTATGTGTTATCATACAAGAAATTAAAACTCAGTAATGCGATAAAAGATATTATGCCGCGTAATAATACGATTATTGCCAGTCGTTCTGGTCATATTTTGTATTCACTTGAATTTGAAGATAAGCAAAACAGTTATTATGTGCAATATCAGGAGTCAATGGGCGATGGTAAACCACTATTTGCGGGGATATTTAAAGTACCTAACAATGCCGAACCGAAACAGTTTGCCGTGTGTAATACGAAAAAGCCTATGACGAAAAACTTTGAAACCTCACTTATGTCCCAATAACTTATGCAGCAATCTGGCGTAGGTTATTAATCATAATCTACCACATAACGAAAAGCACACGAGAATGGTTTTATTTGTGTGCTTTTTTATCGCGCTATACAAGTCACGCTAACATCTGAATTCAATAAAATACTGTATTGACATCGAATAAAAAAGAGTCGTATATTACAAATAATAAGGATAACTAATAGATTGGAGTATATATGTTAGGTCAAAAGATGAGTTATAAAGCGGGTCATAAATTAGGTTTATTATTTAAATCTACCCGAGCGCTTTTTGAACGTTTAGCTATTAAGTTACGTATTCCTGCTAAATATGGCGAATATCTATTTATTGCCGTTTCTATTATTGTTGCTATCTTATCCCTCTATGTATTATTTGCCATATTTATAGTGCTATTTGTGCTGGCTTTTTTGAGGACAAAAACTCATTCGGATGATTCTTACGTACCTCTTGATTTTGGACTTAACGATGGATATCGTGCCGATGGATATTATTACATAGGCGGAATCAGACAAGATGACGAGTAAATAAGAGAATGCACTTATCTAATATATTTGAATAAGTGCATTTGGGCTTCTTATAGGATTTTATTCTTAATTTTGTTCATTTCTTTATCTGTTATATTACTTGATGTCTTACTACCTTCATTTAAAAGAGCAGTTACCCCATGTCCAGCTCTAACTCCAGCCCATCCCATCATCCCCATCCATAAGGTTGGCAAAATCAAAAACAGTGTATTGACCACCGTCCCCATTACCGCATCATCAAATTCATTTTGAATGCCCATCCAGTTCCAAGAGGAATGGGTATCACTGAGATATAATGCCGAATACATCCAGGTATCTAACCACCTTGCCAGTTCCCACCAAAATGTGAGGAAAAATACCGAAAATTGCACAATAGTGATAGTGATTGCAGTAGAAATATTATAACCACTGACAACCATCAGAAGCGGAATCGCTAAATTAATAGCAAGTAGCATAATGCCCTGAAGCATCGGTAAGGCTTGCCGTATGGTTTCAAAGGTGGGCGCTGCAAATAATCCTCCTAGTGAATGGGTTGCATAAGTCGATATTTTTCGTAGACTATCAAAATGTATGCCATTATCTCCATCCGCAATCTGCCCACCATAACCGCCATATACGCGGCCACTCGATACTTGGATATTTTGAGGACTAACTAACCGTCTTAATACCGCCTCTTCATACGTCTGCGCATCATTACTGACTTTTTTTAACCGCTCCCAAATACTCGGTTCAACTTGTTGTAATAATCGCGCACGTAGCCCAATTGCACGATCGGCCCACCATGCTTTACAAGAAGGATACCCCCCACTCCCCGTATTAGGTAGCCCCACGTCTCGTTTCGCATCATACGGCCAATGCGTTCGAGGCAATTTAGAGCGATACGTATCATAAAGCCCTACGGTATTGAGCATAATACTTGAGCCAATCCAGTCTAAATCTCTTGCTTGCGCTTCATCAAGCTCATATTGCAAGCGCTTGATTTTAGAACGTGCAGGAATAAAACATTGCTCAACAAAGTCTGTCACTTCTTGACGTAATACTGGACTCGCAATTTGTGAATGTTGAATATCAAAACGAATTTGCCTTAAATCGGGTTTACAAGGGATCGCTGCAACCATCCCATGTGTTATTCCCTTACTCAAGGTATAAGTAAATGCCCACCATATTGGTAAGGTGGCTTCTTTACTACTTAACTCTGAAGACAACTTTCCAAGCCCGGTATCTTGCGGTTTATAGACTGTATAACCACAGGTTTCCATCCGTTCGGTATTAAATTCTAATGTACTATATGACACCGTAAAAACAGGCATACAGGTCAGTATCATGGTCAAAAAGCTCATATAAATGGCATTTTCTAACCAACTTGCCAGCAATTTGCCTTTATTTCCCTCATCATCCCCTTGCTCTCTTACTTTCAGCGTTAAGCCTATAATGTGAAAAAGAATAGGCAGGGCAAACACCCCTGTCTGAGTCAGTAAATCCCAAAGGTTATTGTTAATGATCCAGCCAAGTAACGTAAGAAAGTATTCAAAATAATTATCAACAGTAAGTGAGATATTCATCGTACTATACTCCTGTTCTGATAAGTTGCATCATATTGATACCTTCCATCACGACAACCCAAATCACACACGCAATCACTAACCGTCTAGTGTTATCTAATTTGTCTCGTAATTTGTATAAGAAAAATCCGACAACCGCATAAATAACAAGTCGCAATAAGACGAATAACAGCCAATATGATTTAAAAAAAGTAGGAAGCGCTAAATCGACTCCATATTCTAAGGAAAAATGGGCAATCACAAACAATCCCACTATCAGGAAAAACACAATTGCAGCCAGTTTAATCAGTGATTTCATTGTGCTCATCGTTGTGCTCCGTGTTAGCTTTTAAATGAATATTGGCTTGTAATTCTCGCTTTAATACCTCGGTTAACCAGTATGCATCGGTTGAATCAACCACACTAATATAACGTCGATAAGAATTATCAGTATGATTGTTCGGAAATTCTGTATAACCGGCCACAACAATTTGTAAACCAAATTGGCCAAGATCGCCCAAAATAGTCAGTTTAATGTATCCCATATTTGTTACACGATAAGGGAGCACATCTACTTTAGCGATATTTCCTGCATAGGAATGCACACATTCACAAAGTGTATCAATCTGTTGTTGTACATCAGCGGAGAGTCTTTGTTTCAATGTACTCAAATCAATTGTCTGAGATGGGTTAATGTAAAATAGCGTGTTGCGTCTCACTGTATATCCCCCTTGCTTTATCAATATTTTCAGCAACCTTAATTGCGGCATCGAGCTCGGAAATACCATATTGTTGCATCAGTGCTGCACGTTCAGCTTTTTCCTCAGGCTCGGTCATCGCCAACGCTAAATATAAACTTGGTGGTACAACACGGAATAAGGCCTCCATTTTTGAGGATAACAATACTCCTTCTGTGTATTTACGATTCTCTTTTCTTACTGAAATAATTAAGTTAATTTGTTCCTCACTCAATTTCTTGAATCGAGACACTTGTTCCACCTCGTCTTTTTCAAGGCAAAGCAATTCCCAAAACTCGAGCATAGAAAGGAGCTTGGCCGCATCACCAGGGAAATCTTTTAAGTTTTGTGTTCCCATCCATAACCAAATACCTAATTTACGCCACATCTTACCGGCCTTTGTTAGAAAGCGAGCTAGCATAGGATTGACAGTAATAATGTGCGATTCATCAGTGATATTCACAATAGGACGCCCTGAAAACTGATACTTTTCCCCTAAGGAATTAATATGGTTGATTAAGGAAATATAGGCGATAGCAAGCTGTGCTTCATACCCCTCGCGAGCAAGGGTAGCCAAATCAACTAACGTTACATCGGCATCAGGCCAAATAACCCCTTCTCGGTTAAATAACTCAGCCTCGAAACTACCTTCTTGGCAAAACATCCCAATAGATTCGCCCATTTCATACGCGCGGTTACGTCTTGCCTCAGGCAGAGAGTCATCTTTACTTAACATAAAAAGCGCATCACGAATATCTTGTGTCAATGTGGTTCGATTTTCTGCATACGTTTTTTCTGCGGCCAAAATAATCGCTCTACGTATCATCGCTTTATCCGCACGTGTCATTTTTTCATCTTCTTTGATTTCACCACCGGTTATCATCAAGCGTGCAGCAATTTCCATCTCCCCTAAAATATCACGCTGATCGTCTCCTTCCTCATCGCTAGAGGTCTCCTCATTCTCCATTTCACTTAACGAAATATCATCAATATCACGCAATATTTCTTGCTGAGCTTCAGATAAAGACGGATCCGCAATAAGTTTATGACAATCCGCAAACAGCGGAAGTGAAATCCCACCGCCAGGTTTCAAGGTCACACGATTTACACTCACCCCATAACGTTCGAGATATTCAGCCATTAACCCAAATGAGTTTCCTGCCTCAATCACAAATAATCGAGGGCGATGAATTGCCATTACTTGTGCAATCTTGCCGTTAAATGTCGCCGATTTACCTGCTCCTGTTGGCCCAAGGATAAGACAATGTGCTGCTTTGGAGCGGTCTTCTTTATTTAATGCATCGAAATCAAGAGGCGCACCGCCTCGATTAAAATACGTAATCCCTGGATGACGTGTCCCTATGCTACGACCAAAAACAGGCATCAAATTAGCAATATGTTGAACAAAGTTAAATTTGGTATAGAGGTTTTTGCTGTCATCCGCAGGATTAAAACACATTGGCAACCAACGTAAATAACTGTTAAGAGGGGCCACCTCAGCACCTTCTCGAATCGCAACTAACCCTGTTGATTGTAATGTGGTTCTGAGTTTTCGCGAGCGACGTTTAAGCTCATCCTTGTTCGGTGCCTTTAAATAAAAGGCAAGTGAAGAACGGTATAGTTTGTGTTTTTCTTTTAAAAATTCTTTAACACGCTCACAGTCTTTACGCGCATAAATAGACTCCGTATTTTCACCTAAGGCATTATCATAAATGCCTTGGATATGTAGCTCTAACAAGTCCTGCGGATAGACAACAACCGTCAAGGCCATAATGACCCCTTCGGGCAATAAATCAAATAACGTATTAAAGTTATCTCCGCGTTTCACTTCACCAGTCAAATGCCCAACTTCGGGTGCCCGTCTAAGTGAGTCAACCATAATTACTTCGTGAGGCTGTTCATCAAATAGCCAATAATGCTCCTCTGTACGAGGTGGATTAACAAAAAGTGTTTCAGCAAAATCATTACTTAAATACAGATCATCTTTATTTTCTGTTTCTTTAATGGTGTAATGACAGGTTTTATAAAACTCTTCCGGGTGATCATAAAGCTCTGGCGCAGGATTAAACCAACGTAGAAGCCATTGATGAATGGCATGACCATCTAAACGTGTTACTCGTACTCCTGCACTTAACAATGCGTTGCTCACGGTTTCGCAGGTTGCGTTTAAATCTTCTAAGGCTAATTCAAGTTCTGTATTAGCATCCACATAGCGATAGATCACCATACGAGTACGTCGTTGTTGTCCTCGCCATTGTGTCCCTGTTACGGTTTTATCCTCGAACAATCCACCTGGTTTCGATATGTCACGCAAATGTTTTGCCATGATATTGAGCCATTGTTCAGTAAATTCCGTCCCTTTGGCATTGGGTCTGACATACTCACGTAGCACTTGCTCATACTCAGCCGACATTTCATCATCCTGACAATAGAACTGGACGACCCAAGGATGTTTATCCAGCTCAACAAATGAATCTTGAATAGCATTACAAACTTGTGTCCTGACCATGTTTAAATAATCAGATGATCGTCCCTCTGTTCCAATCACCGCTAATTCAAAAATAGCACCAAGAGAACGTCCATCTTCGAGCAATAAGGCTTTTTCATCATCTAAAAATTCAACCCAAGGTAATTTATCAACGATAGAGGGTTGCGGTTTATACTGTTGCAAATGTTGTGCAGTCGTATATTTTCCTTGTCGTAACAAAAATTGAGGCTTATTTGAGGTGTCTTGAGAGACTTCAGCTATCGCTTGAGTCTCATCAACGCTATCCAATTGGGGCGCTATCTTCTCTTTTTTGTGTTTTGTGGTTTTAAACCATTTTCCAAGCATAGCCACCTCTAATAATCTCGAGTACGTTCACCAGGCTGTGCATATTGCACACGTCCATAAAATGGAAATACCGTGGTATAGCCAGGAATAGGAACAGGCTCTGCAGTATTGGATAAATGAGGAAAAACAAACATCGCTAAATCAGGATTAGGTAAACGAGGAAATAAGTTTTTGGCTTCATTTTCCGCCGTACGGGTATAATGAGCAAACTGAGCAGATTGTGCAGCAGGACTCTCAATAGGTCTTACAAATTGTAAGGCATTACGTGCTTCTATTAAGGCTGATTGACCGCCCGTATCTTTATTCCAAATATCTAGCATTGTTTCTCCCGTTGTAACAGGAAGTAGCTCTTTTTGTGAAGTTGAACAGGCTGTCATCCCTAAAATACAGCTTGAAAGTATAATTATTTTTTTCAGCATAGACATAATGTTATTCCTTATTAATCCATTTGGCGTGAACCACCTATTGTGGTGTAATTCACTTTTCGAGCATTTCTGTCATAATCAATTTCAATTTGCTGGTCGATGTGTACCGCAATTTTTTGACCTGGCGGTACATAAACCGCATCAAACGTTTGGCCATAACGTTGTCTTAGCCAATCATAGGTTTCTTTAAGCCCGCCACCTAATGCTTGACCTAAAATGTATTTACCTTGATTACCTGTTACCGCACCCACAACTGAGTTCCCATCAGTCACCGTTGTCGTTTGTCCCATGGCTAACCCTTGTGCGGCCGCCTCTGCACCAGATAAGAAAAACTGTGTCGTTAAATATTCCGGTGCATTGGTTTTACGTGAACCAGGAATACAAGGAATACCTTCAGGATTAGATAACCACCCAATACCCTTGTTATTATTCTGATTTTTCTTCTCCCCTGTTGAGGTAACAATACTTCCGTCTGTGAATACAAAGGTCATACTTTCCACTTTTCCACGCACACAAGACAGCGTCCAATCCCCTGTCGCCGTTCCTGAAATGATTGCCCCTTCAACATTAGGTAACTCAATTCCGTTGGCCGTTAAATTTTCTCGTCCAACTAATATTTTGAACGGGTAAGGATCGGAGACACTGCCATTAAGTGGCACTCGTCCAAGCAATGCGGTCATAGAGACCGCTCCCATCAATGTGGCGTTTCTTGGAATGGTATAAAAAGGAAAATTTGCGCTTTTTTCTTTCTCTTTATATCGACTTTCTTGACCAATAAATTCATTTGTTGCTTTACCCAAATGGGTATCATCCAGTATTTTAAATGGGTTAGGAAAAGCACTCGTTTTCTGACCTTTAAAATTATCATCAACTACATTTCCTTTGCTATCGCGATAGACCAGGTCATCAGGTGATACCCACGTGATTGTTCTTTCAGTATATTGCTCATCTGAAGTAACGCCTTTACCAATCGGGATATCAGAAGTGCTTACCGTTGTATTGACCTGTTGTTGAACGCGTTGCGATAATTGTGAAAAACGTTGCTCAAATTGATCCATAAGTTCATTTTGTTTTTGATTTACGGCATCTTGAATTTGACGATTTACATGAGATAAATCCCCTCTTAACGTTTGATTTTCACGTTTAAGCCGCTCATTTTCATCATTGGCTTTTTCAATATCCGCACGGACTTTTTTAATGTTCCAACAAGTGTTTTGAGCGTATCATGTGGCGTATCACCTGCGATGATCCCCAACTCTTGCTGCTCTTGCTTTGTCACGTCATAGACCACCCCTTCTGGTGTCGTGCTGATTGATTTTTCAGATTTTCCTCTTGAAAAAATGACAATCACGGCCGCAACTAATCCCAAAAAAATAACAAGAAGGAGTTTTAGCATGCCATTTGATTTATTGATTTTCATCCCTTATCTCCTACTTCTTCAATGCCGCTTTTTTTACTGTCACAGTTTTCTTGTTAGAAGGCACAAGGCGCACTTGCGGAATAAACGCATTTATGGGATTGCCTTCTGTCACAAGATAGACAACCGTCGTATCTTCAGGGGAACCGGTTTCTCCTAAAAACGCATGTTGAAATGTAGCTGCGTAAAAATAACCTTGAAGATAACGAGGATCTAAATCTACTGCATCTTTAGAAAGATTTTTAATACGCACAGCAGTAACAACATAATCTCCTAATTCCCAGCTCTCTAGTGGAGTACTCCGTACGAATAAATTAGGTAATAATGTCGGGAGTGATTTAGGTAATTTCAGCCCAATTCGACGTACGCCAGGTAACGGCTCTACAGTTCTTAATGGGGCATACAGAGATTGGGCAGCATAACGCGTTAATGCAGCCGGTATCGGTAATTGGCTTTTCGGTGGCGTCATCGTCTCCTCATCAGAGACCATTGTTTGAGACACACTTTTACGATTTGTCGTAACATCTTCATTAAACAAAATGCGTACAGACTCTAAACGTCCTTTATTAGCACGGCTACGTAGATCAATTAAGATAATCTCACCAGATTCAATATCCCGTAACTGTAATCGACTTAAATCAAACACATCATTTGATTTTAAATAGACAGTTCCCTCTGTACTTTGTACGCGTAACTTGTTCTCTATCTCAGCAGGAATACCGACAGCAACATTCTTATCAACAAAAATTATCCGCTCTTCATTCAGATTGAGATCAATGGTTAACGGTATGCGCTTCCAAGTCATTAATAATTCTGCTTGCGTTAATGCTGCGGTAAAAGAAAGCAATATGGTCAGCAATAATTTGGTTTTCATAGGCTATTCCTTATTTTTTCTCTGAGACAGGCTCAATTTCTAATCGCTGTGGTGTTGAACGATAACAATTTAGAGCAAGTCCCCATGGATTTGCTTCTGGATCGACGTCATAACGCACTACATTTAATGGATAACGCACAAGTACACGTTTAACGGGGTTATCCAAATAATATTCATCGGTACTTAAATCGAGTGTGACATCCCAGCTATCTTTACTATTGACTTTTACACGTGAGTTATCAAAACCTCGTCCAGGGATTTCATATACCCCACGTACACGTGAGCGAAGTTCACCTAATAAATTTCGGTTTTCATAATCTTGTTCCAAAAATCGTTGACATTGTGGCGTTAAGTAAGCCTGTAACGCGTGAATATTACGTTTATAATCATGTTCACCATCTTTTGGCCAACGATTAAGTTGCTGGAAAATATAAAATGTAAATGCATAGACCGTTGAGGGAGGAATTTCCCACCAAGCTCGAACCGATCCTGTCCGTAAATCTGGCGGGTTATGTACGATGATGTTTCTAGGGACGGAATAAAGACCATATCCTAACCCCGTTACAACCATTAATAAAACAACAATAATGATACGCAAACTCTGGATATGAAACCGTTGGCTTGTTAATTCATGTTTATATTTACTCATTATCTGTGATTACCTTGTCCGTTTAACCGCCCAATCCTGTGCAGTGGTAATGAACTTTGAGGGAGAAAACTTGAGCTCAAAAAATCTTTCAAGCCAGTTATCTGGTTTACCCCGTTTTAAGCGAGAGAGATAGACACCGCCAAAACGGATGCTCAAAAATAAGGTGGGTACAATGGCCGTGGGTATCCAAACCGAGTTGCCCAAAAAGAGCACTATCACAACCCCTATTACAAACCCTATTCCTAAGCCTGATATGGCAACAATAGCAAGCTCTGATATTGTCATACCGCGGTAAACCACGGGCGGTTTATTAAGTCTTTCAGGAATAAAGGTAATCGTTTCCGATGATAAATGCTCTTTCATACCGATTTCCTAATTCAAAATATCGACAGCCTTCGTGATTAACCAGATGATAACGACTAAAAGGATGACCCCAACACCACAAATCATCCCAAACTCACCCCAGCCTTTTTTACCTGCTCGAACTTCTCCAAAGGTTTCAAGTGCTGCGGTGGCGACTTTCAAAAAGGCGATAGCACTAACGAGCAATCCGCCATATAAAATAAAGTCATAGCCATAGTTTTTTAGCGTTTCAAAAAGCCCCGCACCTTCCCCTTTACTTGGTGCTTCCATTGTCGGTAAACCGGCAAAACTCATTTGAGTAGAAGATATAAATGCCCCTAATGAGATCAAAATTTTAGTAGCAAGATTTTTTATTTTTTGATATTGCTGTTTCATTGTGTAGTCCTTAATTAATGATTAAAAAATTAATGCAGTAAAAAATAGCCCATCACTAAGCTAACCAGTGCAATACGCCCAATCATCCAACCTAATTTATTTAGGGAAAGTTGCCCTTTTTTTACGCCTTCATACGCACTTGATAAGATATAAGCCCAAACAAAGAAGAATGCCGCAAAGATTATCGCCACAATAAGAATTCTGACTTCACCTGCACTGCTTCCCGCACCGATATCAAATGCTTTTATCAGTTCGTTGTTCATTGTGATGCTCTTATTTTGTTATAGTCGCCAGAAAGTGTTTTAAGTTGTCTTGGATCGCGAGGTTGGGCACGATCGGTATTCAAATAACGATGAATACCTTGTTTGACTAACTCAATATCTTGGCGCGCTTTCAGATAATCAAAATAGAAACGCGATTTAACCGGCACTTTTGATGACTGTCTAGCCTGTTGTTGTGCACGATAAAGCGCTTGTTTCGCAGATTCTAATTGTCTGAGTGCCTGATCTAGCTCAGCTTGTTCATTAGCAAAGCTGGGAACGGCAAATAGAGCAGGGAAAAGGAAAATGATCAGTGATTTACGCATTATGGTTCTCCTATCAATGAGTTACTGCAACGGAAATAATGCAAAAATTACCTCTCAAATGTAATCATTAATTCTATTGAAATTTCAGAGAGTTTTTTAAGACGTGATATGAGAGAGCCCTATGAGAGAAAAGAATAAGCTTAATGCAAGATAAAGAAAAATCATCTTGTAATTTTTATGATATGCCGTAATTTCTAAAACGCAGAGAGTGAGAAAGATACCTGCAACCAAAATAGGAAAGTAAGAGAGTAATAGCATAAACGTCACCTAATAATACAAATTTACTTGCCTATTAGGATAAACAATAAGGGGAAAAAATCGCTATATCAAACTATTTTACAATTTCGTTTAAATAATTTATAACTGTCGGAAATACAGGTAAGATAGATATTATTGATAGAATAATCCCAAATATAGCCAGACACAAAGTGCCTAGTTTATAACGTTTTTCTGAGATAAAAAGACTATTAATGATCTCTGCTAACTGTCTAATATTTTCAGCATTATCATTCGTTTTTAATAAATTAATTTTATCCATTATATAGCTAGGAAGTTCTGAAAAACTGAACTCTGTCTGATAGTCTTTAAGTAAATCTTCAACACACTTAGCATTACCGTCATCATTCTCAAGCTCATTTAAGTATAATTTAGTTAACTGATTAACTATTTGAAAGCGTTTTATCTTAACTTGATTCGACAGTGCTGTCATACTATACAAAGTTAATTTATTCTTATAAAGCAAACTTTTAGCTTTAACATAGAATTCTTTATCTTTTCTTTTTTCAGACAAATACATCACACAGACTATAATGAGTAATATGAGATAAACCCAGATCACAAAAAATTTATCATATGTCATAACTAACCCAATAAAAAATAGTCTTGGAAAAATTATTACATATTATAAATACTTTTTAAAGTTAGAGGCTGTCAGTGATATCATCAACCCAAATAGTAGCGCACCAGGAATCAGGATCATATTAGGGTGTATCGCAAAGGGAATAGACAAATAAATAACCCACGCAATAACCATTACTGGGCCCACTGATTTTTTGGCATGATGATATTTAAAGGCAGACTCTCGTCCTATACCAAAACGCCTTAAATCACGTTGTACTAACCCGTCAACCAACCCAACCAAGGCAACAAGAATAAATAATGGGCTGGTTAATACAATCACAATCAATCTGATAATGAATGTCATCGTGACATACAAAACGGATTCAATATAAGCACGCGCATAAAACCATAGATACGCAGAAAGACTATCAGGATCTTTTGGTGACGTTAGCCAATTTTGAAGCCCCGTTTTCACAAACAACCACTGATGAATAAATGCTAGCATTTGCTGTGCCAGCATAACAGGATAGCTATGAATAAGACTTTGTTGAAACCCTTCAGAAAACCAATTAAATTCAGTAAGCATCACTTGTTTACTATGTTCAGCCCCTTGTTCTGACCAAAAATAAGCAATACCAATCCATTCAATGATAATACTAAATAGTAAAGAAGTAATAAGCACGCCGACAAGAGTACATGCTCGTGATGACTTTTTCTCAACAGGACGCTGCGGTAGCTCATTGTCTCGCATATCAATGCATCCTTCCTCGTTGAAGTAACTCACATTGAACTAAAATATCCCCCTGATACTGCTTATCAAATCGCATCCAGAAGGCAAACGCATTTTCTTTGGTTAACGCCACCTCTGGTGCTGTCCAGAGTGATATATCAAATTGTATTAATGCATTAGCAAGCTGATGCAGTGAGTAATGATGCGCATACCAAAGAGGGAATACCTTGTTTTCAAAAAATCGTAATCGTTCCTCATCAAACATGCCAGTGCTGGAGCAGTAAAAAGATTGACTATCTAAATCAATCAGACAATCAGGCACAGTTAAAACTGATACAGATTTATTCGCCATAGATATTGTCATTTTCTTGCATTTCCTCGTCTTTACGTACATCAAACGTCGTTTGTCTATACTGTGATTGTTGAAAGGCCTCAAGGACATCTTGATTGGGTTTATACTCATCCACCCCTTCCCACCAAGATTGGCTAGTTTGATAGTTTTCTCGCATATACCCCACTAATTTTTGTAAAGATTCAGGCATACAATCGTCTTTTCCTTTTGCAGGCAACGGCATCCGTATTTTCCATAATTTACCGCCCTCTAACAAGGCAAAGGCTTGTCCTTTCGGTAAATTAATGATATCTGAAGGAGAGATCAATTTTTGTCTGCTCGTTATAACGCGATCGCCAGTGCTTGAGTTAAAATCTTTACTATCACCTGGATCGCTAGAGTCTGTAACATTTGACATAGCCATCACATCTAACACACTGACCTCAGGTAATTGATTTGTTAAGAGCTCCGCCGTTGAAAACTCTTTAACCCGGAACATTAAAAGAGAATTAAAGTTACCAATAATTTGCCCCGCTTTCGCCCGATTACCAATACGTGCTTCCACATCAGATAATGTCTGGGTATAGGCAATCACATTAATCCCCGCACCACGTGCTTTATTCAGTAAAGGGATAAATTCATCACCAATCAGTTCATTAAATTCATCGGCATGCACATTGATCACCGTTTTTTTGTTAGAAGATTGAGGGAGACTATCATTGACCCCAAATTTATAAATATGACCGGCCATCGACACTAAGTCTGCAAACATACTGTTCCCTACTGATGCAGCCACAACTAAATCAGATAAGGCATCAAGTCCCACATAAACAATGGCTTTTTTACGAATCACCGTTTCCCAATCAAAAATCGGCCTTGGATCAGAGACATCGGAATAATCAGGAGATAATAGTTTAGAAACTTTCCCTGTCGTGAGTTTTTCCAATAATGGTAAAAGGGAGGCCACAATTTTATCAAAGTAGGTTTTATCATAGCGTACCGCACTACACAACCCATCTAAAATTGGCTCAAATTCTTTGCTTTCTCGAATATATTGCTCAACGGCAATCACCATCGGATCACGTCCTTTCATCGCAAGGGAAATCGTTTTTTGATCTAAATTCGCCGCAATCCCTGAAATAGCTAACCAAATTTGCGGATCTTTTTTATCAAAATAGGTTTTTGCATAATCTAAAAATAACGCATCAATACTGCGTACATAACGGGCAATACTCTCGTAATCAGGACGAATTCCTAGGGCAACTAATGCACGAGCGATAATATTAACAAATCGCCAAGCAAACTCTTTAAATGCAGCAGAATTCCCCGCACCACTTAATTGCCCTGAAATTCGTGACGCAACTTCTGTAATTTTGTTAAAACGCCCAATCGCGTTATAGCGTGCAGATACTTCGGGCCAACCAAGATGAAAGACATAGAATTCATTTTCTCGTCCGGCTCGTTTTGCTTCCGCATACATACGTAAAAGCATATCGGCATCGCCCTTAGGATCGACAACGATAACCACTTCACGTTCATCAAAATTACGTCCCCGATGAATATCTTGTGTGACAAGCACTTCTGCACAACGTGTTTTACCAACCCCAGTAGTCCCTTGAACCAAAGTATGACCTGCTCTATCGACCATAGAAAGCATCACATTCATCTCCTGTAATTCAACGCCATGTAACTCTGGCTTTCCCCCAACGGGAGGAAGAGGTCTAACAGGATTAAATATCGAATCTTTTGACGTCAACTTAGCTAGCATACTTTTCTCATGCTTACGCTCAAACTCTCTTGCAAAGTTAAATAACCAAGACGGTTGAATATAAGGTCGTGCTTGAGGCAGCCCACAATCATGTAAACGCTGAGTATGACGTTGCGTCCACAGAAAACCTTTTCCTAAAAACAAGTATTTTTGACTCACCGGAATTTGTTTACTGGTTAATTCATAATGAGGTAGGCGTTTTAAATTACGGTGATAGCGAAGAATCTGCCAACCTTGATAACCTCGTCGAATGCCTAATATCGCAAACCCACTTGCCATACCGTAACCGATATGAGGAGCTAATGCCACAGACCAAGGTGCAAAAGTACATAATACGGCAGCACCGCCACAAACAGCGGAAGTATAGAGTTCAACAGGGGGACGTAATAATGCTTCAACAAGATGTTGTTTACTCATTGAGTGATCCCCTCAGCGGTAAGTAAAAAAGGATAATGATAAATCCCTAATCGCTCTGCTAAACTGTCTGCGGGAGCCGGCATGATCATTAAGCCAGGGGCTAATTCTCGTAATGCTTGGAGTTCTTGTTGCGTTTCCACATTCACAACAATGCCCATTGCAGAAAGTGTCGCCAATTGCTGATAATGATCTTGCAACCAGTTTTTTGAAGATTCATCAGCATCAATTAAGAATAACGGCGAAGCACCGGGTAAATTGAACACTTGTGTTTCAACTTTTCCTGGAGATAGCTTATGGGAAACAACTGGTAACAATTGTTCTTCGTTTATCTCTGATGGAATTGCATTAGGATGTTGAGGTGCATTATCCGTATGTACTGGTTGAATAGGCTCATAAAAGCGAATAGCACTTTCCCCACCAAAATCACCTATCACGTTTAATTTTGCCATAACAGGAAATGAGATTGATAAAATGATGAACGGTAATACATAATTCAATTTCATAGCGGATTTACCCATTTAATACGATTAACGGAAGTCGGTTCAATCCATTTAACAGGAGAGGATATACTGGCTATATGATGATGCATGGTATTAGCAAGTTGCCACTGCTGATAGTAGCGCCCTTTTTGATAGGCAATAAAATCAGTAGGATTCATCCAGCGTTTCATCCCATTTTTACGCATATTTTCAATATCTTCTTGGGTGGAGCGCCCCTGCATTGCACGATGCAACCCTTCTAAACCGATATTGTGCGCCATATACAAGTTTGCATCTGTCGGCATAATTTGACGCTCTGCAAACTGTTCAATATGCCAACGTGCAAGTAATCCTGTTGCCAACGTATTAATTCGTTTATTACGGCGAGGATCAGCTGAAGTTCCTTTTGTCTTACTTGTAATGGCTTTCATTCCAATTGCTTTACCTTCAGGTTTTTGTGCCAGCCAATTCCAGGTTTTGACAGTAAATTGTCCGATCCCGGTTGCTCCACTAGGTGAAACCTTGCCATACCACCCATCTTCCATTTTAATGAGACCGCGTAACATAGCTTCACTGACTTGATAGCGTTGAGCGGATTCTTTGATATAGCCATCAATTTCATAGCCAAATCCTGAAAACGCCAATGCTGAGGAACATAAGGAAAAACTAAACAAACCTATTCCAATTAATAGACGAATCGTTCCCATTGCCCATCTCCTTTGACTTGATAAGCAACAGGCATCTTACCTTTTGCATATTTAAACCATTTGCCATTATCGTGATTTAACGTAATTTGACGGCGTCTTACCTTGTCAATGTCAATATTATTTTTCACTGCCCAATCACGGATTTTGTCATCTTTTTGCTCACTATCGACGACATAAATATCAAGTGGGACAGATTTTGCATAATCCATAATTTTACGTAAATCATCACGACAAGATTCACAATCGGTTCGAGTAAAATAAATCACGCGATTTTCAGCTGAAGACAAAGTCTGATTCGATTCATCCATTCGAAAAGGTAAGATATTTGGATAGAGTTTTTGGAATGCTTGATTATATGCAATTTGGAAAGCGATTTCTTTCTCTGCACGTTGAAACTCTTTTTTTGCTAATAATTCAGCAAAATGCTGTCTTTCTGATTCACTTCTTGCTTCAACCCCTAATGTAACAAGAGGATCGAGAGTAGGCGTCCAAATACCACGTGGGCCTTTCATTAATGCTTCATAACGCGTCCATTCCTCATGCGTTAATCCCCATTCAGACCATTTATCCACTTGGCTATGTTGTTCATTAATGTCCTGAACATTTACTCCTTGAGAAACCACATTCTGGATATGCTGTGCCTGATTTAATGTATTCAAGGTGGTTGAATGCTTTGTTTGTATTTCTGCAACACTCGACATCGACAATAGACTTGCAAGAAGGGATAAAGATAATGTGTGATAAAAAAATTTTGGCATAGTTCTATTCCTAAACGGTATATTTAGAAAAACTATGCCAAAAAACTGACTAAGGGATAATAAAAAACCCTACTGAATTTTAAAACAGTTTTTTAATCAAATCCAAAAGAAACACCCGCAGCACCTCCCACATTTTTTCGACTGTCAACACTGCCAGATAAGCTCAAGACAACATTTTCACGTGGTTTTACTTTAATACCTATGGCAACCGCACTTTCAGAGCCATAAGATCCTACACCTGCTCCAACAGTAAAGCGTTTACCTGGCACAGACTGGATTGCACTCATCGCCATTGCACTAGAAATGCCTGCTCTGGATTCCTTACGCAGGGATGATATGGCTTTATTGGTCTCTCTACGTAATTGATGAATTTCTTGATGTGCTTTATTCCTATTTTCCTGTACATAGTGATGAACCTGACCACTTGTTACAAGCCCTTTATTATTTGCCTCAATTTTATCGGCAACTAATTTTTCACGCCATTGTTCAATATCCTGCTGAGTAAGATTACTTGCATTTTTATCTGCTTTATTCGTCATATCAACGCGATTTAAGGTCGCATCTTCAATCGCTTTATACACCGTTTTCCCTGTCACAAGGTGAGTATCTGTTGATGAAATGGTTCCCGTTCCTAGTCTTTCAGCCCACTTACTTTCAACAATATTAGAGGCATCTATATTGGCTTTATTTACTAACTCAACCTTATCTGCCTTGCTTGCTAATGCTGTTTTATCTGCTTTTTTATCTAAATCTGTCTGAATAGCAGATTTGATCGTGGTATTATCAACATTCACGGCATAATGTGTTTTACCATTTTCGATAGTTTTAGATACCGTTGTGTTGGTACCATTAACAACGTCAACCGCATCACCGACTAAAGATTTAATCACTGTTTTCCCATTATCAGTAATATTATCAAGATCGGTATTCGCTTTAGCATTTAAATTAGAATGAATGGCTGTTATCGCCGAGTTATCTGCTTTTTTATCTAATGCAGTATGTAAGGTATCCCCTGTAATTAAACCAGTATTCCCGACCTCTGTGATACCATCACCTAATGCGGCTTTCCACTTGGTTTTATCATCCGCCGTCAGGTTACTTGCATCTATATTGGCTTTATTTACTAACTCAGCCTTATCTGCCTTGCTCGCTAATGCTGTTTTATCTGCTTTTTTATCTAAATCTGTCTGAATAGCAGATTTGATCGTGGTATTATCAACATTTACGGCATATAAAAATCCGTAGAAAGGTTAAGGCTAGTACCTTGCTCTACAGTAGATTTAAAAGCCGTAGCAGCTTGAGTTAAATCATTATCAGATGAGATATTAATATTGGGAAGAGATGATACAGCAGATAAACGGCTATTAAGATCATCAATTTTTGCATTCATTTCTCTAAAAAAAGAAGTAGAATTAGAAACTTCATTATTGTAAAGAGTTAACTGATTTTGCCAATCAATACGTGCATTTTCTTTTGCTAAACGTACTTGCTTAATACGCTCCCCTGCTTCAATTACTTTGGCGTGAGTTGCTCTCAATGCTTGAATTTGGTTTAATAATGTATTCACATTTTTTGTTGCATTATCAATTTCAGTAAGCTTTTGTCTATTCTCCGTTAGTTTTGCATCAATAGATTCTTTTGTTTCGTTTCCACCTGTAGCAACGGCATTTTTCCCCGTAGCCAAGGAATTTTTACCTGTCGCAATAGCGCCTGAACCTCTAGCCATTGAATTAGTACCCAATTCAAGCCCCGTACTATCATTTTTACTTTGAGTAATATTGATATTATAGGTATTTGCTAATGTATTCATGGAGATGAATGTAGAAATCAGTATCGCAATGGTTTTTTTTTCATTTAAACGTCCTCTTTACTTATTTTTTTATTTCATTTTCAACATGCACGGTATATTCTGCAGGCGTCGGTAATGTCACTCGACGTTCAAAACAAACTTCACGTTTAGAATCATTAACTGTGAGCTCGTGAGCTTCTCCAGCAAGCATTTGAAGTGCATCACGTAACTTCATCGGGCCAAATTTGTAATGCACTTTAGGGAGTGGAAGATTGAATAGATGAGTGATTTCTGGACTAGACAAACGACATAACGTATAGCCTGTATTATTTAATGTCTTTTCTAGACCTTGACGGACTGTGAGGCGATATTTATTTTTTCCTTTTCCTACCATATTGACAGACACTAATTGGGCCAATAAATATTTTTGCCCGCCCATTGGTGAGGTACTGATAAGCGTATATCGATCATAACGTACCACCTCTGGGTATTTTTGATATTCTGATGATTGATAAATATCTTCTTGAACGACTCTCGTTAACTGAAGAGGATTAGGTTGGATAGGTTGAGGGGCTTCATGATGTGGTGCTTTATTGGCACAACCTGTTAACAAAACACCACATAAAGCGAAGCAAAAGGGAGATTTATTCATATATTGCATCCTTTAGTTAAATGGGATTAGAGAAAATAACTATCGGAAGCACTATGCAAAAAAATGGCGTAATTTTTAACAGGAAATAAAATATGAAATCTTAACGATTAAATTTATTAGATATGTTAGAAAATTATTGAGACTCTGTTCAAATGACAAGGCGTTTATCAAAAGACGCAGTGGATCACTTTTCGATGATCTTACCGCATCTACCTAGTTCATTTTTGCATGATCATTAACACTCTCACAATAAGGTAAGTAAAAAACAATTTTTAAAATGACAATAAAAAACCCGTTTATTACATAATAAACGGGTTAGTGAGTTAAATATTAATGTAGTGTGGATTTGATTTCGTCCACTTTTGCCATAAACTCATCAAGCGTGTTAATCGCTTCACCATTAATACAAAAATGGCTATCAAAGTCATTCACAAAGGTAAAAACATCGATGCGTTCGTCATCTTCGGCTAAATCAAGCTGCTCAAAGAACAGGCATTCCAACCGACCAATAACCAGGCTTTGGTAAATATTACCAAGGTGAGGAATTTCCTTACAACCTCGTGCAATCTCCCAAACCTCTTCATCTTCAACGCTGGCATCAAAATGAAAGAGAATCTCTTCCCAATCGGCTAAATTTTCACTCACCCCGCCCATATAAAGCTGAGGTACTGTGTTATAGGTTCTATTGTAGTACACTGTGTTTCTCCTAATAATCAATCAGAGAGAAACACACCCTAAAGGGAAGTATTTCCCTCTAGGGTGAATAAAGTTAAAGATAAATGCGATTAATCCCAAAGCAATGTCGCTAACTCCACTTTTTTCGCCAATTCATTGACTTTTTTCTTGGCATAAGTGAGTGAATAGCTATGCTCACGTTTTTCTGGGTTATCCTTCAAATCTTGATTGTTTTCCTTGGCTTTAGCCAATTCAAACTGAAAATAATCAAGACTTTCAGGCATAGATAAATCAATGACTTCTGCACGCTCTCGCCAATAAGGGATTTTATCCTCATAGTGCTCAGCTTTTCGCATTTCGTCGACCGCTTTATCCATACGTTTAGCATTTCGCTCAATTAAAGCACGGTGTTGTCTCTCGCTATGGTGTCCCACTTTAATAGGTTCGCCTAAGCCTAAAAACTCACGCCCTTCATTGGCTGCTTCACAATATTGTTCGCTACGCGTTTGTGCATTGTCTGCTGCAGTTTGATAATGCTCTGCTTTTTTAAGTGCATAGGTCTGACGATTTAATCCATCACAACGCACGAAAGAATAAAAATAGAAGTCATCTTGTTGTTTCACAAGGTTATAGATTTCTACTTCCGTTTCTTTCCCATATTTACTGGTTAGCGTGATAATATCCCCTCGTTGATGAGGTTCAGGACATTTCGCCAGAAAAACATTTGGAACAAATTTTGCGTAAGTGTTAATCATCATAAGATATTCTCCAAAATTAAAGGGGAATATCTCACCCAAAAGGGAAATATTCCCCAATGGGTAAATTAAAACTAACTTAAATGGATGACTGCACTTATTTTGATAAAATAAATGCAGTCTAGGTAATTGATAAAAATAAACCTAAAAGAATTAATTAAACAACTTCATTAATCCCATTAGTACGCCGACACCCGCAAGAATAAATCCAGCCATCTTATACATCGCTGCAGTTAATCTCACTTCAAACTGTGATATTTCTTGCTTCAGCTCCAATTTCAGTTCTTTCAGATCTTCTTTTGTTGCCAAAGGTGAAACAGTTTGTCCTAACGCATCATCCAAAGCATCTGCTAAGGCTTCAGCCATTTCAGGTGACTGCTTTGCCTCTTGTAATTTTTTTACAAAACGCAATTTATCAAAACGAATTGGATTCATAGGAATCTCCATAATAGTCTCCATCTCGTATAAATATACTTCAAATTAAAACAAAGGTGTAATAAATATTAAAGGCGTCATCGCTCACTTAGTCATCACGATAAACATCCCCAGAAACCGTATTTACTGAACCATGAATGATTTCACTTTGTACATCACCACTAACGGTTTTAACGTTTCCTGAAACTGAGCCCTGTACAGAAACATCACCACTTACCGTTTCAATGTTCCTGACTTGACCTGTCACCGCGATATCTGCACTGCTCGCATCAATACTTTGCACATCACCAAAAACTTCAATATGCAAAACGGGGGCTTTCTCAAGCTCAATGACCTGCCCATCAACAACCAGCTGTGGCTCTTGAACAACAAGTTGTCCGTTCACCATGCTGACAATTTGTGGTGAGACCACCATATTTTTAATACGGACTTGAATGATTTGAGTAGCGACTTGTTTACCGTTGATATAAATGCCTTGTTTCATTGTTAATTTCTCCAAAATGGTTGAAAAAAAAGACTGACAACGATTGTCAGTCTTTATGAGTAAAATTATGCTTGCGTTTTTTCGGAATCTGCTTTTTCAGCTTCACGATATTTTAATTCACCATCAACCTTGACAGATTTGATGCGAATTAAACGACCTTTAAGCATTGTGCCAACATCACCTTTTTTGTGATATTTGCTCTCTGTTGTGTAGGTAAAGGTATCTACCCACAAATCTGCAATCACAAATGAAATCAACACTTTTTTATCAGCGTTAACTGCATCTTGACAGCGACGAATTAAATTTGCAGTCTCCTCACCTACGACATTCACATCGAAATAACGATATTCAGGCTCTTTCGCATCGCCGGTTAATGCAGCAATACGACAAGCAAGGAAAGGTTTACCTTTTTTCGGTGTCACTTCACGAACATTATTAAGGTATCCAATACCTTGTGTATGTAAATTGAAATAACTGGCATTTTGTGTAGATTGAGTAGTCATGATAAGTTTCTCCATAAGTAAAGAATAAAAAGACGGAGAAACATTCCTACCCAACACGGGAAAAATGTTTCCCGTCAGGGGTTAATTGATAAGAGGTAAAAGGTACACTCCCAAAAAATAGATAACGAAGAACTATTCTTTGTAATGGCTTTTCTGAGTGCTGAGCCAAATATGGGCTGTGAACTCTCTCTATCATCATAGAGCGTCGCTTTTCAAGAGTTCTGCGACTTATTAAAGTGCTATCAACGATAGCGACCTAACTAATCTGTAATGTACAACAGCTTAGGATAAAAATAGAACAATTAATTGAATATTGCTGTGACATAGTTAAATTTAACCACACAAGAAAGAATAAAAAAGAAAAGCCCTAGAAGCATTCACTTCTAGGGCATTGACTAAAAACAAGATAATAATCACGATTAACGATTTGATTAAATCAAGATAAAGATGACCATATAATACAGAAAATCATTGAATAGTTTCTGTTCTCGTCAAGACATCACTATCCATTTTACTCCATACTACCCAATAACAATGTGGTCATTTATTGGCATAACGCGCACCAAAATTGGCACAAAGGGCACTCGTTTTTTTCACCAGCGAGCTCTGGTAAAAACAAAGATACATTACTGCAAAGAAGAAAATGGACGCAAGGCTTCATCACCCAAAATGAACAGTCCACTTTTTTCTTTGCAGTAAGCAAGATAAAAATAAGGTAAAAGATACACTCGCAATTCTATTGCCGTCTTTTTCAGAGTGCTAAAGAACGTTTGGGATTTGTAGTTTTACGCTTGACCTAAACTACAAAAAGGTCATTAAAGCCTAGTCATTGTATCATTAGACAACCAATTAAAAAAGGTTTCCCATTTATAACAACTGTCCTCGCCCTTGTGAGGCAATTGAAACAGACTTTCTTCCTCGTTTCTTTTTTGCCCCAATATTTTCAATACCATCACACGCAGGGTATTTGGTACATCCCCAAAACGGCCCATTTTTGCCTGTCCGTTTTGCCATTGGACTTCCACACTTCGGACATTTTTTAATTTCAATATTACCCATTTTAATCCCTTGTTGCATACAGGAACCCATTAAATGGCGAATAAATGCCTCTTGTTTTTGCATAAATTCATCGAGTGACAACGACCGCTCTGCTATTTGATTAAGCGCTTGTTCCCAAAGTGCAGTGAGTCCTGGATTTTTAAGTAAATCGGGTAAGTTATCAATCAGCGTATTTCCCTCTACAGTCGCAAGCAATGATTTCCCTTTTTTCTTGATAAATCCTTTTTGTAATAACGTTTCGATTACCCCCGCACGGGTAGCTTCTGTGCCCAGCCCCTCTGTTTCTCGTAACCTTTGTTTTAAGCGTTCATCTGTAACAAAACGTGCGGCATTTTTCATCGCACTTAATAATGTACCCTCGGTATAATGTGAAGGCGGAGAGGTTTTTAATGCTCTCACGTCGGTATTTTGTATACTGCAAACCTCATTTTGGGCTAATTTAGGTAAACGTTGTTTATCTTCATCCTCATTATCTTCATCGTGATTATTCCCAAATAGCACTTTCCATCCCTGTGCAACAATCACTTTACCTTTTGCAATTAATTGATGATTACCAGCTTGCAATTGTATGGTCGTTTTATCTGTTTCAAAGTGTGGTAAAAACTGAGCCAAGTAACGCTGACAAATTAAATCATAGACTTTACGTTCATGTTCATTCATTTTTGTTAAGGAGACATTGCCAGCAGTTGGGATAATGCCATGGTGGGCCGTCACTTTTTTATCGTTCCAAGCGCGAGATTTTTGCGATAAATTTAAGTGTGAGGCAATTTTCTGCCAATTTGAATTGGCATTTAATATACTTTTAATAATTTTAGGCACGTCTGCAAATTGTGATTCCGGCAAATAACCACAATCAGTTCTGGGGTAAGTTGTCGCTTTATGCGTCTCATAAAGAGATTGTGCAATATCTAAGACTTGTTGAGCCCCCATCCCATATAACCGGTTGCACTCGCCTTGTAAGTCACTTAGTGCAAATAAAAGCGGTGGCGCATTTTTCTCTCGCTTAGTTTCCACATTCAGCACTTGAGCTGTAGAGACTTGGCGAATTTGTGCCTCTGCTTGCTGTATGACTTGAGCCTGTAAACATAATCCCGATTCATCTAAATAATTTTCTGGTACAACATATTGTGCGATAAATTGAGCTTGTTGCTGTGTAGTGAGTAACACGTTTAACGCATAGTGGTTTTTAGGCACAAAATTTGCGATTTCCCTATCTCGATTCACTACCATGGCTAAGGTTGGGCTTTGTACACGACCAACGCTTAATGGTGAACCCTGATATCCTTTTTGCTGAGCCAGTAACGTAAATAATCGGGAAAAGTTCATCCCAATTAACCAATCTGCACGACTACGTCCAAGGCCTGCATAATAGAGTGGTAAGGTTTCCTCATTACTTTTTAATGAGCTCAATGCTTTTCTAATACTGGCATCATCAAGTGCTGAGAGCCATAAACGCTGAATATGACCGCGATAACCCGCAATCTCTAATAATTCACGGGCAATCATTTCTCCCTCACGATCCGCATCGGTTGCAATAATTAAACTTTTGGCTTGCTTAATTAATTTGATGACCACGTTATACTGTTTCTTACCTTCCTTTTTAGGAGATACCCCCCATTTTTGCGGGATAATCGGTAATGTTTCAAATGACCAACGCTTATACGCAGGATCGTAATCTTCCGGTTGAAATTGTTCAACTAAATGACCAAATCCCCACGTTACACAAACAGATTTATCTGCATTAGCAAGAAATCCTTCACCTCGATGCGTTGCGCCAAGCACTTTAGCAATATCACTTCCTTGAGAGGGTTTTTCACATAAAAAGAGTTTCATTATTTCCCCCTATTTGTTTTTTGATGTGCATACTGGACTAATTCTTCAATAGAGATATGCTGCAATCCTTTCCTAATGAGCTCTTGTAGAATATCTGTTTCCTTTACCATCACTTTAGCCTGCATAATTGTTTCTACTGTTTTATCTGAAACTTGCTGCCATAATTCCATTTCAATATGTTTAGTCGACATAATTCACTCCTAATCTAAATATGTAACGTAGCTATTAATATTTTCTGAATATTTAGATTAGAAATTAACTAGGCACCTAGCAATGGAAAAATATTTTTGGTTCTATGACAGAATTGTAAATATAAAAAAAACTCTCGATTTTCATCGAGAGCCAATGCGAGATTGAGTATTTGTTATATTTATGACGCTATTTTTACAAAAATAAATTAATAAAAATAGTGTTATCTATTTTTCAGTAATTTTTAGTTAACTGTAAGTAAGATAATTATGACTATTTATTTTTCTACGCTAGTCAAATCAAACGTAGGCTAGTGTTGTAACTATACTAAATGCAATAAATCGAATGTTGACTAAACCCCTTATGTACTGGAGCAAATGGAATATCATCATCCAATTCATCCATTGAAGGTTGTGGTATCTCATTTATTTTGGTTTGCGGAGCAGTGGATACGGCCTGTACTGTTTGGTTTGCTTGATTTGAATGCCCATTTGGATTGGTATCAAGCATTTGCATAGAATCTGCAATAATTTCTGTCGTATATCTATCAATGCCATTTTGGTCTTTCCACTTACGTGTTTTGAGCTTACCTTCAACATAAATTTTAGAACCTTTATGTAGATAATCTCTTACCACTTCTGCAAGGCGGCGATAAAACACTATGCGGTGCCATTCTGTCACTTCACGACGTTCCCCTGTATTTCTATCTTTCCAAGTCTCACTTGTAGCAACACTAATGTTTGCGACAGACTCACCGCTTTGCATAACTCTCACTTCAGGCTCTGCACCTAAATGACCAACAATAATGACTTTATTGACACCTGCCATAACTTGCCCTTATATCCTCATATAATAATTAGATGTTCAATTTTCCATTATTAAACGCGATTCTAAGTAAAAATGGAGTGATTAATTCAACTTTATTTTTTAAGAATTATTGAGCCACTTATTTCATTTTATCTACAATCTCTTTTGTTAATTTACGCTCTTTCAAAAAGTAAGAGCGTTTTCTAGCTTGTGATACATTGCCATTTCTCGTCAAAGGTAAGGGGGCTTGCTCCCTTACCTTTAAAAGGCCTTTTAGTCTAGGCTTTGCATACAACCTCAAATCTAGGCTTTACCTACAAGAAAAATCTAGGCTTTACCTACAAGATTAGTCGTAATATTTTCGACCTGCGCCAATTTATCCCGACATTCTTTCAGCTGGCGAAGTATATGCACAGTGATAGCCATCTGCATATTTAGAACAATTCGTTCTTTTTCCGCCTGAAGCAATGCTCCCTTAAGCTCACTAGGTTGGGTTGGAGCAGATAATACCTCTTGAACGATTAACTGACCGTTCTTAGTATTATCAAAATTACGCCAACGTAAATAGCTAGCACCAGAACGACTTGTATTATCTTTAATAAATCGAATAGGTAAATGCCTAACAAGATTAGTTGATATCCCTTTAATCATCTCTGGTTGCAAATTAACAAATCCCTGACGCAACCTATTAAAGTCCTCAATGAGATTATCAAACTGCGCCAATGAATCAATGGGACTAAAAAGATTTCGCATCATCTGATGAAGATTTGTCTTCTGCGTCAATTCTCTATACATCCCCTCTGGGATTAAACTATATATGTTCATTCTTCGCCTCATATTCTGAATCTAAGCTCGTCACCTCACCCAATTCTGCTTCAGAACTCAACTGTCTAATGACTGGAGCAAACATAGCACGACGCTCGCCACTTAAAATATCTTGAGGTAATTCTAATTTAAAGCGTGCCACACACTCTTGATAGCGTTGGTTATTTTCAAGTGCATCTTGCCGGGTGATTCCAGAATAACGATAGGTTTCAACTACCCCAAAGCATTTACGGATAAGACTTGCACCAGCTTCTAACCACTCTCTGGCTTGTTCTTTAGTCATAAGGGCAATATGGCTGGCGGTCATAACAGAACGTGCAAGCACATCAAATTCAGAAAGTAGGTAAATGAGTTTATAACCGAGTTGTGAATTCACAAAAATAGGGTAGGTTACGGGCGAAATATTTTCGCACCGTGATATATCAATATTATCTGGTAAATTCTGGTTATATACATCAACAAGATCATTAACCAACTTTTTCATATTCTCCATATAGCTCAATACTTTTTCCTCAAACTGAATCAAATACCAATCGGCATAAGGATCGTCATTTGCGGCATCTTTTTGAATCTGCGATAAGATCGCAAGGCATCCTGGCATACTAAGAATAGGGGGTTTTACAATTTTATCGCCTTCACGTACAACGGCACGCCCTAACCATAATCTGGTTGCATATTGTGAATGCAAGGTAAGCGTAATATTACTACGTAAAGCACCCAGCTCTTGATTGTATTCTTGAGTCATATATTTTTCTCCTATGAATAGTCTATTTTTTAAACTCTGCCACCAGTGGCGGCACTTAGTATGTTTTTTGTACAAACTGCCACCTAGGGCGGAACTTAGTATGTTTTTTGTACAAACTGCCACCTAGGGCGGCACTTGGTATATTTTTTATACAAACTGGCACCTAGGGTGCCACTCAGTATGTTTTTTGTACAAACTGGCGCCACTGGAGGCACTTAGTATATTTTCTGTACAAATTACTATCCCCTTAAATTTGCCCGTAATTGTTGAGCAAGGTTGGCTACAACGGCTTTCGTGTGAGCCATATCGGTATTAGTTTGAGTATTTGCCTCTAACAAGCGTCGAGAGCTCACTAATCCAGTCTGACAAGACTTAGTCTGATTTTTTTGCTGACTCTGTTTGTTCTGCCAATAAGGTTTAAACTCTCCTGACTGCGCTTTACGAATAATGCCAAAAATATCCCCTAAAGGGTTTTGAATATTTCCTCGATGAATGCGTTGCTCTGCTTCAACCAAAATAGCTTGTGCAGTCTCCTTATCCAGCTTATTCAAGGCTCGATAAACGGTTTCTGTTTCTAATTTGCCTAAATTTAAACAATTCAAGCTATCGTACAGTACAGTACTTTTTTTAGTATTTAATACAGTACTAGTACTCTCTGAGTTCCCATTTGGAACTAAGCCTAAAATCAATGACTTATCTTCATCTTGATGACTGAGTTCCGTATTGGAACTCAGTAAAATTGACCTTTTTTCACTGAGTTCCCTGTCGATTTTTCCAAGTTCCTTATTGGAACTCAGTAACCTTTGCTGCGTTTCTTTAATGGCTTCATCCACATTCTTAGCTAATGGCGTAATTGGAGAACCAATGTGGAAACCCTGTTTATGTGCTTGATAACGTGCTTGTATTGCCTCAATATGAGAGACAAGAAGCCATAACTGCGCATCTTGATTGAGCATATCGTCAATAATACGTATCGCGACATCTTTAATTAAAGGGTCTTTATGTTTCACTGATTTTTCAAGCAAACGGAGATAGTCATCATTCAGTTGCAAACAATCAACGACACTTAATGGCTCATCATTCATTACATAAACATTACCTAGAATTTGCCCTCGTTCATTTCTGACCGTCTCACACAAGGTCAACCACCTTGTTAGACGTAACAGTAATAATGTTTGGCTGATCACTTTACGGGAAACACGTTTCCCCTCAAATGCACGTTCAGACAGCCATAACGAAAGTTCATCATAGGATGGAAACGCTGCCCCCTGAAATTGGTAAGCATTCAGTTTTATCAATTGCCAAGCAAGTTTTGCTCGAGGCGTTAAATAACTATCAGTTAATAGCCGTAAAGGGACACTTTCATGCCGATTACCAACAAAGAGTAAACCTTGAAAATCGGCCCGCTTTTTCTGTTCTGCTTTTTCTATCAATTTTTGTTTTGCAGACTCTGCGAAATGCCCTATAATCTGTGTCGATTTCATTAGCTGAATCCTCCTATTTATATAGCTGAGAAAATCATATAAACCGAGAAAGCGTCCACTTTCTCGGTTTTTTATTACAGTCCATTTTTCTGCCAACCAATGACTAATCGAGAGACTTCAGTCAGGCTGACCTGAGATTCTTCTGCGATATACATTAGTAAATCAAATCCCTCAAAGGTAAGCGATACATCATAGGAAACAGATTGCTTATGCTTTTGCCATAAGTCCCAGATTTTATTTTCTTCTTCCTCCGTGGCATTTCGTTTACGTCCCATAGACTCATTAATACCAAGTAAACGACGTCGTGCAGACACTTCCGCTGAACTCCAACCAAATCGACTATGCAAGATTTCTGATGATGCCCCGAGTTGTAATGCTCTATCAATGGCATTACGTTTTCGGGTTTCTTCTCTGACTGATTCAATCAAACTCCAAAAGGCATTATGATTAACCTTAATCTCCGCAAAATTAATTTTACTTTCAGCTAAATCACAAATTTCTTGTGTCGATAAATTACATAATTCAGTTAATTCTGTTTCATCAAAACCAAGTTGAGTACAGTAATTAATTTCACCACGACGAATATGGTTAATTAAATTGTAAATGATGGCTTGATTTAAACTTGCATTGACCATAGTTATTCTCCTGCTCGAGATTGTTCTTTGATATAACGCACTACGCGTAATAAACGGATAAGACGGACTAATAGCAAATCATCAATCGCTGGTTCTTCTTGATAAGAGCCAACTAACCAGGATGCAGATAAACGCAATTCAGTATCAGAAATTGGTACCTCCTCAGTGGCACAAGCACAAAGAAATTGATAGACAAATGAAACTAAAGGCGTAGGCTCAGTAATGTCTAACGGTAAGAGATTAAAGCTATAATCGACAGGTTGTTTTACGACATGTTGAACTAAATGCGCTAACCCCACACTTTGCGCTATCTCAAGCGCAAGGGTAAACGCATCCATCTTATGTTTACGTTTAGGATAGATTTTCCATAAATTTGTTACTGGAGATTTACCCACATTAGCAAATTCTAATCCATTAACTTGCGCTTCTTCTGCGCGTTGTGCTTCTGGGTTCACCCCCGGAACAAACCCTAATTCTTGATAATGGGTATGTATTGCCCGATTTAATTCATTCTCATCCGAGCTAATAGGCTCTTCAGGGATATCAGGACTGTTAGCATCAGAGGATAAGGGATCCATCATCTCAGTTATGCCATCAAGTATTCCAGAATCCAATATCGTCTCCAGGCTATCTTTCTGCATTTGGGGAGAAGAAATGGCTTGTTTCTCATCGGTTTCTCCATTATTGTCTCGTTGTAATCCAGCGTTTTCCCCCACCTGGGCGCGTAAAGCACTTTCTGTGGCTAACTGAGCAATATGTGGTTGCTTTTCAATTAACCGTCTTAATTTACGCTCCTCAAGATCGATATCTATTTTTAATGTATCGTAAGATACCTCATAGCTAAATGCTTCACTGAATTTGCCTATTAGGCTGTCTTGAAAAGTTTCTATTGCAAACTCTGAAGGGGCTTCATCAAAACCAGATAAAACATTCATCCAAACTTCATCAAAGGTTGAATGTGGAGAATGTTCATCTTTATATTTATCCCACGCTGATTGTGCATTACGATGAATATGCAATAATTTTTCTATTTGAGCTTTACCTAAGCCATTTAATAGAATGTTGGGAATATGAGGATATAGATAGGTTAGACATTGCTCCATACGAGCAATCAATTGATTAGATATTGGATATCCATTTTCACCTAATTTTTCTGAGAGCTTACGATGGGAAAAATACTCATTATATTTTTCTTCATATAATGCTTTCACCTCTCTAATCCCTAAGGCTTTTTCAATAAAAGACAACTCCCCACGAATATCATTTTCGGCTAAATGCCCAATCAAAATATTTAATTTTGAATTAATATCATTTGCTTCCCCCTCCCAAGGTTTAAACACACATTCAATTGACCAAAAACGGGGATCTTGGGTTTCCTTAAATAATTCATTCAAGGCTTGCAGACGAGTATTTCCCCCGTCTGCAATAGTATAAAAATCCTCACCAGGACGTTGAGTGATATTCGGTGCATGATCTAGCCCACGTGCTTTAATTGAAGCTTTAATTTCTTCATAAGCTGGATTTTTGGTTTTACGCGGATTCCCTTCATAAGGACGTAATTTATCTAATGTCACCACGATTAATTGTTTTCTTTGTGGCATCACTGGTACAGCTTGATGATACTGTGGCGTATGATTTTGAATCGCGGGCTCAGTTAATCGTGCAAACATATCTTGACGACGATCTTTTGGTTTTCCAATAAATGGATTTGATTTTCTTCCGTTCATAATTCTCTCGCTTAACTGACAAGTCGTTGATATTCATCAGCAGATAAATTTTCAAACAAGGAAAATTCGCCTCTAAACTTAGCCATTACCGTACCTATTGGACCATTACGTTGTTTGCCAATAATAATTTCAGCTATCCCTGGATACTCTGTATTGTTGTGATAGACTTCATCGCGATAAACAAACAAAATTACATCCGCATCTTGTTCAATACTACCTGATTCTCGAAGATCAGCTTGTAACGGACGTTTATCCGCACGTTGTTCTAAATTACGATTAAGCTGTGACAGGGCGATAACAGGACAAGCCATTTCTTTTGCTAAGGCTTTTAACGCGCGGGAAATAGAAGAAATTTCCTGAGTGCGGTTATTTCCATTTTTAAATTCTGGGTCAGACATTAATTGAAGATAATCCACAATGATCAAGCCAGGTTTGCCATATTTACGTGCATTACGACGCACTCGGCTACGCAATAATTGTGGCGTGAGATAACTGCTATCATCAATTAAAAAACGCCCTCTCCAATTCTCTCTTATATAGATAAACGCCTCATTGAAACGGGCGAGATCTTCATCTGAAAGATGAATCGCTTGGCGATATTTTTGCATTGATACTCGTGTTCGCATGGATATCAGTCTTTGCATCAACTGTTCAGCGGGCATTTCAAGGCTAAAATACTGCACGGTAGTATCCTTTTCTTTAAGATGTTCTAATGCGGTTTCAGCAAATTTTAATGAAAGGGCAGTTTTCCCCATAGAGGGGCGAGCGGCTAGAATAATTAAATCCCCATCTTGCGCACCCGATGTATTGTTATCAAGCCTATCAATCCCAAAAGGCACACCAGTAATACCAGATTTATTTTCAAAATTTGCGTCTATCTGATCTAAGATATTTAACATCACTTGATTCAAATCTACGGTGGTATCTATATCAGCTTGATTGAATACAATCTCCGTTAAAGATTTTTCTGTTTGTTCAATCAAGGATTCTAATTTGTCCCTAGAATTGATTTTGATAGTTTCTGCTCTTAACAAATTACCTAATGCAAATAATTTACGAGCTTGACTATCATTTCTCACAATATCAGCATAAGCAAGGATATTAGATGCACTCGGGGTTTCTTTACATATCTCTGCTAAATAAGCTAATCCTCCGCATTCTTCCAGTATGCCTTTCTCTTTTAATGTGCGTTCTAAAGTAAGCAGATCGACGGATTGTTTTCTTTCGATAAGCTCCCTGATTGCGCTATAAATTTGTCGATGTTCATGATGATAAAAATTATGCTCAGTTAATAAGAGGCTGACATCATCCCATTTATCATTAGATAAGATTAATCCGCCAAGTACCGATTGTTCTGTCTCAAAAGAATAGGCGGGAAATGGTTTACTGCTCATTGTTATTCACCTCGTTTTGTTTCAGTTTGGAAATGCGCTTTCCAACAAGGGAATAAGAGTGAACATAATTGACGAATGTTTTCTGCCTCTATTTTATTATGTCTATGGACAGGTAACGCTCGACTTGCTGCTTCTCGATAAGCTATTCGATGAGGAATTTCAAAATTGATGAGTTCAATTTGTGAATTTTTTTCAGCAAGATTAGAAAAAATGTCGTAAAGATTAGCAACAATGTCTTTGGCATCACGTGTCCTATCAAGACAATTAATGACGGCTTTTAAAGGGGGAAGTGAAATACCATACCCCGTAAAAATACTTAATGATTCATAGAGATTGATAGTTCCTCTCACAAACTCACGTGCAGACACCAGCTCAGGTTTAATTGGAGAAATCACAAGATCACTTGCCAATACGGTCATATCTACCGTAATACCTCGTGTCCCACGCGTATCAATAATAATTAAATCATACCCTTCAATTTTTTTAATTAATTCGCGGAATTTTAAAATCCCACCCGGTAAAGTATTTAACTCTGTAGTAAGACGGTCTAGTGGATCATTTGACTGAATCACATCTAAATTATCAAATTCGGTCTGCGTAATAATTTCGGCGATAGGTAAATCTGGGCGATTAAATAACTCATAGAGCCCAAAGGGCGATTGATTGGCAACATGATAATAAGAAGATAAGGTTGGTTGCGTGTCCGTATCAATCATTAAGGTTTTGATACCATGATCAGCACAAAACGCACCAATGTTTGCAACATTGGTGGATTTAGTTACACCACCTTTAGTGGAGATAACAGAAACAACGAGTGAGGGATTTTTTGATATTAAACTTTTCATAACAAATTCTCGCATTGAAAATTAATGGAAAATTTGCTCTATTGTGATCAAATAAGGAGATATAGAATGGTGCCAGTGGTCGGACTCGAACCGACACGCTTTTAAGGGCGGCGGATTTTGAATCCGCTACGTCTACCAATTTCGTCACACTGGCTAAAGAGATATTTAGGTAAAAACATTTGTTATGTTTTACATGTGGTGAATTATACGGAGTTGATTTTTGCTTGCAAGTAAAATTTGTCAATTTAATGATGAGTGAAGTAATTTTAGTCAATTTTAAAGTGCGGTGTAAATTTCACGCATTTTCACCGCACTTTATAGAAAGAAATACAGTAAATTTTTTACTTGGGATAAAAAAGCCTATCGTTGAAAGATAGGCTAACATTTGTTTTTTCGTTATTGTACTTTTGTGGTTGCCTGATTGTCATTGAGTTGAAGAGCCTTATCGAACAAGTTCACACCACCTTTTACGCCAAAATCAAGCGTAGTTACGTTGTAGGCAATGCTGATATTTTCTTGCTCAAAGCGTTTTTTCAACGCCATAATTGCTTGGCTTTTGGATTCTAAATAATCTTCATAGGTTACAAAATTTACCCAGAAACGAATAACGAAATCAAAGGTTGAACTACCAATATCAGTAAAATAGAAATTGATGTCATTTTTATCGATTACAAAATCCCACTCTTGCATTAATGCTAAGGTAACTTGGCGAACTTTATCCAGATCATCACCATAAGACACGCCCGTAGATAAAATCACGCGGCGTTTTTTCAATTTAGAATAATTAAAAAACTCGCCACTATAAATCATCTGATTTGGAATTAAGGCGGTTTCCCCTTCAATGGTCATTAATTCTACGGTAACTAAACCAATGTTCATTACTTTACCAATTGAATTGTTGATATTTACCCAATCTCCAATATCAAAAGGTTGTTCTGATTTAATTAATAAGCCTGAAAACGCATTAGATGCAATATCTTTAAAGGCAAATCCGGCGATAATGCCCACAATTCCTGCGCCAGCCAGTAAGTGAGTTAGAAATGAGGCAAGATGTAATACTTCTAACGCCAGAATAATGCCTAAAAACCAAATCAGTATTTTCACACCAATGGCAATGCCTTTCGCCGCACGCAAGTTTTTTGCGAATAAACGGCTATAGATGCGCAATGCGACTTTGCTCAGAATGTTGGCTAAAAAATAGAAAAGTGTAAGTAAAATAATGGCTGAAACAATATTAGGAATAAAACCAATCAGCCAATCTTTCCATTGAGAAAGCGTATGTGTTACCAAGGTGAGTGAATTGTTTTCTGTCATAAAATTTCCTGTTATAAATAATCAAAAAGCCATTATAAAAATGGCTCTTTTTTATACCGCACTTTAGTATTAACGTTTATGCGCTAATAACCACCAAGTAATAAGAATAAATAGCCCGCTAGGCATTAATGCCCCGGCAATTGGCGGCACATTATAAACTAAACTGAGTGGGCCGAAAATCTCATTAACGACATAAAATAAAAAGCCAAAGCAAATTCCGGTGATCATTCTTGCACCCATTGTAACACTACGCAATGGACCAAAAATGAAAGAAAGGGCAAGTAACATCATTACCCCGACGGAAATCGGTTGAAAGAGTTTACGCCAATAAGTGAGTTCAAAACGTTTTGCGTCTTGCCCGGTTTCTTTCATAAACGCAATATAATCTGCCAGCCCTGAAATAGAAAGTGAGGTTGGACGTAAGGAGACAATACCCAATTTATCAGGCGTTAAGGTGGTTTGCCACGCTTCGTTAAGATAATTTGTTGTTGTAATTTTGTCCGCAGCAATTTGTGATTTATTCACTTGCATTAATTGCCAGTTGCCCTCTTTAAATTCTGCTTGATTCGCGTGGCTGACTTGTTCTAACTGGCGTTTATCATTGAAATGATAAATATAAATATCATTGAGTTTTACGTTGTCGGTAATTCGTCTCACATAGATAAAATCATTGCCATCTTTTGCCCATACGCCATTTTTAACAGAAAGCATTTCTCCGCCAGAAATCGCTTTGGCACGCATATCTCGTGCAAATTGTTCCGTTTGAGGAATCCCCCATTCACCAATGATCATTGTAATGATCACCAAAGGAATGGCGGTTTTCATTACGGCAAAACCAATTTTTAAGCGTGAAAATCCTGACGCTTGCATGACCACTAATTCACTACGACTAGCTAGATTTCCCAAGGCAATTAATGCACCAAGTAGTGCTGCCATTGGAAAGAAGGTTTCAATATCTTTTGGAATTGTTAATACCGTGAAAAGTCCCGCGTGTAATACATCGTAAGTTCCTCGCCCTACGCTACGAAATTGCTCCACAAATTTGATAATTGCTGAGAGTCCAACTAAGGTAAGCAAGGTGGCAAAAATCGCCCCTAAAATGGATTTTCCAATATAACGGTCTAATGTATTCATCATTATTTTTATTCCTTAGGCACGTTTTTTGAATAATTGATAGCGAATTTTGTACATAAAGGCACTGTTCCAGCCATTCAATAATATACCTAACGCCAAAAAGCTAAAATTTACCACTGGCATAAGCACACTTGCATCGACTTTCCCTGCGGCCCCCGCTGATTTAAAAGAACTCTGCAATAAAAAATAAATGAGATAAAGTAAAAGTGCGGGTAAAATTTTGGCAAATCGTCCTTGGCGTGGATTAACACGGCTTAGTGGTACTGCGATTAATGCCATAATAGGAACCGCTAAAATAAGTGTAATGCGCCAATGAAGCTCTGTTTTACCCGCTGGCGTCGTGCTATTTAATAGTTGACTTAAGGGCAAAGTTTCTGCATCATCAGTCTCATTTTCTGTGGCTTTATAACCTAAGTAGGCTTGATACTGCTCAAAATCAGTAATACGGAAATCAGGTAACACGGCACTCCCTTCAATGCGTTGGCTATGGGTGAGGTTTAACACCTGATCACCATTTGGTAACGCAGTGAGTTCACCACGATCAGCCATAATGACAGAGGGTTTTTCATTTTTTTTATTTTGCATTTGAAAAACATAAACCCCTTCAATGGTATTATTTTGAACTTTATCAATAAATAAAACCAAATCACTACTATTCGCTGAAATAAACTGCCCTGCTGCTAACGCTCCCATTGTTGGGTTTGCTTTTGCATCTTTGACGATTTGGCTTTGCTTTTGTAATGCCCAAGGCGAAAGAACCAACGCATTGTAAGCCGCTAATCCCGCAGTGGCTAAAGATAAAATTAATGCGACTTTTACTAATAAACGTTGCCCTACGCCGCAAGCACGCATTACCGTAATTTCACTTTCTGCATAAAGGCGACCAAAGGTAAGTAATAAAGCAATAAATAAACACAAAGGCAACATTAATTGTGCCATTGTCGGCATCCCCAATCCTAATAAGGAAAATACCAAATCTGCTGGCACTTTTCCGTTTGCTGCAGAACCAAGTACACGCACAAGTTGTTGGCAGAAAAAAATGAGAAGTAAAATGAACAGGATCGCCATTTGGCTTTTTAATACTTCTTTCGTTAAATATCTTGTTAAAATCACCGTATTGCCTATGTTATTTTGCTTGCAATTTTTATAGAAGTCGTTTCAAATTGAATGGCGTATAATAACGTATTTTTCAACAGAAGGCAGTAAATTAGTGAGGAACAAATGAAATATACTGTAAAAAACACCGCACTTTCTGCGGTAACAGGTAATGTTATCGTTGCTGTGTTTGAAGAAGGAAAACTTTCTCCCGCAGCACAAACACTTGATCAATTAAGCCAAGGCGCTATTAGCCAACTTATTCGTGTAGGTGATATGAAAGGCAAACTCGGTGAAGTGGTTACCTTGCGTTTATCTAATACAAATCTCGAACGCATTTTTGTAGTGGGTTGTGGCAAACAAGAAGAACTTAGCGTTCGTCAATATAAACAAGTCATCAAAAGTGCTATTCAAGCAGTAAAGGCTACCAATGCGGAACAAGTGTATAACTTTTTAACGGAAGTGCAAATCAACGAACGTGATCTTTATTGGAATGTGAGATTTGCAGTGGAAAGCATTGCTGAAAGTTTTTATCAATTTGATCAATTTAAAAGCCAAAAATCAGATAAACATTCCGTCTTACAGGAAGTGGTGTTTGCGGTTGAGCCCGTACAGCTTACAGAAGCTGAAAAAGCCATTCAGCAAGGTCAAGCTATTGCATTAGGTGTTGCCTTAGCAAAAGATGTGGCAAATTGCCCACCTAATGTGTGTAATCCAACCTATTTAGCCGAGCAAGCCAAAAAACTCAGCGAAAAATCACCGCACATTCGCACCACCGTACTGGGTGAAAAAGAAATGGCAGAGCTTGGAATGAATGCCTATCTTGCGGTATCTCAAGGCAGTAAGAATGAAGCTCAACTTTCCATTATTGAATACCGCAATCACCCTAATCCACAAGCCAAACCAATTGTTTTAGTGGGTAAAGGTTTAACCTTTGATGCAGGTGGTATTTCCTTAAAACCTGCCGACAGTATGGATGAAATGAAATACGATATGGGAGGCGCTGCGTCTGTTTATGGCGTGATGAACGCATTAGCAGAATTAGCATTGCCATTAAATGTGATTGGTGTCTTAGCTGGCTGTGAAAATTTGCCGGACGGCAATGCTTATCGCCCCGGCGATATTTTAACCACAATGAGTGGTTTAACCGTTGAAGTGCTGAATACCGATGCAGAAGGACGTTTAGTGCTGTGCGACACGCTCACTTATGTAGAACGTTTTGAGCCTGAGTTAGTGATTGATGTCGCCACCCTCACAGGGGCTTGTGTGGTGGCACTTGGTCAGCACAACAGCGGTTTAATGTCGCCAAATGATCATCTCGCAGAACAGCTATTAAATGCCGCACAACAAAGTGCCGATAAAGCTTGGCGTTTACCCTTAAGCGAAGAATATCAAGAACAACTTAAATCTCCATTTGCTGATCTTGCCAACATCGGTGGGCGTTGGGGCGGTGCGATTACCGCAGGTGAATTTTTATCTAATTTCACAAAAAAATATACGTGGGCGCACTTAGATATTGCTGGCACAGCGTGGCTACAAGGCGCAAACAAAGGGGCGACAGGTCGTCCTGTAAACTTGCTGACCCAATTTTTACTGGATCAAGTAAAATAAACATAAAAAAATCCCTCAATTATTTGAGGGATTTTTCTTTTAGGCACTACACAACTTCAATCAAAAACTGCTGTTCTTGATCTGTGAGCTCTCCCACTTCAAACAATTCAATCCCCTCTTGCTGCGCCAATGCCATTACTTGCGCCACTGCATCTGGCTTCACAGCAATCAACAATCCACCTGAAGTTTGCGGATCACACAATACCGCTTTTTGTCGCTCATTCATAGGTGAAATTTTATGTCCGTAACTCTCAAAATTTCGCCCTGTTCCACCCGGCACACAACCTTTTTCAATATAACGAATCACGCCGTCTAAGGTATGAATTTTATCAAAATACACTTTAGCCTTGAGCTGTGAACCTTCACAAATCTCACTTAAATGGCCAAGCAAACCAAACCCGGTTACATCCGTCATCGCGGTGATTGCCTCCAATTCAGCAAATTGACTACCGATTTTATTCATTTGGCACATTGTTGCACTGGCAAGCCCTTTATGTTCTGGCTTGAGCTTACCTTTTTTCTCCGCAGTGGTTAAAACCCCAATGCCTAATGGTTTAGTCAAATAAAGTTTACAGCCTGCTTGTGCGGAAGCATTCTTTTTCACTTTGTCCGTAGAAATCACTCCCGTTACGGCTAAGCCGAAAATGGGTTCTGGTGAATCAATAGAATGCCCACCAGCCAGCGCGATACCGGCTTGTTGGCAAGCAAAGCGTCCACCTTCAACAATCCGTTTTGCCACACTCGGTGGTAACAATTTAATTGGGAAACCTAAAATAGCAATTGCCATTATTGGTTTGCCTCCCATCGCATAAATATCACTAATGGCATTAGTCGCCGCAATACGCCCAAAATCAAAAGGATCATCGACTATCGGCATAAAGAAGTCCGTTGTACTAATAATGCCTAATCCATTACCAATATCATAAACAGCAGCATCATCTTTGGTTTCATTGCCAACCAATAAATTTGGATCAACAAACTTTTCCATTTCCGAATGTAAAATGGTTTCTAAGACTTTTGGTGAAATTTTACAACCGCACCCTGCGCCGTGACTGTATTGTGTTAAACGAATGGTTTCTGCCACCGTTTGATCTAGCGCATTTTGTACGTCGTTCAGATCTGTTTCTTTTTGCATAGCATCCTCGCGTTACCATCAACTGATGAGTGAATGAAGTTATTATACGCTGATTTATCAAGTGCGGTGATTTTTTGTGAAATTTTTGTCTTAAATCAGTTAAAATGTGCCTTATTATTTTGCTGATAAATATCACTAATGAATAGACGAAAACGCCCTACATTACAAATGATTGCTGATCATCTTGGTTTAACGAAAATGACGATTAGCCGTTATTTACGTCAGCCCGATTCTGTTGCACCAGAAACCCAGCAAAAAATTGCTGCAGCGATTGAGCAATTTGGCTATATCCCTAATCGTGCGCCAGATATTTTATCTAATGCGAAAAGCCTTGCCATTGGTGTATTACTCCCCTCTCTCACAAACCAAGTATTTGCTGAAGTGCTAAAAGGCATTGAGCTAATTACAGACAAAGCGGGCTATCAAACAATGGTTGCACACTACGGATATAGCGAAAAAAAAGAGGAACAACGTATTGAAAGCCTACTTTCTTATAATGTGGACGGCTTGATTTTATCGGAAAATCATCATAGCCCACGAACCCTAAAAATGTTGGAAGTTGCCAATATTCCTGTGATTGAAATTATGGATAGCAGCGAAATGGGTATTCAACAAGTGGTAGGCTTTGATAATGTGGCGGCGGCACAATCTATGGTAGAAACGATGATCCATTATGGTCATAACAAGATCGTATATTTTACCGCTCGAATGGATAAACGCACCCAATTAAAAATGCAAGGCTATGAAAATGCAATGAAAAAGCACGGTCTCACGCCACATAGTTTAATTACCTCTGAACCCTCTTCTTTCACCTTAGGCGCACATTTACTTCGCCAAGCCTTGAGTGAATATCCTGACACTAACGGGATTTTTTGTACCAATGATGATTTAGCCATAGGGGCTATCTTTGAATGCCAACGATTAGGGATTAAAATCCCACAGGAAATGGCGATTGCTGGCTTTCACGGCCACGATGTCGGGCAATCAATGACACCCCAGCTCGCAACCGTGATTACGCCAAGGTTAGAAATTGGCAAGATCGCCGCACAAGAATTACTAAACCGTTTAAAAGGCCTCCCTGTGCAAAGCCATATTATTAATTTGGGTTATGAAATTCATTTGGGGCAAAGTGTGAAATAATGCCCATCACCGCCATTAAAAAAGGGCATCACAAAAAATGCCCCTTTTTACTTTCTAGCTAAAAATTAGCCATTAACAAATTTCTCGCCTAATTCAATATCAGCACGTAATGTTGGTAGCATATCTTCTAATGCTTTTTGTTCAAAAGCACTTAATTCACCAATTGGCAGAATTTCTTCTACCCCTTCTTTACCTAAACGGACTGGCTGAGCGAAGAAACGTGCGTATTTACCATCGCCCTCTACATAACTACATTCCACCACAGTTTGACCGCTCAGACCTTTTACTAAAGAACGGGCAAAACGTGCAGCGGCTTGTGCCATAGAAAGGGTTGCAGAACCGCCGCCCGCTTTTGCTTCCACCACTTCTGTTCCAGCATTTTGGATACGTTTTGTCAGTGGCGCGATTTCTTCCTCTTTCCATTGTGCATACGGCACTTGAGATAATAACGGTAAAATGGTCACACCTGAATGTCCACCAATCACTGGTACAGCTGTGCGAGAAACATCAAGTTCTTTTAACGCTGCCACAAAAGTTTCAGAACGAAGTACATCAAGTGTCGTAACGCCAAATAATTTACGTTTGTCATAAACACCTGCTTTTTTCAACACTTCTGCCGCAATAGCTACTGTTGTATTGACTGGATTTGTGATGATACCAATGCAGGCTTTCGGGCAAGCTTGTGCAACTTTTTCAACCAGATTACGCACAATTCCCGCATTAATATTAAATAAATCTGAACGATCCATACCCGGCTTGCGCGCAACCCCCGCAGAAATTAACACCACATCTGCGCCTTGCAACGCAGGTGTAGGATCTTCACCTGAGAACCCCTGCACTGTTACCGCGGTTGGGATATGGCTAACATCCACGGCGACACCGGGCGTAACAGGGGCAATATCATAAAGCGATAATTCTGAACCAGCTGGTAGCTGTAACTTTAACAATAATGCTAAGGCTTGACCAATTCCGCCTGCGGCACCTAAAACTGCAACTTTCATCTAATACTCCTCTTTTTGGTTATAAATCAAATTAGTTGAATTTTAGACTTATCCCCTAGCAAATTCAAACAGAGAAATTCAATAGTGAGATCTAATTCAAAGTTTTAAAAAATTTATTTTAACCTTGTTGAATTTCCTTTCTATTATGGTGTTTTCAACTTGCTAAAAATTGAATTTTTATGCAAAATTCCTGCCCATATTTGCAATATAACCTTATTATGAAGCCTAAAACGATGACAACAGACAAAAATGATAATTTAATCGCTACATTTAAAACCTTGCTCGAACAAGAACGTTTCGGTTCACAAGGGGAAATTGTAAACGCCCTACAACAGCTCGGTTTTAATAATATTAATCAATCTAAAGTTTCTCGAATGCTCACCAAATTTGGGGCGGTTCGCACGCGTAACAGCCGAATGGAAATGGTATACTGTTTACCCGCTGAATTAAGCGTGCCAACGTCAAGCAGCCCATTAAAAAACTTGGTGTTAGACATCGATCATAACGATTTTTTGATCGTGGTGAAAACCAGCCCCGGCGCAGCACAGCTTATCGCTCGCTTATTAGATTCAGTGGGCAAAGCCGATGGCATTCTTGGCACGATTGCTGGAGATGATACTATTTTTATCACACCGACCTCAGGCACGGCGATTTTAGCGTTAATGCAACGAGTGCAAGAATTATTTGAAACGAGCCTATAAATGAAGATTTTACTCACAGGCGGCACAGGGCTGATTGGTTCAGCCTTGATCCCGCAACTTCTCGCCAAACGACATAAAATTTGCCTTTTAACACGCAACATTCAGCCCGAATGGTTTCCAAATGAAGTACAACAAATTGATCGTCTTGCGTTATTAAAAAATCTCAATGAATTTGATGCCGTCATTAATTTAGCCGGTGAACCTATTTTCAATCACCGCTGGACAACCAAACAAAAAACCAAACTTTTTGCAAGCCGAGTAAATTTAACGCAAAATTTAACCGCACTTATCAATCAAAGCGATTGTCCGCCTCACACCTTGATTTCAGGATCGGCGACGGGGTTCTATGGTGATCACCAAGATCATTGGATTGATGAAACAACCCTTGCTGGCACACAATTTCCCGCCCAGCTATGCCAACAATGGGAAGCCGCGGCAATGCAAGCCAACACTCGCGTTTGTTTATTACGCACGGCAATGGTATTAAGTCCAAACGGCGGTGCATTAAGCAAAATATTACCGCTATATCGCCTAGGTTTAGGCGGAAAACTGGGTAGCGGCAAACAATATTGGGCTTGGATTAGCTTACAAGATATGATCGCGGGAATTTTATTTTTATTAGAAAATAGACAATATGAAGGCGTCTTCAACTTCGCTTCCCCACAACCGATCACCAATCAGGATTTCAACCAACAGCTCGGAAATTTCCTTAACCGCCCTCATTGCGCTAACGTGCCAGCATTTATATTACGTTGGCTTTTAGGTGATCGCTCACAATTATTATTAGACAGCCAACGCATTCGCCCCACTCGCCTGATTGATGCGGGGTTTGAATTTCAAGTGGAGAATTTTGCGGCGTTTTTGGCAAAAAATTTAAGAAGATAAAAGGGGATATTTTCGGCGAGAATGAATAACTGTAATAATTTCGACACGATCTTCATATTCACGATAGACAATGCGGTAATGGCGGCAAAATAACTCGCTCGTTTCATCACCTCTTTTCTTGCCAATTTTGGGAAAAAATGCAATACGGTGGAAAACTTTTTGTAGCTCAGAATTTAATTTTTCTGCGCTTTTTACAGAGCCAGTATAGTCTGATACATTGGTTAGAATTCCATCAACCTGTCTGATAGCAGGTAAAGTAATCTCTAGCTTTTTAGCTGACATATCCTAACTCTAGCTCTTCTTCTTGAGTCAAAGCGTCTAATTCTAGAGCTTTTCGTTTTAATAATTCATCGGTGTGTTTTTTCCATTCTTCCAAAGACATTACTTCCCCCCGCTCTGCAGCGGCAATTCCCTCGGCAATCCTTTCTGCCAAAAACGCATCATAACCTTCTTCTTTTAGCATTTTCTTTCCTTTATTGAATAGATAAAATACAACGTAAGACTACGTCATAATCGCTATAAATTCAACATCTACCTAAAATTTTCTATTGTTATCCCAGCAAGAAACTAGGATAATAGCGAGCGAGATTTTTTCTGACAACTTGGCTTTCAACTATATAAAAATCATAACAATGCAATGAAAGCAAGGATAATGAACCGATGACTGACTATATTTTATTAATTATTAGCACCGCACTTATTAATAACTTTGTCCTAGTGAAATTCCTAGGGCTTTGTCCTTTTATGGGGGTATCGAAAAAAATCGAAACTGCGATTGGAATGGGGCTTGCTACAATGTTTGTACTCACCGTTGCCTCCCTTTGTTCTTATTTAATTGATCGCTACTTACTGACGCCATTTAATGGCAATTTTTTACGCACCTTAGTGTTTATTTTAGTGATTGCCGTGGTGGTGCAATTTACTGAAATGGTCATTCACAAAACAAGCCCAACCCTTTATCGCCTACTCGGTGTATTTTTGCCCCTTATCACCACTAACTGTGCGGTGTTAGGCGTGGCATTACTCAATGTCAATTTAGCCCATAACTTAACCCAATCCGTGGTTTACGGTTTTGGCGCTTCACTCGGTTTTTCCCTTGTGCTGGTGCTATTTGCCGCCTTGCGTGAACGCCTTGCCGCTGCAGATGTGCCAATGCCATTTCGCGGTGCATCTATCGCCTTGATTACAGCAGGGCTAATGTCCCTTGCCTTTATGGGCTTTGCTGGCATAGTGAGAATGTAAAATGACAACCTTATATTATGTCCTTCTCGCTATCAGCGTGCTTGCTTTAATTTTTGGTGCTATTTTAGGTTTAGCCTCAATCAAACTGAAAGTGCAAGCAGATCCTATCGTAGAAAAAATTGATGCACTGCTCCCACAAAGCCAATGCGGGCAATGTGGCTATCCCGGCTGTAAACCTTATGCTGAAGCAATTGCACAAGGTGATGTGATTACCAAATGTATTCCGGGTGGGCAGCCATTAGTGGTTAAAATTGCCGATTTATTAGGCGTGGACGTACCAGCAACAGAATTTGATGAAGAAGATAACGCCGCAAAAGTCGCACTGATTCACGAAGCGATGTGTATTGGCTGTACCAAATGTATTCAGGCCTGCCCCGTTGATGCCATTATTGGCACCAATAAAGCGATGCACACCGTCATTCCAGATCTTTGTACAGGTTGTGAACTCTGTGTTGCGCCTTGCCCGACAGATTGCATTTCAATGATAAAAATAGAACAAGACATTGATCATTGGGATTGGAAATTCGATCCCAGCTTAACCATTCCGGTGTTAGATATTACCGCAAACCGCAACTCAAAGAATCAGGGAGCGGAAAAATAATGGCTGATGTATTAACCCATTTTAATTCTGGAAAATTATGGGATTTCGCAGGAGGAATTCATCCGCCTGAAATGAAATCACAATCTAATCACGTCCCAATTCGCCCAGCGGCGTTGGTAGAAACCTACTATGTACCTGTTAAACAGCACGCAGGCAATGCGGGAAATCTGTTGGTAAAAGAAGGAGATAAGGTGCTAAAAGGCCAGCCATTAACCTTAGGTGAAGGCTTGCGTAATCTGCCCGTACACGCCCCAACTTCAGGCATTGTTACGGCCATTACCCCTTATATTGCCGCCCACCCTTCTGGCTTACCTGAGCTAACCATTCAAATTCAGGCAGACGGTAAAGACCAATGGCGTACACAACACCCGATTGAGGATTTTCTCACCCAAACGCCAGAACAGCTTATCGAAAAAATTTATCACGCCGGCATTGCGGGGTTAGGCGGTGCCGTGTTCCCTACTGCGGCTAAAATTCAATCGGCAGAAAATAAAGTAAAACTGCTGATTATCAATGGTGCAGAATGTGAACCTTATATCACCTGTGATGATCGGCTAATGCAAGATTATCCTAACGAGATCATCGAAGGAATACGGATCTTACGCTATATTTTAAGCCCCGAAAAAGTGGTCATCGCCATTGAGGACAATAAACCCAACGCCGTTAAGGCCCTTAAACACGCCTTAAAAGGGGCAAATGATATTGAAATTCGTGTTATTCCCACAAAATATCCTTCTGGTGCGGCAAAACAGCTTATTCAAGTGCTAACCGGCATTGAAGTACCAAGCGGACAGCGTTCTTCCAGCATTGGCGTACTAATGCACAATGTTGGCACCGCTTTTGCGATTAAAAGAGCGGTGATAAATGACGAACCTTTAATTGAACGGGTGGTAACGCTAACAGGTGATAAAATCCCCCACAAAGGTAATTTATGGGTACGCTTGGGAACACCTATTTCTGCACTATTGCAACAAGTCGGCTACCAATATGATGGGCGTTTTCCCGTGTTTATGGGCGGACCTATGATGGGCTTTATTTTGCCAAATCTCAGCGCGCCAGTTACAAAAATCACCAACTGCTTGCTTGCGCCTGATCATTTTGAGTATGCCGAACCCGAGCCTGAACAAGCTTGTATTCGCTGTTCTGCCTGCTCTGATGCTTGTCCTGTGCATTTAATGCCACAGCAACTCTATTGGTTTGCACGCAGTGAAGATCATCAAAAATCAGAACAATATGCCCTGCAAGATTGTATCGAATGTGGCTTGTGTGCCTATGTTTGCCCAAGCCACATTCCGCTTATCCAATATTTCCGTCAAGAAAAAGCAAAAATTTGGGAAATCAAAGAACAAGCACAAAAATCCCACGAAGCCAAACTACGCTTTGAAGCGCGCCAAGCACGTTTAGAGAAAGAAGAACAAGCCCGCAAAGCGCGTACCCAACGTGCTGCCGAAGCGCGTCGCGAAGAAATCGCAAAACAAAACGGCATAGATCCTGTTCAAGCGGCATTAGAGCGCCTAAAAGCCAAAAAACAAACGGACAACGAAACTCCAAATGTAAAAACCTTTGTGGATGAAAAAGGTCAGCTTCAACCAGATAATTCCGATATTATGGCGCAACGCAAAGCTCGTCGCTTAGCTCGCCAACAAGCAGAACAAGAACGTGCTGCATCAGAAAATCAAATGCAAGAAAATCCACAGAACACAAATTCTGCGGAAAATCTCACAGTTGATCCCAAAAAAGCCGCTATTGCTGCCGCACTCGCACGAGCCAAAGCAAGAAAACAAGCCTCAAGCCATAATGCACAACCTGAAAACGCAAAAGCCAACACCACAGAAAATTCAACTCAAACAAATAGTGGAAGTGCGATAGAAAACCGCGAAAACTCAACGTCAGCACAAGGTGTGATTGAAAACCACGAAAACGCAACGGCAATACAAAGTGCGGTTGAAAAAACGCAAGAAAATCCCACCGCACTTGATCCGAAAAAAGCGGCTATTGCGGCGGCAATTGCACGAGCAAAAGCGAAGAAACAGGCACAGAATCGCACGGCACAATCTATCCACGCGACACAGCCACTTATTGAAGAACAAGGGACTGTGGAAAGCGAACACCGCGAAAGCTCAACAGTAATACAAAGTGCGGTTGAAAAAACACAAGAAAATCCTACCGCACTTGATCCGAAAAAAGCCGCTATTGCGGCAGCTATTGCGCGGGCAAAAGCGAAGAAACAGGCACAGAATGGCACGCCACAATCTTCCCACTCAACACAACTTGTTGAAGAACAAGGGACTGTGGAAAGCGAACACCGCGAAAGTGTGTTAGAAAACCGCGAAGGCGCAACATCAGCACAAGGTGCGATTGAAAACCGCGAAAACGCAACGGCAATACAAAGTGCGGTTGAAAAAACGCAAGAAAATCCCACCGCACTTGATCCGAAAAAAGCGGCTATTGCGGCGGCTATTGCACGGGCAAAAGCGAAGAAACAGGCACAGAATGGCACGGCACAATCTATCCACGCGACACAGCCACTTATTGAAGAACAAGGGACTGTGAAAAGTGAACACCGCGAAAGTGCGTTAGAAAACCACGAAAGCTCAATAGTAATACAAAGTGCGGTTGAAAAAACGCAAGAAAATCCTACCGCACTTGATCCGAAAAAAGCCGCTATTGCGGCGGCTATTGCACGGGCAAAAGCGAAGAAACAGGCACAGAATGGCACGGCACAATCTGCCCATGCGACGCAGCCACTTATTGAAGAACAAGGTGCTGTGGAAAGTGAACACCGCGAAAGGGCAACGTCAGCACAAGATGTGATTGAAAACCGTGAAAGCTCAACAGTAATACAAAGTACGGTTGAAAAAACGCAAGAAAATCCTACCGCACTTGATCCTAAAAAAGCCGCTATTGCGGCGGCAATTGCACGAGCAAAAGCGAAGAAACAGGCACAGAATGGCACGGCACAATCTGCCCACGCGACGCAGTCACTTATTGAAGAACAAGGAACTGTGGAAAGCGAACACTGCGAAAGTGCAGTAGAAAACCGTGAAAGCGCAACGTCAGCACAAGGTGCGCTTGAAAACCGCGAAAACGCAACGGCAATACAAAGTGCGGTTGAAAAAACGCAAGAAAATCCCACCGCACTTGATCCGAAAAAAGCCGCTATTGCGGCGGCAATTGCACGAGCAAAAGCGAAGAAACAAGCAAAAGAAAATCAATCCAAGGAAAAAGAATAAGGTTTATCAATGTTTAAAATGATGAGTTCGCCACATACCCACTCGGGCAAATTAACTGCTCGCATTATGCTGTGGGTTGCACTGGCTATGTTGCCCGCTTTCGCGGCACAAGTTTATTATTTTGGTTTTGGTGTGTTGATTCAAAGCCTACTCGCCATTTCCTTTGCGTTAGTGTTGGAATTTATCGTTACTCGCTTACGCAAAAAACCAACCCTGTTTTATATTAGTGATTTCAGCGTCGTGCTAACGGCATTAATGCTCGCGATGGCAATTCCGCCTTATGCGCCTTATTGGGTGATTTTAATTGGCACATTCTGCGCCGTAATACTCGGCAAACACGTTTATGGCGGCTTGGGGCAAAATTTGTTTAACCCTGCAATGGTCGGTTATGTGATATTGCTCATTTCCTTTCCGGTGCAAATGACTGCTTGGCTTCCCCCTGTAACCCTATTAAATGAACCGCCTAGCCTGCAAGATGCTTATCAGTTGATTTTCCACGGCATCACCACAGATGGTTTCAACCTACATCAATTAACCAATTCCATTGATGGTATTACTCAAGCCACGCCGTTAGATTCCGTCAAAACGGCAAGCAAAATCAATATGGCGATAAGTGAAGTCAATCAATCACCGATTTTTGCACAAGTGTTGCCGTTAAAAGGGGAACTCAATCTTGGCTTAGGTTGGGCGCAAGTGAATTTTTTCTTCTTACTCGGTGGGCTCTTTTTAATTTGGAAAAAAATTATTCATTGGCAAATTCCAACGGCTTTTTTATCCACAATGTTACTGGTAAGTGGACTACATTGGCTGCTTTCTTCTTATGTGCCAAGCCCTTTATGGCAGTGGTTTAGTGGTGCAACGATGTTCGGGGCATTTTTCATTGCAACCGATCCTGTTACCTCTTCCATTACCCCAAAAGGTAAACTGGTTTTTGGTACGATTATTGGCTTACTGGTGTGCCTGATCCGCTTCAATGGTAACTACCCTGATGGTGTGGCATTTGCTGTGTTATTGGCAAATATTTGTGTGCCACTCATTGATCACTACACGCGCCCGCGCGTGGCTGGACATAGAAGGAAATAAGCAATGCAAACGGTAAAAATTAGCCTCCGCTATGGCATGATCTTAGGTGTTATTGCGTTAATTTGTACCGCACTTTCTGCTGCGGTGTATTTCTTAACAAAAGCCCCTATTGCGCAAGCAATCGCCAACCAACAAACAGAATTGCTCGCACAAATTATTCCACCGCAAAGCTATGATAACGATTTACTCGCCAGTTGCGATGAGCCTCATTTTGCTCAAGCAAAAACCTTGCGTATTGAGAAAATTTGTGTCGCAGAGAAAAATCATCAGCCGGTGGCTTATGCCTATGAAACCATTGCGCCAGACGGTTATTCAGGCAATATTCGTTTTCTTGTTGGCATTACGCCACAAGGTGAAGTATTAGGTTTGCGTGTACTTGAACATAAAGAAACACCGGGCTTAGGCGATAAAATTGAATTGCGTATTTCTGATTGGGTGCTGAGCTTTAATCACAAAAAAATTAGCACCGATAATCTTAATGATTGGGCGGTAAAAAAAGACGGTGGGCAATTTGATCAATTTACTGGGGCAACCATTACGCCACGCGCGATTGTCAATCAAATCAAGCGTTCTGCCTTACCTTTGTTACAACAAATGAAGGTGAATGCGGTGAAAGAGGAGCAAAAATGATGAATGAAAATCGTGAAAAAAACCACCGCACTTTAGAAAATGAGATGGATTTCACTGCGGAAACACCACCATCTCAACTGCCAATAAGCGAAGTAAAAAGCCAATGGAGTGAATTATTTAAGCAAGGCTTTTGGCATAATAACCCCGCACTTGTGCAACTTTTAGGGCTTTGCCCATTGCTTGCGGTATCTAGCTCGGCAACAAATGCCCTTGGTTTAGGTATTGCGACCATTGTAGTGCTAATGTGTACCAATGTGGTGGTTTCACTATTCCGCAAGCATATTCCACACGCCATTCGTATTCCTATTTATGTGATGATTATTGCTACTACGGTAACCATTGTGCAGTTAATGATGAATGCTTACACGTACACGCTTTATCAATCTTTAGGGATTTTTATTCCTTTAATTGTCACCAACTGTATTGTTATTGGTCGTGCAGAAGCCTTTGCGTCAAAAAATGGTGTATGGCTTTCACTTTTTGATGGCTTTGCAATGGGCGTGGGAATGGCATTTAGCTTGTTGATACTGGGGACAATTCGTGAAGTGTTAGGCACAGGCAAACTGTTTATGGGAATGGAAAATCTGCTCGGTAACTGGGCTGTCGCATTACATTTAAATCTTTTTGAGCTAAACAGTAGCTTTTTACTCGCTATTTTACCTCCCGGGGCATTCCTTGGTTTGGGATTGATTTTGGCGATGAAAAACTTGATTGATGATAAAAAACAATAAACACAATGAATAAACAAAAACGTATTGAAATTTTAACGCGATTGCGGGATCAAAATCCTCATCCCACGACAGAATTGAATTATCATTCACCTTTTGAGTTATTGATCGCGGTAATTTTGTCTGCACAGGCAACAGATAAAGGGGTGAATAAAGCCACCGCAAAACTCTTCCCTGTGGCAAATACACCACAAGCGATTTTAGATCTTGGATTAGATGGCTTAAAAAGCTATATTAAAACCATTGGTCTATTTAATAGTAAAGCTGAGAATATTATTAAAACCTGTCGTGATCTGATCGAAAAACACAATGGTGAAATTCCGCAAACGCGTGAGGAACTTGAAGCCTTAGCAGGCGTTGGGCGAAAAACCGCGAATGTGGTGTTAAATACGGCATTTGGCCAGCCTACCATTGCGGTAGATACCCATATTTTCCGTGTCTGTAATCGGACAAACTTTGCACCCGGCAAAACCGTATTACAGGTAGAAGAAAAATTACTCAAGGTTGTGCCAGCTGAATTTAAAGTCGATGTGCATCATTGGCTTATTTTGCACGGGCGTTATACCTGCATTGCACGCAAGCCTCGCTGCGGTTCTTGTATTATTGAAGATCTTTGTGAATACAAAGACAAAACTGAAAATTAAGGTAATTTATGACAACAAAAAAATCTGAACGACAAACTTGGTCAAGCCGCTTAACCTATATTATGACTGTGGCTGGTGCAACCGTAGGATTTGGCGCGACTTGGCGTTTCCCTTATTTAGTTGGTGAAAACGGCGGCGGTGCATACGTTTTATTATTCTGCGTAGCAATGATCGTGATTGGTATCCCGATGATCTTAGTGGAAAACGTCATTGGTCGCCGTTTGCGTGTCAATTCCATTGATGCCTTTGAAGATAAACTGACCGCAAAACCCCATTCAAAATATTGGAAAATCATTGGCTATATGGGATTGCTCGGAGCATTCGGCATTATGGCTTATTATATGGTACTCGGCGGTTGGGTGATGAATTATATCATTAGCTTGATTTCTGGTAGCCTTGATATTTCTAGCACCATTAGCAAAGAGTATGCCAAAACCTTCTATGAACAGAGCATTAGCAATAGCCCGCTACAAATTGCCCTTTATACCTTTATTTTTGTCGCCATTAACTATGTTATTTTAGCGAAAGGGATTATCGGTGGGATTGAACGTTCGGTAAAATATTTAATGCCATTACTGTTTATCTTCCTTATTGGAATGGTTATCCGTAACATCACCTTACCCGGCGCGGCAGAAGGCATTATTTATTATCTCAAACCTGATTTTTCTAAAATTACACCGCAGTTATTTATTATGGTGTTAGGTCAAGTTTTCTTTGCACTTAGCTTAGGTTTTGGCGTGCTAATTACCCTTTCAAGCTATCTCAGTAAAGAAGAAAATTTAGTACAAACTGCTGTGATCACTGGCTTTAGCAATACCATTATTGCGGTCTTAGCAGGATTTATGATTTTTCCATCGTTATTCAGCTTTGGCATTGAACCCAATGCTGGTCCAACGCTTGTGTTCCAAAGTTTACCCATTGTGTTCTCACATATGTGGGCAGGGCGTATTTTTGCCATTATCTTCTTTAGTTTATTGCTCATTGCGGCACTGACCACTTCCATCACCATTTATGAAGTGATTATCACCGCACTACAAGAAAAACTCAGAATGCGCCGTGGCAAAGCAATTATGCTCACCCTTGGAGGAATTTTCTTACTTGGTAATATTCCATCTATTTTGAGCGATAACTTACTGAAAGACGTCACCTTCTTTGGAAAAAGTATTTTTGATGCTTTTGATTATGTGAGTGGAAATATTCTCTTTTTACTCACCGCACTTGGCTGTGCGATTTTCGTCGGCTTTGTGTTGAAAGAGGAAGCTAAAAAAGAACTTTCTGATAAACCAAATTCTACTTTCACCAAAATTTGGTTCAACTATGTAAAATATGTCGTTCCATTGATTATTTTAGTTATTTTTGTGAGTAATTTAATTTAATCTCTGTTCAGATAAAAATCAGGGCTGATATTTCTCAGCCCTTAATTTTTTCGCGATTTTAAGCATTACTCGCTTTCTAATCCCCGGCGAATAAGTCCTTCAAAAGCATCGTAAGCCACTAAAAACGCATCGTGTCCATAATCAGAAGGAAACTCGTGATATGTTAAATTTACTCCTGCGTCTTCAAGCATTGCTCTACTTTTTCTCACGTCCACCGCTTTAAAAAGCTGATCATTGCTCACCGCAATTAAGCTATAACGCGCGGTAATGCGTGATAACGCTTGATATGTGTTTTCATAACCTAAGGCGGGATCATATAAATCCAAGGCACGCAACAAATGCAAATAGCTATTCGCATCAAAACGATCGAGAAATTTCTGCCCTTGATAACTGAGATAAGATTCTACTTGGAAATAGTCTCCCCAGTACTGCCCTTCTACTTTCGTCGCACGCCCAAAGGCTTTGGCAAGCTGAATATCAGTACGATAGGTAAGCATTCCTAACATTCGCGCAATAGATAACCCCTGCACAGGTGGCTCACCTTCATAATAATCGCCATTATTAAAATTAGGATCAGTTATAATGGCTTGACGCATAACGTGATTAAAGCCGATAGCTTCTGCACTAAAATACAGGGAAGAGCAAAGATTTACGATGTTATCCATAAAATCCGGATAATCTATTGCCCATTGAGTAGCTTGCATTCCACCAAAAGACCCCCCAACAATGCCTTTTAAGTGTGGGATTTGAAGATAATCAAGCAGCGCCCTTTGTACTTTTACAATATCTTGCACAAGAATATGCGGAAACTGGCTGCCATAAGGCTTTTGTGTTTTTGGATTTACCGAAGAAGGCCCAGTTGTCCCTTTACAACCACCTAGCACGTTAGAACAAATGAAAAAATATTTTGATGTATCTAGTGCCAAACCTTCGCCCATAAAATTCTGCCACCAACCTGTTTGGTTGGGATCAGGGTGATAGGGTTCTGCATCTCCCGTTAATGCGTGGCAAATCAACACGGCATTACTTTTATCCGCATTTAACTTGCCATAGGTTTGGTAGGCAACATCAATATGCTCAAGCTGTCCAGCTAAAGTGAGTTTGAGTGGTGTTTGAGTAAAAAGTGTTGCTGTTTGTACTGCCATTACCTAGTCCATTATTCCATTGATGCCATCTTGCAAAGGTTAGGCAACATAGACTACCGTTAGCCTTACACCTCGCCAAGATTTTTAGACGTCTAAACCTCTAGACGTATTTTAGAATAAATTTGCTTGAATTTACTAGTCTTTTTTATTATTTTGATACGCAAAAGATAAAAAAATACGAATTTTATGCTGAAATCCTTTTTCCGTTACCTTTTTTCTTTTCGATGGGTTAGCTACCTGCCTAGAAAAGTTCTACGGTATAGCCTGTTCCTCATTTTTCTCTGCGGCTTATTGCTTGTGCTTGTCGATCAAGCCATTGGCTTTTATGTTCGTCAAGGTATTTATACCGATATAGCAAAACTGCCCTATCGCCCTTATGGATTGGTGTTAGGCACATCAAAATATTTCAGTAAAAATACGCCAAATTTATTCTATTCCTATCGGTTATTAGCGGCAAATAACCTGTTTAAGGAACGGAAAGTAGATTATTTGCTACTAAGTGGAGATAACCGCACAATGGAATATAATGAGCCACGAACAATGTTTAAAGACCTCATAAAAATGGGGATACCAGAGGAATTTATGTATTTAGATTATGCGGGATTTCGTACCTTAGATTCCGTCATCCGTGCTGATCAGGTTTTTAAAGCCCATTCGATCACCATCATTACACAGCGCTTTCATTGTGAGCGGGCTTTGTTTATTGCCAAATACCATAATATTGATGCGATCTGTTTTGCGGCAGACTATCCGAGCGGCTATATGTTTGTCCGCTTCCGTGAGTTTTTTGCTCGTTTGCAAGCCGTATTAGATCTTCTTGTTGAAAAAGAACCGCACTTTTTAGGCAAGCCAGAACCACTCCCCCCACCACCTTTCTCTGATTAGCAATGATAAACTAAATCTCGCAAGATCTTACTCGGTGCCGGTAAGCTTTCTTGGGCTGATTTATGCTTAAGGCGTTCTAACACTAAATCTAACAATTTATCCGCAATTTTCTTATGATCCTGCACTGCACAGAGAGTTTTATTGGCTAATAGTTCTAACATTTCGTGATCGCCAAAAGTAGCAATGGCTAATTGTTGTGGAATGCCTTTATTCTGCCTTAATAGCACTTGAAATATCCCCTGTAACAAGGTTAAAGAAGTAACAAATAAGGCATCTGGCAAGGGATTTGTGACAAGCCATTGCTCAAAGGTTTGTGCCGCAGAATCTCGGTGGAATTGCTCGCTATAAAGAAATTCTGCTGAATTTTCCGACCGCTCTTTTAATGCCTGACAAAATCCTACTTCACGTTCCTTGCTGGTTGGAAGTTCGGGCAGCGCCCCAAAAAAGAGAACATTTTTAAACGATTGCTGTTTAAATAAATCTTGCGCTAGACGATAAGCATCATTCCTATCATCAGATAGCACATTAACCGCATTATCCGCGCTGATTTTTCGGTCAAAACCAAATACAGGCACCTTACTTTGCTGATAAAACCCATTCTCTGTAGGTAATGAGGTTGAAACAATTAACGCATCAATTTTGCGCTGAAAAAGGTGTTTGGCACAAGCCATTTCATTATTTGGATTATCATTAGAACAAGCGATCAAGAGTTGATAACCTTTTTCACGAAATTTTTGCTCAAGCTGATGAGCGATTCTGGCATAGCTCATATTTTCAAAATCAGGAATAATCAAGCCGATGGTATTGGTTTTCCCTGCTCGCAACCCTGCTGCCATTGCATTAGGTTTAAAATCATATTCCTTGATTAAGGATTGCACTTTTTCAATGGTTTTATCACTCACTCTATATTGCTTTGCTTTACCATTGACAACATAACTTACCGTTGTTCTGGAAACCCCAGCAAGTTTAGCTAACTCATCTAATTTCACATTAACTCCTTTTAATATGTCCTTTCAATTTCAAAGTGCGGTGAATTATAGCACCAAATTTTTAGTCATTTTTATGCGAAAATTCTCGAAATTTGATCTGCCTCGCAAAAAATAACCTTACCTGAAAAATATAAAAAAGACTGAATTTTCTCAATTCAGCCTTTCTCTCTACAAAAATCCAATTAGCGATTTACACGGCGACGAGCGATTACAGCGTTTGAAAGTTGCTCCAATACCAATTCTGAATCTTCCCAGCCAATGCAAGCATCGGTGATACTTTGTCCGTAAACCAATTCTTTGCCATCCACAAGATCTTGTCTGCCTTCAACCAAATGGCTTTCAATCATCACACCAAAAATTTGATTTGAACCCTGTGCAATTTGCTGACACACATCAGCGCAAACCTCTAATTGTTTTTTAAATTGCTTACTGCTGTTTGCGTGACTGAAATCCACCATAACGTGTGGAATACGACCGCTCTTCTCAATACTTTCACAGACCTCATTGACATCTTTTGCGCTGTAATTTGGTCCTTTATCGCCACCACGTAAAATAATATGGCAATCTGCATTTCCTTTAGTGGAAACAATGGCAGAATGACCAAATTTTGTTACCGAAAGGAAATAATGCGGGGCTTCTGCTGCACCAATCGCATCAAGGGCAATGCGTACACCACCATTGGTTGCGTTTTTAAAACCCACTGCACAAGATAAGCCCGAAGCCAATTCACGATGAACTTGCGATTCCGTCGTTCTTGCCCCGATTGCTCCCCAGCTCATAAAATCAGCAACATATTGCGGTGTGATCATATCCAAAAATTCGCCTGCTGCTGGCACTTCTAAATTATTAATATCCAACAATAATTTGCGCGCAATACGTAAGCCATCATTTAACGCATAACTGTTGTTGAGATAAGGATCGTTAATCAGTCCTTTCCAACCTACGGTTGTACGCGGTTTTTCAAAATAGACACGCATAATAATTTCTAAACTATCTTGATATTTCTCACGCATTGCTTTGATTCGTTGTGCATATTCCAATGCAGATTTCGGATCGTGAATAGAACAAGGCCCAATAACCACAAGCAAACGATCATCTTTGCGATGAATAATATTGTGTGCTTGTTGGCGAGCTTTTTTTACGGTGTTAATTGCCACGTCGCTTGCTGGATATTTTTCAATTAACGCAATAGGCGGTAACACCTGCTCTACGTTGCCAATTCGGGTATCGTCGTTAGCAATATAAATATCATTTTTGCTTTTTGTCATACATCACTCTCTTACATCTTGATTTGTCTTTGATCATCACTTACTTATTCGTATTGCGAATACTGAATTGCGTGTCAATGTAACACGCATTTTTGTACTAGTAAACTAGTTTAAAGATATTATTAATAAATTTTTAATGACTGCTTAAAACTTGTGCAGGTTGTAATTTCGCTGCCCGACTTGCTGGATACAAACTGGCAATTAAACTTAACACTAATGCCACCAAAAAAACCACGGCAATATCTTGCCAATGTAGTTCGCTCGGTAAAAAATCCACGAAATACACACCATCAGAAAGTAGCTTTCTGCCAATTAAAAATTCAATGCCTTTAATTAATTGCGTGAGATTTAATGCCGTTATGCAACCTAGCACTAACCCAATTACACAGCCTTTCATTCCAGCCAGTAAACCATACCAGATAAAAATTCGTTTAATAAAGCGATCATTTGCGCCGAGCGTGCGCATAATCGCAATATCGCCCTGCTTATCTTTCACCGCCATAATCAAGGTTGAGATAATATTAAAACAGGCCACGCCAATCACTAGCACCATCGCTAAATACATTACGGTGCGAATAAGCTGAATATCGCGATACATATAGCCAAATTGGCTAATCCAATTTTGCGCAGATAAAAACTGTGGATACTGTTGCAAGGTAGGATAATTCAACTGTTGCACGGCAAAAGGGTGTTGCACCTTAAGTTCTATCCCGCTGACTTCATCCGCCGAATAATCCAAAAATTGCTGTGCGGTGGCAAGGGGAATTAACGCATAGCTGTGATCGAGCTGTCCATCAAGGCGTAAAATTCCTGTAATCTGAATACGCTCACGCATTGGCTGGGTAAAATTATTGGTGCCGTCTGATTGCGAAATTAACAACGTTACCCAATCCCCTTCTTTCACCGCTAATTCACGCGCAATGCCAGATCCTAATACCAATCCGCCTTCACGAGAAAAACGCTGCCAGCCATCACCTAATACAAATTGCCCTAAGGCGCTCACCTGATCTTGCTTGTCGGCTTCAACCCCTTTGACTTGCACCAGTTTTAGCTTGGTGCCATTTTCTACCAATGCGGTAAAGCTCACAAAAGGGGAACTTGCCACCACGTTAGGATCTTGTTTTAAAAGTGCGGTTAAATTTTGCCAATTTTTTATTGCTGTGCTATCGCCCTGTTCAGAATAGGCTGAAATCTCAACGTGTGGCACAACAGCTAAAATTCGCTTATTCAGCTCACGTTCAAAGCCGTTCATCGCACTTAGCCCTACAATCAATACCATTACGCCCAGTGCAATACCAAGGGTAGAAAACATTGAAATCAGCGAAACCAAACGGTTTTTTTGCTTCCCTCGCTGATAACGCCAACTAATAAAAAAAGGTGCGTTCATCTAGCTTTCTCCACGCAATACGCCGTCTTGCATCACCATTCGGCGAGACAATTTCGCCGCCAACTGCAAATCGTGAGTCACCAATAAAAAGGCAATTTTTTGCTCTTGGTTTAATTTCAAAATAAGTTCAAAAATGCTTTCCGTGGTTTTACGATCCAAATTCCCTGTGGGTTCATCGGCTAACACTAAAGCGGGCTGATTCACTAAAGCACGGGCAATGGCAACCCGCTGACGCTCACCACCAGATAAGGCAGAAGGACGATGTTTAATGCGATGAGATAAGCCAACCGCTTGTAGCATTTGTTCTGCACGATCTTGTGCCTCACTACGCGATTGTTTACCAATTAACATTGGCATCATCACGTTTTCTAACGCACTAAAATCCGCCATTAAATGATGAAATTGATAAACAAAGCCCATATAGTGATTGCGTAATTTTGCTAATTCGTCGGCGCTGGTTTGCTGCAAAGATTGCCCTTTAATGAACACTTCCCCACTGGTTGGCTGATCTAAGCCACCTAGCGTATGTAATAACGTACTTTTGCCTGAACCTGAACTGCCCACAATCGCCACTAACTCGCCTTCTTCCATTGAAAAAGTGACCTCTTTTAGCACTGACGTTCGGTTTTCCCCTTCTTGGTAAACCTTGCTTAACTGTTGGCAGCTGAGTAAAATTTGCTTCTCTGTCATTCTTTTCTCGTTTTTTTTCTGTTTTATCATTAAAATCGCGTAAAAAAACACCGCACTATGGGATCACATTATTCATAGCGCAATGCTTCTGCTGGCTCAATTCGTGCTGCGCGGTAAGCTGGATAAATGGTTGAACATAAAGAAAATAATAAGGATAGCGCAACAATAATCACAATCTGTGAATAATTGAGTTCTGTTGGCAAACGAATATTTTCTGGATTAAACCACGCCATAAGAAAATCTAAATTTAACGTGGTTAGCACACCAAGCAGCGTGCCAATCAGCGTTCCAGTAATCCCGACCAATAGCCCTTGCCAAATAAACAGACTGCGTACTTGAGATTTATTTAACCCTTGCGTTTGCAAAATCGCGATTTCCCCTTGTTTATCCACCACCATTAAGCTAAGCGAAGTAACAATATTTGAGATGGCAACCACAATAATCAGGCTAATCAGCAAGCCCATCATATTTTTTTCCATTTTTACTGCTTGGAAAAATTCCCCTTTCTGGCTACGCCAATCGACTATCTGCCATTTCTCTGGGCTGAAATATTGAGGAAGTTTGGTAATATCAAAAGGATCAGCCAAAAATAAGCGATAACCTTGCATTTGCTGTGGCGGAATACGCATCAATCGACCAATATCTGAAAGATTGGCAAACACGGCGTTTGTGTCATTTTGCCCTGAAGCAAAATAAATATCGCTAATGGTAAATAAACGCTGTACTGGCACGCGCCCAAAGGGCGTGTATTGGCTATTTTCGGTGATCATTAAACGCACTTTATCACCAATCTGTAAATGCAATTTTTGTGCTAATTGCGCACCAATCAGCAATTTAAATTCACCTGCTGGCAATAATTGTTCAAAAGTCTGCGCCTGAAAATGTGCTAATAAGGGATCATCAGAAAAGTGTTGAATACCGATCACTTGTCCTGCACTCACGCCCTGTGGCGCTTGCAAAATGACATTCGTGGTATTAATAGGAATCGCTCGCTGTACGAAAGCTGGCATTGTGGGAATGGGCGCAGCAAGGGATAAATTCCCCGATTTTGGCGTCATTATGGCGTGGGGAATCGTGGAAAGCACTTGTTTTTTTTGCTGATTTTCCAAGCCATTCATTACCGAAAGCACGATGATTAATGCCATAATGCCTAGCACAATGCCCATCATCGCAAGATTGGTGACTAATCGCCCAAAGCGATCTGCACTTTTCGCACGCCAATAGCGTAGGGCAATAAATAAAGAAATCGGTAAATTCATCATAAATATTTATCAAAATTTCCCCTGCTGAACAGGGGAAATGTCGTCCTGCAATAAAATTATTTGCCTGTTGCGACAAATTCTTCCATATTTTGTGTCACTTTTTTCACCAAAATTTCCACCGCACCATCCGATGCCCAAGCAATGTGCGGGGTAATAATTAAATTTGGTAAACGCGTTGCCGCTTGAATAAGTGGGTTATCTTTCTCAGGTGGCTCTTTCACTAATACATCTAACGCTGCGGCGGCAATTGTGCCATTTTCCAATGCTTCCACTAAGGCTTTTTCATCCACTAAAGGCCCACGCCCTGTATTGATTAAATACGCCGTCGGCTTCATTAATTTTAAGGTTTCCGCATTGATCAAATTTGTGGTGTCTGGCGTTAAAGGGCAATGTAAGGTAACAATATCCGCCTCTTGTAACACTTGCTCAAAAGGTAAATATCCCTCACGCACTGTTGTAGCCCCTTTGCGTTCCGCATAAATCACTTTCATTCCTAAGGCTTCAGCTAAACGGCCGATTTCTTTCCCCAGATTGCCTTTGCCTACAACGCCTAAGGTAGAGCCTTTTACATCGGTGATGGGGTAATCAAAATAACAAAACTGTTTGCTATTTGCCCATTTTGCACTGAGTTGATCCTTATACCAATTCATTAAACTGTGTTTTAAGGCAAAAATTAAACCCAAAACGTGTTCAGGCACGGTAACAGAAGAATAACCTGTAACATTTTTCACGACAATCCCAAGTGCTTTGGCTGCCTCTAAGTCCACATTATTTGTACCCGTAGCTGTGATCGCAATTAATTTCAATTTAGGGAGCTGTTTCATTGTTTCGCGATCAAACACGACCTTACTAGTAATGACAATATCAGCCTCTTTCGCCCGTTCAATGGTTTGCTCTGGTGAAGTATGCGCATATTCCACCCATTGATGTTCAAAATTTGGGCGTGGAATGGGAATGTGTTTTGGAATGGCTGTGCTATCAAGAAAAACAATTTTCATAAAATGCTCCTTATCTCTATTTAGGGATATCCTTTACCTTCAAAATTCACCTGCATCGTATTGCTAAATAGTGGCGGTAACAAACTAGCGAACTTCTAGCATCACGTCATCAAATAATTTTTTTACCGCATTGTTATCGTGTAAACGCTCCGCTTGCTCCACCATTGGGCGGGTTAAGTGCGGTGAAAACATATTGATAAAATCGTACATATAATTACGTAAGAAAATGCTATGTTTGAACGCAATCTGCGTCATACTCGAACGGAAAATATGGCTGGCATCAATGGCAACCAGATCGTTATCTTCTGGCGTGTGTGCCATTGAAGCCATAATGCCAACCCCTAAGCCTAATCGGACATAAGTTTTAATCACATCTGCATCGGTCGCGGTAAACACAATATTCGGCAACAATCCTGCGCTGTTAAAAGCATAATCTAAATCAGAAACGCCCGTAAAACCAAAGGTATAGGTTACCAGTGGATAGTTGCCTAATTCTTCAATAGTGAGATGTTTACATTTTGCCAAAGGGTGATCCGGTTTTACAACCACCGAACGATTCCATAAATAACACGGCAATAGAACCAAATCATCAAATAAATATTGCGCTTCCGTGGTGATCGCTAAATCCACTTCTCCCGAAAGCAAGGCATCGTAAATTTGCGTGGGTGAACCTTGATGAATATGCAGGCTCACATCAGGATATTTCTTGGAAAACCGCTCTACCACAGAAGGCAACATATAACGCGCTTGCGTGTTGGTGGTGGCGATGCGTAACACGCCGTGATTAGGCTGCGTATATTCATCTGCGACGGCTTTAATGCTTTGGGTTTTCACCAATAATTCTCGCGCAATCGCGACAATTTTTTTGCCCGCTGGGGTAAGTGCTTTGATATGTTTGCCGTTACGCTCAAAAATCTCTAAGCCTAATTCATCTTCCAACAACCGCACTTGTTTGCTAATCCCCGGTTGCGAGGTAAACAAGGTATTTGCTGCTTCCGTTACATTCAAATTTTGATTTACGATTTCAACGATATAGCGTAATTGCTGAATTTTCATCATCACTCCTTGATTAAAGTGCGGTGCTTTTTTGTTACATTTTTAGGCTTTTTTATAACGTTTATTGATGTCCGCATAACGTTTCACTGCACGGCGGATTTGCCCCGTTTTGGCTCGTCTGCGTTGTTTAGTCACATCTAATTTGCTTTGCGTCTCTGGTTCAAGCCCAACTAATTCACGCAAATAATTGACATTGGTGAGATCCATTTCTTCCCATCCGCCACGCGGTAAGGTTTTCATTAATTTAATATTGCCGTAACGAATACGGATCAAACGGCTCACTTGAATGCCTTGCGATTCCCATAAACGGCGAACCTCACGATTACGCCCTTCCATTAGGGTAACATCAAACCATTGATTCATCCCCTGCCCGCCCATTGGCTTAATGGCTTTGAAATTGGCTGGCCCATCTTCTAACTGAACCCCTTTGCGTAAACGGGCGATCATTGCTTCATCGACCTGCCCAAATACGCGCACGGAATATTCACGTTCCACTTCTCGACTTGGGTGCATTAAGCGATTCGCCAATTCGCCATCCGTAGTAAATAATAATAAACCTGAGGTATTAATATCTAAACGCCCAACAGCAATCCAACGCGAACCTGTCAAACGTGGTAAGCGATCAAACACGGTGGCACGGCCTTCAGGATCGTGGCGTGTGCAGAGTTCGCCTTCGGGTTTGTAATACATCAACACGCGACACACTTCTTTTTGTGCTTGTTGTAAATTCACCAGATGTCCATCAATACGAATTTTTAAATTTGCGTTTACCACAACGCGATCACCGAGTGTTGCCATTTTGCCGTTTACGCTGACCCGATTGGCGGCGATCATCGCTTCAATTTCACGGCGAGAACCTTGTCCTGCGCGCGCCAATACTTTTTGTAATTTTTCCCCTTCGACTTTATGCGCCACAGAAAGTGCGGTCTTTTTTACCACACTTTTTTCTTTGCTTTCTACGTTTGATACGAAAGGCTTGTCTGTACGTTTTCTTTCAGTGTTATTTTTTTCAGCAAAACGCATTCCTTTGGTGGCATTGCGTTGCGAATAAGATGTTGATTTCATATTTCCTCTTGTCGCTTTCCCAAGCGTCTAACAATTTGAAAAGATTAAATAAATGGCGTAATTGAACCACTACCTTCACGCAAGATTACTGGCGTGTTGTCGGTTAAATCCACCACGGTTGTCGGCGCTTGTCCTAAATAGCCACCGTTAATAATTAAATCCACTTGATGTTCTAAACGATCGCGAATTTCTTCAGGATCAGATTGGGTAATACCTTCTTCCCCGGGCAACATTAAAGAACAAGATAAAATCGGCTCGCCCAAGGCATTCAATAAGGCTAACGCAATTTGATTATCTGGCACGCGTAAGCCAATGGTTTTACGTTTTGATGTCATTAAGCGGCGTGGCACTTCTTTCGTGGCGGTGAGAATAAAGGTATAACGCCCCGGTGTGTTATTTTTAATCAGTCGATACGCCACATTGTTCACCGTGGCATAAGTTGAAAGCTCTGATAAATCGCTACACACCAAAGTGAAATTATGATTTTCTGGCAGTTGGCGAATTTGCACAATGCGATCCATTGCGTGCTTATCACCGAGCATACAACCTAAGGCATAGCCTGAATCCGTCGGGTAAACAATCACCCCGCCTTGTTTCAACATATCCACCGCTTGATTAATTAAACGCGGCTGCGGATTTTCTGGGTGTATATAAAAAAACTGGCTCATAACCTTTATCCTGTAATAATAAACTTGGGCATTATACCGAAATTCCCCGTTGATTATAGGGTTGAGGGAAAATAAATTTGTACTGATGATTGATTTTTCACTGTTCTCGCTATTGTCGTGATCTTATCACTTTGTTACTATAACGCTAAAGATGACAGTAAATTTTTAATGCGAATATTCAAGACAAAAGCATTTCACAAATTTGCCTTAAAACACGCCATCAGCGATGAGTTGTTAGTTGAAGCGATCTTACGCGCTGAACAAGGATTGATTGATACCGATCTTGGCAATAATATTATCAAGTAACGCATAGCAAGAGCGGGACAAGGGCGAAGCGGTGGTTTTCGATCGTTTATTTTCTATCGAATTAATGAAAATCACTATTTTGTTGCAGGGATTAGTAAAAACGATCGTCAGAATATTACCCCAAAGCAACTTGCTCTACTCAAATTCTTAGCGAAACAATATACCGAAAAGAATATTCAAGACATTGAACAAGAAGTAGCGCAAGGTTTACTGATAAAAATAGTAAGGAGATAAAAAATGAGTGATGAACTTTCTGCAATGATTTATGAACACGCACTCGACTTATACGAAGCAGGACTAATGGATAAAAAAACAATGAAAAAATTTGATGCGCTGTGTTTAACGCCTGTTTCACCTTTCACCCCAGAAGAAATCAAAGCCATTCGTGAAAAAGAACAGGTTTCTCAAACCGTTTTTGCCCATTATCTCAATGTTAGTAAAAATATGATTTCAGAATGGGAAAGAGGGGTAAAAAAACCTAGCGGCGCTGCACTTAAATTATTGAATTTAGTACAGCGCCGCGGTATTGAAATTCTCGCTTAACTCAAAAAACGCTTTATCTTTTGGTAAAGCGTTTTCTTTTTACGCTGTCCCCCTCAATCGCCTCTTCCCACTGATTTCATCACCATTCAATCAAAGTCATCTAGAATCGCCAAGGCGTCACTCAGTTTTTTTACGGTAAAAACTTGCATATTTTTCACCGCACTTTTAGGTTTATTAGCAAAAGGAACGATAGCGCGGCTAAATCCGTGCTTAGCTGCCTCAGAAATCCGTTCTTGACCACTTGGTACAGGGCGAATTTCTCCTGCTAATCCCACTTCACCGAAAACCACTAAATCGCGTGGTAATGGCTGATTGCGGAAGCTGGAAATAAGCGCAAGAAGTAAGGCTAAATCGACGCTGGTTTCCGTTACTTTTACTCCACCAACCACATTAACAAAGACATCTTGATCAGACATTTGCAAGCCGCCGTGGCGATGCAATACAGCCAGTAATAATGCCAAGCGATTTTGTTCTAACCCCACGGCAACACGGCGAGGATTGGCGAGCATTGAATGATCCACCAAGGCTTGAATTTCAACCAATAAAGGGCGAGTTCCTTCCCATAGCACCATCACTGAACTGCCTGCGGTTTGTTCTTCGCCACGACTTAAGAAAATGGCTGAGGGGTTTTTCACCTCACGCAAGCCTTGTTCTGTCATTGCAAAAACCCCGAGTTCATTCACTGCGCCAAAACGGTTTTTATGGCTACGTAAGGTACGAAAACGGCTATCAGCCTCCCCCTCTAATAAAAGTGAACAGTCAATGGCGTGTTCCAAGACTTTTGGCCCTGCAAGCGTGCCGTCTTTCGTAACGTGTCCCACCATAATAATGGCGACTTGGCGAGTTTTGGCATAACGCGTAAGAAAAGCGGCGCATTCTCGTACTTGAGAAACACTTCCCGGTGAGGATTGAATATCCGCTAGATGCATCACTTGAATAGAATCCACCACAATGATTTGCGGTTTAAGTTGATCGGCAAGATGACAAATTTGTTCTACCGAGGTTTCGGATAACATCTTTAAGCGATCTGTCGGTAGCCCAAGACGATTGGCTCGCATTGCAACTTGTTGTAAAGATTCTTCCCCTGTAACATAAAGTGCGGTCATATTTTGTGCTAAACCACACATCACTTGTAATAAGAGTGTACTTTTCCCTGCCCCAGGGTGTCCGCCAATTAAGATCGCACTTCCCGGCACAATTCCTCCGCCTAATACACGATCAAGCTCATAAAAACCACTATGAAAACGAGGGACTTCTTGTAAACTGATTTCCGATAAAGTTTGAATTTTGGCTTGTGTTTCTCCCGCATAACCACTAAAGCGATCGGCTCTGCTCAATTTTGCAGGCGCAAGGCGTATTTCTGTAATGGTATTCCAAGATTTGCACGCATTACATTGTCCTTGCCAACGTGCATATTCCGCACCGCAATCATTACATACAAAAGCCGTTTTAGCTTTAGCCATTCTTTTCCTCCAAATTTGCTACGAAATGCGTTTCAAGATAAGTCAGCGAAATAAGATTTAACATTCGTTGTAAATAAAATGCTGATTGTAAGAAATCAAATAATTGTGCGATGACTTCAGCATTATTTTTCCTTTCACTATGCTGTGTAATAAGCTGTTTGCATTCTGCTAAACATTGCTGACTGCTTTCCACCAACGCTAGCCAATCAGTTTTAAGGGTGTCGTTTAACCCTTGTTGATGAAAGGCATTTTCCAATAACTTACCATTTTCTGTATAAAAATGATAAAGGTTAAAAAATGCACCAATTCGTTCCACTGTACGCAAAAAATCTTCTGCAAAATAAGCTTGCCCTAAGGCAAAAGTTTCTTCAATTAAGTTTTGTTCAAGTTGAAAAAGTGCGGTTAATTTTTGTGAAAAATTGCCCTCACCTTGGGCGAAGTTTAAAAAATCACGCCACTTGTCTAGCCAATTTTGTACTTTAGGCTGATAATTTTCCGCCAATGCATAACCCCGTTGTGCTTTGCTAATGGCGCTTAATCGCATACCATTTTCTAATCCTAAGGCGCGCACATAATTAAGCAAATCCGCGATATTACCTTGCTTTAACTCAAACTCCACTTCGCAAATTTCTGCCTGCTTATCACCTGCAATAATTTTGCCTTGATCGATTGCCACTTCAATTTCTGTAGCAATGTCTGCAGAAAGTGCGGTGCGAATTAAAAAAGTTTCTCGCTCAAAATCTGTCGCAAAAATCGGCTGTAATGCAAGGTTTTTCCAACCTGGTTCAAGATCATAATCTTCCACTAATTGAGCGAGGTTTGGGCTTTCATTTTGCTGTGGCAAATTATATTCAGGGCGAATATGTAAACCGCCTATGGTATTTCCTTTTGTTTTCAAGGTTAAGGTAATCTGTTGATTTTCTTTGCGAACACGCAAGCCCATTTGGTGTTGAGCAAAAAATTTATCTGCGGTGTCGTAATAGGTATTCCCTAAAAAAGCGTGCTGATGAGCGCACGGTTCACTTTTCATCAAATTCTGCTTAAATGAATTTAACCGAAACGGCGGAATTAGTAGTTTTAATTCAATTTCTGTACTCATTTTGTCTATTCCTTCCAATCTTAATCAAGTTTTTTCATATTATCTAATAAATTCCTTGTTTTTTCGATGAAATATAGTGTATTTTACGCGCGCATAGGCTTAAACAAGAGAGCAATGCATAAAAATTTTTCAACCTAACCCCTAGAAGGAGTTATCTTATGGCTGTAAATAATATTTTAGGATTATTTGCCCATTCCCCATTAAAGCCCTTAGCGCGTCATTCTGCTAAGGTAACTGATTGTTGTAAATATCTCATTCCCTTTTTTGACTACACTTTCCAAGGTGATTGGGAAAATGCAGAGAAATTGCGCCAAAAAATTTCGGAGACAGAACGCCAAGCTGATAGTTTGAAACGCGAAATTCGCTTAAAGCTGCCACGCGGTTTGTTTATGCCAATTGAACGCACTGATTTATTAGAACTGGTTACACAACAAGATAAATTAGCTAATTATGCCAAAGATATTGCAGGCAGAATGGTAGGGCGTCAATGCGCTTTTCCACCTGAAATGCAAGAAGATTTTATGAAATATGTGGCACGCAGTATTGATGCGGCGGAGCAAGCGCATCTGGTTATTGATGAAATGGACGGCTTGCTTGAAACGGGTTTCAAAGGGCGTGAAGTGCAATTTGTTAATAAAATGATCCAAACTCTTGATGAGATTGAAGATGATACAGATCAAATGCAAATTAAATTACGCTTAATTTTGCGTGCGATGGAAGATCAATTCAACCCAATTGACGCAATGTTTTTATACAAAATCCTGGAATGGATTGGCGTGCTTGCTGATCAAGCCCAGCGCGTAGGTTCACGAATTGAGTTAATGTTAGCTCGTTCATAATTGTTTAAGCAACATAGGAATAATACTATGGAAGTTATTCAACATTATGGCACTTTATTAGTGATCATCACCGCAGCTTTCGGCTTTTTTATGGCATTTGGTGTGGGGGCAAATGATGTTTCTAATGCAATGGGAACATCCGTAGGTTCCGGCACCATTACCGCCAAGCAAGCCATTATTATTGCAATGATTTTTGAATGTGCTGGTGCCTATTTAGCGGGTGGCGAAGTGACTGAAACCATTAAAAGTGGGGTACTCAATGCAATGGAATATACCGCAACGCCAGAAATTTTAGCGTTAGGTATGATGGCCGCTCTCTTTTCTTCAGGAATATGGTTGCTTATTGCCTCACGAATGGGCTGGCCGGTTTCCACCACGCACACCATTATTGGTGCGATTATCGGTTTCGGTTTAATTACTGTTGGCCCAAATTCTATTGACTGGTCAGCTATCCGCAATATTGTTGGCAGTTGGTTTATCACCCCTGTGATTGCTGGTGTGGTGGCGTATGGTATTTTCTTCAGCACTCAAAAACTGATTTTCGATACAGAAAAACCGTTACGCAATGCACAAAAATATGGTCCATATTATATGGGGCTAACTATCTTTATCTTGTCCGTCGTCACAATGATAAAAGGCTTAAAGCACGTTGGTTTACATTTAACGGGTGGCGAAACCTTCTTTATTTCATTAGCTATTAGTGCGATTTCTGTGGTGGCAAGCTATTTCTATTTCCGCAGCAAAAAATTCCATCAAACCGTAAAATCTGGCACCTTTGGTGCAGTAGAAAAAGTGTTCAGCATTTTAATGCTACTCACCGCCTGTGCAATGGCGTTCGCGCACGGTTCGAACGATGTGGCAAATGCCATTGGACCTTTGTCTGCCGTGGTGTCGATTGTAGATAATGGCGGTCAAATTATGGCGAAAAGTCCGCTTGCTTGGTGGATTCTTCCCTTAGGGGCGGCGGGGATCGCACTAGGTTTAATCATTATGGGCTACAAAGTAATGGCAACCATTGGGACAGGGATCACCGATCTCACACCAAGCCGCGGTTTCTCTGCCCAATTTGCCACGGCAACCACGGTAGTGCTTGCCTCAGGAACAGGGTTACCCATTTCTACCACGCAAACCCTTGTTGGTGCAATTCTTGGTATCGGTTTTGCACGAGGTATCGCCGCGTTGAATTTAACGGTAATTCGCAATATTATTGCCTCTTGGGTGATCACCTTGCCAGCGGGGGCATTCTTTGCCATTTTGATTTACTATGTGTTGCACGCCATTTTTATCTAACTGACGTAAAGCAGCGTAAACCCACATAAAATAAGACAAAGATTTTGTGAATGAAAGCAAAGTGCGGTACAATTTCCCGCACTTTTGTATTGTCTTGTTTTTAAGGTGCTGTAATGCGAAAAATGACTAAAATCTTGTTTTTATTCTTTCTTTCTGTGCCATTTGCACAGGCGGAAACCCGTTATGTAACGGAAAACCTTTCGACTTTTTTACGCAAAGGGGCTGGCGATCAATTTAAAATTGCCGGGGCAATCCGCTCAGGCGAGCCAGTCACCGTGCTAAACCAAAAAGATCGCTACACGCTCATTCGTGATAGTAAAAATCGTGAAGCGTGGATCTTAACATCTGAGCTTTCTAGCACACCAAGTAGCAAAGATGAAAACCCCAAATTAAAAGCCAAAATTGAAGAATTAACTTTAAAACTCAATCAATTAGATGGGGACTGGCAACAACGCACGAGCGAGATGCAACGCCGTACCAAACAAGCTGAACAACAAAGTAGCCAACTCTTGGAACAAAACTCCCAGCTCAACCGTGAACTTGAAATCACCAAAAATAAAAATCGTGATTTAGAAGCCATGCTTGATGCTGGCAAGCGAGAAATCGCCATTCAATGGTTTATCTACGGCGGTTCTGTGCTAGGCGTAGGTTTGCTACTTGGCTTAATTCTTCCTTTCATTATGCCGAAACGTCGCCGCCGTGATGGCTGGGCATAACCCAATCCTCTCAGCAAAATGGAAATTTATTTAGTCGGCGGTGCTGTACGCGATCAACTGCTCAATCTCCCTGTTAAAGACAAAGATTGGGTAGTGATTGGTACAACCCCCGAAGAGCTACTGCAACAAGGCTATATTCAAGTCGGGAAAGATTTCCCCGTCTTCCTTGATCCGAAAAAGAAAGAAGAATATGCGCTAGCACGCACGGAAAAAAAAGCAGGTGTAGGATACACGGGATTTATTTGTGATTTCAGCCCAGAAATAACTCTCGAGCAAGATTTAATCCGCCGAGATCTGACGATTAATGCCATTGCCCAAGACAGCCAAGGCAATTTGCACGATCCTTATGGTGGTGTCAATGATTTGAATCATCGCCTACTCCGTCATATTTCCCCAGCGTTTGCAGAAGACCCTTTACGGGTGTTAAGAGTGGCACGTTTTGCCGCACGTTACCATTATTTAGGCTTTCAAATTGCGCCTGAAACCATTCAATTAATGAAAGAAATCACGCTCTCTGGTGAACTTTCTCATCTCACCACAGAGCGCGTATGGCTAGAAACAGAAAAAGCCTTACAAACCCCAAATCCTGAAATTTATTTTGAGATTTTGAGAAAAATCAACGCATTAGCGGTGCTTTTCCCTGAGCTAAATGCCCTTTACGGTGTGCCAAACCCAGTGCAACATCACCCCGAAGTGGATAGTTTTATCCATACAATGATGGTATTACACCAAGCAAGCTTACTGACGACAAAGAGCAACAAGCAACAAAAAAGTGCGGTACGTTTTGCCGCAATTTGCCACGATCTAGGCAAAGCCCTCACCCCCAAAGATATGCTTCCCCGTCATATTGGACACGAACACAACGGAATAATACCAACCCGAAACCTATGTAATCGCTTAAAAGTCCCCAGCTACATCAAAGAACTGGCTTGTCTTGTGTGCGAAACCCATACCAATATTCACCGCGCATTTGACTTACGCCCAGCCACTATTGTTAGATTATTCAATAAATTAGACGTATGGCGTAAAGCAGAACGTTTTGAACAACTGTTACTTGTTTGTAAAGCAGATGCAAAAGGTCGCAAGGGCTTTGAACAGGTGGATTACCCACAAGCGGATTTCCTACTTAAACTGTATCAAGCCGCACTTCAGGTTGATGTACAACAGGTGATTAGAGATGGATTTGAAAAAGAAAAAATCCGTGAAGAATTAAACAAACGCCGCCAAAAAGCGATTGAACAAGCCAAAAAAGCATATTCGCAAGAATAGGAAAATACGATGCGATTCTCTTTACTCAAAAACAAATACAATGCCCTGTTACGCAAACTGTTCATTCATCCCAAAATGCGTAATGAATTGAAAAATAAAGGAATGACGGTAATAGCCAGTAATTGTAACGGTGCATTTATTTTGCACGATTTAGCACAACCGTTTAATTCGCCTTTTGTAAATTTATATCTTGAACCCAAAGATTTTATTCGCTATTTACAGCGTATTGAACATTATCAGCAACAAACCTTGCAATTTGTGGCGCAATCACCTTACCCGATTGCTTATTTAGATGATGTAAAAATTCACTTTATGCATTATGCAAATGCACAGCAAGCCCAAGAAAAATGGCAACAGCGCTCACAACGGATTGATCTTGAAAATCTTTTTATTATTATGACCGATCGTGATGGCTGCACAGAACAAGATCTCAACGCCTTTGATGCTCTGCCTTATCCAAACAAAGTGGTATTTACACATAAACCTTACCCAGCAATTCCTTCCGCTTTTTACATTCAAGGCTTTGAACAACAAGATTGTGTAGGCGATCTTTTTGCTTATTCAGGTTGGAGCGGTAAACGCTATTATGATCAGTTTGATTATCTCGCTTGGTTTAACCAACACAAAAACAAGAAACGTTCATCACATTAGGATAAAAATAAAGTGCGGTGAAATTTTGTTAAATTTTTTACCGCACTTTTAACTGAACTCTTACAACGCAATTTCGTCAAGGCTACGCCCAAAACTTGGGATAAACACTTGAATAAAATATGTCATTTCTTCGCTGTGCCATTCCGCCATTAATGCTTCTAACCGTACTTTCGCGGAAGAGAATTCTTGATTACCTTGTTCCAATTCAAACTTCGCTTTGATGTAAGCACAAAGTAAATCGGCTTGTTTTACAATGTGTTTTTCTTCAGCAGAAAATTGTTCACTATGTAAATAAGGCGCAAAATCAGGTTGCAATTCTTCGGGGAGTAAACTCAATAAATGAAATTCTGCGGCACTTTCAATTTGTTTATAGGCTTGGGTAATACTGTCATTAAAATATTTAATTGGCGTAGGTAAATCACCAGTAAAAATTTCTGCACTGTCGTGATACATTGCCAATACGGCAATGCGTTCAGGATTTAGCTGACCTGCATAAAATTTATTTTTGATGATAGCCAACATATGTGCCACAAACGCCACTTGTAGGCTATGTTCCGCTAAATTTTCTTTTTCAATATTACGCATTAAAGACCAACGCTGAATGAGCTTTAAGCGATCCAAACAGGCAAAGAAGTGGCTCGGTTGTAAGCATTCAAAGGACATTTAGTTCTCCGTATATTCTTCAATGGTAACTGGCAAAGTCATCACTTTGCCAAGACGAGAAATCACCATATTCACGGTGGTGTTTGGTCTGGTATTACTAATCACATTCATCATTTGTGCCGGTGATTCTGCTTTTATATCGCCAAATTGCAGCATAATATCCCCCGCTTGTAAGCCGGCTTTGGCAGCAGGGCTGTTTTCTTTCACATTCGTAATTTCAATACCTTTGCTGCTCGTTTCATCACTAAGCAAGACGTCAGTTTGAATACCAAGAAAACCGCGAATCACACGTCCATCACGGATAATTTTTTTCATTACGTCATTGGCAAGATCAATGGGAATGGCAAAATTCAACCCTTCCGCAATTTCATTAGCATTTTTACCAATGCTTAATGTGCTAATGCCCACCAATTCACCAAGGGAATTAATCAATGCGCCACCTGAATTACCACGATTAATGGACGCATCAGTTTGGATAAAATTTTGTCGCCCAATGTAATCGCCTACCGCATTGCGCCCCAACGCACTGATAATGCCTTGCGATACGCTTTGCCCTAAGTTATAAGGGTTACCAATGGCAAGCACCACATCACCTACGTGCAATTTACGCTTGGTATTAGGAATAGTGGGTAAATTATCTGCGCGGATTTTTAGTACCGCTAAATCGGTAAGATTGTCTGAGCCGATCAAACTAGCTTCAAAAATTCGCCCATTTTGCATTGCCACCACGATTTGATCGGCATTTTGAATAACGTGTTTATTGGTGAGAATATGCCCGTCTTTCACCATTATCACGCCCGAGCCAAGATTGGTAATCTGTGGCTGTCCACTCATCGAAGTAAAAGATTGACTGTACACATTCACGACCGCAGGCGAAGCAACCCGAACCGCATCTTTAAAAGAAAGGATCGCTTTTTGAAACAAAGGCTGATCTTGCTTTAGGAAAGGGCTAATTAACAAAATTGCGCCAGCGGCAAGTAAACCGATGACAATCGATTGGATAAGCTTTCTTAACATTCTTATTCTCTTCGTATTCGTTATATGATTTGCTTGTTTCTTTACTTTCACTTAATTTTTTGGATGATAAATTAATTTTAAATCTTCACCAATTGGCGTTGCCGATTGTAATTGCCATTGTGGCGCATCAGCTAATTTTTGGAGATGCGGTAATTGACAAAGACCTTTCCCTTTATCGCCCAATAATTTAGGTGCAAGATAAATAATCAGCTCGTCCACCAATTTTGCTTCAATCAAGGCACCGGCTAATTGTGCGCCCGCTTCAACCCATAAGGTATTAATTTGTTGTTCTGCTAACTGAGTTAAAAGTGCGGTGAAAAAATCCGCCTTTTTTTCAATATGTATTGCCTGACAGAAATCGGGCATACCTTGCATATCTCTTACCGTTGAACTGACTAACCAAACAGGCGTAGGTTGTTGAAATAACTGATATTCTGGCGTAACTCGATGCTGGCTATCTAAAATAACCCGCACGGGCTGGCGAAGTTCGCTATCAGGATATTGTTGTTGAACCGCTAAAGGAAGTTGCTCCCAACGTACATTTAACATCGGATTATCCATTAATACCGTTTGACTTGTGGAAAGAATGGCACTTGCTGCTGCCCGATATTGCTGCACATCTTGACGTGCCAGTGCACCGGTGATCCATTTACTTTCGCCACTTGCCATTGCGGTCCGTCCATCAATGCTCATCGCCATTTTCAGTTGTACAAAAGGACGATTGCGACGCATTCTTGTGAGAAAACCTTGATTGAGCAACGCTGCTTGCTCTGCCAATAATCCGACCTCCGTTTGCACGCCAGCTTGTTCAAGCATTTTCAAGCCACGTCCAGCAACTTGCGGATTGGGATCGGTCATTGCGGCAATCACTTTTATTACCCCAGCTTCAATTAATCCTTTGGCGCAAGGTGGCGTGCGACCAAAATGAGAACAAGGCTCAAGGGTAACATAAGCCGTTGCACCACGCGCATTTTCTCCAGCTTCACGCAATGCCATTACTTCGGCGTGTGGTTGCCCTGCTTTAAGGTGGAAGCCTTTACCGATCACCTTGCCTTCTTTAACCAAAACACAACCCACTGAAGGATTTGGCGTGGTAGTAAAACGTCCTTGCTTGGCGAGATCCAACGCCATTTGCATAAATTGCTGATCTTGTTGAGAAAATGATTGCATATTAATCCTTCAGGCTTTCGATTTCTTTGGTAAATTGATCGATGTCATCAAAACTTAAATAAACGGAGGCAAAACGGATATAGGCGACTTTATCCAATTTTTTTAACTCATTCATTGCCAGTTGCCCGACAAAATGGCTTGGCACTTCACGCTCCCCTGTGGCACGCAGTTGATGAATAATGCGATTAATGGATTTTTCCACATCATCAGAACTTACTGGACGTTTCTCTAAGGCGTGCAGAATACCACGACGGAGTTTTTCTTCATCAAAAGGTTCGCGCGATTGATCACTTTTAATAATTTTTGGGATCACGAGTTCAATAATTTCAAAGGTGGTAAAACGTTCGTGACAATGCCCACATTCACGGCGGCGGCGAACCTGAAAGCCATCGGAGACCAACCGACTATCGATCACTTTCGTTTCTTCTGTTGAACAAAAAGGACAACGCATAAATTCTTTCAATCCCCTTTTTAAATGGTATTTCCCATTTTAATGGCTAAAACAGCATAAAATTTTTGTTATAAAGGCTCGAATTGTAGCAAAATTTACCTTTTTTTACGATCTTTATACGGCAAAAAATGATCTTACGCAGGTATTTTATAACTTTTTTTGTTGTCTTATTGCCTTATACACCTTAATTCCCTACTATATTACTCAACTATTTTATCTTTGGAGAAAGACAATGAAAAATGAATTAATTTGCTACAAAAAAATGCCTGTGTGGAACAAAGAAAGTCTGCCAAAAATGTTCCAAGAAAAACATAACACGAAAATTGGCACTTGGGGCAAAATTACCGTGCTACAAGGCAAACTAAAATTTTATGTTTTAACCGAACAAGGGGACGTAGTGAGTGAGCATATTTTCACTGCGCAAGATGACACGCCTTTTGTTGAACCGCAACTATGGCACCGCGTCGAAGCCGCTTCGGATGATCTGGAATGTTATTTAGCATTTTATTGTAAAAAAGAAGATTATTTCAGCAAAAAATATAATATGACCCCAACGCATTCTGAAGTGAAAAATGCGGTGGAAATCATTCCACCTTGCAAAGTCTTAGATCTTGGTTGCGGACAAGGACGCAACTCGCTCTTTTTAAGTCTGCTTGGCTATGATGTTACTTCTTGGGATCACAACGAAAATAGCCTTGCTTTTCTAACCAGTACGGCGGAAAAAGAAAATCTCAATATTCAGACCGCACTTTATAATATCAATGACGCCAATATTCAGGAAAATTACGATTTTATTCTGTCTACGGTGGTATTTATGTTCCTTGATCGCAATGCCATTCCTGCGATTATTGAGAATATGCAAAATCACACAAATGCTGGCGGTTATAATCTCATTGTCGCGGCAATGAGTACTGATGATTTGCCTTGCCCAATGCCATTCTCTTTCACTTTCAAAGAAGGTGAACTGAAAAATTATTATCAAAATTGGGAATTGATTAAATATCAAGAAGAAATGGGCGAACTTCACAAAACAGATGAAAATGGCAACCGCATTAAAATGAAATTTGTAACAATGTTGGCAAAGAAAAAATAAACCAACCATAAAAAGAAAAAGCAATAACACCAGAAGTGCGGTGGAAATTTTTGAATTTTTTCACCGCACTTGTTTTCTACCTCATTTTATTTATCCCCATTCTTTTTACTCTCCTTTTATTTTTCTCTTTCTCGCCAAAGGGTAAACAATGCGCTATCTCGCAAATTTTTCCATTGATCATAGGCGATTACCTTACCTTGATCTAACAGCACCACTTGTTGAGCTAAACGTGCTAATTCTTCAAGGCTATGAGTAACATATAAAATAGGAATCGCAATTTCTTGTGCAAGTTTATCTAGATAATCCAATAACTCTAATTTGCGCGGTAGATCAAGGGCGGAAAGGGGTTCGTCCATCAGCAAAATTTCAGGTTGGCTGAGCAATGCACGCCCAATCGCAACACGCTGTTTTTCACCGCCTGATAAGGTGATCGGATAGCGTTTGAGTAAATGCTCAATACCCAAAAGTTGCACAATACGATCAAACTCTGCGGTATTTCTCTGTTTCATTCCGTAACGTAAATTGCCTATTACCGAATAATGAGGAAATAATCTGCCTTCTTGAAAAACATAGCCCACATTACGATGATTAGGTGGAAGATTAAATTGCGTTTCTGTATTAACTAAATCTCGCCCATTCAAACGAATATAGCCTTCATCAGGTTGCAACAAACCACTCACTAAATTAATCAGTGTGGTTTTCCCTGAACCAGACAAGCCAAATAATGCGGTAACCCCTTGCGTGGGCAACTGTAAATCTACCGCAAAAGTCATTTTGCCTAATTGTTTGCGTACATTAATTTCTAACATCAGATTGTCCCAAGCGTTTTTGTGTATATTTTGCTAACCATTCCGAAATCAATAAAGAAATCAAGGCAATTACAATAGCAATCAAACATAAGCGTGCTGCTGCACTTTCTGCACCCGGTGTTTCAAGAAAAGAAAACATTGCAAGAGGGATGGTTTGGGTTACTTTTGGAATATTTGAAACAAAGGTGATGGTTGCCCCAAATTCGCCTAATGAGCGAGCAAAACCAAGCACAATCCCTGCCAATATCCCCGGTAGTGCAAGTGGTAGGGTGATCGTGAAAAATGTTTTCAAGGCAGATGATCCCAAGGTGCGTGCTGCTTGCTCAAGCTTGAAATCTACATTTTCAATAGCTAGACGAATTGAGCGTACCACTAGTGGGAAAGAGACAATGGCAGAAGCTAATGCGGCGCCATACCAACTAAAGCCAAAGCTAAAATCAAACCATTGCAATAAGTATCGCCCGATAATGCCATTTCGCCCCATTGCGATTAATAATAAATAACCAACCACCACAGGAGGTAAAACTAAAGGCAAATGAATAATGCCATTGAGCAAGGATTTTCCCCAGAAATCTTTGCGCGCCAGCAACCAAGCCACCAAAATTGCGCAAGGCAATCCAGCCAACACTGACACCAATGCCACTTTGACACTTAATGCAATGGCATTCAACTCAGCTGAGGAAAAATGAAAAAAGGCCTGCCAATCCATTTGCATCGTACCCTTTTATTTGACCACGAATCCAGCTTTCAGGAAGATCTTTTTCGCCTCTTCTGATTGCAAATAGGCAAGAAAATCAACACTTTCCTGATTGCTATGCCCAACCACAATTGCCGCAGGATATTCAATCGCCGCGTGAGAATTTTCAGGGAAAACCGCCACCACTTTCACTTTTTGGCTTGCTGTTGCATCTGTGCCATATACAATCCCAAGAGGGGCTTCACCTTGTTCAACTAAGGCTAATGCAGCACGCACATTATTGGCTCTGGCAAGTTTATTTTCAACCACTTGCCATTGATTTAAGCTTGTTAAGGCTTCTTGTGCATATTTCCCAGCAGGAACGTGCGCAGGATCCCCCACTGCCAAATAGCTACCTTTTAATTCACCTTGCCACTGAGCATTTTGCACATCAATCTGCGCTAATCGGCTGTTTTTCGGGGCAATCATAACCAGACTATTCTGCACTAAATTCACGCGACTTTTTGGCTCAATCACATTCTTTTCCGATAAAAAATCCATCCATTTTTGGTTGGCAGAAATAAAAATATCCGCTGGCGCTCCCTGTGAAATTTGTCTCGCCAATACAGAAGAAGAGGCAAAAGAAAAATCAATTTCTTCTTTAGGGTGAGTTGCTAAATACTGCGTTTTCACCTCTTCTAATACATTTGTCATAGAAGCAGCGGCAAAAATAGTCAGCTTCGCTTGCGCAGAAAGTGAAAATAGTGAACAAGCCAATAAAGTTGAACAAAGAAATGTTTTAAGTTTTAGCATTGGGATACTCCTTAGTCACCAATATAAAATAAATTATATAACGATTTAAAAAATAAAAGCTACATAAAAAAGAGAACTTCTCGTAAAATAGTTTTACTTGATTTCAAGGGTGTCAAAATAAACAGGGCTAGCACAAACTCTATTGGGAATTTGAGGGGAATAATGTTAAATAGTGAAGTATTGCTCAGTATAAAATTACAACAACAGCTTTTTGTTGATCCAAAACGAATGCGTTTATTACGTGAAATTGCCGAATCTGGCTCTATCAGCCAAGCAGCAAAAAACGCCAACGTGAGTTATAAAAGTGCTTGGGATCATCTTGAAGCAATGAATAGCCTCAGCCCGATGCCTTTACTAGAACGTAATACAGGTGGAAAAAATGGTGGCGGTACAACACTGACAAATTATGCCAAGCGATTGTTAAAACTCTACGATCTATTGCAAGAAACACAACAAAAAGCCTTTCAAATTCTACAAGATGAACAAATTCCCCTTGATAGTTTACTGACTGCTACGGCGCGTTTTTCTTTGCAAAGTAGCGCCAGAAATCAGTTTTTTGGTACAGTGAAAAGCCTAACACAAGAAGACAATCATTGCGCTGTGGAAATCCAACTTCCCCATTTCGATCAGCCTATTATTGCCTTTATCACCGCACAAAGTGCGGTACGTTTACAGCTTCATTTAGGTAAAGAAGTAATGCTAATGATCAAAGCGCCTTGGGTAAAATTATTCGCTAAAAAACCGCAAAAAACCTGTAATATTTTCACCGCACTTTTATCCTATATCAATCATCAAAATCACACTAATGAAGCAATTCTCACCCTAAATGAGCAATTAGAATGCTGTGCTAGCCTTGACGAACATTCCTCTTTCCAACAAGGTGATAAACTCTTTTGCTATATTGATCCTGAACAAATTGTTTTACTCACACTGTACTAGCATTGTGTTAGCTAAATCGCCTATTTAGCTAACTACCCTGCCTCATTTTGAGTTTGCGATTTTCGGTATATTTTTTCAAATTTTGAAATAAGATGGCACGTTATAGGCTTGCTTTATTGCATTGCCTGTAACGTGCCATCTCGTTTCATTCCAAATTTAAACGGCGATAAAATAGGTTTATCAAAGAATAAGTTAAAATTTAACGCTGATACTATTTCAATTCAATCGTTAACTCATAGCTAGAAGTCTTACCTTTATAGGAGGCTGCTCGAGGCTGACCTACTCGTAATTCATATTGTCCTGTTTCTGGTAGCGTATAAGCTTCACCATAAGAATAATCATCATATCCATATAAGAAAGCATCTACATTCCCTTGGGTAACCAGTTTAACAATTAATGTTTGCCCTTTTTTTCCTTCAAAAGGATAACTTTGGAAATCATAGCCAGTAACTTTTCCTTCATAATGTTGAACAAACGCCTGAGTATTTTCAGTCTCTTGCTTAGCTTGAGCTTGTTCAACAACATCTGTTTTTGTTGCAGCGGTATCAGTCTTTGTGGCTTGTTCGCAACCTGATAAACCGACAAGACCTACAGCTAAAAATGCACAGTAAATTTTGTTTAATGTTTTCATCATTTCCTCTCTCGTTAGATAAAAATAGCACACCATAAAAATGGATGGTGTGTCTATTATGTTATCACTTATTTTGTAAAAATAATAAAGTTTCTTTATCTCCATTTACTTTTAGCCATTTTATGTTAGCATTTCCACTTATTTTTCATTAAAAAATAAGGTATATAAATGCAATCTTTTGAATTTCATAAACTTTCATTATTTTTAATCGCAGCAGCGAGTACAATGCCATCAAATGCGGAGCAAAATGGAGAAAATAGCCAACAATTGGCGCCCATTTTAGTTGAAACCACCATTTCTCCAACTGCGGTACCCGATCATTATTTGCATACGCAACATAAAATCACCGAACAGCAATTAAAACAGAACTATTCGACAACCATTGGTTCAGTCGTAGATAAAACCTCAGGTGTACAAAGCAGTTCTTTTGGACCAAATGCAAGTCGTCCTATTATTCGAGGATTATCAGGTCAGCGTGTTACTGTTTTACAAAATAATATGCCGATCAATGACTTAGCTATAGTAAGTGGTAATCTTGCAACTTCTGTCGATCCATTGAATGCAAAAGAAATTGAAATCAACAAAGGAAGTGCCAGTATTCTATACGGTGGACGTAGCCTTGGTGGTGCAGTGAATGTATTAGATAATTCAATCCCTAATAAAATTTCGCATCAAAAAATAAGCGGACAAGTAACCCTAAATAAAGGAATTAATGCGCCAAACCAAGGGCTATTTCAGCTCAATCTGAGTAATGATGAACATTGGGCAGGGCATATCAGTGGAAGTATCAGTAAGATTTCTTCTGTAAAAATACCTCATCGAACCAAATCTTCTGTTTGCTATGATAAAAGCTATCTACAATCTCGGACAGATTTACAGCGTCAATGTCAGGTAAGTATTCCTGTATTAACAACAATTAATCCAGCCTATTTTAAATATATTAGTCAATATTATTTAGATAATTATCAAGATACGAGCTTAGGTCTTACTGAAGAAGATAAATATACGAATAACCGTGGTAATGTTTTTGTGCAAAACCCACCAAATCCTTTATATGTACCAAATAGCCCTTACTATGCAGAGAAATTTGGTGAAATGAAAGAATATCGTTCTTATCCGTACGGAAAAATACCGAATAGCCACTCGCAAACACGTACCTTTACGCTTGGTACGAGTTACATTAGTGATTTTGGTTACTCAGGCATTGCTTGGCATTATTATGATGCGGATTATGGCGTACCGGGGTTTGCTTATTTAAATACCCAAACCATAGATGGTTATGCGCCAGTCAATGTGAAAAATAAAACTCATCGCTTAGACTGGCGAACACATTGGAAAACACCATTTACTGGTATCGATGCCATTGATTTACAAGTAAATTATCAACAAGCTAAAGATAATGAATACCTTGGTGATGTACTTTCTAATGGATTTCAGTCAAAAAATTACAGTTATCGCCTCTATGCAAGCCATCAACCTTTATTTGGACGCCTGATCGGCACAATTGGTACTGATTTTTCTCATCAACACGTACAACCAAATGGAGAAGATGCTTATTTGCCTCATTTAACAAGAAAATCTTATAGTGTATATGGTATTGAAACCCTTGATCTTTCTCCATTTATGCTAGAAGCAGGACATCGTATTGAAAAAGTGCGGTATAAATTAGGTGAGAATGTTGCTGGCACTGCAAGAGGGATAGGCGGCTATTATGCGAAAGATCGTGAATTTTATTTGCAAAATAGTCATCTTGCTCTGCAATTTAATCCAACTGACAATAGCTACCTCAGAATTCAACGCACCTTTGCCGAACGCGCCTTAGAAATGAATGAATTATATGCTAATAATAACCACTATGCGTTATTAATCGAAGAAAATGGTGATGCTCGGCTTGCGAAAGAAAAGAGTAAAACGTGGGAATTTTCGATCGGATATAGCACTGATCCTTTCGATATTAGCCTAAACTGGTATCAAACAAAATTCGATCATTTTACTTATTTAGGTTATACCGGTGTCGCACGAAATGGTTTAATGGTAAAAGAATGGCGTCAGACCCCATTTACCTTAACTGGATGGGAATTAGATTTAACTTATACGATGGAAACTGCTCATTTCGGTACTTGGTATTGGCATACTTTTTATGATCAAGTCAAACAGAAACTCCCTCATCGTCTAACTGGGCTAGGAAACTATTTACCTAATTTACCATCATCTCGATTTGGCGCTGATCTGAATATTGAATATGATCGATGGAAAGGATTTATTTCTGCTATTCATTACAAAACACAAAAAAATGTCAGCAATGAAATTGATGAAAAACTTTCCGTTCCTTCTTTCACGCTTGTTGATTTAGGCATCAGCTATACCTATCCTTGGAAACAAACAGAAATTGAGCTTTACCTCAATGTAAATAATATAACGAACAGAGAAGCGCGCTCTAATACGTCATCATTAAAATTTCTCGCTCCATTAGCAGGGAGAAATGCCAGTTTAGGTTTAAATATCAAATTTTAATACTCACAGAAACCACGTCTAATCAGCGTGGTTTCTTTATTTAAACACCATCTGTACTAAAAACATATAAATCACTGTTCCTGCAATGATGGAAAGAAACATATTCTTTTTCCAAAAATGTAACGCTAATACAATTCCCCCTGCAATAAAATCAGGTGCGCCAAAATAGGCCGTATTCATATCAATATTTTTATAACAATATACGACAAGCATACCGAACATTGCTGGCGGTAATACTTTACCTAAATAACGAATATATTCAGGAATAGGACGCTCAGCAGGAAAGATCCAAAAAGGTAACCATCTTGTTAATTGAACGGCTAACACAGCAAGAGAAATCGTAATAATTTGTTGAGTTAATGTCATTTTTCCACCTGTTCTAAGGTTACATTCAATTTTGCTCGCCATAAGGTTAAAACTAACCAAATAATCGCTAATGTAGGAAGAAGAAAATAATTTTTACCGACAACAAGCAAGCACAACGATGCCACACCAATACCTAATAACGAACTCTTATGTGATTTTTCCTTAAGCCAATTTTCTGCAAAAATCACTAAAAATAGTGCGGTCATTGCAAACTCAATGCCTTTGAGATCAAAAGGAATAATATTGCCGAATACATTTCCTAACAGTGCGCCTAACACCCAATAAATATGAAGATAAAGGCTGACAAAAAACATATACCATCCTTTATCTAAATGCGAAGGAATAGTCGCAACATAATTCAGTGAAAAACTCTCATCAACCAGTGAACTAATCAGATACCAACGTTTTTTACCTACGCGACTGCCATATTTCTCCAACATAGAAATACTATAAAAAATTTGACGTAAACTCACCATCAAGGTTAATAAAAAAACATAAACGGGCGTGAATACCCCCATCAATGCCCCAGCAACAATAAACTCCACAGAGCCTGCATAAATCAGTAATGCCATTAAAAAAGGATACCAAGCATTAAAACCTAATCCTTTCATATAAAGCCCGTATGCAAACCCTAAAAATAAAAAACCAACCAACATAGGTAAAGAATAAGGGAATGCCGCTCTTGCGCTTTGCCAAATCTTATTTTGCGTTGCAATCATACTTATCTCGCTACTCTTCTAAAATGGATAATCCGGGCAAGGTTGAAAAACTTTGGGCTTTCACTGTCTCATAAAAATCCTCAACAAAGGCAACCTCTGTATCAGCTTCACGAAATGCCCCATAAAGATTACTATATAACCCTTGTGAAGTGATCTTTCTCGCGACAATATAGCCTCGATCTAAATAAGGTTTTGCTGCCCAAAAAGGTAATGCTGCCACCCCTCTTTTACTCGCTACAAGCTGAATAATCGCAATGGTCAATTCACTTGTTCTACGAGTAGGATTGATCCCCGCAGGCTGCAACACTTTTTTCAGCAAATCTAACATATCATCAGGAACGGGATAGGTAATTAATGTTTGATCAAGAAAATCCTCCGCCTGCCAAACCGCTTTATTGGCAAGAGAATGATCCTTCGCGCATAATCCTACCATCTCATAAGAAAATAACGGTTTATAGGTAATACCGACAGTCTCTTCAACCTCCGAAACCACCGCCCAATCTGCACGATGGGTTAATAATAGCCCAACAGGATCAGTATGAAAGCCAGAAACAATATCTAACTCCACTAAAGGCCAATGTTGGCGAAAACTATCCATTGCGGGCATTAACCAGTCAAAGCAAGTATGACATTCTACCGCAATGCGCAGCTCCCCCGCTTCCCCTTGCTTCACTCGTGAAAGATCTCGCTCGGCCTCAATAATTTGTGGTAAAACTTCATTTGCTAATTTAATCAAACGCTCGCCAGCCGCCGTAAAGCGTAAAGGCTGACTTTTTCGCTCAAATAGCGCAAGACCATATTGATCTTCCAATAACTTTATCTGATGAGAAAGGGCTGATTGCGTTAAATAAATACGCTTCGCCGCTAAAGAAACACTCCCCGTCTCTTTTAATGCAATCAGTGTTTTAAGATGTCGAATTTCTAAAAATGTGGGTTTCATTAAATGGATTCATAGATATAAAACAAGATAATGAAAATTATACAACAAAAAAGCACCGCACTTTAATGATTAATATAAAGTGCGGTGGTTTTTATTTAAAAATTTATTAATTCTTATCTTTCATCATTGTTGGCATAACGAAATTTGTATATGGAGGAGAAATCTTTAAATATCCTTGATCCCCAGTTAGATCATTATTATTCACATACCCTAACTTACACGAACTGATCTCCTGCTTATAGCCAAAAAGATTGAGTAATAAAGTTGAAATTTGCTGATGAAATAAACGATCACATTGTGAAAAATCTTGATGTAATTGCTGTTGCAACACTCTGTCAGGGGTATATAACACTGTCGGCACAAGATAATTATCTTCGTCCATTGTTGCCTGAATATGACGCTCGGGGGTAACAAACTGCCCGTGATCAGAAGTATAAACAAACAGCCAATCTTGCGCTGATTGCTGTTCTAAATAATGAATAATGGCTTTCATTAGCTGATCGGTGGCATAAATAGTATTGTCATATTCATCATTTGCTGTTTTATCGCCAAATACTTTTTGCTCCGCAGTTAAAATCTTGCCATAAGGCATATGTGAACCGCGCTGATGTAAAATAATAAAATGATTACCTTCCTGTAAATTAATCTTTTTCAATAAGGGTAATAATTCCCTATCGGACATATGTTGTTTAAATCCAAAACCAAGATCTGTAGGATATTTCAGCTCATCAATCCACGTTTTTCCTAATAAATTAAGCAGATCCATATCCTCTTGCGACTGTGCAGTATAAAAATAAGTTTGATAACCTTGCTGTTTGGCTAAACGAAACAGATTTGTTGTACCTTTAGAAATTTGAGCTAATCCATTTGGATATTGAATCGCATTAAATAATGAAGGGAGTGTAATCACAGTAAGCAAGCCGGCTGAATAAGTTTCTTTTACAAGAGGCTGTGCATCAGATTGAGCGAATTGTGTTAAAAATGGTGTAGTCTGTCTATCCGCAAAATTATAGCCAAAGTAACTGACGTGTTTAGCACTTTCACTCTCACCAAGTAAGAAAATAATATTACGAACTTTAGGTTTACTTGCGACTTGTGGCTCTGCCATTTGATAATCAGGCACCACACTTAAATGCAAAAATTTATAGGGTAAAGTATGCCCTACAAATGAACTTAAACTAAGATAGTTTGTTTTAATTCGGCTATAAGAAAGTTTTGAATAAATAATGCTTTTACTCTCATCTAAAGCCACACGCACAATACCGAAAATCATCAAGAGAAAAAATACGCCATCAGCAATCCAAGAACGTTTACGTTGAAAACATAAAATAGAGCTGACAAAAATAACTTCTAACAAACCCCATAATGCGGGAAATAATGTCTTTCCAACCAATGAGCTAGTTGCCCCCATTACTTCGTGCCATTCTTTAAATAGCAAATATAAATTCATTGGCGTAACCCAGCCTTGATAAGCCGCATAATGGATATTGTTACCAATAAAACTCATTGCAAAGAAAGCAAGAAGCAAGCATTGCGCTACCCTTGATTTAACAAAATATAACAATGCAACAAATACCAAAATAAACGCATAATTCTCCGCTAACTTACCCATAGGCAAAGCTGGAACAGCAAACACAATGCGATAAAGTAATTCACTTCCGAGTAATAGCACACTGTATAACACAATGAGTGATAGGGCTTTTTTCATTTTGATGATCCTAAAAGATTAAAATGAGCGAGATTGTAGCACAACACAATGATTTATATAAACAAAGCACGCTAGCTAAAAAGTGCGGTGCTTTTTGAATAAATTTTTGCCATTATATGAATATTAATTTTATTCATACAAACTGTGAAAATTATGATATTGCATAATATAAAACCTTTCGGCATTATTAAACACAAGAAAGACGTTTAGACGTCTATTTGATTAATAATAAAGACAGGAGTTTGATTATGACAACATTTCATCTTTTAGGTTTTCCTCGTGTTGGAGCAAAGCGTGAGCTTAAATTTGCCCAAGAGCGTTATTGGCGTGGCGAGATTGCTGAGCAAGATTTATTGGATATCGCCAAAGCGCTACGTGAAATAAACTGGAAACACCAAGCGGCAGCAAAGGCAGATTATGTGGCAGTGGCAGATTTCACCTTTTACGATCATATTTTGGATCTACAGGTGGCAACAGGGGCAATTCCTGCACGTTTCGGTTTTGATAGCCAACAATTAACGCTTGATCAATATTTCCAACTAGCGCGCGGTAACAAAGAGCAATTCGCCATTGAGATGACAAAATGGTTCGACACTAACTACCACTATTTAGTGCCAGAATTCCACAAAAACACCGAATTTAAAGCCAATCCAGCTCATTATGTACAACAAATTCGTGAAGCAAAAGCGCTTGGTTTAACGGTGAAACCAACCATTGTTGGTCCATTAACCTTCTTACATTTAGGTAAAGAAAAAGGCGACGCGTTTGATCGCTTTACACTCTTAAATAAACTCGTGCCTATTTATGTGGAAATCCTAAATGCCTTAGCCGCAGAAGGCGTGGAATGGATCCAAATTGATGAACCTGCGCTTGCGGTAGATTTACCAGCACAATGGGTAGCTGCTTATCAGGCTGTTTATGCTGAATTAAGCGAAAAAGTAAACGCAAAATTACTTTTAGCCACCTATTTTGGTTCAGTGGCAGAACACGCGAACTTATTGAAATCACTCCCCGTAGACGGTTTACATATTGATTTAGTGCGTGCGCCTGAGCAGCTTGCCGCCTTTAGCGATTATGAGAAGGTACTATCCGCTGGCGTAATCGATGGACGCAATGTGTGGCGCGCTAATTTAAACCAAGTATTAGATGTGCTTGAGCCATTAAAAGCACAATTAGGCGAACGTTTATGGATTGCCCCGAGCTGCTCTTTATTGCATAGCCCTTATGATTTATCTGTGGAAGTGCAACTAAAAGAAAACAAACCTGCGCTTTATAGCTGGCTTGCTTTCACGTTACAAAAAGTACAAGAATTATCGGTCATTAAAACCGCACTTGAACAAGGTCGTGCAGCAGTTCAAGCAGAATTAGATGCCAGTCAAGCTGCTGCTGATACGCGAGCCAACAGCACAGAAATTCATCGCCCAGAAGTTGCTGAACGTTTAGCCAATTTGCCAGAAGGGGCGGATCAACGTAAATCGCCATTTGCTGAGCGTATTGCCAAACAAAATGCGTGGTTAAATTTACCTTTATTGCCAACCACTAATATCGGTTCATTCCCACAGACCAGTGAGATTCGTCAAGCCCGTGCGCAATTTAAGAAAGGCACATTAAGCCTTGAAGACTACGAAGCCGCAATGAAAAAAGAAATTGAGTTGGTCGTGCGTGAGCAAGAGCGTCTAGACTTAGATGTGTTGGTACACGGTGAAGCAGAGCGTAACGATATGGTGGAATATTTTGGTGAATTATTAGACGGTTTCGCGTTTACCAAATTTGGTTGGGTGCAAAGCTACGGTTCACGTTGCGTTAAACCACCCATTATTTATGGTGATGTAGTTCGCCCAGTGCCAATGACGGTTCGCTGGTCGCAATATGCCCAAAGTCTCACCAACAAAGTGATGAAAGGAATGCTCACCGGCCCTGTTACCATTTTACAATGGTCTTTCGTACGTAACGATATTCCACGCGCAACAGTGTGTAAACAGATTGGTGTCGCCCTGTCTGACGAAGTGTTAGATTTAGAAAAAGCAGGCATTAAAGTGATCCAAATTGACGAGCCGGCTATCCGTGAAGGTTTACCGCTTAAACGTGCGGATTGGGACGCCTATCTTCAATGGGCAGGCGAGGCATTCCGTTTAAGCTCAATGGGCGTGCAAGATGATACGCAAATTCACACACATATGTGTTATTCCGAATTTAACGATATTTTACCGGCTATCGCCGCACTTGATGCCGACGTGATTACTATTGAAACCTCACGTTCAGATATGGAATTGCTAAACGCTTTCGCCGATTTCAAATATCCAAATGATATTGGCCCGGGTGTTTATGATATTCACAGCCCACGCGTACCAAAAGCAGAAGAAATTGAGCATCTGCTACGCAAAGCGTTGAATGTTGTACCAAAAGAGCGTTTATGGGTGAATCCAGATTGCGGTTTAAAAACTCGTGGTTGGACAGAAACTTTACAACAATTAGAAGTGATGGTTGATGTGACGAAGAAATTACGCGCTGAACTCGCTCAATAAAAAATAGAGAAAAAACCACCGCACTTCGCGCCAAAATCCTAGATACCTAGGAAACAAAATATTGAGCCCTGTATTACATAGGGCTCAATTTATTTAGCACGTTTTTTATCTGTTACTGGTTATAATAGCGAAGATACTCGGGATCACCACTTCTAGCTCTGCCACATTAGCAAAAAACATTTCGGCTTTATAATGGTAAAAAAGAGTTCAATCGCTCATTATGCTAGCTTAACCTTAAAACCTTTTTGTTCTAATAATTGTTTGAGTAACTCTCGTTTTTCGCCTTGAATTTCAATTAAACCATTTTTCACTGAACCACCGCAACCACAACGTTTTTTCAGTTCTGCAGCCAATTTTTTCAATTCATCATCGGGCAAGTCTAGACCTTTTATTACGCTAACGCCACTCCCCTTTCTTCCGCTCACTTGGCGTTCAATGCGAATAACGCCATCACCTTTAGGGCGAACAGGCTGTTGTTTTTTTTCTGTTTGGATTCTGCCTATTTCCGTAGAGTAAACTAAAGTGCTTTCTGACATATTAGCCCTCAATAGACGCATTGATTGCGCGCAATACTTCTGCTGGATTTTCAGCTTGAGTAATTGGACGGCCGATAACCAAATAATCAGAACCCGCTTGAATTGCCGCAGCTGGAGTCATTACACGACGTTGATCACCAAAGTCTGCGCCAATAGGACGAATACCCGGAGTGATCAGTTTGAAATCGCTACCACAATGTGCGCGTAAAATTTCGACTTCTTGTGGTGAACATACTACGCCATCAAGTCCTGCACGTTGAGTTAAATGAGCAAGGCGAATCACTTGCTCCATTGGTGAAGCATTAATGCCAATTTGCAGCAGATCGAGATCTTCCATACTCGTTAGCACAGTAACGCCAATTAAAATTGGCGCATCTTTTCCATAAGGCACAAGAATATTTTTGGCTTCTTCCATCATTCGCAAGCCACCACTGGCGTGTAAATCCACCATCCAAACGCCTAAATCTGCCGCAGAACGCACCGCTCTTGCCACCGTGTTAGGAATATCGTGAAACTTGAGATCAAGAAAAACGTCAAAATTACGGCTATGTAGCTGTTTGACAAAATTTGTGCCTAGTGTGGTAAACATTTCTTTGCCTACTTTTAAGCGGCATTGGCTTGGGTCAAGCTGATCCACCAAAGCAAGGGCTTGTTCTTCTTTTTCATAATCTAAGGCAACAATGACTTTACTACTCATTTTCTCTTCCTCATTAGTTAATGATATTCAATATCTGGCGTGGGTTTGATGCTTTCCCATTGACGACAAGAAGGGCAGCACCAGATGAGTTTATTGGTTTGATAACCACAATTCGTACAGCGATAATCAAAACCTTGTTTAATCCGCTCACCAACCATTTTTGAGAGTAAAATGAGGCTCTCTTTACCTCGCCCTTCTTCTGCACTTTCAATTTGATATTGGATAAAGCGATGAAAAACAATGGTTGTTGGGTTTTGATTGAGCTGTTGATAAAGTTTGGCTTGCGCAGCCACAAGGCCATCTTTTTCTGCAATAAAATCCGCTAAGGCAAGATCAACGGCGCTACTTTTGCCTACTTGGCTTGCTTTAATAAGAAAAAGCTCAAAATTATCTTGTTGATGTAATTCTTCATAGCAATATTTTAAGGCGGATAATGCCTCACTAATATAAGCGGGATTTTGCTGTAAAATATTTTCTAAATTTTTTACCGCACTTTGGTAATCCAGTTGCAAGATTTCATTTTGAGCCAATAATAGCGAGGCTCGGATACAATTTGGATAGACGGTTAATGCACGCTGTAAAAGCGCGGTGGTTATTTTTCTTTGTTCTGAATCTAGGCTCTGAGCATATTCACAATAGTAATGCGCCAAAGGGATAGGATCAAAGTGCGGTGAAATTTTGGCAAGTTTTTCTGCGACATTAATAGCTTTTTTCCATTCTTTCATTTTTTGATAAATCACCGCTAACTGCTGTAAGGCATTTTCAGCAAAATCGGGTTCATCGACTAAAAGAATATACAATGCTTCAGCACGATCAAAAAAACCAACCGTCATAAAATCCCGTGCAAGCTGTTGTTTGGCGAGAAGTTTTTGTTCAAAGCTATAATTTGGACTACGATCTAGGGCTTGGTGGATTCGCAATGCACGATCTACTTCACCACGAGAACGGAATAAGTTTCCTAATGTGAGTTCCGCTTCAAATTGCGAACTTTGTTCAATTTCATTTTCTTGCTCTTGTTTTTGTAAAATACCTAAAAACAAATCAACTGCTTTTTCTTGCTGATTAGAGAGAAGCAAATTCACCCCCGTTACATAATCACGGGATAATTTATTCGTGATGTCTTCCTGATCCTTTTTCGCACTACGATGCCCCATATACCATCCATAAGCAGCAGCAATAGGAAGCAGTAGAAAAAGCAGCTCGAGCATTATTGTGCAGCCTTATCTCGGCTTGAAGTTAATTCAGTAATTTGTGAGGAAAGGCGTTTTACCTTGCGTGCTAATCCCATATTTTTTAATTTTAATTTGAGATAAAAAAAGCCAGTAATAAACCAACCTAAAAGCAAGCCAAAACCAAATAAGATAGCCACTAAAGTAGAAAGCTGTAGTTCACTTTGAGCAACAATATAATTAAAGGTAATGAGTTGATCATTATTCGCCCCAATGGTGATGGCGACAAGTACAACGGCGAGTAAAATAATAAAACCGAAAATATACTTAATCATTACGCACTCCAAAAGATTTAAATAAATACAAAAAACGACACAAAGGTGCCGTTTAGTTAGCTGACTATTATGCTTGAATATCTACACGCATTCTAAGATCTTTACCAGCTTTAAAGTGCGGTACAGATTTTGCATCTAATTCAACTTTAGCACCCGTTTTAGGGTTACGCCCTACACGAGGCTGACGGAAATGTAGTGAAAAACTGCCAAAACCACGAACTTCAACACGCTCTCCATTTTCTAAGGTCTGCGCAATTTGCTCTAAAATCTCTTTTACTGCATTTTCTACTTCTTTAACTGAAATAGAAGGATGCTGTTGAACTAATGCTTCAATGAGTTCTGATTTAGTCATAATATTCTCCTAACTATCAATAAGTTAGCGTGAGTTTCCTCACGCCAACTTTAAAGGGAACTAAAATTATTCACCTTTAGCTGCTTTGAATGCTTCAGCCATTGCATTTGGAATAACCACTTCTTCTTTATTCACATTTGCAACTGCTGCCGCTTCTTCAGCTTGATCTTTCGCTTTCACAGATAAGTGAACTAAACGAGCTTTACGATCTACACCGGTGTATTTCGCTTCAACAACATCACCTTCAGCAACTTCGCTTGTTAAATCAGCAGCACGGATGTAACCTTCAACACCGCCGTCTAACTCAACTTTAGCGCCTTTTGCATCTGCTTCAACAACTTTAGCACTTACGATAGCGCCTTTTTTGTTTGCTGCGATGAAGTTATTGAATGGATCATCTTCAAGTTGTTTGATACCTAAAGAGATACGCTCTTTTGCTGAATCCACTTGTAATACTACTGCAGAGACTTCATCACCTTTTTTGTAGTTACGAACAGCTTCTTCACCCGGAACATTCCAAGAAATGTCAGATAAGTGAACTAAGCCATCAATCCCCCCTTCAAGACCGATGAAGATACCGAAGTCAGTAATTGACTTAATTTTACCTGTAACTTTATCGCCTTTGTTGTGAGTGTCAGCAAATTGTAACCACGGGTTAGGTTTACATTGTTTTAAACCTAAAGAAATACGACGACGTTCTTCATCAATTTCTAATACCATTACCTCAACAGTATCACCTAAGCTAACCACTTTAGATGGGTGAATGTTTTTGTTTGTCCAATCCATTTCAGAAACGTGAACTAAGCCTTCAACGCCTTCTAAAATTTCAACGAAACAACCATAGTCTGTTAAGTTAGTCACTTTACCAGTTAATTTGCTACCAACTGGGTGATTTTCTGCGATAGCAACCCAAGGATCTTGACCTAATTGTTTTAAGCCTAAAGATACACGAGTACGATCTTTATCGAATTTTAATACTTTAACTGTGATTTCATCACCCACATTCACGATTTCGCTTGGGTGTTTAACGCGTTTCCAAGCCATATCAGTGATGTGTAATAAACCATCAACGCCACCTAAATCAACGAATGCGCCGTAGTCAGTTAAGTTTTTAACTGTACCTTTAACTTCTGCGCCTTCAGCAAGGTTAGCTAAGATTTCTTCACGATCTTGACTGTTTTCTGATTCAATAACAGCACGACGAGAAACCACAACGTTGTTACGTTTTTGATCTAATTTGATTACTTTGAATTCTAATTCTTTACCTTCAAGGTGTAAGGTATCACGCACTGGACGAGTATCTACTAATGAACCCGGTAAGAATGCACGAACACCGTTTAACTCAACTGTGAAACCACCTTTCACTTTACCGTTGATTAAACCGATAACTGTTGCTTGTTCTTCATAGGCTTTTTCTAATTCAATCCAAGATTCGTGACGTACTGCTTTTTCACGAGATAATTTAGTTTCACCAAAACCATCTTCCACAGCGTCTAACGCAACGTTTACCACGTCGCCAACTTTAACGTCTAATTCACCTTGTGCATTTTGGAATTCTTCAGCTGGGATACGTGCTTCAGATTTTAAACCTGCATCGACATATACGAAGCCTTTTTCAATAGCAACAACTGTACCGTTAACGATTGAACCTAAACGAGTTTCAAGGTCTTTTAATGATTCTTCAAAGAGTTGAGCAAAAGATTCTGACATAATTAATCTTCTAAATTTAGTTAATAACGTCCACTTTATATCCATAAAAAGTGGGGCTGATAATAAATGTTTATCCATCCTTGAATAAACTGATGAAAATAATTTAAGCCTTAGAGACTAACCTTCTGACGAATATAATCAAGTGCTTGGGCTATTACCGCCTCAATACTTAATTCCGTGCTATCTAATAGCAATGCATCATCCGCAGGTTTAAGTGGCGCAACAGGACGATTTCTATCGCGAAAATCACGCTCTTTTATCTCGGCTAAAATCTGTGCAAAGTTACCACTAATTCCTTTATTTTGCAACTGTTTATAGCGTCTTTTCGCTCTTTCTTCAACACTTGCATCTAAAAATAACTTGACTTGTGCCTGAGGGAAAACCACCGTCCCCATATCTCGCCCGTCTGCGATAAGCCCTTTCTCCGTCGCAAAGCTTTGTTGTAACTGCAATAATGCTTGGCGCACTTGTGGAAACACCGCCACTTTTGAAGCCGCATCAGCCACTTCTTGAGTGCGAATTTGTCCACTCACATTTTCCCCTTCTAAGATAATTTTCACTTCATTATCTTCAGGTAAAAATGCCACATCTAAATGACGTGCTAAATTTGCCAACGCCATTTCATCATCTAACGACACTTGCTTTTTCAACGCAGCCAATGCCGTAACACGATAAATAGCCCCGCTATCTAACAAAGCAAAACCTAATTGCTGTGCCAACGCATAACATAACGTGCCTTTACCCGCGCCACTTGGGCCATCGACGGTGATGACGAGATTATTCTGCATAGTCATTCATTCTCTATTGTGTTTTATGAAAGTAGCAATCATAGCACAGCTCTGTGCTTTTCGCATTGTGATTTATAAAGTGCGGTGATTTTTTATAAAATTTTTTGCTTTATTACAATTCCAAATAAATCTTTTTTCTTTATTGAAAAGAAATAACAGGCTTTGCTTTTTTCTTAGAATTTTGTGCGAAAAATTTACATTCAAATAGAAAATTACGTACCTTATTCGACATAGCCCTTTTTATAATTCATATCAATTCAAGGTGTTGTATCCACTACATAATTTTATGTAGCTCTTTCCTCTCAATCATATAAGGAGAAATATTATGGCTTTTAATCTTAAAAATAGGCATTTACTCAGTCTAGTGAATCACTCTGAACGTGAAATTAATTATTTACTTGAGCTTTCTCGAGATTTAAAACGAGCAAAATATGCTGGCACAGAACAGCAAAAATTAAAAGGTAAAAATATTGCCTTGATTTTTGAGAAAACCTCAACTCGCACTCGCTGTGCATTTGAAGTTGCTGCTTATGATCAAGGTGCAAACGTAACTTATATTGATCCAACTTCTTCACAAATCGGTCATAAAGAAAGTATGAAAGACACAGCACGTGTACTCGGGCGAATGTATGATGCGATTGAATATCGTGGTTTCAAACAAACAGTAGTTGAGGAACTAGCAGAATATGCGGGAGTACCTGTCTTTAATGGTTTAACCGACGAATTCCACCCAACCCAAATGCTCGCAGATGTGCTGACAATGATCGAAAATTGCGACAAACCACTCACGCAAATTAAATATGTTTATATTGGAGATGGACGTAATAATGTAGGCAACTCTTTATTATTAATCGGGGCCAAATTAGGTATGGATGTGCGTATTTGTAGCCCTAAATCGCTTTTACCAGAACCTGAATTAGTGACAATGTGTGAAAAATTTGCACAAGAAAGTGGCGCGCGAATTACTGTAACCGAAAATATCGATCTTGCTGTAAAAGATGTGGACTTTGTACATACCGATGTATGGGTTTCTATGGGGGAACCATTAGAAAGCTGGGGAGAACGTATTAAATTGCTTTTGCCTTACCAAGTCACCCCTGAATTAATGAAACGTACAGGCAATCCAAGAGCAAAATTTATGCATTGCTTACCTGCTTTCCATAACAGTGAAACCAAAGTGGGGCGCCAAATTGCCGAAACCTATCCTGAATTGGCCAATGGTATTGAAGTAACTGAAGATGTATTTGAATCATCAATGAATATTGCCTTTGAACAAGCCGAAAACCGTATGCACACCATTAAAGCGGTGCTTTATGCAAGCTTAACCTAGGGAATAAAAGGAGAATATTATGCGAATAGTCATTGCATTAGGGGGGAATGCGCTACTCCGCCGAGGAGAACCCTTAACAGCAGAGAATCAACGACAAAATGTCAGAATTGCTTGTGAACAGATTGCCAAGATTTGGCCTAATAATGAATTAGTTATCGCTCACGGTAATGGTCCTCAAGTAGGCTTATTAGCCTTGCAAGGTGCTGCTTATAAAGATGTCCCAACTTACCCGCTTGATGTACTTGGTGCAGAGTCAGTAGGAATGATTGGCTATATGATTCAACAAGAATTAGGTAATCTTGTACCATTTGAAGTCCCATTTGCCACATTACTTTCTCAGGTTGAAGTGGATAAAAATGATCCCGCATTCCAAAACCCAACAAAACCAATTGGACCAGTTTATACCAAAGAAGAAGCGGATAAATTAGCTAAAGAAAAAGGATGGTCCATTGCACAAGATGGTGATAAATATCGTCGTGTTGTACCAAGCCCATTACCAAAACGGATTTTTGAAACTCGTCCCGTACAGTGGTTGCTTGAAAAAGGCAGTATTGTTATCTGTGCAGGTGGCGGTGGTATTCCAACCTACTATGATGATCAACATAATCTTTGTGGTGTTGAAGCGGTCATTGATAAAGATCTTTGTTCTGCGCTATTAGCAGAAAATTTAGAGGCTGATCTCTTTATTATTGCCACAGATGTTTCCGCAGTGTATCTAAATTGGGGTCAAGAAAATCAACAAGCTATTGCAACGGCCCCTCCTGTTCTGCTAGAAGAAATGCCGTTCCCTTCTGGTTCAATGGGGCCAAAAGTCCAAGCTGCAGTGAATTTTGTTAAACATACGGGTAAAGATGCGGTGATAGGTTCACTTTCTGATATTGTGGATATTGTGAAAGGTAAAGCTGGTACGCGTATTACAACAAATGCCAAAGTGATAACCTACTATTGATAGTTAATTAATACGCTTTATAGGTCTATAAAGCGTATTCTTACCATAACTTACTGTATATAAAGGAGTATATTATGGAAAACGCACATAGAAAAACCTTTAACTTTCCATCAGCATTTTCAATTTTATTTGTTATTTTAATTATAGCCGTAGGACTCACTTGGATTATTCCCGCGGGTTCTTATTCCAAACTGACCTATAATTCGGCAAACAATGTCTTTGTGGTAAAAACCTATCAACAAGAAGATACCATTTTACCTCCAACCAAAGAATCCCTTGATAACTTAAATATTAAAATCGAATTATCAAACTTCACCGAAGGGACAATCAAAAAGCCAATTGCCATTCCTGGTACTTATCAACGTGTTCAACAAAATCCTAAAACACTGCAAGATATTGCAATCAGTATGGTACAAGGTACGATTGATGCTGCAGATATTATGGTATTTATCTTCGTTTTAGGAGGAATGATCGGGGTCATTAACCGAACAGGCTCTTTTAATGCGGGTCTGACTGCTTTGGCTAACCGCACTAAAGGCAATGAATTTTTGATTGTTTTCTGCGTATCCGTATTAATGGTAATTGGAGGAACAACCTGTGGCATTGAAGAAGAGGCCGTCGCATTCTATCCCATTCTTGTTCCCGTTTTCCTTGCTTTGGGATACGATGCCATTGTTTGCGTTGGCGCAATTTTTCTAGCTTCATCAATGGGAACTGCATTCTCTACTATCAATCCATTCTCAGTGGTAATTGCCTCTAATGCAGCTGGTATTCCATTCACTGAAGGGATTACTTGGCGATTTGCTGGCCTAATTCTCGGCTCAATTTGTGTCATCGCTTATCTTTACTGGTACTGTAAAAAAATAAAAGCTGATCCGACCGCATCTTATACCTATGAAGATCGCGAAGAATTTGTCCAAAAGTACATGAAAAACATTGATACCAACCAGCTCATTAACTTCACCGTGCGTAGAAAAATCATCTTAATGTTGTTCTGTATCGCATTTCCAATAATGGTTTGGGGTGTAATGTTCGGTGGTTGGTGGTTCCCACAAATGGCGGCTTCCTTCCTTACCCTCACAATTATCATTATGTTTATTTCTAAACTAAAAGAAAAAGAAATCGTTAATGCCTTTACTGAAGAGGCATCAGAATTAGTTGGTGTTTCCCTTATCATTGGTTTAGCTCGAGGAGTAAATCTTGTACTTGATGAAGGAATGATTTCCGATACGATTCTTGCTTATGCATCAGAACTTGTTTCTGGCGTACCGGGAAGCGTATTTATTTTAGCACAACTTGTGATCTTCATCTTCCTTGGTTTAATTGTACCGTCTTCATCAGGTTTGGCCGTGCTTGCAATGCCAATTATGGCGCCACTTGCAGACACCGTAGGCATTCCAAGACATATCATTGTATCCGCCTATAATTGGGGACAATATGCAATGCTATTCCTTGCACCAACAGGGCTTGTTCTCGTTACTTTGCAAATGCTCAATATTCCATTTAACAAATGGGTTCGTTTTGTTATGCCGATGATCGGATGTTTATTGGTAATAGGCTCAATCTTACTTGTTGTGCAAGTTTCACTTTATACTTGATACTCACACTTGCGTGTAACCAAATTGCACGCAAGTGTTTTCTTATAAAGAATAAGCTAAACAACAACATAGATCACAGTTTTACCTCGATTATCTTGTTATAATCAATTCGGCATAAAGCTACACAAGGATAATGTATGGCTAAGAAAGTATTTGATAATATTGATACGCGAATTTTAAGAGCATTACAACGCAATGGACGCTTGCAAAATAACGAGTTAGCCAAAGAAGTGGGATTATCTAATTCCGCTTGTTTACGCCGAGTTAATATTTTAGAACAAAATGGCGTGATTGATAATTATGTTGCCTTGCTTAATCCGCAAAAACTTAACTGTAATCTGGTAATTTATGTGCTAGGTTCATTTTTTGAAGAAGATCCCAAAGTCCGCGAACGCTTTATGTTTGAAATGAAATCCTTGCCACAAATTGCAGAATGCCATTTAATGGCGGGAGATTATGACTTTATCCTTAAATTATTCGTTTCCAATCTTGAAGAGTTTCATTCAATTAAAATACGTTATCTCACTAAAGAAATCGGTATCAAAAATATCAAATCTGAAATAGCCTTAAAAACTGTCAAAAACACCACCGAGCTCCCACTTTGATTTACCTAGAAAACGTACCCAAAAGTGCGGTCACTTTTGGGCCTATTTTTTAGCTAAATATTGTATTTAAATCAGTTTCCAATTCATCCAACATTTCATACCGTTTACGATACATTGAACGTTTTTTGCTTTGAATATCTTCTAAAGGTTTGCGTTCTATCTCAAGTGGTAATGTCCAGTAGCCATTCTCGGCTATCCCATTGTTTTCTTTCCAAAAATCATCATAATTGAATAATAGACGGTTATAATCATTCCAACGATATTTCGCTTGATTTTTATGTGGGATTGCAACTAATTCACAAGCAAAAAGTTGGCATAGTAGCTTAAATACATTCACAATCATAAACATTGGTCTAATGCCATATAAAGATTTAGTTGCAGATTTCACCAACTGTTGCGAATTAGCTTCATTAGGGCCTTGAATGGATGCAATCAATAATTTATTAGGTGTTAAAAAGCTAAAAGAGGCATCATAGACATTCTCATCATTTTCATTTTTGATATTGATAGAGAGAAATCCCTCAAAAGGATCAATAGCATTAATATTTAAGTATAGCTTTAAGCCATCAGGTAATTCAGCCAACAAAACACGATCTTCTCTGATCAATGTTTCTAGCCTCTCATTTCCTAGAAATTTTTCTGCTAATTGAAAATTAGCTAATATTGATTGAATCCGTACCTTTTTACTAAAGCGATTATCACAATATTTTCTTAACACCGCATTACAACGATAAGGGACTTTCTCAAAGATAGGTATCCACTTCGGATCTTGATTTAAAAATAGCGTGAATTGATGACATTCTTTATAACATAATACACGATAGAAATAATAGCGGAGACGTGAACGTAGACGCTTTAGGAAGCGTTTATCATAGGGTTGCAAGGTTTTAAAATCAGGAAAAGAAAACGAACTGGACATAAAAATACCGATAAAAAGCCAAAATAAGGTGAAAATTTTAATAAAAAATAACCACACTTTCAATGTAATAAAAGTGCGGTTAAATTTTTACACGATTTTAATTAATCTTTTTTATTATTTAACTGTGGTAAAAAAGAGTCTTTTGAAATGCTTAACAAACCAGTTTGGGTATAAATACCTAATTTATCACGGGTATCGACAATATCTAAGTTACGCATTGTTAATTGACCGATGCGATCTAATGGATCGAATGGGGCATTTTCAATTTTTTCCATACTTAAACGTTCTGGGTGATAGGTGCTGTTCGCTGATGACGTGTTTAAGATGGAATAATCATTGCCACGGCGTAGTTCAAGAGTAACTTCACCAGTGATCGCACGCGCAACCCAACGCTGCGCAGTTTCACGCAACATTAATGCTTGCGGATCGAACCAGCGACCTTGATACAATAAACGACCTAGACGTAAACCGTTAATGCGGTATTGTTCAATGGTGTCTTCATTGTGGATTGCACTGAGCAAACGCTCGTAGGCAATATGTAATAATGCCATTCCCGGCGCTTCATAAATACCGCGAGATTTTGCCTCAATAATGCGGTTTTCAATTTGGTCTGACATTCCTAAACCGTGGCGACCACCAATGCGGTTTGCTTCAAGGAAGAGTTCGACTGAATCGCTAAATGATTTACCATTTAATGCCACTGGCACGCCTTCTTCAAAGCGAACCGTAACTTCTTCAGGTTTAATTTCTACTTCTTCACGCCAGAATGGTACGCCCATAATTGGATTCACAATACGAATGCCACGGCTTAATAATTCGAGATCTTTCGCCTCGTGTGTCGCCCCCAGCATATTAGAATCTGTTGAGTAGGCTTTTTCGACAGACATTTTATATTCAAAACCATTAGCGATTAAGAATTCTGACATCTCGTGGCGACCGCCGAGTTCCTCAATAAAGCGATCATCTAACCAAGGTTTATAAATTTTTAAATTTGGGTTAGTTAATAAACCGTAACGATAAAAACGCTCAATATCATTCCCTTTGAAGGTGCTTCCATCGCCCCAGATATTGACATCATCTTCTTTCATTGCGGAAACCAGCATTGTTCCTGTTACCGCACGACCTAATGGTGTGGTGTTGAAGTAAGTTGCGCCCCCTGTAGAAATATGAAATGCCCCACATTGGATCGCCGCAATCCCTTCGTGCGCAAGCTGGCTACGACAGTCGATTAAACGTGCGTTTTCCGCACCATATTCCATCGCTTTGCGTGGAATGGCATTGTAATCTTCTTCATCAGGCTGACCTAAATTTGCCGTATATGCATAAGGAATTGCCCCATTTTGACGCATCCAAAGCAATGCGGCACTGGTATCTAATCCGCCAGAAAAGGCAATCCCAACTTTTTGTCCGACTGGAAGGTTTTGTAAAATCGTGTTTGACATAGTAATACCTTAGTTGTTGCTTTTGTGTGAGTAATGTTAAATCGGCTTATTATCAATGAAATCGTCTTTAAAGTCCATTAGGCATTAAAGCGATTTTGCTTCTGGAAGCATTAAGTCTGGATCAGGATATTGATAAACAAAATCTAATTCTTGGCAAATTTTATTGCCTTCAATAATTCGCCTTGGGTCCGTAGATGAACAAATAAAGTGCGGTGCAATTACACCAAGTTTTTCCGCCATTTTCCCATAATATTGCGCTTTGGTCGGATGACAAGGTGCAGAAAGATGATACAGACGCTGCCCACTTGGGGTTTCAAGCAAAAGCTGAATCGCTCTCGCACAATCATCAATATGCACTAAATTGACTGGCGTGTTACCTTGTTTCACGTCTTGCTTATTTGCTAACGCATAAACTGGATGGCGATCTGCCCCCACAAGCCCTGCAAAGCGGATAATATCGCAATCAACATTGGGCAATGTGGCTAGCCATTTTTCAATTTCAAGCAAGCCCTGCCCAATTTCACTGTCAGGTTGTGGCAACTGCGCTTCATCAAAATGCCCACTTTGCATCGGAAAAACGGAACTGGAACTAATAAAAATAAAATGCTGAACACCGTGATTTAGCGCCTCATTGACCAAATTTTTAATGCCTTGCACATAATCTTTGACATCAAAAAAATATTGGCTTGGCGGAATATTTATCACCAAGCTATCCACGGCCAAAAGCGCAGATAAATCATCAGGATCGGCATTGATTTCAGGCTCAAGCAACAAGTGATAGGTTTCCAATCGCATTAAGCGCATTTGTTCCACCTCATCGTGTGTACGTTTCGTGCCTTTTACTGTCCAGCCTAAATGTTTTAAATGGCGAGCAAGGGGCAACCCTAACCAACCTAATCCAACGATTGCAACAGATCGCATATTACCTCGGTAATCCAATTATTGTGTCGTCAATTCTAGCCGAAAAAGCACCGCACTTGAAAATAATTTGCTTCCAGATTGATTATTTCGTCAATAAATCCAATGCTTCTTGGTATTTATCCACCGTTTTTTGGATCACCTCAGCAGGAACTTTTGGAGCGGGCGGTTCTTTATTCCAACCGCTGTTTTCCAGCCAATCACGGATAAATTGTTTATCAAAAGAAGGCGGATTTATGCCTTCTTGGTAGCTGTCCACCGACCAAAAACGGCTAGAATCCGGTGTTAGCACTTCGTCCATTAAAGTAAGCGTGCCGTTTTCATCTAGTCCAAATTCAAATTTGGTATCACAAATGATAATGCCTTTGGTTAAGGCATATTCTGCCGCCGCTTTGTAAAGTGCTAGGGCTTTTTCTTTCACTTGCGCCGCTAATTCCGCCCCAATGAGCGCTTCACATTCGGCATAGCTAATATTGATGTCGTGATTGCCCACTTCTTCTTTACTTGACGGGGTAAAAATTGGCTCTGGCAATTTGCTCGCTTCTTGCAAACCTTTCGGTAATTCAAGCCCACAGATCGTTCCTGTTTGTAAGTAATCTTTTAAGCCACTTCCCGTGAGGTAGCCACGAACAATAGATTCAATTTTAATTGGCGTTAAACGCTGACATACAACAGCACGATCTTTGACTAAATCAGCTTCCGCTTTTGGTAATACATCATAGACACTATCGCCAGTAAAATGATTTGGCATAATAGGGGCTAATTTATTAAACCAGAAGTTAGAAATTTGGGTAAGAATTTCGCCTTTGCGTGGAATGGGATCATCTAAAATCACATCAAATGCCGATAAACGATCGGTTGCCACCATTAACATTCGTTTGTCGTCAATTTCATAGAGATCACGCACTTTGCCTGAATAAATTTTTTTTAGACTTAATTCGCTCATTTTTACCTCGTTTAGCTCATAAAAAAACTGCCGAATATTGTACCGCACTTTTAATTAATTTACGCAAACGTTTGCTTATTTTTTTAGAATAATTGAATAAATCCTTATTACAAAGAGAAAAGAAAAAGAAAGTATTGAGAATCACACAAAGATCAGGGAAAATAACCCTCATTTTTTTTCAGTATAACGAATAATAACCTATGTCTTTAAACGATTATCCACAACAAGTTAATAAACGTAGAACTTTTGCCATTATTTCTCACCCCGATGCCGGTAAAACCACTATCACAGAAAAAGTATTGCTTTATGGAAATGCGATTCAAAAAGCAGGGTCAGTGAAAGGGAAAGGTTCTGCGCAACACGCCAAATCAGACTGGATGGAAATGGAAAAGCAACGTGGAATTTCCATTACCACTTCTGTCATGCAATTTCCTTACAATAATTGCCTAGTCAATTTATTAGATACCCCAGGACACGAAGACTTCTCTGAAGATACTTACCGCACATTAACCGCAGTAGATAGCTGTTTAATGGTGATAGACAGTGCCAAAGGGGTTGAAGAGCGTACCATTAAACTAATGGAAGTCACTCGCTTGCGTGATACGCCAATTCTCACTTTTATGAATAAATTGGACCGCGATATTCGTGATCCGATGGAATTATTAGATGAAGTAGAAAGCGTACTCAATATTCATTGTGCGCCGATTACTTGGCCGATTGGTTGCGGTAAATTATTTAAGGGTGTCTATCATCTTTATAAAGATGAAACCTATCTTTACCAAACAGGGCAAGGGCATACGATTCAACAAGTTCGCGTGGTGAAAGGTCTTGATAATCCTGAATTAGATCAAGCAGTAGGCACAGATTTAGCACAGCAATTGCGTGATGAATTAGAACTGGTACAAGGCGCATCTAATGAATTTGATCTATCACTTTTCCTTTCTGGCGAATTGACCCCTGTATTCTTTGGTACAGCACTAGGTAATTTCGGGGTTGATCATTTCCTTGATGGTCTAACTGAATGGGCGCCAATACCACAAGCTCGTCAAACAGATACCCGAATCGTAGAAAGCAGTGAAGAAAAGCTTACTGGCTTTGTCTTTAAAATCCAAGCCAATATGGATCCAAAGCACCGCGACCGTGTTGCATTTATGCGTGTTGTTTCAGGAAAATATGAAAAAGGGATGAAACTACGCCACGTTCGTATCGGTAAAGATGTCGTGATTTCAGATGCACTTACCTTTATGGCAGGCGATCGTACTCACGCTGAAGAAGCCTATGCGGGGGATATTATCGGTTTACATAACCATGGCACGATTCAAATTGGCGATACTTTCACGCAAGGGGAAGAATTAAAATTCACTGGCATTCCAAACTTTGCCCCAGAATTATTCCGCCGTATTCGCCTTAAAGATCCACTCAAACAAAAACAATTACTCAAAGGTTTAGTACAACTCTCAGAAGAAGGCGCTGTGCAAGTTTTCCGCCCTCTCACCAATAATGATCTTATCGTTGGTGCGGTAGGGGTGTTGCAATTTGATGTGGTTGTCGCTCGCTTAAAATCTGAATATAACGTCGAAGCCATTTACGAAACCGTAAATGTCGCCACTTCACGCTGGGTGGAAGCTGATGATGTGAAAAAATTTGAAGAATTTAAACGCAAAAATGAACAAAATCTTGCTTTAGATGGAGGGGATAATCTCACCTATATCGCCCCAACAATGGTCAATCTGAACCTGACTCAAGAGCGTTATCCTGACATCACTTTCTTTAAAACAAGAGAACATTAATCACCAAAATGGGCTTACTGCCCATTTTTCTTACTTTACAAATCCCTCTCATATACAGCAAATATTCCCCCTTTACTAAAAAGTGAATTAATCATTTTATCTATAAAATAGCAAGTTTATCTTTTCTAAAAAAACTTGAAATACCCCTTATTTAAGCTCACAAGAGTATAGAAATGAAGAAAAAACGAAGCAATTACATCATTAAGCCGCCATAAAATTTAAGAAATTATTAACTCTCACCTTATTAATATTCTTTAAAGAAAAAATTACGCTGAATGAAGGTTATTCTGGTAAAAAAACCTAGGAAGAATTTAGTGAGATTGAACAGTTTTAGAAAAAACCTTGCTTATCCAATAGTTAATAGGTTTTGTAATACTTCTTATAATTTTATAGTAGATACAAAAAGAAAATTACTCTATATAAACGTAAATGACGAATAGAAAAGCTGAATTTACAATTATCTTATTGATTTACTTGATATTTTAAATGGTGCCCGAGGGCGGACTTGAACCGCCACGACTCGAAAGTCGAGGGATTTTAAATCCCTTGTATAGCCCATTAACTCTAATAGCTCTTCAAGTGGAAGATCCAGCCAATACTACCACAAGATCTATTGCTAAATAGATAACTTGATCTTACACAAATTCCAAGGCTTGTAAAGGCTGGACATTAACTTTTTATAATAATGCTGAATTTACAGTGTCTCTAATCATTTCCACATCGTCTTCTATGTAAGTTAGTGTTACCTTAATATCCCTGTGCCCCAATAACTGCTTGGCTACGTAAAGATTATTAGGATTCTTCATTAAATTTGTTGCAACTGTGTGCCTAAATCTATGTGGAGATACATTGAACCCAACAGAACGAGATATAACTTTAAATATATGGCTTATTTGATGTTCACTGGTATTTTTAGCTCTATTCCTGGACAAAGGGCAAAAGAGATTAAAGTTAAATAACTGACAATCATTAGTTTGATTTGCTCGCTTTAATTCAAGGATAAGGTTCTGAAGATAAGGAAACAACTTATCTGAAATAGGAATTGTGTGTGAATGATGATTTTTATTTATTTCGGGAGATATATGAATAATTCTACTCACTAAATCTATATCACCAACCTTTAATTTTATTAATTGAGCTCGGCGAATTGCTGTATATCTGAATGTCTTTATTAACGTTTCAACAAACCATACAGGATTCAAGATACCTGGCAAATTATGTGCACCTTGCAGAAAAAAATCTAACTTTGCTAGTTCTGTACTAGACAAAATTTTCCGCTTAGCTTTTCCCTCTCTTAAAAATAATTTATTACAAGGATTATCTTGATAATCTAATAAATTTTGTTCAATTCCAAATTTATAGATTGCTTTGATGTGGCGCAAATAGCTATTCCATGTGATTGGTTTAATATTACTCCCAACCGCGGTTCTTCTCCAATCTAAAAGCAATAAACTAGAGATTTCATTTGGATACATAACATTGCAATTTCTCTGTAAGAGTCTAATAGCTTTCTGATAACTCTTAATTGTATCTCCTCGGAGATACTTATATAAAAAAATTTTGTAATAACTCTTCAAATGTAATATTACCTACCGCCATAATTAAGGTTCCTTTAATATTCTAATTAAAAAATTTCTAATATACTAAATTTCTATCGATTTAAAATAATTTACTCCATGCAGGATAAAATCTCTTATATCCTTTGAGTTTCGTAATAAATCCAGCAAACACTTCTCTTCTTTATTTATTGCTATAACCCCCCTCTCACCAAAAAGTATATAATTAATATCAACACCCTCTAATCCTAGCTTCATTAAATAGTCGACTCTAGGCATAATTCGATTATGCTCATATTTGAACTGAGCTTGTGATCTAACACCTCCTAATTTTGCAAATGCTCTTTGAGTTAACCCCATTCTCTGTCTTTCTTCTTTTAAACGATGACCAATATACATATACATCCCTATTCTAGATAAAACGTTGACTAGCTCGTAATATATCTATCCAAAATATACTAAGCAATCAATTTTTATTTCATTTTTTCAGATAATAAATGCGAGAGCATACTCGATCTTTAAGGGAGTAACTCATTACATGGCTATAGGTAGGATTCCAATTAGTTATAAATAACACCTATATACATTATTTGATATTTCAGGAACCATGTATTATAAAAGACAAAGCAAACAAGAAAAAAAATAGTAAATAGATATTCGTAATATTATATAGCATTTGAAAAAGATTTAACCTATTCATCTCTGCTACATTTTCTTATCTTTTACAGCTTAAAAGTAAGAATAATCAATGACAAAGAAAAAATCAATATTGACGCAGGAACTTTAAGATCAAATAGAATTATAAAAGAAAGAGACTTCCCACTCGAATTAAATAATTGAATGAGGCCTTAATAAAAGAAGCTGAACAGAAAACTTTAGATTATCGTGTGGCATAAAATCATGCAAAGGTCGATAAAAGCCATCCTTATACTCAATCCCAAACATTGAGTATTTAAATTAAGTTAGGTGATGGACCTTTAATATAGTAGCTATAATAAAGTATGGTGTGCTTGACACACCATACTCGTAGCTAATCTAGTTAATTAAGCTTCAATTGGTGTACGCCAGTCATCTGAACCTGATGTACCTGCTACAGTATGCTCCCAAGTGATTTTTCGGTAAGCTAAAAAGACATCAAGTAATTGAGTAAACTCTTTTTGAGAAGGATCCTGTGCATGTGGCATTAAAAGATCCATATTAACAATAGTTGCATCTTCTAATGTAGTTGTGAAGTAATGCTCTTGTTTGCCTTCAACTGATGTGCGATACCATTTTAATTCTACTTTCGGTAGCATTTCTCCTGAAGCTAACGCATTATAAAGTAATGGAACTGCTTTATTTAGGGCTACCGTTAAAATTAATGGTTTATGTGCACGTTGACCTGATGGTTGACCTGATTGTGGATCCGTTGGTACGGTCACTTGGTGTTTAACCTGCTGAACCAACATTTGATCTTCATGACCTTCAACAAAAATATTTCCCACAGAATCAGCCGTAAACGCACCAGCTGTGATATTACCTTGGGTTTTTCCTGTAATTGAAACGTAACATGGAGTTGGCATAGTAGTTGTCCTCACTAATGTAATAAATAATTATTGACGTCAGAAATCAAAAAAGATGATTTCTTGTATATTAGTATGTCGTTTTTTATCTAAAAAAACAACAAAAAGCTTAAAAAACACTCTATTAAAGAACCAGAATTTTGATATACTAAATTTGTAGATGGTCTATATACCATGTATACCCCCTTTTCATTCTATACAATTAAAGAAGGATAATGCTATGAGTAAAAAAGAAGGTTCTGTTGCACCTAAAGAGCGAATCAATATTAAATACGTCCCAGCAACAGGCGGTGAAACTGCCGAAGTTGAATTACCATTAAATCTCTTAGTTGTTGGTGATATGAAGGGAAAAGCAGAAGACTCATCTATAGAAGAGCGATCAATGATTTCTATTGATAAAAACAATTTTTCTTCAGTTATGGAAGAAATGGAAATTGGTTTGAATATTAATGTTGCAAACAAATTATCCGATAACGCATCACCAGATGATGAAATTAATGTGCAATTAGACATCAAATCTCTTAATGACTTCTCTCCAGATAACATTGTTAAATCCGTTCCAGAATTACGTAAATTGCTTGAATTAAGAGAAGCATTAACTGCCGTCAAAGGACCACTTGGGAATGTTCCGGCTTTTCGAGCTAGAATCGCAGAACTACTCGAAGATGAGCAATCCCGAGCTCAATTACTTGCAGAATTAAATTTAGTTGATAAAAAATAGTTGATCATACCAGAGGACTTTAGATATGGCTGATAAAATCCAAACAGAACAAATCGAACAAAATACCACTACCTCGGGCTCATTACTTGATGAAATCATGGCTCAAACAAGGCTTTCTGAAGATAGTGAAGGCTATGATATTGCTAAACAAGGTGTCGCTGCTTTTATTAGTAACATTTTAGAAACAGGCTCTAAAGAAGAGCCAGTAAACAAGTTATTAATAGATAAAATGATCAATGAGATTGATCGGAAATTAAGCGCCCAAGTAGATGAGATTCTACATCACAATGAATTTCGTAATTTAGAATCATCTTGGCGCTCATTAAAATTATTAGTTGATAAAACAGACTTTAGAGAAAATATTAAGATTAACGTTTTTCATGCAACAAAAGAAGAATTACTCGATGACTTCGAATTTGCACCTGAAATTGTTCAATCTGGTTTTTATAAACACGTTTATTCTTCTGGCTATGGTCAATTTGGTGGAGAACCTATTGGTGCCGTGATTGGGAACTATGAATTTACCCCTAAATCCCCAGATATGAAACTCTTGCAATATGTGAGCGCTGTAGGTTCTATGGCTCACGCCCCATTTATATCTTCCGTATCCCCCGCTTTCTTTGGTATTCAAAGTTATACTGAATTACCTGCAATTAAAGATCTAAAATCAGTGTTTGAAGGACCAATGTATGCTAAGTGGCGTTCATTACGAGAATCTGAAGACTCTCGTAGTTTAGGATTAACTGCCTCTCGTTTCTTAGTTCGTTTACCTTACTCTGTGTCAGACAATCCGGTAAAAACTTTTGGCTATGAAGAGGATGTAAGTAAAGACCACGAACACTATCTATGGGGTAATAGCGCATTTTTACTAGCTTCTTGCTTGACGGATAGTTTTGCTAAATATCGTTGGTGTGCAAATATTATTGGCCCACAAAGTGGCGGTGCGGTCTATGATTTACCAGTTCATATTTATGAAGCGATGGGACAAATTCAGTCAAAGATCCCAACAGAAGTGCTTATTACAGATAGAAGAGAATTTGAATTAGCGGAAGAAGGATTTATCGCATTAACTATGCGTAAAGGTAGTGATAATGCTGCATTCTTTTCTGCTAATTCTGTTCAAAAACCAAAAATTTTCCCAAATACAAAAGAGGGTAAAATAGCAGAAACCAACTACAAATTAGGTACTCAATTACCATATACATTTATGATCACTCGAGTAGCTCATTTCTTAAAAGTGTTACAACGTGAGCAAATTGGTAGCTGGAAAGAAGCAACTGATTTACAAACCGAGTTAAATAAATGGCTCAAGCAATATGTCGCTGATCAAGAAAACCCACCTGCAGATGTTCGTAGTCGTCGTCCATTCAGAGCGGCATCTATTTCTGTATCAGATGTAGAGGGAGATCCAGGTTGGTTCTTGTCTTCCATCAAATTAAGACCACACTTTAAATATATGGGATCTAACTTTGAACTATCGCTTGTTGGTCGTCTAGACAAGGAATAGAAAAATGGCATTATTAAGTTGGCAACGAGATAGTACAGCTAGCTTATTTGAGCGTATACAGGGGAAGGAGGTAAATCCTTCTCCTCTCTCCCATTCTGGTCTCAAAACTTTTATTGAGTCAATAAAACATAATCTTAACAATATCCTTAATACCCATCCAGGCACATCACAAAGTGCGGTCCAATTAGGCATTATGGACTTAAATGATGCCACGAGTAATACAGGAGATATCTATCAAAAAATATCCCAAATCATTCAAGAATGCATTTTGAATTTTGAGCCTCGAATCATCGCGGTAAATGTGACACCATTTCCTAATGAAGAGCAACCTCTAACCCTATTTTTTTACGTCACGGCAACAGTATCCTTTGAAGACTACACCAAAGACATTGCCTTTAATTTACACCTAGATAACGATCATCGTTATTATCTAGATATGAGCAACATTACTTAAGATGTGATTATGTCTCTTGAAAAATATTTTAGACAAGAATTAGATTATCTGCGTGAATTAGGTAAAGAAATTGCTAATGAAAAGCCTCATTTGGCTAATTTTTTATCTGAAAAAAGTGCCGATCCCGATGTTGAACGATTACTAGAAGGCTTTGCCTTTTTATCTGGTAGTTTAAGAGCTAAAATTGAAGATCAATTTCCAGAGTTCACTCATAGTTTAATTAATATGCTCTGGCCAAATTATCTGCGCCCAACACCAAGTATGACTATCGTTGAATTTTTTCCCAACCCTAAAGTCGCAAAAGGTTTTGATGTCGTAAATAAAGGCACCACGTTATTAAGCCGTCCTATAGTATCTGGTAACTCCGACAAAAAACTACAATGTCAATTTCAGACTTGCCGTGATGTTTGGCTCAATCCCTTCTCTCTTTCGGATGCAAGTGTATTAAATAGTAACGAGCAAGCTATTATTAGCTTAGTATTTTCTAGTGAATCGCCACTAAAGTTCTCTGAACTAGATTTAAATAAGTTGCGTTTTTATCTTGGGGCAGATGATTACACTAATCAGCAACTATATCTATGGTTTAGCTATTACTTGACAGGTGCAGAGATTGTTGTCAACGACCAGAAAATAACATTACCTGAGTTTAATTTTTCACCTGCAGGATTTAATAAAGAAGACGCACTCTTACCTTACCCCAAAAATGCTTACAGTGGTTATCGGATCTTACAAGAATATTTCTGCTTTCCCGAAAGCTTCATGTTCTTTGACGTAAATGGTATCGCTCCACTACCAAATACTCTTGATGAATCAAATCAGTTTATATTAAACCTCTATTTCTCTGAGCCATTGTCTTCAGATGTTCAAATCAGAAAATCAACTTTTAGACTACATTGCACACCTGCAATAAATTTATTTAAGCATAGTTGTGAACCGCTTAGATTCGATGGGGATAAAGATGAATATTTGCTAAAAGGAAGTTATTCTCATCCTGAATGGTATGAAATATTCTCAGTAGATCAAGTATCAAGCCATGTTGAAAATACGAACAATAAAGCTAGAGGGCCTCGTCATTCTTCCACACGTCATTACTTACCTTTTGAAAGCTTTGAGCATCAAATTGAATATGCTAAGGGACGAACCGAGCTTTATTATAAAGTAAGGGCTAAAGATGCCTTATTTGAAAAAGGATTTGATCATTATATTTCTTTTGTAAGAGGCGATGAGGTAATAAGTTTAGGAAAAACTGAATCCATCTCGATCAATGTGACTTGCACTAACCGTGAAATACCCACCAACTTAAAAGTTGGTGATATTTGCATTGGCACAGAAACAAACCCAGCAATTGTTGAATTTAAAAATATCACTCGTCCATCTATGCCACTGCATCCATTACTAGATGGAACACTCGCTTGGAAATTAATTTCCAATTCTTCACTAAACTACTTATCGTTACTCGAAATTGAGGCATTAAAAGAGATTATTAGAACCTACGATCTGCCCAGCTGGCATAGTAGGAGAAATGCCAAAATGTCCCAAAAGAAACTTGATGCGATTAAGTCAATAGACACCAAGCCTATAGATCGATTATTTAAAAGTGTTTCTATTAGAGGACTACAATCTACCTTATATATCAAACAAAGCGAATTTAACTCTGAAGGTGAAATGTTTTTATTTTGCACTGTGCTATCCCAATTCTTCTCTCTCTACGCAAGTGTAAATTCATTTCACAAACTGAAAGTAATAAATTTAGATAATCAAGCGAGCTATGAATGGCCTATTCAAATCGGACAGCATCAATTGATGTAAACACCGCCTCCCAAAAACTAGACATTAGCCGATACAATTTCTATCGGCTAATGGAGCTATTATGTAAAATCAAAGGGGTTGATCCAAGTGAAAGCTTAAGTTTATTACCTAAAGATGAAATTATTCGCCTAACATCACTAGCCGGATTAGGCTTCCCAATTAGAGATATCGCTAACTTAAAAGAATTACCGGAAGGAACATTTGAACTTCAAGTTTCTTTTTTAGGTTTGCATGGTAGCCAATCGCCCCTACCTGGCTATTACCTAGATAGTCTAGCCACTGAATATCTTCATAAAGAGACAAAATTAGTTGATTTTATGGACTTATTCAACCATAGACTATCGTTATTACTACATCAAATTTGGCGAAAATATCGCTACTACATAAACTACCAAACAAATGGAACTGACGAATATTCTAACAGAATGTTTGCCTTAGCTGGACTTGGCTATAAAAGTATCAGAAACAAACTCTCTGTCAATCATTCCAAAATGTTAGCTTATGCTGGTATTTTATCTAGTCCTGCTCGCTCCCCTGAAATCATTTGTAACTTAGTTTCCCATTGTTTTGATTTAGAGTTCGTCTCACTAGAAAGTTGGTGTTTTCGTTATGTTGAAATCATCGAAGATGAACAAAACCGATTAGGATTAATGAAAAAAGAAGCGGGGAAACCACCAAAAGGCCGTTCTTGTTTAGGTGAAAATTTCACCTTAGGTAGCAGAAAGCCAAACAGAGGAAGCAAATTTGAATTACAGCTCAACAACCTTTCTCGGCAAGAATTTTTGTCATTTTTACCAAATGGAGAAAATTATCTCCCCCTCGTTACCTTTGTCTCTTTTATATTAAAAGATCAATTTGCCTGGGATTTGAGATTAGGATTAGCAAAAGAGCAAGTATCAGGTATGGTTTTAGGAACCGAACAAGATAGTTTACTTGGCTGGACAAGTTTTATAGGTCATCCAGTACAAGAACCCGATGTGTTATTGACAATTAGAGAGTAAAAATCAATACGAATTTAACAAGGAGAAATTATGTTCGACTTATTCACCTCCAAAGACCTCCACTTCACCCTCGAAGTAGCACAACTGCCGCCTGACACCTTCCGTGTTGTCAAATTCGATTTCGAAGAAGGCTATAATTCCCTCTTTAAACTCTCCATTGTCGCGGCAACACAACATAATCAGCTTCCATTTGGTTCACTACTCGACTGCGCTGCAACCCTTTCCATCTGGCAAGATGGTGAGCGACAACGGAATATCTCCGGTATCGTCACACAAATCAAACTCGGTAAAACCGGTGAACGCTATACCTTTTATCACTTTACCCTCTCCCCTCATCTCTGGCGATTAACCCAAAAAAGACGCTCTCGTATTTTCCAACATACCAGCATTGAAGATATCTTAAAAACCCTGCTGAGCGATTCCGATGTGCTTTTTCACACCATTGATATCGCCTACCGCACAAGACGGGAATATTGTGTGCAATACCGCGAAACCGATTATGAATTTTTCCAACGGATTATCGGTGAAGAAGGCTTGTTTTTCTTTTGTACGGAAGATGAACATAATCAAATTGACCGGCTCTTTATTTACGATGATGCCCATCGTTTATCCAAAGAAGATACCCTCTCCCTTGACTATAATGCCAATCCTACCGTATTACGCCAAGCCCCTCATCTCCGTACCTTCCAATGGACCGAACAAATTCGTCCTTCTGAAGTGTTGTTAAAAGATTACACCTTCAAAAAACCAAATTGGAATGCGGAATATGGCTTACAAGGCACGCAAGAAGAGATTCAATTCCAAGGAGACTACCCTTACTACGACTACCCTGGCCGCTATAAAAATGACAGTGGCGAACGCTTTGCCCAATATCGTCTCGACAGTTTACGCCGTGATGCCCATACGGGCGAGGGAGAAAGTAATCACCCAGCTTTAAGGATAGGTCAGCTCTTACACATTCATCGCCATCCTCGTGCTGACTTCAATCAGCCTTGGCAATTAACTTACATTCAACATCATGGAGAACAACCGCAAGCCTTGGAAGAGGAAAGCCATTTTAGTCAACGTGAAAACACCACCTTTATCACTAATCGTTTTGAATGTCTTTCTCCGGAGAAAACTTTCCGTAGTAATTTCCCTCAAAAACCACAAATCTGTGGCACACAAACTGCGGTAGTCACAGGCCCCAAAGGGGAAGAAATTTTCACGGATTACCAAGGCCGGGTTAAAGTGAAATTTCATTGGGATAAAGGGGAATTCAACGATTCCAGAAGTTCTTGCTGGGTGCGTGTTGCTCAACCTTGGGCGGGGCAAAACTGGGGAATGCTCGCCATTCCGCGTGTTGGGCAAGAAGTGGTGGTGAGCTTTTTAGAAGGCGACCCTGACCAACCGCTGATTATTGGACGCGTGTATAATGAGCTACAAATTCCTCCGGGTAATCTGCCTGCCACCTATACCCAAATGCACATTAAATCAAAAACCTACAAGGGGGAAGGTTACAACAGCATTCTCTTTGAAGATGCCGCGAACCGAGAATTATTTGAAATGCATGCCCAGCGGGATATGACCACACTGGTTGAGCATGACCAAAAAAATCACATTAAAAACCACCGCACTTTAACGGTTAACGGTAGCCAACGCACTCAAATTGACCAAGGCAGAACCACCCAAATCACCACCGGTAATGACATCAAAACCGTCTTAGCGGGAAACAATCTTGAAACCATCAGCTTACTTAAAGCTATCCAAGCGAAAGAGATTTTCAACGCGGCACACGACCGTATTGAGCTTGAAGTGGGCAAACAAACCAGCCTGACGATGGACAATGAAAAGATTCTCCTTCGCTTTGGTAAAAACACGATTTTGATGAATGAAGAAGGGATTTGGTTGGATGGTGTGCATATCGGGATGCAGGAGAAGGAAATTGAAAAAGAGAATTTTTTAACAGAAGGCATTCAACCCTATAGCCATAGCTTTATACTTCAAGATAAATCGGGTAATCCATACAAAAATATGCCTTATATCATACGTTATGATGGTAAAACCTTAACAGGTATCAGTGATAATGAAGGAAGAACACGTCCGATTTACACTCAAGACGAAACAAAAGTAGATGTACAAATTGATTGGGAAAAACTATAAGGAACAATAAATGATTACTCCTATTATTACAAAAAGCAAGACACAGCCCATTGAAAATAACAGCTATACGATACACGCTGAAGATGCTTATTTTCTTGTACTTGGCTTTGAGGTCAATAAATCACCTTTAACTAACCCTAATTTTGAAGAGGAAATGAAACAAAATCAAGAGGAAGATAATAAGCCTCAACAATCCGCTTATCAACGAATTTCCATAGAGGATGATGAGGGACATTTCGAAACAGACATGCCTGTTCATCAGGTACTCTCTGACCCTGGGCATGCATTTATGTATTTGGTTAAAAACCTAAATGCCACCATTTTCTTAAGTGTAGGCCCTTTAGCTAATGATGCTGAACGATTAGCTGAATATAGAAAAACCTATCAACTCCCTGACCAAGAACAAATTAATCAGATGTTAGCCCCTTATCCTGCCGCTCAGGTCGGCTATGGACTCGGACAGGACTTCAATCGTGCTTATGGAATAGCGACCGCCGACTACCGAATATCCGAAAAAGTCACCTTGTTTCAATTAAAAATTACCGAAGCGCAGTATGAAGCCATTTATAAAAATGTGGTGCGAATCAGAAACGTAATAGAACAACGAGAGCAATATTATAATATTGCAAACAATTATACCTGTGCAAAAGTGGTAAGGGATGATGCCATTGGAAATATTTTACCTGATTTACCTTGGGGAAGAAGTGCTGTGATGACAGGGCATATCCACGCGATTAATCCTTATGCGTTTTATGACCAAATGCAGGAATATAAGAAAAAATCAAAATTTATACAAGAGTTTATCATCGACTTAGATGATCAACAGACGCAATGGAATAAGTTTATTCATGCAATTAAAGATGGCAATAAGAAAAATCTCCTTTTTCAAAATATGCCGAAAGATATTATTTTAGAAAAAGGAGCAAAAAAATGAAAAGCGTATTATTAGCAATATTTCTATTACTTACATCATCATATGGAAGTAGTGCTTCTTCTATAGAAAAACAAGAAAGTTCCGGGAGGGGCAATATTTCAATAATATACATTAATGAAATTAAAAAATATCAATTTACCAAAAGAAACATAGCCGACTTTAAGTTCTTTCTTCAAAAAAACATAGAAATAATAGAAAAAAATAGTATTTATTCAGTATTAAGAGAGTTAAATTCAAATTTCGAAGGGGGAGAAATTGTCCCTAAAAAACTGTTTACTCCAATAACCAAGGGATACTTTACTTACTCTTATCTATTTGGTAAGTCAATAAAAGAAAATTTCGAAATTCATGGATATTATGACAGTAGTTTTGATAAAAAAACTAAAAACTTCTGGAAAACAGCAACAATATTTCCCGTTGCGGAAAGAATAGCAATGAACTCAGAGTTTACTCAAAAAGATTTCGATGACTTAAATCTAGTTTTTAAACAAAAATACTTTTTAAAAGATCTTCTCTTAAAAAACACATTATCCTCCCTAGCCGGGTATTCAGATTCTTACTTTAAAGCAACAGGGCGATTCGAAGCGATAGAAAAAAATTGCTATGCAATTTATCGATTTGAACGTAAAGATGAAAAAGCCCATCTCCAATTTGATTTTTGTGTGAGCCGCAATAATTACCAAGAAACGGATAAATACCCTTATCGATTTGGAAAAATTGTGATTGAACGGTTAGATGAGCCAAAATCACCTAATTATAAAATTGTGCCATACAAAGCAAAAACTTTACCAAATTGGGGGCAATAAGAATTATCAATTTCAATATGATTTGTTGAGTATTAAGCAATAGGCGAAAAACTACTGCGCTTTTGTCAGCATACCAAGAAAATCTCCTTTTCATTAATTGTGAATTCACCTAAGTTCATTTATATTATCAAGATAAATGAACCATTGCATATCAATGAAAAGGGTATCCTATGTACCGAAATGAGACTAAAATACCAACCTTCTCCGTTGCTAACGATCTCCACTTCACCCTCGAAGTAGCACAACTGCCGCCTGACACCTTCCGTGTTGTCAAATTCGATTTCGAAGAAGGCTATAATTCCCTCTTTAAACTCTCCATTGTCGCGGCAACACAACATAATCAGCTTCCATTTGGTTCACTACTCGACTGCGCTGCAACCCTTTCCATCTGGCAAGATGGTGAGCGACAACGGAATATCTCCGGTATCGTAACACAAATCAAACTCGGTAAAACCGGTGAACGCTATACCTTTTATCACTTTACCCTCTCCCCTCATCTCTGGCGATTAACCCAAAAAAGACGCTCTCGTATTTTCCAACATACCAGCATTGAAGATATCTTAAAAACCCTGCTGAGCGATTCCGATGTGCTTTTTCACACCATTGATATCGCCTACCGCACAAGACGGGAATATTGTGTGCAATACCGCGAAACCGATTATGAATTTTTCCAACGGATTATCGGTGAAGAAGGCTTGTTTTTCTTTTGTACGGAAGATGAACATAATCAAATTGACCGGCTCTTTATTTACGATGATGCCCATCGTTTATCCAAGGAAGATACCCTCTCCCTTGACTATAATGCCAATCCTACCGTATTACGCCAAGCCCCTCATCTCCGTACTTTCCAATGGACCGAACAAATTCGTCCTTCTGAAGTATTGTTAAAAGATTACACCTTCAAAAAACCAAACTGGAATGCGGAATATGGCTTACAAGGCACACAAGAAGAGATTCAATTTCAAGGAGACTATCCTTACTACGACTACCCTGGTCGCTATAAAAATGACAGTGGCGAACGCTTTGCCCAATATCGTCTCGACAGTTTACGCCGTGATGCCCATATGGGCGAGGGAGAAAGTAATCACCCAGCTTTAAGAATAGGCCAACTCTTACACATTCATCGCCATCCTCGTGCTGACTTCAATCAGCCTTGGCAATTAACTTACATTCAACATCATGGCGAACAACCGCAAGCCTTGGAAGAGGAAAGCCATTTTAGCCAACGTGAAAACACCACCTTTATCACTAATCGTTTTGAATGTCTTTCTCCGGAGAAAACTTTCCGTAGTAATTTCCCTCAAAAACCACAAATCTGTGGCACACAAACTGCGGTAGTCACAGGCCCCAAAGGGGAAGAAATTTTCACGGATTACCAAGGCCGAGTGAAAGTGAAATTTCATTGGGATAAAGGGGAATTCAACGATTCCAGAAGTTCCTGCTGGGTACGTGTTGCTCAACCTTGGGCAGGGCAAAACTGGGGAATGCTCGCCATTCCGCGTGTTGGGCAAGAAGTGGTGGTGAGTTTTTTAGAAGGTGACCCTGACCAACCGCTGATTATTGGACGCGTGTATAATGAGCTACAAATCCCTCCGGGTAATCTGCCTGCCACCTATACCCAAATGCACATTAAATCAAAAACCTACAAAGGGGAAGGTTACAACAGCATTCTCTTTGAGGATGCCGCGAACCGAGAATTATTTGAAATGCACGCCCAGCGGGATATGACCACACGGGTTGAGCATGACCAAAAAAATCACATCAAAAACCACCGCACTTTAACGGTTAACGGTAGCCAACGCACTCAAATTGACCAAGGCAGAACCACCCAAATCACCACCGGTAATGACATCAAAACCGTCTTAGCGGGAAACAATCTTGAAACCATCAGCTTACTTAAAGCTATCCAAGCGAAAGAGATTTTCAACGCGGCACACGACCGTATTGAGCTTGAAGTGGGCAAACAAACCAGCCTGACGATGGACAATGAAAAGATTCTCCTTCGCTTTGGTAAAAACACGATTTTGATGAATGAAGAAGGCATTTGGTTGGATGGCGTGCATATTGGGATGCAGGAGAAGGAGTTGCAAGTGCCGGATAATACAGGGGAATTAAAACCACTCTATCGGCTTCAGTTCCATCTATTAGATGATGAAGGAAGACCTTACCAAAATACGCCATTTACAATCAAATTGCCAGAAAGCGAACAGAAAGGTATAACAGATGAAAATGGATTAACACCTGTCTATTTTAGTGAACAATCTGCTGACGCTGAAATTCGGTTACATATTAATAAATTAGATGAGAGAAGCTGGACATGGTAAATAACAAAACATCAAAAGCAAATTTTAAAATAAATGACTATGTGGAAACCATTAAAATATCAAGACCAAAATATATTCTCTATGTAATAACGAATGAGAATACATGGGAAGATTCATTTCATCTCTATAATGTTTGGGGTATTGGTACACATACAGGAATGATTCTTGAAAACACTCAAAATAAGAGCGAATCTTTATTATATGACCCAAGTGGAAGTTATTTTTTCAAAAGAGAAAGTGGCGAAATTATCTACCCAGGCAGTGGCTATACATTATCAGGAAATGATTTTTCATTTGAAGATTATATTAATTATCAAAAAGAGGATGGTGAAGATGTTTATGCACATATATTTTATCTTTCTGACGAAGAAGGAGAAAGAATCAAAAGTAATATAGAGGCAGATAGAAGTTGTGGTCCTATGGGGTGCACTGAATGCTCAAGTGAAGTACTTAAAGGTGGAATTGGTAAATTTAAGGACCTAGAAATAACTAGCCGTCCCAATCAACTAGGAGACCAATTAAGAAAATTATCAGATATAACTATAAAACTATAGTGGAGAGACATAAATGAAAAATATTTTTATTAAACGAAATGCTGAATGGTTTGCTATAATTACTTTCTTTTTGTTATATGTATGCACAGGAAGATTTAGATATTCTAAGGTTGTAGACTATCAAGGAATATATTTATATTACATTCTTTCTTTTACCTTATGGTTTTGGATAAGAACATTTTTCCACACTAAGAAATATTTATTTTTCATAGTTTGCCCAATGATTTGTCTATTCCTATCCTGTTTTATTATGTCTTTTTATTATTTTAATTCTGGTTTTATATTTTTTTTAATACATTTCATCCTATGCTATATAGTTATGGGGTATATTTATCTGAGCTTGCTAATGTTCTTATTTTACAAGCTTTTAAAATAATAAATTTTGGGGCTGTCCTAGATAACTAGACTAAACTTCCTTTAACTAGTTGTTTTAAAATGGAAATTTGAGTTTTTATGTCACTGTAATTAAAACGCCATTCGCATTCCTTTAAATAAAGCTCAAAATGGGCTTTAGGAATACCATTAAATTTGCGAAAATGGCTAAATTCACTCACATCAAGCACATCATAACTACGATAAGTATCGGTGTAAACAATACTATCAGGCTTTACTTTCTCTCGAATAATAGGTAACAAGGTGGCTGATTGAGTATTCGGAACCGCAACGGTATAAACCTTGCCATTGCGTTTAAGGAGCCCGAATACCGCGATTTTCCCTGCCGCGCCACGACCACGTTTACCTGTGCGGGCACTACCAAAATAACTTTCATCGGCTTCAATTTCACCTTCAAACATTTCTAAGTGTAGGCTATTTTGATAGATGAGCAGGCGTAAACGATGAAAGTAGTATGCTGCTGTTGTTTTGTTTACATTGACCAACTCCGCAGCAGTCCTTGCTGTAATCCCTGCGACAAATAGCTCAATGAGTTTATTTTGTTTATGCTGACTTAGACGACTTTTTCTCATTGGTTCATTCTAACCTAAATAGAGTTTTTAGTCGTTATCTAGGACAGCCCCTAAATTTTTATTAGATTCTTTGAATATTATTAAATTAATCAAATGTTAGCCCCTTATCCTGCCGCTCAGGTCGGCTATGGACTCGGACAGGACTTCAATCGTGCTTATGGAATAGCGACCGCCGACTACCGAATATCCGAAAAAGTCACCTTGTTTCAATTAAAAATTACCGAAGCGCAGTATGAAGCCATTTATAAAAATGTGGTGCGAATCAGAAACGTAATAGAACAACGAGAGCAATATTATAATATTGCAAACAATTATACCTGTGCAAAAGTGGTAAGGGATGATGCCATTGGAAATATTTTACCTGATTTACCTTGGGGAAGAAGTGCTGTGATGACAGGGCATATCCACGCGATTAATCCCTATGCGTTTTATGACCAAATGCAGGAATATAAAAAACAGAAAGAAAAAACTTACTTTATTAAGAAATTTAATATTGATTTTAAAGAAGAAACACAAAACAAATGGGATCAGTTCATTTTAGACATTAAAAACAGAAACTACCCAAAAGACATCATATTAGATAAGGGGAATAAATGAAAAGACTAATCTTTATAATACTGTTATCAATTTCCCAAGTGATTTTTTCTATGGAAAACAAATTTAATGAGAGTAAGGAAAAGATTTCAGAAAAGATAAGGCAATCAAATAGAATTTCTGACTTAGAAAATTATATATTCACTCCGAAAAATATCAAAGACTTCAAGTTTTTCCTACAGTGTTCTGTTGATATACTAGAAGGAAGGAGTATTTATTCTGTATTAAAAAATTTAGATTATCCTTTTGAAGGAGGAGAACATATCCCTAAGAAACTCTTTACTCCAATAACTAGTGGATACTTTATTTATTCTTATTTATTTGAAGAACCAACAAAAGAAAAACGAGGAGTTTATGGGTACTATAGTAGCTATTTCAGTAAAAAAGATAAAAAATACTGGAAAACCGCTACTATATTCCCTATTGCAGAAAAAATGGCAATGAACTCAGAGTTTACTCAAAAAGATTTTAATGATTTTAATCTTGTGTTTAAGCATAAATATTTTTTAAAAGAATTACTTACTAATGATGCTAATAAATATCTAGCAGGATATTCTGCTTATACCCTTAGAGAGCCTGCACGTTTTGAGGAAGAGGAAAACAATTGTTATGCCATTTACCGTTTCGAACGTAAAAATGAAAAAGCCCACCTCCAATTTGATTTTTGTGTGAGCCGCAATAATTACCAAGAAACGGATAAATACCCTTATCGATTTGGAAAAATTGTGATTGAACGGTTAGATGAACCAAAATTGGATAAATCACGTTACAAAGTTGTACCATATAAATCAACAACGCTGCCTAATTGGGGGAAATAAGTAATAAAGATAAGGAGCAATAAATGCCAACTCCTATCATAACTAAAACCAAAACGCAACCCATTGAAAATAACAGCTATACGATACACGCTGAAGACGCTTATTTTCTTGTACTTGGCTTTGAGGTCAATAAATCACCTTTAACTAACCTTAATTTTGAAGAGGAAATGAACAAAAATGAAGGGGACGATAATCAGCCTCAACAATCCGCTTATCAACGAATTCCCCTAGAGGATGATTGGGGAGATATCGAAATAGACATGCCTGTTCATCAGGTACTCACTGACCCCGGGCATGCATTTATGTATTTGACTAAAAACCTAAATGCCACCATTTTCTTAAGTGTTGGCCCTTTAGCTAATGATGCTGAACGATTAGCTGAATATAGAAAAAAACACCAACTCCCTAACCAAGAACAAATTAATCAAATGTTAGACCCATATCCTGCCGCTCAGGTCGGCTATGAGCTCGGAAAGGACTTCAATCGTGCTTATGGCATAGCAACCGCTGACTACCGAATATCCGAAAAAGTCACCTTGTTTCAATTAAAAATTACCGAAGCGCAGTATGAAGCCATTTATAAAAATGTGGTGCGAATCAGAAACGTAATAGAACAACGAGAGCAATATTATAATATTGCAAACAATTATACCTGTGCAAAAGTGGTAAGGGATGATGCCATTGGAAATATTTTACCTGATTTACCTTGGGGAAGAAGTGCTGTGATGACAGGGCATATCCAAGCAATTAATCCTTATGCGTTTTATGACCAAATGCAGGAATATGAAGCACAGAATGAACTTATTGGACGAAAAGTAATCGATAAAGGAAGCAAAGATGATACAGAACTTTTCTGGAATAAGTTTATTAAGGCAATTCGAGATAAAAAACAACCACGCGATGTTTTTTTATAACCGGAGACAACCCAATGACAACGAAGAACCGATTATACAAAATACTAACCAGTCTATGCTTCTGTTTTGCTTATATTACCTGTTTTGCAGAAACAGCTAATCAGGAGACTATCGAAAAACAATATATTGATATCAATGAGCTTACCGCCAAACATGCCTACCAATTTACACCACAAGATATTGCTATTGTTAAAAAATTAATTTGGAGTAGCTTAAATGTTCTCGGTCAAAAATCTAGCATAGCAGAAGAGATTTCTAAGCTAGGTAAACCTTTTGAAGGTGGGGAAATTCTGCCTAAAAAATTCTTTTCACCCATTCGAGATGGAGGAATCTTTAACTATCATACTTTTGAAAAAAGACGTGAAGGTAATAAAGAAATTTTTGTTGAAGGCATATACAGTAGTCAAATTAGAAAACGCTTCAATGAAAAATATTGGGATTTTGCTCTAATACGTCTTGGCGTAGATGACTATGGACAAGCAACCCAATTTTTAGACCGTGATTTTAAAGAATTTAATTTAACGTTTAAAGAAAAATTCTTCTTTCTCGATTTATCGTCAAGAGATCAAGTTAAATATGCAGGAAATACTGAAGAATATATTGGTAAAGATAAATGCTACGCGATTTATCGTTTTGAACGTGTTATTGGAAAGGAGGAATACCACTTTTATTTTTGTGTAAATCGTGAGAATTACGATGAACACGCACCTTATCCTAATAAGTGGGGAAATCTAGCCATAATACGGGTAGATGATCCAGCCCCAGACAAATCACGTTACAAAGTTGTACCATATAAAGCAACAACGCTGCCTAATTGGGGGAAATAAGTAATAAAGATAAGGAGCAATAAATGCCAACTCCCATCATAACCAAAACCAAGACGCAACCCATTGAAAATAACAGCTATACGATACACGCCGAAGTGAGCTTTTTAGAAGGCGACCCTGACCAACCGCTGATTATTGGACGCGTGTATAATGAGCTACAAATCCCACCGGGTAATCTGCCTGCTACCTATACCCAAATGCACATTAAATCGAAAACCTACAAAGGGGAAGGTTACAACAGCATTCTCTTTGAGGATGCCGCGAACCGAGAATTATTTGAAATGCATGCCCAGCGGGATATGACCACCCTGGTTGAGCATGACCAAAAAAATCACATCAAAAACCACCGCACTTTAACGGTTAACGGTAGCCAACGTACTCAAATTGACCAAGGCAGAACCATCCAAATCACCACCGGTAATGACATCAAAACCGTCTTAGCGGGAAACAATCTTGAAACCATCAGCTTACTTAAAGCTATCCAAGCGAAAGAGATTTTCAACTATGCTCACGACCGCATTGAGCTTGAAGTGGGCAAACAAACCAGCCTGACGATGGACAATGAAAAGATTCTCCTTCGCTTTGGTAAAAACACGATTTTGATGAATGAAGAAGGCATTTGGTTGGATGGCGTGCATATTGGAATGCAGGAGAAGGAGTTGCAAGTGCCAGATAATACAGGGGAATTAAAACCACTCTATCGGCTTCAGTTCCATCTATTAGATGATGAAGGAAGACCTTACCAAAATACGCCATTTACAATCAAATTGCCAGAAAGCGAACAGAAAGGTATAACGGATGAAAATGGGTTGACACCTGTCTATTTTAGTGAACAATCTGCTGAAGCTGAAATTCGGTTACATATTGATGAAGCAGAAAATCATCATTGGAGTTGGAAATAATGGAAAAAGAGAAAAAGACAACCGTCGGAACATTTACACAAGACCCGACTAAGAGTATTGTTAAAGTTCAAATCACGAGAAGAATTCCTGATGGGGTTTATGTGTGGGTTGAACTTGATAGGCTTGGGCATGCTTTTTGGTCACTTTTTAAAGATGAAAAAATTATTGTATACACATATGGGAGATATGATGATGTCGATACAATTCCGATTACAGGAGAGGGGATTTTGATCAAATATACAGGTAATCATGCTTTATCATATATCAAAAAAATATTATATCTAAAAAATGGATATAGTAATGTTTATAGAATAAATGATGCTGATTTAGAATTAGCTATAAAGTATTCTGATAATTTATGGCTTAGTAGTAATGAAAGACCAGATAGAATGAGCACTAGTAACAATATAAAAACTCATGGGAGAGTTATTAATAATTACAATTTATTTATTAGGAACTGTGTTACAACTACAATTGATCTAATTGAAAAATCAGGAACAACTATATTTTGGGATCTAGAATTAGATCCCAAAACTCCTCATGGATTATTTATTCAGTTAGATATGAAGTCCCAGATGAGTAAAAAAGTTAAGAAATATACTAATGAATTTAAGTTGGTATTTAAGGATAATTAGCTATGATTTATAAAATTTTAATTCTTATTATTGTATTAATAGATATTTTATCTATTCTTGGAACTCAGCTTTTTATAAAGTACTCATTACAAGAGAGCAATATTCCAACGGCAATACTAGAGTCAATAGAGTCTAATTTGCAATACCCTTCTAACGTATTAATATTAAATATATTATTTCTTATATTTTTATTATTTAAGAAGCATTAAATATTATACATTTAAAAATATAACTAAAAAATAATAACTTTACTAGATGGAATTAGAATATGAGCAGTTTAACTTTTAAAAAATTTTCCTTGCTATTTATATTCATACTAAAAATAGCTGTTTTTATACTTGCTTTACTATGTTGGATGGATCTATCTATAACATTCAGGTACTCAATTGATGGTATGGCATATGAGGTACAAAATTCTAATGCCTTACTATTAGCAAGTATGCTAGGGCATGCATTTCTAATTATTTTTATTGAAGCGATCTATTTTCTTATATGTTTATTATTTAGAGTCTGGAAATTTATAATTAATTATATTCTGCTGACAACTAGTTTAATAATCGTATTTACTTACATTTTTAAAATAAGGGAAGATAGCTGGGCAGTTTTCTTTTCAAAAGAGGCTGGCATATTATTACTATCACTTACAATTAGTATTTTACTATCCTTACTTTATTTTACATTAAAACCAAAAGAATAAATTAAAATTTATCAATAATAGCATTTACTTCTATAGCTTTATAAAAAAATATTAATAATTACTTAATGCCGTATAACTTTATAGGACTTATAAAATTATTTTATTATTTATAATTCAATTAGCATTATCTTTCCTTAGCATTTTATACTGGGTAGATTTTCAGGTTATACTTCATTATCAATCAGATGAATTTAGTGCTGCATTTAGCTTCCTGATATTTTAATTGAAGCATTATTATCCGTATTTTGTATTAAACAACTAGGAGGACATCGAGAATTTGCTTTACCAGGTGATCATCGAACGTGTCCAGGAAATGTAGGAATGCAATTTGTTACCTATTTAAGACAACATTTTCAACTATCTGCACCAGAAAAAGGAAAACGCAATGAGTAAAAAAAATTTTTATAAACATCTTGTAACATTATTATGCATTATCAATATTATATTAATAGGGATTATTTTCTTTTTTCATAATGAAATAGGACTTGTCAGAGTAACAACAGAATTTGGTACAGGGTATGATTTTTTTTATAAGAAAAAAGATATGCACAGAATCTTTTATATTGAACCTGTTGGAGAACGAGATTTAGATCAGCTTTCAGATGAAGCATTTAATGAGCTATCAGAATTTTGTGCAGCGGCAAAAGAAGATGGTCGTCTCTATAAAACTTCTTGTGATTCTTATTTTACTAAGGAAGTAAAAAGAAGAGCCTCTCTACGTCCTCATTCTTTTATTTTAACATATAACGGTGAAATATATAGAAATAGTCCTTATATTATGCAATATGATAAAAAAACTATAGAGGGTATAACAAATGATAAAGGAGAGACAGAAACCGTTTACGTTAGTGATAAAAATGATGTACATATAGAAATTGATTGGGACGCTTATTTTGGTAAAGAAGTGGATGAGTATAGCAAATAAGACTAAAAGACGGATGACAAATTTACACACCACCAAAATAGGCTGACAAAGCTTCTATTATGTACCTCTGTCTTACAGAGTGGTTACGAACTTATTGAGTTTTGGAAATACAGTATGTATTACTATGTCACGCCAGATAAAAAATTTTAATAAGGGATAAACAATGAACACACTAAAATTCCCCGATTTTTCTGTTTCCAAAGGCCTCCACTTCACCCTCGAAGTAGCACAACTGCCGCCTGACACCTTCCGTGTTGTCAAATTCGATTTCGAAGAAGGCTATAATTCCCTCTTTAAACTCTCCATTGTCGCGGCAACACAACATAATCAGCTTCCATTTGGTTCACTACTCGACTGCGCTGCAACCCTTTCCATCTGGCAAGATGGTGAGCGACAACGGAATATCTCCGGTATCGTCACACAAATCAAACTCGGTAAAACCGGTGAACGCTATACCTTTTATCACTTTACCCTCTCCCCTCATCTCTGGCGATTAACCCAAAAAAGACGCTCTCGTATTTTCCAACATACCAGCATTGAAGATATCTTAAAAACCCTGCTGAGCGATTCCGATGTGCTTTTTCACACCATTGATATCGCCTACCGCACAAGACGGGAATATTGTGTGCAATACCGCGAAACCGATTATGAATTTTTCCAACGGATTATCGGTGAAGAAGGCTTGTTTTTCTTTTGTACGGAAGATGAACATAATCAAATTGACCGGCTCTTTATTTACGATGATGCCCATCGTTTATCCAAAGAAGATACCCTCTCCCTTGACTATAATGCCAATCCTACCGTATTACGCCAAGCCCCTCATCTCCGTACCTTCCAATGGACCGAACAAATTCGTCCTTCTGAAGTGTTGTTAAAAGATTACACCTTCAAAAAACCAAATTGGAATGCGGAATATGGCTTACAAGGCACGCAAGAAGAGATTCAATTCCAAGGAGACTACCCTTACTACGACTACCCTGGCCGCTATAAAAATGACAGTGGCGAACGCTTTGCCCAATATCGTCTCGACAGTTTACGCCGTGATGCCCATACGGGCGAGGGAGAAAGTAATCACCCTGCTTTAAGGATAGGTCAGCTCTTACACATTCATCGCCACCCTCGTGCTGACTTCAATCAGCCTTGGCAATTAACTTACATTCAACATCATGGCGAACAACCGCAAGCCTTAGAAGAGGAAAGCCATTTTAGCCAACGTGAAAACACCACCTTTATCACTAATCGTTTTGAATGTCTTTCTCCGGAAAAAACTTTCCGTAGTAATTTCCCTCAAAAACCACAAATCTGTGGCACACAAACTGCGGTAGTCACTGGCCCCAAAGGGGAAGAAATTTTCACGGATTACCAAGGCCGGGTTAAAGTGAAATTTCATTGGGATAAAGGGGAATTCAACGATTCCAGAAGTTCTTGCTGGGTGCGTGTTGCTCAACCTTGGGCGGGGCAAAACTGGGGGATGCTCGCTATTCCACGTGTTGGGCAAGAAGTGGTGGTGAGCTTTTTAGAAGGCGACCCAGACCAACCGCTGATTATTGGACGCGTGTATAATGAGCTGCAAATTCCTCCGGGTAATCTGCCTGCCACCTATACCCAAATGCACATTAAATCAAAAACCTACAAAGGGGAAGGTTACAACAGCATTCTCTTTGAGGATGCCTCGAACCGAGAATTATTTGAAATGCATGCCCAGCGGGATATGACCACAGTGGTTGAGCATGACCAAAAAAATCACATTAAAAACCACCGCACTTTAACAGTTAACGGTAGCCAACGTACTCAAATTGACCAAGGCAGAACCACCCAAATCACCACTGGTAATGACATCAAAACTGTCTTAGCGGGAAACAACCTTGAAACCATCAGCTTACTTAAAGCTATCCAAGCGAAAGAGATTTTCAATGCAGCACACGACCGCATTGAACTTGAAGTGGGTAAACAAACCAGCCTAACGATGGACAATGAAAAAATTCTCCTTCGCTTTGGTAAAAACACGATTTTGATGAATGAAGAAGGCATTTGGTTGGATGGCGTGCATATTGGAATGCAGGAGACAGAAATCGAATTAGCTTCAAACCAATCGCAATATGAAGATAAAAAAATGACTTTACAATATGCAGATATCTATGGAAAATCCCCACAAGGAGAAGAAATCACCCTCACACCATCTAAATCGGGTCAGTCGCTTCAACTTACTGCAGATAGCCAAGGGAAAATAGAGATAGAAGGCACGAGTCTCAACTTTTTTACTGCAACTCAGTCAACAAGGGAGAAAAAGTAGATGTCATCAGCAGCGCATCACAATGAAACTTCAACAAGAAGAAAAGAAGTTCGCTATATTTTCTTACCTGGAGAACCTGTTGAAAAGCTCGCTCGTTCTTGTGATTACACTATTTTATTAGGCACTGTACAAGAAGTTGTGTTCAACTTCCAAACGAAACTATTTACAGATTTAACCGTTGAAATTCTCCCAAGTGAAAAAGATAGCAACAATTTTAGACTCAATGCCGTTTATGATAAACAAACCAAGAAATTAATACATGGCAACTTCTCTATTTCAAATCAAGGCATTCCCTACCGTGTCCAAGTGAGCCGATTTTTTGATGGCACATTTATTGTTCGCTCAAAAGATAAAGAACTGGGACGATACAAAACCACCAGAATAGGCATTCAGACCGAAGAAATAGAAAAACCAGATTTATGGCTAGAGCCTATGTATATTGGATTTTCAGATGTGCCAGACATCAATCAACTACATGGCATTCATAAGGCTCATCAACAAAGTGCTTATAAATGGGTAAAAACGCTTGATCAATTTAATCATCAGGAAGTATTTAAACCCCTCTATCAACCTGAACGCGTTCTTCAGGCTTTTGATGAATTATGGAAAGATAATGGTTATGCTTGCATCAAAAATGAGCCTGAGGAAGTTGGTGTATTCATTTTTTTAGAACCTAAGAAAATATTCAAAAATAAAATCAATGTTCCTCTATCAATTGATCCTTATGGAAGTATTGCCCATAAATATAAAATCGCTCAAGAGATTTCATTAAATGAATTAGATGAATTGAAACTAATTTTAAAACAAGGAGAATATGATGAATTAGAAAATATTTTGCAATACTATGGATTAATCTATCCGACTATTGATTATCTTTCATCTAATAAAAAGTTACTTTCTCTATCTAATAGAAAAATTCAGATAAAATGGGTTAAAGGATACGTTTGTATTGCATTTAAAGGAAGTATCCCAGCCCCTTTGCCTAGTGGAGGACTATCTAGTAAGAGCTATTCCAGTTTAGGAGGTTTTCATATCAGTAAAAATATGACAAGAACAAAATTCGCATTCCAAGAAGTAACAAATTTATCTAACACATTAAAAGGGACTTTTAGCAAATTGTCGACTCTTGCATTTTTCTTAGATGTATGGGGAGATTATGAAGATATTATGAATTCTCAAGAAGGGTCAAAAAGTATTGTTGAATTGCTTGGAAGGGTTGGCATTAATTTAATATCTGCTATTTTAGGATATTATTCATCTTCCTTTATAATATCAACCATCATGGCTGGATTAGCTACTGTAACTACGACAATACCAATATTCTTTGTTATTATGGGCGGCGCACTAATTATAACAGCCATATCTATAATATACTCCAAAGTTTCTAACCAAGGAAAAATTATTCTACACAAAGCATTTGAGTAACATAGCATGAGCAAATCAAAAATAATATTATTACCCCATAATAGAATATCTAAATACTCTTTAATTGCATTTTTTATGATGTTTATATTTGTATTTTCACATCAATTAATTATATATAATAGCTTTGAACATGGCCGATTAAAGCACATACTTTATACATATGTAACATTTGAGGCGATATACCTTTTATGTTTTTATCTACTACTTAATTTCCTGAATAAAAATGGCAAGGTAATACCGTCCATGATTATAAGAAGTGCATTTTTCAACATGCCAACCACAACTTTCATCTTGTTTTTTCCAACTGTTTTAATTCAGATTATCAATAACAAATATTTTTTAATATTCTTTTTCCTATACTTATTACTCACTCTCTTTATATCTTTTCTCTATACATATGAATATAATGATAACAATCTCATAGAAAGAAGTAAAAAACATTGGTTAAAAAAAGAAGAGAAGAATAACGAGACGCTATTTATAAATGATTACTCATTACCAAAACTACTACAGTGGAATAACATGTTTTTCTTAATTGGGTTTCTTCCAGCAACAGCATTAATCCTTTTTTATTTCATAGTAAGATTTAATCAAAAATATGACATCTATTATTCTACTGGCATAATGTTATTCACCACCACCTTTATATATCCAACATTTTGTTACTGGGGGATAATAATAAAAACCTACTTAAATAAAAAGAAAAAACACAAATAAAAATAATAGATTGAGTTATTTAAAGTCAAAAAAGAAGCTAATCTCTCAAAAATCCCCTTACAATACTATCCTTTTGGAACACCAGTCGAACGCTATAAAACAGCACAAACAGTTGAGGTAAGGGAATTAGAACATATCCTTGAAGATAAAGAATATAAGGAGCTTATAGAGATTCTCCAATATTACGCTAACGATGACATGGCTTTAGTTAAAGATACAATTGATTACACATTAGAAAATAAACATTGGATAAAAGCAATGAGTCATAAAGTCGAAGTAAAATGGATAAACGGATATTTAGCCATTGTATTTAAAGGAAAAACTCCTGCTTTTGGATTTAGATATGCTGGATTAGCGCATGAAAAATTAAAAGGTGTAACCGGAGGAATTCATATTAGTAAAAATATTAAACGGATTTGGCTATCCGCAAAAGAAGTACTATCCATCAAATCATTAGCTAAAGCAAATTTCTCCGGCCCATTAGCCGCAACAGGATTCGTGATTGATGTCATTTTGGATTATGATACAGTAGTGTTGGATGAATCAGGGAGTCGAGATATTGTAGAGTTATTAGGAAGAATTGGGTTATCTTTTTTGGGCGGAATAGCTACTGTGACGATAAGTTCTATATTGACTTCTTTAATATTATCTATTTCCGGATTTATGCCCGCTTTCCCTGTAATATTAATCTTCTTACTTAGTGGCGTTGTTATTGTCAGTATAGGTTATGCTATTAACCAAGCCATTGATTACATAAAGGATGAAACATGGAACTAAAATATTTAAACAAAAATAGTAGGTTTATTTTTAATAAATATAAAACAGGTGTAGGATCTTATAAATTTATATTAACAGTCTTTTTTATTTTTTTAATCATACAATATGCAATCCTCTTCTTTACAGACCTTAATATCCCAATAGAAAAGAAAAATAAGTTAATAGTGTTGTTTTTGATAGGAGAGCTTACCTATCTATTTTTATTCTATCTCATAACACAATTCCTTTCAAAAAAGAATAATATTATTGCATTAATGTATCTTCATTCTACCATCTTTGGTATGGGATGCATGAGTATTGTATTGCTCTTTTTTCCAGCTTATGTTTTAAGTTATTTTCTATACCCTGAATTATACTTAAATCTTATTCTTATACTCTCTTTCCTTCTGTTTGTAGCAATAATTCACGTCATTAGAATCAATGAAGAAAAGTTAATTATAGATAGCCTTTCTATTTTTTCTGGTAAAAAATCTTCTAAAGAGATCGTAAGTTTAGATAACTTGGCAAAGAGTAAAATTTTAAAGTATGCCCTTTATATTATCTTAACCATTTTTATAATCAGTATGTTCCAATCTACTCGGAGTCGGCACGCAGAAAATGGACTTTACTATGTTCTCCAAACTGCAATTATAGGAAATTGTGCAATATTGTATTCAGATATGTGTTATGTATTACTCATAATCAAAATAGAAACAAAAAGATTAATAAAAATATGTAATAGCGATAATAAAAATCCAAAAATTAAATAAATATTGTAGAAGTTAAAACTTCTATATAAGCTACCTTTAACTAAGGTAAAAAAACAAACTTTTATAACATAGATAATAAATTATTTCGTTGTGAGCAACTCACCTCGGAAAACTATGATTTAATTCAAAAACACAATATAAAAACCATTATCAATAAGAGATTTTCAACGCGGCACACGACCGTATTGAGCTTGAAGTGGGCAAACAAACCAGCCTGACGATGGACAATGAAAAGATTCTCCTTCGCTTTGGTAAAAACACGATTTTGATGAATGAAGAAGGGATTTGGTTGGATGGCGTGCATATTGGAATGCAGGAGAAGGAGTTGCAAGTGCCGGATAATACTGGAGAGCCAAAACCAGATGGAGAAATTATTCAATTATATTGGTCTTATGGCGAGGAGTTAATTAAGTTAGAGGATCTTTCTCGTCATTATACGGACTTAAATTTACATATAGTCAAAGAGAATGGCAGAGTGGGCGATAAAGTCGAAGCTATAATTGAATATGAAACAGAAAATGGAAAAGAAAATGTGATTGTAAGCGGTATTATTGGCAATAATAGCGAAGCAGTCATAAGAAATGTTTTTGAAAAAAGAAATCTAAGTTTTAATAAGGAATAATTATGGCAACAATTACTGCTCGGGCAGGAAACAGAAAGCGCTCTATAAAGGTGAGAAGACCGCCTTGGGATAAGGTATATGAGGGATATCCTAAACGAGAAGATCCCACTTCAATAACAAATGAAAATGATGAATATGCTGAATTAGTATTTATATCAATAATGGGGGAGAATTATGACAGAAATATCTTTATAAATGCCTGTGCTACAAGATTATCCCTCGCTTTATTAAATGGAGGAATGAAACCACCTAGGAACTACCCAATTATAAAAGGAAAATTTGCAGGTAAAGGTGTGATTGTCAGTGCGGCAAAAATGATCGAATGGTTAAAAAAGCAGTTTGGTTCTCCGGAGGTTTTTATAAGATATCCAGAATCCTTGCAAGAAATACAAAATGCAATTGGAAACCGTAAAGGTATTTATGGCATGATAGCTAAAGACCCTAAATGGGCTAGTGGACATGTTACTCTATGGCATAAAAATAATGCAATTGGAGGACATAATTATTTTTTAGAAGCAAAAAAATATATTTCTGGGAGTTAAAATAAATGAAGAAATTAAATGTAATAATATTTTCACTACTCAGTAGTTTATCTGCATCAGGAAATTTAGAAAATATAAAAAAAGATTATGCCTCAGATGGCGAATTATATGGCCAGTTTTTAGACTTAGGAAATAGCGTCTGCCTAGATAATGTTTTATATTCACAAGGTTTTTATAAAAAAAATAACCATTACTTTTTTAAAAAACATTCTCAAACATTAAATGGTTTAAACTCTAAGTTTGACTATTACTATAAGTGGAGTGATATAAAAATAATTTTAAATAAATACTACAATGAAAACATTAACAACACTATTAAAAAATATAAATTAAAGGATGAATATTTTAAGTTGGAATATAGCTCTCCAACATTTATCTGTAAGGATCTATTTACTGACAATAAAAAACTAAAGAAGTTGTATAAGGATTTTATATATAAATATAATTTATCTGACTTAAAATAATTTTAAGTTTTAAAAGCGCGACTATAATAATTGAAATCGGGAATTACATATTGAAATTGACCAAGGCAGAACCACCCAAATCACCACCGGTAATGACACAAAAGTAAAAGTTATAAAATATATAAAATCAATGACGCCTCATTAGATAAAACATAACTTTTTTTGAGGACTTATGATAATAGTAATGAACCACCTAATAATTTCAACAAAAAAGAGATATGTAAAAAATATGGAAAGGTTATAAACAAATATAATTTGTTTTATAGAAACTGCACAACAGTTACTATTGACTCATTAAAGTATGCTGGCACAAACATATTTAATATTGAATTAAAAGACTCTTCCGATAATATAGAATATAGATACAAAATAGAAGGAATCATTGCACCATTAGAATTAGGAAACTTTATGGAGACTAGAAAAATATCCTCAACTAACATTAGTGACTTCACATCACAAATAAAGTCCTACTTCAACTAAAAAGAGATGAAATATGAAATACATACTATTTACAATCCTTGCCATTTTTTTTGCATTAATAATAATCGATATCAACCTAAATATAAAATATAGTATATTCGTTGATGAAACTATGGATCACACCCTTTACAAGAGGATATTTTCTTTTTTTTATTCTTGCAATCATATTCTGTCAATTCACTTTCTTTTTAGTTTTTTTTCAAAAAGAAGAAAATATTTTATTTTCTTATCTTTAATCACGCTCTCTATATTAATTGGCGGATGGGCTTTCATAAATGCCACTAACTCATTTAAATCGAACATAGAAAGAGAGGTTATTTCGATATATCTTGAATATTTTTTATTATTTTTTATCTCTGTTTTGTTATTTATATCGAAGACTTATATTAAAATAAAAAATTGAAACTATATAAACAACATATATACATAAAGTCTATTCTTAGATTCCTAAAGGAGTAATATTATAGAAAGGAGTTAAAATGAGACTTATTCTATTATTTTTGTTTTTAAGCGTACCCTGCTTTGCTAAAGAAAAAGAGGTATTTTTAGACTTTAGAGATTATGCTTTAAAACTATGTTTAACTATAAACTACAAAGAGCTTGGCATTGAATTAAATGATGCTTCTAAGTTATCCGAAAATCATTCGGTACAGGAAATATATGATTTAATGAATTTTGTAACTCAAAAAATGAATGAATTTCATAAACAAAAATATATAATTCACATGGAGGAAAGAAAAGATATTATAGCTAATGATATATTCTTACAATGCATTAGTTTTTATAAATCAAAAGAGCTGTCTGATTTTGTTGAAAGTTTAGAAAAATAATAATTTATGCCGTATGCTCATTAGTAAAAATACTAAAGAACAAATTTTATTTTTAGAGTTAAGATGATATGCCAAATAAAAAGTTTTTATTAATACTTTTATTTTTTATAATTAATAATAGCAATGCATCCAACTTGCTTACACAAGTAAAAGAAAAACTTTCTAATGACGAGTTAGCTCTGGAGCAATTCCAATATTTAGGGACATTACATTGTCTAGATGTAAGAATAGGAATGGAAAAGAACTCATTATTCACTAATAAATATATACATCTTTATAATAACCTTTACCCCCTCCCTAGATTATTTAAAAGTAATAAATTACTGGAAAAATATATTATTATTGAAAAAGATGTTATCTTTCCAAAAAAAGGAGTTATGCTGGATAAATATTTCCACAATGACCTTAATTTCTGTTTAAAATTATATTCATCATCTAACATAAAAAAACAATACTTAAACTTTATCTCTAAAAAGATTAACTATATAGATGAAGATCCTGATTCTTCTGAATATGAGGATGAAAAAACTATAAGAGAAAATATGCTAGACTATATCAATAGAGGAAAATTAGACGTACATAGGTTTTTAGATGGGCTTCCAAAAGAATAAAAGAAAAATGAACAATAAGCAAACACAAGCCAACGGCATTATTCGCCAACAACGCTTTCTAGGTGCTTATTATAAATATCAAGTGGAAGTGGCTGGACAGTCTTTGAATGTGATTAGCCAACACGAATTTCCCTTACATAGTGCAGTGCAAATTGACTTAAAAAATGGCGTTACGCCGTTGTTATTTAGCGAAATGCTAGAGGGATAATTGTCGATAAAAATGCCATAAATGTATCCTTTATAATACATAAGCCTTTTGAAGCGGAAAATTTCCTTACAAATTATTTGTTCTCATTCGAGAGAGGCGTTTTTTTAATTTATCATACCTTTGCTAAAAGGAGGGGCAAGGTAATAAAAAAATTGTTGTTGGAAGCATATATAGGTTGATTATCATACAATCTTCCAATTGTGACTTTATTCAAGTTAGCTTATATTATCATCAATAAAAAACGAATATTTAATAAGGGATAACAATGAACACACTAAAATTCCCCGATTTTTCTGTTTCCAAAGACCTCCACTTCACCCTCGAAGTAGCACAACTGCCGCCTGACACCTTCCGTGTTGTCAAATTCGATTTCGAAGAAGGCTATAATTCCCTCTTTAAACTCTCCATTGTCGCGGCAACACAACATAACCAGCTTCCATTTGGTTCACTACTCGACTGTGCAGCAACCCTTTCCATCTGGCAAGATGGTGAGCGACAACGGAATATCTCCGGTATCGTCACACAAATCAAACTCGGTAAAACCGGTGAACGCTATACCTTTTATCACTTTACCCTCTCCCCTCATCTCTGGCGATTAACCCAAAAAAGACGCTCGCGCATTTTCCAACATACCAGTATTGAAGCTATCTTAAAAACCCTGCTAAGCGATTCCGATGTGCTTTTTCACACCATTGATATCGCCTACCGCACAAGACGGGAATATTGTGTGCAATACCGTGAAACCGATTATGAATTTTTCCAACGGATTATCGGTGAAGAAGGCTTGTTTTTCTTTTGTACGGAAGATGAACATAATCAAATTGACCGGCTCTTTATTTACGATGATGCCCATCGTTTATCCAAGGAAGATACCCTCTCCCTTGACTATAATGCCAATCCTACCGTATTACGCCAAGCCCCTCATCTCCGTACCTTCCAATGGACCGAACAAATTCGTCCTTCTGAAGTGTTGTTAAAAGATTACACCTTCAAAAAACCAAACTGGAATGCGGAATATGGCTTACAAGGCACACAAGAAGAGATTCAATTCCAAGGAGACTACCCTTACTACGACTACCCTGGCCGCTATAAAAATGACAGTGGCGAACGCTTTGCCCAATATCGTCTCGACAGTTTACGCCGTGATGCCCATATGGGCGAGGGAGAAAGTAATCACCCAGCTTTAAGAATAGGCCAACTCTTACACATTCATCGCCATCCTCGTGCTGACTTCAATCAGCCTTGGCAATTAACTTACATTCAACATCATGGCGAACAACCGCAAGCCTTGGAAGAGGAAAGCCATTTTAGCCAACGTGAAAACACCACCTTTATCACTAATCGTTTTGAATGTCTTTCTCCGGAGAAAACTTTCCGTAGTAATTTCCCTCAAAAACCACAAATCTGTGGCACACAAACTGCGGTAGTCACAGGCCCCAAAGGGGAAGAAATTTTCACGGATTACCAAGGCCGAGTGAAAGTGAAATTTCATTGGGATAAAGGGGAATTCAACGATTCCAGAAGTTCCTGCTGGGTACGTGTTGCTCAACCTTGGGCAGGGCAAAACTGGGGGATGCTCGCTATTCCGCGTGTTGGGCAAGAAGTGGTGGTGAGCTTTTTAGAAGGCGACCCTGACCAACCACTGATTATTGGACGCGTGTATAATGAACTACAAATCCCACCAGGTAATCTGCCTGCCACCTATACCCAAATGCACATTAAATCAAAAACCTACAAGGGGGAAGGTTACAACAGCATTCTCTTTGAGGATGCCGCGAGCCGAGAATTATTTGAAATGCACGCCCAGCGGGATATGACCACAGTGGTTGAGCATGACCAAAAAAATCACATCAAAAACCACCGCACTTTAACGGTTAACGGTAACCAACGTACTCAAATTGACCAAGGCAGAACCACCCAAATCACCACCGGTAATGACATCAAAACCGTCTTAGCGGGAAACAATCTTGAAACCATCAGCTTACTTAAAGCTATCCAAGCGAAAGAGATTTTCAACGCGGCACACGACCGTATTGAGCTTGAAGTGGGCAAACAAACCAGCCTGACGATGGACAATGAAAAGATTCTCCTTCGCTTTGGTAAAAACACAATTTTAATGAATGAAGAAGGGATTTGGTTGGATGGCGTCCATATTGGAATGCAGGAGAAGGAGTTGCAAGTGCCGGATAATACCGGAGAGCCTAAAAAAGAATCTCATTACATCGCGAAGGTTCTCGTAACAGATAAAGCTACTGGAGAAATTTTAGCTCATCGACCTTGTGAAATTGAATTTTCATCAGGAAAACGAATTAAACAAGAAACAGATCAAAATGGCTATTTATATATTCAAAGCAACCAAAAAGAAACTGTAAATATTCATGTACTGTTTAAATCACCAAAAAGACTCTTACAAGCTAATGAGGTTATTGAAGAATGAATCAACAAATAACTACAACGATAGGATTGGAAAAAGAATATGAAGCTAAAGAGCATGTTATAAAAACGAATGACAAAGCAGCAACAAGGCAGACTATTATTAATAGAGTGAATAATAACCTAAAGGAAAGGTTCGGAACACAATTTATTGAACGCTCTGGTTGGAAAGCTAAACCGCCTAAGAAAAAACTCACCGAAAGCTGGAACTATAATGCAATCGTCATTCACCATCAAGGAAATTCAAATTTCGGTTTCTGTTGTGGAGACCCAATCAACGAAACACAGAAAATTCAACAATCTGAAATGAAAGGATCTCAAAATTTTGATGATATCGGTTACCACTATATTGTAAGCTGTGAAGGAAATATTTTAGAAGGAAGAGATATTAGATTTCAAGGTTCTCATGTAAATTGGAATAATTCCAATAAAATAGGGATATTATTACTTGGTGATTATTCAGAAAGAGGTGAAATGAATTGGCATAATATAGAAGAAGCAAAGGATTACCTTATAGATCATCTAGACTTTTTTCATTCACTCAGTGTCCCAGAAATTCAAGGATATGCTTGCATTACTTTAATTGAAGCATTGCTATCAGTGTTCTTTATTAAACAACTAGGAGGACATCGAGAATTTGCCTTACCAGGCGATCATCGAACGTGTCCAGGAAATATAGGAATGCAATTTGTTACCTATTTAAGACAAAATTTTCAACTATCTGCACCAGAAAAAGGAACAATTAATGAATAAAAAACTCTATAAATTTTATAAATGTTCAACAATCTTATTGTTTATCTCTAACCTAATATTGACTAGTATGATTATGTTTTTTAATAGCGAAATAGGTATAGTAAGAACAACTACAGAATTTGGGGATAATTACGGTTTTTTTTATAAGAAGAAAGATATGCACAGGATTTATTATTTTGATCCTATAGGAGAACAAGACCTAGATCAGCTTTCTAATGATGCATTTCACGAGCTGTCTGAATACTGTGCTGCTGCAAGTGAAAATAATTACAGACATAAAATTTCTTGTGGTCCTTATTTTAATAAGGAAGTAAAAAGAAGGGCCTCTCTACGTCCTCATTCTTTTATTTTAACATATAATGGTGAAATATATAGAAATAGTCCTTATATTATGCAATATGATAGAAAAACTATAGAGGGTATAACAAATGATAAAGGAGAGACAGAAACCGTTTACGTTAGCGATAAAAATGATGTACATATAGAAATTGATTGGGAAGCTTATAAAAAACAGATGAAAACCCAAGATAATAAAAAGCTAGAAAATATACCTTTAGAGACAGAAGAAAAACAATAAAAAAACACCTCACTTAAGACATTAATACTAAAACAATCAAAAATATACCACACGCTAATAAGGTTATTGAAAAATGAATAAAAATAAAACAACTGAAGTGAAACTAAAAAAAGATATCTGTGAGATTAAAAACATTCAGCTTAATGACAAAGCTGCAACAAGACAAGCTATTATCAATTACATTGAAAAAAATCTCATACTAGGAATTTCAAATAAATTTATTGAACGCTCAGAATGGAATGCCAGAAAACCCAAGAAAGAATTATCGGATGATTGGAATTATACGGATATTGTTATCCATCATCAAGGAAACGCATCATTTGGAACAGAATGTGTACCAGTATTTGAAGTAGCGCATAGTATACAAAACGAACACATGAGTGGTAAGTTCGATGATATAGGATATCACTACATTGTTGCCTGTGATGGTCAAATAGCTGAGGGGAGAGATATTAGATTCCAAGGCTCCCATGTTAATGAGAACAATTTTCACAAAGTAGGAATATTATTAACTGGGGATTATTCAGAAAGAGGTGAAGTTGATTGGAAGAAGAAAAAAGATAAAAAAGAGTATCTTATAGACCACCTAGACTTTTTCTACTCCTCTAGCATTCCTAAATCTCAAAAATATGCTTGTATTATTTTAATTGAGGCATTGCTATCAGTGTTCTGTATTAAACAACTAGGAGGGCATCGAGAGTTTGCTTTATCAAATGATCACCGCACTTGTCCAGGAAATGTAGGAATGCAATTTGTTACCTATTTAAGACAGCATTTTCAACTAGACGCACCAGAAAAAGGAAAAATTAATGAATAAAAAATTTTATAAATGCACAACAATCTTATTATGTCTTTCTAATCTTATATTGATTGGAGTTGTTATATTTTTTAATAGTGAAATAGGATTTGTTAAAGTGAGTGGTGAATTTGGTCCGGGCTATGGTTTTTTTTATAAGAAAAAAGATATGCACAGAATCTTCTATATTGACCCAGTTGGTGAACGAAACTTAGACCGACTATCTGATGAGGATTTTAATGAATTATCTGAATATTGTGCTGCATTGAATGAGGATAATTATTGGTATAAGGCGGATTGCGGCCCTCATTTTATTAAGGAAGTAAAAAGAAGAGAGACAATAAAAAGAGTAGAGATCCCTGAAAAAATCAAAAGTCCTCACCGTTTTAGGTTATTAGGAGAAAGTGAGCCATATAGAAATATGCCCTATATTATGCATTTTGATGGAGAAACCGTAAAAGGAATTACCAATGAGAACGGAGAAACAGAGGAGGTTTATGTTGCAGATGAAGATGAAGATAATATTGATATAGAAATTGATTGGGACGCTTATTTTGGTAAAGAAGTGGATGAGTATAGCAAATAAGACTAAAAGACGGATGACAAATTTACACACCACCAAAATAGGCTGACAAAGCTTCTATTATGTACCTCTGTCTTACAGAGTGGTTACGAACTTATTGAGTTTTGGAAATACAGTATGTATTACTATGTCACGCCAGATAAAAAATTTTAATAAGGGATAAACAATGAACACACTAAAATTCCCCGATTTTTCTGTTTCCAAAGGCCTCCACTTCACCCTCGAAGTAGCACAACTGCCGCCTGACACCTTCCGTGTTGTCAAATTCGATTTCGAAGAAGGCTATAATTCCCTCTTTAAACTCTCCATTGTCGCGGCAACACAACATAATCAGCTTCCATTTGGTTCACTACTCGACTGCGCTGCAACCCTTTCCATCTGGCAAGATGGTGAGCGACAACGGAATATCTCCGGTATCGTCACACAAATCAAACTCGGTAAAACCGGTGAACGCTATACCTTTTATCACTTTACCCTCTCCCCTCATCTCTGGCGATTAACCCAAAAAAGACGCTCTCGTATTTTCCAACATACCAGCATTGAAGATATCTTAAAAACCCTGCTGAGCGATTCCGATGTGCTTTTTCACACCATTGATATCGCCTACCGCACAAGACGGGAATATTGTGTGCAATACCGCGAAACCGATTATGAATTTTTCCAACGGATTATCGGTGAAGAAGGCTTGTTTTTCTTTTGTACGGAAGATGAACATAATCAAATTGACCGGCTCTTTATTTACGATGATGCCCATCGTTTATCCAAAGAAGATACCCTCTCCCTTGACTATAATGCCAATCCTACCGTATTACGCCAAGCCCCTCATCTCCGTACCTTCCAATGGACCGAACAAATTCGTCCTTCTGAAGTGTTGTTAAAAGATTACACCTTCAAAAAACCAAATTGGAATGCGGAATATGGCTTACAAGGCACGCAAGAAGAGATTCAATTCCAAGGAGACTACCCTTACTACGACTACCCTGGCCGCTATAAAAATGACAGTGGCGAACGCTTTGCCCAATATCGTCTCGACAGTTTACGCCGTGATGCCCATACGGGCGAGGGAGAAAGTAATCACCCAGCTTTAAGGATAGGTCAGCTCTTACACATTCATCGCCATCCTCGTGCTGACTTCAATCAGCCTTGGCAATTAACTTACATTCAACATCATGGAGAACAACCGCAAGCCTTGGAAGAGGAAAGCCATTTTAGTCAACGTGAAAACACCACCTTTATCACTAATCGTTTTGAATGTCTTTCTCCGGAGAAAACTTTCCGTAGTAATTTCCCTCAAAAACCACAAATCTGTGGCACACAAACTGCGGTAGTCACAGGCCCCAAAGGGGAAGAAATTTTCACGGATTACCAAGGCCGGGTTAAAGTGAAATTTCATTGGGATAAAGGGGAATTCAACGATTCCAGAAGTTCTTGCTGGGTGCGTGTTGCTCAACCTTGGGCGGGGCAAAACTGGGGGATGCTCGCTATTCCACGTGTTGGGCAAGAAGTGGTGGTGAGCTTTTTAGAAGGCGACCCAGACCAACCGCTGATTATTGGACGCGTGTATAATGAGCTGCAAATTCCTCCGGGTAATCTGCCTGCCACCTATACCCAAATGCACATTAAATCAAAAACCTACAAAGGGGAAGGTTACAACAGCATTCTCTTTGAGGATGCCTCGAACCGAGAATTATTTGAAATGCATGCCCAGCGGGATATGACCACACTGGTTGAACATGACCAAAAAAATCACATCAAAAACCACCGCACTTTAACGGTTAACGGTAGCCAACGCACTCAAATTGACCAAGGCAGAACCACCCAAATCACCACCGGTAATGACATCAAAACCGTCTTAGCGGGAAATAATCTTGAAACCATCAGCTTACTTAAAGCTATCCAAGCGAAAGAGATTTTCAACGCGGCACACGACCGTATTGAGCTTGAAGTGGGCAAACAAACCAGCCTGACGATGGACAATGAAAAGATTCTCCTTCGCTTTGGTAAAAACACGATTTTGATGAATGAAGAAGGCATTTGGTTAGATGGCGTGCATATTGGAATGCAGGAGAAAGAAATTGAAAAAGAGAATTTTTTAACAGAAGGCATTCAACCCTATAGCCATAGCTTTATACTCCAAGATAAATCGGGTAATCCATACAAAAATATGCCTTATATCATACGTTATGATGGTAAAACCTTAACAGGTATCAGTGATAATGAAGGAAAAACGCGTCCAATTTACACTCAAGACGAAACAAAAGTAGATGTACAAATTGATTGGAAAGCGCTATATAAATAATAAGGAGCAATAAATGCCAACTCCCATCATAACCAAAACCAAAACGCAACCCATTGAAAATAACAGCTATACGATACACGCTGAAGATGCTTATTTTCTTGTACTTGGCTTTGAGGTCAATAAATCACCTTTAACTAACCCTAATTTTGAAGAGGAAATGAAACAAAATCAGGAGGAAGATAATAAGCCTCAACAATCCGCTTATCAACGAATTTCCATAGAGGATGATGAGGGACATTTCGAAACAGACATGCCTGTTCATCAGGTACTCTCTGACCCTGGGCATGCATTTATGTATTTGGTTAAAAACCTAAATGCCACCATTTTCTTAAGTGTAGGCCCTTTAGCTAATGATGCTGAACGATTAGCTGAATATAGAAAAACCTATCAACTCCCTGACCAAGAACAAATTAATCAGATGTTAGCCCCTTATCCTGCCGCTCAGGTCGGCTATGGACTCGGACAGGACTTCAATCGTGCTTATGGAATAGCGACCGCCGACTACCGAATATCCGAAAAAGTCACCTTGTTTCAATTAAAAATTACCGAAGCGCAGTATGAAGCCATTTATAAAAATGTGGTACGAATCAGAAACGGAATAGAACAACGAGAGCAATATTATAATATTGCAAACAATTATACCTGTGCAAAAGTGGTAAGGGATGATGCCATTGGAAATATTTTACCTGATTTACCTTGGGGAAGAAGTGCTGTGATGACAGGGCATATCCAAGCAATTAATCCTTATGCGTTTTATGACCAAATGCAGGAATATGAAGCACAGAATGAACTTGTTGGACGAAAAGTAATCGATAAAGGAAAAGAAAATATAACAAAAAGGTTTTGGGATGAATTTATTACCGCCATTCGAGATAACGAACAACCGTATGATGTCTTCTGGGAACTGGAGAAAACACGATGAATCTACTTAGAAAAACTTTAGTAAGCTTCTGTTGCTGCCTTATTTATATCACCTGCTCTGCCGAATCCTCTTCTAATAAGGACATAAATAAGGAATATATTCGTATCTATCATATAACCCCTAAACACGCCTACCAATTTACACCACAAGATATTGCTATTGTTAAAAAATTAATTTGGAGTAGCTTAAATGTTCTTGGTCAAAAATCTAGCATAGCAGGCGAGATCGCTAAATTAGGCACGCCTTTTGAAGGCGGGGAAGTTCTGCCTAAAAAATTCTTTTCGCCCATTCGATATGGAGAGATTTTTAACTATCACACCTTCGAAAAAAGACGTGAAGGCAATAAAGAAATTTTTATTAAGGGCATATACGGTAGCCAAATTAACAAACGCTTCAATAAAAAATATTGGGATTTTGCCGAAATAAGCATCTGGAACGATAATTATGGGCAAGCAACCCACTTTTTAGACCGTGATTTTGAAGAATTTAATTTAACGTTTAAAGAAAAATTCTTCTTTCTCGATTTATCACCCAAAGATCAAAGAATATACGGCATTGATGAAGAGAAATATATTGGTAGAGATAGATGCTACGCGATTTATCGTTTTGAACGTGTTATTGGAAAGGAGGAATACCACTTTTATTTTTGTGTAAATCGTGAGAATTACGATGAACACGCACCTTATCCTAATAAGTGGGGAAATCTAGCCATAATACGGGTAGATGATCCAGCCCCAGACAAATCACGTTACAAAGTTGTACCATATAAAGCAACAACGCTGCCTAATTGGGGGAAATAAGTAATAAAGATAAGGAGCAATAAATGCCAACTCCCATCATAACCAAAACCAAGACGCAACCCATTGAAAATAACAGCTATACGATACACGCCGAAGTGAGCTTTTTAGAAGGCGACCCTGACCAACCGCTGATTATTGGACGCGTGTATAATGAGCTACAAATCCCACCGGGTAATCTGCCTGCTACCTATACCCAAATGCACATTAAATCGAAAACCTACAAAGGGGAAGGTTACAACAGCATTCTCTTTGAGGATGCCGCGAACCGAGAATTATTTGAAATGCATGCCCAGCGGGATATGACCACCCTGGTTGAGCATGACCAAAAAAATCACATCAAAAACCACCGCACTTTAACGGTTAACGGTAGCCAACGTACTCAAATTGACCAAGGCAGAACCATCCAAATCACCACCGGTAATGACATCAAAACCGTCTTAGCGGGAAACAATCTTGAAACCATCAGCTTACTTAAAGCTATCCAAGCGAAAGAGATTTTCAACTATGCTCA
>NZ_JAKKOB010000002.1:0-312500 GCF_026226765.1 Avibacterium sp. 21-599
GTTCATATTCGTTGGCATATTGCTGTCGGGGTAAGAGTAAATTATTCGACATCATTTCTTTCCATTGGGCGTATCATTGCCTCAATAAAGGCAATTTCATCGGGGGTTAAGCCATATTTTGCATATAGTTTTTCGTCATTCCACGATTGTGAGAAATCTTGCATTGGAATAAATTCATATACTTTTTTCGTGGCATCTTGAGTATTCTTTTTGATTGTTAGCATAAAATGGAAAAATTTAGTTTGAATATAAGAAATAACATTTCTGGCTGTTCTCTCATCATCAAAAGGTCCAAACACTAAATAGGTTTCTGAACAACAAGAATTAGGTTCAGCTAAAATCGGTTTAACTAAATCTTCTCGACCATCACCTGAACCAATCGCTTTAGGTACAAATAATTTGTAGCGATCAATCCAATCGCGATTTACGCTCACTTCACCACGACTAATATAATTTATCGCTTTATTGGCGTAATATTTCACCGTATTATCTTTGTTTTTTGCGTAGCCTTTAAACTTTGTATCAAATCCAAAAGGCTTACGTGAACTTATCCATTCATTAAAGCTCACCTCATTAAACCCTTTCACCTTATGATAAATTTCCACTGCCTCGTTACTGCGAATAAAAATATCCAGATTTTCTTCTTGTAAATAACGCTGAGCGTGAGACACCAAATTATTTCCCTCATAAGTGAATATCTCTGCCTCGCCCGTTGAGCCTTTTTGCCATAAGAAATAACACACGCCCCCTTTTATCTCCACGCCAGTAAAACAATCTTGTGAATTGGGGAAATCGTGTAACTGGCGAATTTGGCGGTCTTGCAACATTTCCGCACGAAATTCATCAAGCCCTTTTCCCCCCGCATACCAACGCGCGGGGATAATCATCACTAAATATTCTGGTTGCAACGCTTTCGCTTGTGCCACAAATTTTTGATAAATAGGTCTGGCACTGGCTTGTGCGCCACCATCACTTAACTGATAAGGCGGATTGCCGATAATGACATCAAATTTCATCTTGTTATATTGCTCAAAAAAAGGACTATAAGAATGGATAAAATGATAGGCGTGGCTTTCTAATTTCTCATCACGCGCAAACACCTCTTGACTTGCGCCACACTCAATACAGCGACCATTCTCCCATTGATGGGATAAAGTGCGGTAAAAAATATTGCCGTTTTCATCATCAAAGGCTGTGCATACCGAATATTCACCGTTTGCTTCACGGCTACAATACAAACTACGGCGACTTAATTGTGCGGTAAGCGTGGTAATGCCTATGCCGAAAAGTTGCTTGGTAAAAATATGGTTTAAGCGTTCTTGCAAATCCGGAAAGTGTGGCGCAAGCCCTTTAATTAATCGCTTGGCGATTTCACGCAAAAACACCCCTGATTTGCTACAAGGATCGAGAAATCGCTTTGTGGGATCGCAAAAAAAGTGCGGTGGAATGAGATCTAGCATTTTGTTGGCTAACTGTGGTGACGTAAACACTTCATCACTTGATAAATTGGCAATGCAAGAAAGCACATCAGGGTTGTAATTATTAATTGTCATTCCATTACTCACTTTATTCATATTCGTTGGCATATTGCTGTTTTAATTGTAAGAAATCACAAAGACTTGATTGAAAAACGGTGCGGTAAGGGTGCGGTAACGGGCTGTTCCCATTGGGTTGATAGGCTCTGTCCACTAATCCCCAATAAATAAAAGGCACACGTTTGATTTTGCGTTCAGTCACAAAACTCCATTGATAAAAAATAATCGCTTTTTTTGACCGCTCTTTCTCTTCTTCGGTAACTAAACCATCAAGAGATATTGAATGTCGTGGCGTTTCCACTTCCATTGAAAGGGCGTTGCCCCACACAATATTAAAATGTAGCAGGCATTCAATGGCGTCTAAGCAGGCTGTTTTTTGGCTGTCAGGAAAAAGCCGTGCATATTCCGCTGTGGCAAAATCAAACAGCCGTTTGCGACAGGCTTTTACGTTATCTTCCAGCAATTCAATGCCGTAAATGCTACTTACCGCAAGGATTAAATCTCGTTCGTAGGAAAGCTGGCTGGGTGATTTGACGTACTTTTTACGCTTATGTTTATCTTGGTAATTTTCAGCTGCCACCGCCAACTTACGGCGTAAAATTTCGATCAGAAAATTGCCCGTTCCGCACGCAGGCTCTAAAAAAGTGGCAGAAAGTGATTGCGTTTGCATTGCCACTAAATCCAGCATTGCATTGACTTCTTTTTCTCTTGTATAAACTTCACCGTGATCGGCAACTCGCTTTTTTGAAACTATTTGTTTTTCTTTAATCATTATTAATAGATTTAAAAGATAGGATGTTTTCTTCTTTATTTTTGTAATTATTTTTGATCAATTTGTAACTTTTATCAATTCATAGTTACGATTTTTTATGTGGGAGTGATAGCTTTCGCAATTATGAAGAAAAATGAAAAAACGCAACAAGATCGGCGAGAAAAGCAACGTTTTGCTGATAATTTAAAAAAAGGATTGCTTGCTAAGGGTTACTCAGCACGGGGCAATGTTCTTGAACGTGAATTTAATTTGCGTTATTACGGCACATCTATTACACCACACACCGCAGGAAAATGGTTGCGAGGTGAGAGCATTCCTCGCCTTGATAAATTAAAAACCTTAGCCAATTGGTTGCAAGTTGATCTGACTGATTTGGTTTCATCAGAAAAGCTAGAAAAATTGGAAGCTGGTGAACTTCGACGTTCCGATATTTTGCAACAACACCGTTGGGAAAACCTTGCCACACAACAAGATAAAGCCCTGTTCAATCATTTCCTTGATCTCCCTGAGCCACAACGCAATGTGGTGCGCGAGGTGATTATTGCTTTGTATAAACAGCATTGTGAGTAATGCGTTTTTTCCTTTCATTTATTTGTGATAGAAATGTCGCTTTTTTATCATTTTTTATCGTGGTTTTGCGATTTATAAGGTATGCTAGGCACTTTCCTTTATGAGCTGAACGTTTTGATAAAAGATCGATAAAATGAGCAACAAAATGAAATTGAATTATCATAAAACCCATTTTCTTACCAGCGCCCCGAATATTCGCGTGTTACCCGAAGATAAGGGGATGGAAATCGCCTTTGCAGGGCGTTCTAATGCTGGCAAATCTACCGCACTGAATGCCTTAACAAATCAAAAAAACCTTGCTCGCACCTCCAAAACGCCGGGACGAACACAATTAATTAATGTGTTTGAAGTCGAGCCTTTATGCAAATTGGTTGATTTACCCGGTTACGGTTATGCCGCTGTTCCAGAGCAAATGAAAATTCAGTGGCAAAAAGCCTTAGGTGAATATTTGCAAAAACGTGAATGTTTAGGCGGTGTTGTGATTTTGATGGATATTCGCCACCCGCTAAAAGACTTAGACCAGCAAATGATCGAATGGGCTGTTTCTGCGGATCTGCCCGTGCTGTTGTTGCTCACCAAAGCCGATAAGCTGAGCCAAAGTGCGGTGAGTAAACAAGTCAAAATGGTGCGTGAAGCCATTCTTCCTTTTCAAGGTGATGTGCAAGTGGAAGCCTTCTCTGCCCTGAAAAAACAAGGCATTGATAAACTCGCTGGAAAATTAGATAGCTGGTTTAGTGCGCTGATTGAAGAAAGTGAAAATGCATAAAAAAATAAAGTGCGGTGAGATTTCCGCACTTTTTTATCAGTTACCATTGAGTAAAAATACGCCTATCTGAAAACGTTTTCTCATCGCCTCAATCGTTCCTTCTATTTGCAATCAATAAGAAAAGCCAATATTCAAAAAATCGCCTAGCACGTTGTTTTTTAACTCACGATAGAGAAGATATGGGGTGATCTACGATGAACAATTATTGCTCATAAACAGCGTTTAATCTCGTCTTATTCTTCTATTTTCTCGATCTTGATCGCAAAAAAGTGCGGTGAGCATTCTCTTTCTTTTTCGCTTTTTTTATATTCATTGTTCAAATTAAGCAAAATGAAGGATGATGAATGTCATTAGCGATTGTTTATAGCCGTGCGTCAATGGGCGTGCAAGCACCGCTAGTTACGATTGAAGTACATTTAAGCAATGGAAAGCCGGGATTTACCCTTGTGGGCTTACCTGAAAAAACCGTGAAAGAAGCCCAAGATCGGGTACGCAGTGCGTTGCTCAATGCCAATTTTAAATATCCCGCTAAACGTATTACAGTAAATCTTGCACCAGCAGATTTACCCAAAGATGGGGGACGCTTTGATTTGCCTATTGCCATTGGCATTTTAGCAGCCTCGGAACAAGTTAATCCTGAACGCTTAAAACAATTTGAATTGTTAGGTGAGCTTGCTTTAACTGGTGAATTGCGAGGCGTTCACGGTATTATTCCGGCTATTTTGGCGGCGAAAAAAGTACGTCGTTGCCCAATTATTGCCCAACAAAATGCGAATGAAGCCGCCTTGGTGGCGGATCAAAAAAGTTATTTCGCACCGCATTTATTAGACGTGGTGCAATTTATTAATGAACAAGAAATCTTGCCCCTTGCCAGCGATTTAACCACGCAAAGTGCGGTGGATTTTTCCTTTAAAAATCAAGCGGATTTAACTGATATTATTGGTCAGCAGCACGCCAAACGCGCATTAACTATTGCAGCAGCGGGACAACATAACCTCTTGTTACTTGGCCCTCCCGGAACAGGGAAGACGATGCTTGCCAGTCGTTTAACGGGATTATTGCCTGAAATGACCGAACAAGAGGCGATTGAAACCGCCTCTGTGGCTAGCCTTGTGCAAAATGAATTGAATTTTAAAAATTGGAAACAGCGTCCTTTTCGCGCCCCTCATCATAGTGCCTCTTTGCCAGCGTTAGTTGGTGGAGGAACGATACCAAGACCCGGCGAAATTTCCCTTGCACATAATGGTGTGCTGTTTTTAGATGAATTGCCAGAGTTTGATCGCAAGGTGTTAGATGCGTTGCGCCAGCCGCTAGAAAGTGGCGAAATTATTATTTCTCGAGCCAATGCAAAAATCTGTTTTCCAGCCAAATTTCAGCTGATTGCGGCAATGAATCCTAGCCCGACAGGGCATTATACTGGTGTGCATAATCGCACCTCACCACAGCAAGTAATGCGCTATTTAAACCGTCTTTCAGGGCCATTTTTAGATCGTTTTGATTTATCTATTGAAGTGCCACTTTTACCTAAAGGGGCATTGCAACACATTGAAAACAAAGGCGAAAGCAGCGAACAAGTGCGGTCAAAAATTATTAATGTGCGGGAAATTCAATTTGCCCGTGCGGGTAAAATTAATGCCCATTTGAGCAGTAAAGAGATTGAACGAGATTGTAAAATTAGCCCTGAAGACGGTATTTTCCTTGAAAATACACTCACGCAATTAGGGCTGTCTGTGCGTGCTTATCATCGTATTTTAAAAGTGGCACGCACCATTGCAGATCTGAATAATGAAAGGCAAATACAACGTCCTCATTTGGCAGAAGCACTTTCCTATCGTGCGATGGATCGGTTATTGCAGAAACTTTCAAAGAATTTAGTTTAAGCTAAAATTTTATAATATTTTTGACCGCACTTTATCCTTGATAAGAATAAGCAAATGAGAAAATTATTTTCTATCATCAATGTTCTTCAATAAATAATTTCCTTGTTCATCGCATAAACTGCGGAAACCTACGTTGGTGATGTTGAGATTAACATCGCGATTAATGGAGGAGTAATCAACGTTTTCGTGGTGATGACCGTGGAAAATATGCGTAACGCCCATTTTTTTCGCTAATTTATTGAACACAGAAAAGCCAAGTGGGTGGGGTTTTGGCGCTTCGTGAGAAACAAGAATATCCGCTTGCAGATTTTCTAATTGTTCAAAATCTGAAGGGAAAAGGGAGGTGCGGTGCCGTAACGGCAAGCCTCCTCGCCAAATTTTCTCTTGTGGACAATATTGGCAATAATGAATGGGATCAAAGAAAACTGGCTTATTTGGTGGCATCCAAATTTGCCCACGGAATACACCACCTAATCCTGCAATGCGTTTACCTTGAATGGTTTGCACACGCCCGTGTAGGTTTCGCTTTTTCCATTCTGTTCCCCAGAGTGCTTCAAAGGCGGCAACGGTTTTGCTGTCATGGTTACCGTGAATAAACCAGAGATCGCAATATTGTGATAATTTATCAAGTTCCGCAGGATTAGTTAGTTGTAAATCACCTAAGATGATCAAAGCAATATCCTTATGCGCTTGCACAAAAGGATATAAATGCTCATAGCTACCATGTGGATCACCTGCGAATAAAATCATCTTTCTTTATTCCTCAAAGATTAAGCTATCATTATTTAATTCAGGTAGCTCTTCTTCGTTGAGAATTTTTTCTACAATGGATTTCACCTTATTATAACGCTCTAAGTAGCTCGGTGATTCGATTTCAATATAAGGCACGTTATATTTATCTAATAATTTTTTCAATAATTGTTGGAAACGTTGGCGCTGTTTGTAGCTGCCAAGGCTGCGTAAGCCGTCATCCACCCATTTGGTATTGTTATTCAATAAAATGGTAATATCAAAAGGGTATTCTTTAATCATTGAATCTAAAAATGGGTGAGCTTTGCCTTCATATTGAATGCAAAATGCCTGCGTGGTAATAAAATCCGTATCCACAATCGCCACTTTATGGGCGTGGCGTACGGCATAGTCAATATAACGTTGATGCCCTAGAGCCATTTGTGGGTAGTCGGAATATTGCATCGCTTGCTCATCGCCGCCCAGTTTTTCAAACACAAATTCACGCCCATATTCCCAAGCGGAAGTTGTATTAAAAACAGTCGCTAATTTATTCACTAAAACGGTTTTTCCGCTGCTTTCTCCACCTAAAATGGCAATGGTTTTGGCAAAGAATGGACGCACTTCTTTTGGGATAAATTTCCAATAATGGAACGGTGTATTACGAATTTTGGTAGCAGAAACGTTAAAAAACTGACGTTTTGGATCAACCAATTCCACCTGTAAATTTAAATATTTTTCGTAAGGGGCTTTGTCTTGCGGTTCGCTACTAAAAACCACACTCGGATTTACCTGCTTTTCTTCAAAAAGCTGTTTAACACGCTCTGCCCACGCTGACCAGCCATTTGGGTAGCTCGGTAAACCGTCTTCGACTAAATGATGAATAAAAATTTGGTTTTTCTGATATTTAAAAATTTGTTGCATCCAACGTAGGCGATCTTGCACTGTTGGCATTCGCTTCATTTTACTGTCGTAAAAGAGTTTCAGATCACGCTCAGTATCGCTACACACCACAACGTGGACTTCATCAACTTTACTGAATGCTTCATAAATCATATTGATGTGTCCCGTATGCACAGGGTAAAACTTACCAAAGATTACCCCCACTTTTTTATCTTGCAAATCAGTGATTTGTAACACTTTATGCAAGGCAGATAATTTGGTTGCACTTGGGTTTTTGATTTTGCCACTAACGAGCTGATTAAAATAAGCGCGAGTAATGTGAGCTTGCTCACAAACCTCATTGACTTTTAAGTTTAATTGCTTGCGTTTTTGTTGTAGATAGGCGAATGCGGACATCACGAAATTCCTTATATTGCCAAATTTATTTAGAAAAAAGACCGCACTTTTCACTTAATAAAACCAAGTGCGGTGAGATTTTAGCGAGTTTTTTGTGCTTGATTTTGTTCTTCCAATAGGGCATCAATGCGTTTTTCTAACTCATTAAGTTTTTCACGTGTACGCATTAATACTTGGGTTTGTACATCAAACTCTTCACGGGTAACAACATCTAATTTTGCTAATTGTGCCTGCAAAACTTGCTTAAATTTTGCCTCTGCATCTTTGCCAAGCTCTTTCACTCCTTGCGGTAGGGAATTTTGTACTTGTTGTATAATTTGCTCTATTTTTTGTGGATTTAGCATAAAGACCTCACATTATTGCACCAATGTGGCATATTGTATGCAATATCTGCGTAAAGAAAAACATTTTTTCTCTATTTAGATTGCGTTATACTATGCCCTCATTCTCAGGGCAGGGCGAAATTCCCTACCGGTGGTAAGTGCATCACGCATAAGCCCACGAGCGTTTACTTGCAAAAGTAAAGTCAGCAGATTTGGTGAAAATCCAAAGCCGACAGTCAAAGTCTGGATGAAAGAGAATCAAATGGGTTTTATCTTTGGATAAAATCTATTTTTGTTATTTTGTTTTTTATCATAACGAAAAACTTCCCTCATCAGCCCTGATTCAAGTATCAATTTATTATTAAAAGGTTTTTTTACTATGAATCAGTCTATTTTATCTGCTTTTGGGACACCACAAGAGCGTGTTGAAAAAGCCATTGAAGCGTTCAAACAAGGCAATGGCGTACTTGTTTTAGATGATGAAGATCGTGAAAACGAAGGCGATTTAATTTTCCCCGCACAAACCATTGATGCGACACAAATGGCAAAACTTATTCGTTACGGCAGTGGGATTGTTTGCTTGTGTTTAAGCGATGAGATTTGCCAACAACTTGATTTACCCCCAATGGTGCAAAACAACACCAGTGTCAATAAAACCGCATTTACCGTAACAATTGAAGCGGCAGAAGGGGTATCAACTGGGGTTTCCGCCGCAGATCGAGTAACGACCATTAAAGCGGCTGTTGCAGATAATGCAAAACCACAGGATTTACACCGACCGGGACATATTTTTCCATTAAGAGCAGCGGAAAGAGGCGTGCTAAAACGTCGGGGGCATACCGAAGCTTCTGTTGATCTTGCCGTGCTTGCAGGCTATAAACCCGCAGCAGTCATTTGTGAGATCACCAATGATGACGGTACAATGGCACGTACAGCGGAAATTATCAAATTTGCCGAAGCATTTGGTTATCCCGTGATGACAATTGAAGATTTAGTGCAATATCGTTTAGAGGCGAATAAAAAATAGTGAAAATAGCAGGGTTTATTCCTGCTATTTTTTTATCTACGCGTTTAAACCGTCTATGGCGATGTGGTTATGTAATATAAATTAACGAATCAAAACAACGATATAGCCTACACAATCTCTTCTGGCATAATAAATTATTTGCTAATAAAAGACCTTTATTAAAAAGCAAAAAGTATATGGCAAATTTTAAGGCTTTTTCTCACTTATTGTATTAGTTATAACGCTATTGTGAATGCAAGAAATCAATATATGAAGGATTAGATGCGTAAGCGATATAATTGAAATAACATAGCATTGGCTCAGCTTTTCCTACTCTTTACGCTATCTGCCAAAAGCTGGCTTACCCTATTCCAAACTTAAATCCTGATATCTTATTGCTATTTGACTTCAAGTAAATGCAATCGGCGGTCTCCCCATATATCACTTATACCCTTCTATTATTACCACCTTATCTTTATCTGCATTTAAACAACAATTATCGCCAATGCAAATTATTCTGACACAAAGAGGTATTCGAGTAATAAAAACCTTATCCAAAAGAGAGGTATGCTGGGCATTTTGAAAATTATTCCAATGGCAAATACTGTTGTGTTATAAATATAATTTTCAATTAATACCTGAAATGATAATAAATAAAAAAGCCTGCATATAGCAGGCTTTTTAACATCAAAATTCGATTATTCAGCTGATGAAGTTTCTTCAGCAACTGCTGGACGATCGACTAACTCAATGTATGCCATTGGTGCATTATCACCAGCGCGGAAACCACATTTTAAGATACGGGTATAACCACCCGCACGTTGTGCAAAACGTGGACCTAATTCATTGAATAATTTAGCAACAGTTTCAATGTTGCGAGTACGAGCAAAAGCTAAACGACGGTTTGCAACACTGTCTTCTTTTGCTAATGTAATTAACGGCTCAACTACACGACGTAATTCTTTTGCTTTTGGCAATGTTGTCTTAATGATTTCATGACTAACTAATGCACTTGCTAAATTACGGAACAGCGCTTTGCGATGGCTGCTATTACGGTTTAGTTGACGACCACTCTTACGATGGCGCATGATCTTATCCTTCTCAGAAAAATCTTAACCTAATGACCACTAATCTTCAGCGATACTTGCTGGTGGCCAATTTTCAAGGCGCATACCAAGTGATAAGCCACGAGAAGCCAGCACATCCTTAATTTCAGTAAGTGATTTCTTACCAAGATTAGGCGTTTTTAATAACTCAACTTCTGTACGTTGTACTAAATCACCGATATAGTGAATTGTTTCTGCTTTCAAACAGTTAGCAGAACGAACTGTCAGCTCTAAGTCATCAACAGGACGTAAAAGAATCGGATCAAATTCCGGTTTTTCTTCCTTGACTTCAGGCTGACGAACATCTCGCAAATCAACGAATGCATCAAGTTGCTCTGCTAAAATTGTTGCTGCACGGCGAATTGCTTCTTCTGGATCAATAGTGCCATTTGTTTCTAGCTCAATCACTAACTTATCTAAGTCAGTACGTTGTTCTACACGCGTTGCTTCAACATTGTAAGCAATACGTTGAACGGGGCTATAACAAGCATCTACTAATAAACGACCGATAGGACGTTCTTCATCTTGAGAATGAACTCGAGCAGAAGCAGGAACATATCCTCTACCACGTTGTACACGAATACGCATATTAATTGATGCATTTTCATCAGTAAGATGGCAAATGACATGTTCAGGATTCACAATTTCGACATCACCATCATGGGTAATATCTGCTGCAACAACAGGGCCAATTCCAGATTTGCTTAGTGTCAGAAATACATTATCTTTATTCTGTACTTTAACCGCTAGGCCTTTTAAGTTTAGAAGTACTTCAAGAATATCTTCTTGAACCCCTTCTTTGCTACTATACTCATGCAACACCCCATCAATCTCTACTTCAGTCACAGCACAACCAGGCATTGAAGATAGAAGAATTCGGCGCAATGCATTACCTAGAGTATGGCCGAAACCACGCTCTAACGGTTCTAAGATCACTTTAGCATGAGTAGAGCTAATTTGCTCAATATCAACTAAATGTGGTTTTAAAAATTCTGTAACAGAACCCTGCATTTTATCCTCTCTTTGCTACGAAGCTTTAACTATTATTTAGAGTAAAGCTCTACGATCAGATGTTCGTTAATGTCTGCTGATAAATCAGAACGTTCAGGAACACGTTTGAACACACCTTCCATTTTAGCAGCATCAATGTCTAACCAAGTTGGTTTTTCTTTTTGCTCTGCTAATTCTAATGATGCTTTAATACGAGCTTGTTTCTTAGATTTTTCACGAATAGCTACAACATCATTTACTGAAACTTGGAAAGATGGAATGTTAACCACACGGCCATTAACAACAACTGCTTTATGGCTCACTAATTGGCGAGCTTCTGCGCGAGTTGCAGCAAAGCCCATGCGATAAACAACGTTATCCAATCGACCTTCTAATAATACTAGTAAATTTTCACCAGTATTACCTTTTAGACGGTTTGCCTCTTTATAGTAGTTACGGAATTGACGTTCTAAAATACCATAGATACGACGAACTTTTTGTTTCTCACGTAACTGACTACCATAGTCTGACAAACGAGGTTTACGAGCACCGTGTTGACCGGGTGCTGTATCAATTTTACATTTTGAATCAATCGCGCGTACTCCTGACTTAAGGAATAAGTCAGTACCTTCACGACGGCTTAGCTTGAGTTTTGGACCCAAATATCTTGCCATTTTCTTTCTCCAACTATCCTAATACGTCTTATACACGACGTTTTTTCGGTGGACGACAACCGTTATGTGGGATCGGGGTAACATCAGTAATATTCGTAATACGGAAACCCGCTGCATTTAATGCACGGATTGTCGACTCACGACCTGGACCCGGCCCTTTTACCATAACTTCCAAGTTCTTTAAGCCAAATTCTTTGACCATTTCTGCACAACGCTCAGCAGCTACCTGCGCAGCGAACGGAGTGGATTTACGAGAACCACGGAAACCTGAACCACCAGCAGTAGCCCATGCTAGAGCATTACCTTGACGGTCAGTAATCGTAACGATTGTATTATTGAAAGATGCGTGAATATGAGCAACGCCATCTACTACTTGTTTTTTTACACGTTTACGTGCACGAACTGGTGTTTTTGCCATTTAATTTACCCCGACTTATTTCTTGATCGGCTTACGTGGACCCTTACGGGTACGCGCATTAGTTTTAGTACGTTGACCACGCACCGGTAAGCTACGACGATGACGTAAACCACGATAACAACCTAAATCTAATAGGCGTTTAATGTTAAGTGTTACTTCACGACGTAAGTCACCTTCAACGGTAAATCTACCAACTTCGTCACGCAGTTTATCAATCTGCTCTTCAGACAATTCTCTGATCTTAACGTCTTCAGCAATTCCTGTTGCAGCACAAATAGCTTTTGCTCTAGTTTTGCCGATACCGTAAATTGATGTTAATGCAATTACAGTATGTTTTTGATCAGGAATGTTAATGCCTGCAATACGGGCCACTATGCACTCCTATTATTTTAACTAATTTGACATACTGATCTTGAAAAGCCCGTTTTCAGGATACTCAAACAGTATGTCAAGGACATAAATGAGCTGAGCATTATATATGCCCAGCTGGTTCTTTGCAAGAAAAATATCAATTAACCTTGACGTTGTTTATGCTTAGGGTCGCTACATAATACACGAACAACACCTTCACGTTTAACAATTTTACAGTTACGACATAATTTCTTTACGGAAGCACGAACTTTCATTGCTTATCCCTTTTACTATATGAGCATTACTGCCCAAAACCTTTAAGGTTTGCTTTTTTCAACGCAGATTCATATTTTGTTGACATTAAATGACTTTGAACCTGAACGATGAAATCCATAATTACCACTACAACAATCAGCAAAGATGTACCACCGAAATTGAATTGAACATTCCACGCTGACGTCATAATATAAGGAACTAAACACACGAATGTAATATATAGACCGCCAATCAAAGTTAAACGGGTCATAATTTTATCAATGTAACGTGATGTCTGTTCACCTGGTCTAATTCCCGGAATAAATGCACCAGATTTCTTCAAATTTTCTGCTGTATCACGCGGGTTATATTGCATCGCTGTATAGAAGAAACTAAAGAAGATAATAGCTACTGCATAAACGATCAAATATAAAGGCTGACCTGGATGCAATAACATCGATAAGTCAGTTAACCAATCTAAACTTGCTCCTTGCCCAAACCAAGATGTAATGGTAGCAGGAAACAAGATGATACTCGAAGCAAAGATAGCAGGAATTACGCCCGCCATATTCACTTTAAGTGGTAAATGAGTGGTGTGACCGCCAAGGATTTGACGACCTTGTTGACGTTTTGCATATTCAACTTTAATTCTACGTTGTCCTCTTTCAACGAAAACAACAAAATAGGTTACTGCAAAAACAATAACTGCGATGAGCAACAGAACTAACAAGTGCATTTGCCCTTGACGCGCTTGCTCAATTGTTGCGCCAATTGCTGATGGTAAACCAGCAACAATACCTGCAAAAATAATTAAAGAAATACCATTACCAATGCCGCGTTCGGTAATTTGCTCACCTAACCACATTAAAAACATTGTTCCTGTAACTAAACTAATTACAGCAGTAAAGTAAAAACTAAATCCCAAATTAGGTACTAATCCTGGCAACATATTAGGCAATCCAGTAGAAATACCGATTGCCTGGATCATTGCAAGAACTAATGTCGAATAACGTGTATATTTACTAATTTTTCGACGACCAGCCTCACCTTCTTTCTTTAATTCTGCTAAAGCAGGATGAACCGTTGTCAGTAGTTGGATAATAATAGATGCAGAAATATACGGCATAATACCCAATGCAAATACTGACGCTCGGCTCAAAGCACCACCAGAGAACATATTAAACATATCAATAATGGTGCCTTTTTGCTGCTCAAGTAATTGAGCTAAAACAGCAGCATCAATACCAGGAACCGGAATGAAAGAACCAATACGGAAAACAATAAGTGCACCGAGCACAAATAATAATCGACTTTTCAGTTCACTTGTACCGCTTTGAGTACTTCTATTTTGATAACCTGGTTGCTTAGCCATTTATTAATTATTCCTCAACTGAACCGCCAGCCGCTTCAATTGCTGCTTTAGCGCCTTTAGTTACGCGTAAACCACGAACAGTTACTGCGCATTTCACTTCGCCAGAAAGAATAACTTTTGCAAATTGAATATCTTTAGTTAATACATTAGCCGCTTTTAACGTTTCTAATGTTACAACATTTCCTTCAACTTTTGCTAAATCATTCAAACGAACTTCCGCAGTTACCGCTGATTTCATTGAGGTAAAACCAAATTTTGGTAAACGACGATATAAAGGCATTTGTCCACCTTCGAAACCGCGACGAACACCACCGCCAGTACGAGATTTTTGACCTTTATGACCACGTCCACCTGTTTTACCTAAGCCTGAACCGATACCACGACCTAAGCGTTTTGCACTATGTTTAGCACCTTCAGCCGGAGATAGAGTATTTAAACGCATTCTCTTATTCCTCCACTTTAACCATATATGAAACTTGGTTAATCATCCCACGTACAGCAGGAGTATCAATTAGTTCAACAGTATGGTGCATACGGCGAAGACCTAGTCCACGCAAGGTAGCTTTATGCTTCGGTAAACGAGCGATAGAACTACGAACTTGAGTTACTTTAATAGTTTTAGCCATTGTCCATTACCCCAAAATTTCATCAACGGTTTTGCCACGCTTAGCAGCAACCATTTCTGGTGATTTCATATTTGCTAGTGCATCAATTGTTGCACGAACAACGTTAATTGGGTTAGTTGAACCGTATGCTTTAGAAAGAACGTTACGAACACCAGCAACTTCTAGTACTGCACGCATTGCACCGCCTGCAATAATACCAGTACCCTCACTAGCAGGTTGCATAAATACGCGAGAACCTGTGTGAGTACCTTTAATTGGGTGTTGTAAAGTGCCTTCATTTAAAGCCACAGTAATCATATTGCGACGAGCTTTCTCCATCGCTTTTTGGATCGCTGCCGGAACTTCGCGCGCTTTACCATAACCAAAACCAATACGACCATTACCATCGCCAACTACTGTTAATGCAGTAAAGCTCATGATACGACCACCTTTAACTGTTTTTGATACACGGTTTACCGCGATTAGCTTCTCTTGCAGTTCACCAGCTTGTTTCTCGATGTTTGCCATCTCAAATTACCTCTATTAGAACTGTAGACCAGCTTCACGGGCAGCGTCCGCTAAAGACTGGACACGACCATGATATTTAAAACCGGAACGATCAAATGCAACATCTTTGACACCTTTTGCCAAAGCTCTTTCAGCAATGATTTTGCCCACTACTGCGGCTGCATCTTTATTACCGGTATATTTAACTTGCTCACTAATTGCTTTTTCGACTGTAGAAGCAGCGGCAAGCACTTCTGAACCGTTTGGTGCAATCACTTGTGCATAAATATGACGAGGAGTACGGTGAACAACTAAACGAGTTGCACCTTGTTCACGCATCATATGACGGGCACGAGCTGCACGACGGATACGAGCTGATTTCTTATCCATAGTGTTACCTTAATTATTTCTTCTTAGCCTCTTTTGTACGTACAACTTCGTCAGCATAACGTACACCTTTACCTTTGTAAGGCTCAGGACGGCGATAAGCACGAATATCTGCTGCAACTTGACCAATCAATTGTTTGTCAGCACTTTTCAGAACGATTTCTGTTTGTGATGGACATTCAGCAGTCACACCTGCAGGTAATGTATGCTCAACAGGGTGTGAGAAACCCAAACTTAATGCAACTACGTTACCTTTCATTTGTGCTCTATAACCAACACCCACCAATTGTAACTTCTTAGTGAAGCCTTCAGTAACACCGATAACCATTGCATTAACTAATGCACGCGCTGTACCCGCTTGTGCGTCTGCACCAACTACCCCTGCACGAGGAGCAAAAGTTAATTCATTATTATCTTGTTTAACTTCAACTGAGTTATGAATAGTGCGAGATAACTCGCCATTTTTACCTTTAACTGTTAGTAGCTGTCCGTCAAGTTTAACCTCAACGCCGGCAGGAATACTAACAGGTGCTTTTGCAACACGAGACATTTTCTTCCTACCTCTCTATTAAGCTACATAACAAATAACTTCACCGCCTAAACCCGCTTGACGAGCTGCGCGATCAGTCATTACACCTTTAGATGTAGAAATTACTGCTACACCCAATCCGCCCATAACTTTCGGTAATTCGTCTTTACGTTTATAAATACGAAGACCAGGACGGCTTACGCGCTGAATGCTTTCTACAACAGGCTTCCCTTGGAAATATTTTAAAGTAATTTCCAATTCAGGCTTAGTGCCTTCTAAAACTTTAACGTTTTCAATATAACCTTCCGCAGCTAATACATTGGCAATTGCCACTTTTAGCTTGGATGAAGGCATATTGATCACAATTTTATTCGCAGCTTGACCATTACGAATACGGGTCAACATATCTGCGATTGGATCTTGCATACTCATTGTGCTTTTACTCCGATTCCAAAATAAAGTAGTAAATTACCAACTAGCTTTTTTAAGGCCAGGAATTTCACCACGCATTGCTGCTTCACGAACCTTAATACGGCTCAAACCAAACTTACGTAAGAAACCGTGTGGACGACCAGTTTGGTTGCAACGGTTACGTTGACGGCTAGGGCTTGAATCACGTGGTAAAGACTGTAACTTTAACACTGCTGCCCAACGATCTTCATCTGATGCATTGACATCAGAGATGATTTTTTTCAATTCCATACGTTTTGTATAGAATTTCTCAGCGAGTTTTACGCGTTTGACATCGCGTGCTTTCATTGATTGTTTAGCCATTTGTAACCTGCCTTATTTACGGAATGGGAAATTAAAGGCAGCCAATAGTGCTTGACCTTCTTCATCGCTATTAGCAGTAGTAGTAATAGTGATATCTAAACCACGAACACGATCTACTTTATCATAGTCGATTTCAGGGAAGATAATTTGCTCACGTACACCCATACTGTAGTTACCACGACCATCAAATGATTTCGCACTTAAACCGCGGAAGTCACGAATACGTGGAACAGCGATTGTAATTAAACGTTCAAAGAACTCCCACATACGTTCACCACGTAGTGTTACTTTACAACCGATTGGATATCCCTGACGGATTTTAAAGCCAGCAACAGATTTGCGTGCTTTAGTAATTAAAGGTTTTTGACCACTAATCGCTGCTAAATCCGCAACTGCGTTATCTAGCAATTTCTTATCGGTCAATGCTTCACCCACCCCCATATTCAGGGTAATCTTTTCGATTCGTGGGACTTGCATGACAGACGAGTAGTTGAATTTCTCTTTCAATTCATTAACTACTTGATCTCTGTAGTAATCATGCAGTTTCGCCATCGCATTACTCCAGTTTTTAATTAAATAATTTCATTGTTAGATTTAAAGAAGCGGATTTTTTTACCATCTTCAAATCTAAAACCTACACGGTCAGCTTTGTTTGTTTTTGGGTTAAAAATTGCAACATTCGATACATCAATTGCTGCTTCTTTTTTCACTAAGCCACCTTCTTTTCCTAATGCAGGAACTGGTTTCTCGTGTTTAGTGATAATGTTGACACCCTCAACAATAACTTTACCGTTTGGTAACACTTTAGTTACCTTACCACGTTTGCCTTTGCTTTTACCAGCAAGAACAATTACTTCATCATTTTGACGAATTTTTGCAGCCATTTCTTACTCCTTATAGTACTTCTGGCGCCAAAGAAATGATCTTCATAAACTTCTCAGAACGAAGTTCACGAGTCACAGGTCCAAAAATACGAGTACCGATTGGTTGCTCTGTGTTATTGTTTAAAATTACACAAGCATTACCATCGAAGCGAATGACTGATCCATCTGGGCGACGAACACCCTTCTTGGTGCGCACAACAACTGCTTTTAATACATCACCTTTTTTAACTTTACCGCGTGGAATTGCTTCTTTCACAGTAATTTTGATGATATCGCCAATAGCAGCGTAACGACGGTGCGATCCACCTAGAACCTTGATACACATTACACTGCGAGCGCCTGAGTTATCAGCAACGTCCAGCATAGTCTGTTCTTGGATCATCTTAGTACTCCGCTAAAATTAATAACACCCTCTCGGGACGAACCTATCCTTACAGGATAGAGGATGAATTCTACTATAAAAAATGCTATGAATGCAATATAAAACTGATCTCTAAACACTATTTTCCTTAGAAAAAATCATATAACTCCCCAAATCAAAGTGCGGTGTAATTTTGACAGATTTTTCTTGCATCTTTTTTCTCTTACTTATGTCTTTTATACCCCAAACATATCAAGACATAATCAATAGCCGTTAAATATACTTATATATAATATCTTTTATCTTTGGATTATGGTCTCATCTAGCCTATTCATTCTCAGTGATGTCTATCTGCTTTTATTCCCTCCAAATACAAAAAACGCCACTGAGTTCCCTCAATGACGTTCTTCTTTCATTCAAAACCTGGCGGTGCCCTACTCTCACATGGGAAGCTCCCACACTACCATCGGCGTTACAGCGTTTCACTTCTAAGTTCGGCATGGATTTAGGTGGGTCCACTGCACTAACGCCGCCAAGATAATTCTTTCGCTTATCTAAAGCTTATCTCTTTTCTTTACAGACTTCAAAGCATTCCGCTCTAAAATCCCTACTCTTTCAATCAAAAACAAGCCAAAACCCTTGAGTGTTGTATAGTTAAGCCTCTCGGGCAATTAGTACTGGTTAGCTCAACGACTCACATCGCTTACACACCCAGCCTATCTACGTCTTAGTCTCAAACAACCCTTACCAACTTAAAGTCGGGGAGAACTCATCTTAAGGCAAGTTTCGTGCTTAGATGCTTTCAGCACTTATCTCTTCCGCATTTAGCTACCCAGCAATGCCTCTGGCGAGACAACTGGTACACCAGTGATGCGTCCACTCCGGTCCTCTCGTACTAGGAGCAGCCCCTCTCAATTCTCCAACGCCCACGGCAGATAGGGACCGAACTGTCTCACGACGTTCTAAACCCAGCTCGCGTACCACTTTAAATGGCGAACAGCCATACCCTTGGGACCTACTTCAGCCCCAGGATGTGATGAGCCGACATCGAGGTGCCAAACACCGCCGTCGATATGAACTCTTGGGCGGTATCAGCCTGTTATCCCCGGAGTACCTTTTATCCGTTGAGCGATGGCCCTTCCATTCAGAACCACCGGATCACTATGACCTGCTTTCGCACCTGCTCGACTTGTCTGTCTCGCAGTTAAGCTTGCTTATACCATTGCACTAACCTGACGATGTCCGACCGTCATTAGCAAACCTTCGTGCTCCTCCGTTACGCTTTGGGAGGAGACCGCCCCAGTCAAACTACCCACCAGACACTGTCCGAACACCCGTTTCAGGCGCTTCGTTAGAACATCAAACGTTAAAGGGTGGTATTTCAACAACGACTCCACGATAACTGGCGTTACCGCTTCATAGTCTCCCACCTATCCTACACATCAAAATTCAAGGTTCAGTGTCAAGCTATAGTAAAGGTTCACGGGGTCTTTCCGTCTAGCCGCGGGTACACCGCATCTTCACGGCGATTTCAATTTCACTGAGTCTCGGGTGGAGACAGCCTGGCCATCATTATGCCATTCGTGCAGGTCGGAACTTACCCGACAAGGAATTTCGCTACCTTAGGACCGTTATAGTTACGGCCGCCGTTTACTGGGGCTTCGATCAGGAGCTTCTCTTTCGATTACACCATCAATTAACCTTCCAGCACCGGGCAGGCATCACACCCTATACGTCCACTTTCGTGTTTGCAGAGTGCTGTGTTTTTAATAAACAGTTGCAGCCAGCTGGTATCTTCGACTGGTTCATGCTCCATTCGCAAAGAACTTCACACTACGTCAGCGCACCTTCTCCCGAAGTTACGGTGCTATTTTGCCTAGTTCCTTCACCCGAGTTCTCTCAAGCGCCTGAGTATTCTCTACCTGACCACCTGTGTCGGTTTTCAGTACGGTTTAGTAAAGCCTGAAGCTTAGTGGCTTTTCCTGGAAGTGTGGTATCAGTTACTTCAGCTCCTTAGAGCCTCGTCATCATCTCTCTGTGTTGACAGTAGACCGGATTTGCCTAGTCTACCCACCTACCAACTTAAACGTACATCTCCAACAGTACGCTAACCTAACCTTCTCCGTCCCCACATCGCAGCTTTACCAAGTACGGGAATATTAACCCGTTTCCCATCGACTACGCTTTTCAGCCTCGCCTTAGGGGCCGACTCACCCTGCCCCGATTAACGTTGGACAGGAACCCTTGGTCTTCCGGCGAACGGGTTTTTCACCCGTTTTATCGTTACTTATGTCAGCATTCGCACTTGTGATACGTCCAGCAAACCTCTCAATTCACCTTCTTCCGCTTACACAACGCTCCCCTACCCAACAGGCGTATCACTAATCCTCTCTACTTCTCCTTCACTCAACGTGTTGGACGCTTAACTGACTTGCTTCGTAAGTCGTTAATCGTAAAGGCGTATTAGTGATACGCCTGATGCCGCAGCTTCGGTACTATATTTTAGCCCCGTTACATCTTCCGCGCAGGCCGACTCGACTAGTGAGCTATTACGCTTTCTTTAAATGGTGGCTGCTTCTAAGCCAACATCCTAGCTGTCTAAGCCTTCCCACTTCGTTTCCCACTTAATATAGATTTTGGGACCTTAGCTGGCGGTCTGGGTTGTTTCCCTCTCCACGACGGACGTTAGCACCCGCCGTGTGTCTCCTGTGCATTACTCTTTGGTATTCGGAGTTTGCATCGGTTTGGTAACCCGGGATGGGCCCCTAGCCGAAACAGTGCTCTACCCCCAAAGGTATTCACACAAGGCTCTACCTAAATAGATTTCGGGGAGAACCAGCTATCTCCCGGTTTGATTGGCCTTTCACCCCCAGCCACAGGTCATCCGCTAATTTTTCAACATTAGTCGGTTCGGTCCTCCAGTTAGTGTTACCCAACCTTCAACCTGCCCATGGCTAGATCACCGGGTTTCGGGTCTATACCTTGCAACTAGCCGCCCAGTTAAGACTCGGTTTCCCTTCGGCTCCCTTATTCAGTTAACCTCGCTACAAAATATAAGTCGCTGACCCATTATACAAAAGGTACGCAGTCACCCAAAAGGGCTCCCACTGCTTGTACGTACAGGGTTTCAGGTTCTATTTCACTCCCCTCACCGGGGTTCTTTTCGCCTTTCCTTCACAGTACTGGTTCACTATCGGTCAATCAGGAGTATTTAGCCTTGGAGGATGGTCCCCCCATCTTCAAACAGGATTCCTCGTGTCCCGCCCTACTTCTCGTAAGCTTAGTACCACACGCAATTTTTCAGATACGGGGCTATCACCCTGTTTCGCTTGACTTCCCAGTCAATTCTCCTAAATCACTTGCTATCACTTACTGGCTACTCCGCTTTCGCTCGCCGCTACTCACAGAATCTCGGTTGATTTCTTTTCCTCGGGGTACTTAGATGTTTCAGTTCTCCCGGTTCGCCTTGTTTACCTAGTTTATTCAGTAAACAATGATAGGTTCTTCACCTATCGGGTTTCCCCATTCGGACATCGTGGGTTAAACGCTTCTTATCAACTCACCCACGCTTTTCGCAGATTAGCACGTCCTTCTTCGCCTCTGATTGCCAAGGCATCCGCCCTGTACGCTTTCTCACTTAACTATATAACCTCAAGGATTTTTTCCTTAAAGCTATCGTCATTCGTTGAGAATCGCTTACTTGCTTTTGTTCAAGTAAGTCTTCTTCTACTCAGACTTCTTCAATTCAGTGATAAACTTTATCCTTTATCACCGGCTTGAAAGTCTCTTCAGTTTTCAGCTTGTTTTTACATTGTTAAAGAGCAAATAGGATAATACTGATTTTGTGTACTATCATTAGTAAATTCTCTGACTAAAATCTATCTTAAGTATACTTACTTAAGACAATCTAAAAGAACTTACTAATGATTTACATCTCATTAAATGATTTGGTGGAGATAAGCGGGATCGAACCGCTGACCTCCTGCGTGCAAGGCAGGCGCTCTCCCAGCTGAGCTATATCCCCAATCATTTCTTCTTCCTCATCACTTGAGTGGTGGGTCTGAGTGGACTTGAACCACCGACCTCACCCTTATCAGGGGTGCGCTCTAACCACCTGAGCTACAGACCCTCAAGGGATTCGGGTATTCCTTTGCTTCTCATTGTCTAACATCAATCAACCAATCTGTGTGAACATTCGTCTTCTCTTCGGTAAGGAGGTGATCCAACCGCAGGTTCCCCTACGGTTACCTTGTTACGACTTCACCCCAGTCATGAATCATACCGTGGTAAACGCCCCCCTCTCGGTTAAGCTATCTACTTCTGGTACAACCCACTCCCATGGTGTGACGGGCGGTGTGTACAAGGCCCGGGAACGTATTCACCGCGACATTCTGATTCGCGATTACTAGCGATTCCGACTTCATGGAGTCGAGTTGCAGACTCCAATCCGGACTTAGATGCACTTTCTGAGATTCGCTCACCCTCGCAGGCTCGCTTCCCTCTGTATGCACCATTGTAGCACGTGTGTAGCCCTACTCGTAAGGGCCATGATGACTTGACGTCATCCCCACCTTCCTCCAGTTTATCACTGGCAGTCTCCTTTGAGTTCCCATCTCTACATGCTGGCAACAAAGGATAAGGGTTGCGCTCGTTGCGGGACTTAACCCAACATTTCACAACACGAGCTGACGACAGCCATGCAGCACCTGTCTCAAAGTTCCCGAAGGCACAGTCTTATCTCTAAGACCTTCTTTGGATGTCAAGAGTAGGTAAGGTTCTTCGCGTTGCATCGAATTAAACCACATGCTCCACCGCTTGTGCGGGCCCCCGTCAATTCATTTGAGTTTTAACCTTGCGGCCGTACTCCCCAGACGGTCGATTTATCACGTTAGCTACGGGCGCCAAGCTCAAAGCCCAACCCCCAAATCGACAGCGTTTACAGCGTGGACTACCAGGGTATCTAATCCTGTTTGCTCCCCACGCTTTCGCACATGAGCGTCAGTATCTCCCCAAGGGGCTGCCTTCGCCTTCGGTATTCCTCCACATCTCTACGCATTTCACCGCTACACGTGGAATTCTACCCCTCCCTAGAGTACTCTAGTAAACCAGTCTGAAATGCAATTCCCAAGTTAAGCTCGGGGATTTCACATCTCACTTAATTTACCGCCTGCGTGCCCTTTACGCCCAGTTATTCCGATTAACGCTCGCACCCTCCGTATTACCGCGGCTGCTGGCACGGAGTTAGCCGGTGCTTCTTCTGTGACTAACGTCAAATCAACGTGCTATTAACACGTCCACCTTCCTCATCACCGAAAGAACTTTACAACCCGAAGGCCTTCTTCATTCACGCGGCATGGCTGCGTCAGGGTTCCCCCATTGCGCAATATTCCCCACTGCTGCCTCCCGTAGGAGTCTGGGCCGTGTCTCAGTCCCAGTGTGGCTGGTCATCCTCTCAGACCAGCTAGAGATCGCAGGCTTGGTAGGCCTTTACCCCACCAACTACCTAATCCCACTTGGGCTCACCTTATGGCTAGTGGCCTTGCGGTCCCACTACTTTAATCCTCAGATATTACGCGGTGTTAGCCATCGTTTCCAATAGTTATCCCCCTCCATAAAACAGATTCCCAAGCATTACTCACCCGTCCGCCACTCGTCAGCATCGAAAGCAAGCTTTCAACCCGTTACCGTTCGACTTGCATGTGTTAAGCCTGCCGCCAGCGTTCAATCTGAGCCATGATCAAACTCTTCAGTTTAATCTCGCTCAATGAATACATAACGTTATATTCTTTTTGAATTTCAAGTTAAGCATCATTGATTTCTAAATTTTAAATCTTTTTGAAAATCAACGAATGCCCACACAGATTGTCTGATTGATTGTTAAAGAGCAAAAAAGAACGACGCGATTTGTATCATCTTTAGTTCTACAACGTCGCGTCGTTGTGTGCGGCGTATTATAGACATCTCGAAAATCTTTGCAAGTCTTTTTTTACAAATTTTTACAAAAAATTTTAAAAATATTGCAAGTGATTATTTAGAAAACAAAGTGCGGTGAAAAAACTTACATTTTTGTTTATATTCCACCGTAATACAGCAAATATTAATCCTTAATAGGATCAATCGCTCTCATTCCTTCTTTAGCAAGGGCTGCATTTAACGCCTCTAAAGCTTTTTCTTTTTCCTCTTGTGTAAGCATCATTGCGTGCTTTCTTAAAGAAGCCGCTTTTAGATTCCAGAAGAAGTGCAAATTAACACTGAATCCTGCTTTTTTAAGCGTTATATAGCAGTATTCAGCGCCCGCCTTTAAAAAATCATCAAAAGAACGAATCCCAATTTTATTTAAAAGGCGCTCGTGTCTAACAGATAAGTTCACTCGACCTCGAATTAAATCGACCTTTGCCATTTCTTTCTGATTTCTACCTTCTTCTATTTGCTCAATTGACCATAGAATCAGAGATTTATATAAATCTTTATTTTCTCTAACTTTATCAGGAAGAAGATAAAAATTTATACCGCAAGAAACCGGCTTTTCAGAATGTTCCATATAAGGTATTGCGCCTTGGCTCTCCAAATATTGCGCTAATTTCCCAACAGCTCTTAGATAAAAGCAATTATCTTGGAATAAACCAAACATTGATTTTGCCTGAAAAATTCCATAGCTATTAAACACGCCTTTCGCAGACACTTCCCCAATAAGTTCACTGAGTTCTTTTCTAATTTCAAATGTTAGAGTGCTAGTAATACTCATCATACATCTCCTCGCATTTCGGTTAATTATTAAAGTGGCTAAAGTTATATCACATAAAATGTCTCTTTTTGATGAATATTTTCAACTAATTATCATTTTTGCGACACTGATCGTAAATTTACAATGCAACCGCCCTCTAAGCAAAGAAAACACGCTAGAATAGTTCTCTTTTATAGAAATTTATTTTCGTAAAATATTCTACTCAATATTAAGTAATCACGATCATATTAGCTAATTAATGAACAAAAAAATGCTCTCACGAATTGAGAGCATTTTTCTTATCACAATAACGCCAAAACCTGTTCAGGAATGATTTTGGGTGCAGGAATAAAAATTTGTTTATGGCGGTTGAGTTCGCCTTTTTCGATAATAATACTGCTTTTGGGGACTTTAAACATTTTGCTTAGGAATTTAACCAAATATGCGTTGGCTTGCCCATCAATGGGCGGAGCGGTAAGGGTAATTTTTAGCTCGTTGTCGTGTAAGCCAACAAGTTGGTCTTTACTTGCTTTCGGTTGCAGAAAAATCCGCAACCGAATTCCTTTCTCTGTTTGTTCGACGGCATTCATTAAGCAAGTTGCCATAAGATAGGGGCAATATCGTACATAACACGGTTGGCATAAAATAACAAAAATGCCAACAACATTGGGGAAAAATCAATCATTCCTGTATTCGGTAAAATACGGCGAATAGGATTAAGCAAAGGCTCAGTCAGCTGATAAAGGGTATATTGCAATGGATTTTGCCCACGATTAAACCAGCTCAAAATGGCTTGGATAAATAACACATAAATCACCGCTTCCCCGAGTGTGCGTAAGGTATGTAACAAGCCAATAAAAAGATAAGCTTGTGGGCTTGCCGCAAGCTCTACTGACCCCAATAAATCAATCAAAGGGTATTTTATTGTACCTAAAATAATACATGGCACTAATGCTGCGGTATTTAATCCTTTAACCGTAGGAAGAAATTTTTGTAAAGGCGCAACCACTGGCTGCGTAAATTTGACTAAGGTTTGCGAAAAAGGATTATAAAAATCCACACGGCTATATTGAAACCAAGTGCGTAAAATTAAGACAAAACTAAACACATTAATTAATGTATAAACTAAAAATTGAAGGGAATTTAAACCCATTATTTCCTCCTTAAAAATTATAACCAGCCTTTACGTTTAAAATAAATATAAGGCGTAAGCGCGGCGACGATCATTAAGCCAATTGCCATTGGATAGCCATATTTTAAATGCAATTCTGGCATAAATTCAAAATTCATTCCATAAGTTGATGCGACAAGTGTTGCAGGTAAAAACATTACCGAAACAACTGAGAAGAATTTCATAATCTTATTCTGTTCAATATTGATATAACCCATTGCCGCTTGCATTAAGAAATTCACTTTTTGGAATAAGGATTCATTATGCGGTTGAAGAGATTCAATATCGCGTAAAATATCACGCGCCTGTTCTAATTGATTGGCGGGCAAACGTGTTTTGCGCACTAAAAAGCTCAATGCACGTTGCGTATCCATCAAACATAAACGCACTTTGGAACTAGCATCTTCTTGTTCCGTTAAGGTTGCCAATGCCTCATCAAACGCCTCACCTTGTTTTCCCTCTAAGATAACACGGCTTAATTTTTCTAAATCCGCATAGACGTTTTCAATAACATCAGCAAGTTGCTCGATTTTTGTCTCAAATAAATCTAATAACACTTCATAAGCATTACATTCAATTAAACGCTGGCTACGTGAACGCATTCGATATAAACGGAAAGCAGGAAGTTCACGATCACGTAGGGTGAATAAGCGTCCATCACGCAAGGTGAACGCCACGCTAGCCAAGTCAGCGTAATCATTTTCATCTTCACAATAGAAAAACGAGTGCAAATGCAAGCCATCTTCATCTTCAAAAAAACGTGCTGATGCCTCAATGTCTTCCAATTCGAGGAAGGATGCCAAACTTTGTCCTAAACCTTGTTGCAACATTTCACGTTCTTCGCCTGAGGGTTCGAGTAAATCAATCCAAATGGCGGCATTAAGATTTTCATCACCGTCATCTAGTCGAATTAAACGTGCATTTTCTAGTGCAAAAGCATTAATCATTTTGTCATACTCCTTGGGGGATTATGAACAAACCCGATGAACAAAAGAAAACCAAATAATCAACACAAAAGTGCGGTACAAAATTTTTGATTATTTAATTAAAGATACCTAATAATTGAGGTAATGAAACTTACCTGCGAAATCTCGCCGATAAGTGAAGGACGAGATTTAGATCAACGATAAATTGGGTATCGACTATGACTGTCCAAAGTGTGTGTCCTCTTGTTGCTAAATCGTGCGGAATGTTACGCTTCAATGGCGTATTCGTCAAGGGGATATGTAGGAAAAGAACGAGATCAAAGTGCGGTGAAAAAATGAAGAATTTTCCACCGCACTTGAAAGAAAGGCTATTTCACCACCGTAATCGTCCATTTCGCATCGCCAATTTGATCGAAATGGATCACGTCATAACCTTCCTCAGCTGCCCAGTTGGGTATCGCCTCTGTGGCTTGAGTACAATCAAATTCAATTTCAATGCCATCACCAGCATTTAATTTTGCCATTGCCGCTTTGGCCTCTTCCAATGGAAATGGACAAACCAACCCTGCTGTTTCTAATTTTACGATCATCTTAATCTCCTTCTCTGTCAATGATGCTTATGCTGAGGCGTTCACCAGCGCCAATTTACGTGGGCGAATAAATAAAATGTGTGCCATTGTCCATACGCCCAAAATGGTGAAAGCAAGGGCAATCCAACCTTTAGAACTCATCACCGCCGTCGCTGTTAAACCATTACCAATAGTACAACCACCCGCTAGTGATGCACCAACGCCCATCGAAAATCCACCTAGCACACTGTGATAAAGTGTTTTAGTATCGGGCAAGCGCCATCTAAACTCACGGCTTCCTTTTGCAGCAAGATAAGAACCGATAAAAATACCCATCACTAAAAACACGCCCCAATTTAACCGCTTTTCATCACCCGTTACTAAAAAATGAATCAGGTTTGCAGAAGGCGTGGTGATCCCCAATCCACCCGCTCGCCCCGTGCTTTCACTCGCTGGCCAAGCGACCAACGCAATAATGCCAATTGCTACCGCGGCAACAAAGGGATGATAACGCTTTTCAAAGAGCCAATGGCGTAACCCTTGGTATTTTTGCGGTAAGGTTGCCACTTTATTTTTAGGAGGTTTACTTAACGTGCGCGAGATGCCAAATACCACCGCGATCGCCAATAACCCCACTAACCACCAAACAGAAATCCCCAATTGAGCCGCAAGGTTATCATTCATTCTAGTATAGCGGGTGACACTGTTTTTAAACGCCACTAACACCCCATATTTCATCATTGCCGCGCTCAGCATATACATTGCCAACGCTAGCCAGCTTCCGATTAACCCTTCGCCTGCACGATACCACGTCCCCGTAGCACAACCACTAGCAAGCACAATGCCAATACCAAATAGGTAAGATCCCAAAACCGTGCCTAGCAAAGAAAAATCTTCGTAAGGCGATGAAACATAACCTAGCTCTACAAGCGTCAGCACCCCCACGCTTTGAATTAAAATCGCCAGTAAAAAGGCATAAAACATTTTGTTATTTTTCGCCGTGTACATATCACGAAAACCACCCGTCATACAAAAACGCGTACGCTGCAATACAAAGCCAAAAATAACACCGAGAATTCCTCCCGAAAAAATCGTCCAAAGCATAAACTTCTCCTCTCATTTCTTTATTAAGCGCAGGTATTATGCGAGAAATTTTTTATGGCTAGCCAATAATTAATTGAGAAGAGATATTTCTTTTAGTTATAAAGAATAGATTAGTAAATGTTGCTGATAACAAAGAGAATGGAGAAAACGCAATTGGGCAAAAGAAAAGTGGAAATAGAAAGAAAAAATAAAAAAATTTATACCGCACTTAGCATTATAAAAATCCCGCCAGAAAGCGGGATTAATTGGGCTATTATTTTGCTGGATATTCCCACCAAATATCAAACAGTTTGCTAATTTCAATTTGCTGTAATCCATTAGTTTCTAACCAGTTTTTCACTAACTCGCGGTGATTTTCATCACATTTTCCAATTTTTTCTAAACAGACTAAACCTTCCCAATGTAAATAACCACTACCTTCATAAGCTAAACCATTTGGGCGAATCACTTCGTTGATAAAACGATCAACGACCTTGTCAATTGTATCAATTGGCGTATTTTCAGGAAATTGCCAGTTTACTAAAAAGCCTAATTCTTGAAATTCGGCAAGGTGCATTTTTTTGCGTTGTCTTCTGTTACGTTGAATTGCCATTGTTTTCTCCTCGTATTATTTGAGTGATATTATTCAGTTTTAATAAAATATAAATCCCATACACCGTGACCTAAGCGGTGACCGCGCTGTTCAAACTTCGTCAGCGGACGGCTTTCTGGGCGTGGAATATAATCATTGATGACAGACGTATTGTGTAACTGCGGATGATTTTGCAGCACATCTAACATTTGTTCTGCATAGTTTTCCCAGTCTGTTGCCATATGAATAAAGCCTTGACTAACAAGCTTTTGGCAAACTGTTTGCACAAAATTTGGCTGTACGATACGGCGTTTGTGATGCTTAGCTTTATGCCAAGGATCAGGGAAAAAGAGCTGTAAACCAGCAAGGCTACTGTCTGCAATGCAATCGCGTAAAATTTCTGTGGCATCGTGGCAAATAACACGTAAATTTTTCACGTTTTTTTCCACCGCATAAGCAATGCAAGCCCCCACGCCGGGAGTATGCACTTCAATACCGAGATAATTTTTATCTGGATGTTGTTCCGCCATTTCAACAAGGGATTTTCCCATCCCAAAGCCAATTTCTAAAATAACTGGCTTATCATTGCCATAAATATTTTTAAAATCAAAAGGTTCTGTTTGATGTGCTAAACCATAAGTTGGCCAATTCGCATTCATCATATTACGTTGAAAATCACTTAATCGTCCTGTACGCAATACAAAACTACGCACTTTACGTTTGTAGCGTCCATCTGCGGTAAATTCAGCGGTTTCAACGGTTTTGCGTTTTTGATCCGCAAAGCTGGTTTGTTGTTCTGTCATTAAAAATCTACTACTCAATATCGTTTACAAAATGAGCTAATCTCATTTTTACGAGGGCTATTCTATGTTTTAGGGCAAAATCGCGCAAGGAAAAAGTGCGGTCGGAATATTATGCAAATTTTAATGTTGCCCCTATAAAAAATTGGGCGACTTTTGCCGCCCAATCCCGTTATTTAGTATTTGATTTGTTGTTTCACAAATTCGACTAATTGATCTTTGTTGATCATCTGTTTTTCACCTGTTCGGCGATTTTTGTATTCTATTTCACCATTTTGCAGGTTTTTCTCACCAATTACTAACATATGCGGTACACCAATGAGTTCCATATCTGCAAACATTACACCCGGGCGTTCTTTACGATCATCAAAAATCACTTCAATTCCTTCAGCAAGTAAAGTGCGGTACAAATTTTCTGCAAATTCTTGCACGCTTTCTGATTTGTGCATATTCATTGGGACGATAGCAACGGTAAACGGTGCAATGGCATCTGTTGGCCAAATAATGCCACGCTCATCGTGGCTTTGTTCAATCGCTGCGGCAACCACACGGCTCACGCCAATGCCGTAACAGCCCATAATCATCGTTTGTGGGCGACCATCTTCGCCTTGTACAGTGGCTTTCATTGCTTCAGAATATTTTGTACCCAGTTGGAAAATATGCCCTACTTCAATACCACGTTTGATTAATAATGACCCTTTACCATCTGGGCTAGGATCACCTTCTACTACATTGCGCAAATCTGCAATTTCTGGCATTGGCACATCACGTTCCCAGTTGATATTAAAATAATGTTTACCATCAATATTTGCGCCAGCTGAGAAATCACTCATTAATGCCACACTACGATCAATAATGGCTGGGATCGGTAAATTTACAGGCCCAAGAGAACCAACACTTGCACCAATTTTCGCTTTAATGTCAGCTTCATCAGCAAATTCGAGAGGATCAGCCACTTGTGCTAATTTTTGTGCTTTGATTTCGTTCAAGTTGTGATCGCCACGGATGATTAACGCAATCAATGGTTGAGCGTCATTTGCACCTTTGACAATGAGCGTTTTCACTGTTTTTTCTATTGGCACATTAAATTGCTCAACAAGCTCATTGATTGTTTTGGCATTAGGCGTGTCAATTAATTCCATTGCTAATGTTGGAACGGCTCGTTCACCTTGAGCGACTGCTTCTGCGAGTTCAATATTCGCTGCAAAATCAGATTCTGTGGAAAACACGATATCATCTTCGCCACTTTGTGCTAGCACTTGGAATTCGTGCGAGGCACTCCCACCGATAGAACCCGTATCCGCCTGAACAGCACGAAAATCTAAACCTAAACGGGTAAAAATGTTGCTGTAAGTTTGGTACATCACCTCATAGGTTTCTTGCAGACTTTCTTTTGTTGTGTGGAAAGAATAGGCATCTTTCATTAAAAATTCGCGGCCGCGCATTACCCCAAAACGTGGACGCACTTCATCACGGAATTTGGTTTGAATTTGGTATAAATTAAGCGGAAGTTGTTTATAAGAACTCACTTCACGGCGAACTAAATCCGTAATCACTTCTTCGTGGGTTGGGCCGAGGACGAAATCACGTTGCCCACGATCCTGAAAGCGTAATAATTCTGGGCCATATTGTTCCCAACGTTGGGATTCTTGCCATAATTCAGCGGGTTGAACAACGGGCATTTCTACTTCAATTGCACCACTTTTATTCATTTCTTCACGTACAATATTTTCCACTTTTTTGAGTACGCGCAACCCTGTTGGTAGCCAGTTATAAAGCCCTGAGGCTAAAGGGCGTACCATTCCAGCACGTAGCATTAATTGATGGCTTACCACCTGTGCATCATTTGGGGTTTCTTTTAAAGTAGCAAATAAATATCGACTCGCTCGCATTGTTGTTTCCTATATTCATTATTTAAGAAAAAATTGGCGTTAGTTTATCATTGAGTGAGGTTCACTCAAAGAAGAAAGGGCTATTTGTGCAAATATTTTGTAGAAAAGAAAAGGCGCTGAGTCAATCTTATTTCTTTCAGTAAAAATCATCTTCCCCCGCACCGACTAAATCAGCAAATTCTTCACGTTGAAAACCGTGTGAAAGCATATAACGCCAGATTTTTTGTTTCGTTTTAAAATCTTGTTGTTGGGCGTACTGAGGGAATTTTTTGCGTAAAACAGTCTGTGCAATCTCAGGCCAATTAATCTCCGTTTCAGCAAGGACATCATTTAACGTTTCTGATGAAATCCCTTTTAATTGAGTAAGCTCTTGCTTAATGCGGTTTAATCCATAGCCTTTTTGTGATCGGTAATGTAAATAATTTTCTGTAAAACGGCGATCACTTTGCCAATTTTTTTCCTGACAAAAAGCCAAAGCCTGTTCAATTTCCTCTTCACTGAAGGCTTTTTCTTGCATTTTACAACGTAATTCATATTCGCTATATTCACGACGAGCAAGTAAGTTCACCACATAATTTAACGCCAATGAAGTCATTTTTCCTCGCTTTTATAGGTCAATTATATTTAGAAAAAGTGCGGTCAAAAATTACCGCACTTTTTTAATATTACTTAATCGAAAGGTTTAAAATTCAGAATCTATTTCTGCCATCTCTGCATTTTGATCGGCTTCAATATCTGCAATGAGTGATTTATCTGGATTAGCTAAAAGCTCTTCACGTAATTTATTTTCTAACTCTTGAGCTTGTTCAGGGTGTTCTGCTAACCATTTCATCGCATTCGCTTTGCCTTGACCAATTTTTTCACCGTTATAAGAGAACCAAGCGCCCGCTTTATCAACTAATTTGTGTTTTACACCTAATTCAATTAATTCACCGTTGCGTGAAATTCCTTCACCATAAAGGATTTGGAAATCCACTTGACGGAATGGTGGCGCGACTTTATTTTTCACCACTTTGACACGCGTTTCATTACCGATGATTTCATCACCATCTTTTACTGCACCTACTCGACGAATATCTAGACGCACAGAAGAATAGAATTTTAATGCGTTACCACCCGTAGTGGTTTCTGGGTTACCAAACATTACACCAATTTTCATACGAATTTGGTTGATAAAAATCACCAAACAGTTTGAGTTTTTGATTTGCCCCGTTAGTTTACGCAAAGCTTGCGACATTAAGCGCGCTTGTAAACCAACGTGTGCATCGCCCATATCTCCTTCAATTTCTGCTTTTGGTGTAAGTGCAGCGACAGAGTCCACAATCACCACTTCAATCGCACCAGAACGAACCAAGGCATCACAAATTTCTAATGCTTCTTCACCATTATCTGGTTGAGAAACGAGCAATTCTTTTACATCAACCCCAAGTTTTGCCGCATAGATAGGATCTAACGCGTGTTCTGCATCAATGAAAGCACAGGTCTTACCCAATTTTTGTGCTTGTGCAATAACGGAAAGGGTTAATGTGGTTTTTCCTGAAGATTCTGGCCCATAAATTTCTACGATACGCCCCATTGGCAAACCACCAATACCTAAGGCAATGTCTAAACTAAGTGAGCCAGTAGAAATAGATTCAATATCTAATTCTTGGGTTTCACCCAATTTCATAATAGACCCTTTACCAAATTGCTTTTCAATTTGACCAAGTGCGGCCGCAAGCGCTTTTTGTTTTTCTTCTTGAGTGGTAATTTGTGGTTTCTCGCTTTTTTTCGCTTTCTCTTCTTTAGCCATTTTGCTTATCCTTATAAATTCATCATCAGAATTGCTGCATAATATAGCTGTATTGATATACAGTATCAAGTAAAATTTTGATCTTTTTTCTATTTTGTGAGGTGTATTCCAAATAAGACTTTTTATGCAGCAGCCTAATGAGGTTAAAGGTATAAAAAAATAAAGCGAATTAATTGCTAGCAGTAAAATAATTCGTACAGTATCAAATAAGAAAAATTCCGTTATAATTTGCCCAAATTGAAAATAACAGATTGAGTAAACCTGATGACTAATTTTGAACAACACACCCCAATGATGCAGCAATATTTACGCTTAAAAGCGGAAAACCCAGAGATTTTGTTGTTTTACCGAATGGGGGATTTTTATGAATTATTTTATGATGATGCTAAAAAAGCGGCGGCATTGTTGGACATTTCCTTAACTAAACGTGGGCAGTCAGCAGGGCAACCGATTCCAATGGCAGGCGTACCCTATCACGCGGTGGAAGGTTATTTAGCAAAATTAGTTCAACTGGGCGAAAGTGTGGCGATTTGTGAGCAAGTTGGCGATCCTATCACAGCAAAAGGCCCGGTAGAACGTCAAATTGTACGCATTGTTACCCCCGGAACAATCAGTGATGAAGCATTATTACCTGAACGTCAGGATAATCTGATTGCCGCTGTTTATCAGGAAAAAGACAAGTTTGGTTTGGCAACATTAGATATGACCTCAGGACGTTTTCAGTTAAGTGAGCCAGCGAGTAAAGAGAGCTTACAAGCAGAATTACAACGTATTCAACCTGTTGAACTCTTATATTGTGAAGATTTTGAGGCGTTTCACTTAATTGAAAATATGAAAGGCTTACGCCGTCGCCCTGTTTGGGAATTTGAATTAAAAACCGCAATTGAACAACTCAATCGTCAATTTGGTACGCAAGATTTGCGCGCGTTTGGCGTAGAAAAAGCGGTGCTTGGACTTTGTGCAGCGGGCTGTTTATTACAATATGCAAAAGAGACCCAACGAACCGCGTTACCTCATATTCAAAGTCTGAGTTTACTGCAAAATACCGATAATATTCAGTTAGATGCCGCAACAAGACGAAACCTAGAGCTTACGCAAAATCTTGCTGGTGGCACAGAACATACATTAGCTTCTGTATTAGATAAATGCGTAACACCAATGGGCAGTCGTTTGTTGAAGCGTTGGATTCACCAACCCATTCGGGATCGTGAAAAATTAACCTTACGCCAACAAACCATTAGCCAAATTTTACAGCAAGATTTAATCGCAGAATTTCAACCGCACTTACAACAAGTCGGGGATATGGAACGTATTTTAGCACGCGTGGCATTGCGTTCAGCACGACCAAGAGATCTCACTCGTTTACGTACGGCATTGGCACAAATTCCCGCCATTCAACATTATCTTAATCAACAAAACTGTCCGCAATTTACTGCATTTTCTCAACAGATTGCCGACTTTTCACCACAATTAGATTTATTAGAACGCGCGATTATTGAAAATCCGCCTTTATTAATTCGCGATGGTGGCGTCATTGCGGAAGGATTTAATGCGGAGCTTGATGAATGGCGCGCCCTTTCTGACGGTGCAACCCGTTATTTGGAAGAACTGGAACAACGAGAACGAGAAACTACCGGGATTGATAGCCTGAAAATTGGCTTTAATGCCGTACACGGCTACTATATTCAAATTCCGCAAGGGCAAGCACACAAAGCCCCCATTCATTATGTACGCCGTCAAACTTTAAAAAATGCGGAACGTTACATTATTCCTGAATTAAAAACCTATGAAGATAAAGTCCTGAAAGCAAAAGGGGCTTCCCTTGCTCTGGAAAAGCAACTTTATGAGCAAATTTTTGATGAATTATTACCGCACTTAGGTGCATTGCAGTTGGCGAGCCTTGCCTTAGCAGAGCTAGATGTGCTCACCAACTTGGCTGAGAGAGCGGAAACCCTAAACTATGTTGCCCCCACTTTTAGTGATGAAATCGGCGTGAATATCGAAAATGGTCGCCACCCAGTGGTGGAGCAGGTATCAAAAAGCCCTTTTATTGCAAACCCAGTAAATCTGAGTGCTAATCGCCATTTATTGATCATAACAGGGCCGAATATGGGGGGAAAAAGTACCTATATGCGTCAAACCGCATTGATTGCATTAATGGCTTATATAGGCTCTTTCGTGCCAGCAGAAAGTGCAGTGATTGGACCGCTTGACCGCATTTTCACGCGTATTGGTGCTTCAGATGATCTTGCATCAGGGCGTTCAACCTTTATGGTTGAAATGACAGAAATGGCAAATATTTTGCACCAAGCCACCGCAAACAGCTTAGTACTGATTGATGAAATTGGACGCGGCACATCCACCTATGATGGACTTTCTCTTGCGTGGGCTTGTGCGGAATGGCTGGCACAAAAAGTCCGTTCACTCACCTTATTTGCCACCCATTATTTTGAGCTTACCGTCTTGCCTGAGCAGTTAAAAGGGATCGCCAATGTGCATTTAGATGCGGTGGAACATAACGACACCATCGCCTTTATGCACGCAGTGCAAGAAGGCGCAGCAAGTAAAAGTTACGGCTTAGCAGTGGCTGCACTGGCAGGTGTTCCCAAAGCAGTAATAAAATTAGCGAAGCAAAAATTAACCCAATTAGAAAAATTATCAGAAAATACACCGCACTTAACCAATCCGATAAATCAGCAATTACAAGGCGAATTGCATTTGATAGACGAAGAGGAAAATCAAAGTGCGGTGCTAAAAATGTTAGAAAATCTCGATCCTGATGAAATGACACCAAAACAAGCCTTAGCCTATTTGTATCAATTAAAGAAAATGGTCTAATACACATTTCGCTAGCGCAGCATCGCCACAAGAAAAAGAAAGGGGCGTTCTTCCACGCCCCTGATTTAAATGCTTAAACTTAAACGCCGTACCTATTTTTGCTCATCGCCTTAGCAGGTTGCAAGCCTCGGCAAAAAAGAAAAATTAATGATTTTTATGGCTGGTGCTATACAGAATTTTATCGGTATAAGCCATTGCGATGGCAGAAACCAAAAAGCCTAAATGGAGCAATAATTGCCACTTCATCGTTTCTTCTGGCATATTTGCTGCATTGACGAAAGTTTGTAGCATATGAATAGAGGAAATACTGATAATTGACATAGAAAGTTTTACTTTCAACACGGAAGCATTAACGTGGCTTAGCCATTCAGGCTCATCAGGATGCCCATCTGTGTGTAGCTTAGAAACGAAAATTTCATAACCGCCCACGATCACCATAACCAACAAATTCGCAATCATTACCACATCAATTAAATTTAACACGGAAAGCATAATGGCGTTGGAATCTAGCTCTTGCAGATTTGAGATAAGTTCCCATAGCGATTTCATAAATTTATAGGCATAAATCCCTTGTACGACAATTAAGCCAAGATAAATGGGTAATTGTAACCAGCGGCTAGCAAAAATAATTTGGCTAAATATGACGGGGGTTCTATATTTTACCGATTCTTTTGATGTCATAGATTGATGTTCCATCTGTGTTTACTCTTCGTTCCTTCATCATTTTATGTGGGCGATGAAATTACCTGTTTTTTACCAAAATATCAATGATTTTCGGGTTTAATCTGATCCGCTGAAATTGCGCTGAGTTTCGCTAAATCGAGATCATTGTGTAATAGCTCAACCTGTGGCATCACTTTGTTAGCTTTGGCAGAGAAATCTTTAAATCGCTCAATTTTTCCCGCTAAACCTTGTTGCCCAGCAAAGGCGGTAATGGCGTGATTATAATGCCCGCTTACCGTTGCCAAGCTATTTCCCAATTTAGCAAGACGTTCCGCCACCAAGCACATTTGATTATAAATATCCCCCGCCTTACCACTGATTTCTCGTGCTTCCGCATTACCTCGTTCAATCCGCCATAAATTTGCGACGGTGCGTAAAATCGGCATTAAGGTGGTGTGAGAAACTAAAATGACGTTTTTTTCATAAGCATAATTAAACAAATTGCTATCCTGTTTCATTGCCTCAATGTAAGCTGGCTCAACCGCAATAAACATCAGCACAAAATTAGGGCTATGCACGCCAATTAAATTGCTGTAATCCTTGCGTGATAGCTCATCAATATGATTTTTGATCGCCTTGTGGTGTTCACGCAAAAATTGCTGTTGGCTTTGCTCATTGTCCGCACTCACCGCATTTTCATAGGCAACAAGGGACATTTTGCTATCAATAATCAAATGTTTGTTATCGGGTAAATACACCACAAAATCAGGATAATTCGATTTGCCTTCTGCATTGCGGAAATGATCTTGTGCTTTATAGTGATCATTTTCTACCAAGCCCGCTAATTGCAAGGCGCGTTCAAGCTGAATTTCCCCCCAATTGCCTAGCGTTTTCTTTTCCCCTTTTAAGGCGGAAGTGAGATTATTCGCCTCTTGCGACATCGTAAGTCCCACGTCTAATACTTTTTTAATTTCACTTTCAAGAGTGGCATTGCCCTTTAAGGATTCCGAGTGAATTTCATTTACGCGTTTTTGGAAACCTTCAATTTGCTCACGGAATGGCTTTAACAACGCATCAAGGCTAGCTTGATTGGTTTGATCGAACTTTTGGCTCTTTTCTTCCAAAATACGATTCGCCAAATTTTGAAACTCAACACTGAGTTGCTGTTTTGTTTGAACAAAATCTTCCTGTTGTTGAGTAAAATGTTTTTCTTTTTCCGCTAACGTGGTTTTGAGTTCGGTAAATTGTTGTAAAAGTGCGGTGGATTTTTCGTTTAAATCGGCATACTCCTGCTGCTTGCTTTTTAATTCTGCACGACTTTGATTTAACTGATGTTGTAAGCTATGCACTTGTGCAGTGGCGATACCAAATTGTTCTTTAAGGCTTGTGATTTTCTCTGCAATATTTCCGTGGCGAGCTTGTTCTTCGTCCAATTCTTGTTGTAAATATTGGATTTTTTCATCACGTTCATTCAGCCGTGTTTGCAAGCCTTCCGCGCGTGTTTGCGCTTTCACACTGTCTTGTTCAAGCTGGTAACGCAGTTGCGACAAGGTTTCATACTTTTCCAATAACAGGTTAAAATCATTGACGTTTTTATTCAGTTCTTGGGCAAGTTGTTGCTTATCTCGTTGATATTTAGTGCTAATAAAAAACAGCACCAAGGATAAAATAAGCAATAGGAGGGTTATACCAAGCCATTGAGATTGTGTAAATTCGATCATTATTTTTCCTAAAAATTAACAAAATTTTCCCCGCGCTTTTTTCTTCGTTCAAATTAAGATCAACAATGAAACAAAGTGCGGTAGATTTTTCAGATGAAATCTTTGCAGAACTATAATAAAGTATAATGCAATTTTTGTTTAATCAGCGGAAAAAATGTCAAAACAACCTCAACTTTATCTTGCCTCGCAAAGCCCTCGCCGTTTACAACTGTTACAACAGTTGGGGCTGGAAGTGGAAATCTTTAATGCGGATATTGATGAAACCCCAAGTGCCGATGAACTGCCTGCGGATTATGTACGCAGAATGGCGCAAGAGAAAAATCACGCCGCACGCCAACAACTTGAAAAACGTGCCAATTTTGTACCGCACTTACCTATTTTATCCGCAGATACTAGCGTGGTTTGCGATGGGGAAATTTTAGGCAAGCCACAAGATGAAGCCCAAGCGGTACAAATGCTGAGCTTGCTTTCAGGTAAAACGCACCAAGTGCTAACTGCTGTGTGTGTCAGTTTGCCTAATCAAATCCATAGCCTTGTACAAACGAGCCAAGTTACCTTTAGCCCATTGACTAAGCAAGATATTTTGGCTTATATCGCCACTGGTGAGCCAATGGATAAAGCGGGGGCTTATGGGATTCAAGGGCTAGGTGGACTATTTATTTCGCGTATTGATGGCAGTTTTAGCGGTGTGATGGGGTTGCCCGTGTTTGAAACCGCCCAATTGCTTCGCCAAGTTGGGATAAGTTTATTCGCATCAAGTGAGAAATGTGATGAGTAAAAGCCTATTTCAAGCCAGCAAACACGACGAACATTGCCCACAATGTGGTTCGCTATTACAAATTAAAAAAGGCAAAAAAGGGTTATTTTTAGGTTGCAGTGCCTACCCACAATGCGATTTTATCAAGCCTTTACACCCCACTCACGAAATAAAAGTCTTGAAAGAATTAGCCCAACATTGTCCAAAGTGCGGTCATTTTTTACAATTAAAACAAGGGCAATTTGGTATGTTCATCGGGTGTAGTGATTATCCACAATGTGATTATATCGTTCACGAAGAGCTTGAACCCGAACAAGAGCATCTGCCTTGTCCTGCTTGTGGAAAAGGTAACCTTGTGCCACGACGCGGACGCCAAGGCAAGGTGTTTTATGGCTGTAATCAGTTTCCAAAATGTAAATTTACCCTTGCCAGCCAACCCTATGCAGTGCCTTGTCCTCAATGTGGTTATCCGATAAGTACGCTAAAAAAAGAAGAAAAAACCGACCGCACTTTGCGTCGCATTTGGTTATGTGCCAACAAAGCGTGTCGTCATCAATTTGAAACAGACAATGAATAACGAACAGAATATCGCTCAACTCGTTGAGCTATTAAAACAAAATGAAATCATCGCTTACCCCACTGAAGCGGTGTTTGGCTTGGGCTGTAATCCTCTCAGTGAAAGTGCGGTGCAAAAATTATTGCTTTTAAAACAGCGCCCTGTGGAAAAAGGGTTGATTTTAATCGCACCGCAGTTAGATTTTCTGTTGCCTTTTATTGATGAACATAAGCTTAATGAAACGCACTGGCAACGCTTGAATGCCCATTATGATCACCCGACCACGTGGGTGGTACCGGCAAAGCCAACAACACCGAAATTTCTCACGGGACAATTTTCTACCATTGCCGTTCGTATTAGCGATCACCCTGCGGTAAAACAGCTCTGCGAACAAGCGGGCTTTGCACTCACCTCCACCAGTGCCAATTTAACCGGCTTACCGCCTTGTCGCACCTATCAAGCCGTGAAAGCCCAATTTGGCGAACACTTTCCTGTGTTAGAAATGGTGGTGGGAAACGCAACAAACCCTTCAGAAATACGCGATCTGTTTACACAACAACTTTTTCGTCAAGGTTAATAAGGATTTTTATGGATAAATATGCTGTTTGGGGAAATCCCATTGCTCAAAGCAAATCACCACAAATTCACCAAATTTTTGCCCAACAAACTCAGCAAACATTAGACTATGTGGCAATGCTCGGTGATGAACAACATTTTGAACAACAACTCCTCGGCTTTTTTGCTGAAGGAGCAAAAGGTTGCAATATCACCGCCCCATTCAAAGAGCGCGCATTTCAATTGGCGGATCAACATAGTGAGCGTTGTTTGCTCGCCGCTGCCTGTAATACGCTGAAAAAATTGCCCGACGGTACACTTTATGCTGACAACACAGACGGTGCAGGCTTGGTGAGCGATTTACAACGCTTAGGCTGGCTCAAACCGCAACAATCAGTACTCATTTTAGGCGCAGGTGGCGCAACCAAAGGCGTGCTGTTTCCTCTATTACAAGCGGAACAAAAGATTTTGCTGGCTAACCGCACCTTAGCTAAAGCAACGGAATTAGCGGAAAAATTCAACGCCTACGGCAATATTCAAGGTTGTACCCTTACTGATATTCCCGTGCAAAAATTTGATCTTATTATCAATGCCACTTCCTTAGGCTTACAAGGTCAAACCGTAGCCATTGATCCAACCATTTTGCAACAAGCAGGTGCGGTGTACGATATGCAATACAGCAAAGGCGAAGACACGCCCTTTATTGCCCTTGCCAAACAGCAAGGTGTACAGCATTATAGCGATGGCTTTGGAATGCTTGTTGGTCAAGCTGCCCACGCCTTTCATTTATGGCGAGGGGTAATGCCCGACATAACGCCCTTGATAAAATGCCTTTAATCCGATTAAACCGAATAAAATACCTCGCTAAATAGGCGAGGTTTGTTTTTATGGCGGAAAGATAAAGAAAAGTGCGGTCATTTTTTATAAAATTTTTTGAATTTTTCTACTAGTTTTTTATTCGGCAATATGTTGGCATTTTTAGCACGATTATTTATCAACCCACTAAAATAAGCATATAAAACTAAAAACAAACCAATTTACAAAATAAAAAACTACTCTAATTCAAAAACAACGATATAAATATCCAATTTTGCGTATTTTTTGCTATTGACTAAAATTGATATTCCGCTATATTCCTAGCCTTTACATTTCTTTAACGTTTAATCAGGTGGTACTATGACACAGTCAGCAAAACGCGAAACCTTTTCAGGAAGCCGCGCATTTATTCTTGCTGCTATCGGTTCTGCTGTAGGGTTAGGAAACATTTGGCGTTTTCCTTATACTACATACGAAAACGGTGGTGGTGCATTCATTATTCCTTATCTTGTTGCCCTTTTAACTGCGGGTATTCCACTCTTATTCCTTGATTATGCTATTGGACATCGCCATCGTGGTGGTGCGCCGTTATCCTATCGTCGTTTTAACCGCCATTTTGAAACCTTTGGTTGGTGGCAAGTTATGGTGAATGTAATCATCGGGATTTACTATGCCGTAGTATTAGGTTGGGCAGCGAGCTATACCTATTTTTCCTTGAACGCGGCTTGGGGCGATCAACCTATTGACTTTTTCTTGCACGACTTTCTAAAAATGGGTGATATATCCCAAGGGATCAGCTTTGAATTTGTGGGGATAGTCGTCGGTCCATTAATTGCCGTTTGGCTTGTTGCCCTTGGTGTCTTAGCGCTTGGGGTGCAAAAAGGGATCGCAAAAACCTCATCAATTTTAATGCCTTTATTAGTAGTGATGTTTATTATTCTTGTTGTTTCCTCGCTATTTTTACCCGGTGCAGCAAAAGGATTAGATGCCCTCTTTACGCCAAATTGGTCAAAACTTTCTGACCCAAGTGTGTGGATTGCGGCCTATGGGCAAATCTTCTTCTCTCTATCAATCTGTTTCGGCATTATGATTACCTATGCCTCTTATTTGAAAAAAGAATCGGATCTAACTGGAAATGGGCTAGTTGTTGGTTTTGCAAACAGTAGTTTTGAACTATTAGCTGGAATTGGGGTATTTGCAGCGCTAGGCTTTATGGCAACCGCATCAGGACAAGAAGTGAGTGAAGTGGCGAAAGGGGGAATTGGTTTAGCCTTTTTTGCCTTCCCAACGATTATCAATAAAGCTCCATTTGGTGAAGTATTAGGGGTATTATTCTTTGCCTCCCTCACCTTTGCTGCATTAACCTCTTTCATTTCTGTTATTGAAGTGATTATTTCTGCTATCCAAGATAAATTGCGTATGCGCAGAGCAAAAGCAACTTTTATTGTTGGTCTGCCAATGATGGTGATTTCAGTGATCTTATTCGGCACAACAACAGGTTTACCAATGCTTGATGTGCTAGATAAATTTGTCAATTACTTTGGTATTGTTGCTGTTGCATTTGTTTCATTAGTCGCCATTGTAACAAATGAAAAATTAGGGCTTTTACAAAAACACTTAAATGCCACCTCTTCCTTTCAGGTTGGTTTTTTCTGGCGTTTATGTATTGTTTTAACCACAGGTATCTTAGCATTTATGCTATTAAGTGAAGGTGCAAAAGTCTTTACAAACGGTTACGAAGGCTACCCATCTTGGTTTGTGAATACCTTCGGTTGGGGAATGGCAGTTGCCCTTGTTGTCATTTCATTCCTTCTTTCACGATTAAAATGGAAAGATGAAGAATTATTCAATCTTAAAGAACACGGCAAAGGAGAACAATCAAATGAGTAATAGTGCAATTATTATGATGGTCATCGCTTTAGTCATCATTTGGGGAGGATTACTTTTCTCCATAAAAAGATTACCTAAAGAAAAATAAAAATACGCATAAAAAAATAGCCACAAATGATGTGGCTATTTTTAACACTCATTTTATTGTCCTGTCAAATAAGATTATCCCATTTTAAAATAATGCCAAATTATATTCACACTGAGCATTCCCATTGCATTACCTCGCCTTCTTTTAAACTGAAAGAATCATAGAAAACAGCAAATCATATATCTAAAAATAGAATAAGGCGTATCTTAAAATAAGATACGCCTTATTAGCTTAAAATTAAGCGGCTATATTATTCTTGTTCAGTCTGTTTTTCTTGTTTTGTATGATAAAAATAAAGAAAAACTAAGCCAATTGGCGCAATTATCCAACTAAACATAAAACATATTAACATTGTTACCATTTTTGTTATTAATAACAAAATGGCATTCACAATAAATACATTCTCTCCGAAAATATAACCGACTATACTTTCATAAACAAAACGAGAATAAGGATACAATAGCGTGAAAATCAAGAACATTAATGTTGAAAGAATGAATTTATGATCAATAATCCCCTTTCCTGCATTAAAGATTAGTAGTTCAAGCAATATAAATATCACTACTCCAAAGAAAAGATGGCGAAAATAATATGCTTTATTTAACCCTCCAAAGGTTTTACTGATAAGTGACATCGTATTCTCCTAATTAGCACCTAAAACAGGTTCATTCTATACCGAACCTAAAATAGGTGCAATGAAAAAATTACGAACCTCAATTCACTCAGAGGAACAACAATTCCTTCGCCAATTATTTATTTCTCAACGAAAATCACTGGGGTTATCACAACGTGCCTTAGCAGAGCGTTTAGGTGTGATCTATTCTTTGATTGGGAAAATTGAGACAGGGGATCGCCGTCTTGATGTTATAGAATTTATGGATTACTGCTTTGCTTTGGAACTTGATCCTAATGCGGTATTGCAACAAATGAAAGCAAAATTTTATCCATAACTAACGTGGGTTATTCCTAAAAAAGTCCACAAAAAAAGCACCGCACTTTATTTTCAGCCGTGCGGTGCTTTCTATCTATTCGTTTTTCAATGAGTTTTTAACTTAGAAATTACGCCACGAGTTGTTTTAAAATACGGCGAACAGGCTCTGCAGCCCCCCATAGTAATTGGTCACCAACAGTGAAGGCTGCGAGGTATTCAGGCCCCATTGCTAATTTGCGTAAGCGTCCTACTGGTACGCTTAATGTGCCTGTTACTTTTGCAGGGGTTAATTCGCGTAAAGTGGTTTCTTTATCGTTTGGAATCACTTTCACCCATTCATTGTGAGACGCAAGAATTTGCTCAATTTCGTCTAATGGCAAATCTTTTTTCAATTTGATGGTAAAGGCTTGGCTGTGGCAACGTAATGCGCCAATACGCACACATAAGCCGTCCACTGGGATTGGATTGTCACTTAAACCTAAAATTTTATTGGTTTCTGCATAGCCTTTCCATTCTTCTTTCGTTTGCCCTGTTTCCGGTAATAATTTATCGATCCAAGGGATTAAACTACCGGCAAGTGGCGCACCAAAATTATCAATTGGGAAGGACGCATCACGCATTTTTGCCGTTACTTTGCGTTCAATATCTAAGATTGATGAAGCTGGATTTGCTAATTCAGCTTTAACAGACGCTTCTAATTCCCCCATTTGCACTAATAATTCACGCATATTTTTTGCACCCGCGCCAGAGGCAGCTTGGTAAGTGGCAACGGATACCCATTCCACCAAATCACGTTCAAATAATCCGCCTAATGCCATTAACATTAAGCTCACTGTACAGTTTCCGCCCACGAAGGTTTTTACACCATTTTTTAGCCCTTCACTGATCACATTCTGGTTTACAGGATCAAGTACGATAATTGCATCTTTGTCCATACGTAATGCCGAAGCTGCATCAATCCAATAGCCGTTCCAACCTGTTGCTTTTAATTTTGGATAGACTTCATTGGTATAATCGCCCCCTTGGCAGGTAACGATAATGTCTAATTTTTGTAATTCCGCGATGTCAAACGCATCTTTTAACACACCAGCTTCTTTGCCCGCGAAAACAGGCGCTTTTTGACCTGCTTGTGAAGTGGTAAAAAAGATAGGGTTGATATTCGCGAAATCATTTTCTTGCTGCATACGATCCATTAGTACGGAACCCACCATTCCACGCCAACCGATAAAACCAACGTTTTGCATAAAATTTTCCTTATAAGTAATGTTGTGTTGAAAATAAAATCTGGATGAATTATGCCCAGTAAAACGGTTAAAAGTATAACCCTTCGGCTTTAATTCACAGGAAATTAATTACGTTAAACCGTGCAAAAAAACGTACAAGATAGCGTAAACAAAAGCAAGCATTTTTCTAAAAAAAGTTGCGAATAATTGATCTTTCTATAAAGAATACTCAATTTAGCTCGGCGAGCGTTGAAAAAATTGAAAAAGGAAAGAAAAATCCCCTTTTTACAAGGCAAAAGGGGATTAAAAGAACGAGAAAAATTAGCTGTATTTTTTTGCCGATAACCACGCGGCGATGTAGCCCAAGAGCGCGCACATTGCGAGTAAAAATAGTAACTCGCCAATCATTATGCCGTGTAGCTCAAAATTTACCGCAAAAATTTCCGTCACATATTTCACCGCACTTGTAAAATAGCCAATCACAATGGCACTGAACACGCAAGCCAATAATCCTCCTAGGACGGCATAGATCATACCTGTGTAAAGGAAAGGACGTAGGATAAATTGATCTGTGGCACCAAGCAATTTCATCACTTCAATATTCGCTTTGTTGCTATACACATCAGAGCGAATACTGTTGCCTATCACGAGAAAAACGGAAATAGCCATCAAAAGCGTGCAAACTACCGCAATATGTGCAATGAGCCACGAAAGTGCGGTGAGTTTTTCCATTAAATTATTATCTAAACGCACTTCTTGCACGCCTTTTATTTTAGCTAAGTTTTCCCTTAATTCATTGCGTTTTTGGCTTTCATTATAGTCTTTGCTTGGCTTAATAATCACTACCGCAGGCAGCGGATTATCATCGAGAATATCCAAACCTTCACTAAAACCAGACCAGTTTTTAAACTCATTAAGGCTCTCTTGACGAGAAATATAATTTAGACTTTCTACCCCAGATTGTTGGCGAATTTTTTCCACCACTAAATTAGCATCGGCTTCCGTGAGATTTTTATGCAAATAAACGGTCAGTTCGCTTTCAGGATAAAATTGTGTGGTGGCTTGATGAATATTTTTCCATAACAAATAGCTCACCGTTGGCACAGTTAGCGAAGCGGCGATCACGAGAATGGTTAATAGGGTGGCATATTTTTTCTTAATTAGATCTGCCAGCACCGCTCGTAGCACATAATGGGTTTGAACCCACCAAGACGCATTAATTGGACGAGAACTCATTTCACTTTCCTTAACGTAAATGACCTTGTTCTAAGATTAAACAAGGTTTTGGTTTGAGTATATATATACTATATGACTAATATTGCTAGATCAAAAATGATCTTTCAAGAAAAAATATAATACTTCATATATAAAGATAACTTATAAAAAATATTCTTCATAACATCGTGCAGAAGTCATTTAGCTCATCATCTTAAAATAGAATGTTTAGTCAATTTCTTTCACTTTATATTTCATTGTTTCAATTCCCAATCGCTACTCATTTTGTGATCTAGTTCAAAAAGTTAGAATCTCATCGTTTCAAGTTTATTTTTTTTTGCTAATATTATTTAAAACATTGTTTTATTATTAACCAATTTGGAGATTTCTATGCGTACAACCAAAAAACTACTTTTAACAGCGTCATCACTATTACTTTTATCTTGGCAGGCTGAGGCTGCTAGTATCAATGCAATTCTTTCTTGGGAAGATGTGCGTTATAACGATGATTACAATAGTGATGGTTATAATACGGGGGTTGCTCGTAATTATCATGGTTATCGTTTAGATACAACGATTTCTCCAGATAATTCTAATTGGTCTTTTACTTTTGGTATTCGTCAAAATCGTAGCAAGGGTTATAACAAAATTGTTGATGATACAAATCCACTTTACAAAAATGATAATCCAAAACCACAAATTAGCCAGCTTATTGGTCAGAGAGATTATCAACGTTTAGATTTTGGCGTGGGTTATTGTTATCGTTTTAACAAAGGTTGGGTACAGCCGTCATTTAATGTTCGTCAAGATAAAACGATCAATATTAATGGTAACAATGATACTGCTGATTTCTATAATATGGATCTTACCTATAACTATAATATTGCCGATAGATGGGTGCTAAATGGCCGCTTTAAGCCTGAAGTGATTAAATATGAGTACAAACGTAACAAATTGAGTTCTAATAACTCTAAAGATCAACAAATTCACCAACGTGCCACTCGATTTGGTTATGAAATAGAGCAAGGGTTACGTTATCTGGTTACACCAAATCTTAATTTTGAAATTGCTTACAATGATATTCGTAATCGTCGTGATGATAATGCACAGTGGGAAAATTCTAGCTTAACCGAAAGTAATCCGCAATTACGCTTATATATGACTTATAAAACCAATTTTGGCTTAACCATTTCGCCTTATTTCCGTAAGTCTATTTTTGGCAAAATTAAAGTGAAAAGTGAGTTTGCTGACACCGTGGAAAAACGCGATCAAACTCGTTATGCCTTTAGAATGAACTACCAAATTAATAATAACTTTATGATCTTAAGTGAATTTTACAGGGAGAATACGAAGTTTCTTAACACAGATAAACAAACTTCGAAACAAAATTATTTACGTTTAGGTATGCGAGTAACCTTTTAACGGAAAGCACAACAGGAGTGATTTATGAAAAAACAATTAAAATTATTACCTTTGGCAATAGCAGTAAGTGCAGGATTATATGGTTTGCCAGTAGTAAGCGTTGCAGCGAGTTGTACCTCAACATTAAATACGACTCAAGTTGTGGAAGGTGGAAAAGCTGCTTATTCTAATCAGGCTTGCGTTAATGTGGCAGATGGAAATGCCATTGAGATTAATGCAAAGGGGAATGATAAAAGTAAAGAAAAAGAGTATCAAGGGCAAATTTTAATTAGAAGTGATATTGCAGCAGAAAATGGTAGTGCTTTATTGTTAAAAGAAAATGTAACGTTACGTTATAATTTATTTGTTGGAGGTGCAGATAAAGCCTCGATCAAAGAGGCTTCCTTAGTTGGTCGGGTTGGTATTGATTTTCAAGGAAGTGAATATCATGGCTATGATAAAGAATCAGATCGAAATGGAATACTGATTCTTGATGGAAATTTAGTTAAAGGAAGTGAAGCGGCTATCAAGATAAAAAATGGTCCTAACGGTTCATATGATTTACCTATACGCTCTTATGCTGGCAAGATAGATGGAAATATCCTAGTTGAAAATCCAGGAAGTAAAAAGGTGATCGTTTATTTATTTCCTGCTTCTTTAACCGCAAACCAAGATAAGTATAATAATATATTACATTCCGAAATAATAAAGGGTGTAGCTCTTATTAAGAATCAAGATAATAGTAAATTAATAATTCAGACTGGTGATAATGGTTCTAATTGGAATGAGGCAGAATTTGTTTCTTTGGCAAAAAACGCATTAAATTTTGAAACAAAGAGTTCTGCATTAGAGAAATCGTTATTGAAAGTTGCTAAAGCTGATATTAAAAATAATGAAATTATTGTCAAATTAACAGATTTAGTTAATTCTGATAATAAATTAGATGCACTTTCTTTAAGTGGTGGTAGTCAAATTGAGTTTGTATTGTTAGATACACAAAATGGAGTTTCAGTTAACGATAACGTTGTAAAATTAGTTAATTCTAATGGACAAACTTTAGATATTTTGGAAAGTTCTTCTGATTTTGGCTACGACCATATGCAATTAGTAACAAACGGAAGTAAAACAACCTCTAAAGTTGAAGGAAATCAATATAAAGTTACTTATGCTTATGAAGGTGGATCTCGTTTAGATATTAATGCTCCAGCAGGGCAAAGTGCGGAATTAACAAAATCTGCTCTTGATAAAATCAATGCTCAAACTGATCTTAAATCAATTAATAATAATGGTAATTTGATTATTGATCTCGCTAATGGTGAACAAATTGATTGGAAAAACCTCACTTTCAATTCAAAAACAGCAGATGATACTTTAGCTTTCAAATTATCTGGTGTCGATAAAGATAAGCCGGCTAATTTTAGTGATGCGTTCTTATCTGTTGGAAAAGTAAACATTGAAAATAGCACAGTAACATTGCAGCTTAGTGATTATATTTATGATGAAAACTCTTCTAATACCGTGCTTAAAGCCTTCGATAAGAAGCAGTTGCTTAACTTAGTAGATAAAGATAATTCTAATGTTGCTTTGGCCACGGTTAAAGTTCTTGATCAAAATGGTCAATCATTAAGTGATCCAAAAACAACTGAACTTGCTGAGAATATTTCTTCTACTCATAAGAATGGCGCATTAACATTATCTTCAGAAGATTATAGATTTGGTTATACTGATGAAAGTTATGAATTAACCTTAGATAATACGGCAGGCGGTGCGGTGCCACATTTAACCACTGCATTACAAGCGGGTATGGAAGGAAAAAATTATACCGCAGTAACAAATAAAGGCGATGCTATTATTGATGTACCTTCATCTGGCGTTAATTTAGGGAATGCAGTATTCACCTCTGGTAATACTGCTGGGGAACTCACTTTGCAGGTTGCGGAAAAAGCAATAGAGTCGGCATTATTGACAGCTGATTCTATCAATGTAGCAAATGGACAACTTATACTGAAATTTACTCAAGATGGTGTAACAACAGACGATATCACTGATAAAGAGTATGTATTATTTAGTGCAGATAATGGAGTTTCCGTTTCTACAGATGTTGCAAACATTGATTTAGTAAATAAGAACGGTGAGTCATTATTACAAAAAACTGATGAAATTTATGCCCCAGAGGGAAGTTGGCAAGTCGCTAATCATAAAGCGGGTAAATTATTAAATACAGAACCAACAAATAGAACACAGTACAAAGTTCGCTATCAAGCTGGCGATGTTGAGTTTTTAGCCCCTCAAAGCCGAGATGCGTTTAAAGCGTTATTACCAACATCACAACAGTCATTTGTTGGTTATATTTTAGAAAAACGTTTAGATGGGCTTGGTGGTCAAGCTGACAGCTTAATTCGTTCGGCTCGGACTAATGATGAAGCTAGACAACTTGCAAATCAGATGATGCCAGATCTAAGTGGAGCGGAAATTAATGCTGCATTAGTTTGGAGTGAGCAAATGCGTTCACATATTGAGCAACGGACTTTGGCTTATCGCCATCAATTACCAAGTTACGAGCGTGAAGATGGTTGGAATCTATGGGCGAACACCTCTTTTGCTCACGGTAAGAACAGTAGTGATTATGGATATAGTTTAAATCGCTATGGTGTGCATATTGGTATGGACCGTCAAATCAATGATGAAGCATTAATTGGTTTCTCTGTTGGTGCTAATCGAAATAATATTTCACCTGATACAGGTAGTATTGAGAAAAAAATTACCCAACTCACCTTTATGCCTTATTTTGAATGGAAGGGAGAGGATTATTTCGCTGGAGCAAACTTAATCGGTGGAACGTATTCCGTTGATAGTGAACGTAAAATTGGGAATACTACGGCAACAGGAGATTATTCAGGTTTCCAAGTAGGGTATCAATTAACAACAGGGATTGATACTGAACTTAAAGGATTACATTTACGTCCATTTGTTAGCTTGAAACATCAGTGGTTCAGCAATTCAGGTTGGAAAGAAACAGGTTCTCCATTTGCGTTATCTGCAGACACTCAAACATATAGCGCTCGCCATATTGGTGGAGGTGTTTCATTATGGAAACGTTTTGATCTCGAAATTGGTAAATTTGTACCGAGTTTTGATGTTCAATATTACAGACAATTTGGTGGTTCAGACTACGATGTGAATTATCGTTTGAGTGATGATACAACAACACCTACACAAGGTAAATTTACTATTGGTGGCGTTGCAGGAACTCAATTCTCAACCAAACTTAATGCGCGTTTAGATATTACTGAAAACTTGAATATTTCAAGCTCATTATCATATAACAAATTTGGTAATTATAAAGAAACGGCATTTGGTTTAGGTATCAGTAATACGTTCTAAGGAGTGGGGCAATGTCAGGTAAAATGAAAAAATTTTCTGTTTCGTTATTGGCATTTGCCCTGTCTGCTTCTATTGGAGTAGGCAGCAGTTTGGCAAGTCAAACTAACGATCCTAATAATATTATGCAGCCGAAGATAGAGGCTTTCACTAATAATGCAGTACTTAAAGATTTTACAGTAACTAAAGGAAGCCAGCTTTCACTTACTCAGTTACGTTCTATTACAGGAAAAACTGCACTAGAGTGGAATTGGACGGGAGGCAGTAGTATTGTTTTTCATCGTAATTATTATGTTCCTACTGATGAAGAATCTCGTCAGGCTTGGGGAAGAAAAGCGACACCATTGTTTTCTTTCTTTATTTATAATGAAACGCCAATTGATGACTATTTAGTCGTTGATCTAGGACAAGGTGTAACCGCTTATAATTCAGGTGATGCAGGCTTACGAGTTAAATTAAATTTTAAAGGATGGCGTGCTGTAGGTGTTTCTCTTAATAATGATATGGAATATCGGGAAATGCTAGGTGCAGGTGCCGCTGGGGGAACCTCTGATGGCAGTGGTGTAGGGGGAGATGGACCTGCGTTTTCTTTAGCAAGAGGAATTGGTAGCCGTGTTGATTCAATTCGATTTACAGCTCCAAGTGCGGTAAAAAAAGGACGCTTTTTTATCGATCACATTATGCTATCTGTCGATGATGCGCGTTATCAATGGTCAGATTATCATGTCAAAACACGTATGACAGAGCCTGAGGTAACTTATAAATATAGTAAATTAGCTAAAAGTTCGCCAGAAGCTTTACAGCGTGATCTTAATCAGGTAGAAAATCGTTTTAGAGATTTTCTATTAAATGAAAACGATCCTCGTTTTAAAGAAAACATTAACTTCAGTGAATTACAGAAGAAATTTAATAGTTTTGAGATTCATAAAAATGCAGAGGGTGTAATTACTGGGCGACACGTATTGACAGGTAAACAAAAAGATCGTTACCAAGCAGATCATATGCGACCAGAAGATAAAAAGCTTTTTGATGAATATATTGATCTTGCAGATTATTCAACTTTAATGTACAACATTAGTCGAGCTTATAGTAAAACTACGGACAATAAAAAGCGTCAGGCGCTCGCTAATATGTATATTTTATTAACTGAGCATTTAATTGATCAAGGGTTTGCAAAAGGAAGTGGTTTAATCACTACGCATCACTGGGGATATAGTTCCCGTTGGTGGTATTTATCTGCTTTCTTAATGCGTGATGTATTGGCAAATGCAGGTTTACAAAAACCAATTTATGATGCTTTATTATGGTATTCTCGTGAGTTCAAAGAAAGTTTTGATATGGCATTAACGCCAGATAGCTCTAACTTAGACTATTATAATACCCTTGCTCGTCAGCATTTAGCATTACTTTTCTTAGAAAATAATGAAAAAGAACGTGCACGTTTAGTCGCCTCTTTTGCAACTTATGTAAGTGGGTCATTATCACAAAATGTTCCTGGCACAAGAGATGGTTTGCGCCCTGATGGTACAGCGTGGCGCCATTATGGTAATTATCCAGGCTATTCATTCCCTGCATTCCCAAATATGGCAGCGCTTGCGTATCTATTCAGTGGGACTGTATTTGCAATTAAAGATGACGCTTATCGTAATTTGAAAAAAGCGCTTGTTTCTGCTTGGATTTATAGTAATCCTAACACGGGGATTGGATTAAGTGGGCGACACCCATTTGCAACAGAATCCCTTAATACTATCGTTGATTCTTACCGTTGGTTAGCCTTAGCTAACAAAGGCGGTGTAGATACAGAATTAGCAGGAATCTATCTGAATATTGCAGGAAAGACGGCAAAAGATAGCAATGTAATTTTTAAACGTCAAATATCTCCAGCCCCATTACCACAAGGATTCTGGGCATTTAATGGTGGTGCTTTTGGTATTCATCGTTTCAACGATAAAATGGTTACATTAAAAACTTATAATAGTAATGTCTGGTCCTCAGAGATTTATTTTGAAGAAAACCGTTATGGTCGCTATCAAAGTAATGGTTCAGCACAAATCCTGTCACATAAAAATCCAAAACTTCAAGGGTTCGTTGAGGAAGGGTGGGATTGGAACCGTCTGCCAGGCGTAACATCGATCCATTTACCGCTCAGTAAATTAAATAGCCCAATTACTCATACATTAATGTTACGTGGTGAAACACCTTATAATGGAACTTCATCATTACAACAAAAATATGGAATGATGGCGTCTCATTTACTTTCACCATCTGGATTAGAGCGATTTGATTCTCGTTTTACGGCGAAAAAAACCGTGTTAGCGGGTGGTGATCATCTTATTATGGTGGGAACAGATATCCGAAGTAGTAACAATAATAAAGATGTAGAAACAACCTTATTCCAATTATCTAATGAAAGCAGTGGTAATGCTATGTTAAATGGAAAAACAATAAGCAGTGCCACACCAATTAGTTTCAAAACTGGTGATTGGTTAATTGATGGTGATGGCAATGGCTATTTAGTGACGAATGCCCCATTAGGTTATGCAGTTAAACAAAAGCAAAAATCTATACAAGGCGAACCTGATGTTCGTTATGTAGGAATGGAGCGTAAAGCAACGGAAGGTGTATTTAGTTCTGCGTGGTTAGATCACAGTCAACAAGGTAATAATGCAAATTATGAATATCTTGTTGTATTAGATGCTACACCAGCCAAAATGCAGAACTTGGCTAATGACTTCAGAAATGGGAAGAAACCTTATGAATTTAGCGCCCAAAGTAATGCACATATTGTGAAAGATCATCTAACTCAGGTAAATGGTTATGCCTTCTATCAATCAGGCAATATTACTGATGATTTAGTTAAATCTGTTAATATGCCGGCGATAGTAATGACTAAGCAGGAAGCGAATACATTAACGGTGAGCGGTGTAACAACAAATCTGAATATTGATAATGGAAAACGTCCTAAACCATTATTCGTTAAAGTTACACTCAATGGTGCTTGGAAAGTAAAACAAGCTAATCCTAAGGTACAGGTGAAAGCATCAGGTTCAACTACAGATTTGATTTTCTCTAGTTATTTTGGGTTGCCTGAAGAAATTATTTTACAACAAGAATAAGCGGCTAAATAAAGATTAGACTGTTAGGTAAATTAATTTCTAAACACCTATTTTTACCTGACAGTCTAATTAGAACATTGATAGCATTCATCATTAAACTGAACATCTGTATTTACTAATCAGACGAGAACTCATTTCACTTTCCTTAACGTAAATGACCTTGTTCTAAGATTAAACAAGGTTTTGGTTTTTGTTGAACAATATTAATATCGTGAGTGGCAATTAACACCGTCATACCAAGGCGGTTAAACTCTTCAAATAAATTAAAAATATCGAGAGAAAGCGCGTTATCTAAATTGCCTGTTGGCTCATCGGCAAGTAATAATTGAGGCTTATGTACAATGGCACGAGCAATATCCACGCGCTGTTGTTCTCCACCAGATAAATGGATAGGCAAGTGATTGGCACGATCACGTAAACCAACACGATCTAACGCGGCTAAGGCTCGACTTTGTGCTTCTTTTGGATGAATACCTGAAATAATTAATGGTAATGCCACATTATCAACAATACAACGATCAGCAAGCAGACGATAGTCTTGATGCACCATACCAATTTGGCGACGTAAAAATGGCAATTCGTGTTTAGACAAACGTGTAATATCGTGTCCATTAAACCAAATTTGCCCGCCATTCGCGCGCTCCATTCCCATAATGAGTTTCAATAAGGTACTTTTTCCCGCGCCAGAATGCCCGAGAACATAGGTCATACTCCCTACGGGAAGATGAAAGTTTAATCCCTGCAAAGCAGGCTTGCCGCCTAAATAAGCCTTGCTGACATTTTCAAAGCGTATCATCGTTGTTATCTCTTTTCTTTTATGTTAAGCGGATGATTATAACGGATATTCTCATTTTTTGAGCAGAAATTTATGGGATAAATGGCAAATATTGTCTATGTAGCAAAGGGTTAAATTATGGACTTAAACGCTTAGTCAAAAATGAAATTTAAAAATAAAACCTAAATTTCAATTGATATAGGTTGCTTTTATCACTTGATGATTTTTTGTATAATGCAATCGTTTTCGCTATTTTCAGATTGAGAGATAATCTATGTCAAGACCACTAAACTTTGTGATGATTTCACCCCATTTTCCAACTAATTTTGAAACCTTTGCCGTGCGTTTGCGTGAAAATGGTTTCAATACCTTAGGTATTGCGGATACGCCCTATGATCAATTGAGTGAAAATTTACGCCGTTCACTCACTGAGTATTATCGTGTGGATAATATGGAAGATTACGATCAAGTTTATCGTGCGGTAGGCTATTTTGCGCATAAATATAGCCGTATTGATCGCATTGAATCGCACAATGAATATTGGCTTGAGCTAGATGCTAAACTTCGCACCGATTTCAATGTGTTTGGTTATAAAAATGAAGATATGAAATCCATTAAAACCAAATCTCAAATGAAAGAAATTTTCCGTCAAGCAGGCTTAAAAGTAGCGAAAGGGCGAGTGTTTGAAAATGATGAAGATGCCAGAAAATTAGCGGACGAATTGCATTATCCTGTAATTATCAAACCCAATTCTGGCGTGGGCGCGAGCGATACTTACAAAATCAAAAATACGCAAGAATTGGAAAACTTCTTCCAACATAAAAATCCCAACGTGGAATACATTATGGAAGAGTTTATTGATGGCGATATTGTTACCTTTGATGGCTTAACGGATCGTGACGGCAATATTGTGTTTTATTCTAGCCTTGAATATTCCGAAGCAGTACTGGATACCGTAGAAAAAGACGGTGATATGTTCTATTACGTTCCGCGTGAAATTTCGCCCAAATTAGTCGAACTTGGTAAGCAATGTGTAAAAGCCTTTAATGTCAAAGAGCGGTTCTTTCATTTCGAGTTTTTCCGAGTGAAAAAAACCAACGAATTATTGCCACTAGAAGTAAACTGTCGTCCACCCGGTGGCTTAACTATTGATATGTGGAATTATGCCAACGATTTTGATGTGTTTAATGAATATGCGCATATTGTGAAAGACAATCAATTTAATGCACAAATTACCCATCCTTGGAATGTCGTCTATATCTCTCGCAAGGCAAATCAGCATTATGTGCATTCCATTGCTGAAGTGTACGAAAGATTTCCTCACAATATCATTAGCGTACAACAAATCCCCGGTGTGTTTGCCAAAATTATGGGCGAAGAAGGGATTTTAGCGCGTACGCCAAGCCTTGAACAAATGCGTGAAATTATTCAATTTGCCCATCAAAAACAATAGGAGGAAAAATGTTTTTTGAACGCCGTCATCATTGGAGCGGAGAGCTAGGCAGGGAAATGCCGTTTAATGTTTATGGACACAGTGGCAAGCCCGTGATTGTTTTTCCTTCATCGGGGGGAAATGAAAATGAATATGGCAACTTTGGAATGATTGAGGCGTGCCGTTCTTTTATTGAACGAGGCTTAATTAAATTTTACACGCCCGATTCTTTTGATAAGGAATCTTGGCTTGCCGATTATAAATCTGGGCAGGATATGGCGCAGGCACATAATGCTTATGATCGCTATATTATCAATGAGTTAGTACCATTAATTCGCCACGAATCTCAATGGCAAGGTGCAATGATCGCCACAGGTTGTAGTATGGGCGCATTCCACACCATTAACTTCGCCTTACGCCACCCTGATCTCTTTGACACCGCCATCGCCTTAAGTGGCGTGTATGATGCGCGTTTCTTCACAGGGGAATTTCACGGCAATGCGGAAGTCTATTTTAATTCTCCCATTGATTATTTATGGAATCAAAACGATCCGTGGTTTCTCAATCATTATCGTAAAAATCATTATATTGTGGCCGTTGGACAAGGTGCGTGGGAGGAACAACATATTGCTGACACAACCCGCCTACAACAAGCGTTCCAAGCGAAAGGTATTCCTGCTTGGTTTGATTTTTGGGGAAATGATGTGGATCACGACTGGCCTTGGTGGCGTATACAAATGCCTTATTTTTTAGGGAAACTAGAAGAACAAGGGTGGTTAAAATAAGTAAGACGGCGGATTAATATTCCGCCTTTTTTATTAAACCCTATTTATTCAGTAAAGAAAAATGCAAAAACTCGACAAAATGATCAGCCCAGTGCATTTCGTGATGAATTTCATTTGCCATAATACGTAATCGAATATGATCAAGTGGATGTCCTGTTCGTAACAAAGCCTGATAATAACGCAAGGTACAATCAATATAGGTCTGATTCATATTGGAAATAAATTGTGAATCCATTTCATCGCCCTCATTAGTGCCAACTTGAATAAAGACGCGACTTTCTTTTTGTAAAGGATGATAATGAATGAAATCCATAAATGCCGCTTCACTAAACCAAGAAGCAAGAGAAAATACCCCTAAATGCCCAAAAATATGCGGGTATGCAGCCCCCATATAAGCGGTAATAATCCCTCCCATTGAACTACCTGCAAGCAACGTATTTTCTGCGTTCGGTAAAGTGCGGTAGGTTTTATCAATAAATGGTTTAACTTCATTGACTACCCATTGGGCATATTCCACACCTCGTCCACCAACATTGCGTACTTCATCGTTATTGCCTACATCAGTCCGCCAAGGGGCATATTCATTTAAACGCTCCGATCCTGCATTATCAATCCCAACAATAATCAGTTTTGGTAATTGTTGATAATGCTTGATGGTAGGAATAATTTTCCACGAATGCCCTGAATAAGATTCTTTGCTATAAAACACATTTTGCCCATCGTGCATATAAAGAACAGGGTAATGCTGCCAAGGCTCATTATGATAATCTTTTGGCAGCAATACGCGTACACGGCGGTGTTGATGGTAATAAGGCACATAAAGGAAATGCTCTTGCATTTCAAGATAATGGTTAATGACATTCATTGTTTTGACTTCTATAAAAAACGCTGGCAAATCCAGCGTTTATCAATATTATTTTCTTGCCAATGGTGGCACAAAAGTAATGCCCATATCCCAAGGTTGTTCAATCCAAGTATTTTGTGGAATATCAATCACATAATCATCAACCAACTCTGCCCCTGCTGGTTTAGCAAAAACAGTCACAAAACGGGCGTTAGGATAAAGTTCACGGATAGCACGTGCGGTATTGCCTGTATCAACGAGATCATCCACCACAATGAAACCTTCACCGCCATTAGGTACTTGGGCGGCGTGTAAAACGTTTAATTCACCTTGTTGATTATGATCATAACTTGCAATACAAACCGTTTCTACATGGCGAAGACTTAATTCGCGCGCTAACACCGCAGCAGGGAATAACCCTCCACGACTAACTGCAATAATCCCTTTCCATTGCGATGCGGGTAACAAACGTTCTGATAATTTACGTGCGTGCATTTGGAACATATCCCAAGTCACAACATATTTTTCACTCATAACTCACCTTAACTAAAAAAAGCGGAAACCGCCCAATAAATAAAATTGCGTTAGGATAACGTGAAACCCGTTTTTATGCTATTATTTTAGTAAATTTTTTTGATTTAGGAGACGAAAATGTCAGAAATACAACAACTTCAACCTAATTTATTATGGAAATGGTTTGATCAAATTTGTGCAATACCTCACCCATCTTATCACGAAGAAGCACTCGCCAATTTCATTGTAAATTGGGCAAAGGAAAAACACTTTTTTGTTGAGCGTGATGAAGTCGGAAATATTCTCATCCGTAAACCTGCCAGCAAAGGAATGGAAAATCGCCCATCGGTTGTGCTACAAGCACATCTTGATATGGTGCCACAAGCGAATGAAGATACCCCACACAATTTCCAAACTGATCCCATTCAACCTTATATTGATGGTGAATGGGTTACTGCCAAAGGCACAACCTTAGGTGCAGATAATGGTATTGGTCTTGCTTCTGCACTTGCCGCTTTAGAAGAGGAAAACCTTGCTCACCCAGAGTTAGAAGTTTTGCTTACAATGACCGAAGAACAAGGTATGGAAGGCGCAATTGGTTTACGTCCAAATTGGCTCAAAAGCCAAATTATGATTAATACCGATACTGAAGAAAATGGTGAAATTTATATTGGTTGTGCCGGTGGGGTTAATGCTGATCTTAATATTCCGATCCAACAAATAGAAAATACTTATACGCACAGCTATCAACTCGTACTAAAAGGCTTACGCGGTGGGCATTCTGGCGTAGATATTCATACTGGGCGTGTTAATGCAATTAAAACTTTAGTACGTTTTCTTGCTCATCTACAACAACATTACCCACAAATTAATGTTGCTATTAGCCAGTTTAATGGTGGGTCAGTGCGTAACGCCATTCCTCGTGAAGCATTTGTTACCTTATGTTTTGATGGTGATATAGCGCCATTACAAAGTGCGGTAGAAAATTTTGCAATATTATTAAAAACGGAATTAGCCATTGCCGAACCTCATCTCCAATTATTTTTACAACCCACAGAAAAACCACAAACAATTTTAGACCGCACTTCACAAAATAAGGTTATTAATTTATTAAACGCCCTACCAAACGGTGTAATCCGCAATAGTGATGCCGTAGAAAATGTGGTGGAAACCTCGTTAAGTTTAGGTTTAATAAAGAGTGAAAATAACCACCTTCACGCAACAATTTTAATCCGTTCATTAATTGAAAGTGGTAAACACTATGTGCAAGAAACCTTACAATCTTTAACTGAACTTTGTGATGCGGAAGTGGCATTTTCTGGTGATTACCCCGGTTGGGAACCTCAGCCAGAAAGCAAAATTTTAGCCTTAACAAGCCAAATTTATGCTGATATTTTGGGTTATAAACCTGAAATTAAAGTGATTCACGCAGGATTAGAATGTGGATTATTGAAAAAAATCTATCCAAATTTAGATGTTGTGTCTATTGGACCAACCATCATTAACGCTCATTCTCCTGATGAGAAAGTGCATATCCCTGCCGTACAAACCTACTGGCAATTACTCACCAAAATTTTAGCTGAAGTGAAGTAATTCATTAAAACATAAGTGCGGTGGAAAATTTGGAGATTTTTTACCGCACTTTTTATCTCTACAGAAAAGAAAAACCACCCGAAGGTGGTTTTTTAAATGCGGTTAAATTAGCGTTTGTTTTTAACTAATTTTTCGGTCAGTTCGTAAGCACGGAGTTTAGCTAATTCTTTAGAAAGTTTAGCTGCAAGCAATTCATAATTAGCATCTTTTGCTGAAGAAACAATATTCTCTTCTGCCTGACGTTTTGCTGCTAAAATACGATCTGCATCAAGCTCTTTACCTCGAATTGCCACATCCGCAAGGACGGTAACGACATTCGGTTGAACTTCTAAAAAGCCACCAGAAACATAGATAACTTCTTCATTGCCATTTTCTAAGGTCAATTTGACGATACCCGGTTTAATTGCCGTTAATAATGGGGTATGGCCCGGTAAAATACCAAGCTCCCCTTCAATCCCTGTGGCTTGAATGCTTTTTACTTTACCTGTAAAAATGCTTTCTTCTGCACTTACAACCGTTAAATTTAATGTTGCCATTGTGATTCTCCTTCAAGTTTTAATCTGGCTTGAAGTGATTACATATTTTTGGCTTTTTCTAGCACTTCATCAATAGAACCAACCATATAGAACGCCTGTTCTGGAATATGGTCATATTCACCTTCTAAAATACCTTTAAAACCGCGAATGGTATCTTTTAATGATACATATTTACCCGGTGAGCCTGTGAATACTTCTGCAACGAAGAATGGTTGTGATAAGAAACGTTCAATTTTACGCGCACGTGCAACCACAAGTTTATCTTCTTCTGAAAGCTCATCCATACCTAGAATAGCAATGATATCTTTTAATTCTTTATAACGCTGTAAGATACCTTGTACGCCACGAGCTACATCATAATGTTCTTGACCAACAACGAGTGGATCTAATTGACGAGAGGTTGAATCAAGTGGATCTACCGCTGGGTAAATACCTAATGAAGCAATTTGACGACTTAATACAACGGTTGAGTCTAAGTGAGCAAAGGTTGTCGCTGGTGATGGGTCAGTCAAGTCATCAGCAGGGACATAAACAGCTTGCACAGAGGTAATAGAACCTGTTTTGGTTGAAGTAATACGCTCTTGTAATGCACCCATTTCTTCTGCAAGTGTTGGTTGGTAACCTACCGCAGATGGCATACGTCCAAGTAATGCGGATACTTCTGTCCCTGCAAGAGTATAACGATAGATATTATCTACGAAAAATAAAACATCACGTCCTTCATCACGGAATTTTTCTGCCATCGTTAAACCCGTTAATGCAACACGTAGACGGTTACCCGGTGGCTCATTCATTTGTCCATAAACAAGAGACACTTTATCTAATACGTTAGATTCTGTCATTTCGTGATAGAAGTCGTTACCTTCACGAGTACGTTCACCTACCCCTGCGAATACGGAGTAGCCAGAGTGTTCAATCGCAATATTACGGATTAATTCCATCATATTTACGGTTTTACCAACACCCGCACCACCGAATAGACCAACTTTCCCCCCTTTTGCAAATGGGCAGATTAAGTCGATAACTTTGATCCCTGTTTCGAGTAATTCCGTGCTATTTGCTTGTTCTTCATAACTTGGGGCGGCACGGTGAATAGACCACGTTTCTTCCGCACCAATAGGGCCTTGTTCATCAATAGGTTCACCAAGTACGTTCATAATACGTCCTAGTGTTTTTGTTCCTACTGGAACAGAAATTGGTTTACCTGTGTTAGATACGGATAAACCGCGTTTTAAACCATCTGATGAACCCATTGCGATACAACGTACAATTCCACCACCTAATTGTTGTTGTACTTCAAGTACTAAGCCTGTTTCAACATTTAACGCATCATATACTTTTGGTACAGCATCTTGTGGAAATTCAACGTCAATAACCGCACCGATGATTTGTACAATTTTTCCAGTTGCCATTATCGATCCTCTCTACTTAAATTGCTGCTGCACCAGCAACAATTTCATTCAATTCATTTGTAATACTTGTTTGGCGAGCTTTGTTATAAACTAATTGCAAGTCTTTAATTAAATTACCTGCATTATCAGTTGCTGCTTTCATCGCCACCATTCTAGCTGCTTGTTCAGAAGCCAAATTTTCAACCACCGCTTGATAAACTTGAGATTCTAAATAACGAACTAATAAACTATCTAACAATATTTTTGGTTCAGGTTCGTAAATGTAATCCCAAGATTGGGTATGTTCACCTAAATCATCATTGTCTAATTCAGGCAAAGGAACAAGTTTTTCTAAAGTAGGTTTTTGCGACATTGTGTTGATGAACTTATTATAAGCAATGTAGATAGCATCTAATCTGCCTTCTCTATAAGCATCAAACATTTGATTTGCCGTACCAATTAACTCTTCAACAGAAGGCGTATCACCCATACCAGAATGTTGAGCCTCAATATTCAAGCCAAGAGATTGGAAAAAACCGATACCTTTCGCACCGATTAAGCCTAGTGAAACTTCCACTTGTTTTTCTTTCCAACCTTTAATTTCTTGAAGTGCGGTCTTAAATAAGTTGATATTTAAACCGCCACATAATCCACGATCTGTTGAGACAAGTAAGATACCTACTTTTTTTACTTCTCGTTCTACCAAAAACGGATGTTTATAACCAATACTGGCTTTTGACACGTGGCTAATTACACGGCGTATTGCATTTGAATACGGACGTGAAGATGACATTCGATCCTGCGTTTTACGCATTTTCGATGCAGCAACCATTTCCATTGCCTTAGTAATTTTTTGTGTACTTTGAACACTGGAAATTTTGGTTCTTATCTCTTTTGCACCTGCCATTGATTTTCTCCGTTATGTGAATTACCAAGCGCTGTTTGCTTTGAAATTATCTAAAATTGCTTGCAATGTCGCTTTGATTTCATCGTTATAATCGCCAGTTTTGGTTAAACCATCCATAAAGTCTGCATAATTATGTGCTGCATACTCTAAAAGGGCAGATTCAAAAGATGCAATACGATCTAACTCAACATCTTCTAAATAACCGAATTCAACGGCAAATAGAACTAATGCTTGTTGTGCAACGCTTAATGGAGAATATTGTTTTTGTTTCAATAATTCTGTTACTTTCTGACCGTGAGAAAGTTGTTTACGGGTTGCATCATCAAGATCTGAAGCAAATTGAGCAAAGGCGGCTAATTCACGATATTGCGCAAGTGCGGTACGAATGCCGCCAGCCAATTTTTTAATGACTTTAGTTTGCGCCGCACCACCTACACGAGATACCGAAATACCTGGGTTTACCGCAGGACGAATCCCTGAGTTAAACAAGTTAGACTCTAAGAAAATCTGACCATCGGTAATAGAAATTACGTTGGTTGGAACGAAAGCGGATACGTCACCTGCTTGGGTTTCAATAATTGGTAATGCCGTTAAAGAACCTGTTTTACCTGTTACTTTACCCTGCGTGAAACGCTCAACATATTCTGCATTAACACGAGATGCACGCTCAAGTAAGCGAGAATGTAAATAGAATACATCACCCGGGAAGGCCTCACGACCCGGTGGACGACGTAATAATAATGAAATTTGACGATAAGCTACCGCTTGTTTTGATAAATCATCATAAACAATGAGAGCATCTTCACCACGGTCACGGAAATATTCTCCCATTGCACAGCCTGAATAAGGGGCAAGATATTGGAGTGCAGCAGATTCAGATGCAGATGCCACAACAACAATCGTATTTTGTAATGCGCCGTGTTCTTCTAATTTACGCACAACGTTTGCAATGGTTGATGCTTTTTGACCAATTGCCACATAGATACATTTAATACCAGAGTCTTTTTGGTTAATAATGGCGTCAATCGCCAATGCAGTTTTACCTGTTTGACGGTCACCGATAATTAATTCACGCTGACCACGACCAATTGGTACCATAGAATCCACTGCTTTATAACCCGTTTGAACAGGCTGATCAACAGATTTACGATCAATAACACCCGGCGCAATCACTTCTACTGGTGAATAGCCATCATGTTCAACTTCACCTTTTCCATCAATTGGCTGACCAAGCGTATTAACTACTCGGCCTAATAAACCTCGACCTACTGGTACTTCAAGAATACGTCCTGTACATTGAACTTCCATTCCTTCTGAAAGATCAACATAAGGTCCCATCACTACCGCACCTACTGAATCACGTTCTAAGTTAAGTGCCATAGCATAACGATTACCGGGTAATGCAATCATTTCCCCTTGCATTACATCGCTTAGCCCATGAATACGAATAACCCCATCACTAACAGAAACAATGGTTCCCGTATTACGAGGCTGGCTTACTACATTAAACTCGGCAATGCGTTTTTTAATTAATTCACTAATTTCAGTTGAATTTAGTTGCATCTTTTATTCCTCTTATAATTGCAACTCATTTGCTAGACGAGCCAATTGACCTCGGCTACTTCCGTCAATGACAAAATCATCGGTACGAATAATTACACCTGCAATCAGGGTACTATCAATGCTGCAATTTAATTTAACTTTACGAGCAAGTTTCTTTTCCATTGCTACAGCAATTTTATCTTGTTGCTCTTTACTTAATGGTTGAGCTGAGACAACATTCACTTCTGCAATGGCTTGATGTTCTCTGACATAATGTTGGAACTGTGCAAATACTGCAGGAAGTACAGTTAAACGCTTATTTTCAGCCATTAACCGAATCAAATTTTGCCCATATTGATCAAGTTGGTCGCCACAAATTGAAATCACCGTATCAGCAACGCTATTGGCAGATAAATCGCTAGTAAGACAATTTTGCATCTCTTGATTTTCAACCACTTGAGAAACAAAACTTAACATTTCTGTCCATTTTTCTACCGCACTTTTATTTTGCGCTTGCTGTTCAACGGCAAAATCAAATGCTGCTTTTGCATAAGGGCGAGCTATGGTAGTTAATTCTGACATAAGCTCAACCTTCCTATAATTCTGCAACTAATTTATCAATAATGTCATTGTTTGCCGCTTCATCAACTGTACGACCCACAATTTTCTCAGCACCAGCAACGGCTAAAGAAGCAACTTTTGCACGTAATTCTTCTTGAACACGTTTACGCTCTGATTCAATTTCAGCATGACCTTGTTCAATAATTTTTGCTTTCAATGCTTCAGCTTCTGCTTTTACTTCTTCAAGAATTTCATTACGGCGTTTATTCGCTAAATCCACAATTTCTTGAGCTTGAAGTTTTGCTTGATTCATTTCTTGTTCAATCAAAACTTTTACATCAGCCTGTTCTTTTTTTGCTACTTCTGCCGAGCTTAACGCATTTGCGATTTGGCTTTGACGTTCTTCAATCGCCTTAATAATCGGGGGCCAAACGTATTTCATACAAAATAATACGAAAAGCACAAAGGCGATAGTTTGCCCGATTAATGTTGCGTTAATATTCACAACGGTCCTCCTAACTTATTAGTTATTAACCCTTTACCTAGTAAAGAATTATCCGTTATGCGCCTAATAATGAAGCAAATGGATTTGCAAATGCAAAATATAAACCAATACCTACAGCAATCATTGCGATAGCATCAAGTAAACCAGCAACAATAAACATTTTTGTAAGCAATGAGTTAGCTAATTCAGGTTGGCGAGCAGCTGATTCTAGGTATTTACCACCAAGAATACCAAAGCCAATTGCCGTTCCCAATGCAGCAAAAGCAAACATAATTGCAGAAGCAATGATTGTTGCACTAATTACAGTTTCCATAGTTTTCTCCGTTTGATTAAAAATGGGCTTAGCCCGTTAAAGTTAAAAGAAATTAATGTGCGTCTGATTTATTATAAGCAATGCTTAAATAAACAACCGTTAACATCATAAAGATAAAGGCTTGTAGTGTAACAACTAAAATATGAAAAATAGCCCACGCAAGATGTAATGGAATCCCCAAACTCGCTACAAACATATTAGCTGAATACATTACGGCAATAAGAATAAAAATTAATTCCCCTGCATACATATTACCGAATAAACGTAATGCCAAAGAAACAGGTTTAGAAATTAATGTTACTGTTTCAAGAACAAAATTGACTGGAATAAATGCCCAATGGTTGAATGGGTGCATCGTATATTCTTTGACTAATCCAGAAAAACCTTTTGACTTCACTGTGTAATATAAAATTAAACAAAAAACACCCAATGCTAGCGCAAAAGTAATGTTCATATCCGTAGTAGGCACCGCACGCAATGGGATATGATGATCACCTGAAAGCATTGCAGCAATTTGTGGTAAGTAATCTACTGGCAATAAATCAATGGTATTCATAATAAATACCCAGACGAAAATAGTAAGTGCTAAAGGTGCAACAAAATCTCTACTTCCATGGAAATTTTCTTTTACTACACCATTAACCCACTCAACTAAAATTTCTACTGCGGCTTGTAACTTACTTGGAACTCCGGTTGTTGCTTTTTTTGCCACACGACGGAATAAATACAAGAAAATAATTCCAGTAACAATTGAAAAAAGAAGAGAATCAAGATTAAATGACCAAAAACCTTCTCCCGATGAAAGATAAGTTAAATGGTGTTGGATATATTCAATCGATGTTTGAGATGAACCTTCCGCTGACATATGTTTTCCTATGAATTTATTGTAGTGTGATGACTAAAAAGCAACGGAAGCAAATTATTGGCAATAATAACGCCGAAGTAGCCAGAAAATAATGGCAAGGGCAATATAGGGTTTAAGTTCAATAAACAAATTGAAAATAAAATCACCGTTATGCCAAATTTGATCCCTTCACTTTGGTATAAACGTTTTACTTGTTGCGATAAGTCTTTTTTGTTTTTACTAAACATTATCCACAAAAAGCAAAGTTGCGGAACAAATGCACATATCATTCCAGCAAATAAGGATAAAAACTGTGCATCAGTAAGTAATAAAAAAGCACTCAACGTGAGCAAACTAATGAGTAATCCTTCAATGACTAAAATACGATAATATTGTTTTCTTGTTTGTTGTAGAATTTTTGACATCGTATTGATTACTTATAAAAAATCATCTTATAAAATCGAAATAAATTATACAATTCCCACGATTTTATGCAATAGCTAAGCTGACAAAAAAGCACAGCAATGCTAAATATTCTGTCAGAAGTTATTACGGTTTTTTTATCCCGATCACGCTTTCTTTGTTAGTAAAACCAAATGCCGTTCCCCTACTAATTCAGGTACGGCTAAAGGCACAATCTTATTAACCTGAATTGATGGGCTTAACGCCGATGCTTCTTGAGGTTGATAAATACCTTTCAAAGCATAAAAAATGCCTTGTTGATTGAGTAAATGAATACACCAATCCGTCATATCTTTAAGCGAGGCAAACGCGCGACTTAATACGCCATCAAAGCGTTCCTCAGGCTGATATTCTTCCACTCGACTCAATACTGGCGTAACATTGGTAATGCCTAGCTCTCGCAGCGCATTACGAATAAAACTAATGCGTTTGCCTAAGCTATCTAACAACACAAAGGTTTTATCTGGGTTGATAATGGCTAAGGGTAAACCGGGTAAGCCGGGGCCTGTTCCTACATCAATAAAACGTTCACCTTGTAAGTAAGGACTGACAACAAGGCTATCCATAATATGCTTGACGAGCATATCTTGCGGATCTCGCACAGAAGTGAGATTGTAAGCCTTGTTCCATTTATCTAGCAAAGCCACGAGCTTAACTAGTTGCGCTTTTTGCTGATCGCTCACAGAAAGTGCGGTGCTTTTTAGCAGAAAATTTAATTTTTCTTTAAGTTGTTCAATGTTAGCCATTATTCACCACGCTTTAACATACCTTGTTTTTTCAGGTTCACCAATAAAATAGAAATTGCCGCAGGAGTTACCCCCGAAATACGGCTTGCTTGTCCAATAGAAGTAGGACGATGTTGGATTAATTTTGACCGCACCTCATTGGATAATCCAGATACCGCATCATAATCAAAATTATCGGGAATTTCTGTATTTTCATAACGTTTTTGACGTGCGATTTCTTCTTGCTGATGCTCAATATAGCCTTGATATTTAATCGCAATTTCTACTTGTTCAGCAGCTTCTTTATCTTCAATCGCAGGCGCAAAAAGGGTTAATTGCGTAAGAGATTGATAATTCACTTCAGGGCGACGTAATAAATCTTCACCACTTGCTTCACGGCTTAATGGACTATTGAGCAAGGCATTCGCTTGTGCTAAATGTTCAGAACGAGGGTGCAACCAAATACTACGTAAACGCTGGCGCTCTAATTCAATATTTTCCATTTTTTGATTAAAACGCGCCCAACGCTTTTCATCAATTAAGCCAAGTTTATGCGCCATTGGGGTTAAGCGAATATCGGCATTGTCTTCACGTAACAATAAACGGTATTCTGCACGAGAAGTGAACACTCGATAAGGCTCTTTTGTTCCTAAGGTACAAAGATCATCAACTAACACACCAATATAAGCCTGATCACGATGTGGATACCAACTGTCTTTGCCCTGAACATAAAGTCCCGCATTGATGCCCGCTAATAAGCCCTGTGCAGCAGCTTCTTCATAACCTGTGGTACCGTTAATTTGTCCAGCAAAAAATAACCCGTTAATGGCTTTTGTTTCTAGGGTCGGTTTTAAATCACGCGGATCAAAATAATCATATTCAATGGCATAACCCGGTTTGATAATGCGTGCATTTTCCAGCCCTTTCATTGAATTCACAATGCCCATTTGCACATCAAATGGCAAACTGGTTGAAATGCCGTTTGGATAAACTTCATTTGAAGTCAAACCTTCAGGCTCAAGATAAATTTGGTGAGAATTACGTTCAGCAAAACGCATCACCTTATCTTCAATAGAAGGACAATAACGTGGGCCGATGCCTTCGATCACGCCTGCATACATTGGGCTACGATCTAAATTATTCCGGATCAATTCGTGCGTTTGTTCATTTGTATGGGTGATATAGCAAGGAATTTGGCGAGGATGTTGATCCACCGATCCCATAAAGGAAAAAACAGGTAATTTTTCATCGCCATGTTGTTTTGCGAGTACATCAAAATTAATTGTCCTCGCATCAATACGCGGTGGTGTACCTGTTTTTAAACGATCTACGCGTAAGTTAAGATCACGCAAGCGATGAGCTAAACTCACTGAAGCCGGATCCCCAGCACGACCACCTGCATAATTTTCCATTCCAATGTGGATCTTACCCGATAAAAATGTTCCCGCAGTTAAGATCACGGATTTAGCTAGAAATTTTAATCCCATTTTGGTTTCTACACCAGATACACGATCCTGTTCGATCAAAATATCCGTAACCTCTTGTTGGAAAATATCTAAATTTGGTTGGTTTTCAAGTGCGATCCTAACTGCTTGGCGATACAACACGCGATCCGCTTGCGCACGAGTAGCACGTACCGCGGGGCCTTTGCTGCTATTTAACGTACGAAATTGAATACCGGCTTGATCCGCAGCCGTTGCCATCAAGCCTCCCATTGCATCAATTTCTTTTACCAAATGGCCTTTACCAATACCACCAATAGCAGGGTTACAAGACATTTGCCCTAATGTATCCACATTGTGGGTTAATAATAAGGTTTTTAATCCCATTCGTGCTGGTGCAAGCGCTGCTTCAGTTCCTGCGTGTCCACCACCAATAACAATCACATCATAATTTTCCGTATAAAACATAATAACCTTAATTGCGTGATAAATTTGATCTTCATAAAAGTAACCGCGTATTCTACATCAAATTGATCATTGCTTAAATCGAAGATTGAAGATCCCGTGAATTTTGTTTACAAGATCAAAGGATCAAGAAAAATGATCGTTGCTTATAAATATAAGATCTCTTTTTATATATAAAGATCTTATTATGATAATTATTAGGATCGCTGCTCTTTGTGAATAAGGGGAAAATTTATTTAAAAATAAAGGAGTTAGATCCTTTTTAAAACTGTTTAGATCACCGCTTGATCTTGCTGTATATCTTGTGAGTAAAAGCAAAAGTTATCCACAGATAATCGTTAAGGTATTTTTATTTACAGAGTAAATACAATATTTAGACAAGTTTCTTCTTAGTTATCCACAGATGAAATTTAAAGAGATCATAAAAAGCAAGGAAGCGATCTGATGAAATGATCATCAGATCTAAGGTTAAAGATGAGATAAAAAAGTCGGGATCCAATCTTCGGCATATTGTTCTTGATCGTCCACAGCAAGAACATCAATTGTTAAAGGATCACAAATTTGTTGCGCACTTTGTTCAGTTAAATGGTCTTGTACAATGTTTACCGCATTACAGAAAGTATCATAATCGGAATTTCCTAACCCGATCACCGCAAAGCGCAAATGGGATAAATCTGGCTTTCGTAGCTTAATTTCATCAAATAATGGTTTCAAATTATCGGGTAATTCTCCCGCTCCGTGAGTTGAGGTTACAATAAGCCAAAGGGGTTCATTGGCCACCTCGGCAAAATGAGGCCCGTGAAAAAGTGCGGTACAAATTTGTTGTGTTTCTAATACTTGTTGTAGATGTTCTGCGACATATTCTGCGCCACCTAATGTACTACCGCTAATTAAGCATACTTTATTATTCATTTTTACTCCTAAAAAATAAGGCTTAGATAATCACCTAAGCCTCTATTTTTATTAATAAAATTAAACGTTATCAATACGACCTAACAAAGAACGCAAACGTTCTTGCCAGTTTTCATGTTCACTCTTGAGTTGTTCATTTTCATTGCGTAATGTTTCGTTTTGTTGTTGCGCTTGATTATTTTTTTCTTTTAATTCTTCAACTTCTAATTGAAGTAATTCAATCGTTTCAACGGCTTGTTTAATTTTTGTTTCAAGTTGGTCTAAAATTTCTAACGACATAGTGGATTCCTTTTAAAAAAATGGTTAATGAACATAGATGTATGCTTATTCTACCTGAGTTTATTGATTTCGCAAAAAAATTTATCTTTTTATAACGCAATCGTTTGCAGAAATGATAGAATACGCCGATTTTTAAGCAACCAAAGGATCAAAAAATGAATAGAGCATTAGCCATTGAATTTTCTCGAGTTACCGAAGCTGCTGCGCTTGCTGGTTTTGCTTGGTTGGGGCGTGGGGATAAAAATGCCGCCGATGATGCCGCTGTGCAAGCAATGCGATTGATGTTAAATCAAATTGAAATGCGTGGTGAAGTGGTGATTGGCGAAGGCGAAATTGATGAAGCGCCGATGCTCTATATTGGTGAGAAAATTGGTACAGGAACCGGCGAAGAGGTTTCTATTGCTGTTGATCCTATTGAAGGGACAAGAATGACGGCAATGGGGCAACCAAATGCACTTTCTGTGTTAGCCGCAGGGGGAAAAGAGACCTTTTTACGTGCGCCTGATATGTATATGGAAAAATTGGTCGTAGGTCCTGAAGCAAAAGGAATGATTGATTTAAACTTACCATTGGAACAAAACTTGCGCCGTGTGGCATCAAAAATGGGAAAATTACTTTCTCAATTAACAGTGATTACCCTAGATAAACCGCGCCACACTGAAGTCATTAAAAAAATGCAGCTACTTGGAGTGAAAGTCTTGGCTATTCCAGATGGTGATGTTGCCGCATCAATTTTATGCTGTTTGCCTGATGGTGGTGCAGATATGCTGTATGGCATTGGCGGCGCGCCTGAAGGCGTGGTGGCTGCGGCAGCTATTCGTGCCTTAGGGGGAGAAATGCAAGCGCGTTTAATTCCTCGTCATCAAGTAAAAGGCAGTTCGCCAGAAAATCAATCCATTGCGGCAGATGAAATTCGCCGTTGCCAAGAAATGGGCATTGAAGTGAATCAAGTGCTGAAATTAGAAGAGTTAGTGCGTGATGATAATCTTGTTTTTTCTGCCACAGGTATTACTAATGGTGATTTGCTTAAAGGTATTCATCGCCGCGGTAATTTAGCGACAACAGAAACCTTACTGATTCGTGGCCGTTCACGTACCATTCGTCGTATTCAATCTGTGCATTATTTGGATAGAAAAGACACCGCACTTTATCGTTTAATTGATGCCTAACCGCGTTTTATTTGTTTTATGCTCATCTAGGCGGAAGTTCTCCGCCTAATGGGGTTTCCCGCAAATTAAAGTGCGGTGCTTTTTTTCATTATTTTTCAATCGTAAATTGTCAAACTAACTGCAACACTTTATCAACATAGGCTTTATAAGGTGTTTTCCAGTTTAGGCATTTATGTTGTCGGTGAGTTAATTTATATTCACCCTGACAATGTCTCAATTCTCGTGAAATAGTTGATGTTGCGTTAATTGCTGAACAAAGCCTTGAGTATATTTAGTCATAAAAATATCTGCCCCTAATCAGTTGGTTGTTTAGTCCAACTTTTGGGGGCAGATCATTATGAGGTTTTCGTTATTTTTTAATAAGTTATGAGAATATCCTTTTCATTTACTGTATCACCATAAATAGGGAATAACGTTTTATCATAGGCTTGTTTTAGTACGCCTTGTTGACCGAGTTTTTCAATTTCTGCATTTAACCAGTTAAGTAATTCTGTATCGCCTTTTTTTACTGCGGGTGCAATAAAATCTTGATCGCCTAAATGCTTAATTCCTACGCTAAATTGTGGATTATCTTTTGCCCAAGCAAACAATAAGGTATTATCATGAGCTAAGGCATCACCTCGCCCATCTCGTAACGCTTCAAATGTTTCAGTATTTTGTTCAAATTTTAGTAGTTTAATATTTGGATAGTTCTTACTGAAATAAGCGTCTGCCGTCGTTCCTTTATTGACTAATAGTGTCTTTCCTTCAAGTTGTTTTATATCGGTGATTTCTCCATCTTTAGATACAACACCAAGGGCAACTTGCATATAAGGTTTGGCGAAATCAACGACTTCTTTGCGCGTTGGCGTAACGGTAAAATTAGCAAGAATGATATCAACTTTATTAGATTGAAGGTATTCCACTCGGTTGGCTGCTTCAACTAATACGTATTCCACTTTGCTTTCATCTCCAAGCAAATCTTTTCCAATTGCTTTGGCAATTTCAACATCAAAACCTTGGCTCTTTCCTTGGTTATCAATATAACCAAAAGGTGGCTTATCACTAAATACACCGATACGAATCTGTCCAGCTTGCTGGATTTGTTCAATACGATTAGCTTTATGTGCTTCTTTATCATTACAAGCTGTCAGACTTGCCGCTAATAATGTCGTTGCAAAAAGTGCGGTAATTTTTTTAAATGTTTTGTTCATAGTCAATTCCTCTTGGTTCGTAGTTTAAGATATTTAAGAATGTTTTTGCTCGATCTGAGCTTGGGTTAGTAAAAAATAGATCGGGAGAGCTTTGTTCAACAATACGTCCACTATCCATAAAAATAATACGATCAGCAACTTGTCGTGCAAATGCCATTTCGTGAGTAACAATCAGCATTGTCATCCCTTCTTTTGCTAGCCCAAGAATCACATCAAGTACTTCTCTAACCATTTCTGGATCTAATGCGGCAGTTACTTCATCAAAAAGCATAATTTCTGGATTCATACATAAAGAGCGAACAATAGCGATGCGTTGTTTCTGTCCACCAGATAATTCTCTTGGATAGGCATTTTTGCGATCGAATAAGCCAACACGCTTAAGTAATAGATCTGCCTGCTTTTCAACATCAATACGAGTACGTTTCTGGACTTTCATTGGACCAAGTAAAATATTATCTATCACCGAAAGATGCGAAAATAATTCATAACTTTGAAATACCATTCCAATATGTTGGCGAGCGTTCACCCAAGAAATATCTTTGCCTAAGATGCCTTGATTCTGTAGGATGATTTCTCCTTGCTGTATACTTTCTAAGCCATTAATACAGCGTAATAATGTACTTTTACCACAACCAGAAGGACCTAAAATAACCACGACTTCACCTTTTTTTACGGATAGATCAATACCTTGAAGTGCGGTCTTTTTTTCATACTGTTTAACCAAATGTTTAATATCTAATAATGCCATTGGACCTCCTATTACTTTTCCCAGTGATTTTCTATATAACGAGAGCATAGTGATAATGGATAGCAAATAATGAAATAGAGGAGAAAAATAAGTCCATAAATCCAAAATGCGGCGGAAGGATCAACGAATAATGATGTTTCGATAATCTGTTGCCCAACTTTTACCACTTCCAATACACCAATTAACATTGCTAATGAGCTTGTTTTAATCATACGTGTAAAAAGGTTAATTGCGCCCGGGGTAACACGTTTTAAGCTTTGAGGTAGTAAAATAAAGAAAAAGGTTTGGTTATCGTTTAGCCCTAAAGCATAAGCGGATTCTTTTTGGTGTTTTTCAATAGATTGTAATGCACCACGAACAAGATCCCCCATTTCTGCGGTTCCCCAAAAAATGAAAACGAGGATAGAAACAGTTACGCCATCAATGTGAATATTGAACCATTTTGCAATACCAAAATAGGCAATAAATAGCCAGACAAGCAAAGGAATAATACGAATGGCTTCTAAATATACGCGACATATTCCCTTAATTAATCTATTTTGATGTAGCATAATTACACCAAAAACTAAGCCTAATAGGCAGGAAAAGAATACGGAGATAAATGCAATCTGTGCCGTAGTTGCAAGACCATTTAATAGACGTTCTATATTGTTACCATCAAATAATAGGCTTAATCCCATTTTATCTACTCCCATATTTTGCGTAACCCGTACGCTTTTCTAAATGGTGAATTGAAATTGATATAGGTAATAAAATAATGAGGTAAAATAAGACTAATAAGAAAAGTGCTTCATTTGTCTTATAATCCAAACCAATTAATTCTTTTGCCATAAACATTAATTCAGCAATGGCAATGGCGCTGGCAATTGAGGTTTCCTTAATTAAAAATAAACAATTTGCACCAATTGCTGGTATTGCAACAGTGAAAGCTTGTGGAAAAATAACATAAATAAAGGTTTGTGATGAGGTTAAGCCTAAACTGAGTGCCGATTCAATTTGCCCTTTGTGAATACTTTCTATTCCTGCTCGAAAGGCTTCTGCCATATAGCTGCCACCTAAAAACGTTAAACCAAGAATGGCACAAGTCATTCCATCTAAATGAATACCTAATTTAGATAAACCAAAATAGAGAAAAAATAATTGGATTAATAATGGCGTATTGCGAGAAAGCTCAATATAAACTTGCACAATCGGATTGAGGAAACGGATTTGATAACTTGTAATAATGGCGCATATAATCCCAATAAAAAGGGAAAATAAAATGCTCCAGAATGCAAGCTGCAATGTGATCAAGCTTGCATCAAAAAATTTTGGAAGATTGTCAATAATATAAAGCCAATTCATTACACTATTCACTCAAAAATATTTAATTAATTCTTATTCTAGAAAGAGTACTTAACATTGGAAAATAATAAAAACTTATTTATTATAAATTTTTGACATAAGAAACTAACTGATAAAACAAAGTGCGGTTAAATTTTCTTACACTTTTGCTTATCCTTGACATTAAGCACATTCAAGATTAAAATTCGGTATCTATCTATTCTAAGGTAGAACAAAAAGTAAACATTCTTTTATGAATAACAATTAATAAACTGGAGCTTTTTTAATGGCAACTATCAACCAATTAGTACGCAAACCGCGTGTGAAAAAGGTTGTAAAAAGCAACGTTCCTGCATTAGAGGCTTGCCCGCAGAAACGTGGCGTGTGTACTCGTGTGTACACAACTACACCTAAAAAACCGAACTCAGCATTACGTAAAGTGTGCCGTATTCGTTTAACAAATGGTTACGAAGTAACTTCTTATATCGGCGGTGAAGGTCATAACCTTCAAGAGCACAGCGTTGTGCTTATCCGTGGCGGTCGTGTTAAAGATTTACCGGGTGTGCGTTATCACACTGTACGCGGTGCATTAGACTGTGCTGGCGTAAAAGATCGTAAACAAGGTCGTTCTAAATACGGCGTTAAACGTCCTAAAGCTTAATGGTTCTCCGTTAAGTAAGGCCAAACGCGAATTAAATTAAATAAATTATCATAAACTCCAGTAAACGTAAGATCTCTTACACAAAGAGTTTTGGATAATCCTGAAGATAAAAAAACGGAGAAATTGCAATGCCACGTCGTCGTCGTATTGAACCACGCAAAATTCTTCCAGATCCAAAGTTCGGATCAGAATTACTTGCGAAATTTATTAATGTATTAATGGTAGATGGTAAAAAATCTATCGCAGAATCTATCGTTTATGGTGCGTTAGAGACTTTAGCGCAACGTACAGGCAAAGAAGCGTTAGAAGCATTTGAAATCGCACTAGAAAACGTACGCCCAACGGTTGAGGTTAAATCTCGCCGTGTTGGTGGTTCTACTTATCAAGTGCCAGTTGAAGTGCGTCCAGCACGTCGTAACGCATTAGGTATGCGTTGGATCGTTGAGGCAGCACGTAAACGTGGTGATAAATCAATGGCTTTACGTTTAGCAAATGAATTATCTGATGCATCAGAAAACAAAGGCGCAGCAGTGAAAAAACGTGAAGACGTTCACCGTATGGCTGAAGCTAACAAAGCGTTTGCACATTACCGTTGGTAATCTGTTAATCAAACGATTTTTAGGCTTCATCACATTTTGCTATGCGGTGAAGCCTTATCCATATTTAAAATTTTAATTTATTGAATTCCAAACAAGGAAATAATAATGGCTCGTGTAACTCCTATTGAGCGCTATCGTAACATCGGTATTAGTGCTCACATTGATGCTGGTAAAACAACAACCACAGAGCGTATTCTATTCTATACAGGTGTTAGTCACAAAATTGGTGAGGTGCATGATGGTGCTGCAACCATGGACTGGATGGAACAAGAACAAGAGCGTGGTATTACCATTACTTCTGCGGCAACAACCGCTTTCTGGTCTGGTATGTCTCAGCAATACCCACAACACCGTATCAACGTGATTGATACTCCGGGACACGTTGACTTTACTATCGAAGTAGAACGTTCAATGCGTGTTCTGGATGGTGCAGTAATGGTTTACTGTGCAGTAGGTGGTGTTCAACCTCAGTCTGAAACTGTATGGCGTCAAGCAAACAAATATAAAGTACCTCGTATTGCGTTCGTAAACAAAATGGACCGTACTGGTGCAAACTTCCTGCGTGTTGTTGAACAAATCAAAACACGTTTAGGTGGTAATGCTGTTCCTTTACAACTTCCGATTGGTGCAGAAGAAAACTTCAAAGGTGTTGTTGATCTTCTTAAAATGAAAGCAATCAACTGGAATGAAGCAGATCAAGGTATGACCTTTACCTATGATGATATTCCAGCAGATATGGTTGAATTATGTGAAGAATGGCACCAAAATCTTGTTGAAGCAGCAGCAGAAGCTTCAGAAGAGTTAATGGAAAAATACCTTGGTGGTGAAGATTTAACTGAAGAAGAAATCAAAGGTGCATTACGTCAACGTGCCTTGGCTACGGAAATCATTCTTGTAACCTGTGGTTCTGCGTTCAAAAACAAAGGTGTACAAGCAATGCTTGATGCGGTAATTGATTACTTACCAGCACCAACAGACATCGCTGCAATCAAAGGGATCAATCCTGATGAAACTGAAGGTGAGCGTCACGCCGATGATAATGAACCATTCTCAGCATTAGCATTTAAAATCGCAACTGACCCATTTGTGGGTAACTTAACTTTCTTCCGTGTATATTCTGGTGTGGTTGAGTCTGGTGCGACAGTATTGAACTCAGTGAAAGAAAAACGTGAGCGTTTTGGTCGTATCGTTCAAATGCACGCAAATAAACGTGAAGAAATCAAAGAAGTTCGTGCGGGTGACATCGCTGCTGCTATCGGTCTGAAAGATGTAGGTACAGGTGATACATTATGTGCAGTTGATGCCCCAATTATTCTTGAGCGTATGGAATTCCCAGAGCCAGTAATCTCTGTTGCAGTAGAACCGAAAACGAAAGCAGACCAAGAGAAAATGGGCTTAGCATTAGGACGTCTTGCACAAGAAGACCCTTCATTCCGTGTTCACACTGATGAAGAATCAGGCGAAACCATCATTTCTGGTATGGGTGAGTTGCACTTAGATATCATCGTTGACCGTATGAAACGTGAGTTCAAAGTGGAAGCTAATATTGGTAAACCACAAGTATCTTACCGTGAAACTATTCGTACACGCGTAAATGATGTTGAAGGTAAACACGCAAAACAATCTGGTGGTCGCGGTCAATATGGTCACGTTGTTATCGACTTATACCCATTAGATCCTGAAGGTCCGGGTTATGAATTTGTCAACGAAATCAAAGGTGGTGTAATTCCGGGTGAATATATCCCTGCGGTTGATAAAGGTATTCAAGAACAACTTAAATCTGGTCCATTAGCGGGTTATCCAGTAGTTGATTTAGGTGTGCGTTTACATTTCGGTTCATACCACGATGTGGACTCATCTGAACTAGCATTTAAACTGGCGGCATCTATTGCATTTAAAGCAGCATTTAACAAAGCGAACCCAGTATTACTTGAGCCAATTATGAAAGTGGAAGTGGAAACACCACCTGAATATGTGGGTGATGTAATTGGTGACTTAAGCCGTCGTCGTGCAATGGTAAATGGTCAAGAAGCAAGCGAATTTGTTGTTAAAATCAATGCAGAAGTTCCACTTTCTGAAATGTTTGGTTATGCAACGGATCTTCGTTCACAAACTCAAGGTCGTGCATCATACTCAATGGAACCATTGAAATATGCTGAAGCACCAGCAAGTGTTGCAGCAGCAGTTATTGAAGCACGTAAAAAATAATTGAATATTAAACGCCGTAGTGCAGTAATGTGCTACGGAACTTTACTTAAAGGAAACATTAGCAATGTCTAAAGAAAAATTTGAACGTACAAAACCGCACGTAAACGTGGGTACAATCGGCCACGTTGACCATGGTAAAACAACTTTAACAGCAGCAATCACAACCGTATTAGCAAAACACTACGGTGGTGCGGCACGCGCATTTGACCAAATTGATAACGCGCCAGAAGAAAAAGCGCGTGGTATCACCATCAACACCTCACATGTTGAATACGATACCCCAACTCGTCACTACGCACACGTTGACTGCCCGGGACACGCGGACTATGTAAAAAATATGATTACAGGTGCGGCGCAAATGGACGGAGCAATCTTAGTAGTAGCAGCAACAGATGGTCCAATGCCACAAACTCGTGAACACATCTTATTAGGTCGCCAAGTAGGTGTACCATACATCATCGTATTCTTAAATAAATGCGATATGGTAGATGATGAAGAATTATTAGAATTAGTTGAAATGGAAGTGCGTGAACTTCTTTCTCAATATGACTTCCCGGGTGATGATACCCCAATCGTACGTGGTTCAGCGTTAAAAGCGTTAGAAGGTGATGCACAATGGGAAGAAAAAATCCTTGAGTTAGCAAACCACTTAGATACTTACATCCCAGAGCCAGAGCGTGCGATTGACCAACCGTTCTTATTACCAATCGAAGATGTATTCTCAATCTCAGGTCGTGGTACCGTAGTAACAGGTCGTGTAGAACGTGGTATCATCCGTACAGGTGATGAAGTAGAAATCGTTGGTATCAAAGAAACTGCAAAAACAACCGTAACTGGTGTAGAAATGTTCCGTAAATTACTTGACGAAGGTCGTGCAGGGGAAAACATCGGTGCATTATTACGTGGTACAAAACGTGAAGAAATCGAACGTGGTCAAGTATTAGCGAAACCAGGTTCAATCACACCACACACAGACTTCGAATCAGAAGTTTACGTATTATCAAAAGAAGAAGGTGGTCGTCACACTCCATTCTTCAAAGGTTACCGTCCACAATTCTATTTCCGTACAACTGACGTAACAGGGACAATCGAGTTACCGGAAGGTGTGGAAATGGTAATGCCAGGCGATAACATCAAAATGACAGTAAGCTTAATTCACCCAATCGCGATGGACCAAGGTTTACGCTTTGCGATCCGTGAAGGTGGCCGTACAGTAGGTGCGGGTGTTGTAGCGAAAATCATCAAATAATGATTATTGCTAGGTAACACTAGAAAGCTATCAGAAAATCGAAAGAGGGCATCGAAAGATGCCCTTTTGTTTTTTACTGCTAATTTAGAAATGTTGCGCAAACTGAGTTGATTGGCAAAATGAAAAACTTCACGAAAAAGCACCGCACTTTGATTTTAAGAATCGTTGATTAATTTGCTAAATTGGGTCAGGCTATCTCTTTGTTACTTCTAGAAATAGAGTGGTTACTATTCCCTTATTATTCGTATGTTTTACATCTAATAATTATTTGCTTATTAAGTTAAAAGCAAAAATTTACTGGAAAGGCACCGCACTTTAGATGATGAAAGATGTGATCTCTTCGTTGAAATAATAGGGAATGATTAATTTCTTTTTTGTAAGAAATCGTTAAATTTTCTATGATTTTTGATAGGCAACAAAATAAGAAAATGCTACAATTGCGCTGTTCAGAACAGCATCCCGATTTTATTGAATAATGGATACAATTATGGCGTCAAATATTGATAAAAAGAAACACGCTGAACAAGCGGAAGATCTTCAGAAGTCAAAAGGACTAAATACCTTTTTATGGCTACTCAGTATGGTAATTATTGCTGTGGCAGCAGTTGGAAATATTTATTTTGCAGACCAATTTTCTACTCCAATCCGTGTGGTTGCGGTAGTGATTCTATTACTTATTGCCTTGGGTATTTTAGCTATTACTAACCAAGGGACAAAAGCACGCGCCTTTTTGAAAGACTCTAGAATAGAATTAAGAAAAATTGTATGGCCAACACGTTCTGAGGCAATGCAAACAACCTTGATTGTTATGGCTGTTACGATGATTGTTTCTCTCATTTTATGGGGACTTGATTCTATTATTGTTTCTGTAATTAATTTCTTAACAAATTTGAGGTTCTAAGATGACAGAGAATACACCAAAAAAACGCTGGTATGTGTTACAAGCATTTTCTGGCTTTGAAGGCCGTGTAGCAGCAACATTGCGCGAATATATTAAATTGCACCAAATGGAAGATCAATTTGGTGAAGTACTTGTTCCTACAGAAGAAGTGGTTGAGAACGTGGGCGGTAAGCGTCGTAAAAGTGAACGTAAATACTTCCCTGGTTATGTCTTGGTACAAATGGAAATGAATGATTACACTTGGCAGCTTGTGCGTAGTGTGCCACGCGTAATGGGATTTATTGGTGGTACACCAGATAAGCCTGCGCCGATTAGTAACCGTGAGGCTGACATTATTTTAAATCGTCTAGAGCAAAATTCTGACAAACCAAAACCAAGAACTGTCTTCCAACCTGGTGAGGAAGTGAGAGTTAAAGAAGGTCCGTTTGCAGACTTTAATGGAACGGTTGAAGAAGTCGATTACGATAAAGGTCGTCTGAAAGTATCGGTTTCTATCTTTGGTCGAGCTACACCAGTTGAACTTGAGTTTGGTCAAGTAGAAAAAAATAGTTAATATTTACAAAAAGATGAGCATAGCTCATCTTTTTTATTTATTGCCGTTAGGTTGTAAATTCAAGTCATAAAAATCTGCTCCTTAATTGGTTGTACTCAACTTTTGGGAAGCAGATCGTCGAGTTTTCTTTGTTGTTTACTATGCTAATCTCGCAATTTCTCAATCGCTTCTTTATTAAAGAAATAATGCGTGCCACAACATTCACATTGCATATCAATGCTACCATTGTGCTCTACAAGAATTTCATCAATTTCATTTTCTGGTAGTAAAAGCAATGCACTTCCTGAACGCTCTTGGGTGCAGCCACAGAAAAATTCCACATTTTGTGCGGGATAAATTTCTACGGTTTCTTCGTGATATAAACGGTAAAGTAGCTCTTCGGCACTTAATCCAAAGATTTCCTCATCTTTTACTGTCGCAGTCAGCGTAGCAAGATGCTCAAAATCCCCTTCTTCGCCCACGCCGTCAGGCATTACTTGCAACAACATTCCTGCTGCCACGGGTTCGCCATTCAATTCGCCCGTACGAATAATTAACTGCGTTTGTAACTGTTCAGAACGTACAAAATAATCTTCTAAACATTCCGTAATCGTCGGTTTATCTAAGCTAATCACACCTTGATAACGTTCCCCTTCAGTAGGCGTAATAGTGATGACTAACACCCCTTTACCAATCATTTCACTTAGTGTCATCTCATCACATACTTCACCTTGTAAACGGGCTAATGCACGGATTTTTTGATCATCCGAACCATTTACTAAGGCTAAAGAAAGTGGTCCATCACCTTGAATTTGTACGGTAATACTGCCATTAAATTTTAATGTGGCGGTGAGTAAACTGGTTGCCACCATCATTTCACCCAGTAAGTTTTGCACCACTTTCGGATAATGATGGGTATTTAAGGTCTCTTTAAAACTTTGATTTAACCGTACCCATTCACCACGTACCGCTCGATGTTTAAATAAATAACGATAAAGTTTGTCGTTGTCAGCTTGATATGTCATATTGTCCTCAATAATACTTAAATAACGCCAAGTACAGATTAGATCAATGAGTTCATTAACTTGGCAATTTGCCTTTATATTGGGATCATTCTACAAATAACAAGGCTACTCTTGATATTTAAACTTAAGTAAATCTCGTCGCTCTTTTTTATTTGGTCGGCGTTCAGGGTTTGGCATAGAAAGGGCATTATTTTTGCGTGCAATGGCCCATTTTTCCCGTTTTTCAACACTCTGTGCGGTTTCTTGATATAACAATTGTGCTTCTGGCGCACCACGTCGTTGGGTGGAAAGAGCTAACACTTGCACTTCTTTTTCTTCATTGCCTTGACGTAATTTGATCAATGCACCCACTTCGACGGTTTTATTCGGTTTAGTACGCTGATTATTGTAATGGACTTTACCGCCATCGATCATTTCTTTGGCGATGGTACGCGTCTTATAAAATCGAGCTGCCCAAAGCCATTTATCTAGACGAACTTCATCATTTTTATCCGCATTACGCACGTTTTGTTTTGCCATTTATTTCTCCTAATCAAGTGCGGTCATTTTTTATTGTATTTTATGCCATAACGGAAGATGAAAACAAAAAATTGATCTTATTAGATAAAATTGATATAGAATGAGATGTTTTTATTACAAAAATTGGGGAGAAATATGCAAACTTCGTATCACTCAGCGCCAAGTTTAAAAGAACTTACCTTCCGAGGAATGTTCTTAGGTGCGTTAATTACGGTGATTTTCACCGCATCAAATGTCTATTTAGGCTTAAAGGTGGGGCTAACTTTTGCTTCATCCATTCCTGCCGCTGTAATCTCTATGGCAGTATTAAAAATGTTTTCTGGGTCAACTATTCTAGAAAATAATATGGTGCAAACCCAAGCCTCTGCCGCAGGTACACTCTCTTCGGTGATTTTCGTTATTCCAGGCTTATTAATGATGGGATATTGGCAAGATTTTCCATTCTGGCAAACCCTTTTAATTTGTGCATCAGGGGGAATTTTAGGGGTGATTTTCACTGTCCCGTTGCGTCAAGTAATGGTGGCTAAAAGTGATTTACCTTATCCTGAAGGGGTTGCGGCGGCTGAAATTCTTAAAGCAGGAAATCACCAAGAAGGAGAAAATGATACAGGTATCAAAGAAATTGCGACTGGAGGCATCATTGCTGCAATAGTCAGTTTTGCAACAAATGGCTTGCGCATTATTGCTGATGGGGCAAGTTTATGGTTTAAAGGTGGTAATGCGGTTTTCCAAGTACCGATGGGGTTTTCTTTCGCTTTATTAGGCGCCGGTTATTTAGTCGGTATTGTCGGTGGTATTGCAATTTTAATCGGTATTTTTCTCACTTGGGGAATTGCGGTTCCCTATTTCACTAGCACATCATCAATGCCTGTTGATGGCGAGATGATTAGCTATGCAATGGGTATTTGGAAAAGTAAAGTGCGTTTTATTGGTGTGGGTACCATTGGTATTGCGGCGATTTGGACCTTACTTGTCTTAATGAAGCCTATGATCCAAGGAATGGCACAATCTTTCCGAGCATTAAAAGATCCATCAGCGCAAAGTAGTGAACGTACTCAGTTAGATTTATCACCTAAATCAATGATCTATATCACGATTACATCTGTTGCATTAATTATGGTTGCATTACACCATTTTATCGCAGAAGCGCCAATTGCGACTGAGTATGCCTTCTTATTTGTTATTGTATGTACGCTATTAGCAGTATTTATTGGTTTCTTCGTTGCTGCAGCCTGTGGATATATGGCTGGACTTGTAGGCTCATCATCTAGCCCAATTTCAGGAATTGGAATCATTTCTGTGGTACTTATTTCCTTAACCTTACTCGCATTAGGTAAATTCACAGGGCTTATTGAAAGCGCAGAAGGAATGAAATTTTTAACCGCACTGACTATTTTTTCTGGTTCTATTGTGGTTACCACAGCGGCAATCTCAAATGACAACTTACAAGATTTAAAAACAGGGCTATTAGTTGAAGCCACACCTTGGCGTCAGCAAGTCGCACTGATTATCGGTTGTGTTGTTGGTGCATTAGTTATTGCCCCGGTATTAGAAATTCTTTATCACGCTTATGGCTTTACGGGAGCATTACCACGCGCTGATATGGATCCTTCTCAAGCACTTTCAGCGCCACAAGCAACCTTAATGACAACCATTGCAACAGGTATTTTTTCTAGCAATTTAGAATGGCGTTATATCTTTATGGGGATCGGATTAGGCTTAGCCCTCATCATCATTGATACGCTATTGAAAAAAGCCAGCCAAAATCGCTTTGCCCTGCCTGCCCTCGCTGTAGGAATGGGGATTTATTTACCTCCAGTTGTAAATATGCCTATCGTCATTGGTGCGGTGCTAGCTTGGTTTATTAATCGCCATTTAACCGCTTATGCCCATCGTAATGGTAAAAATGTGGAAGAAGTGAAGAAAAAAGCCGATCGCTACGGTACGCTATTTGCTGCTGGCTTAATTGTTGGGGAAAGTTTAATTGGCGTTATCCTTGCCTTCATTATTGCTGCCTCCGTGACTTCTGGTGGCTCAGATGCACCATTAGCACTTTCGCTAGAAAACTGGGATAGCACAGCAGAATGGCTTGGTTTCGCGGTCTTTATCGCGGGTATCGTGATTTATGCATTACGTGTACTTCGGGCGAAAAAAGGATAAGCGATAATCTGTTTCAATTTATCTCTATTTGTTAATTAAGGGCAAGATAATACTTGCCCTTTTTTCTTTTTATCCCCTTTGCTATACTCATTTCATTATCTGGATCTGGTTCATCTTTTGGGAGGCGCTTTTGTTATTTGATTCTTCTTTATTACAATCTGTACTAATGATTGCAGAACAAGCGGGCCATCACCTCAATCGGTTTTACAACAAAAATCTTACCTCATACATAAAAGCGGATAATACCCCAGTTACAGAAGCAGATCTTTTTGTCAGTCAATTTTTAATGGAAAAGCTTCGCGCCCTTACCCCTGCTTATCCCGTCTTATCAGAAGAATATTGTAAAATCCCTTTTCACGAAAGACAGCAATGGCAAACCTATTGGCTTGTAGATCCCTTAGATGGCACGCAACAATTTATCAATCGCACAGGGCATTTTTCAGTATTAATTGCCTTGGTACATCATCATCGCCCTGTGCTAGGTGTGATTCATTGCCCGCAAACCGAACAAACCTATTACGCCGCACAGGGCTTAGGCGCCTATAAAAAAACAACGCAAAAAACCACCGCACTTAACAGACAACCAGTTAATTTATCACAGCCCATTCGTATTGTTGTGGGATCGCATTCTGCGAAAAAGAAAGTGCGGTCAATTTTGCAGCCAAATTTTAATTACCATTTTGAGATTATTGGCTCAAGTGGCATAAAAAGCGTAAAAGTTGCAGAAGGGGCGGCAGATTGTTATATTCGATTAGGCGAAACAGGAGAATGGGATACCGCAGCGGCTGAAATTATTTTAGCTGAAATGGGCGGTAAAATTTTTGATCGCCATTTCCAGCCACTCACTTACAATCAGCGTGAAAGCTTAGTAAACCCTGATTTTGTTATGGTGGCAGACGCACAATTAAACTGGCACAACATCTTTCAATTTAATTAATGAGAACTATTGGTAATTTGCCGAGTTTGCGCATATTATTACCACTCTCTTAAAAATGGATAGCAATCATATGACAAACCACAACGCAGAAAAAAACTGTATCGTGATTTTTGGGGCATCAGGTGATTTAACGCACCGTAAATTAATCCCTGCACTTTACAACTTATATAAACTCGGGCGTTTAGCGGAAGATTTCTCCGTGCTAGGCGTAGCAAGAACAGAAATGACGGATGAGCAATTCCGCACAAAAATGCGTCAAGCCTTAATCAAGACAGAAAAAGCGGAAGGCGAAATACTTGAGCAATTTTGCAGCCATCTGTATTACCAAACCATCAATACCTCTGATGCCAAAGATTACGCCAAACTCGTGCCTCGCTTAACCGAATTGCACGAAAAATATCACACTGAAGGCAACACACTTTATTATATGTCCACACCACCAAGCCTGTACGGCGTGATTCCAGAATGTCTTGCAGCACACGGGTTAAATACCGAAGACTATGGCTGGAAGCGTTTAATTGTGGAAAAACCCTTTGGCTATGATATTAAAACTGCCAAAACACTTGATATTCAAATTCATCGCTTTTTTGAAGAACATCAAATCTATCGTATCGACCATTATCTTGGCAAAGAAACCGTTCAAAACTTATTAGTATTACGTTTTTCTAATGGTCTATTTGAGCCGTTATGGAACCGTAATTTCATTGATTATATTGAAATTACTGGGGCTGAACAGCTTGGTGTAGAAGAACGTGGAGGATATTACGATGGCTCTGGCGCAATGCGTGATATGTTCCAAAATCACCTATTACAAGTGCTTGCGATGGTTGCAATGGAACCGCCCGCCATTATTAATGCGGATTCAATGCGTGATGAAGTGGCAAAAGTATTGCACTGCCTACACCCACTAAGTGAAGAAGATGTGAAAAACAATCTCGTGCTAGGGCAATATACCCGCGGCGTTATTGACGGTAAAGAGGTTAAGGGCTACCTTGAAGAAAAAGGCGTGCCACCGGATTCTAATACCGAAACTTATATGGCATTACGTTGTGAAATTGATAACTGGCGTTGGGCTGGCGTGCCGTTTTATATCCGTACAGGAAAACGCTTACCAACCCGCGTAACTGAAGTGGTTATTCATTTTAAAACAACGCCACACCCAGTATTTAGCCAAAATGCACCTGAAAATAAACTGATTATTCGCATTCAGCCTGATGAAGGTATTTCAATGCGTTTTGGTTTGAAAAAGCCGGGCGCAGGTTTTGAAGCAAAAGAAGTATCTATGGATTTCCGCTATGCGGATCTTGCTCAACCAAGCCTATTAAGCGCTTATGATCGTTTATTACTGGACGCAATGAAAGGCGATGCCACCTTGTTTGCGCGTACTGATGCCGTACACGCCTGTTGGAAATTTGTGCAACCTATTTTAGATTACAAAGCCGCTCGTGGACGCATTTATGACTATGAAGCCGGCACTTGGGGGCCAAAGGAAGCCGATAAACTGATTGCACGCACAGGACGAGTTTGGCGTAAACCAAGTGGGCTGATGAAGAAAAAAGTATAATATCTTTCCCTCAATGATTGAGAGGAAATGGGAGAACACAATGAACACCGTTATTTTTGATAATGCGCAATGTGCGGTAGAAAAAATTGCTGAAGAATTAAAGCAATATAGTCTTGCAGGACGCCCTGTCCATATTTCTCTTTCAGGTGGTAGCACGCCAAAACTTTTGTTCAAAACCTTGGCAACAGCACCGTATAACCAAGCTATCCAATGGCAAAACTTGCATTTTTGGTGGGGCGATGATCGTATGGTTGCGCCTTCTGATCCTGAAAGCAATTATGGCGAAGTGCAAAAATTATTGTTCGATCATATTGCGATTCCAGCAGAAAATATTCACCGCATTCGTGGTGAAGCCCCTGTGGAGCAGGAACTCTCACGCTTCCAAAATGAACTTGCAGAAGTCGTGCCAAACGGCGAGTTTGATTGGATTATTTTGGGTATGGGCGCAGACGGGCATACCGCTTCATTATTCCCACATCAAACCAATTTTGATGACGAGAGTTTAGCAGTGATTGCCAAACATCCAGAAACAGGGCAAGTGCGAATTTCCAAAACCGCCAAATTGCTTGAGCAAGCCAAACGCATTACCTATTTGGTAACAGGGGGAGCTAAAGCGGAAATTTTAAAAGAAATTCAAAGCACGCCAGCGGAAAATCTGCCTTATCCCGCCGCGAAAATCAAGGCAAAAAATGGCGTAACAGAGTGGTATTTGGATAAAGAGGCGGCAAAGTTGTTGTAATAAAATAAAAGTGCGGTGATTTTTTAGCAAATTTTTATTGGGAAAATAAATGGATCAACTGGATCTCTCAGCCTTAGAAAAGGCGTTTAATTCACTTGAAATGACCTTAGCGAAATTGGCGGATAAGCAATGGTTTACAGCACAAGAAAATATTGTGCAAGATACCCTTATCGCTGGTTGCATTCAAAAATTTGAATTTGTTTATGAGTTAAGCATCAAAATGATGAAACGCCAATTAAAACTGATTGCAGAAGCCCCCGATGAAATTGACAGTGCAGATTTCCGTGATATTTTGCGTTTGAGTGCAAAAGCAGGCTTAATTGAGCAAGTGGAAGATTGGTTGCTCTATCGCAAAATGCGCAACATCACCTCGCATACTTACGATCAAAATAAGGCGCAACAAGTTTATGAACAAATGATCGGTTTTTTAGCTTCCGCCAAGAACTTGCTCAACCAATTACAGCAGCGTAATAATGATGATTGATATTCAACCTCAACATCTTGAAATTGTAGAAAAAATACTCCGCACTTACTTGAGCGAGTATGAAGTGCGTGCCTTTGGCTCAAGGGTGAAAGGCACAGCACGTCCCTTTTCAGATCTTGATTTAGTGGTAATGACAACACAGCCCCTTTCTTTAAGAACACTGTGTGAAGTAGAAAACGCTTTTTCAGAAAGCGATTTACCTTGGCAAGTGGATCTTGTGGATTGGGCAGCAACATCATCAGAATTTCAGCAGATTATTTTGCAGAAATCTGTGGTTATTCAACAACAGATTTCATCAACCTAGCCTTTCATAAAGGCAGCAACTGATTATAACGAAACAGGAGAAAGTTATGAGTCAAAAAGGCGATATCGGCGTTATCGGTTTAGCGGTAATGGGACAAAACTTAATTTTAAATATGAACGACCACGGCTTTAAAGTGGTGGCGTATAACCGTACTACCTCAAAAGTGGACGAATTTTTAGAAGGCGCGGCAAAAGGCACAAATATTATTGGCGCTTACTCGCTAGAAGATTTGGCGAGCAAATTAGAAAAACCGCGCAAAGTGATGTTAATGGTACGTGCAGGTGAAGTGGTTGATCAATTTATCAATGCCTTACTACCTCACTTAGAAGAAGGCGACATCATTATTGACGGGGGAAACTCAAACTACCCAGACACTAACCGCCGCGTGAAAGAATTAGCAGAAAAAGGCATTCGCTTTATCGGTGCTGGTGTCTCTGGCGGTGAAGAAGGTGCGCGCCACGGGCCATCTATTATGCCCGGTGGTAATGCTGAAGCTTGGCCTTATGTGAAACCTATTTTGCAAGCGATTTCCGCCAAAACAGATAAAGGCGAACCTTGCTGTGATTGGGTTGGGCAAGAAGGCGCTGGACATTTCGTCAAAATGGTACATAACGGCATTGAATACGGTGATATGCAATTAATTTGTGAAGCTTACCAATTCTTAAAAGATGGCTTAGGTTTAAGCTATGAAGAAATGCAACAGATTTTTGCTGAATGGAAAAAAACAGAACTAGATAGCTACCTGATCGACATCACCACCGATATTCTTGGCTATAAAGATAGTGATGGTGAGCCATTAGTTGAAAAAATTCTGGATACCGCGGGACAAAAAGGAACGGGTAAATGGACAGGAATTAATGCTCTTGATTTCGGCATTCCACTCACCTTGATTACAGAATCTGTGTTTGCACGCTGCGTTTCTTCCTTTAAAGATCAACGTATTGCCGCCTCTAAATTGTTCAACAAAACCATTCAGCCTGTGGAAGGAGATAAACAGATTTGGATTGAAGCGGTGCGTAAAGCGTTACTTGCCTCAAAAATTATCTCTTATGCACAAGGCTTTATGTTAATCCGCGAAGCCTCTGAAAACTTCGGCTGGAATATTAACTATGGCGCAACCGCATTATTATGGCGTGAAGGCTGTATCATTCGTAGCCGTTTCTTAGGAAATATCCGTGATGCTTATGAAGCAAACCCAGATTTAATTTTCTTAGGATCAGATCCATACTTTAAAAATATCCTAGAAAATGCCTTAAGTGATTGGCGTAAAGTGGTGGCAAAATCCATTGAAGTGGGCATTCCAATGCCGTGTATGGCAAGTGCGATCACCTTCTTAGATGGCTACACTTCAGCAAATTTACCAGCTAACCTACTTCAAGCACAACGTGATTACTTCGGCGCACATACTTATGAACGTAAAGATAAAGCACGCGGTGAATTTTTCCATACTAACTGGACAGGACGTGGTGGTAATACCGCATCAACCACTTATGATGTGTAAATGATTAAAGAGCGATGAGATAACTCATCGCTTTTTTGCATAAAAATAAAGTGCGGTATAAAATTTCAATATTTTTAAACCGCATTTATCATATAAAAATTAAAAATAGGAGTCATAAAATGAAAAAAGAGAATCCCGTAGAATGCGTTGGCTGTAATACCTTTGATGTTGGAACAATTATTGATAACAGTAATTGCACCAGCCATCTTGAACGTGTTTATGCCAGCAAAGAAGACGCCGAACAGGCTTTAACCGAATTCACAGCCAAAGCGCGAAGTGCAGAAACTGAGCCTTGCCAAATTAAGGCAGAAATTACCCCGGTTGAAAATGGCTTTTTACTCAGCGCAGATTTTACCTTTAGCTGCCAAGCTGAATCCCTTATTTTTGAATTGGGGTTACGTTAATCAAACAAATCACAATGTAAAACAAGGGGCTGATTTGGCCCCTAATTCAATCTCTGAGTATCAAATAAATCGCTTTATTTTCAAAATAATATCAAGCATAATCCGCCCTTTCATTTTATTAACAAACTAGGAAAACAAATGACAGTTCAAACAACAGAAAAATTGGCAAATCCGGGTCCTTTAGGCTTATGCGGTTTTGCTTTAACAACATGGTTATTAAGTTTAATTAATGCAGGGATGTTTGCTAAACAAGATGGGATCTCTGTTGTGTTAGCAATGGCATTCGCCTTTGGTGGAACAGCACAATTAATCGCAGGTATAATGGAATACCGCAAAGGCAATACCTTTGGCTTCACTGCTTTCATCAGCTATGGGGCATTCTGGTGGTCTTGGGCATTGTTCGTACAATTTATGCCAACCGCAAGCCCTGCCTTTTTAGGTTGTTACTTAGCTGCTTGGGGAACTTTTACTTTAATGATGTTTATTGCTTCATTTAGCAAACCAAAAGCGTTACGTGTGGTCTTCTTCTTTCTTGTGCTAACGTTCTACGCATTAGCAATCGGCGATGGTTTTGGTTATCACTATATTGTGAATATTGGTGGGTATTTAGGGTTAATCACAGCATTAGCCGCATTTTATCTCGCTGCCGCAGAAATGATTAACGAAAATTTTGGTCGAGAGATTTTACCGATTTAACTTGTTACATGGAATAAATAATGCATATTGGCATTATTTATTCCAGTATTGCTTATGCATACTAAAGAATCGAATAAGAGATATTGGTAGCATATCGTAGTGAAGACCTAATTTATATCCAACAAATTTTAGTAAGGTAGTAAGTATTGCTCTAGGAATCCAAGATGGTGAGCTTTTCATGAGGTATTTCATCTCTGATAGTACAAATCGCCGCCCTTCACCTGTTGGCTTGCCAAATTTTTCTTGTATCCAATTTTCTTGTTTTTGAAAGACACCTGTATCAAAATAACGTTTAAATTCCTGCCAAGGAGTGTAGTTATGGGAGTGATGTACTGTGGCTTTAGCAGAATAAGCAATCTTATATCCAGCTCCAATAATTCTTGCGGCTAAATGCATATCTTCTGCCATAATTACATTATCGGGAAATCCTCCTAGTTCTCTAAATAAAGAAGCTCGATATGCAGCAAAAGAATTCGAGATAAATACTGTTTTTATCCCTAGCCTAGCAATATCTTCTTGGCTTTTTATTATTGTCTTGTCTGGGTAGTTAAATAAACGAGCGTGCGTAGCTAATGGATTGGCGTCTTTATGGGGAAGTTGACGTCCATACACAGCGCCTACTTGAGAATCTAAAAATGGTTCAATAATTTTTTGCAGGCTAAAGGGAGATGAGAGTAGTGCATCTTGTGTTAGGAAAACGAAAATATCAGCGTCCTTAAACAAGGAGGCCGATAAATTTCTAGTCTCACCATGATTAAATTCATTAGTAGGGATAACGGTTACCTTAAAATTAGCGTGTTTAGATAATTCAACGGTTCTATCTTGAGAAGAAGAATCGATAATAATAACTTTATCTGCTTTTACTTTCTGCCGCTGATAAGTTTGTATCCAAGATTCCCATAACATTCCAGGATTATAAGTGGGGACAAACAGAGCTATTTTCATAAAATAATCATATATTTAGTTAATATAAATAATTACAGTCTAAATAAATAGATAATGCATCTTTTTAATAAAGATACATATCTATATTTTCGCTCAGAACGAGATTTTAATATATTACTAGGAATAACATTGTTAAATTTTTCTAACTCTTTCATTTGCTTTGTTGCTAATATGAAATTAGCAATGAATTTTCTCAAGTTTCTAAAATAATAGAATAATTTCCAATTTTTATTAAATGTACCAACTTGGTTATTTTGATGTTGTCGGTATAATAATGTTGGTTTCTCAATAAAATAACTCTCTCCATAATATTTAGCCAACAGTGCAATCCACCAATCATGCATATATAAGTTTTTTATATTTACTTGATTTAAACTAGATAAGACAAGATCTCTTAACGCTTTATTTATACAACAAGATGCTCCTTGGACACAATTTTTGTAAATAATAGAATCATCACTTAAAACAGCAGGAGTAATCCCTTGATAATTAAAAAAACTACCTGCAATATGATTGCCGCTATCATCAATTAGCTCGGCATCACTAAAATAAAGTTGTGGAATATGCTCAGATAAATTACATTTATTAATATAAGAGAAAAATGTCTCTATCTTATTAGAAATCCAGATATCATCTTGGTCTGCTAGAAAAATATAATTGCTATTTGTATAATTTAATGCGACTAAATAGTTAGATATTATACCTTGTCTAGGTCCTGACAACACTTTGTAATTTCTATAATTATAACTTTTGAATATATTAATGGCTCTATTAATAGTGCTATCGGTAGAGCCATCATCAGATAAGATTATTCTAGATGGAAGTCTAGACGACTTTAGTATACTCTCTATTTGGTTATGTATATATTTCTCACCGTTATAAGAACAAATAATAATTTCATATGACAAATCTTTCATATACATTCTTAATCCAAAGGTGAATTTAATTCATTCCTATATGATACATTAGTTTCTGTTTAAATGAATTTATATGCCAAGCTCTAATTCGAATTCGTTGTTCTGATATATACTCATCTAGTAAATCTTTATCAAAAGATTTACCGAAATTTCGGATTAGCATCCATTCAGTTATTTTTCTATATACTATATCTCTTTTAAGAAATGGGAAACCAAATTCATCAACAATAAGAAATGGACAAACCACAATCATTCCAAATTCATCAATTAAACGGCTTATTTCTTGTTTCAGACATGCATTATAATATGCTATATGTTCACTAGTAAATTTTTTATTGTATAATCCTAAGCTTAGTTTTTTTAGTCTAGAAATAATATTAGGATCTAAATGTTTGTTAGCTGATGTTTCTATTAAAAATTTTGTGAGCACCTCTTTATTATCAACAATTTTGTTTATAATATTATCTGTACTTAAGAAAATTGTTGGTTTAAATCCATCTTTTAGGATAGACTGAGATAGCTTGATTTCGCCATTATTTATATTATGACGCCGATCATCACTTACTAAAAAATTAGTCCAAAAATTAATGAAATTTTTTCCTTTCAAAACATTATGTGAGAATTTTAAAAAATAAGATTGAACATGATATCCAGACTTGCCAAAATAGTCGCATGCTCCTAGAAAATCATCATCTTGATGTGATTTAAAGAAGTTTACGAATGATAAATCTTCTTCTTTCAAGTTTGCAAAAATGGAATCATTACAAATTACTAAATTCCTTAATTTTATATTATTCTGGTTTAAAAATAAAATAAACTCTTTATATGCACCAAAATCTCTTCCAATATTTTTTCTCTCAGCCATAAATAATGTCTTATCTTTGAAATTAGAAATAAAAGACTCTGGTAGATTACCATTTGATATAACAATAATTTCATAATTTAACTTTTCTAGAAGTGAAAAGTATCTCTCATACATTAATAAAGATTTTGGATTATATACAACAAATAATATAATATCTTTATCATTTAAACTTGAATAATCAAAATTTTCAAATATAGAGAGTAATTTTATAGTTCCATTAGGATTATTCTTTTTATATTTCTTTGCTGCCCTTTTCACAAGATAGCGTTCTTTTACAAGTAAAAGCAATATTAGATTAGATATAAACTTACCTTTTAATATCTTAACAAGTTTTTTCAACATATTATTTCCTTATTAGATTAATAACTCTTTGTATAGAATTCGGCTACATCATTGATATCACCTTTCATTCTTATTGAATGATCTTGTATTAATACGCCGTACTTGCATAATTCTTTTACTTGATCAATAGAGTGGGAGACAAATAGTAGTGTTGTACCTGAATCTAATAATTTAGCCATTCGTTGCTTACATTTCTCCTGGAATGCAGTATCACCAACAGCTAAAACCTCATCAACAATTAATATATCTGGTTTAACCATAGTTGCAATAGCAAAGCCTAATCTAGCAGCCATTCCTGATGAAAAATTTTTTAATGGTACATCAATAAATTCTTGCAATTCAGAAAATTCTATTATTTCATTAAAATGTTCTTTAATAAAAGTACGGTTATAACCTAAAAGAGAAGCGTTGAGATATATATTCTCTTTTGCTGTTAATTCCCCATCAAACCCTGCTCCCAATTCTATTAAAGGAGCAATATTTCCTTTTACCGAAACTGTACCTTGATATGGAGATAATATACCGCATATAAGTTTCAAGAGTGTTGACTTACCAGAGCCATTCCGTCCAATCAATCCCCAAGCCTCTCCTCGTCTTATTTGTAGATTGATATCTTTCAAAGGGAAGAACTCTTGAAACATTAATTCTTTCTTTGCTAATTTAATTATATATTCCTTAAGACTAGTTATATTTTCTGTAGCCTTATTGAATCGAATAGATACGTTTTTTATATCAATAATAATATCAGTCATAATATTTAAGTTGTTATTTATATGTATAAAATAAATTGTTTTTGTTTGGTGAAAAATATATAAATTCCTATGATTAGAATTGCAATTGCATAAAAACTTCCTTGAAATATAGATTCAAGATTAATACTTTCTCCATATAGAATGATTTCACGAAATTGAGTTATGTAAATATACATAGGATTCAAGTTTTCATAGTACCATCTATATTCCAACGGTATTATATTTACCGGGTAAATGATTGGACTTAAGTACATCCATATAGAAATAAATACGCCCCATAGATACTGTATATCTCTAAAGAAAACAGATAGTGAAGCTAATAGTAATCCCAATCCTAAACAGAATATGTATATTTCTAAAAAGACTATAGGAAATAGTAATATATTTAAAGTTGGAACTACATTAGTTACAATCATTACTAAAGCTAAGGCAATCATTGAGAAAATTAGGTTTACTAATGAGCTTGATACTTTTGAAATAGTAAATATGTACTTAGGTACATAAGTCTTTTTCAATAAAGATGCATTAGAAATAATAGAACTGACTGACATCGAAGTTGCTTCAGCAAAGAAATTAAAAATAACCTGCCCAGAGAGAACATATACTGAAAAATTTGGAATATCAAATCTGAATAAGTTAGAGAAAACTGTAACTAGGATTAACATCATTAACAGAGGATTTAATATGCTCCATAAGTATCCTAGATAGCTACGACGATATTTTAGCTTTATATCTTTCAGAATTAATTGTCTAAGTAACTCTCTATAGTGTAACATTTCAGTTAGTACTTTTTTAGAAATATGCATATTATCTTCCATATTTATAGTGTGAATAATACTGCTTCTGTGAAGTTTTTCCCATTTAAATCTTTATTTGATAAATTAGGTTCTCCAATTATGGGCCATTCAATGCCTATAGTAGGATCATTCCAAATTAAAGAATGCTCATCTTTAGGATTATAATAGTCAGTACATTTATACACAAACTCTGCTTCATCACTCAAAACATAAAAACCATGGGCAAATCCTTCAGGCACCCATAATTGTCTCTTGTTTTCAGTTGATAAAATTTCCCCTACCCATTTACCAAAAGTTGGTGAATTTTTACGGAGATCCACTGCAACATCAAAAACTGCTCCCGAAATCACTCTTACTAGCTTTCCTTGAGCGTTTTCTATTTGATAATGCAACCCTCTTAATACACCTTTAGTAGATTTTGAATGGTTTTCTTGTACAAAAGTTCGATTGCACACATTTTCTTTAAACCATTGCTGGCGAAAGGTCTCCATAAAGAAACCACGTTCGTCACCAAAAACTTGGGGTTCTAGAATTTTTACATCAGGAATAGTTGTGTCAATAATCTTCATTATAATGTCCTGTTTTCAATTAAATATATGCTCTTATATTTTTTAATGCATCTTGCCAGTTACTTGGATATATATTAAATGCATTTCTTATTTTTGTATGGCTTAGTTTCGAATTTGCTGGGCGTTTTGCCGCAGTTGGGTAACTTAGTGTATCAATAGCTTTAAGATTAGGCATAACGTCTAACAGACCGTCCTGATTTGCATTATTAAAGATAGCTTGAGCAAATTCAAACCAATTTACATAGGGATAACCTGAGAAATGGTAAATACCGTAAGAAATGCTTTTTTCAGCAATAATAGTATCCGCAATTTTGATCAGTGCATTGGCGATATCTCCAGCATATGTTGGTGAGCCAAATTGATCGGATACAATACTTAAATCATTACGTGTTTTGGCTAAACGAAGCATCGTTTTAACAAAGTTATTACCATATTCACAAAAAACCCAAGCGGTTCGTAAAATAATTGTTTTTTGGCAATATTTTTGGGCGACTATTTCGCCTTGTAATTTTGTTTCACCATAGACACTTTGGGGATTTACCGGATCTTCTTCAGTATATATATTCGCAAGGTTTTTATTTCCATCAAAAACATAATCTGTAGAAATATGTAATAAAGCAGCAGATATTTCTTCGCAAGCAATAGCTAGATTTTTTACTCCATCAACATTAATTGATTTAGCTGTCTCTTGATCAGATTCGGCTTTATCCACTGCAGTATATGCAGCTGCATTAATCACAACATCCGGTCTAAATTGTTTGATTGTATGATTTACCGCTTTTATATCGGTTATATCTAGCTGATCACGATCAAGTGCAAGTAAATCTACTTTATCTTTCAATCGTTCAACTAAGCATTGACCTACTTGTCCATTGCTTCCAGTAACTAGAATCCGAGGCATGATTATTGCTCTCCAGCTAAATGTAACAAATATTGACCATAACGATTTTTTTTCATCGGGGTGGCAAGTTGAATTAATTGCTCGGTTGTTAGCCAACCATTGCGCCAAGCGATTTCTTCTAAGCAAGCAACTTGTAGTGCTTGAATATTCTCAATTGTACGGACGAAGGACGACGCCTCATGTAGGCTCTCATATGTACCCGTATCTAGCCAAGCGAATCCACGACCTAATAGCTGCACTGTTAATGAACCATCTTCCAAGTACATTTGATTTAATGTTGTAATTTCTAACTCCCCTCTCGCAGAAGGCTTAATTTGTTTTGCAAAATCCACAACACGATTATCATAAAAATAAAGTCCAGTTACTGCCCAATTGGATTTTGGATGTTCTGGCTTTTCTTCTATTGACAATGCTTTGAAATCTTTATCAAATTCCACAACCCCAAAACGCTCGGGGTCTTTGACTTGATAACCGAATACCGTTGCACCAGATTGCTGTTCTCTTGCCTGAGAAAGTAGTTGGCTGAAATGTTGACCATAGAAGATATTATCACCTAAAACTAAGCAGCAGCGATCATTACCTATAAATTCTTCTCCAATTAGAAAGGCTTGTGCCAATCCATCTGGACTAGGTTGTACTGCATATTTAAGCTTTATCCCAAAATCACTCCCGTCACTCAAAAGTCGTTTAAAGCTTTCGTTATCTTCAGGTGTCGTGATAATTAGAATATCTCTAATTCCTGCTAGCATTAGCACAGAGAGAGGATAGTAAATCATTGGTTTATCATAAACAGGTAATAACTGTTTTGACACACCGCGCGTAATAGGATAGAGACGCGTACCAGATCCGCCTGCTAAAATAATTCCTTTCATCTATTTTTACTCTTATAAACTTTTGGAACCTAAACGTTCTAAATTATAAGAACCATCTAAGACTCGTTTCCACCATTTAGAATTATTGAGATACCATTCTACTGTTTTACGCAAGCCTGTATCGAAGGTTTCTTCAGGATACCAGCCTAGCTCTTTTCCTATTTTGCTAGCATCAATGGCATAACGTAAATCATGTCCAGGTCGATCTTTCACAAAGGTAATTAAATCAGAATAATTATTTACCCCTTTGGGTTTATTCGGTGCAAGTTCCTCTAATAATTCACAGATAGTTTTAACAACCTCTAAATTAGTTTTTTCATTATGCCCACCAATATTATAGGTTTCTCCAATTTGGCCTTTTGTAACAACTTTATAGAGCGCACGGGCGTGATCTTCAACAAATAGCCAATCTCGGATTTGTTGACCATCACCATAAACAGGTAATGGTTTACCATCTAGGGCATTCAGAATAATCAAAGGAATCAGTTTTTCTGGAAAATGATAGGGACCATAGTTATTCGAACAATTGGTTATAATTGTAGGCAACCCAAATGTGCGATGCCAAGCTCGCACTAAATGATCGCTTGAGGCTTTTGATGCTGAATATGGACTACTTGGTGCATAAGGCGTTGTTTCTGTAAATAATTCATCTATATTATGCAAATCACCATACACTTCATCTGTAGAGATATGATGAAAACGAAAATTTTGCTTCTTGTTTGCGGGCATTTCTGACCAGTATTGTCTTACCGCCTCTAGCAAAGTGTAAGTGCCAACAATGTTTGTTTCAATAAAAGCGGCTGGACCATCAATGGATCGATCAACATGACTTTCTGCCGCTAAATGCATTACTGCATCAGGCTGATGCTTTTGTAAAACATTTTGCAATGAGATAGAATCACAAATATCAACTTGCTCAAAAGTATAGCGGGCATTACTTGAGATCTCCTCAAGCGATTCAAGATTTCCAGCATAAGTAAGCTTATCTATATTAATAATACTATGTGATGTATCTCTTATAATATAACGAACAAGTGCTGAACCAATAAATCCAGCACCTCCAGTAACTAAAATTTTCATATTAATACCATTAAGATTTTTATGGTCATTATATTAGATATTTATATAAATGTCCATAATGCTCAATTATGGGACTGATAATCTTTTTTACCCGTAAATTGTCAAACTAACTGTAACACTTTATCAAACTAAACTTCATAAGGCGTTTTCCAGTTTAAAAATTTGCATGGTCGGTGCTTTAATTTATCAACCGCTGCTTGTATTTGAGCTGCCGAAAATAACGTAATGTCTTCATCTTTTAGAAAATACTCCCTCAGTAAATCATTCTAGTTTTCATTTGTTCCTCTTTGTCAAGGCTGATGAGGTAATAGTGTTGTTGTGCTGATAATACAGCATATTCCCCCTAGCTTCCTATAGCAATGTCTTAATTCTCGTGAAATGGTTGATTTATGTCGATATAATTGCTGGGCAATTTGTGTAATCGTTTTGCCTAATGCGTGAAAAACCATTATCTTTTCGCATTCATAAAGGGTAAGATGTTTGTAGGTGTTCATAAGTTCTCATCAGTGATTTTGTTGTGCTAAACAAATTATCGTTGATTTCCTTATGAACACTTTTTTATTTGTTGCAATTAGATTGTAAATTCAAGTTTTATACAATAATATATACCCACTTCATAGAATTGAGGAATCTGTTAATGCAAAAAAAATTTTTTTACGATAAATCGGCCTTTTCACTGCTTGATTTTTGTTCTATTTTTATTCCTTTTCTGCTTGTGTTATATTCAGTTAATATTTTTTACCCTAATATAACTTCACTAATTCCAAGCTATCCTATATATAAGCAAATTTTGTTGCATCTAGTTTTATCCTATTTCTGTATTTTATGGTTTTGGCTAAAATTAAGACATTATACCTATCGAAAAACATTCTGGGTTGAGTTAAGAGAGATAATATATACATTATTTTTATTTTGTATTATTGAATTATCTTTTATTGCATTCTTAAAGCTTACTTTTTCCCGTACCTTCTTTATATTAATGTGGAGTAACATATTTTTATTATTTCCACTAGTTCGTTTTATAGTAAAGTTTGTTTTAATAAAAAATGGGAAGTATAGAAAGAAAACGATCATTATTGGTGCGAATGCAAATGCCTTGGAGGCTTATCAAGCTATCAAGAGTGAGTTTTTCTTAGGGCTTGATGTGGTGTATTTTCTTGATGTGAATACTCAATCTGAAAATGTTTCTAATGCGTATTTAAAAAATTTAAATATTCCTATTTTATTTCCTGATAGGGATAATTTATTTTCTTTAGTAGATAAAGATAATGCTCAATTCATTTTAGCATTAGAAGACAATCAAACTGATGAGCTAGATTACTGGGTAAAGTTGCTAGCAAAACATCATTGTAGAGCTATTTCTATTGTGCCTAGTTTAAAGGGATTGCCGTTGTATAATACGGATGTTTCCTTTATTTTTAGCCACGAAGTTATGCTGTTACGGGTACAGAATAGGCTAGCTAAGCGTAGTTCTAGAATATTAAAAAGAGCAATGGATATTTTTATTTCTTTAGCCTTAATTATTGTACTTTCACCCTTTTTATTATGGTTATATTATCTTGTGGCGAAAGATGGTGGGAAAGCAATCTATGCACATAAACGTGTTGGAATGAATAAAAAAGTTTTTGGTTGTTTAAAATTTAGAACGATGGTTCTTAATTCAGATGAAGTGTTGCGTAGCTTATTAAAAAACGATCCTGAAGCAAAGGCTGAATGGGAAAAAGATTTTAAATTAAAAAATGATCCTAGAATTACTAAAATAGGTCATTTTCTGCGTAAAACAAGTTTAGATGAATTACCACAGTTATTTAATGTGCTTAAAGGGGATATGAGTTTAGTTGGCCCTCGTCCAATTGTTCGTCAAGAATTAATAAGATATAGAGATGAGTTAGATTATTATTTAATGACTCGTCCAGGAATGACGGGATTGTGGCAAATTAGTGGGAGGAATAATATTGATTATTCCACACGAGTTTATTACGATGCGTGGTATGTTAGAAATTGGTCAATTTGGAATGACATCACAATTTTATTTAAAACAGCAAGAGTTGTATTTGAAAAAACGGGTGCTTATTAATACTGTAGGGAAATATTTTTTATAGCGAAATCAGAGTAACCCTGTAAAATAGCTCAATTCTTAAATGAGTAAAACAAAAGTGCGGTGAGTTTTTATGAATTTTTCTATGCAACCTATTGCTGCAACAACACAAGGCGCTTGGCTTTTAACCCAAGGATCAAATATTTTTCTGGTAAATCAAAAATTACCTGAGGGCAAGGCGGAAGAATTTCAATTAACGGGGCTTTTAGCAATGGAAATTGGGCGTTGGAATGATCAACCACTTTGGCTTGTTGCAGAACAGGAAGATTTACGAACTTACACGTCTTTGCGCAGTTTACTGTATTTGCCTGAAACACAATTTAATTTGCTCAATCGTGGTGTGGAAATTAACCATTTCCTAAAAACTCACCGCTTTTGTGGGAAATGTGGGACGAAAATGGCAATGGTGAAAGACGAATTGGCGGTGCAATGTGAAAACTCCGCCTGTTCTTACCGCACTTATCCTGTGATTTGCCCTTCAATTATCGTGGCAGTTCGCCGTGGTAAGCAGATTTTGCTCGCTAATCATCAGCGTCATCAACAAGAAAAAATGTACACAACCTTGGCGGGCTTTGTGGAAGCGGGGGAGAGTTTTGAGCAAACGGTAAAACGTGAAGTGTTTGAAGAAACGGGAATCAAGGTGAAAAATATTCGCTATTTTGGTAGCCAGCCTTGGGCATTTCCTAATTCTCAAATGGTGGGGTTTTTAGCTGATTATGTTTCGGGGGAGATTCGTGTGCAAGAGACAGAGATTCAAGATGCACAGTGGTTCGATTATGATAAAGCCTTGCCAAATTTGCCACCACAAGGCACTATTGCGTTGAAATTAATTAATGCCACACTGGCACTTTGTGCCGCTGATGATAAAAGTGCGGTAGAAAAATAAAGGAAGTTAAGATGTCTGAATTAAAAAATGATCGTTATTTACGTGCGCTTCTGCGTGAACCAGTGGATATGACCCCAGTATGGATGATGCGTCAAGCAGGGCGTTATTTACCAGAATATAAAGCCACACGTGCGCAAGCAGGGGATTTTATGTCCCTTTGTCGTAATGCCGAGCTGGCTTGTGAGGTTACGCTACAACCTTTACGCCGTTATAATTTGGACGCTGCAATTTTGTTTTCTGATATTCTCACTATTCCAGATGCAATGGGGCTAGGTTTGAGCTTTGGGGCTGGGGAAGGACCGAAATTTGCCCATCCAATAGAAAATAGAAGTGCGGTGGAAAATTTGCTGATTCCTGATCCTGAACAAGAATTGCAATATGTGATGAATGCAGTGCGAACTATTCGCCGTGAACTCAAAGGCGAAGTGCCGTTAATTGGATTTTCTGGCAGTCCTTGGACGCTTGCGACTTATATGGTGGAAGGTGGTAGCAGCAAGGCTTTCACGAAAATTAAGAAAATGCTTTATAGCGATCCAAAAACCTTGCATTTATTACTCGACAAATTAGCGGATTCCGTTGCCCTTTATCTCAATGCGCAAATTAAAGCAGGGGCGCAATCGGTGATGATTTTTGACACTTGGGGCGGTGTGCTAGCGCATCGTGAATATCTTGAATGTTCGCTACAATATATGCGAAAAATTGTGGAAAACCTCATTCGTCATTATGATGGACGCAAAGTACCAGTTACCTTATTCACCAAAGGTGGCGGATTGTGGTTAGAACATATCGCGAACACAGGTTGCGATGCAGTTGGTTTGGATTGGACCGTGGATCTCGCAGAGGCGAAAAAGCGTATCGGGCATAAAGTGGCACTACAAGGTAATATGGATCCTTCCGTGCTTTATGCTTCTCCTGAACGTATTGAACAAGAAGTGCGGTCAATTTTGGCGGATTTTGGTGAAGGAAGCGGGCATATCTTTAATCTTGGTCACGGTATTCATCAAGATGTACCTGAAATCAGCCCGAAGATTTTCGTTGATGCGATTCATCATTATTCTCAGTCTTATCATAAAATAAGGGCAAACAATGCGTAATCCTATTCATAAACGCTTAGAACATTTAGCAAGTTGGCAGCATATCACTTTTATGGCGTGCCTATGTGAACGAATGTTGCCGAATTTTCAGCTCTTTTGCCAAGTAACGGAACTGCCTGAGCAAAGTCGAATTTATCAAAATATTCTGAATTTAACCTGGGAATATTTAACCGTGAAAGGGGCAAACATCAATTTTGATAATCAGTTAGAAAAGTTTGAGGCGATTATCCCAGATGTAAATAATTACGACTTTTATGGTGTAGTGCCCGCGATTAATGCGTGCGAGGCGCTTTCTGAATTATTACACAGCCTCATTGCGGGAGAAACCTTAGAACACGCGGTGCAAGTGAGTTTGATTTCTTTGCAAACTGTTACTGGATTATTGGAAATGCATTTAGATCGGGAATTATCCGAGCAAGAACTCAAAGCAAGTGAAGAAATTGAGCAAGAACTAGATGTACAATGGCAGATCTACCGTACGCTCCGAGAGAGCGAAGAGCGTGATATTTCCTTGATTTTAGCCCTTAAAAATGAAATTCGAGTAGAAGGGATTTCAAATATCGGTATAGAATTTAACCAATAATGTGATTTAGGTTACATTTTTGCGATTTATTGCTTTGCTTTATATTGAAGTTGATCTATCCTTTATCGCGCTGTTAATGCAGTATTTACTATAGTCGTTAAGCGCATCCTAACACGCTTAATTTAATCAAAAATAGAGAAGGTACTAATTTATGAATAAAACGGACTTAATTGATGCAATTGCAAGTGCAGCAGCATTAAATAAAAAACAAGCTAAAGCTGCATTAGAAGCAACTTTAGATGCTATCGCAGGGAGCTTAAAAGCAGGCCAGCCAGTTCAATTAATCGGCTTTGGTACATTTAAAGTGAATGAGCGTAAAGCACGTACTGGTCGCAATCCACAAACGGGTGCCGAAATCCAAATTGCTGCGTCTAAAGTGCCTGCTTTCGTTGCTGGTAAAGGTTTAAAAGACGCAATTAAATAATTATTGTCTTTATTTTTCTGACCCTGTGTAATGCAGGGTTTTTTATTTATGCTACTTGATAAATAGCCTTCTTCTCTATTTTAACCAATTTTCTATTTACATTTTCCTTTTCTTTCTATAATATTCCGAACCGAAATTTAAATCTAATCAAATATTATGAAACGAAACATTCAGCCAAGAAATACCCAGCAACGCCGTCATCGCATTGTACAGTTATTACAAAGCCAAGGTGAAGTTAGTGTAGAGCAACTTGTGCAATTATTTGACACCTCAGAAGTGACTATTCGCAAAGATTTAACCGCGCTTGAGGCAAATGGGGTATTAGTACGCCGTTATGGTGGGGCGATTTTAATGCCGCAAGAATTGCTGGATGAAAACCAAGATGAGCATCTTTCAAAACGAAAGTTAGCGATTGCAAAAAAAGCGGCAGAACGGATTGCCGATCATAATCGCATCATTATTGATAGCGGTAACACAACCGCTGCATTGATCAATCAGCTCAATAAGAAGCAAGGTTTGGTCGTGATGACCAACTCGCTTTCCGTCGCCACGCAGTTGCGTGCTTTAGAAAATGAACCAACGCTATTGATGACAGGGGGGACTTGGGATACCCGTTCTGAATCTTTTCAAGGGCAAGTTGCCGCACAGGTGTTACGTTCATACAATTTTGATCAGCTCTTTATTGGTGCAGATGGCATTGATCTTGAACGCGGTACCACGACATTTAATGAATTAGTGGATTTAAGTCGTGTTATGGCGGATGTTTCCCGTGAAGTTATCGTTATGGTGGAATCACAAAAAATTGGCAGAAAAATGCCAAATATCGAATTAACCTGGCAACAAATTGATGTATTAGTCACAGATGATTTGTTGGCAGAAGACATTAGACAGCAAATCGAAGCACAAGGCGTAGAGGTTATTTGTGCAAGTGCGGTCTAAATTTTAAGTATTTTTTATTATTTTTTTAACATTGAAACAAAGGACATTTTATGTGTGGAATTGTTGGTGCAGTAGCACAACGTGATGTAGCAGAAATTCTGGTTGATGGATTACATCGTTTGGAATACCGTGGTTATGATTCCGCGGGTGTGGCGGTATTAGATGCAGATCATAATATGCAAATTGTTCGCCGAGTAGGGAAAGTCAATGCGCTGGATGAAGCGATTGAAGCGAACCCCATTTTAGGCGGAACAGGGATTGCACATACACGTTGGGCTACCCACGGTGAGCCTTCAGAAGCCAATGCTCACCCACATCGCTCTGGTAAAATTGCTATTGTACATAATGGTATTATTGAAAATTACGAAGAATTGCGTGAAGAATTGCAAAAACGCGGTTATGTATTTCTTTCTCAAACCGATACAGAAGTTATTGCACACCTAGTAGAATGGGAATATCGCACTGCTAGCTCATTATTAGACGCCGTGCAAAAAACCGTGGCACAATTGCGCGGCGCTTATGGGATGGTTGCGATGCACCAAGATGAACCTGAACATCTTGTTGTCGCTCGTTCTGGTAGCCCATTAGTTATCGGCTTAGGTGTGGGAGAAAATTTCCTTGCCTCTGATCCGCTTGCCCTCTTAAGTGTTACACGTCGTTTTATTTACTTAGAAGAAGGGGATGTTGCTGAAATTTCTCGCCGAGATGTGCAAATTTTTGATGCGCAAGGTAATGCCGTTGAGCGTGAAGTACACGAAGGACATTTTGAAGCGGATGCGGCAGATAAAGGACAATATCGCCATTATATGCAAAAAGAAATTTTTGAACAGCCTGTTGCAATTATGAATACCTTAGATGGCCGCATCGTCAATGGTAAAGTGAATATTGATGCCATTGGCCCTAATGCCGCAGAAATCTTGAAAAAAGTGGAACATATTCAAATTGTTGCCTGTGGTACGTCGTATAATGCAGGTATGGTTGCGCGCTACTGGTTTGAATCTATTGCTGGGGTGAGCTGTGATGTGGAAATTGCTTCGGAATTCCGCTATCGCAAATTTGTAACACGTCCAAACAGTTTATTAATTACCCTTTCACAATCAGGAGAAACGGCAGATACTTTAGCTGCATTACGTTTAGCGAAAGAATCGGGTTATATGACAGCAATGACCATCTGTAACGTTGCAAGCTCTTCATTAGTACGTGAATCTGATTTTGCCTTTATGACTCGTGCGGGGGTAGAAATTGGTGTGGCATCCACCAAAGCATTTACCACGCAATTAACTTGCTTATTATTATTAAATGCAGCAATTGGGCGTTTAAAAGGCACTGTGAGTGAAGAACAAGAACATCATATCGTACAGGCTTTACAACGCTTACCAGCGCAAATTGAAAGTGCGCTAGTTTTTGATAAACAGATTGAAAAACTCTCTGAAGATTTTGCTGAAAAACATCATACATTATTCTTAGGACGTGGTGAGTTTTACCCAATTGCAATGGAATCTGCATTGAAATTGAAAGAAATTTCTTATATTCACGCAGAGGCCTATGCAGCAGGAGAATTAAAACACGGGCCATTAGCCTTAATTGATAGCGATATGCCTGTGATTGTGGTTGCGCCAGAAAATGATTTACTGGAAAAAGTAAAATCAAATATTGAGGAAGTTCGCGCTCGTGGTGGTCAGCTTTATATTTTCGCAGATCACGATGCGGGTTTCAGCGATGGCGAAGGCTTTAAAACGATCGTATTGCCGAAAGTTGATGAAGTTACTGCACCCATTTTTTACACTGTGCCGTTACAACTCCTTTCTTACCACATTGCCTTAATTAAAGGCACTGATGTGGATCAACCTCGTAATCTTGCTAAAGCGGTTACAGTGGAATAAGTTTGGAAAGTGCGGTTAAAATTGTACCTAAAAGGTAATATATAGACTAATTTACACCGCACTTTATTTTTATTAAATTTACCGTATAGGTAACGCTAAAATTTGGCAAATAACAATCCGCATGTGAAACATGCGGTTTTGAGGCTACCCTATAAGCACCTTTACTTCACACATCCCTCAAGGGATGTGTGAAAGACCGACAACCGTGTTTAGAGATTACTTTGGTTACCCCTTAAAGGGCCCCCACATATTCTTTCGTATTTAAATTATCTTGTACTATATCTTCTTTTTCTTGATTACGTATATATCCTATACCACCTTGGCATTTAAGCCCACCGTACTTACATAATAGCCTTTTGCCCAAAAGTGTCTATTGCCATATTTATATTTTAGATTTGCATGCTTTTCAAAAAGCATCAATGATGATTTTCCTTTCAAATATCCCATAAAACTTGAAACTGCTAATTTCGGTGGTATTTTTACAGGTATATGGATATGATCTTTCATCGCATGAGCTTCTACAATTTCTACGCCTTTATAATCACATAAACGCCTTAAAATACGCCTTATATCTGTTCTTAGCTTACCGAAAATAGCTTTCCGTCTGTATTTAGGTATAAATACTAGGTGATACTTACCGTTCCACTTTGCGTGTGATAAACTTGAATCGTCATTCGCTTTATTTGCTATGAGCTATCCTCCTATATGTTGAATTTTGGTTGTCAGCCTTGTTCATTATATAGTGAGGATTTTTCTTTTCATCGCTTAAGCTCTTTAACACCATACGCATAGCGTATGGTTTTTATAGCCAGCCTTTGGCTGGCTATAATAAAAAAGCCCGAAATGATATTCGGGCTTTCGATGACTTAAAGACTAAATTTTATTCTGCATCTTCTGCCATATTTAACATTTCTGCTAAACTTGCGGTGGCATCATCAGCACTGAATGTAAATTCAGAGGCAATGTCTTCATCTGAAACCATTGAGGCTTTCGTTGGTTGCTCAGGTTCTACAATACCCGCAACACGGTTTTTCTGGCGTTGTTGGTGATACGCAAAACCTGTACCTGCTGGGATCAAACGACCAACGATAACGTTCTCTTTCAAGCCACGCAATTCATCGCGTTTACCTGCCACGGCAGCTTCCGTAAGCACGCGGGTGGTTTCTTGGAATGAGGCGGCTGAGATAAAGGATTCGGTCGCCAATGAGGCTTTGGTGATACCCAATAACTCACGCTCAAACTCAACCAATGGTTTACCTTCCGCTTCACGTTTTTGGTTAACCATTTTCACACGTGCAACTTCTACTTGCTCACCTTCTAAGAATTCAGAGTCATAAGCCTTCGTGATGATGGCTTTACGCAACATTTGGCGAACGATAACTTCGATATGTTTATCGTTAATTTTTACCCCTTGTAAGCGGTAAACTTCTTGCACTTCGTTAACAATGTAATCAGTTACTGCGTGTACACCGCGCAAACGTAGAATATCGTGTGGCGTTTCTGCACCATCAGAAATCAGATCCCCACGCTCTACCATTTCGCCTTCAAATACGTTGAGCTGACGCCATTTTGGAATCATTTCTTCGTACACTTCACCTTCTGTTGGGGTGATAAGTAAGCGACGTTTACCTTTGGTTTCTTTACCGAAGGAAACAATACCGGAAATTTCTGCTAAGATGGCTGGTTCTTTCGGTTTACGCGCTTCAAAGAGATCCGCTACGCGTGGAAGACCACCGGTAATATCTTTGGTTCCTGCTGATTCTTGTGGAATACGTGCAAGGGAATCCCCGACGTGAACCTCTGCCCCATCTTCAAGGGTAACAATCGCTTTACCCGGTAAGGTGTACTGCGCTGGCATATCTGAACCTGCAATGAGAACATCATTACCTTGTGCATCAACTAGCTTGATAGTTGGACGTAAATCCTTACCGGCTGTTGCGCGCTCACCCACATCTTGTACGACGATTGAAGATAAACCTGTTAATTCATCGGTTTGACGAGTTACGGTTAAGCCATCAACAATATCAACAAATTTCACGAAACCTGATACTTCGGAAACCACTGGCATAGTATGTGGATCCCAGTTTGCAACGGTTTCACCTGCATTCACTTCATCACCGTCTGCTTTGTTTAATACTGCACCGTAAGGCACTTTATAATGCTCTTTGGTACGACCAAAGGCATCAATGACAGTTAATTCAGTATTACGAGAAGTTAATACCAATTTGCCTTCTTTGTTGGTAACAAATTTCACGTTTGCTAAACGTAATGTACCGTTATTCTTAACTTGAATACTTGATTCTTTTGCTGCCGCAGATGCCGCACCACCGATATGGAAGGTACGCATCGTTAGCTGTGTACCCGGCTCACCGATTGATTGTGCAGCAATAACACCTACCGCTTCACCTTGGTTAATAAGGTGTCCACGTGCCAGATCGCGTCCGTAACATTTCGCACATACACCAAAGTTAGTATCACAGGTTACGACTGAACGTACTTTAATGCTATCAACGGAATTTTCATCAATGAGGTCACAAAGTTTTTCATCTAATAAGGTATTACGTGGGATTAAAACTTCGTCTGTACCCGGTTTTAAGATGTCTTCTGCGGCAACACGACCTAATACGCGATCACGTAAAGGCTCTTTTACATCGCCCCCCTCAATTAATGGGGTCATTACGATACCTTCGTAAGTACCACAGTCATCTTCAATGATCACTAAGTCTTGTGCCACATCCACTAAACGGCGAGTTAAGTAACCTGAGTTTGCCGTTTTCAGTGCGGTATCCGCCAAACCTTTACGCGCACCGTGGGTTGAAATAAAGTACTGAAGTACGTTTAGCCCTTCGCGGAAGTTCGCGGTAATCGGTGTTTCGATAATTGAGCCATCTGGACGAGCCATCAAACCACGCATACCAGCAAGCTGACGAATCTGTGCGGCAGAACCACGCGCCCCAGAATCAGCCATCATAAAGATACTGTTAAATGACGCTTGTTTTTCCAGCTCCCCTTCACGGTTTACGACTTCTTCTTGTGAAAGGTTTTCCATCATCGCTTTAGCAACACGTTCATTTGCGGCTGCCCAAATATCGATGACTTTGTTATAACGCTCACCTGCGGTAACTAAACCTGATTGGAATTGCTCTTGAATTTCTGCAACTTCTTGTTCTGCGGCTGAAATAATTTCATATTTTTTCGCCGGGATCACCATATCATCAATACCGACTGATGAACCAGAACGTGCAGCATAAGCAAAACCAGTGTACATAATTTGGTCAGCAAATAGTACGCTCGCTTTCAATCCAAGACGACGATAACTTTCATTGATTAATTTAGAAATCGCTTTTTTGCCTAGGGTTTGATTGAATAAGCTAAATGGCATTCCTTTTGGTGCAATCATCCATAAAATGGCACGACCAATTGTGGTATCCACAAGATTCGTTTGTGGAACAAACTCATCAGCAGCATCTTTCACATATTCTGTGATACGTACTTTCACACGAGAATGTAATTCAGCTTGTCCTGTACGATAAGCTTTTTCTGCTTCACGCGGATCTTGTAATAACATTCCTTCGCCTTTACCGTTCACTTTATCGCGTGTCATATAGTAAAGACCTAATACCACGTCTTGTGATGGTACGATAATCGGCTCACCATTAGCTGGTGAAAGAATGTTGTTGGTTGACATCATCAACGCACGTGCTTCAAGCTGAGCTTCAAGGGTTAATGGTACGTGAACCGCCATTTGGTCACCATCGAAGTCTGCATTGAATGCCGCACACACTAATGGGTGTAATTGAATCGCTTTACCTTCAATTAAGATTGGTTCAAAAGCCTGAATACCCAAACGGTGCAAGGTTGGCGCACGGTTTAATAAGATTGGGTGTTCACGGATAACTTCAGCCAAAATATCCCATACGATAGCATCTTCACGCTCAACCATTTTCTTCGCCGCTTTAATGGTTGTTGCAAAGCCACGGCTTTCTAATTTCGCGTAAATAAATGGACGGAATAATTCCAATGCCATTTTTTTCGGTAAACCACATTGATGTAGATGTAAGTATGGACCCACTGTAATTACAGAACGACCAGAATAATCAACACGTTTACCTAATAAGTTTTGACGGAAACGACCTTGTTTACCTTTGATCATATCCGCAAGTGATTTCAATGGACGGCGGTTAGAACCCGTAATTGCACGACCACGACGGCCATTATCCAATAACGCATCGACAGATTCTTGTAACATCCGTTTTTCGTTACGCACGATAATATCTGGTGCAATCAAGTCTAATAAACGTTTTAAACGGTTATTACGGTTAATCACACGACGATATAAATCATTTAAATCAGACGTTGCAAAGCGTCCGCCATCAAGCGGTACTAATGGACGTAAATCTGGTGGTAAAACAGGTAATACTGTCATCACCATCCATTCAGGTTTATTGCCTGATTGAATGAAAGATTCTAATAATTTTAAGCGTTTAGTGATTTTTTTACGTTTAGTCTCTGAATTGGTTTCTTGCAATTCTTCACGCAAGTTTTCGCATTCCACTTCCAGATCCATATCGCGTAATAACGCTTGGATCGCTTCCGCTCCCATTTTCGCTTCAAATTCGTCAGCCCAACGATCTTCAGCGTCCATATATTGTTCTTCCGTTAATAATTGACCTTTTTCCAGATCCGTCATTCCCGGTTCAGTAACAATGTAAGATTCAAAATAAAGTACACGTTCAATATCACGCAACGGCATATCTAATAATAAACCGATACGGGATGGTAAAGATTTTAAGAACCAAATGTGTGCAACTGGAGAAGCTAACTCAATATGTCCCATACGTTCACGACGAACTTTTGCTTGAGTAACTTCGACACCACATTTTTCACAGATCACACCACGGTGTTTTAAACGTTTATATTTTCCACATAAACATTCGTAGTCTTTTACTGGCCCGAAAATACGCGCACAGAAAAGCCCGTCACGCTCTGGTTTAAACGTACGGTAGTTGATAGTTTCAGGTTTTTTAACTTCACCAAATGACCAAGAACGGATCATATCCGGTGAGGCTAAACCAATTTTAATCACATCAAAATCTTCTGAAGTTTTTGATTGTGCTTTTAAAAACTTAACTAAGTCTTTCACAGATTTTGCTCCTGTCGGAGTTAAACTTATCCAAGTGCGGTGTAAAATTTCAACATTTTTTCACCGCACTTGAGCGTACTTTAGCTTTCGCTTATCAGATTATTCTTCGTCTAAGTCGATGTTAATACCCAGTGAACGAATTTCTTTCATAATTACGTTGAAAGATTCTGGCGTACCCGGATCCATTTGTTGGTTACCGCTCACGATATTTTTATACATCTTCGTACGACCATTCACATCATCAGATTTCACTGTAAGCATTTCTTGTAAGGTGTAAGCCGCACCATAAGCTTCGAGCGCCCATACCTCCATCTCACCGAAACGCTGACCACCAAATTGTGCTTTACCACCCAATGGTTGTTGCGTCACAAGACTATAAGAACCTGTTGAACGTGCGTGCATTTTGTCATCCACTAAGTGGTTCAATTTGAGCATATACATATAACCCACGGTTACAGGACGTTCAAATTTCTCACCGGTACGACCATCATATAAGGTGATTTGACCAGACGTTGGTAAGCCACCTAGCTCTAACAAGCCTTTAATTTCTTCTTCGTGCGCCCCGTCAAATACTGGTGTTGCTAATGGTAAACCTTTGCGTAAGTTTTGCGCTAAACGCATCACTTCTTCATCTGTAAAGGTTGAAAGATCCACTTTTTGTGAGCCACCACCTAAGTCATAAGCTTTTTGGATATAACCACGCAATTTCTCAACATCTTGTTTTTGTTTGATCATTGCATTGATTTGATCACCAATTCCTTTCGCCGCTAAACCTAAGTGTGTTTCAAGAATCTGACCAATGTTCATACGTGAAGGTACGCCCAGCGGGTTCAATACGATATCCACTGGCTGACCATTTTCGTCATACGGCATATCTTCAACTGGGTTAATTTTTGAGATAACCCCTTTGTTACCGTGACGACCCGCCATTTTATCACCCGGTTGGATTTGACGTTTCACTGCAAGATACACTTTCACCACTTTCAATACGCCCGGTGCAAGATCATCACCTTGGATAATTTTGCCACGTTTGACTTCAAGTTTGTGTTCAAAGTCTTTGCGAAGTTCTTCGTATTGTTCGGCTAATTGTTCTAATTGGCTTTGTTTGTCTTCATCTGAAAGGGTTTGTTCTAACCATTTTGTGCGTTCTAGTTTATCTAACTGCGCTTCAGAGATTCCACCAGAAATTAATACGTTACGTACACGAGCAAATAAACCTGCTTCTAAGATCTCTAATTCTTCGACAAGATCTTTTTTCGCTTGTTTTAATTGCATTTCTTCAATTTCTAATGCACGTTTATCTTTTTCTACACCATCACGGGTGAAAACTTGAACGTCAATCACAGTACCTGATACGCTATTTGGTACGCGTAGTGAAGAATCTTTTACATCTGAAGCTTTTTCACCAAAGATGGCACGTAATAATTTTTCTTCTGGGGTTAATTGGGTTTCACCTTTTGGTGTTACTTTACCCACAAGAATATCGCCACCTTTTACTTCTGCACCGATATATACAATCCCTGATTCATCGAGTTTGCTTAATGCAGCCTCACCGACGTTTGGAATATCTGCGGTAATTTCTTCTGAACCCAGTTTGGTATCACGTGCCACACAAGAAAGTTCTTGAATATGAATAGTCGTGAAACGATCTTCTTGTACTACACGCTCAGACACTAACATTGAGTCTTCAAAGTTATAACCATTCCAAGGCATAAATGCGACGCGCATATTTTGTCCAAGTGCAAGTTCACCTAAATCTGTTGATGGCCCATCCGCAAGGATTTCACCACGTTCAATAGGCTCACCTAATTGCACACAAGGAATTTGGTTGATACAGGTGTTTTGGTTAGAACGGGTATATTTCACAAGGTTGTAAATATCAATCCCCGCTTCGCCTGCGATAGTTTCATCTTCGTTTACTTTAACCACGATACGTGAAGCATCAACATATTGGATTGTTCCACCACGTTTTGCGACTACCGCCACCCCAGAGTCTAATGCCACAGGTTTTTCCATACCTGTACCGACTAATGGTTTATCTGCACGCAAGGTTGGCACGGCTTGGCGTTGCATGTTCGCCCCCATCAAGGCACGGTTTGCATCATCGTGCTCAAGGAATGGAATCAACGCTGCTGCCACAGAAACGATTTGCTGTGTTGATACGTCCATATAGTGAATTTCTTCTGGACGATATAAACCAGATTCACCATGCTCACCACGACAGGTTACGAAAGTATCGGTAAAGCGTAATTCCTCATCTAAATTTGAGTTTGCCTGTGCGATGATATATTTGCCTTCTTCAATGGCTGATAAGTATTCAATTTCTTCCGTAACTTGACCATTTACCACTTTGCGGTATGGGGTTTCTAAGAAACCGTAATCATTAGTACGCGCATACACCGCTAGCGAGTTGATCAAACCAATGTTTGGACCTTCAGGCGTTTCAATTGGACACACACGTCCATAATGGGTTGCATGAACATCTCGCACCTCGAAGCCTGCACGTTCACGAGTTAAACCGCCCGGCCCTAATGCAGAAATACGGCGTTTATGCGTCACTTCTGAAAGCGGATTATTCTGATCCATAAATTGGGAAAGTTGTGATGAACCAAAGAATTCTTTCACCGCGGCTGAAATTGGTTTCGCATTAATTAAATCTTGTGGAGTTACTGCTTCAAGATCGCCTAAAGAAAGACGCTCTTTTACTGCACGCTCAACACGCACTAAACCAATACGGAATTGGTTTTCTGCCATTTCACCCACAGAACGAATACGGCGGTTACCTAAGTGGTCAATGTCATCAACTTCACCACGACCATTACGGATATCAATCAATTTACGCATCACATTGACAATATCTTCTTTACTTAAGATACCGCTGCCCGTTGTTTCTTCAATGCCTAAAGAGCGGTTGAATTTCATTCGACCTACCGCAGATAAATCATAGCGATCTGCCGAGAAGAAAAGATTATCAAACAAGCCTTCTGCTGCTTCTTTTGTTGGTGGCTCACCCGGACGCATCATACGATAAATTTCAACCAATGCACTCAAACGATCAGTGGTTGGATCAACGCGTAAGGTATCTGAAATATATGGACCGTAATCTAAATCGTTAGTAAATAGGGTTTCAATGGTTTTGTAACCTGCTTGTGATAATTTTGCTAAAACCTCTAGCGTCATTTCACCATTGGCAGGACAAATCACTTCACCAGTCTCAAGATCAACATAGTCTTTCGCGGCAACTTTGCCTACAATGTATTCTGTTGGCACTTCAACCTGAGTCACATTGTCTTTTTCAAGCGCACGAATATGACGAGCAGTAATACGACGACCCACTTCAACGTAGGTTTTTCCATTTGCCACAATATCGAAAGTTGCCGTTTCACCACGCAATCTTTCTGGCACTAAGGTCATTAATAATTTGTTATCGTCAATTTGGAAAACAACTTTATCGAAGAATAAATCTAAAATTTCTTCTGTCGTGTAATTTAAAGCACGCAAAATAATGGTCGCAGGTAATTTACGGCGACGGTCAATACGTGCATATAAGTTATCTTTTGGATCAAATTCAAAATCTAACCAAGAACCACGATAAGGAATAATACGTGCATTATAAAGCACTTTTCCTGATGAGTGTGTTTTACCTTTGTCGCTATCAAAGAACACACCAGGGCTACGGTGCAATTGCGAAACAATTACACGCTCAGTACCATTAATCACAAATGTTCCGTTATCTGTCATTAATGGGATTTCACCCATATACACTTCTTGTTCTTTAATATCTTTGATCGTACCCGGTGCGGCATCTTTATCATAGCTAACAAGACGCAATTTTACCCGTAATGGCGCAGCATAAGTGGTACCGCGAATTTGACATTCACGCACATCAAATACGGGTTCACCTAAACGGTAGCTGACATATTGTAATTCTGTATTGCCATTATTGCTGACAATCGGGAATACAGAACGGAATGCCGCTTCTAGACCTTGCTGACCCTCAGGATCTCTTTGGATAAATTTATCAAAAGAATCAAGTTGAATTGTTAATAAATATGGTACATTTAAAACTTGCGGACGCTTACCGAAGTCTTTACGAATACGTTTTTTCTCAGTATAGGAGTAACCCATTGGTTTTCCTCAATAAATTTTAGTGAGACCGAGTTGAAAGAAAATAAAAGTGCGGTCATTTTTTCGCTTATTTTCAATCAATGATGAATCCGTTTCCAGATACCGCACTCTGAACCTTACTTCTGATGAGCGGGTTGCCATCAAACTACCAGAAAACTAGCCTGATTCACGCAACAAAACGGTGATTATTCAGTATATTTTTAATCCAAACTATTTAGCGGAATTAAAAATGGTTGATGATTATATATAAAATAAGCACATTCAGTCAAGAAAAAATCCACACAGTGCAAGCTCGCATTAATGCAATGAATAAGGAGCGACAATATTACTATCACCTCTTAATAGCTCCATTAGCTTATTGTGAATAAATAATTTTTCTCGACCACGAACATATTCTTGCAAAACTCCAATTTCACATAATTCTTTCAAATACTTTGAAGCTGTTTGACGTTTCGCAATGGCTTTATCCTCTATATGTGTAATACGGATATAAGGTTGCTCAAAAAGTAAATCGACCAATTCTCGACTATATATTTGTGGCAACTTATGCTTAATATATGTTGCGGTTTCTTCCGCTAAGTGTTTAATCGCCTCAATTTTGGCAACCGTCCATTTTGCGGTATCTTCAATACCTTTTAAAATATAAATGATCCACTGCGACCAATTTTGTTTTGCGGTAACATCTAATAAACAGCGATAATAATCCTCTTTATTTTCAATAATATAACGACTTAAATAAAGAATAGGTAAATGCAATAACCCCTTTTCAATTAACAGTAAACTATTCAAAATTCTTCCTGTTCGACCATTGCCATCAGTAAAAGGGTGAATCGCTTCAAATTGATAATGTGCCACAGCAAGAATAATCAGCGGATCAAGGTCATCATTATAGTGAATAAATTTTTCCCAATTAGATAATTTATCTCGAATTAAGGTTTCACCTTCGGGTGGGGTATAAATAATGTTTCCAGTTATACCATTACGTAACGATGTTCCCGTAATTTTACGAATATCCATTTCTCTCCCTTTAATTTCACTACAAACGATTACTGCTGTTTGTACACATAAAGGTTTTGTTGCTAGGCTGTTAAACCCAGAAAAAAGTGCAGTTCGATATTGTAATGCTTCTTTTGTCGCAGGATCTTGCTCACTCTTTTGTAATTGCAAAGATTGGAAAAGTTTATCTGTTGTTGTTACAACATTTTCTATTTCGCTACTTGCCCTTGCTTCCATAATAGGCAAGGTATTAATCAACATTGATTGATTCGGAATAAGCTCCGCTGCTTGCTTTAATTCAGCCAATGCCGCACGAGCTAAGATGGTTTGTTTCAAAATTTCTTTTGTTTCAATATCTTCATTCGGAGGCAGATCAGGAAGCTGATTATAAGGTAAAGTTGGATCCCAATTCATCATCTTTAAAAAACACCATTTTTTAAACATATTTTAAGTATAGGTTGATTGAATCAACATATCAATGAAATAGCATTAAATTTTGTCTGTTTTTAAACATATTATTAGGAATAATAAAAAACCCCGATATTTCTATCGGGGCTTTCAGAACCAGAACTGGTCGCAGAAAAATCAAAATTATTTGATTTCTACTTGTGCGCCAGCTTCTTCTAATTCTTTCTTAAGTGCTTCAGCTTCTGCTTTAGCAATACCTTCTTTTAATACTGCTGGTGCAGATTCAACTAAGTCTTTCGCTTCTTTTAAGCCTAAGCCAGTTGCACCACGTACTGCTTTGATTACTGCTACTTTGTTTGCACCAGCTGCTGCAAGTACTACATCAAATTCAGTTTTCTCTTCTGCTGCAGCTGCGTCACCGCCTGCTGCTACTGCTACTGCAGCCGCTGCTGCTGAAACACCGAATTTTTCTTCCATCGCAGAGATTAATTCTACGATTTCAGTTACTGATTTAGAAGCAATCGCTTCAATGATTTGTTCGTTAGTTAATGACATAACAATCAATTCCTAAAGTAAATAAATTAAACCGAATAAGAAACGCTGTAATTAAGCTGCTTCTTGTAATTTGTCGCGTAATGCTGCAAGAGTGCGAACAAGTTTGCCTGCCGCAGCTTCTTTCATTGTACCCATTAAACGTGCAATTGCTTCTTCGTAAGTCGGTAATGTTGCTAAGAATTCAACATCTTGGATCTTACCTTCAAAGGCTGCACCTTTAATTTCAAACTTATCATTTGCTTTTGCAAAATCTTTGAACAAACGTGCTGCTGCACCCGGGTGTTCAGTAGAAAATGCGATAAGTGTTGGACCTATAAACGCATCTTTTAAGCACTCATAATCTGTGCCTTCAACTGCACGACGTAACAAGGTGTTACGCACAACACGCATTGAAACACCAGCTTCACGAGCTGCTTTACGTAATTCAGTCATTTTATCAACAGTCACACCACGGGAATCCGCGATAACTGCTGACAGGGCACCTTTGGCTGCTTCATTTACTTCAGCAACAATTGCTTGTTTGTCTTGAAGATTTAATGCCATTGGTTGTTAGCTCCTGATACACTCCGCCTAAGCGGAACTTCTAAAAAATCTCAAAAAATAACCGCACTTTAAATTCGTGAGGTCTCTCTTTGAGGCTAAGGTGTCCAGAAGCAGAAAATTCTGTCTGTCCACCATCTACGCAGGCATTGCTATTAAGAAATGAAACCATTTCACCTACGGTCTTGGACGGGGCTTGATAGTAAGCACCATCAAAAATCTGCCGAAACAGATTTAGGTCGGGCATTATAGAGAGATTTATCATCAATGTAAATAAAAAGTTCCATTGAAGAGCCATTTTCTCAGTATAAAACCCAATATAAAAACGGCTTATCAATACAATAAGCCGTTTTTTAAACTCAAATTATAGACTGTTTTGATCTACTGCGACACCCGCACCTTGAGTGGTAGAAAGACTTACTTTCTTAATAAATACGCCTTTAGCGGAAGCAGGTTTTGCTTTTGTTAAAGCCGCTAATAAAGCTTGTAAGTTTTCTTTTAATTGCTCTGGGCTAAAGTCTGCTTTACCGATTGTGGTATGAATAATACCATTTTTATCATTACGGTAACGAACCTGACCAGATTTCGCATTTTTTACTGCTTCAGCCACATTTGGGGTTACAGTACCTACTTTCGGGTTTGGCATTAAGCCACGAGGTCCTAAAATTTGACCTAATTGACCAACAACGCGCATTGCATCAGGGGAAGCGATAACAACATCAAAGTCCATTTCGCCTTTCTTGATTTGCTCTGCTAAATCTTCCATACCCACTAAATCTGCACCTGCTTCTTTCGCTGCATCTGCATTTGCGCCTTGAGTGAATACCGCAACGCGAACGTTACGACCTGTACCGTTTGGTAATACTGTCGCACCACGAACATTTTGGTCAGATTTACGTGCATCAATCCCTAAATTTACTGCAACATCAACGCTTTCTACGAATTTAGCACTCGTAAATTGTTTTAATACTGCGATCGCTTCATTGATTTCATAAGCTTTAGTTGAATCAACACCCGCTTTGATTGCTTTCATACGTTTGGTGAGTTTAGCCATTAATTAGTCCTCCACTACCAAACCCATTGAACGTGCAGTACCTTCAATAGATTTCATCTTAGTTTCAATTGTTGCACCCGTCATATCCGCCGCTTTTGTTTCAGCAATCTCACGGATTTGTGCTTTTGTTACTTTACCGACTTTATCTTTGTTCGGTTTACCAGAACCTGATTTGATGCCAGCTGCTTTTTTCAATAATACCGCTGCTGGTGGGGTTTTAGTTACAAAAGTAAATGAACGGTCTGCATAAACAGTGATAACCACTGGAATCGGTAAACCTTTTTCTAAGCTCTCAGTACGAGCGTTGAATGCTTTACAGAATTCCATAATATTCACACCTTGTTGACCTAATGCTGGACCAACTGGTGGTGAAGGGTTAGCCATACCCGCTGCAACTTGCAACTTAATATAGGCTTGAACTTTCTTTGCCATTTTAATTTCCTCGTTATGGGTGATAACGCTTTTCAGCTCCCCGTGATTGAAAGCACGATTGTGCCAATTACATAAACATACACACAAGATTTGCGCGTAAGGTTGCGAATTATACAAATTTTACGCCGCATTGCAAATCAAAAATGCGTTAATCCTATCAGCCTACCTTATTTTCAACGATTGCAGTAAACCAAGCGCTTTCTCACCCATAAAAGCGTATAAAGGTAAATACAGAAAAAGGTATTAGTTGAGCTAATTCATTAATTCAAGTAAAATTAGCCTCTTTTTTGAGTTTTAAATAACGTAAGTTGTTTGTTTTTTAATCGTTATCGTATTTCATCTAAGGCTAGGGAGCAATGACAAATGAACAAAATTTATAAAGTGATTTTTAATCAAGTGCTTAACAGGTTAATCGTGGTTTCAGAAATTACGCGAGGAAAAGGCAAAAGCACCACAAACAAACAAACAAACAAAATAATAAAACACTGAACGCCCTTTCACCACGTTTTCTTTTAACCACATTGGCAATGGCAACATTTGGGATGTCAGGCACGGTATATGCATCTGCTACTGATCATAATCAGGATGTTAACTGTGATGCTGATGGAGAGACGACTTCACCAAATAGAATGGGCGAAGTAGCTTGTGGCTTAAATGCTGTTGCGACTGGAGCTGAAAGCGTCGCGGTTGGCGCACGCACCAATGCCACCGGTGCTTCCGCGATCGCACTAGGTAATGATATTAGTGCCACCAAAGATGGTTCCATTATTATTGGAACAAATTTTAAAGCGAATAGTGTTAGCTCCGACGGTACGAATTCAATTGCCATTGGTTCTGGGCTGGTTCAGGGGACTTACGGCGCAGATGCCGATGGAGCTTATTCAATCGCCATTGGTGGCGGCGATGCGTCAAACAACGGCGCAACCACCAAACCTGCAGCAGAATACGGCATTGCACTTGGTTCAGCATCGCTCGCAAATGCCCGAGGTGATATGGCAATTGGTGGCGGTGCGAAGGCAGATGGCACAACAAGCACAACAAATAAAAACAACTTTACCTATAATGATGTAAAAGCAGAGCGCGCTTCTGCCGCCTTAGCAATTGGCACAGGTGCCAGTGCAACAGGACGAAATGCAACCGCAATCGGCACGGGGGCAAAAGCAACCAACGAGGGCTGGGCAACAAATCCCAGCGACACCCAAAACCGAGCAGATAACGTCGCCATTGGTGCTGCTGCATTAGCAAATTACGGCGGCGTTGCCGCAGGTTTTAAAACCAATGCCTCTGGCAAAGCCGGCGTGGCGATTGGTTTAGAAGCCTCGGCACAATCCGAAAATATGATTGCGATTGGTAACAAAGCCGGTTCAGGCACAGGCAATGCCCATGGTATTGCTATCGGTGTCAATGCAGGAAAGAATTACATTAGCGGTACAGAAAATGTTGCCATTGGTCGTGAGTCAGGGCAGTTTGCCAATGGTAATACAAACTATGCGTTAGGGGTACGCTCAGGTCAATATGTTAGTGGTGCAGATAACTACGCAATGGGGATCAGCAACGGGCAATATATCTTAGGCAATCAAAATACCTCGCTAGGTTATCACGTCGGTCACGCCGTGGCTGGAACAGGTAACGTTTCTATTGGCTATTCTTCTAACGCCAATGATGCCCAGAAAGATACAAACACAAATCAGATCACGAAAGGACAACAAGTCTTCGGTGACTACAATTTATCGTTCGGTAAAGATGCAGGGCAATACATCGGGCAAGGAACGATAACCGTCAATACAGAAAATAAATTAGTCAAATCAGCGGTTCACACATCCAGTAACAATATTTCCTTCGGCTATGAAGCCAATAAATTCGACGAAAATGCACCGCTCTTAACTCAAGACAACATCGCTATGGGGACCCGCAGTAAAGCGAGCGGGGGAAATGCCGTTGCCATTGGTAAGGACAGCAAAAGCCAAGCTACAAGTACGGTGGCAATTGGTAATGGTGCGGAAGTCGTTGCAACTCGCCCTGTGATATATAATAGTTCAAATCAACTGGAAACAAATCAACAGGAAACGGATCACAGTGTCGCCATTGGTGATAATGCCAAGGTTTATAATGGTGATACCTATATACGCACGACGCAAATTACAGATCCCAATAATGTGAGCTGGAAACGCAATTCATCAGGTAAACTTGAATGGATTGCTGGCACAAAAACAGTAGAGGAAACCATTAAGAGTTATTCAACGAAACAAGAACATGGGTCACTGGGTGGGGCAACTGCGGTGGGGCATAATGCTGTCGCTGCACAAGGTGCGGCAGTGGCACTGGGTGCGGCACACGCGAATGCAATCAATAGTATTGCTATTGGTGCGTGGGGCAACACCATCTTTGGTAATTATTATGCCGAAACCCGTTCTGATGGTTCATTTGCAGTAGGCAACCAAGCGATTGTGGATGAAAATTCTGCTGGTGCGCAAGCCATTGGGCGTGGTGCAACAGTTATTCAAGGAAGTGCCGGTGCATTGGCACTGGGGCAAAGTGCAACGGTACAAGGCAAGCGCGCGGTGGCAATTGGTGGCTCATCTGTCGTCAGTACAGGTTCTAGTTTACCACGCGATAATAGTGCCTATGCAGGGGCGGATAATGCATTGGCATTGTCTGCGGATTCACGCGTTTATCAAGGTTCTACCGCAGGTATCGCCATCGGTCAAGGTTCTCGCGTGGGTGAGGGCGAGATTGAAAGCGATGGTTCAAATGGTAACAAGGTTCCTACTCGTATTACAGGCACTCTTGTCGCTGAAAACGGTATCGCCATTGGTACAGGCGCACAAGCACTTGCCAACAATGCCATTTCCATTGGTACAGGCAATATCGTACGGGGAGAAAATTCAGGTGCCATTGGTGATCCAACAACGATTACAGGTACCGGCACTTATACCATCGGTAATAACAATGGCACCGTATCTGCCGATGAAGCGGGTGCTTTTGGTAACAATAATACCTTGACAGGCAATAACAGCCGTATCATTGGTAATAACAATACCGTTGAAGCAAACACATCCTTTGTTATGGGTAACAACTCAAAGGCGCTAAAGCTAGATGACAAAGGTAAAGAGAATTCAGGACTGTTGGTATTTGGTGATACCGCACTCGCTTCTGGTAACTATGCCATTGCAATGGGGGCATTTTCACAAGCGACTAAAAATAGTGCGGTGGCAATAGGGCAAAGTGCCATTGCGAATGGCGCACAATCTTTTGCTGGCGGCTATGATGCACAATCAGCTGGTGCGCAAAGTTTGGCTATCGGAACCTCATCACGCACCACTATCACTGCCCAAGGTGCCATTGCACTAGGTTGGGGCGCAAACGCAAGTGAAAAAGCCGCTGTCGCATTAGGTAAAGATAGTACAACAGCAACGAATGCCACTTCTGTCAAACAAGCTAAGGTTGGAAATCTCACTTACTCTGGTTTTGCGGGCAGCATAGATAAAAAGGACATAGGAATGCAAGTTTCTATTGGTCACTCAGGTTTTGAACGCCAACTTAAACATCTGGCAGCGGGTGAAATTTCTGAAACTTCAACCGATGCAATCAATGGTTCACAACTTTACGCTGTGGCAAAAGCGTTTGATAATATTCCTGTGGTTTATACCGATGCCGCTGGCAATAAATTAGTTAAAGCAAACGATGGCAACTATTATACGCCGGACAATGTTGCTCCAAATGGCACACCAAATTCAGGTGCAACGCGAGTAGATCCAAACAGCATTATTGCATCAGTACAAAACACAGCGGGTGACACAATCACTCCAACAACCCTTGCTAATATTGCAAGCAACTTGCCAACCACCCAAAATAATACAGCCGCTTCGGGTGAAGCAAGCAATGCAACAACCACACAAACCGCCCCAACAGACATCAAGCAAAACAACGCGGCAACAGTGGGCGATGTGCTTAATGCTGGTTGGAACTTGCAAGAGAATGGCACAGCCAAAGACTTTGTAAAACCATACGACACCGTAAACTTTGCAAACGGCACTGGCACCACCGCAACCGTTGAAAATACCGACGGAAAAACCTCAACGGTAAAATTCAATGTAAAAACCACCGCACTAACTACTGATGAGAATGGCGATGTCTCAGCAGGGACAACGGGGGATAGCTTTGCCAATGCAACAGAGGTGGCAAACGCCATTAACAAGGCGGTTGATAACACCACATCACAATTTGCTGGCGATAACGGTACTGTTACGGTAAAACGTAAACCAAGCGAGACCTTAACAATTAAAGGGGGAGCGGCAAGCAATACGTTATCCGACAACAACATTGGCACGGTGGGGAATACAGACGGCACTATCACAGTGAAATTGGCTAAAACCCTAACCGGTTTAACCTCCGCCGTTTTTGTTGATGCAGAGGGTAATCAAACAACAGTAAATGGAAATGCAATCACCATTACACCAAAAGATAGCACGAAATCCCCAGTTAGTTTGACCAAAAATGGCTTAGACAACGGCGGCAATGCCATTACCAATGTAAACAGTGGCTTAGGCACAATCAGCAATGCAAACAATGGTTCAAATGGCTTAACCAATTTAGGGAACAATGCCGTAAACGATAACACCGTTGCTACCGTAGGCGATTTACGCAATATGGGCTTTGTGGTGAGTAGCGATAAAACAACGGGTGATTTAAGCACCGCCTTTAGCTCACAAGTGAAAAATGCCGGTGAAGTCAAGTTTGTGGGAACCGGGGGCGCTACCGTTTCCGGCAAAACAGAAAATGGCGTAAACACCATTACCGTTGCCGTTGATGCTCAAAGCGTGGCACAAAATGCCCAACTTCCAGTGGTTTACACGAAAAATGATGGCACGAAGGTATATAAAGTCGGTGATAAATTCTACACAACACCAACAGGACCTGCGGATCCAGCTAATCCAAATTCTGATGCCATTGAGCCAAGTCAGGTTGTGGCTTCGATGCAAAATGCCGATGGCTCAACAAACAAGCCAACCACGCTGGCTAATATCGCGGGGAACTTAGAGGGGGCAAAAGCGAACAGCACCGCACCGACAACTCAAGCCACCGCCCCAGCAGACATCAAGCAAAACAATGCGGCAACAGTGGGCGATGTGCTTAATGCTGGTTGGAACTTGCAAGAGAATGGCACAGCCAAAGACTTTGTAAAACCATACGACACCGTAAACTTTGCAAACGGCACTGGCACCACCGCAACCGTTGAAAATACCGACGGAAAAACCTCAACGGTAAAATTCAATGTAAAAACCACCGCACTGACTACTGATGAGAATGGCGATGTCTCAGCAGGGACAACGGGGGATAGCTTTGCCAATGCAACAGAGGTGGCAAACGCCATTAACAAGGCGGTTGATAACACCACATCACAATTTGCTGGCGATAACGGTACTGTTACGGTAAAACGTAAACCAAGCGAGACCTTAACAATTAAAGGGGGAGCGGCAAGCAATACGTTATCCGACAACAACATTGGCACGGTGGGGAATACAGACGGCACTATCACAGTGAAATTGGCTAAAACCCTAACCGATTTAACCTCCGCCGCTTTTGTTGATGCAGAGGGTAATCAAACAACAGTAAATGGAAATGCAATCACCATTACACCAAAAGATAGCACGAAATCCCCAGTTAGTTTGACCAAAAATGGCTTAGACAACGGCGGCAATGCCATTACCAATGTAAACAGTGGCTTAGGCACAATCAGCAATGCAAACAATGGTTCAAATGGCTTAACCAATTTAGGGAACAATGCCGTGAACAATACCACCGTTGCCACCGTAGGCGATTTACGCAATATGGGCTTTGTGGTGAGTAGCGATAAAACAACGGGTGATTTAAGCACCGCCTTTAGCTCACAAGTGAAAAATGCCGGTGAAGTCAAGTTTGTGGGAACCGGGGGTGCTACCGTTTCCGGCAAAACAGAAAATGGCGTAAACACCATTACCGTTGCCGTTGATGCCCAAAGCGTGGCACAAAATGCCCAACTTCCAGTGGTTTACACGAAAAATGATGGCACGAAGGTGTATAAACTTGCTGATGGCGAATTCAACACTCAAGCTGATGGAAAGGGTGAAAGTGTAAACAAAGAAAATGTTGTGGCTTCGATGCAAAATGCTAATGGCTCAACAAAAGCACCAACCACGCTGGCTAATATCGCAAGTGGTATCGGTGGCAATGTAGGGAATGGTGCAGGCTCAGCTAACACGCTTAATCAAACTGCTGGCACAAATAGCTTTATTGATAACCTAGCCAAGGCAACAGATAACACACTGAACCAAGCTAGTACAGTGGGCGATTTAAAAAATCTCGCCGATACGCCAATGTTCTTTAGTGGTGATAACGCGAATAAGACGTTTGCACGCAAACTCAGCCAAGAAGTGAAAATTCAAGGGGGGCAAACGAACGAAAGCAAGCTAACCGATAATAATATTGGTGTGGTCTCTAATGGCACGGATACATTAACGGTTAAATTAGCTAAGAATATTGATTTGGGTCAGGATGGTAGCGTTACAACGGGGGCAACAGTAGTAAATAAGGATGGCGTTAAAATTACTGCAACAGATCCGAACAACACAGTATCCTTAACCAATCAAGGACTAAGCAATGGCGGTAATCAAATCACGAATGTTGCCAGTGGCTTATCGGGAGGCGATTTAGCCAGTGCAACAGGCGCTACGCTAACCAATGCTGCCAATATCGGTGATTTAAAAAATGTGGTTAGCAATATTACCAATATGAATTTGGGTGGTGGTTTCGGACTGAAAGACAGTGCGGGTAATGAAGCTAAGCAAAACTTAGGTAAAACCATTACCATCAAAGGTGAGTTAGCCAATAACGCGGCTGCCTCAGCGAAAAATATTCGTGTGGATGTTGCAAACAATGAAGTTATCGTGAAATTGGCTGAAGATTTAACCGATCTCAATAGTGTAACCATTGGTAAGGGCAATAACACAACAAAACTCACTAGCACAGCAAATGGCTTGGATGTTGGTGGCGATAAGATTACCAATGTGGCAAGTGGCTTTGGTAACAGAACACCTGATGAGATCAAACAAGCGATCGCGAACGGGGATATTTCACCTGCTGAAAAAACCAATGCCGCAAATATTGGTGATTTATTAGCCTTACAAAATGCAGTACAAAATAATGTAACGAATGTAACCAATAACTATCAAAATATCTTAGGTAAGGAATATGTTGATAGCACTGGTCAATTAACAGATAAGGGTAAAGAAGCATTAGTCACTTATGAAATATCTGGTCAAAAAGAAAGAGAAAATGCCTCTATCATTGATGCACTGGTTCAAGTGAAAGAGCAAGGAACGAAATACTTCCATGTTAATGGTGGACAACGTGTTGAAGGGACTAAAACGAATACTGAAGACGCGAGTGCTTCTGGTGCAAAATCAACCGCAATTGGCTATAGAGCAGATGCGCAAGGTGAGAATGCCATCGCTATGGGCAATGGTGCCAAAGCAACAGGCAAAAATAGTATTGCTATTGGTACTGCTAATATCATCTCTAGGAAAGAGGCTGGAGCACTTGGTAACTCGGCAATTATCAATGGCGATAGCAGTTATTCTGTGGGGAATAACAATAATATTCAAACAAATAGCACTTATGCGTTTGGTAGTAATATTACTCAAACCATTGAAAACTCTGTATTCTTAGGCGATCGTTCATCTTCCAACGGAATACATACTACGGCAAATGGTGGAAATTATACCTATGCAGGTGCGAATGACGCGAATGTTGCCGGTGTAGATAATGTGAAAGGCGTGGTTTCTGTGGGTAATGCCAATGAAACGCGTCAAATTCAGCACGTTGCCGCCGGGGTGGTTTCAGCAAATAGCACTGATGCCATCAATGGTAGCCAGCTTTATGACACACATCGGGTGATTAATCACCTCAACCAAAATGTCCATAAGATGGATAAAGATCTACGTGCAGGTATTGCTGGCGCAGCAGCATTGGGTATGCAACCTCAACCAACCCGTCCGGGCAAATCAATGGTTTCCGTAGGTGGTACTTCATATCGCAACCAAAGTGCGGTTGCGTTAGGGGTATCCCGTGTTTCTGATAATGAAAAATGGGTCATTAAAGTGGGTGCCTCAGCGGATACCCGTAAAAATTATATTGTCGGTGGTGCAGTAGGTTATCAATTCTAATGCAACGGGACTAATATAAGCTAAAAATAAATAAGCCTACGTTTTCTGCGTAGGCTTATTTTTATATCGTCGCTTAAATCACAGAAACAGGAAACAGCCTTGCTAAGCAATCACCTAAAACGTAAAAAATCTCTCAAAAAACCACCGCACTTGATTTTAATCACAAAACGTCACTAGAAGCGAGGAAAGAAACAACGTACAATCATCACGCTTTTAGTGAACATCAAAAGGAGAAAAAAATGGATAGACGACATTTCTTACGCGTAGGGGCATTAAGTTTATTTGCGGTAAATAGTTTAAAATTAAGTGCAGCTGAACAAAATAATGCGTTGTCTTTGCGCATTATTGCGACAACAGATATTCACGGTTTTTTAACCGATTTTGATTATTATAAAGATGCACCAACCGATAAATTTGGTTTTACACGTGCTGCCAGTTTAATCGCAGCAGCACGGCAAGAAGTGAAAAATTCCGTGTTAGTCGATAATGGCGATTTAATTCAAGGCAACCCGATCGCAGATTATCAAGCCGCAAAAGGTGATAAAGAGGGGAAACCTAACCCCGCTATTTTAGCCTTAAATGCGATGCATTATGATGTGGGAACAATTGGTAATCACGAATTTAATTATGGTTTAGCGTATTTAGATCGCGCCATTAAGCAAGCTGAGTTTCCAATTATTAATGCAAATGTCGTCAATGCCAACGATGAAAAACCGTATTTCCAACCTTATTTTATTCAAGAAAAAACCGTGACAGATAATGCCGGAAAATCGCATCAGATTAAGATTGGTTATATTGGTTTCGTTCCACCACAAGTTATGGTGTGGGATAAAGCAAATTTAGAAGGTAAAGTCAAAGCCTATGATATTAAGAAAACCGCAGAACACTATGTCCCTATTGTAAAAGCAAAAGGGGCAGATATTATTGTGGCGTTGGCTCATACAGGGCCTTCCGATGAACCTTATAAAGAGGGGGAAGAAAATGCCGCATTCCATTTGGCTGATGTAAAAGGAATTGATGCGATTATCTTTGGGCATTCACACCGTTTATTCCCGAATAAAGAATTTGCCCACAGTAAAGGTGCAGATATTGAAAAAGGCACAATGAACGGCGTACCTGAAAGTATGGCGGGTTACTGGGCAAATAATATCAGTGTGGTTGATTTAACCTTAAACCAACATAATGGCAAATGGTTTGTGACTGACGGTAAAGCGGCATTGCGCCCAATTTATGATGCGGATAAAAAGAAAGCCCTTATAGGCAACCATCCTGAAATTGCGGCATTACTTGCACCTATTCATCAAGCAACGCGTGAATTTGTTGCACAACCGATTGGTAAAGCATCAGACAATATGTATAGTTTCCTCGCGCTATTCCAAGATGATCCAACGGTACAAATTGTGAATCAAGCACAGAAAGCCTATGCTGAAAATGTCGTTAAAAACCTACCAGAGCTGGCAGGAATTCCCGTGTTAAGTGCGGCTGCCCCTTTTAAAGTTGGTGGACGTAAAAACGATCCAACCGCCTATGTTGAGGTAGATAAAGGGAATTTAACCTTCCGCAACGCCGCCGATCTCTACCTTTATCCCAACACCTTAGTGATCGTAAAAGTGAGTGGGGCAGAATTGAAACAATGGCTTGAATGCAGTGCGGGAATGTTTAATCAGATTGATCCACACAGTGATAAAGCACAACCTTTATTAAACTGGAATGGCTTCCGCACCTATAATTTTGACGTCATTGATGGGGTTAATTATCAAATTGATGTGAGCCAACCCGCACGTTATGATGGAGAATGCAAACTCATCAATCCTACCGCCTCGCGCATTGTCAACCTGACTTACCAAGGTAAGCCCGTGCAAGAAAGCGATCAGTTTTTAATCGCAACGAATAATTATCGTGCATATTCTGGCAAATTCCCGGGAACGGGGGATGCGCATATTGTCTTTGCCGCACCAGATGAAAATCGCCAAATTTTAGCGAACTATATCAGCCAAACCACAAAAGAAAAAGGCGAGGTTGTACCTTCAGCAGACAATAACTGGCGATTAGCCCCTATTGCAACAAAGGTACCACTCAATATCCAAGTGGAAACGTCACCAAGTGAGAAAGCCAATACGTTCATCAAAGAAAAAGCCCAATACCCTATGGATTATATCGGTCAAGATGAACTCGGTTTTGCAGTCTATAAAATAAATTTAAGCCAAAAATAGACCGCACTTTCTAATATGGCGATGTTTTCGCATCGCCATATACACTTACATATTGATTAAGGTGATTCTTCCCTCTCAGTAATCAATAACGATTAAATCTAAAGTGCGGTGAAAATTTTCCACATTTTCAATGAGTAATTTTTCAATCTGTGATCTACATCACAGGCACTTTATGATTCTCATCATATTTCCTCTCTTACCATTTTATCTAAACTGCTATTAGCGATGAAAAATATCGTCAGGCAATGTTGAAATAAAACACACTTAGATCGCGTTGTTTTATTCCCAACTTCAACAACTATAGTTTCTATATATCACAGGGAGAAAAATATGCAATTTAACTGGAGTATAGATGGCAGTATTGTTGGACTTTATATTTTATTAAGTCTTGTTGTCGGCATTATTGTGCGTAAATATGTCAAAAATGTGAATGATTTCCTCGTTGCAGGTAGAAATGTAGATTTACACGTAGGGATTGCCTCTTTGGCTGCCACGGAATTTGGCATCATTACCTGTATGGCTGCGGCTCAACTAGGCTATAAATATGGTTTTGCGGGGGCAACGGTGGGATTAATTATGACTATCGTGATGTTCACCGTAGGGAAAACAGGATTCTGTATTGAACCTTTACGTAAAGCAGGCGTGGTAACTATTCCAGAGTTCTTTGAACATAAGTTTGGTAAAAAAGTGCGATGGGCTGCTGGTGTCGTTATTGTTCTTGGCGGCTTACTTAATATGGGCGTTTTCTTGCGTACAGGCGGGGAATTTTTAGTTGCGGTAGCAGGACTTAAGCCTGAATATTTAGAAATTACGATGACGATTTTATTACTTGTTGTTGCGTTATATACCATATTGGGCGGTATGCTTTCTGTTTTAGTGACAGATTATATGCAATTTATTTTAATGAGTGTTGGCTTAGTTCTTACCACTTGCACTATTTTTTATCAAATTGGTTGGGATACTTTATTTGATACGGCTATTTCAAATTATGGTATGGGAGGAATTAACCCTTTTGTTAATCCAAATTTAGGTTGGCAATATGTGCTTTACACCGCTTTAGTCTTAACTGCCACCGTGCTAACTTGGCAAACGATGGTTTCACGTGTCCTGTCAGCAAAAGATGAGAAAGTGGCGAAACAAATGTACACCCGTACAAGTTTATTTTATATCGTTCGTTCTTTAATTCCTGTGATGTGGGGTGTTGCCGCTTTATCATTAGTTAGTTTAGAAAGTGTAGGAGGCAAACCGATTCAAGCGATGCCAACAATGCTATCCATTGTGATTCCAACAGGTATTATCGGTTTGCTTGTTGCGGCTATGTTGGCGGCAGATATGTCCACGAATTCATCATATTTATTAGGTTGGGCAAGTGTTATTTATAATGATGTTTTGATCATTTTCCATCAAAATAAATGGTCCGAACGTAAATCTATTGCCGTGAATCGAGTATTAGTCGCTTTAATTGGTATTTTCTTGCTCTTTTATGGATTATGGTATCCATTGAAAAGTGATCTTTGGGTCTATATGACCTTAACGGCGACAATCTATTCTGTGGCGGTATCAACATTACTTATTTCAGCTTGTTATTTCAAAAAAGCCAATAACTGGGGGGCGTATGCAACAATTGTGATCGGTGCATTAACGCCACTTTCATACTTAGTTGCACAGCAAATTCCCGCCCTTGAACCGATTGCGAGTCAAATTGGTCCTTATTATTCAGGTATTGCAGCATTTGTTTTTGCTTGGATTGCAATGATTGTGGGTTCATTGCTAAAAAATGCATTGCGTAAATAGGGGGAAATATGACAGAGATACTCATTTTATTTTGGAAAGGATTAATTCTTTGTGGATTAATTTGGTATGTATGTACTATTTTTATCGTAGGTAAAAAAGGATTTCAAAATATTAAAACAATGTTAGGAGTCAGCAAAGATGAAAAAAACGAATGTTGTAATGATAATCGCTGATGATTTGGGGTATTGGGCATTAGGTTGTTATGGCAATAAAGACGCGATTACCCCAAATATTGATCGTCTTGCTCAGCAAGGAAAAAAATTTGAAAACTTTTTCTGCGTATCACCAGTATGTTCTCCAGCTCGAGCATCTATTTTTACGGGGAGAATACCTTCTCAGCACGGTATTCACGATTGGTTAGAAGAATGGGAAAATGGCGCTACCACAGAACATTATTTAAAAGGGCAATCCACTTTTGTTGATCAATTAAAACAGCACGGATACCACTGTGCAATGAGTGGAAAATGGCATTTAGGAATGGCAGATATGCCACAATGTGGTTTTGATCATTGGTATTCCCATCAGCGTGGTGGTGGTCCTTATTTTAATGCACCAATGTATCAAGATGGCGTATTCATTGAAGAACCTGAATATATTACGGATAAAATTACCGACTATGGGCTAGACTTTATTGAAAAGGTACATAATGCGAAACAGCCATTTTTTCTTAATTTAAGTTATACCGCACCGCATTCTCCTTGGGATAGAAAAAATCATCCACAGGAAATGCTTGATCTTTATGCTGATTGTCAATTTGAATCTTGCCCACGGGATCCTTATCATCCATGGAAAATTTATGAAACCTTTGAAGGTGATGAAACAGCACGTTTAGAGATATTACGCGGCTATTTTGCAGCATTGACTTCAATGGATTTTAATATTGGACGAATTCTTCATTCGCTTGAAGAAAAAGGAATTTTAGAAAATACACTGATTATTTTTACCAGTGATAATGGTATGAATATGGGGCATCACGGTATTTTTGGTAAAGGCAATGGCACAAGCCCTGTGAATATGTTCGATACCTCTGTAAAAGTACCGTTTATTCTCTATCACAAAAATCATTTATCCACAGATACCGTAGATAATCTGTTAAGCCATTATGATTTCCGCCATACCTTGTTGGAATATCTCAATATCAATGATGAACAGCAAGCACAGGTACGCTATCCCGGAAAAAGTTTTGCTTCCCTACTGAAGCAAGATTCCTCAAATCCGTTAGAAGAAAATCATCTAGTGATCTTTGATGAATATGGACCAACTAGAATGATCCGTAATCGCTCGTTTAAATATATTCATCGTTATCCTGATGGGCCTTATGAATTTTATGATCTGCGTAATGATCCTGATGAACGTCATAATCAAATAAACAATCCCAATTATCAACAACAGATAACTCAAATGCGGCGAGAATTAAACAGGTGGTTTAATCAATATATTAATAAGGAAATAGATGGGGCAACCTTGCCTGTTTATGGCGGTGGACAGCGTACGTTTGCGGGAGAATGGGGAGGCTATGCAGAAAACACGTTCAACAAATACACCAGTAAATTTATTTTTTCTGCAGAAGCGGAATTGCAGGAAAAAGTGGATGTAAAGGTGAAAGAAAAAATTCAGTAAACTGATAGCATAAATGCAAAAAATAAAAAGTAGGAAATCATTTCCTACTTTTTTATTGTGTCATAGCACTATTTTATCACCAATGCTGCTGCCCCTTTTACGCCTGCGGAATCAAGTAATTGGCTTGGTTTGATTTGTAAGTTTTGTAAGGAAACGCCTAGGGCATAGTGCGGTAGAAATTTTTGTACTTTTTCAATGATGAACTCGGCGGATTTTGCGACCCCACCAGCGAGGACGATAAGTTCAGGGTTAAAAATATTGATCAGCACGCCTAAACCGTAAGCTAAATATTTTGCAAAATTATCCACCACTTGTAGGGCTAGTTCATCTCCTTTTTTGGCGTATTCAAAAATATGATGTGCTTGAAGGGCATCTAAATCAGTGGAAAAACGCTGAAAAAACTCACCGCACTTCGTTTCAAGTAATAATTTTTTTGCCTCTCTAACTAACCCCGGTGCAGAGGTATAGGTTTCTAAGCAACCTGTTAATCCGCACCCACATTTCATTCCTTGCTCGTTCACCATTATATGCCCAAATTCGCCTGCGCAGCCGCCAGAACCAGACAATACCTTGCCATTTAACAAAATACCTGAAGCAATGCCAGTACCAATGGGGACAACGATAAGATTCGCAATTCCTTTTCCCGCACCAAATAAATGTTCTCCTAAGGTAATGGCGCGTACATCGTTTTCCACCACCACATTTTTATGAGAAATGTCTTCCATTAATTGTTTGGCATTAAAATCATTCCCCCAAGAAAAGTTAGCCGCAATTTTGACTACCGCTTGATTCACTACGGGGCCGGGAATGCCCAAGCCAATCCCTTCTAATTGGGTTTCTGAAAGCTGATTTTGTGCAAGCAAAGCCAAAATAGTCTGCCAAATGCGAGAAAAAGTGGTTCTTGCACCTTGCTGAGATAGTGTTGCAATGCTTTGTTCTGCGAGAATATTAAAATGGCTATCTAAAATACCAATTTTTGTGTTTGTACCGCCAATATCCACACCTGCGTAATATTTCATCCTCAACTCCATTTATTTTATAAACCTAAATTTCAACATAACTGATTTACCCAAAACAGACTATGATAAATATCATAGTTATGCAGTGATAGGGATCACAATTTTGCAAACTGGTGTGCGGAATTTGTTTTAAATGCTTAAAGGCTAGGCTTACTCACTGATATGTGGAGGTAAAATTAGGAGATAAAAAAATCTGCCCAAGATGAGCAGATTTGATGAAAAGGAAAATGGAATTAATTTTTTGCCGCCGCAGCTGCTTTTACAATCACCGCAAAAGCAGGGGCTTTTAGTGACGCACCACCAACTAATGCGCCATCAATATCTGGCTGAGTAAATAATTCCGCCGCATTGGCATCATTTACTGATCCACCATATTGAATAATCACTTGATCGGCAACAGCTTGTGATTTGGCGGCAATATGCCCACGAATAAAGGCGTGAACCGCTTGTGCTTGTGCAGGCGTTGCTGATTTCCCTGTACCGATCGCCCAAATTGGTTCATAGGCAATCACCGCACCATTAAAGGCTTCTACGCCTAGCGCATTGATCACAGCATCAATTTGGCGAGCGCATACTTCTTCTGTTTTGCCTGCTTCATTTTCAGCTTCTGATTCCCCAATACATAACACAGGGACTAAACCAGCTTCTTTTAATGCCGCAAATTTTTTCGCAATAAATTCATCACTTTCTTTGTGATAAGTACGGCGCTCAGAATGTCCGATAATGATGTACTTCGCACCAAAATCTTTTAACATTGCGGTTGAAATATCGCCTGTAAATGCACCTTGCACGTTCACATCAACGTTTTGTGCGCCTAACGCAATTTGGCTACCCGCTAACGCCGCTTCCGCTTCCGCTAAATACATCACAGGTGGCGCAATTGCCACATCACAGCCATTCACACCGGCAAGTTCCGCTTTTAAACCTTCAATTAATTCTTTGGTAAACGCTTTACTACCATTTAATTTCCAGTTACCCATAACTAAAGGACGACGTGCCATAATTTTTCTCCATAGTAATTAATAAAAAATAACCGCATTACTATATCAAATTTTTTATGTTCTACCGTTGATTTTAGGCAAATTTGAAAAAAATTTTTCCGAAAAGATGATTATTTTGTGTTAAAAAGATACAATTCACTGTATAAATTTCACAAAAAATCATCAATATGAAAATATTTAAAGCTGAACAATGGAATCTAGAGCTATTGCTCCCCCTCTTTGAGCAATATCGTCTTTCACAAGGTATGGTGGAAAACCCGGAACGAACCTTAATTTTTCTAACCAATCGAATTCGCTTCAGTGAAAGTATTTTTTTCCTTGCTGTCGATGAACAAAATCAAGCACTGGGTTTTATTCAACTTTACCCGCGTCTTTCTTCGTTACAACTTCAACGTTATTGGCAACTTACCGATATTTTTGTGCAGCAACACGCAAATTCATCAAAAATTTATACCGCGCTTATTGCGAAAGCAACGGAGTTTGTTCGTTATACGCAAGCCACTCGACTTATTGTAGAACAACGCAGCCAACAGCATAATTTGTTAGAAATGGCAGGCTTTAAAGTAAATCCAGATAAACAAATTTTTGAACTTCGTTTGTAGGGCAAAGTCTAACAATAGGCTTACCAAAAACACATTTAGGAGTTATTTATGAAAGCGATAAAAACCTTGGCTTCAGCCATTGTCATTGGTTCAGCCATTTTAGCAACGGTACCAAGTTATGCGGCTGATTGTCCTGTTACCAATGTGAAATTTAAAAAGGGCGCGTCTTCAGCCAGCTACAATGGGAAAATTAAAGGCTGGCAATGTCGCACTTATGCGTTTTATGCCAAAGCAGGGCAAACCTTAACCTTTAACTTAAACACAAAAGGCGCAGCGGAAGCGATTATTTATGGTAACGATGATTTTGTACAAAATGAACCTTATACGCTACCAAAAACAGGGCGTTATGAAGTACGCGTACTCCAGCCTAAAGCTCAATCCATTAAAAATTTAACTTCACGTTATAAAGTGAATATTCAAATCAAATAAGAGGATTTATGGAACGAAAAAGTGCGGTAAAAACATACCGCACTTTATTCTACCCCTCTCCTCCGCTTGGCTGGCGTCGTTTGCCAATATTTTTCGTATCTTTATGGCGAAGTTTGGTTTTTTTCTGTTGTGCCGATTTTTTCTTTTCTGCACGTTTTTGTTTAATACGTGCTTTTTGTTTTTTACTGACACTTTTTATTTCACCATCTTTCGGAGCTTTAGTGCGAGGTTCTAACCCTTCAATAAGGCGTGGTTTGAGTAGCTCTTCAGTATAACGTTTAATTTTGCCAAGTAGCTTATAATCGTGAGCTTCAACAAAAGACACGGCGACGCCTTTTTTACCTGCTCGAGCGGTACGGCCAATACGGTGCAAATAGGTGTCTGCGCTGTAAGGCAAATCCATATTCATCACGTGGCTGATGTCATCAATATCAATACCGCGTGCGGCAACATCGGTGGCAACTAGCACGGTAACTACGCCATTTTTGAGTTTATCAATGGCATTATTGCGTTGCGTTTGCGCCATTTCCCCTTCTAAATAGGTGCTACGAATGCCGCGTTTACGCAAGGTATCAGAAAGCTCACGCACGGTTTCACGGCGACGAACGAAAATAATGCCTTTACTCACTTTTTCTTGTTCAATAAAACGGGCAAGCAATTTCACTTTATGTTCATCGCTATCTGCGTGATAGTACCACTGTTGAATCTTTTTGCGTTCACGGCGACTTGGTTCGGCATCAATCTGTACGGGATCATTGAGTAATCGCCCCGCAAAATCCCTCAATAGTTCACCTTCTAAAGTGGCTGAGAAAAGTAAAGTTTGTTTGCGCCAGCGCGTTTCCGCCGCAATTTTTTCCGCATCTTGCCCAAAGCCCATTTGCAACATTCGATCCGCTTCATCAAAAATCAGTATCTCTACGGAACGGCAATCAAAATTTTCTTCTTGAATATATTGCAATAAACGTCCGGGAGTGGCGACGACCAAATCTTGATTATCATTAAACACCTCGCCGTGATTTTGATAAGCTACGCCACCGGTGATCGTAGTGATATCAAGAGAGGTAAATTGTGCCAATTGCTCCGCCTGTTCTGCCACTTGCATCGCTAATTCGCGGGTTGGCGTGAGAACCAACACCCTTGGCGTGCCGGGTTTACGACGTGGATTATCAAGCAAATGTTGCAATGCAGGTAATAAAAAAGCGGCAGTTTTTCCTGTGCCAGTTGGTGCTGAACCTAGCACATCTCGTTCCGCCATCGCTGCTGGAATGCTTTCTAACTGAATGGCAGTAGGGCGTTGATAGCCTTTTTTTGCTAAGGCTTTTAATAATTCAGGGGCGAGATCCAATTGTTCAAATTGTGCTAAGTTCATATTTCTTGTTACTATTAAGGAAAATTGTCGCGAATTATACCGCACTTTGCGTTTAAAGTGCGGTCAATTTTTAGGAAGTTTATGACAAAGGAAAATCAGGGCTTTACCTTTAAACAATTTCACGTGAATCACCATCGCTGTGCGATGAAAGTCGGAACAGACGGCATTTTGCTTGGGGCTTGGGCAGATGTCAAAGAGGCTCAGACGCTGTTAGATCTTGGCACAGGCACAGGGTTGATCGCCTTAATGTTAGCCCAGCGTACCGCGCAACATTGCCAGATTAGTGCTGTTGAGCGTGATCACGCAGCCGCAGAGCAGGCAAAAGAAAATATTGAACATTCCCCTTGGGCGAAAAAAATGACCTTATATCATACAGATATTGCAACATTCGCACAAAATCCCCCACATCTTTTTGATTTAATTGTAGCCAATCCGCCCTATTTTTCCCCAGCACAAGATTGCAAAACACCCCAACGCAATCTTGCTCGTTATATACTTGAACAGAGCCATAACGATTGGCTAAATATCGCAGCGCAATGCTTGAATGAACAGGGCAAAATCCAATTTATTCTTCCTTATGACGCAGGAAAAATCTTGCAAAAAAGCACCGCACTTTACTGTACGGAACAATGTGATGTGATCACCAAAATCGGCAAGCCCGCGCAACGCCTGTTGCTCACTTTCCGCAAACACCCCGAGCCAATGCAACATTCCCAACTGATTATTTATGACGAAAATAATCAATATCACCCTGATTTTGTGGCGCTGACGAAAGGATTTTATTTGAAGTTTTGAGAAAAATAATAATAGACTTTTAGGCGTGATATTGTGTTTTAAAAGGGCTTTGTTAGAATGTTGTTCATATTTATTAATTCAACTGTAAATCTTGATTGTTTCACTATAAGGAGAATACAATGGCTAATCCGCAATCCGCAATCCGCAATCCGCAATCCGCAATCCGCAATCCGCAATCCGCAATCCGCAATCCGCAATCCGCAATCCGCAATCCGCAATCCGCAATCCGCAATCCGCAATCCGCAATCCGCAATCCGCAATCCGCAATCCGCAATCCGCAATAAACTAATATTCTCAACGCTCTTTGCAAGCTTATTTTTAACCGCTTGTAATGATCCTAAAGAAGCCAATAAAGAGAATTTCGCAAAAGCGATTGAAGAACAATTGGCATTACAAAAAAGCCCAGCTATTTGTATTTCGTTACCTTCTGGTACATACGTTTCTGACCAATCACCACTTCATAATGCTGCATTGATTTTAAACACAGATGTATCTGATCAGCGTATACAACAATCACTTGCTCAGGCAGATTATTTCGTCAAAGCAGGACTGCTTACTTCAAAAGCAGACAAACTTGAAAAACTAGATTGGGGAAAGAAAAAAATCCTTAACGTGAATGTTTATGAAGTTACTGAACAAGGTAAACCATTTTTCAGCACAGGGATGTTTTCGCGAACTAAATTTTGTACGGGGGCATTAAAATTAGATTCTGTGGGTACATTCACTGAACCTAATGAACGAGCATCAGGGGGAAAACTTTCTCAAGTAAATTATACGGTAAGCTATGAAAATGTTGCTTCTTGGGCAACAAATAACGATGTAGAAAAATTATTTGGACGCCTGTTTGATAAAGCGAAAAATCAACAACGTACGGTGTTAATTCTCACTAATGAAGGTTGGAAAAGTATAACAGTATTAAATCAAGCTAATAAATAATTTTAAATTTATTGTTATTTTAGTTTGAAAGAAAATGCCGTAGCATCATTACAAAATTAAAGCGTAGTAAACAAAAAGCCACATCACACATGATAAAGTGGCTTTTTGTTGTTTAATGAAAATTACTCCGCAAATTCATCTAACATATCTAACGTTGGGACGAAGAAAAGTGTTCCTGTGCGGGTGCGGCTGAAATCAAGCAAGCGGTCATAATTACCTGCGGGGTTACCAATAAACATATTGTTTAGCATTGCTTGTACTGTGGTAAAGGTATTCGCGTAAGCAATAAAATAGGTTCCCACCTCGCCGTTTGCGGAGAATGGCATATTGTCGCGAATGACTTTGCGATCATCGCCCACATTGGCTAATGCGCTGTGGCTGTTGCTTGGTTTGCTATCATCGTCCATTTCAATGTCATCGGCTTTAGAACGACCGAATACTTTTTCTTGCTCATTTACAGGTAATGCACGCCACGCTTGCATATCGTGTACATATTTTTGTACGAACAAATAACTACCGCCTTGGTAAGCGGGATCTTCTTCACCGATGGTACCGAATAATATGCGTTCTTCTGGATCGTGCGGATTTTCTGTACCGTCCACAAAACCGAGAATACTACGCCCGTCCCAATAACGAAACCCTTGAATATCGACCACACATTTTGCCACGTCGCGCAACACATCTGCGATATTTTGTGCAATATCAAAGCAATAACTTGGTTGATCGCAACGGATATGAAAATGTAAATCACCACGTGTTGCCACCGCAGTGTATTTTGCTCCCTTTATTGGTTCAAAAGGGGCAAGTTCTTTCGGTAATGGTTTAGGTAAATCGAGGCGTAGCCACGCATCGTATCCAATGCCCATCACCACGCTGGCTTTCGCATCGGGGAAACGTGTTTTTGCTGTATTATTTAAGTTACCCACTAAACCACAAAGCTGTTGGAATGCGGGTTTAATATCGAGATTATCGTGAAAATTCCACACCATAAAAATGGTATTTTTATTTGGTTCATCAAGAACATTTTGTAAAGTCGCCATAGTATTTCCTTCGTTAGAGGCACTTTAATAAGTGCGGTTGTTTTTTTGTTGAGTTTTTAAGATTAAATAATATTTTTTAGTCTTCAATCAAACCAGATTTTACAAGAAAATTATATACACCGTCTTGTTCAATATGATCGGTAACGTGGTTGGCGACGGCTTTTAAGGTATCGTGTCCATTTCCCATTGCTACGCCAACGCCAACTGCACTGAGCATTTCGAGATCATTTAAACCGTCTCCAAATGCCATAACATTTTCCATCGAAAAGCCAAGATGATGGGCAATCGCTTCAATTCCTCTCGCTTTTGAGCCTTCCGCATCAAAAATATCGACAGAATTTTCGTGCCAACGCACGGTTTTGAGATCGTCCAAAATATGTGCCTGCGCGACGAGTTCATCTTTGTCTTCTGCATAAAATGCTAACACTTGGTACACATCATTTTGTTGATAATAGGTTTTATCCACTTGATAATCTGTGGTGATTGGATCAAGGGCGTGTTTTAACATTGGCGTCATTTCAGAAACACGAATTTTATCATTAGAAACAAACGCATAGGCAATATGATGAAGATCAAAGAAATTCACAAGCCGTTGCACTTTTTCTGTTGGAATAGGGTGTTTTTCAATCACTTCTTCATTATGCACAGCAAATTGTCCGTTGGTTGTGACGAAAGTGTGAATCCCTTCTTGCGCCACCATTTCATTAATTTTAGCGGGGAAACTGCAACGTGCGCGCCCTGTTGCTATGCCGACTAAAATCCCGTTCGCGTGCAATTTTTGAATGGCAAGTCTGCCACTTTCTGGAAAATGAACTTTATTTTTTACAAATAAGGTTTCATCAATATCAAAAAAAACGGCTTTAATTTGCTTGTGATAGTTAGGTACGGTCATTTTTATCCTCTTTTACTAAATTTTGAGCAAATTTTACCATTTTTTGCGATCAAGATCGGAAAATTGATCAGAAAAAGTGTTTTTCTTAGAAAAATCAATTATAGTGGGTTCAACCAAAAGAGAAGTGCGGTGGAAAAATTGGTGAATTTTTTCGGTTTTCGTTGTGTCTTATGCCATCAAGTTTTATCGCAAGAGAAACAGGGTATATGCACAACTTGCAATAAAGCAATGAAACGTTACGTCTATTGTGGTTGTTGCGGAATGCCAACGCCAAATTACGTTAAACATTGTGGACATTGCACAGCAACTCCTCCTCGCTGGGATCAAATCGTTATGGTTAGCAAATATGATCCACCTTTATCGAAATTAATTCAGCAATTTAAATTCCACCATCTCTTTTGGTTAGACAATACCCTAGCACGCTTGCTTTTATTAGCGGTTTATGAGGCAAGACGACAACATTCCCTTCATTTTCCAGAAGCCATTTTTCCTGTGCCACTGCACCATTTTCGCCAGTGGAAACGAGGTTATAATCAGGCTGATTTAATCGCCAAGCGTTTAGCAAAATGGTTAGCTATTCCTTGTCATTCATCATTTATTCAGCGCGTAAAACACACACCTCCTCAGCTTGGTTTAAACGCTAAAGCGCGTAAACAAAATTTAAAACACGCCTTTAGGTTTGAAAACCAAACATTCAATTACCGCTCTATTGCATTGATTGATGATGTGATCACCACTGGCTCAACCTTAAATGAAATCGCTCAACATTTTCGTCAATTAGGCGTAGAAAATATTCAAGTTTGGGGATTAGCACGGGCTTTCCACACCGAGTAGTATCTTGTGTATAGAAAATACCGAATAAAAGAAAAGGTGGAAAAAAAATCTATCTAGGGGTATGATGCCTGACTATCTAGCTCAAGTATTACTGAGGAATAAATAATGCAACAAATTACGATTTCTGATGCGGCACAAGCTCATTTTCGCCGTTTATTAGATCAACAAGAAGAAGGCACGAATATTCGTATTTTTGTGGTTAATCCGGGAACACCAAGCGCGGAATGTGGGGTGTCTTACTGCCCGCCAAACAGTGTAGAAGCCACCGATACCGAAATGAAATACGATACCTTTTCCGCCTTTGTTGATGAGGTGAGCTTACCGTTTTTGGAAGACGCTGAAATTGATTATGTAACAGAAGAATTAGGCTCTCAGCTTACGCTCAAAGCACCCAATGCGAAAATGCGTAAAGTTGCAGATGATGCGCCTTTAATTGAGCGTGTAGAATATGTCATTCAAACCCAAATTAATCCGCAACTGGCAGGACACGGTGGGCATATTACGCTGATTGATTTAACCGAAGAGGGCTATGCTATTTTACAATTTGGCGGCGGTTGTAATGGTTGTTCAATGGTTGATGTTACCCTTAAAGATGGGGTTGAAAAACAATTAGTCAGTTTGTTCCCTGATGAATTGAAAGGCGCTAAAGATGTAACCGAGCATCAACGCGGTGAACATTCTTATTATTAATCGTAAAACAAATAAAAAGGCACGAATTATTTCGTGCCTTTTTGTTATCATTCGGGATCAAAATTGATCGCCCCAGAATAATTAAGTTGCCGCCACGCTTCATAAACCGCTACCGCAACAGAATTAGATAAATTCATACTGCGGCTATTTTCTGTCATTGGAATGCGAATTTTTTGTTCCATTGGCATTTCATCTAAAATTGCCATTGGAATACCACGGGTCTCTGGCCCAAACATTAAATAATCCCCAGCTTGAAACGAAACTTGGCTATGTGCTAAGCGCCCTTTGGTTGTCATTGCAAATAAGCGTTTAGGCTGTTCTGTGGCAAGAAAATCCGCAAAGGTTTTGTGCTTTTTAATTTCGGCAAATTCATGATAATCCAAGCCAGAACGGCGCAAACGTTTATCATCCCAAGTAAAGCCAAGTGGCTCAATTAAATGCAAACGAAATCCCGTGTTCGCACATAGGCGAATAATATTTCCTGTATTTTGGGGAATTTCTGGCTCATATAATACAATATCTAGCATCATTTTTTTCTCGTTCAATTTTCGTGTGCGAATTTTACCGCTGAATAATGAAAGATCAAAATAATAAAAAAAGCACCGCACTTTAATATAAAGCCCTCACAAGGAGGGCTTAATATTAGGCAGAAACGTTTTTTGTTTTAAATAGCGTGCAGAGCATCATCATTGCTAAGGTTGGCAATAACCACGTTAGGCCTTCCTGATGGAGCGGTATATGCGCTAATAGGTTCTGAATAAAGTGCGGTAATAATTCCATATTTTTTAGGCTATCGGTTACGCTAAATAAGGCGGTAATCCCCATAATAAAGTTGTACCCTGTGCGACTAATGCCTAACTTATGACGTAATAACTGCATTACAACCAGCATAATGGCGATAGGATAAATTAATAACAATGCTGGAATGGTAACGCGTAATAACGTGTTCAATCCTGTTTCAGAAATAATAATGGTACAAATGGTAAATAGCACCACGAAGAAGGTGTAATTTAAACGAGGATGGAATTTTGAAAAATAATCCGCACAAGCACTGGTGACGCCGACAAGGGTTGTTAAGTTCGCTAACAGCACGATAGCACTCATAATCCAAGATCCTTCACGCCCAAATAACGCATTCACATATTGCGCAAACAGTTGTCCACCATTACTTGATGTTTGAGCCACTTGTTCACCCGTCGCGCCTAAATAGAAGAGACATAAGTAAAGTAAACTCAATAACACCACTGAGACAGCGCCCGCCGTCAGGGTATAACGTAAAATCGCGCGTTTATTTGAAACCCCTTTCACCGCTAATGCCCGTGCGACAATGCCGCCAAATGCCATTGCGGAAAGCACGTCCATTGTTTGATAGCCACCAATCAACCCCGTTGCAATCGCAGAATGATCTTTATAAGCCTGACTTGGCTCAACAATATCTGAAAGCGGCGCATTCACCACTTCAAACCCAACAATGGTTAATAGCACCAGTAATGCAGGCGCCATAAATTTACCAATACTAGAAATCATTGTACTGCGCCCTAGCATAAAACTCATTCCGATTAAGTTAAATACCGTCACAAAAATAATATGGGAATACTCACCAGACAATAAATTCAAGGGCTGCCACGCCATTTCATAGGCAACATTTGTAACTCTTGGCATTGCAAAGGTTGAGCCAATGACTAAATATAAAATTGTCCAGAACGCCACCTGAGCCCACTTAGGTAAATCGAGGGAAAGTTCTTCCCCACAGCCTTTTAAGGTTACGACAATTAAGGTAATAAAAGGCATAAGTACGCCTGTTAATAGAAACCCTAACGCCCCCCAAAACCACAGACTTCCAGCATAATATCCTTCCATTGGTGGAAAAATAATATTCCCAGCACCTAAGAAGAGAGAAAAAATCATCATTCCCAAAATCGCAACATCTTTTCCAGATAACATTTTATTAACCTCTTAAAACTCAGCATTTAATATTATATTAATAAATAATCAAAATGATTTTCCACTAGAAAATGGGAAAGTTATAGAGTTTTATGATTTTATTGTCAAGCGGGAGAGGGGATTTCTCAGGAATTCGCGTGGAGAATATTAAAATCACTTAAAAATAAGGGGAAATTTTTGACAAAATTTAAATATACAAGAAAAATAAAAAAGGAATGATGTTTAACCCTCATTCCTTTACTGAATAAAAACGATCAAAGCGTTTTAACAAATTGCTTCAAATAAGCACTAAATTCACTGCCCAGTTTAGGATGATTTACGCCATATTCCACAAAAGCTTGCATATAGCCTAATTTATCACCACAATCGAAATTCCCCCCAGTCTGATGAAAGGCTTCAACCTCTTCTTTTTCAATTAACATATCGATGGCATCTGTTAATTGAATTTCATCCCCCACACCAATAGGGGTTTTAGCTAATAAATCCCAAATGCTCGCTGAGAAAACATAACGCCCCACCACAGCCAGATTAGAAGGAGCATCTTCCACCGCGGGTTTTTCTACGATTCGTTTAATCTTTGCACTTTCACCCGGGTTAAACTGCACACCTTGGCAATCTACGATACCATAGCTACTAATATCCTGTTCAGAAACTGGCTCAACTAAAATTTGGCTCGCATTGGTTTCTTTAAAACGTTTGATCATTGCCGCCAGATTTTCTTTGTGTTGATCTGCACTGAAATCACTTAATAACACATCAGGTAACACGACCGCAAAAGGGGCATCCCCTACCACTGGACGTGCGCAGAATACGGCGTGTCCTAAACCTTTGGCGTTACCTTGACGAACGTGCATAATGGTAACATCTTTCGGGCAAATGGAACGGACTTCTTCTAATAACTGGCGTTTTACCCGTTTTTCCAGCATTGTTTCCAGCTCAAAAGAGGTGTCAAAGTGGTTTTCAATCGCATTTTTAGAAGAGTGGGTAACCAGGACAATTTCTTTTATCCCCGCTGCGGCACACTCATTCACTACATATTGGATCAAGGGTTTATCCACTAACGTCAGCATTTCTTTAGGGATGGCTTTTGTCGCAGGTAACATTCGCGTACCAAGACCTGCAACAGGAATAATGACTTTCATTGGTTTTCCTTTTCTAAAATTTCTAAAAAAACAACCGCACTTTAATAATATTTAATGATAGGGTTGTCGTGAAAATAGCAAAGCGGCTATCTCGGATAGCCACGTTGATATGCGACACCATAAACCAAAGTGCGGTGCTTTTTTACATATTATTGACGTAATAACGCCAGAATTTCTTCGGTTTTTTCTGTCATTAATTGCTTATCACCGCGTGTTTCAAGGTTTAAGCGTACGACTGGCTCCGTGTTTGAGGTACGCAAATTGAAACGCCAAGTAGGATATTCAATACTAATACCATCAATTTCATTGACTGAAATAGCATCTTTTTCATAGGCCGCTCGTACACGTGCAATCGCCGCCTTAGCATCCGTCAGTTTGCTATTAATTTCGCCCGGTGATGGGAAAGTATTAATGCTTTCGTTCACTAATTCACCAAGAGACTTGCCTGTGGTACAAACTAATTCCATTACGAGTAACCAAGGGATCATTCCACTATCGCAATAGAAGAAATCACGGAAATAGTGATGCGCGCTCATTTCCCCACCATAGATAGCATCAACAGCACGCATTTTTTCTTTAATGAAAGAATGGCCAGATTTAGACAATACTGCCTCACCGCCATTTTCTTCCACTAATTTGATGGTATTCCAAATCAGGCGTGGATCATAAATGATTTTCGCCCCTTTATTTTTTTGCAAGAAAGCTTGACCAAGCAACCCAACAATATAGTAACCTTCAATAAAATGGCCTTTTTCATCAAATAAGAAACAACGATCAAAGTCGCCATCAAAAGCAATCCCCATATCTGCATTATGCGCAAGCACCGCATCAATAGTATCTTGACGATTTTCGTGCAAAATGGGGTTTGGAATCCCATTTGGGAATGTGCCATCTGGATTATTATGCACTTTCACAAATTCCACTGGCACGCGTTTTGCTCGGAATTGCGCTTCAATCGCATCAATAACGTGTCCTGCTGCGCCATTTCCTGAGTTAATCACCAATTTCATTGGTTTTAAATTATCTAAATTGATATAAGACAATAAATGCTCAACGTAATCACCTAACACGGAAAGTTGCTTATACTCTCCTCGTTTTTCTACAGGTGGAAAATGATTTTCCTCTGCTAAACGCTGAATATCCGCAAGTCCTGTATCCGCACTAATTGGACGCGACCCCTCACGCACCAATTTTAAGCCGTTATAATCCATTGGATTATGGCTTGCGGTAACTTCAATTCCGCCATCGGCTTTAAGAAAAGAAGTGGCGAAGTAAACTTCCTCAGTTCCCGTTTCACCCAAATCAATGACGTTCACGCCAGAATCTAATAAGCCATTTGTGACGGCACTTTTTAATTCTTTACTGGTTAAACGCACATCACCACCAACAACGATAGTTTTAGGCTTTAAAAACTGTCCAAATGCTCGACCAATGCGATAGACAATATCCACATTCAATTCATCGCCTAAACGACCACGAATATCATACGCTTTAAAACAAGTTAATTTACCCATAACATCCACTTCCTTTTCCTAATTAAGATGATTGCTCATCTTTTGCTTCTCTAATACGTTGGTAAATTTCTTCTCGATAGACAGATACTTCTTTTGGTGCATTCACACCAACTTTAATCTGATTACCACGAACACTTAATATCGTAATAGAAATCTCATCACCAATGAGTAAGCTTTCGCCAACTTTTCTGGTTAAGATTAGCATACAACCTCCTCATTTCCTTTCTTCGACATCCCTATCGATCATTTACCCCTTATATCCTAGGGTACATCTCCCCAAAATATTACCGTACTTACGCTCACAACGTGATGACTGAAATGCAAAGTTGTGAGCTACGACACAAAATTTTTATTTTATAAGTGAGAATTTAGCCATTCAGAACAAACAGCAAGGGCTTTCTCTGCATTTTCAGGCTGTGAGCCACCAGCCATTGCCATATCTGGACGACCGCCGCCTTTACCGCCTACTTGTTGTGCCATTAGATTAACTAACTCACCCGCTTTTACTTTTGCAGTTAAATCCGCTGTTACACCAACAACTAAATTGACTTTACCGTCAAAGACAGAAACAAAGGCAATCACGGCTGAACCGAGTTGATTTTTTAAATCATCAACCATCACACGCAGTGATTTTGTTTCCATACCGTCGAGTTGCTGTAATACCACAGAAACGCCGTTAATTTTCACCGCACTTTTTGCAATATCCGATCCAGCTTGCATTGCCGCTTTTTCTTTTAATTGCTGCAATTCTTTTTCCGCTTTTTTCGCTTTATCTTGCAATTGGTGAATTTTATCCGTCAGTGAGGAAACATCAGATTTCAATAAATCTGCACTTTGATTTAACACACCAAGCTGTTGGTGAAGCCAATCAATCGCAGTTTCTCCCGTTACGGCTTCAATACGGCGAATTCCTGCCGCAATTGCACTTTCACTGATGATTTTGAATAACCCAATTTCACCTGTATATTGGGCGTGAATTCCGCCACAAAGTTCAATAGAAAAATCGCCCATTGTCAAAACACGCACTTGTTCGGCGTATTTTTCGCCAAATAATGCCATTGCGCCTTTTGCTTTCGCAGCCTCTAGGTCCATAATGTCAGTTTGAATAGGGTGATTCGCACGCACTTGTTGGTTGACTAATTTTTCCACTTCAAACAATTGTGCTTTAGAAATGGCTTCAGGTTGCGCAAAATCAAAGCGTAATAAATTGTCTGACACCAATGAGCCTTTTTGTGCAACGTGGTTACCCAACACTTGGCGTAATGCGGCGTGTAATAAGTGAGTGGCACTGTGGTTTAAGGAAATTTGTTTACGACGTGCTACATCCACCACGGCATTTACCGATTGTCCAACACTTAACGTGCCTTCGGCTAATTCACCAATATGCCCAAACACTTGACCATATTTTTGCGTGTCTGTGACGTTAAATAAGACATTTTGCCCTTCTAAACGCCCCGTATCCCCCACTTGACCGCCAGATTCTGCATAAAATGGCGTATTTTCTAAAATGACTACCGCACGTTGCCCTGCGCTAATTTGTTCTACGGATTTTCCCTCACAGAAAAGTGCGGTGATTTTTGCGAGACTTTCTGATTCGCTATAACCTTCAAACGCCGTTGAACCGTCCACACGGATAACGTTGTTATAATCCATACCAAACTGACTTGCCGACTGCGCACGTTGGCGTTGTGCTTCCATTTCACGTTCAAAGCCCGCTTCATCAATCACGATATTGCGTTCACGGCACACATCTGCGGTAAGATCCAATGGGAAACCAAAGGTATCATAAAGTTTGAAGGCAACTTCACCAGAAAGCACGTTATCTTTCACTTGGCTTAACGCCTCATCTAATAACGCTAAGCCACGCTCTAAGGTACGTGCAAATTGTTCTTCTTCTAAGCGTAAGATTTTTTCGATATGTGCTTGATTTTCTTTAATCTCTTTACCTGCTTCAGCCATCACCTCTGCAAGGGTTGGCACAAGTTTGTAGAAAAAGGCATCTTTCGCACCAAGTAAATGCCCGTGGCGCACTGCTCGGCGAATAATACGGCGTAACACATAACCTCGCCCTTCATTAGAAGGCAACACGCCGTCTGCAATTAAATAAGCACAAGAGCGAATGTGATCGGCGATGACACGTAAGGATTTATTGGTTAAATCTTTCTCCCCCGTTAATTCTGCCGCTTTTGCAATCAATACTTTGAAAATATCAATATCATAGTTGGAATTAACGTGTTGTAATACCGCCGTAATACGCTCTAACCCCATTCCTGTATCCACTGACGGTTTTGGCAATTTTTCCATCGTGCCATCTGCTTGGCGGTTAAACTGCATAAATACGATATTCCAGATTTCAATATAGCGATCGCCATCTTCTTCTGGTGAACCCGGTGGACCTCCCCAAATGTGATCACCGTGATCGTAGAAAATTTCTGTACAAGGACCACAAGGACCTGTATCACCCATTTGCCAGAAGTTATCCGAAGCATAAGGGGCGCCTTTGTTATCGCCGATACGAATAATACGCTCTGCTGGCACGCCTACTTGTTTATGCCAAATATCATAGGCTTCATCATCGGTTTCATATACGGTTACCCAAAGTTTTTCTTTTGGTAAGCCTAACCACGCGCTTGAAGTTAAATATTCCCAAGCAAAAGTGATCGCATCTTGTTTGAAATAATCGCCAAAGCTGAAATTACCTAACATTTCAAAAAACGTATGATGGCGCGCGGTATAACCCACATTTTCTAAATCATTATGTTTTCCACCTGCACGCACACAACGTTGAGCGGTGGTTGCACGGGTATAAGCGCGTTTATCTAAACCAAGAAATACATCTTTAAATTGGTTCATTCCTGCATTGGTGAATAATAATGTGGGATCATTTTCTGGAACCAGTGAACTACTTGGGACAATTTGATGCCCTTTACTATGAAAAAAATCAAGAAATGATTTTCTAATTTCTGCGGTTGTTTTCATTAAATTGCCTTATTTTATCTTCATTAAATTCGTTACGAATCTTGCTATTTTGGCACATTTTTAACATTTAGAAAAAACTTTTTTCAATTCCCAAAATAAAAAGGATCTGCACTTTTTCCGATGATGTTTTTCATCGCCAAAGTACAGATCACAAATCAGAATAAATCAGCTAAATCGCTATTCTTCGCGTAATGGAACAACTAACATATCAACATTAATTGTGTTCATCACTTGGCGAGTGGAAGACATCAATTTACTCCAAAAATCTTGGTGATGACCTGTCACCAATAAATCCACATCATATTTATCAATGGCATCCGCTAAAACCTGCCCTAAATCACCGCTACCACTTAGTTTCTCTGAAACAGGATAGCTAGATTGCTCCGCTAATTGAACTAAGGCTTGATGGGTTTCGGTGGAAATACGATCCTGCATTGAAGACATATTCACATCAATTAACCCCGTATAAAGATCAGAGAAGTTTACATCAACGTGGATAATGGATAACTTCGCCTCATTGCGTTTGGCAACGCCTGCCGCTTTTTCCACCAAGAATGCACTTTCTTCAGAAAGATCAACAGCAACTAAAATGTGTTTATACATAACTAACTCCTTATTATCTTAGAGGTTAATCAATTTCTTTTGGTGTAATACTAGCACTAGTCAAATAAAAAAAATTTGCACTTGATCACGTTTTAGAAAAAACATTTATTTTTATTTGTAAAAAAATCGCAATTCGCCATAAAATTTTACTTAAGCCCACTAAACATTGTGCTATTATCGCCCCATTTCTTGCGTGCCAACCCTGATACATAAAGGATAAAAATGAACTATTCTATTCAAGATTTTGTACAACTCATTGCCAAATTGCGTGATCCAAATGGAGGCTGTCCTTGGGATCTTGAACAAACCTATCAAACAATGATCCCCCACTTATTAGAAGAAAGCTATGAAGTGGTGGAAGCAATCGAACAACAAAATACGGACAATTTACGCGAAGAACTCGGCGATTTATTGCTCCAAGTGGTCTTTTTCAGCCAACTTGCCAAAGAAGATAATTTATTCACCTTTGATGAGGTTATCAATGAGGTGGCAGAAAAAATTTTGCGTCGCCATCCACACGTTTTCGGTGAAGCAAAAGCACACAACGAGCAAGAAGCCCTGCGTCATTGGAATACAATCAAAGCACAAGAAAATAAAAACAAAGCCTACCAATCCATTTTGGATAATGTTCCCCAATCTTTCCCCGCCTTAATGCGCGCAGAAAAATTACAGAAACGCTGTGCAAAAGTCGGCTTTGATTGGGATAACATCCAACCTGTTATGGCTAAAGTGCAAGAAGAACTACAAGAGGTGCAAGCTGAACTTGCTCGTCCACAACAAGAACAAGCAAAAATTGAAGAAGAAATTGGTGATTTACTTTTTGCTGTGGTGAATTTAAGCCGCCATCTGCATTGCTCCCCAGAAGAAGCCTTACGCAAAGCGAATCAAAAATTTGAACGTCGTTTTCGTCAAGTGGAAACGCGTGTTAAACAACAAGGTAAATCGTTGCAAAGCAGCACACTGACAGAACTCGACCGATTATGGGACGATGTGAAAAAACAAGAAAATTGCTAAAAAAGCACCGCACTTTTTCATTGAGTATAAGATGTCTTGGTGCTTACCTATTCTCCAAGGTGTCAAATGCGACTTCTTTTGAGGATAAGAGGTATATTGGAAGATTTTAAAATGTTGTGCTAATGGCAAGTCTTATCACGTTAGCTTGTTATGAGTAATATCTGATACTACTCATAACAAGCTACGTTATTTCAATGTGAAACAGAAATAATCAACGCCCCAAATATCGTCATCTTTGCTTAATAACCCCTTTGCACGACGGGTAAGAAAATTTAGGATACAACAACGGAACGTCGTCTTATCGCTAAAACACCATCAATGATGATCAAGCCCATTCCAATCATTAACGATAAAAAGAGCGGGTAATTTTCTGCGTCAATATTTTCCCCAATAAACAACGAAACGGCGAGCATCATTATCGGTTCGGCGTAACCTAATAGTCCTAGCACATTAATTGGCAATAGACTGCTTGCCATAATGTAAGCATTAAAGGCTATGCCACTGAGTAAGCCGAGTAGAAATAATAAAGACAAAATATGGGGATTCACCAACTGCACTTCTGCAATGTTTACTTGAGTGGCAAAATAGATACACACGGGTAAGGTCAGAACCATTTCAATGGCGAAGCTGGTAATATCATTGAGCTTAAACCATTTTCGCATCATAAAATAAATGGCATAGCCACACACCGCAAGGCTTTCCCAAGAAAGCCCTCCTTTGCTATAAATGTTAAAACCAATACCGATTGCGGCGATGATAATGGCAAGAAATTTAAGTGGGGAGATGCGTTCTTTAAAGAAAATCCGCCCAGCTGCCACTAAAACAAGAGGTAATAGCAAATAACCAAGGGAAACACTCAATGCACCTCCATTGTTTGGCGCCCACAAAAAAAGCCACATTTGAAACCCCATCATACTGCCATTAAATAAGAAAACAAGTAGTAACCAAGGATCGCGTTTAATTCGTTTTAAGTGAGCGATCAGCATATATTTTTGGCGGAAAATAAACACCGCTGCAATCACAAAAGGCGCAGTAAAAACAACACGATAGCCAAAAATATCTTCGCCACTTAATGGAAGTAATAACGTGGAAAAGTAATAAATGTAGCCAAATAGCATTGAAGCCAAAAGTGAAAAGCCAATCCCTTTTAACATAACCCACCTAAATTTAAATGAAATGATAACTGCACTTTACTCTAACATTTGCCAAAATGCACGAACTAAGGGCAAATTTAAACGGTTCTTTTGCATACAAAGCCCTAAATCAAAAGGCTGTACTGGCGTATCAATGGTTAATGTTGAAACCTGTGAATTAAGTGGGCTATTTTCGATCACGACATCAGGCAATAAGGCGACACCACAACCGAGCGCCACCATTGAGACAATTCCTTCGTGTCCTGATACTGTCGCATAGATTGTGGGATGTTTAATTTTTTTCTGCTGAAACCATTGATCAATTCGCTGTCTAGCAGGCCCTTCTACGGGCAAAATAAAGGGAACTTTTTGCCAATCGATAGGCATTTGCTGCAATAATTGCGTGGTTGCGCAGGCAACGCGTGGCGCAATGAGGGAAAGGGTGATAGCATCAATATAATGAAACATGACATTTTGTGGTAAATGCGCAGGTCGCCCCGCTAAAGCTAAATCCACTTGCTGGCGCTGGATCATTTCTAATGCTTGGGCAGGATCACCCGTAGTGAGCTGAATTTCTACTTTGGGGTAACGCAAACGAAATTTTTCTAACATTTGGGGCAAATGGCTATACGCGGCAGTAACCGAACAAAATAGCCTTAATTCACCTTGTAATTCTTGCTGATTGGTATGAAATTGCTGTTTTAAAGATAACCATTGTTGCCATTGTTGATAAGCAAATTGTAAAAACAACTCCCCAGCGGGTGTGAGAGAAACCTTACGATTATCGCGTAATAACAAGGTTTCCCCTAACGCCTCTTCAATCCGTTTAATTTGCCGTGAAAGGGTAGAAGGCGACATATAATGCTGTTCTGCTGTTTTGGCAAAATGTTTATTTTCAGCTAAATCAATAAATAGTTTAAGATCTTGAAATTCCATTAAGTTTTTCTCAATAAAAAGAGGTTTTATTGCAGAGGATTCATCTGTGTGTTTCCTAATGATAGGAATGATAAGATTAAGTGGGTAAACATATAGATCTGTACTTACCAAAATTTGTAAAAAAATCACCGCACTTAACTTTCTACGGTGTATTACTATACATCCTTATTAAGATTAACGCAGAAAAATTTAGGTCGAATTAGAGAGATTTTGGAGGGAATTGAATAGGTAGACTAGACGTATCCTCAATTTAATATTTGATATAACGTTGTGATTTAAAGGACTTTATGTATTACGACACGCTTTGAAAAATTAGCTCGCAACTTTAAATCTAGGGGCTGTCCTAGATAACGACTAAAAACTCTGTTTAGGTTAAAATGACCAAATGAGAAAAAGTTGCTTAAGTCAGCATAAACAAAATAAACTCATTGAGCTGTTTGTCGTAGGTGTTACCGCAATAACAGCAGCTGAGCGAGTAAATGTAAACAAAACGACGGCAGCGTATTACTTTCATCGCTTACGATTGCTTATTTATCAAAACAGCTCCCATTTGGAAATGTTTGATGGCGAAATTGAAGCCGATGAAAGCTATTTCGGTGGCATTCGCAAAGGCAAACGAGGGCGAGATGCAGCAGGTAAAACGGCTGTATTTGGGCTTTTAAAGCGCAATGGTAAGATTTACACCGTCGCGGTGCCAAATACCCAATCCGCGACATTGTTGCCAATCATTCGCGAGCAAGTAAAGCCTGATAGTATTGTTTAGACTGATTTCTACCGAAGTTATGATGTACTTGACGTGAGTGAATTTAACCATTTTCGTATCAATCACAGTACACACTTTGCAGAAAAACAAAATCACATTAACGGAATTGAGAATTTCTGGAATCAAACGAAACGCCATTTACGCAAGTTTAACGGTATTTCGAAAGCTCATTTTGAGCTTTATTTGAAGGAATGCGAATAGCGTTTTAATAACAGTAACTTAAAATCTCAAATTTCTATTTTAAAACAATTAGTTAAAGGGAGTTTAGCCTAGTTATCTCTAGGACAGCCCCATTATTATTCTTTCGTAATGAGCGGAGGTGAGCCGTTGTAAAAGCAACCACATATTTAACAGACAGACGCATCTGTGGAAATGATTATATTGACGCACTGGCAAAGCGTCTGAATATGAGCCGAAGCACCTTTACCCGCCATTTTCGCCAAGCCACAGGTGTGTCTTTGACCGAGTGGCTGATTGCCCTGCGTCTTCAGCGTGGACGGGAACTGTTAGAAAGCACGGATTTGGGCATTGAACACATTGCAAGCGAAATCGGCTTTCACTCTGCCACCGCCTTTCGTCAGCATTTTAGAAAAAAGCACCGTATCAGCCCGAGAGCGTGGTGGAGGTTTTTTTGTGAGGTTTTTTGGTAAAATAAAATGGTATGCTGTTGAATATATTTAGATATATTGTGTTATCATTTTTCAAATATCTCTTTCTTTTAATACGTCTAAGAAATTGTATACAACTCAAAGGAGGTTGGAGATTTTAATAATAAATATTTTTTCAAGTTGAATTAGCTGGGTTAACTTTATAATTTTTAAGGGATTTTAAATGTCGAATACTTTGTTTTTAGTAAAATACGATGGTAATGAAGAATATTATGATGATACTTCGAAGACTTTGGAAAAAGTGACTTTAAAAGATCATATTTATGAAAGGTTGGAGCCTTATTTAATAGAGAAGATGATCTATGAATCCAAAGGTTCAGACGATATGTTTTCACAAAAATATATAGATAGCAATAAGATTGCTGATATTATTAATGATATTTTAATACCTGAGTGTGTTAGAGAAAGCGAGAAGATAGATAAGCAACTGATTACTAGTGATACCGAATCCAAAATCCTATCATTTGGAGATTTGGCTAGTATATTAAAGATATTTACCCTTAAGCGCGATAATTATAGTGATAATCAAGACGTATTGTTGATGGTAGGATAGGATATGAGTAATAAAGGTAAAAAGGGAGAAATGATAGTTTCTGAAATCGTATCAAAAATGGGGCGAGTTGACGGCTCGTCAGTTGACTTCAAACGTCCTTCGATAACCAATACAGCCGATAATGGGATAGATTTATGGCTTACGCACAATGAAGATCATTTGCGTGAAATGGTTGAAATATCGCAAGGATGTAGATCTGATTTTTCAGATCCAAAAAGTTATGAAGGTAAGAAAATAGATACAAGAATAGATGTAAAGTCTTACTCTGGAAAAATAAATAAACCTGTCGCAGAGAAATTTGTTTCTGATATTGCAAAATCTCCTTTAATAGAAGGGCATTTACTCATAGGAGGACAGGGATTAACAAAGGGAGCTAAAGATGTATTGGAAAATGCAACAGATAATTACCCTAAGAAAAAAATTGGGTATATATCAAGTGAAGGAGTCGAAAGAATCAAAAAAGCAGTAGATAGACAATTAAACCACCAAGATGATAAAAAAATAGGATATTAATGATGACTTGGTTATGAAATATAATTTGATGGCATATGCGTTATAGGGAGAGTTATTTTTGATTTAGGGGGTAGTCAGTGTAACCATTTTTGTGCCAAAAAAGTATTTCTTTTACTATATTGTTTACATAACACCATATTCCCTCTAATCATATTTTTATCAATTACTCCCCAAGCCCCTCCACCAAAAAATCCGCCACATCACGTACGCTTTGGCTATGGCGGACATCTTCGTGCATGATGAGATAAAGTGGTGTGCTAAGGCTTGGCATGGTGGTAAGTGCGGTCATCGCTTCTGTGCGGTAATCACAAGGCAAAAGCCCAATGCCAAGTTTGTGGACAATGGCGGTCTGCATTATCTGAAAATCATTGCACACAAAGCAAACAGGCTTTTCCGCCAGCTGCTCCTCCACCCATTTGGCCTGCGTACCGCCTAAGTGCAAGCCCAGATATTGCCACGCGTCTTTGGGCGTGTCGGCAAGATAATCTTGATGCCCATACCAGCGGTAATCAATATTGCATAGACGGCGGGCAACAAGGTCGTTTTGCTCGGGCAGGGTAATCCTTAGGGCAATGTCTGCCTGACGCTGATGCAGGCTGCTTAAGGTCGGGTCGCTGGTCAATACCAAGCGAATATGAGAAAAACGCTGATAAAAGAGCGGCAACAGCGGGGCAATCAAGGCATGGGCAACAAAGGGCGAAACCGACAGCAACACCTCGCTGACCGCCTGCTGGCTATCTTCGGCGGTTTGGCGGAACTGGCGGATATTAAATTGCAGTTTTTTCGCTTCAGGATAAAGCCGTTCCCCTGCTGCCGTGAGCAAATAGCGTTTATTGATGCGGTCAAAAAGATGTAGATTGAGCTGTTTTTCCAAGCGTTCAATACGGCGGGCGACCGTGCTGTGCTCTACACCCAAAGCCTCGGCGGTGGCGGTGAGCGTCTGTTTTTCAACCAGCAATAAAAAATAGTGAATATCGTTCCAATCAAGTCGCATAAGAATGTGCATAAATCGTCATTGTTTTGCATTTTATCCATATTATTGAACAATAACAAGCGGTAAAATAACCCCACATCAAATAATTTTTGGAGAAAAAACCATGAAAAAACCGCTGATTACCGCCGTCTTACTGTTTGGATTGACCGCTTTGCCTGCGATGGCACAGCCCGTCCATCAGCCCAAAGCCAACCCCGTTCCCATGCAAAAAACACAGGTTGCAGGCTACTTTCGCCAAATGGTCGGCGATTACGAAGTTACCGCCCTTTATGACGGCGTAGGCAATCTGGACACCGCCCTGATGGCAAAACACACCGACCTTAGCGAACAAACACTCAACCAACTGCTTGATGATGCCTTTGTTCCCCGAACCCATCTTGGCGGCATGGAAGGCACCATCATCGGCTTTTTAATCAACACAGGCCGCCACCTTATCCTCATTGATGCAGGCAAAGGCGAAGTCCAAGCCCCCATCTTTTTGGACAAACAAGGACGGCTCATTGACAGCCTGCGCGCCTCAGGCTACCGCCCCGAACAAATTGACATCATCTTGCCCACCCACATGCACGCCGACCACCTAAACGGCATCGTCCACAAAGGCAAACGCACCTTCAAAAATGCAACCCTCTATCTGGCAGAACAAGAAAAAGCCTTTTGGCTTGACACCCCCATAAACATGCTGCCTGAAACCGTCCGCCCCTATGTTGAACTGGCACGCCAAGCCGTCCAACCCTATGCCAAAGCAGGGCGGGTCAAATACTACCCATCGGGCAAAGAAATCTTTGAAAACCTAACCGCCATACCGCTCTTTGGGCATACCGCAGGGCATAGCGGCTTTCTCATTGAATCCAAAGGCGAAAAACTGCTCATTTGGGGCGACCTCATGCACAGCCCAGCCATACAAATGCCGCACCCAGAAGTCGCCATAGACTTTGATGCCAATGCCGAGCAAGCCCGAAAAACCCGTCAGACCATGCTCAAAAACATCGTGGCGGAAAAAACACTCATCGCAGGTGCACATCTGCCATTTCCAGGGCTTGGACACCTACAAAAAGACGGCGAAGGCTACCGCTTTATCCCCGTACAATACCGCCCCCTTGACCAACACTAAACACCTAAGGAGAACACCATGAACGACCGTTACGCACCGCTTTTTACCCCCTTTACCCTTAATAACGGCATCACCATCAAAAACCGCCTTGCCGTTGCCCCGATGACCCACTTCGGAGCCAACCCAGACGGCAGCCTAGGCGAAGAAGAAGCCCACTTTATTGAAGGCAGAGCCGCTGACTTTGGACTCTTCATCACCGCCGCCACCCTTGTCGCCGAAAACGGCAAAACCTTTCCTGGCCAGCCCCACGCCATCGGACAAGAAAACCTGCCACGGCTGACCGCCCTTGCCGAACGGATTAAAAAACAAAACGCCAAAGCCATCTTACAAATCCACCACGGCGGAGCACGTGCAGCAGACTTTGGACTCATCAAACACCCCCTTGCCCCAAGTGCCATCAACCAAGCCAAAGCCCTAGAAGACAGCGAAATTCACGCCATCATCAACGCCTTTGGACAAGCCACCGAACTTGCCCTGCAAGCAGGCTTTGACGGCATAGAAATCCACGGTGCCAACGACTACCTATTGCAACAATTTTACTCAGCCAAAACCAACCGCCGCACCGACCAATGGGGCGGCAGCCCAGAAAACCGCATGCGGTTTCCACTTGCCGTGATTGACGCTGCCGTTGCGGCCAAACAACGCCATCAGCGAGACGACTTCATCATCGGCTACCGCTTCTCACCCGAAGAAGCAGGCGAAGACGGGCTCACCATGCACGATACCTTGCAGCTCATCGACCGCCTCATTGACAAACCCCTGCAATACCTACACGTATCCCTATGGGACTTCTACAAAAAAGCCCGCCGAGGTGCCGACACAAACCAAAGCCGCATGCAGCTTATCCACGAACGCATTGGCGGCAAACTCCCGCTTATCGGCGTAGGCAACCTCTTTACCGCAGACGACCTCATCGCCGCCTACCAAACAGGCTGGGCAGAATTTTTGGCCGTAGGCAAAGCCTCGCTCATCAACCCAAACTTTGCCACCCTCATCAAAACAGGCAAAGAAGAGCAAATACAAACCGCCATTGACCTCGAAAGAAAAACCGCCTACCGCTACCCAGAAGCCCTATGGCAACAGCAGCTGCAAGGCCCGTCATGGCTGCCGCCGCTAAAAGGTGCCGACTGGCAGCCAAGAGATGTGTAAGCGGTGATGGGATAAAGAGATGGTGTTAGAAAGGGCTGCCTGAAAGCGAAATGTAAGTTTTCAGGTAGCCTTTTTGATCGATATTTTAAGTCAACTTAATAAAAAACATTGAAGGTATTTAAGGTTTTATATTTTAATAAACTGCATTGGTAGCAAGCCAAACCTTTGTCGTATTGTCTCTATAGAAATGGTTGATATATCTACACCAATCCATCTCCTTTTTAATGATTGTGCCGCCCATAATGTAGAACCGCTACCTGCAAAACAATCTAATATAATTGAATCTGGATTAGATGATTGCTTAATCAACATTTCCAACATACTTATATTTTTCTCAGTCGGATAAATTGGATAAATTGGGTCTTTATATTCCCAAATATCTTGAATTTTTTTACCTTTATGTTCATCTGCAAATTTTTTTATACGAGGCACGCCATTTTTTGACCACTCTATCAAACCTTGTTTATCTAACTTATCTAATTCATCAGGTGAGCAACGCCAATGTCTTCCTTTCGGAGGCAGCATTCCACGCCACGTTTTTCCAGTTACGCCATTTTGTGTTTCTCCAGGTGCATGAACAGGAACAGTATTATATCTCCTGCCATTTTCATCAATTTTCTTGAACATTTTTATTTTATCTTCTTCATTTAAAGGGGAAGTAACTTGATTAAAAATATTTTTCTTATTATTTTTTGTATAGAATAAAACCATATCTTTTTCATTGCCAAATGCTCGCCGTGAAAAATTTTTAGGATTAGATTTGATTCTTGCAATATCATTTCTAAAGTTTTCTATACCAAATACTTCGTCCATAATTATTTTCAAATAATGTCCAACTTTACTATCAATATGTAAATAAATAGAGCCATTTTGTGATAATAACTCACGTATTAATATCAAACGTTCACGCATCAACTCTATGTAATATTCTATAGGTAGGCTATCAGAATAAGCTGTTGTACCATAATTGGTTCGGCTAATGGTACTTGCCCGATTATCTGAAATTGTAAAAACTTGTTGTGTATTATATGGTGGATCTATATAAACTAAATCTATTTTTTCACGGTAACCGCTATTAAGTAATATTGATAATGCTATTTTATTATCCCCATGAAATAAAATAGGAAGGTGTTCATCTAGTTTTATTGGCTCAATATGATTGATTTCTGCCAAAATTTCATTTTCAGTTTTTTTATCTGGATAAGTAAGATGCATAATATGTTATACCGAAAATAAATAATCACGTAATAAAACAGCTGTAATAATAACTTGATCATCTGAAAAATTTTTTAACTCAGAAAACATTTTGTTTTTACCTGAGATATATAGAACACCATCTAAAATAGCGATGGTTTTAACTTTATATTTGGACGCCTTTAATGGTGCTTTCATTGTGGCAATAGCATCATTAAACTGTGCATTTTGGTGTCCGCCAAAATCAGTTAAGAATTTTGCTTCTCCAATAATTATTGTTTGATTAAACTTGGCAATAAAGTCTAATCCCTTATTATGTTGATACCCTAAATGTGTTTTAGCAAAGTTTTCCATAACTTTATCACTTGCGTTAAAAACTATATTATCCTGATACTGTAGAAAACAATCGATGTCATCTGTAACGGGAACTCCTAACGCTCCATTTGAAATCCATTTTTTGAATAGCGGACCAATTTGTCGATTGGTTTCTTTAGGTACAGTTGTTTTATTTAAAATTTCATCAAATCCCATTTCAATCAGCATGCCAGATAAGCGACTAACTGTTGCTGGATTGCGATTAATTGCTGTTTTATCTCTTTTTAGATAAGCAACATAACTATCTTTAATTGGAAAAATCTCTTGTTTTAATAGTATATCAAGTAATTTCTTACCATCTTTGTTATCAAGATGTTTACGAATTTCATCTTGTGTACTTTGTGTTAGTTCACGGCGTAAATTAACTGACATGGGATATATACGGTAAAGTAGATCTAGGTAATTACTTTGAGTTGCCAAGTCAATACTTTTCTGCGTCCAAATATTCATTTTGTTACCTTTTAAAGTTAAAAGTTTTGTTCTAAAATTCTACAATTTATTTGTCTTACGGTACAGGCAATATGTTATTGGTACAAGTCAGTTTCTTGAATTTTCTATTAATATGGCCTTTTGATTATATTTCAACATGTTGTTCTTAATGTCTGTTTGTTTTTTTACCCTGATAATCAAAAATCAATCATTGCCTACATGTGTTTGATTTTACCTCAATTGCCAAGAAAAATCTGAATCTAACCTCGTTAAGTGTCCTTTAATTTACTCTTTAGGGAAAATTTTTCTACTGATTCGGGTGAAAATTTACGTATCAAATAAATTGTTATTCTTTCAATCAGGCTACCTAAAAATCCTAAAACATTCAGGCAGCCTTTTTATTTGATGTTTAGCGTTTATTTCATGTATTTATCGATAAACGGCAAGATTTTTTCAGGATAACGCCCAAAGTAGTTGTAGCCGTCTTTAAAGCGGTAAGGTGTGTTTTCAATCCACAGCAATTCTTTTTCTTTAGCACCCAATAAATCAAAGGTTTTTTGACTGTCTTCTGGGTTGCGTGTCCAAGCGTCATCTTTGACCTGCACAATCAGGGTTGGCATTTTCACAGCGTGTGCCCATAAATGCGGAGTCATTTCTGCCATGGTGAAGCCGCCCATTTTCAGCAATTCCAAATCAATCAGCGGCTGATATTGATGCACGCCTTGCAGCTCTGAAAACGCATCGTAAATCGCCGCCATTGAGACCACCATCGGGCTGACCATACAGCGGACATTTTCAAACAATTCAGGGCGTTCCATAATCGCACGGTACTGTGAATTACCGCCCATACATTGGCTGTATAACGCCACTTTCATTTTAGAAAGTTCAGGGTGGGCATCGACAAATGCTTTCACGCCGACACAGTCCCGCCATTCCCAGTTGCCAATGCCGCATACGCCGCCGTTGGCTGCTGCACTGTTGCCGTGGTTGCGGATATCGTAAGTCAAAACGTTGTAGCCAGCATCGGTCAAGTGTTTGTATTGGATAACAAAATCAATCTCTACCGCATCAAAGCCCGCCCAAGGCAGACCAAAATGGCCAGGGAAACCTGCACGGCACATCGGCAAGGCGTGGTTAAAAATCACGAGTTTGTCGCTCATACCGCCTTTGGCTGGGATAAACCACGCTTCAAGCGGTGTACCGTCATTAGACGGAATCACCCATTCTTCAAAAGGCATATCGTAAGCCGCTGGTGTTTTGAAAATAAAACTACGCAGCGGACGCACAATGCTTGCCAAACCTTTGACTTTTTCATGGTCTTCAGGTGAGATGGTTTTTTCTTGCTCAAGTGCCAAAGCGAGACGTTCGGCAGACATACGGTTGCTTAGCATAAGGTTTCCTTCTATTGTATTGAAAAACTGGATTATATCTGCTTGAAATGGCGATGATAATTCCCCATTTAGGATTTTAGAATTCCTAAAATTAGATTTATCATGCCGTTATTTGTATTTATCTTTGGATAAAATGCGATGAAACAATCACTCAACGCCCTAAGTGCGGTGCAAATTTTTTGCGATTTGGCACAGACCCTACAATTTAAAGCCACCGCAGAACGGTTTGCGGTTTCGCCCCAAGTTATCAGCCGACAAATCGCCCAATTGGAACAGCATTTGGGCGAAGTGCTGTTTTTACGCAGCACAAGACAGGTTACGCTGACCGATTTTGGCAAACAGTTTTTACCACGTGCCGAACAGCTGCTTGCCGATGCCAATGCCCTCTTAATGCCACGGAAAAACCAGCAAATACAAGGCATAATACGCATTGCCGTGCCAGATTACCCGCCAATAAACGCCGTTTTACAAGATTTATTAACGGCATTACAAGACTATCCCGACATTCAAATTCATTGGCGGACGGATAATGCCCTTGAAGATGTGGTGGCAGGCCGCATTGACCTTGGCATACGTTATGGCAACCCGAAAGACAGCCGTTTGATTGTCAAAAAAGTGGGGCAGGAGCAGGAAATCATCACCGCCTCGCCCGATTTTATCGCCCGTTACGGCACGCCTGAACGCTGGCAGGATTTGCCCCAATTTCCGCTTAGCTCGCTTATCAATCCCAACAATGGACGAATTTGGCCATGGGAATTAAACAAAAATCTGCGTTTGCAGCCTGAAGCCCCGAAATTATTAACCAATAATATGAACAGCGAACTGGCTGCCGTATTGAGCGGCAGTGTTATCAGCAGCCTGCCCAAAACCTTGTGCCGTCCATACCTTGAGACGGGTCAATTGGTGGAGCTTTTGCCTCAATTGCCAAGAAAAAACTGGGATTGTTATCTCTACCGCCCCAAACAAAAAGCCGAATCCAACCGCATTAAGCTGGTCTTTCATTTGCTGGCTGAAATTTTGCAGAAGCGGTTTGGGTGAAATGGTTTGGGGAAAAGGCGTGTTACTGACTCGGGCGGGTATTTTTATCCGATAAAATTGCTGTTTAAAAGCGTGTTTTTTTAATCAGGCTGCCTGAAAGTGCTGGTTTTTAAGTTTTCAGGCAGCGTTTTTATTGTCAAAGGATAAAAAAGCGGTCAAAAATATTTAAATGTTTACCGCCATGATGCGATGGTTTTTTGCTTTTATTTTTAAATGATTTTTCTACTGACTTGGGTGAAAATTTATATTGAATAAAATCTCTATTTAAAAGCGTATTTTTTTAATCAGGCTACCTGAAAGGGAAATGTAAGTTTTCAGGTAGCCTTTTTATTATTAAAGGATTAAAGAGCGGTCAAAAATCTTGAAGTTTTTATCGCTTTTTAAGGGAAAACATGGCTTTTGCCATAAAAACTTACCTAAAAACTTTCACCCAGCCCCTTCATTTAGCCTTGATGCTTTTCGCCCCATCACAAAGCTAATCGGCAAGCATTTCAATCAGAAAATCGGCCACCGTCCGCACTTTTTTTGACGCACGAACGTCCTCATGCATCACCAAATAAAGCGGTGCGGTGAAGTCCTCCATCTCCTCAATGGCAGCAAAATCAGGGTGGTCGGCATGGCAAATCGGCAATAAACCAATGCCCATTTTTTGGGCAATCGCCGCCTTCATCACCTGAAAATCATTGCAGGCAAAGCGAATCGGCTTGCCATTAAGCTCGGTTTGCAGCCATTTTTCGTGCGTGCCAGCAAGCTGTAGGCTTAAGTATTGCCAGCTTTCTTGCGACTCGTGCTGAAGATAGGAGCGATGGGCAAACCAGCGGTATTTGACATAGCATAAACGGCGTGCCACCAAGTCTTCTTGCAGCGGCTCGGCAATCCTTAGGGCGATGTCGGCTTGGCGGGCGTGCAGATTGCTGATGATCGAATCGCTCTGGATAATCAAGCGGATATGCGAAAACCGCTGATAAAAGACGGCAAGGGTCGGTGCCAGCAGGCTGTTGGCGACAAAGGGCGGTGCCGAAACCGCCACTTCACCCACCGATTCCCGCTTATCCTGTGCTGTTTGGGCAAATTGCTTGATGTTTAGCTGCAATTTTTTGGCTTCTTGGTACAGCTCTCTGCCGTCATCGGTCGGCAGATAACGCTTGTTGATGCGGTCAAAGAGGTGCAGTCCAAGCTGTTTTTCCAGCCGTTCAATCCGCCGTGATACCGTGCCATGTTCGACATTTAGGGCATTTGCCGCCGCCGTTAGGGTCTCTTTTTCCATCAGTAAGATGAAATAGTGCACATCGTTCCAGTCTAAATCCATCGCTTAATCGTGAAAAAATAAACATTGCTGTCAATTTTAAGCCTATTTATGTGAAAAAACAACGGATAAAATACGCTTAAATCTTTGATTGTTCTAGTCGCTTAAATTCAAATGAAGACAAGGCGAAAGCGGCCGAAAGTGTACAGATGGTACATGAGAAAGCTTTCAACGCCGTATTTGCTTGAATTTAAATGACGCTACTGAGAAACAGGAAAAACCATGTCCTTAAAACATTACTTTAAACATTACCGTGGTGAGTGGATTTTGCTGCTTGCCACCCTTGCCGCCGCCTTTGGCTGGCTGTTTTCCAAAAGTGCGATCGCCGAATTGCCAGCGGTAACCTTTGTGAGCTTGCGTTTTGGTGCGGCGGCAATTATCTTTTTGCCCTTTGCTTTTCGTGGACTTGGGCGGTTAAGCCGTAAACAGTGGCAGCAAAGTCTGCTTGTTGGCTTATCTTTTAGCCTGTATCTTTTTTTCTGGGTGCTTGGCGTAAAGCACACCCAAGAGCTGGGCAAAGGGGCGTTTTTGTTAAGCCTTGCGATGCTTGCTGCCCCGTTGATTGCGTGGCTGATTTATCAAGAGCGACCCGTAAGGCGGTTTTGGCTTGCCCTGCCGATTGCCGTTTTGGGCATGATTTTTTTGGCAGCAAGCGGTCTTTCTTCGGGCGGCGGATTGGGGCTTGATACGCTGTTCTTTTTATTGACGGCACTTTGGGCGGGCATTCAGTTTGTGTTAAACAGCCGCTACGCAAAGTCGGTGCCGATTTTGCCGCTGACCTTTATCCAGCTTGCGATGGTTGGGCTGTCAAGCGGTTTTTATGCACTGTTGGCAGAAGATATGCCGTCTTCTGTTGGCTCGATGACGTGGCTTTGGCTTGCCCTTAGCGTTTTGATTGGTACCAATGCCCGCTTTTTGCTGCAAACCTTTGGGCAAAAATTAAGCGATGTCGGCAATGGGGCGTTAATCATGATTTTAGAACCTGTTTGGACGATGCTGCTTAGCGTGATGTTTATGCAAGAAATGCTTGGCACGTCAAAAATCATCGGCTGCGTGCTGATTTTGCTTGCGTTGCTGCTCTACCGTGTGAAACGGCTGCCCAAAGCTGCAAGCCTGCATGGCAAAAAATCCCGTAAAAAAGTGGGCGTTTCGCTCTCTGCGGCAAGCCCTTGTATTAAAGAAGGGGATTAAAAGTGCTGTCAAAAATTCTGCTATTTTTGTTGTAACTTATGATTTTGGGCTTTAGTTGTTCAAAGATTTTTCTATCTACTTAAGTGGAAATTTAAGGGTTTAATGCCATCGTTTTTTAGGAATGATAACCTTGATTGTCATAATAAAAAGCCGCCCAAAAATCCTCATTTCAAGTTTTCAGGCAGCCTCAATACGCACAAAAATTTCCTATAGCCATCTTCTTGTTTGTTGGCAATAGGCCTGATAAACCTCACCAAATTTTTGAGCCAAAATTCGCTCTTCGGGGATAATCTGAAAGCGGTTCATGTACAAAATAAAGCCCAGCACAAAAAACCAAGCAAACACACTGCCAAGCACCAACGCAAGTGCGGTAAGCAATAACGCCATGCTAAGATACATCGGATTGCGGCTTATGCCAAAAATGCCTGAAGTAACGAGACTGCTGCTTTTTTCAGGATTAACGGGGCTGATGGTGGTTTTGGCTTTTTTAAAGCTGGTAACGCTCATTACGCCAATCAACACAGCAAGCAAAGCCACAATAACAGCAAGCCATGGCAGGCGAAGAATTTGACCAAAGGGCAGCCAAGCCACCAATCCCATACACAAGCCACAAAACAGCATCACTAAAGGCGGGGGAAATTTAAGTTCCATTTGGGTTCTCCTAGGGCTTTTGCTAGGTAAAAGCCAGTATCAATGGCAATTGCCTTATATCAAGCACCATAAAACCAATATAGATAACGTCCAAAATTTATCCATAAAAGGGGCTTGATATTGCATAAAAAAAGTCCGATAACGTACCAAAACTCTATTTTATCGTACACTTTAGGGCTTATCAAGCAAGCGAAAACAGTTTGTCTATGGATAGGCATTGCCTTTTTGAGCTAAAACTTTGCCAAATCGAAAATGATGTATTCTTTTGGCTTACTTGAAGATTTTTCTATAGTTTGAGTTTGGTTTGAGTTTGGGTTGCCTGAAAACTGAAGTTGAACTTTCAGGCAGCCTAAAATCCTAAACAATCCTGCCAAACTGCATTTCATTGTCTTTGAGCCGCTGTATGTCGCGGTGGGGCGGTTCGCCAAACAGTCGGGCGTATTCACGGTTAAATTGGGTCGGGCTTTCATAGCCCACGGCAAAGGCGGCGGTGGTGGCATCTTGATTTTCTTTAAACATCAGCCGTCTGGCGTGCTGGAGGCGAAGCTGCTTTTGGTATTGCAGGGGGCTTACGCCTGTCAGCTTTCTAAAGTGCTGGCGAAAGGAAGATGGACTCATGTGTGCCTGTTCTGCCAGTTGGTTGATGTCGGTCTTTTGGGTGTAATGCTCGTTAAAATAGGCAATAATTTTGGCGATGTTGCGTTCGGCACTGCCTTGCATCAAGAGCCTTTTTAGCATGGGCTGATGCACGCCGTTTAAGAGGCGTACGGCGATTTCACGTTCAATCAAGGGGGCAAGGTGCGGCTGCCATTTGGGTTCGTCAAGCAGAGCGGTGTAACGCACCACCGCATCAAGTAATCCCTCATCAATCGGGGCGACCGACAGGCTGTCCGAAAGGCTTGATTGCTTGGTCTGCCAGTCGGTCTGTTCGGCAAGTTCACGCAAGAGCATCACATCAAGTTCAATTCTTAAGCTGAGGTAGGGCGTGCTTTGGCTTGCCTGCAAAACGTGCGATACCACAGGCAAATCAAGGGTGGTCAATGCGGCATCGCCTTGGGCAAGCTGCATGATTTCGTTGCCAAAATTGACGTGCTGCACGCCTTGCACGACCACAAACAGGCTAAGCGGATAGATGCAAGGCACGGGGTGGGTGCGGTGGTTGCGGCGGCAGAGATTTAAGGCGGGCAGGGCGGTGTCAGAAAAGCTGCCTTCTTTCTGGGTGAAGCGTTTGATGAGGCTGGCAAGTTTTTCCCATGGGTCTTGATACATGATGCGGCTCCCTAAATGTTTTTAGGGTGATTTTAAGGGAGTTTGTCAAATTAGGCAAGAATTGACTTCGTTTTGGCAAATATGGCGGCAGGGTTTAACCGATAATAACGCCATCAAAGCTTTTCAACATGAAAGCTTTTCAACATCAAAACTTTTTCAATGGAGTATTTTTTATGATTTATGCCACAGACAAGACCTTTTCTGACGAAGTGTTAAATGCAAACACGCCCGTGCTGGTTGATTTTTATGCCGATTGGTGTCCGCTGCCAAATGATTGCCCCTTTGCTTGATGAATTAGCAGAGGATTACGCAGGCAAGGCCAAGGTGGTGAAGGTCAATGTTGATGACAATCCTAAGCTTTCTGCCCAATATGGCATTCGCAATATCCCAACGCTGATGACTTTTAAAGCAGGGCAAATGACGGCACGCCACGCAGGTGCGATGCCCAAATCTGCCCTTGCCCAATTGATTGATAAAGAACTTTAAGGAGAACAGAATGACCCCTTTTGCTGATGTTACAAAAATTAACGAGCTTGCCGCCCGTATTCAAAACGATGCCAAACTTGGCGAATTTACTCTGCATATGAGCAGTGAATCAAACGGCGGTGTTGGCGTAAAAACCGCAACAGGCATCACGGTGCAAGGCGGTGTTGCCGATAACAGCCGTGTGAATAAATTCATCACGCTTGGCGATGAACCGCAGGCGGTGCTGGGCGAAGACCGTGCCTTAAGCCCGATGGAGTACGTTTTGCAGGCGTTGGCAGGCTGTTATACCGCAACCCTCACGCTGCTTGCCGCTGGCAAGGGCATTGAATTAAGCCGTATTGATTTAAAGCTTAGTGTGGATTTTGATTTAAATGGCTTTTTGAAGTTTAAAGACGTTCGCAGCGGTGCAAGCCAAATCCGTGTGGATATTCACCTAGAAAGTCCAAATACCGATAAAGAAAAGCTTGATGCCTTGGTTGATGAAATCGCCAATCATTCGCCCGTGTATGACACGCTGGTCAATCCCGTTAACGTGATTAACCGCTCGGTGTAAGGACAATAAAGAAAGCCTGAGCTTGGCTTGGGCTTTCTTTGCCGATGGCTTTTTAACTTTTATTGTGTGAGCCTTTATTGCATGAGCCTCATATTTTTTTAAGGAAAATCATGTCAAACCGTATTGTATCGTTGCTTAATATTGAAAAACCCTTTATCCAAGCCCCGATGTCTTGGGTAATCAATATTTCTCTAAAACTTCATAGGTATGGCTCAAAAGGTTTAACAAATTTTTCTACCATAATTTCAGCACGTTGCTTTGCTTGTAAAACAAAGTGCTTTAAATACTGTTTTGCCCATTCTTGTCGTGATAGTGAGAAACTTTGATCTAAATCGCAAACATGAAATTGAATTTGCATAGCTGCAGCCCAGTTGATATATAAAGTATTTGGTTGAGATCTAAATAATTCCGCATAATGAATACTTTTGCAAACCAATTGATCTCCCTCCAATTTCCAGTCAATTTCAAAGTAATTGATCTCAAAGGTATAGAATTCATTGTTGTCTAGCATTTTTGCACATACTTGTGCCAGTTTATATGCAGAGATAATATTAGGCTGTTGTGCATTTTTATTAATGTTTCGTGTTTTAACATCAATTAGCTCATAAAATCCATTAATTACACGTAAAATATCAGCGGTATCATTTTGCTTTTCTTCAAAGAGATTTTCTTCACTCCATTTATCAGTTGCGGATTTTCCTCTACTTAACAAAAATAAAACAGTAGGTGATTGAAATAAATTTGCACGTGCTTTATGTCCAATCACTGTTGGATTTTTACGATATAAATCATTTAAGTATTCAAATTGTTTAAAAATATTATTTGGGTGTTGTTGCTTTAAATATTGGTAAACTAATTTTTCAAAAGGTTCTCCAGCGGCGTGGCCTGATAATGTTCCTGAGATTGGCTTAGGAACACTTTGGTTTATCAATTTATTTGTAAGTTGAAGTACTTGCTCTGAATTCATTAATTAAATCCCCAATTTTTGAAAATAATTTCTAATTTCTTGTAAATATGTTTCCTGCTGTTCTATTTGATAGAGACGTACAAAATAAGTAATTTTATTATGACATTCAATATCTTTTTTACACTTCCAATTAATTTTCCTAAATGGAATAGATGCTAATGGCTTTTCAGAAAATTCAATAATTCCACCTTTAATAACACCGTTATACTTCAGCCACTCAAAAACAATGGGCTGATTAAGGTAGGCTAAAATATATTCTAAGCTTTCTCTTACATTTTCTTTCCGAAATAAAGCCGTTACATCTTGAGTAGGGTACGTGAATTCATCAACCATAGCAAAGCGGAAATAGTTTTTATGAGTAACCCTTTCTTTACATGGAACAAAAATACGTTTTTCTTTCTTGCTAAATAGTTGGTAATTCCTTAAAAAGCTCCATTGCCAGAAAGGGATAGTTTTATTGTACGAATATCGTTTATTTAATTGCTCACGATATATTGATAAATCATGGTAAAAATTTGGATAATCTATGGAAAAATTTTTTTCATCAATATCTTTGTTTATAAAGATATAATAAGTAATTTTTTTGACAAGGAATTGACCCAAGTTTTTAGCTTTTACAACTTTTATACTTGCTTTACGTTCGTTATCTGTATAACTTTCTATTTCTTTCATTTGAAAGGCTTTGTCCAGACCACTTACCATCCCATTCCCAATATCGCATATTTCATGAATTGTTGATGCACACTGATTTTCAAATAATTGTAATCTCTGGCGAATGCCCTCAGATATAAATAACCAACTATCTCTTTTAGTGAACTGTGGAATATTAAAACATTGTACGAAAGGATTTCTTTCTAAATTATCCAGTAATACAGTATCTACCTTCATTCTTTTAGTTAATTGTATAACCTTAATATCTTGAGACTTTATTTTGGTTTTTTTATATTTAAAAATAGCAATAGATGAATTGACTTTAGGAAAAATCTGTGATTCGTGAAAACGAATAATGGTTTCAAATCCACCGTTTTCCATCATGAATTGACGTAAATTTTTAGCATGTGTTGTGGAAAACCAATAGTCAGGACAAATAAAAATAAGTTCGCCATTGTCTTTAAGTAAGTTTATTGATTTTAATATAAAAATATAAAAATAATCACATAGATTATTAAAATATTTTTGCCATAACCAATTATTGGCTAATTCTTGTTTTGCTGCTAAGTTTAAATTTTTCCAACGAATATAAGGTGGATTGCCAATTATAACATTAAAATTTTCATCCATTGAGCAATTTAAAAAGCTATCATTAATTACAAATGAATGATGGATAAGTGAAGCGTCAATCTCATAAGCTGTTATATTGTGAAAATTTTTGTTTTGCAATGCTTCAATAAATATACCTTCCCCACAGGAGGGTTCTAAAACTTTGCTATTTTTAGCATGGGTAATCATATTTACCATAAAATCAGCAATGTGTCTTGGAGTAAAAAATTGCCCAAAAGAAATTTGATTTTGTTCTATTATCATAATTATACGGAATCCCAGAAGTTTTTTAAATAGTTTTAAAATCAATAGTATATGTGTTTATTTTATCACAAAATAATCAAAATATGAACCATTTGGGAATGGTATGAATATTATCTATTCAATTTATAAAGAAATTTTGAGTGAATTTGAGATGGCTATCTAGCAGAGTATGCCCTAAGTTTAGTCTCTATCACTGCCCCAAAATGCGGCGTGTGCAGCGTTTTGCATCACAAGCTCAAAAGTTTTGCCGAACGTAAACAGCTTGCCGTCATAGAAGCAGACATCGCACAGCTGCCAAGCCTTGCAGGGCGGTTTTTGGTCTTTACCGCCCCCACGCTGCTGCTTTTTTGGAAGCAACAAGAAATCTTACGGCAGGCACATTTTATCCGCCTAAACGACTTTGGAGCAAAACTTAGCAGCTACCAAGATTTATCACATTAGGCAAGAAAAAGCTTCTTTTGGGCAAATCAAGATACCAGAAAAACGTTATGATTTAACCCTAACGCAGATAAAGCATCTACCAAACATCACTTACCTTAAGAGGAAAAACCCATGAAAAACTTTGAAAACCGCAAATTATTAGTCGTTGGCGGCACAAGCGGCGTAGGACTTGCCATTGCTGAAGCCATTTTAGCACAGGGCGGCAAAGCCGTTATTTTAGGTAATAATCCCGACAAGGCCGAAACCGCCTGTCAAACCCTAGCCGAACGCTACGGACAAGAAAACGTCAGTGCCTTAACCGCCAACCTGCTCTCAATGACAAGCGTGCAAGCATTGATAGCCAAGCTCAACGCCGAACACAGCGACATAGATTTATTGGTCAATAGTGCAGGCGTGTACTTCCCCAACCGCTTCTTGGAAACCGATGAAGCCCAGTATGACGGCTATCTAGGTATCAACAAAGCCATCTTTTTCATCACCCAAGCGGTTGCCAAACTGATGATTGACAACAAAAAAGCAGGCTCAATCGTCAATATCACCGCCGCCTTATCGCACTTGCCCATCAAATCCACACCGATGGCGGCCTACTCCATGGCAAAATGGGGGCTTGAGGCACTCACCAAAAACGCCGCCGCCGAACTTGCCGAATACGGTATCCGTGTCAATGCCCTGCCGATTGGCATCATTGAAACCCGCATTTTTGAACGCTTTGCAAGCGGCGAACAGGTAAAAGACACCCTAGAAAACTTCAAAAAATACCACGCCTTAGGACGCAACGGCACGGTAGAAGATGTTGCGGCCACAGCTGTTTTCCTGCTCTCCGACCAAGCAAGCTGGGTTACAGGCAGCATTTGGCATGTGGACGGCGGTGCCATGACACGCCGCGATGACGTATAGCAAGCCCCTCAAACCGCCCTTTGCAGCAAAAAGCTGCCTGAACGTTTGATATTTTCAGGCAGCGTTTTTATTGGGAAAAGGGGATTAAAAGAGCGGTCAAAAATCTTTAAGTTTTTATCCTGATTTGATGGTTTCCCGTTTTGATTTTTGAATGATTTTTCTACTGACTCGGGTGAAAATTTATATTAAAAAAATTCCCATTTAAAAGCGTTTGCCAAATCAGGCTACCTGAAAGTGAAATTTAAGTTTTCAGGCAGCCAAGAAAAACCTAAGGAATGATGATGACCAACAAACCCTATATCCGTTTAGACAAAAATAACGCTGCCATGCTGCTCGTTGACCACCAAGCAGGCTTAATGTCTTTGGTGCGTGATATTGACCCCGACAAATTTAAAAACAATGTCTTGGCAACCGCAGATTTGGCAAAGTATTTCAACCTGCCCACCATTTTAACCACGAGCTTTGAAACAGGCCCCAATGGCCCATTGGTTCCCGAACTTAAAGCCATGTTCCCTGAAGCTCCCTACATTGCCCGCCCTGGACAAATCAACGCTTGGGATAATGAAGACTTTGTGCAGGCAGTCAAAGCCACAGGCAAAAAGCAATTGATTATTGCAGGCATTGTTACCGAAGTTTGTGTCGCTTTTCCAGCCTTATCGGCGATTGAAGCAGGTTTTGAAGTGTTTGTGATTACCGATGCCTCAGGCACATTCAACAGCATGACCCGAGATGCTGCATGGCGGAGAATGGAAGCCGCTGGTGTGCAATTGATGTCATGGTTTGGTGCGGCTGCTGAATTGCACCGTGATTGGCGTAATGATATTGAGGGATTGGGACAACTCTTTAGCAACCACATTCCTGATTATCGTAACCTGATGACCAGCTATGCAAAATTGACCGAAAAATAAGTATTTTAAGTATTTTTAGAAAAAACATTTTTAATAGACACTAGGCCTACCTGAAAGCCTTTCAGGTAGGCTTTTTGCTGCACCACCAAAGGCAAGATAACACCACAAGCGTATGATGCACCAATCGCCAATCTTGTCTTAATCTCTTAATCCAACTCTAAATTTGCTCAATGGGATTTAAATCAGGTGAGTAAGGTGGTAACCAAAGAATGTCATGTCCTTTGTTTGTGATTGTGTCTTGTATGTCTTATCTTTTATGAAAGGTGGCGTTGTCCATGACAATCACACTGTTTTTAGGTAACTCTGGTAGCAATACTTTTTCTACCCAAGATAAAAACACATGGCTGTTAATGCTGCATTCACAAAGACCTACAGCAAACAATTGGTTGTTGTGGATTGCACCAATGGCATGGGTTTGGTTCTTGGCTTGCCAATGATAAATATCATAACATCTTTGGCTTTTATGGGCATAAGCATAAGGTCTATAATCGCTTATTTTAAACCCACTTTCATCAAGATAGATAATGGGGCGATTGTTTTCTTGAAACTGTGTCAGTTGCTGGGTAAATGCTTGTCTTACTCCATTAAATGAATATGCTAGATGAGGCCATAATCCAAAGATATAAAAATATTATATATAAGTATATTTAACGGCTATTGATTATGTCTGATGTGTTTGGGGTATAAAAGACATAAGTAATGAGAAAGTGCGGCAATTTTTTCACTCAATTTTCATTACCTTTCGGATAAAAATACGTGCTTGCGGTTTGTCCTGTGCATTGGCTCACCATAAAGGAAAACGCACTTTGGCTGCGGTAGCCCAGCTCAAGGGCGATATGGGCGAGGGGCAGCTGTTGGGCGGCGAGTTCGGTGGCACGGGCGAGCAAGGCTTGTTGCCGCCACGCGTTGAAATGGCAGCCCAGCTCATGCTTAAACAAACGCTGCACCGTTGCCACGCTTGCCCCACAATCGTGTGCCCATTGTGCCAGCGGAATATCTAATCTCGGCGTTTGCAACACGGCTTCACACAGCTGACGCAAACGCTTGTCTTGTGGCAAGCGCACGCCCAACGGCAAGGCAGGTGCGTTTTCTAACTCTTCACAAAATAAAGCAGACAACAAGTCGAAACGCCGTTTTTCAGACGGCTTTGACAGGGCAATCAACACCTCACGCAATAAGGGCGGCACGCTCAGAGCGGTGCTGGGTACATCACGGTACAAATGGGCGGTAAACACCTGCGTGGCAGACAACACGTCCACCCGATGCGGCTCATTGGCGGCAATCCACACCGCCCGTTCAGGCGGCACGGTAAAACTCGCCTGCGCCGTAAACACACGAATCACGCCTTGTCGGGAATACACCAACTGCCCCCAAGCGTGTTGATGGCTCGCCACCGCCGTGCGGGGTTGATGATGGCGCTGTACCACACGAATGGGCATTTCTTCACTGGGTGCGTAAGGGGTATCGGGTAGCGGTTGAGCGAGTGTTTTTGCCATTTATTCGATAATCATTGCTATTTTGTCGAAAGTATAACAGTTAAAAAAGGATTATGCTGATTTTGTTTGAAAAATCAATCAGTCAGCATTGTTGGCATTGACTGGTTGAGCCGATAAAACAGTTAAAAACATTGTGCCAAACAATATCCAAACAGACGAGGAAGAGTTATGTCATCTGAAACGATTATTTTTTCATTGCCCGAAAAACGTTTTTTAAATGCGTTGTTATTGGGCATTGTGTTGCCCTTAGCCGATGCAACAGCATTGAATACGGCATTGCCTGCGTTGGGCGTGAGTTTTCCTGCTGCCCCTTTGGCATGGTTGGTGGTGGCGTATTTGTTGGCAGCGGTGGCGGCTGTGCCGTTGTCGGCGGCGTTGGGGCAAGGCTTGGGCGAGGTGCGTTTGTGGCGTGCGTGTTTGCTATTGTTTGCCTTGAGTTCTGCAATGGCGGCGGTGGCGAATAGTTTTGCGGTGTTGCTGGCGGCACGTGTGGGGCAAGGGGTGGCGGCGGGTTTGATGCAGCCGCTGTTGCAAACCTTGTGCGCTCGGGTGATGCCGTCTGAAAAATTACGCCCCGCACTCACCGCCTTAGCCGTGCCTGCGGTGATCACCCCGATTGCCGCACCGCTGTTGGCTTCCGCCTTGTTGAAAGTGAGCAGTTGGCATTGGATTTTTGCCGTAAATGTGCCGCTGTGTGCGTGGGCGTTGGTGTGGAGCAGATGGATTCCCGCCTTGTCTGCCAACCCTGCTCGGGACTTTGATGGCTGGGGGTATGTGTGCCTCGCCCCAGCCTTAGTGTTGTTGGTGTATGCCGTGCAACAAGCGGCGTGGCAGCCTGAACCATTGATAGCTGGAGCGGTGGGATTGATGTTGGGCGGATTGTTTGTGATACACGCCAAGCGTCAAGGTGAACGGGCATTAGTACGCCTCGATTTGCTTCACCTCTCCGCCTTTCGCCGTGAACTGAGTTTGCTGTTTTGGGCAGCGTTCAATTACTACGGCGGTATTTTGCTACTGCCAATCCTGTGGACGAACGCCCATCACGATGTGGCTTGGATCGGCATCTTGCTGGCAGCACACGGCGTTGGCACGTTGATCGCTCGCCGTTATTTGGAACGCCTCGCCCAGCGTTGGGGCGAACGCCGTCTATTAAGCCTTGCCGCTAGTGCAGTGTTGCTGTCGAGTTTGGCATTATTGTTCCCACTGAATACCGCTTCAGCATTGGCTTTAATGAGCTTGCGTGGCAGTGGCGTAGGGCTGTTGAGCATTATGCCAATGGCAGCCCTGTACCGCACCATCAACGCCGAACACCGTGCCCAAGCGAGCTTACTCAGCCGCCTCGCTACCCAATTCGCCGCCGCATTCGGCAGCGCCCTCGCCGCCCTTGCGGTGTCGCAGCCGATGGTTTCAATCGGATTATTTGCAGTGAGCGGCGTGCTGATGTGGGTGCAAATTTGGCAAGGTGAGAAAACGAAGGCGGCCTGAAAACGGTTTTCAGACGGCATAAAAAAATAATGAAAAAAACACCGCACTTTAAACCAAACGCCTAAAGTGCGGTGCATTATCAATGCTACTTTTTACAACTTATAAATGCTTTTTAAAGAAATCGGCGAAGGTGTTGTAGGTAGCGAGCGTTTTGTCATGAGTTTGCATTCTTTTTGTCAGAGGCTACAATAGAATTTTACTGACAAAGAGAATGCAAATTATAAAACTTTGTCAAACTTCATATTTGGTATATTTCTTAGAAATGTGCTTCTTTGGAGAAGATTTCTTATTTTATAGTCGTTTAACTTCAAACGGATCCATCGTTGCCCGCACCCTCATGTACTATAGTAAAATTCCTAAAAAACCAAAACAATTGTTAAAATCCAAAAAAATAAAGCATCAACACAATCAAGCCGCCATTGTTTTCTGAGGCTTTTAACCCAAGCCCATGTTTTTTCAATTGGATTTAAGTTAGGGCTATAAGGTGGCAACCATAAAATCTTATGTTCTGTCTGGTCAATGGCTTCGATAATATCTCGTTGTTTATGGAACGCGGCATTATCCATTACGATAACTGTCGGCTTCTCAAGCTCTGGTAACAATGCTTCGGTCAGCCAAACATAAAAAATATCACTGTCAATCGGACAGTCAAATAATCTGAGTGCAAATAAATTCCCCTCTCGAATAGCGCCGATAGCATTGGTTCGAGATAAACAATGTCATATCCCGCTTCAGAATAAGCTGTCAGCGCTTCTTTAAAGTTCTGTCTTTTCTGTTCGTCTGCCTAAGGGGGGGGCGGTGTTTTTTTTACGGCTGATTTTCAGACGGCGCAACGCTTTGCAGATAGCACTCTGCGTTGTGCCTATGCGTGCGGCTCTTTCAGCCTGAGCGGTATCGGGGAAGCGTTTGACATCGTTTAGCAATGCTTCGGTATTGATGGTTCTCGGCTTTTTTTGATGTCCCTTTTTCGGCTTGTTCTATGATTTTTTGACGGAAATGTAGGGGAGAGGTCATATTGTGCTTTATTTTGGTTTTTTGGGGATGTGGTGTATTACAACCAAAAATATATTAAAATGGCTGAGCCCTGTTCAATACAGAACTCAGTATTTATAGTTTAACAACCTGTCCAACTTTTTTGGGGGGTAGATTACTTGTTCTTTTCCAGTAAGTTTTCTGGGCAAAAACACATTTATTCGAGGTGTGTTTGATTTCATCAAGTTCAATTTTCCATAAGTCAGTATTCATCAAACGGGCAAAGGGATAACGGGCATAATAGCTCTTAAGAGCAGACTGGCGGGCATTTCCATCAAGCAATACCGCTCGACCTTTAAACTGCACGCCTTCAATCTCGCTCACTTGATCGGTTTGTGTGGCAATCGTACCAACGACCTGCTCACTTTGTTGCATTATTTGTGCGTGCTGCGTATTAAGAGAAGAAAAGAAAATCAGGCTGACATTCTCATTATCAAGCACATAAAAGCAGTTTGCCGCCCAAAAATCTTGTGTGTTATGAACAGCAAGGCTCATCACCGTTTGCTGTTGTAAAAATTGTGCAATCTTATGAGGAAGGGTTATCATCATATAAAAGAATGCCCTGAAAACAGGGCATTCTGCTTAGCTTAAAGGTTTTTTGTTTCTGCCGTTTCAACAAGTGCGGTAGGATTTTCTGGCGTTTTTTCATTTTCTTCAGAGGCTAAGTTTTGCACCGACATTGCGGATTTCAAACTTTCTTGCTGAAGTTGTTTAGCCAGTTCATTTTCACCGTTTTGCTCAAAGGCATAGGTTGCCATTGTAATATCATTCGGCTGAAGCTGGGTTTTATCTGCGATCACTTTCTTAAATGCTTCGCTTGCCTTAGCAAAATCGCCATTACGCACATATAAGTAACCTAAGGCACGGTTTGTGCAACAACAAGATTGCTCCTTACTTTGTTTTGCCCGTTTTTCCATAATTTTCAGCAATTTGCTGTTATCTACGGGTTGAACACGGGTAATTTGCGAGCAAAGTTGTTGTGCCAGTGGGTTGTTGTCATCCACTTTTTTCAAGGCTTCTAAGATCAATTTATAGGCGGTTTCGTGATCATCACTATCAATCAAGCGACGAATAAGCCCAATTTTGACATACAGATCATTTTGTCGTTTACGTGGTTGATCGTCCCACCATTTAAGCAAGCCATCGACGCCTTCTTCATTCATTTTTTCGTCAAGTAAGCCATCTTCTACGCGATGTTGCAAGGTCGTAAATTCTTTATCTGAATAGATCCCAGAATTTTCCACTTGATCCAGAATTTTATCTAACGCTTCAAAAGCGTGCGATTTTAAGTAGATCTCAACTGCCAGTTTTAACACTTCTTTATTGCGGTGGGTCATTACTAACAAGCTATCAATGGCACTGCGTGCGGCAGGCAATTTATTTTGCTGTAACAAAATTCGCGTACGCGCAATCTCAACAAGTAGGTTATCTGTGCCAGCCAATTCAGTGGCCTTAATTAAGTAACGATTAGCGCCAAACTCATCGCCACGTTGCTGTGCTGCTTCTGCTGCTTTAATAAAGTTTAGGATTGGCTCATCAGAATGTTTGGCATTTTTACCAATTAATTTTTCAGCTTTAGAATATTGCCCTTCGTCCATTAACATTAACCCTTCAAGCGTTTGTTTTTGTGCTTTAAGGCGTTTACGACGAGAGAACCAGCCATAAGTGCTGTTACTTAAACGACAGAATTTTGTGATGATCCACTCAATGCCATATACCACCGCCATTGCAATCACGAAGAAAATCACAAGGGTGGTGATTGACATTTCAATGCTGTATGTGCTGGTTTCAATTAACACATAGCCTTGTTTGCCCGATAGATAAGGGCCTGCGATTAAGCCGGCAAGTAGCACCAGCATTAAAAATAGGGTTCTAAACATTGCTATTTCCTCTACTGTTGTTGTGCTTGGTTTTGCTCAGATTTGTCTGCATTTTCCACCGCACTTTGGTTTTCCACGGCAGTTTGGTTTTCACTCGGCTTTTCACTTTGATTTTCATCGTTTTGCGTCGCATTGCTTTCTGCATTCACCGCTGAAGCTGCATTTTCTGTTGTGTTGCTACCTTGTGCGCTTTCCCCTTTGGCATTTTGCGCATTTTCTTGCGCCACCTCTTTATCTACGGAAAGCTCAATTTTTTGCACCTCTTGCGAAGGCTTATTAAGCAACTTATCTAATAAATTTAAACTAGTTAACTGCGTTGGCACATCAACATAAATAGATTGTTCTGCTAGCTCATCCACTTCTTTAAGAAAATTTTGTACCACTTCGGTATTGGTATCAAAATAACTTCTCACCCAAGAGGCCACGGTTTCTAAAGATTGTTTATATAAATCATTTTGCTGACGCGGTACCGCCATAATCGCTAACTGTAAACGCAAACGGATATTTTCACGCAGGTAAATATCTTGATTAGGTGCTAACAATGCTTTGTTATCCGCATTTTTTGGCGTAACACGAATAAAATGATTTAAAAAAGAAGTGGCACTTTTTTCTGCATTTTCTTTCCAATCGTCCCAAGAGCCACTCAATTTATCATTATTTTCATTGGGTTCATCGAAATTCACATTGAGTACGCTCAGTTCATCAACATTATTCGCAAGCTGAGACAGGTGCTGCATAATGGCATTTTGATCAATGTTATTGACTGAAAGCAACTGTTTTAAATCGCTATTAATTGCGCTACGAACATTGATCACGCGTGGGTCAGAGACTTTACTTAAGGTTTCATCCGCCACTTTTAATAAAGAAATTGCGGTATCCACATCATTATCTAATACTAATTTGCGTAATGCGTTGTTTAATAAGAAATCAGCTTCTGACAGCAACCAATCATTTGGCTGCGCCGCTTTTTGCGCATTACTTAATGTATTTACTTGATTTTGTAAGGTGGAGATTTGCTGTTCCTTAATTTCTACCATTTTTTCTAATGCGATTAATTTTTCATTGGTAGATTGGCTTGTTTGTGCAAGCTGAGCGATTTTGCTTTGATCTTGTTTTAATGCACTTAAGTCAGCGTCAGTGAAAGTTTGGCTATGGGTTGAGAGTGGTTTTTGCGCTTCCAACGCCGTTAATCTTGCTTGTACACTGGTTAGATGTTGCTCTGCAAAATAATAACCCGCGCCCCCTAAACCCAATGCAACTAATAACGCTAAAATCGCCACACCTGTACCGCCTTTTTTAACAATCACGGTTTCTGGCTTAGCAGGTTCATTGTCCGTTGTAACTTTTTCTGGTGATGGTTGCATAGGTTCTTCCTTTGTCAGTTCAGGGGGGGCTTGCTCGTTTTTCACCACTTCATTTTCTTGTTCAGAATTTTCAATTTGAAGGGAATTTTCCACAGGTTCGACAGATTGTGTTGTGTTTTCCACAGCAGGGGTTTTATCTGTTTTTTTTGCGTGATGTTTAGCCATAATTTATTCCTTATGATTATTAAAACTCGTTAAATTGCAATAAAGTATCGCACAAGGTTGCATTATCTGCTCGTGGTGAAAGACTCACCTTTTCCCAGCCCATTTCAAAGGCAACGCGTTGAATTCGTTCACTTACCGTTATTAAGTGGCAAGACTTTAGCCAATTATGTTCATTTTTGGGGACAAAATCTAGCAATAAACGCAAAATTTCTTTGCTGGTCGCAATGATTGTCGTAATGCCAGCTCGCTTAAGCATACTGATTTGTTCTAAAGGGTCATAAACTAAGGGCTGTCGCTGATAACATTCCAGTGTTTTAATTTTAGCCCCTCGCACACTGGCTTGCTCTGCAAAAAAAGCTCGTCCACCATTACCCCGTAAAATCAAAATGGTTTTATCTTGCACGTTTTTCATTGCCGATAAAGAAAGCAGACCTTCACTTGTTTCTTGCTGAAAAGGATAATGAATACACTGTTCTGTTTGACTACAAAATGCCTGTGCGGTTCGCTGTCCAACGGTAAAATACTGTAAATCTGCCCGCCATTGAAAGCCAGCTTGTTTAAGGCTTTCAGCACTATAAGTTACCGCATTTTGCGATACCACGAAAACATAATCCCCCGCATTGAGTTGATTGAGCTGAGAGGGCAAATCATTAAGCTCACGTCCGGCTTGAATAGAAAAGAGCGGAAAATGAATGGCTGCGATGCCTGCCTTTGCCAGCATTTCCACCAGTTGTTTGCCCTTTTCATCAGGGCGCATAACCAACACTGCCATTGGGTTTTCCTTATCGTTGTAAAGGTGAATAATTACACACCAAGGGCTTGTAAAATGTTATCTGCCCCTTGTTTTAATAAGCTTTCTGCGACTTGAATACCTAATTCTTGCGCATTTTCCACCGCACTTTTACCTTCTGCACGGATAATTTCACTGCCATCTGTTTTCCCCACTAACGCTTTAAGATAAAGCTGATTATCAGAAATCACCGCATACCCCCCGATTGGCACTTGACAGCCACCTTTTAGGTGATTATTCATCGCACGCTCAGCTAACACACAGGCCGTGGTTTCTGGATCGGCAAGTGGTGCTAACAGGGTTTGCACTTCTACATCATCAACACGGCATTCAATGCCAACTGCCCCTTGCCCTGCTGCGGGTAAGGAAATTTCCGTATCAATGAAAGAGGCAATACGCTCTGCCATTCCTAAACGAATTAATCCCGCTGAAGCAAGAATAATCGCATCATAATCACCATTGTCTAATTTACTTAATCGCGTCCCCACATTTCCTCGTAAAGATTGAATGGTCAAATCAGGTCGTAACGCGTTAAGCTGACATTGACGGCGTAAACTTGATGTCCCCACCACAGCACCCGCAGGTAATTCCTCTAAAGTGCGGTAAGAATTTGACACAAAGGCATCACGGGGATCTTCACGTTGGCAAATAACACTTAGCCCTAAGCCTTGTGGGAATTGCATTGGCACATCTTTCATTGAATGTACGGCAATATCGGCTTCGCCCTTTAATAGTGCATTTTCTAATTCTTTGACGAATAAACCTTTTCCGCCAATTTTCGCCAGTGGCGTATCTAAAATTACATCGCCTTTGGTTACCATTGGCACAAGCTCAACACAAAGTGCTGGATATAATTGCGTTAAACGATCTTTAATATAATTCGCTTGCCATAATGCTAAAGGACTACGGCGGGTTGCGATTTTGATTAGTTTTTTTGTCATCATTATGCAAAAATAAGCGTAGAAACATTAGGGCTTATCCTATCATTGTTGCCTCAAAATGTCAGTTTTCATTTAATTTTTTTGCTTTCCGATAAGGCAAATGATAGAGTAATACTTCAATTTCTTTGTATGAAATTCGAGGAAATTGTTCATTTATCACTCCCTCTTTCCTAGGATATAAATTGAATTACGATATTAATAGTGCGAAACAACAAGTGGAATATCTCGACAAATTACGTTTTGAACGCGCAATTTCAGGCAGTTCAGCTCAATTTAGTCAAGTTTTTCAAACGATTACCTTGTTATTGCACCTCAATCATCACACGCTGCCGGGCTATATCAAAAATGCCCCAGCAGGGATTGTTGATTTTGTTTTATCGGATTATCAACAAGCCTATCTTTCCGCACATTTTGAGTTAAGTGAACAAGAAATCGAAAATTCGCCATTTTCTCACCGCACTTTCTTTCCCGTGCTTGGCGTGTATGTAATGGGCAGTATCGCTTCAATTAGCCAAACATCGGCTTCAGACTTGGATATTTGGGTTTGTCACCACCCGCAAATTAGCCCAGAAGATCGCCATTTATTAAGCCAAAAAATGGACGCCTTACAGCAATGGGCATTAACCTTAGGGGTGGAAATTAACTTATATTTAATGGATCAAAACCGCTTCCGCTGTTTTCGTTACGCGGATCCGTTAACGGCAGAAAATTGTGGTTCGGCACAATATATGCTATTGCTAGATGAATTTTACCGCTCCGCCATTCGCCTTGCCGGGAAACCCTTATTATGGCTACATCTGCCCGTAGAAAATGAAAAAGACTATGAACAAGAAGTGGCACGTTTAATCAAAGAAAAACGTATTGATCCTAATGATTGGGTGGATTTTGGTGGCTTAGGGGCATTTTCTGCCAATGAATATTTTGGTGCGAGTTTGTGGCAACTCTACAAAGGGATTGATTCACCTTACAAATCTGTGTTAAAAATTTTGTTGCTAGAAACCTATTCCGCGGATTACCCAGACACTTACCTGATCGCCCAAGAATTTAAAGCGCGCTTACTGAATGGCGATAAAAAACATCACTTTGATCCTTATCTTACAATGCTTGAGCGAGTAACCAATTATTTAATCGGACTCAACGATTTACGTCGCTTAGAATTTGTTCGCCGTTGCTTTTATATTAAAGCCAATGAATACAGCCATAATGTTCCCAAACACAGTTGGCGTTTAGCCCAATTACAGAACCTAGCCAAAACGTGGGGCTGGTCAAAAGAATTGGTACAAGAGCTAAATCAGCGCGCCTGTTGGAAAATAAAACGCGTAAAAGAAAGCCATAATAACTTAATTAAGTTCTTAATGTTTAGTTATCGGCATTTAGTACAATTTGCCCGCAAATATAAGGTAAATTCCAGCATAATGCCGCAAGATATTAGCATTTTAACTCGTAAACTTTATACGGCATTTGAAGAATTGCCGGGTAAAATCACTTTACTCAATGCAATGATTTCTTCTGATTTATCGGAAAAAAACATTACCTTTATTGAAGTCAAAAACAACCGTCATTTCAAAGCAGGTTGGTACTTAGTAAACCAAACGCCTGATGTCCAAGGATTTGAACAGCCACGCTACATAGAATATAGCGAAAATCTCAATAAATTGGTTTCTTGGGCATATTTCAACCGTTTACTGACCCCCAAAACAGAATTACACATCTTTAGCCCAAATGTAACGCTTGCAAAATTAAGGCAATTCGTTACCGATTTACGTTTATCTCTGCCCACAGTAGTGGCCGCGGCAAGTAATGAGGAATTAAATCATAACTGCGAAATAAAAAGCTTAGTCGTTTCCATTAATCTCACCAAAGACCCGACAGCACATTTATCTGAGGCAAAAACCACCATCGTCGCCAATGATTTATTTAGTTTTGGGCCTGATGAAGAAAGCCTAGTAGGAAGTATTGATTTAACTTATCGCAATTTATGGAATGAAATTCGTACCCTGCATTTTGAAGGACCAAATGCCATTTTATTGGCATTAAAAGTGCTTTCTAACAAAATTTATCGTGGTTCCGCCTCGCCACAAAGCGTAAATGTATTCTGTTATAGCAAATATTATCAAAAAACCTTACGAAATATTGTTACCGCATTAATCAACAAATGTATCAATATCCAAGTAGGCGTCAGTGATGTGCCACAAAATAATTTATTGCGTGTTGCAGGAAAAAACTGGCAATTTTTCTTTGAAGAACGTGGCATTAGCTTGCAAGAAATCCACACCCCACCTTTGATTAGTAACGAGGATTTCAATGTAGAGGTACAAGAAGTCATCGACAATAAAGAGGAAAACCACAAGCACAAAACATACCCCTATGAAATTGACGCCTTTGCCAGCGAAGGTTTTTTACAATTTTTCTTTGAAAATAACTTGGATAAGACATTTAATGTCTATATTTTAGACGAAGCTAACCGAATTGAGATTTATCGTAACTGTGAAGGCGAAAAAGAACAGAAAATTCATGAGATAAATCATATTTATCAATCGGCAGGCTTGGAGGGAAATAATAATCCGTATAAAATTGTGCAACGAAATTTTAACTATCCACAATTTTATCAATTATTACCAAGCGAAAGTGGCGTCAAAATTGTCCCATTTTATAGTCGTTTGGTGTCATCATAACTAGGGGAAACTTATGTTGGATACAATGAAAGTGTTGCTGATTGACGATCACCCACTGATGCGTCGTGGCATAAAACAATTATTGGAATTAGATGAAACATTTGAAATCGTTGGTGATGCCGGCAGTGGTGCAGAAGGAATTAACCTTGCCTTACAAACCTCACCAGATTTAATTGTGCTTGATTTGAATATGAAAGGGCTATCAGGGTTAGACACGCTCAAGGCATTACGTGAAGAAAATGTCGATGCTCGCATTGTTATTCTTACCGTTTCCGATGCCAAAAATGATGTTTTCACGCTGATTGATGCGGGCGCAGACGGCTATTTATTAAAAGATACCGAACCTGATCTATTACTTGGACAAATTAAACGTATTGCTCAAGGAGAAGTGATTTTAAGTGATTCAATTAAAGATTTACTACTAGAACAACGCCCCGAACAAGATCCGATTTACACCCTTACGGATCGAGAAATGGATGTGCTACGCCTGATTGCAACGGGCTTATCCAATAAACAGATTGCCGCACAACTCTTTATTTCAGAAGAAACAGTAAAAGTCCATATCCGCAACTTATTACGCAAACTCAATGTTCACTCTCGTGTGGCAGCCACGGTGCTGTATTTTCAGCATAAAGGGGCATAAAAAAGTGCGGTGAAAAATCTCTTAATTTTCCACCGCACTTAGGTTATGAATGATTGAGCAATTAAAGTTTCTCCACTAACGCCACGGCTGCCCCAATATAGGTGGCTGGGGTAAGTTGCTGTAAGCGTTGTTTTTCTGCTACTGGAATGTCTAATTTTTCAATAAACTCACGCATAGCTTGCTCATCAACTCGCTTACCACGCGTCAATTCTTTCAGTTTTTCATAAGGTTTTTCAATGCCATAACGACGCATTACCGTTTGAATTGGTTCTGCAAGCACTTCCCAATTTTGATCCAGTTCATCACGTAAGTGTTGTTCATTGACCTCTAATTTACTGATCCCTTTTCTGGTTGCCGCATACGCAATTAAACAATAGCCTAAGCCTACCCCGAGGTTGCGTAACACCGTCGAATCAGTTAGATCACGCTGCCAGCGAGAAATCGGTAATTTTGCCCCCAAATGCGCCATTACTGCATTTGCCAGTCCTAAATTTCCTTCAGAATTCTCAAAATCAATCGGGTTTACTTTATGTGGCATTGTTGATGAGCCAATTTCTCCCGCAATTGTTCGTTGTTTGAAATGGTTTAATGCGATATAGCCCCATAAATCACGATCAAAATCAATAATAATGGTATTAAAACGTGCGATGTTATCAAATAATTCTGCAATGTAATCGTGTGGTTCAATTTGCGTGGTGTAAGGATTCCATTTAATCCCTAAAGAGGTAACAAATTCTTCGCTAAACTTGTGCCAGTCCAGCTCAGGATAAGCCGATAAATGCGCATTATAGTTCCCCACAGCACCATTGATTTTACCTAGAATATCAATACGTTGTAGCTGTTCAAATTGACGTTTTAGGCGATATACCACATTCGCCATTTCCTTTCCAACGGTAGAAGGGGAGGCTGGCTGTCCGTGTGTACGAGAAAGTAACGGAATCGCCTTATATTCGTGGGCTAATCGACTAATTTCATCAATCAATTTTTGCCATTCGGGTAAAATCACTTCTTCACGCGCGGTTTTTAACATTAATGCGTGAGAAAGATTATTGATATCCTCGGAGGTACAAGCAAAATGAATAAATTCACTTACTGCGGCTAATTCATCAAGTGCGGTCGTTTTTTCTTTCAAAAAATACTCTACCGCTTTCACATCGTGATTTGTGGTTCGTTCAATTTCTTTAATGCGCTCGGCATCTGCTAAACTGAAATTTGCAACAATTTGATTTAAGTAATCGTTTGCTTTTTTTGATAAAGAAGGAACTTCTTGAATTTGTGCCGTTGCCGCTAATTTTTGCAACCAACGAACTTCAACCTCCACCCGAAACTTGAGCAAACCAAACTCACTAAAAATATGACGTAATGCCGTTGTTTTATCCTGATAACGACCATCAAGGGGAGATATTGCAGTAAGCGCATTTAATTGCATAATAAAAAACTCCTACTAAAAGGTTGAATAAATTTGTTGTGCTGTTGTAGCGATTTTGCTGCGGGAAAAAAGAAGCTGATATTTTTTACCGCCCACTTGTCGCCAAAGTACTGCCGAACGAATTCCAGCTAATAAACACGCCCGAATACGGTGCTGTATGCCTTGTTGCTGTAAATAATCTGGTGAGCCTAATACTTGAATACGATTACCCAGAGGGCTTATTACATCGACATAAATACTTGCTAGATTACTGATCATCTGTTCATCAAGCAGATGATAGAAATTAAGTTGTGACGGCAAATACGCAATACGTTGAGCAAGTTGTTGTTTTGCCTGCGCGGATTTATTTAACTTCCCTTCTAACGCCAATAAGCTCACCCAATAACGTGTCAGCTCCGCATCTCTGCCATTCAACTGCTCCATTAATATTTGTAACCCAAGTTTAAGATGAGCTTCATTTCCCCCATAAACGGCCAAGGTATTTTCTGGTGAAGTTTGTAACAAAGAATCTAAACTCGCCTTGAATGCATCTGAATCTGCACGACCATTATGCGCAAATTGTTGAACTAATTTTGCCGCTTGGCACACACCCGCTAAGGCAAGCGTGATGGGGTAATAATCAGCCATAAGGAGATAAAAACCATTATGTGGAAAGAAATATTAAAAAGTGTGGGCAATATAGCATTTTTCATAGGTTATTGAAAGCTAAGCAGCAAAATTCCCCCAGTAAAACAAATTCTTGCTATACTAGCGCAATAGCCTTTATTCCTTTCAACGGAGAAAAAAATGCAGTGGATAAAAAAATCTTTATTAATTTGCACCGCACTTTTCCCTCTCATCAGTCAAGCGGATATGCTTGTTTCTCAGGCAACAATGTTTGCAACAGAAAAAGCTGGTGAGCCTAGTGCTATTTTTATGCAATTACAAAACACAGGCGATGAAGCAGTACATCTTGCCTTACTTGAAAGTGAACAACCTTCTCGACTAGCCTTACACGGTATGCAAAATGGTAAGATGATCGATCTTGATGGGATAGAAATCCCCGCTAAACAAACCATTAGCTTGAAACGTGGTGGCTTACATATTATGGTGTTTGATTTACTCACCCCAATCAAACAAGGTAGCCCCTTCCCGCTTACCTTGTATTTTGATGATGGGGAAGTGGTAAAGGTGAATGTAATCGCTCAATCAAAGTAAATTTTTAGAAAAATAATCTAAGTGCGTTTGTTTTATCCAACCTTGCTGCTGCCAAAATTTACTCCCTTGTATATTATGACTAAATGCTAACAAACGCCCTTTTGTAATATTTTTGTGTTTAAGCTTCTGTTCTAAATGGGTCAATAGTGCTTTCCCTATTCCCTTACCTTGTTGGTTTTTATCTACCGCCATATGATAAATTGTCGCTCTTCGTCCATCAAAACCACACATAATGACACCAATAACTTGGCTATTCTCTCTTGCAATATAATTTAAATCGGGGTTAAAGCGTAGAAAATCCTTAATTGATTCAAAGCTATCATCAACAGGACTGATGTCTATCCCATCAATACTTTTCCATAATTGATAAACTTGAATATAATGCTCTGGTTTCATTGGCTCAATAGTAAAACACATTTTTATCCTCATATAAAAATTGCTGAAAAAACGACCGCACTTTTACTTTACTCACCAGCACGATTTTCCTCTCCGGGTTGCCAATCAACTTCACCGCCTTGAAGAAGCGTTTGCATCATTTCTTTTGTTTCGAGTTCTAATTCTTTCGCACGAGCAATCATACGTTCATTGCTAAAAACCGACATTTCGGGATCATAAAGACTCGCCATTTCAGCGAGACTATGGCGATCGCGATGATAATAAAATTCGGCAACTTGCTTGGCTTTATCTTTATCCATTCCCAGTTCCTCAAGTGCAAGGCGTCCGCTACGAATGGCAGAATCAAATGTTTCACGCACAATATTTCGCGCGCCTGCACGGTATAGATCATAAACATGCAAACGATCATAGGCGCGAGTAATAATAGGTAAATGAGGATAAAAATGATGTGCAAAGTGTGCAATTTTTATTGCTTGTTCTTTATCATCTAAGGCGATAACCAAAAGGCTGGCTTTATCAATACCTGCTGTTTCGAGCAAATCAGAGCGAGATCCATCTCCAAAATAGGTTTTTAAGCCGAAACGTGAAAGTCCTTCTACTAAGGTTGCATCATAATCAATAACCGTTGGCTTATAACCACAACTTATCAACATTCCACTAATAATTTGCCCGTAACGACCATGTCCGATGATAATCACGTCATTTTGATCTTCAATGGTATCATTTTCTCTTTGTTGATGGCTTGCCCTTGCGACAATCAACTTATCATAAGCAATAAATAAGAAAGGGGTCAGTAACATTGAAATGGCGACAGCAAGTAAGAGTTTATCGGTAAGCTCTTGAGGTAAGATCCCATTTTGCTGGCTAAAAGACAGTAGGACAAAGCCAAATTCTCCAGCGGGTGCAAGGCTTAAAGCAAATAAATAACGGTTTAGGCGATCAAGCCGAAAAATAAAACCTAACCCCCATAGTACGATCGCTTTCACTAAAATAAAGCTTAAAGTGATAGCCAAAATAACAGCAAAATCATCAAAAAATAGACGAAAGTTAATATCCGCCCCAACAGTAATAAAAAATAGCCCTAATAACAATCCTTTAAAAGGCTCAAGATTACTCTCTAATTCGTGCCGGTATTCACTATTTGCTAAAACAACCCCAGCTAAAAATGTACCTAAAGCAGGAGAAAGCCCAATGGCTGACATCATTGCGGCAATCCCAATGACTAAAGCTAGAGCAAATGCAGTGAAAATTTCTCGCATTCTTGAGGCAGCAATATAGCGAAAAATAGGCCGTGCGAGAAAATAACCACCAAAGACGATAGAGCTAATCACACTTAGGGTTATTAAGGTTTTAACATAATTATTTACACCTTCTAATAAATTTCCGCTATGTTGCTCTGCATTTTGTAAACTCGTTAATAATTCAGGGGAAGCCAGAATGGGTAGCAATGCTAAAATAGGAATGATCGCAATATCTTGGAAGAGCAAAACTGAAAAACTACTTTGTCCACCGGGACTATTTAATAAGCGTTTCTCTCCTAAGGTCTGTAATACAATTGCGGTTGACGAAACAGCCAGTACACAACCCATTGCAAGGCTCATAGACCAACTTAATCCACATAAATGTGCAATACCTGCTATTGCCCCCACAGTCAGAATGACTTGTAAACTTCCTAATCCGAATAATTTATTGCGTAATTTCCATAACAATTTTGGATCTAGCTCTAACCCGATTAGAAAGAGCATCATCACTACCCCAAACTCCGCAACGTGTTGAATACTTTCCGTTTCTTGTCCAACTAATCCCAGAATAGGGCCAATTGCCACGCCTGCAAGAAGGTATCCCAATACAGAGCCAAGCCCTAAACGTTTAGAAATGGGTACCGCAACTACGGCAGCAAAAAGATAGATAAAAGCGGAAGTTAATAGTGATGTCATAAGGGTCTTATTTACCTAATCAAATAGAAATATAGGTTTAGCATAGTAATCAGTTTTACTTCAAATATCACGAGATATTTTAAACAAAAATTATCAATCTCTTTCTTCTATCCCATTCAATAAAATCTACCTTTGATGATCAACACAAAATCTATCTATAATAAAAGGCTATCTCAACATCAAAATATATTCAGATAGCCTTCGTTTGAAAAAATCAAAGTATATCAGTACAAAATTAGAGGCTTTTGCTTTTGAAATAAGACAATATTGGCTCAACTTGCTGCGTCAAACCGTCTTGCCTTATCTCACCTTTAAACGTCCCTATTTTAAAACTTCACACTTTCCCCATCTTCTGGCACGGCAACCCAATCTTTTAACCCAGATTTTTGCACAAAAGCACGCATCGCTTGACGGCTCACCGCACCGTGATTGACCGCATCCATATGCACGGCAATGATTTTTGCCTTGGGCATTGCCTGATGGGCGTGGGCGACGTCTTCTTTACCCATGATAATGCCTTCATTAAAGCCATTGACCCTTGCCGACCCCGTATTCATCACCAAAACATCGGGCTTATATTTGATGAGCGCCTTATTGACATCAGCCGTCCAGAGCGTATCGCCCATGATATAAAGTGTCTTACGGTCTTTGGCACGCAGCACCACGCCCATCGCATCGCCCAGCAATTGCCCAAGCGGTGCGACCGCATACATCTCTTTGGTGCCATGCGCACCGCCTGTTTTGTGCAGGCTGACATCGCCAATTTTCAAGGTCTCGTTTAACACCCGCACATCATTAAATCCCTGTTCACGAATTATTTTCGCATCATCTTGATTTTGCACGATAATTGGCAAATCTTTGGGCAGATATTTTTGTGCTGCCTCGTCCCAGTGGTCAAGGTGGGTATGGGTAACCACAACCGCCGTTACCCCTTGCCAAGCCTCATTCATCGGCATCGGCAGTTCGGTTAGAGGGTTACGCAGCTGACTGTTTAGCGTGTTGGGAAAGCCTTCATACGCCCCTTTTTTGGCAAGCATCGGGTCAATCAAAAACGTCTGTCCTGCATAGCTGACTTTCGCGGTGGCGTTGCGGATATGCTGATAGCTGTCGCTGGCGTAAGCCTGAACGCTCAATAACGCCCCAAAAAGGGCAGTGGCAAGTAAAGTTTTGGTACGCATCGTGATTCCTTAAATCGATTGCCCATACTTGAAAATTAAAGCATCGGGCGGTGAAAAATCATCAAAATGGCGGGTGAAATGCCATCTTTTTCAAGAACGAGCATTATCCATCTTCTTGAAAAACAAAAATATTGACCAATCTTTCAAAAAACGAAAGAATTGGCTCAAAAAGTGAGAAAAAAATGACCGCACCGACTGTTGCCCTGCTGCTGTATCCTGATTTTAACCCCTTTCAATTTGCCATACCGCAACGTGTTTTTTCGCTCAATGTTGACGATAAACCACTGTTTCATCTGAAAATTGTCGCAGAACATCCTGACTGCTGTTATGGAGAAAACGGTATTTACGTGCCTGCTGACGGCGATTTACGCCTGCTTGAGCGTGCCGATATGGTGATTGCCTTTGGCTGGCAGCCTGAAAAAATGCCAAGCGATGCCTTAAAACAGGCACTTATCCGAGCCAATCAACGTGGGGCTTTGGTTGCAGGACTTTGTTACGGTGCTTATTTGTTGGCGTACAGCGGACTGCTAAACGGCAAAGAGGCGACTACCCACTGGCTGGGTGAAGCGGATTTTGCCAAGCGTTTTCCCGCCGTTAAACTGAGCATTGAAGCCATCTACATTGAGCAAGGCAGCCTGATGACCTCTGCTGGCACGGCGGCCGCCCTTGACTGCTGTCTTGCCATCATTCGCAGAACCTACGGGGTAAAAATCGCCAACCAAATCGCCCGCATACTGGTGGTTTCACCGCACCGTGAAGGCGGACAGGCACAATTTATCGAGCAGCCCATCGCCCGCCTAAGCCCAAGCGAAAACATGAGCGAACTGCTGGCACAAATGCAGCAAAACCTCAAGCAAGATTACCGTATTGATGCACTGGCAAAGCGTCTGAATATGAGCCGAAGCACCTTTACCCGCCATTTTCGCCAAGCCACAGGTGTGTCTTTGACCGAATGGCTGATTGCCCTGCGTCTTCAGCGTGGACGGGAACTGTTAGAAAACACGGGTTTGGGCATTGAACACATTGCAAGCGAAATTGGCTTTCACTCTGCCACCGCCTTTCGCCAGCATTTTAGAAAAAAGCACCGCGTAAGCCCGAGAATGTGGCGGAGGGGGGGAGGAGATGAGAATGATTTGAGCGTTAAAGCAGTACATCATAAAATAACTATGCTAAATATGGAATGGCGAAAGTCTTAATCTGTTTTTTGGGGAAAATTAGCACTTTGATAGACTAAAGTGACATCAAAAGGTTTTAGGCGGTATTCTTCGCCAGCTCCGTGAGTTACGGCAAAATATGTTGTATAAAGAACAAGTATTAACAGAAAATAGGGTTGTCAAAAATTAAAAAGGAGCCTTTATGCCTCATACACTAAGCCCCTATCAGGCATCTGGATTCAATGCTTCCGATCTCAAAACCATTCTGCATAGCAAACGTGCAAATCTCTATTACAATATTCCCATTGCCAATACAACCGTTATCTTACTGGGGACTGGCACTTCTATCACACAAGTCGCTATGCGTGTATTGGCTCAGGCTGGTGCTTTGGTCGGTTTTTGCGGCGGTGGCGGCACTCCGCTCTTTGCAGGCACGGAAATCAGCTGGCTGACACCGCAACCGCGCCAGTCATACCACAGAACTGCTTTTTATTATTGGCAACAGACGTAAATTTAATGAATTAGGCATTGTTCCTGTTAATTACACAAATCAACCCGTTATTATGGAGAAAATAACTATGTCTGCTAATCAAGCTTACGCTAACACCAAAGGACAATTACTCAGCCACCATCTTTATGCTGTAGGTTATCTCGCTGCTAAGCTAGTGGAAATGATGGGGTTAAAACAGCCTAAACTGATTGAGGCTGCCTTTTATGCGGGATTGTTACATGATATTGGCAAACTTGACCAAAAATTTCAGAGATGGGTAACGGAAAAGATTAAATCTTTAGATGAAGATAGCCGAGATGAGTTTATTATTTCTGAAGATGGTGAGCATATTGATGCCAGTCATAAAGGATTTAGTGCATTTAGTTTTGAAAAACACCCACGGCATAATGAAATATCTTGGCTTTTAACCCAAAGTCTTTTAAATACTGACGCATTAACATTGAATGACAGCCAAAAAAATCAAATTATGCATACCGTTTACTGGCATCACACACGGCCATTTCGCAAAGAAGGAAAATTATTTGAACAGCCAAGAGGCATTGAAAAAATACTGAATAAAAATCTGCCAGATGGTATCAATGCATTTTATCAGCAGACACTACAATTATTAAAAGACATGGAGTCAATCGGCGGTCAATACTTCCCCATACATTGGCGGAAAAACTACACTTTACAGCAAATATCCTTACCGCCTTATAAAAGCTATGATGATTTGGCTGATAAGCTAGAAGAATACCGCCAAGATATTAAGATAAACGCGCATAATAATTTAATCCGAACTGCGGTCATTAGTGCAGATCGGATTATTTCAGCACAAAGCGCAGAAGAACTTGCCGAATGTATTGCTGAAAATAGCTTAGACACTTTAATTGATATCGAAAGTGAGACCATATTAAAAGATCATATCCATAGTTGTTTGACTCAATTTGAACGCCGTTTTCCAAATAGCCAACGCAATCTCTCTCAAAGTGAAGCTGTTAATAAACTGATAGAAATTAAAAAGCGTGCACTATTTAACAAAGAAGATAACATCGCTGTGCTACAAGGCCCAGCTGGCTGTGGCAAAACCAAAATTGCCTTGGAGTGGGCATTGAAAACGGATGCAAAACAAATTATTTGGATTTGTCCACGTGTACAAGTGTGCCTTGGCTTGGTACATGATCTAACCCAAGCTGATTATCTTCCTAATGGCCAAATTGAACTCTTTACTGGCGAGTACAAAAAGATTCTGACAGGTAACGGCAATATTATCGACAGTCCAGATACCCCAGAAGACAGTTACTTTAGTGGTGATATTGTTATTACAACCATTGATCAAATTGTTAATAATATTATTTCTCATAATAAAATTACTTCCATCTTTAACTTTATGAAGCAGCATATTATTTTTGATGAATTTCATGAAATAATGACACTGCCCGCATTTAATCTTCTATTTGCCGAGCTCATAGAAGCCAAAAAAGCGACTGGAACAAACAGCGATACTCTGCTTATTTCTGCGACTCCAAATTATTTCTTTATCAAAGAATTTCTTGGTATTCCTGAGCATAAAATGGTATCTATACCAAGTTTTAATCCATCACGTTATCAAATTATTTTTGAAAGCTATGATGATGCCAATGAAGCAAATCCGCTTGTTAGTAGAAAACAGGATGAAACAGAAACCTTTGTTATTACCAATACTGCTAAAGATGCACAATACGGATTTCTTCATCATCAATGTGATGAAAACAATATCCTTTTACATTCAAAATATAGCAAAACTGATAAAGCTTATTGGTTTGATGAGACCTTTAAAAGTTTTAAAGAAAATGGTTCTAAAAAATATCAAACTTTAAGAAGCGGTCCTATTGTACAAGCCTCACTGAATATCAGTTGTAATAAAATGCTGACTGAAATGACAACGGCAGAAAATTGGCTGCAACGCCTTGGTCGGTTAGATCGCTTTGGAACAAATAACACCCCCAATCCCTATATCACCGTGATACCTAAAAGCAGTGAGAACGGTAAACAAACCAGTCAAACAGCTAAATTCTTAAACCAATTACATACTTGGCGTAGTGCCTACTGCTGGCTAAACTACCTCAAAAACAATTTAGATGAGGGAAAAGACTATTCACTCAACGAGCTTTATGCACTGTATGCTTCTTTCTACCAAAATGAAAAGATACAATCAGAAATTGAACAAGATATAGAAAAATTATTAAAACATAGCGTGTCGCTTATTAATCAAAAGGTTTTAGATCCCATTAGCATTGCACCAAAACGTAAGCAGCCAACCGCACCGAAAATCGCAAAAAATTCACTGCGTGGTGATAATCGCTTTGTACAAATGGCAGTGTGTTTTGTTGATGAACAGCTTAATCCGCATATTTGCAATGAATACGCTTATGAAGAAGATAACGTAGAAGCAGCAATTGACGCGTCGTTGACTGAAAGCAGAGAGCGTATTGAAGGATATGGTGATAGCGGTAAGAACTTATTGGCTTTTATGCAGCAAAAACATCACAATATTAAAGGCGGTAAAAAAATTTATAAAGACTTTATCTTACTCAATCAAGCACGCTCACCAGAGTCCCCCATCTATTTAAGTTATACCCCTGATGATTTAAGGGCTATTGGGGGAGACCCTCATAGTTTAGCAATTTATTACGTCAAAACCACGAAGCAGCCTGTTGGCATCATGAATATTGACAATATAAAGTCGGCATATGAAAAATAAAATATCATTTATTAATAAGGAGATAGATAATGAAAAAAATTGAAGGCATTAAATCTGTTGATTTTAAAATTACTGCTTATGGGCATGGTGTTGTCAATTGGAACGGACCTACAACATTGAGCAACGAAGGGCGTTCTGTTGATAATCATACCTTACCTAAACTGCGCGGTTACAGCAACCTAACGGGAAGAATAAAAGATGAAACGGGATATAAATACAAAAAAGAAGCGACTGATATTGATTTTAAAGAAACACCGCTTTATATCAGCCAGAATTGTATCCGCCACCATCTTTTTCGTGAACAAGCTTATGACTTACATTTTGCCTCTGAAAAAGAGAAAGATTTGATCCCCCTATTGGCTTCTCTTACAGGCTTAATTCGTGGTTATGTTGTACCCGCAAGCCAATGTAAGCGTACCAGTCCGCTATTGATTGAAGATTTTATTGATCAGCTGGGTAATGGCAATTTTGAGCAATTTGCCCAAGCAGGGGAGCGCGATAGTTCTTCGTTTTTTTCCAAAACCACTTTTGGTGATACCCAATATATTGCTTATGGATCGCTTAGCATCGAACAATTGGAATTTATTTCTTTAGATAAAAAATTTGACCGTTGTGCTATGGTCATTAAAGAAACTGAAGGAGAGAAAGTCGCCCAAGCCATTACCAATTTTATCAAGACGCTAAATGCTGACTCTCATCGCAACCCTCAAGCCATATTCCACCCTAACTACGTCCGTCAAGGTACCATTTATCAAGAGGGAGAAGTTGGTATTCTGTTAAATCAAGATGCAATTGCAATCTTAGTCGAGACGATACTGGAAATGATTCGTGAACTCTCTATCCGCCAAGCTAAGGGCTATATGTATGTAGATGAAATTGAAGTGGATTACAACGATAGCAATAAAATGATGCGTATCAAGCGCAGTCCTGAAGAAATCAATCCACAGCCTACATCAGCATACGCTATTTATTTTGAAGCGAAAGAGACCAAATAAGAGTATTGCTATGTTAGAAATTATGATTGACTATGAAGCCAGTTGGCGAAATGCTTTCCTTAATGGCAGTAACGATGAGTCTTTACCGAAAAAAGGCAGAGATTTTATCGCTTCAATGACTGAGTTAAAGAAAGCGGAGAATTATCATCAGCGAGAAATCACCCAAAATACCGTTTTGGGTGTGCTATGCCGCCTGATTGGCGATCAAAGAAAACTTTATCAGGCAAAGCAAAGTGGCTGCTATTATTTTCGTAGTCTTGAAGATAAAATCAGCTTTGAAGACAACATACAAACAGTCAACCAAGAAGTTGTCTATATCCGAAACATCAAGGGTAGTACTGATCAAAATGCCTTTACGGGTATGATTAAATCAAATGATCCCATCTTTCAATCGGATTATTCTCAAGCATTTTGGGGTGTGCTCGCACTTTCTGTAGAAGAGTTGTGTGAATTTATTTTAAATGATACTCAGGTTAAAGCAGAAATACCGCTTAATCCCGTGCATATCATCGGAAGGCTTGATTTACTTAAGAAAGAAAAGCCAATACCTTTTGAAGGAAAACCCCAGCAAGCAGCAGAAATATTAAAAAAGAAATTTCTAGAAGAGTATAAGTCAGTCAATACTGCAGGTAAATTGCTCATTCTTCCTTTATATTGCTCAGCTTTATATTTACAGCTTGAACGGCTGGAAAAAAAATATGATATGGCAACGGCTAAATCAGCAAGGGGCGGTATTAGCGGTATCTCTAAAAATGGTCATACGACCAAAGATTTTATGGAGAAATACACAACGGGAAATAAAAAAATTATTTACGGTAATCCCTATATAAGAAGTGAATTTAAGAAGGGTGAAGGGGAGGTTAAATACTCCCTGACCAAAGCAAGTGGGCAACTTAGCATCAAACTTGATATTGATATTGATATAGATAAAGCTCAAGAACTTAAAAGTATGATAGAGAATGCAGGTGTTAGTCCTTTTCCGTTAGGAAAAAAAGGCTTGGCATATGTGTCAGCGATACGATTTATTTAAAGGAGATAAGATGACCAAGTTTTATCAAGAGATTACCTTAATAGATAATGAAGATTACAGTATTAGAATTCTTTGGGAAAAACGGTATCAGCAGCTGCATATTGCTTTTGCTGACCTTTATAATCAGCATAAGACTAATCCTATTGGTGTAAGTTTTCCTCATTATCAATACGAGCAGAGAAATAATAAATACTTTGCGACTCTTGGCAGCAAAATCCGTCTCATTGCTCCAGATGAAGCCACTCTTGCAACGCTGAATTTAGAAAAATGGCTGGCAAGATTGACGGACTATATCCACATCAAAAAGCCAGCAGCCGGCCTGACTATGCGGTGCCAGTTACGGTTAAACGCTACCGCTTCCGCCCAATTGAACAGCAAGCCAAAGCCCACGCAAAACGCCACCACATCAGCTATGAAGAGGCATTGATGCATTGCAAGACTCACCGCAGAGCAGAGCTTCACCCGCCCTTTATCAGAATGAAAAGCGAGAGCAATGCACAATCTTATCAGCTTGTGATTCTACAAACACGAGCAGATAATCCCGTAAAGGGGGGGTAGTACCTATGGATTAAGCCATAAAAGCAGCACGGTACCCTCTTGGTGAGATCTTAAAAATTAAAATACCCTTTTTTAAAGGCGTTTTAATAATTTTATTAAAAACAATAGGTTATAAATAATAAACAAACGATGGGGTAAATTACAAAATTTACTATAACACATTGTTATAGCTAAATTTTCTAGATAAAATTAAGGTTATCCATCGCGTAGATGGCTTAGAAAGCTTTTGCACGTTGTAAAAGTGAATATTTCTCGTTATCCATCGCGTAGATGGCTTAGAAATCTATGCGAAATTGGTAATAAGATGGAGCTAAGTTATCCATCGCGTAGATGGCTTAGAAATAATCGTTCTAATGGTTGGCGGAATGTTAAAGGTTATCCATCGCGTAGATGGCTTAGAAACACAATCTTTTTGCCATTGTTCCACAATTGAGGTTATCCATCGCGTAGATGGCTTAGAAATTTTATTCGTGCTTACGAAAATGGTCGAGAGCGTTATCCATCGCGTAGATGGCTTAGAAAAGTAACGAAATAAAAGCCGGTACGATTACAGGGTTATCCATCGCGTAGATGGCTTAGAAAACTGCGGAGTGAAAGCCAGCACCAAGGGCGATGTTATCCATCGCGTAGATGGCTTAGAAAAATTAATGCCATTTATTCAAATCCCTTTTTTAGTTATCCATCGCGTAGATGGCTTAGAAAATACTCGCTAGCAATTGGTCACGTTCGGCTTGGTTATCCATCGCGTAGATGGCTTAGAAATAACTTGCTAATAGTAATCGCCTCACTTGTCGCGTTATCCATCGCGTAGATGGCTTAGAAATTATTGATTACGACTTGCAAGCATTGCCGCACGTTATCCATCGCATAGATGGCTTAGAAAAATATCAAAATAAATATAAAAAAGAGGTTTTTGTTATCCATCGCATAGATGGCTTAGAAACACGTCCACCATCTACACCACGCCCGTTATCCGTTATCCATCGCATAGATGGCTTAGAAAATCCCAGGCGTGCCTGACTGGTCGCAAATCCCGTTATCCATCGCAATGACTTTAGTACCGCGAAGTTGCGGAAGCAATCGCTGTTTGACCAGTGATGAAAAACATCATTATTGATACCACAATCATAAAGCCTACAGCAAAAAGCTGTTGATTGAGCACTGCTTCAATGGCATTACTCTGATGTTTACGTTGTTAGTTTTCGTGACTCAGTCAAGGCTGACACTCTTTAAGTGTAGCCATATGGTCTATTGTCCTGCATTTTGAAACCACTTTGATCTAACTGAATGATCTTTCTTCCATTTTTTCAAATAATTCAAATTTATTAACAAAAGAGGCACGTTTCTCAGCACTTTCTTGAGGATGGGTTACCGTCTTTTTTTACGTGTTATCCCTAACCTTTTTAAAGCAAATCGAATGGCATTTTGACTGCTGCCTAAACGCTGTACTCGTTGCCATTGATAATCATTGGGATAATCTTCAACATCCGCTTTAAGAAGGTTGTTATCAATGTACAAAATATACGCGAATTTTTGCGAAAAGTGCGGATGAAAAAGAAAATTTGTGAGAACGATTACAGGGAGTAAAATTCAATTTGCGGCAACAATATGAAATGAGAAAAACAGGCAAATAACGCAGTGAGCCTACATTAATAAAGGTTTTTTTGCTATATTAACTCACTTTGATTTTCCATAGGGTATGCTTTTACTCCTAAAGGAGTAGGAGATGAAGAAATAAAAAAGAGAAGGATATGGTTTTTGATACTTATGAAACATTGGCGTTAGCCTGTTTAGTTTTATTGTTGGGGTATTTTTTAGTCAAACGTGTTCGTTTATTGAATCACTATAATATTCCTGAGCCGGTTGTAGGCGGTTTTGTAGTTGCAATCGTTTTAACAGGCGTTCATCAATTCTGGGGATTAAGTTTCAGTTTTGATACGGATTTACAACGTACAATGATGCTAACTTTCTTTACTTCTATCGGTTTGAGTGCGAATTTTTCTCGTTTAATCAAAGGCGGAATGCCGTTAGTAATGTTCCTTTTTGTTGCAGCGGGATTAATTGCATTACAAAACACGGTAGGCATTTTCAGTGCAATGGCATTAGGCTTAGATCCCGCTTATGGCTTGTTAGCCAGTTCCGTGACCTTAACCGGAGGACACGGTACGGGGGCGGCTTGGGCCGATGCGTTGGCAGCACGTTTTGGTATTCAAAGTGCGACAGAATTAGCAATGGCTTGTGCAACTTTCGGTTTGATTTTTGGTGGGGTTATCGGCGGGCCGGTGGCGAGCTTTTTACTTAAGCGTTTACACCGCAAAGAAATTCCTGAAGATGAAAATTTAGATGATGTGGAAGAGGCGTTTGAAAAACCCGTGTATCGCCGTAAAGTCAATACGCGTTCAATTATTGAAACAATTACGATGTTATCGATTTGTTTGTTTATTGGGCAACAATTAGATTTATTGGCGAAAGGCACCGCATTCCAACTTCCAACCTTTGTATGGTGTTTGTTTACTGGGGTGATTGTGCGTAATTCTTTATCTCATCTGTTTAAATTTAAAGTAGCGGAAGAGGCCATTGATATTTTGGGAAGTGTCGGACTTTCGATTTTTTTAGCCATTGCATTGATGTCGCTCAAATTGTGGGAATTAGTCGGCTTAGCATTGCCAATTTTAGTGATCTTGCTCATTCAAGTGGCAGTAATGGCGTTATATGCTATTCTTGTTACTTTCAGAGTGATGGGGAAAGATTATGATGCTGTGGTATTGAGTGCGGGGCATTGTGGCTTTGGTTTAGGGGCAACGCCAACTGCTGTTGCGAATATGCAGGCGGTAACGTCTCACTACGGACCTTCTCACAAAGCTTTTTTGATTGTGCCAATGGTGGGGGCATTTTTTATTGATATTCTTAATGCGAGTTTACTGAAGCTTTTTGTGGAAGTGGTCGCGATATTCCATTAAACAGGAGCCGATTGATATAATAAAAAATCGTTGTTAATCAAACTTAACAACGATTTTTCATATCTATCTTTTCAATTTAATCTTTTCCACCGCGTGATTGGCGCCTTTGGTCAAAATTAAATTAGCCCGTTCTCGGGTCGGTAAAATATTCTCTCGGAGGTTTTTGCCGTTGATTTCCTCCCAAATTTTACTCGCGGTGGCAATGGCTTCTTGTTCGGAAAGGCTGGCATAGTGCTTAAAGTAAGAATGAGGATTATTAAATGCACTTTGGCGGAATTTGAGAAAACGGCGAATGTACCATTCTTTTAATAAGTGTTCTTCGGCATCAACAAAAATAGAAAAATCCACAAAATCAGAAACAAAAACTTGATTTGTATTGCTATTGCCACGTTGTAGCACATTTAATCCTTCCAAAATAAGAATGTCAGGTTGATCCACATAATCAAATTGGTCAGGTACAATGTCGTAAGTTAAGTGAGAATAAATCGGTGCGCTTACATTGCGTTTACCTGATTTTATTTCTGCCAAAAAATGGATTAGGCGTTGGGTGTCATAAGAAACAGGAAAGCCTTTCTTTTGTAACAGATTGTCTTTTTTAAGTTTTTCTAAGGGATAAAGAAAGCCGTCGGTGGTGATAAGATCCACATTACGCACTTGCGGCCAGTTTGATAGGAGCGATTGCAAAATGCGTGCTGAAGTGCTTTTCCCCACCGCGACACTGCCTGCAATGCTAATAATATAAGGTACTTTTGGGGTATCACCAGCTAAAAATCGTTTTAATACGGTTTGGCGGCGTAAATTTTCTTCAATATAGTAATTAATTAAACGTGCCAAAGGCAGATAAATGGTACTTACTTCATTTAATGAAAGATCCTCATTGAAACCTAACAAAGGCTTAAGATCTTGCTCGGTCAGTTTTAATGGAACGGATTTGCGTAATTCTGCCCATTGCTGGCGATCAAAAGAAAGAAAAGGCGTTAATTGCTCATTTAATAACGTTGAATCAGAAAAGGCCACAATGTTGTCTTCATAATTTATAGAATGATGAATAGAAATATACCCTATAAATTGGCTTCTGATTAGTAAAATTTAGAATAAATTGGCACTTTTTTTATAAATTTTGTGCATTTTGAGTGAGAAATAGCCGAACAATAAAAAAAATTAATTTTTTTTCAAAAAAACGCTTGTCAGCAATAAAAATTTCCCTATAATACGCCTCACTTGCTTACGACGCCGACTTAGCTCAGTAGGTAGAGCAACTGACTTGTAATCAGTAGGTCACCAGTTCGATTCCGGTAGTCGGCACCATAACCAAGCGTAGCCAAGTTCATTCATTTAGTGCGGAGGGATTCCCGAGCGGCCAAAGGGAGCAGACTGTAAATCTGCCGGCTCAGCCTTCGAAGGTTCGAATCCTTCTCCCTCCACCATTTTTTAGATGAATTCTGATGGGACAGATGAATTTAGGACTGCGGGCATCGTATAATGGCTATTACCTCAGCCTTCCAAGCTGATGATGCGGGTTCGATTCCCGCTGCCCGCTCCAAAGCGCTGATATAGCTCAGTTGGTAGAGCGCACCCTTGGTAAGGGTGAGGTCGGCGGTTCAAATCCGCCTATCAGCACCAGCCTTAATTTCACCTTTCTCTTATTAATAGCTTAAACTTATTCAATTGGTTAATGTGGTATTTTGAACCATCGATAACCGTGTTTATCTAGAGGGACTCTTAATGTCTAAAGAAAAATTTGAACGTACAAAACCGCACGTAAACGTGGGTACAATCGGCCACGTTGACCATGGTAAAACAACTTTAACAGCAGCGATCACAACCGTATTAGCAAAACACTACGGTGGTGCGGCACGCGCATTTGACCAAATTGATAACGCGCCAGAAGAAAAAGCACGTGGTATCACCATCAACACCTCACACGTTGAATACGATACCCCAACTCGTCACTACGCACACGTTGACTGCCCGGGACACGCGGACTATGTGAAAAATATGATTACTGGTGCAGCGCAAATGGACGGTGCAATCTTAGTAGTAGCAGCAACAGATGGTCCAATGCCACAAACTCGTGAACACATCTTATTAGGTCGCCAAGTAGGTGTACCATACATCATCGTATTCTTAAACAAATGCGATATGGTAGATGATGAAGAATTATTAGAATTAGTTGAAATGGAAGTGCGTGAACTTCTTTCTCAATATGACTTCCCGGGTGATGATACCCCAATCGTACGTGGTTCAGCGTTAAAAGCGTTAGAAGGCGATGCACAATGGGAAGAAAAAATCCTTGAGTTAGCAAACCACCTAGATACTTACATCCCAGAGCCAGAGCGTGCGATTGACCAACCGTTCTTATTACCAATCGAAGACGTATTCTCAATCTCAGGTCGTGGTACTGTAGTAACAGGTCGTGTAGAGCGTGGTATCATCCGCACAGGTGATGAAGTAGAAATCGTTGGTATCAAAGAAACAGCGAAAACAACTGTAACAGGTGTAGAAATGTTCCGTAAATTACTTGACGAAGGTCGTGCAGGTGAAAACATCGGTGCATTATTACGTGGTACAAAACGTGAAGAAATCGAACGTGGTCAAGTATTAGCGAAACCGGGTTCAATCACACCACATACCGACTTTGAATCAGAAGTTTACGTATTATCAAAAGAAGAAGGTGGACGTCATACCCCATTCTTCAAAGGTTACCGCCCACAATTCTATTTCCGTACCACTGACGTAACAGGAACAATCGAGTTACCAGAAGGTGTAGAAATGGTAATGCCGGGCGATAACATCAAAATGACAGTAAGCTTAATTCACCCAATCGCGATGGATCAAGGTTTACGCTTTGCGATCCGTGAAGGTGGCCGTACAGTAGGTGCGGGTGTTGTAGCGAAAATCATCAAATAATGATTATTGCTAGGTAACACTAGAAAACTATCAGAAAGCGAAAGAGGGCATCGAAAGATGCCCTTTTGTTTTTTGATTACTTATCGCCTGATTTTAGCACCTCAGCTCAGTATCACTTTTTGTTTATTTTAAGGGTAAAAATGATAGGATATTGCACGCTCATCTCACTTATCTATAACAGAGAATAAACGATATGCAAAAGGAACAAAACACAGAAACAGAAAAATGCAATGAAGAAAAGACCTTGTTTTTAGATACAACACAAATACAAGCACAGCATTTCATTCAAAAAGTGTTATCTGGCGAAATCGAAATTTATTCAAATGAAGACGTAATGAATGAAATGGATTGCATTTTAGGTTTACGCTAAGCCTATAAACATCGTGCATTCATTGGAGATGGCTATCATCCTATCAAAGGATAATAAAACTCAGCGCCATTTTCTTTACAGAATAACAAAGGACAATCTCGAAAAATATGAGCAAAATTATCAGTATATCAATGGTAAAAAATGAAGTAGATATTATCGAATCATTTATTCGCTACAACCTTCGTTTTGTTGATGAAATGCACATCCTTGATCATAACAGTACAGATAACACCCGTCTCATTCTTGAATTACTTAAGCAAGAAGGCTTGCCCATATTTATTTATCATCATCCCGTTATTGAGCATCGACAAAGTTTAATCATCAATGATTTAATGAAACACTGCATCAAGCAAGATCCAAGTATTGATTATGTCCTCCCACTCGATGCTGATGAATTTATCAATTCGCCCCACCGACATTATTTTGAACAATGCTTACAACAGATCCCCCAAGGCTATGTCGGCACCTATTTGTGGGAAACTTTTTTGCCAAATCAAACGACACCAACAGCCGATTTTTTGGCACGTTTTAATGAAGTGCGTTATGAAACCTTTGTAATGGGAAAAGTGATCATCCCCGCAGAGATTGCAAAAACGGGTTTTATCAGTTCAGGAAGTCACAAAGTCCATTACCAATTTATCGAACAGTTCACCCGTGATAACAGCTTTCCAACCTTGCTGTTTCTTCCCCCATACCTTGAACGCTTTAGAACAAGCTACCAACAAGAGCCTAACATCATCATAAAATCAGAACCGCACTTAACACTGGCACATTATCCCGTGCGTTCCAGTGAACAAATGTTATCGAAATTATTGGTTGGCAGTCTCACAATGGCACGTTTTAACCGCATAGATAAACGCAGCCAAGATCTATTTTGGGAAGAAGCAAGCAATTATAATTTACAACACGCACAAAGCCTCGACACCCTGCGTCATACCGCCTTTACTTATCGAACAGATAAAAAAATACAGCAACACACACGCATCAAAATTGCCAGAATTTACCCACTCATCAACGTACCGCTGCCGCTCAAATACACGCATTTGATTAAATTATCAGCACTAGAAAATCTCTACAAAACAACGTTACAACTACTCCAGTATTTTGAAGAAGAAAAACAAAGCTAAACTAAAGTGCGGTAATTTTTTCACCGATTTTAATGTAAATTAGACCGCGCTTAATGTTTCTAAAATGTATGCTCTCTTTTTCAAAGGAAGGCAATAATTTAACGCTGGACTATTTGATTCGGCGTGTGGCGAACTGTTTCTCAATATTATACTAATGTAGGGCTTATCTCTGATAGATCGGCGAGCACCTTTATGTTAAATAGGTGAGTACAAATTTTTTGACATCAGAAATACGAAATTGGGTTACCGAATTAGGTGAGGTTGTATTTCACCTTTTTCAATAGCAACCATCTGTGCCGTACTGTCGATTAAACGATCAAATGACTTTTGATGCTTATCTAATACAGCTCTTTATTTTTTGATAAATAAATTTATCTATTTCTTGTTTTTTATCCGAAGATAAATATTGCTCATACGCTTTATTACTTTCTTTAGTTTTCTCAACATAAAAGGACCTATTTTGAGAAAGCCGCAGAGCTATTTTTTCTCTGGTGGATAACTTTTTCTCCATAATATTTACTCCTCAACATTTTTCCCTTTTGCCAAAAAAGCTTGATATAAAGATTCCTCTTTTATTTTTGTGCCAGATGCTGCAATGATAATAGGTGCCTCTCCATTTGTGTTATATAACACCCACTCATCAACCAAATTTTTTAATACCAAGAATGAATTAGCTATCTTTTGATGTGATTCTCTAATAATCTTATCGGGGACTACTCTGGACTCTTTTAATGCCCTTGCTTTGTTTCGTCGAATAGCTAGTTCAATATCACAATCAACAATATGTAAAGATATTTTATAATGATGTTTTCTTAGTAAAGAAAATAATATCTCATATTTTTCAGTATTTTTTAGTGTTCCATCATAGAGAAAATTATTACACTCTTTGATAATTTTATCGGTTAATAACTTCGCCATATGTGAGCTTTCATTATGAACAATAGAAGCTGTTTTAAATCCATAACTAAGAAATAGCTCATTATATTCTGGGATAATTTCCTTTAAATGATCGCTATCAACCACAATAAGAGCATTGTCAAATGATTCTATAAGATCTCTGCGAATAGTACTTTTTCCAGAACAACTACCACCCCCAACAAAGACAGCAATACTATCATTACTATCAGAACTTAATTGTTCAAAAGTAGATATTTCCTCTTGGTAATAATTATCAATTAGTTCAAGTAAAATTTCAATTCTGCCTTCAGCTTTTACTGCGTTTTTGTATTCTTGTTCTGTTATTAAATGTTGTTCTGTCATGTTAATTAGATGTATTTAAGAAAAAACAAAAATAGCCTACAAATAATCTAAGCTACTCCAAATAAATTATTAAATATTAATGATACCTGATTTCTAACTAATTTTATTCTCTCCATTTAAAATCAGCAACAAATTTTTGTGTTATTTTATACATCAAATTAGATTAAGAATTTTTATCGCCAATGAAATCCACCACAAACAACCAACCTTCTCTTTTCTAATTGTAATAACATTTTCTTTGCCATTTTATAATAAGCATCACTCACATCAACAGGTTGATTCTCAAGGAGATTCAGCAAGTGATGTGATTGTGATGATCTCCAACTTATCCACAACCTCCCCCCTATTTATTGACAAATAACCCTCAGCATTTCTTTTCCCCAATAAAGGGGAAACCTTGCCCAATTTTAGGGCGTTTAAAGGGAGAAATGTGTGGGTAAAATGCAAGTTATCCACATTCACCTTATTTTTTTAATAATTAAAATGGGGCTGTCCTAGATAACTAGACTAAACTCCCTTTAACCAGTTGTTTTAAAATGGAAATTTGAGTTTTTATGTCACTGTAATTAAAACGCCATTCGCATTCCTTTAAATAAAGCTCAAAATGGGCTTTAGGAATACCATTAAATTTGCGTAAATGGCGTTTTGCTTGGCTCCAAAAATTCTCAATTCCATTAATATGGTTATGATTTTCAGCAAAATGTGTGCTGTGGTTGATACGAAAATGGCTAAATTCACTCACATCAAGCACATCATAACTACGATAAGTATCGGTGTAAACAATACTATCAGGCTTTACTTTCTCTCGAATAATAGGTAACAAGGTGGCTGATTGAGTATTCGGAACCGCAACGGTATAAACCTTGCCATTGCGTTTAAGGAGCCCGAATACTGCGATTTTCCCTGCCGCGCCACGACCACGTTTACCTTTGCGGGCACCACCAAAATAACTTTCATCGGCTTCAATTTCACCTTAAAACATTTCTAAGTGTAGGCTATTTTGATAGATGAGCAGGCGTAAACGATGAAAGTAGTATGCTGCTGTTGTTTTGTTTACATTGACCAACTCCGCAGCAGTCCTTGCTGTAATCCCTGCGACAAATAACTCAATGAGTTTATTTTGTTTATGCTGACTTAGACGACTTTTTCTCATTGGTTCATTCTAACCTAAATAGAGTTTTTAGTCGTTATCTAGGACAGCCCCATTAAAATTAATCAGTTGCTTTTTTATACATTTGCTTTAAAATTGCCAAGATCATTTTTGCCTACGATATTTGTCGTTTTAACTAGGAAACAGTTTAGCGCGATAGCGTGGAACACGCATTTTTAACATTAAGAGAGTCAAATTATGAACAAAATCTATAAAGTTATCTGGAGTGCTGTGCAGCAAGCCTTTGTCGTGGTGTCGGAATTAACCAAAGCACACGGCAAAAGCAAATCACAGTCAGACCAACACATTGATCTAACCAAGCAAACGTTAGTATCGCTTAACCACGCATCTACCCCCCCCCCCCCGAAAACGTCGTGGAAGTATTCCCTCGCTTTCTTAGCCGTCTCTAGCGCCATTTCTTCCTCAGCCTATGCTGACAGCGTGGGCGGTGTGGAAATTACCGGCGCGGAGCAAAATTCTGTCATCATCGGCAACGAAGCCACCAAAGAAACTACGCTAGGAACACAAGGCAGTGTGATTGTCGGGAATAATGTCAATCCGATTTCCGTGAATAACGTGACCGCCGTGGGCAATCAAACCAGCGTTGGTGCAGAGGGTGGTGTGGCACTTGGCGCCTATGCCAATGCAAATAAACAAGCCCTTGTTTTGCCAGAAGTTGCCGCACTGGGTGAAGAAGAAAAAGCGCTTTTTGACACCATTATACAAGATTACCTCGATAACATCGGCTCTTTGGAAGAGGCGATAAGTAACATTGATTCCAAAGAATTCGGTTTCTCACAACTTAACGCGGAACAAAAAGAAAAATTAAAAACCGCGCTTCAAGCCATTGATGAGATACGAAAAGGAAAACGTTTTGATGCCATATTAAGTGCCGCCAGCGTAGGGGACAGCACAAAAGGCTTATTACGCCAAATTACCGGCTTAGCGGCGGGGACAGAGGATACTGATGCCGTCAATCTCGCCCAATTAAAAGCAGCGGTTGCCTCTGCTTCCTCTTATCTTAGCGTGAAAGACAACGAACAACCCGGTGAAAATTTTGCCGGCGATGGAGCAAAAGGCGATAAATCCATCGCATTAGGCGTTGGTGCTAAAACCAAGGAAGAGGCCACCGCCGCCATTGCCATTGGGCATAATGCACAAGCCAACAATGTAAACACCATTTCTATTGGAACTGGCAACATCGTCAATGGCAAAAATTCCGGCGCCATTGGCGATCCGTCGATTATCGACGCCGCCAACTCCTATTCCGTGGGGAACAACAATAGCATCGGCGACAATTCCGACGGCACCTTTGTGTTAGGTAACGACGTTAAGATCGCAAATAATCTCGCAAATTCCACCGCACTGGGTAATCAAACCAGTGTGACCCAAGCAGGGGGCGTGGCATTAGGGGCAAATGCACTGGCGGATCGTGCGAAAGGCACGGCGGGTTATTTGAGTAAGAATAGACCGGATTTTAAGCGAGATGATAGTGATGATCCAATTATCACACCTATTCCCCTAAACAACTATGTGCCGTACCCTTTTACCAGAGAAGAAACACAGCAAATACAGGAAGACGCCAAGGCAAATCGCCTGTCCACAGCGGCTTATGAGCGTTTATCAGGGAAGGATAAAGAATTCTTTGATGCTTGGATGAAAAACAATGCTGGTGTAGCGGGGCTAGATTTAGGTTTAATGGCGAATGAACTTAGCTATCCTCTAAGCGGTAATGCTAAAGATAAAGACGCGGTAGTGAATGCGATGAAAGAAGCCTATCACAATGCCGCTGTTCGCCGACAACAAGCTTTCACCTCTACTGCGGGAGCAGTGAGTGTGGGCAATGTAGAAAAGAATATCTTACGCCAAATCACCGGCGTAGCAGCCGGAACTGCACCAACCGATGCCGTGAATGTCGCCCAGCTTGATACCGCCAGAACCCATTATTTTTCTATTTCAGTGCCAGAAAATAGACGTTATGTAAATAAAGGAAACTACAATAATAATGGTGCTCTCGCAGATTATAGTGTGGTGATCGGGCCAAGCGTTGATAATGGCTATGGCGGGATTAGCATTAATGCGACTCCGGGTAATCAGCTTGGTGGAACGCTACCTTATACTCTAGATGAGTATGATAATCGCCTTGATAAGGCGGGAAGTAGCAATATCTCATTAGGCTTACTTTCAGGAGGTGGCAGTGGTACTATTGCAGACTTGCTCAGCAGGGACTATGGGATAGAGTCAAATAAAAATAATGTTGGTATAGGCGCATTGACGAATTCAGGCACACACACTTTTGATGCCGTGAGTTTAGGTTATGCAGCGGGGGCAGAAAATTTCGGCTCAGGCAATATTTCCATTGGGCGTTTTTCTGGAGTTGGAAATTCCACATTGAGGTTAAATAGAAACGACCTGAATAAAGACTTCTATTTGCATCGTTGGCAGAACACTATTGCAGAGCGAGCTAATCTCTCGGAAGTGGATACAGAGAAATTTAAGCATCAACTGTGGGTTGAGGCCTATGATGGAATTCTTAATGTAGAAGGAGGCATAGGAGGTCCACAACCATATATGTTGGGATTTTATAACGAATTTGGTATCAAATTATCAGATATTGAAACCAATAATATTGCTATTGGGATGAATAGCCAAACCCTGAATGTCAGCACCATTGCAATGGGGGAAAATGCCAAATCGGAAGGCGAACACGGCATTGCCATTGGGCGCAATAGCAAAACCGGGCAGGGCTTTGCCGATCTTCCTAAAGAGCTACAAGATAAAATCGCTTACTTATATGAAACGACTTGGTGGAGAGATAGAAACATCCTCACTGGTGAGGAGTATAAAAAAGCAAAAGCGGAACATGATAGCAAAATTGAAGAAGCACGACAGGCGTTCAAAGAAGTCATCAAGAAGAATGTCGAAGCAAGATACGGCGAAAGTGCCATTGCATTAGGGGATGACACCAATGCCGTTGGGCGTTATGCCATTGCGATGGGGAAAGGCTCGCAAGCCTTAGCGAAAAACAGCTTAGCGATTGGCGTGGGCAATATCGTACGTGGTGAAAATTCTGGCGCCATTGGCGATCCGTCGATCATCAACGCCGCTAACTCCTATTCCGTGGGGAACAACAATACCATTGGCGAAAATGCCGACGGCACCTTTGTACTAGGTAATAACGTTAATATTGCAGAAAATCTCGAAAATTCCACCGCACTTGGTAATCAGACCAATGTGACCCAAACAGGTGGCGTGGCATTAGGGGCGCAATCTCATTCCACCACCGCAGGTGGTGTCGTGGGTTACGATCCGCTCAACACCGGCAATTACCACGCGTTCACCCCACCTGCTGCGCCAGTGTTTGTCGCACCAACGGCAACCCCGCTGGTAGATACCAGTGCTTTTGATAACCTCACAGAGGCGGCGAAAAAAGAGCTGATCGAAGATGTGTTCAGCCGCGAAACCCCGCAAGAAGTGAAACAGGACTTGCATAATCCTAATCGCCCAACGTATGATGAAGACGTTGCTCGTTGGTTTGAAAGCATCGATCCAAGTATTAATACCGTAGCGAAATTTGAAGCCGTTATTGACGCCTACATCGCCAAAACCGAAACTAACCCACCGATTGAAAAACAAAATGCGGATGCCTTAGCCCAAGCGCAAGCAGATTATGCCAAGGCGCAAGAAGAATACGCGACGCAAGTCAAACAGGCTCGCCTTGAACACGTCAAATCCCAAGGCGGAATGGTTAGCACCGAAGGCTACGGCGCGGTTGCCGTGGGTAACGCCGCAGCGGGCATCCTTCGCCAAATCACCGGCGTTGCCGCAGGGACAAACGACACCGATGCCGTGAACGTTGCACAACTGAAAGCCGTCGCAGCAGGCTGGGTAATCGGCAACGATCCCGCGCAAACGGCAACAGAAGTGGGCAAAGTGGCAGCGGGTGAGCGTGTCGATTTCGTTTCAGGCGATGCGCAAACCACCGAAGTAAACGTGGAAGACAACGCAGCTGAAGGGAAATCGAAAGTAACAATTACCGCGAAAACCCAAACACGCTACACCAAAGTGGACGGTTCGCCAATTTATCAACATACCGATGGCAAGTTCTATACTCAACCAAACGGTGCAGGTGAAGTGGTCACCAATAACGATGTGGCAATTTCCTTTGTTTCCCCAGAGGGCAACACCACAACCCCTGTTCGTTTAACCAACATCGCACCGGGCATCAACCCGAATGATGCGGTGAATGTGTCGCAGTTAAATCAAGCGATAAAAGCCAGCAATCTGCACTACATCAGCATCAATGATGATGGCGTCGATCCAAAAGAATTTAACTACAACAACGACGGTGCGAAAGGGCTAAACACTATCGTCCTTGGTGCAGGATCCAGTGCCAAGGAAGGCACCGATGGCTCGGTCATCGTCGGGGCAAAAACCACCACCAGTGGCAAAAACAACGTGTTGATTGGTTCTGAGATCATCAACCACCGTGCCAACCCAGCGGGCGGCGATCCAATTATTGTCAATAATTCCACCGCACTTGGTAATAAAGCTTCGGTGATTGTTGATGGTGGCGTCGCCTTAGGTTATGAATCCAAAGCGGGCGCGGATAAACAAATTGGTTATTTCTCACACCTTGGCCCTGAACAAAAAGATCTAACATATCCAGTCTCAAGCGTGTTGCGTAACTGGCATTTCAGCACGGAAGATCTGGAAAAAATCAGTGACAGTAGTGAACCAAGCAAAACTTTCACCAACGAAGTGGATCTTGCCCTTGCATTGCGTGAAAAAAACGCAGAGGAACGTGCCAAAGAAGTGGATCGCCTTGTGGCATTAGCCGATACAAATGGGCTAGGAGCAAGTGATAGCGATGACGTCAAAGAGAAAAAACTGTTTAATTTACGCGAAAAATTAAACTACCTCGTCAATGCATTAAATACGCCGGTTGATTCCAAAGATCCAAACAGAAACCTGTTTGACACCTTAGCCACCCGTGCCGCCGTGTCTGTGGGTGATCCGAGCAATGGCATCTATCGTCAAATTAAAGGCGTGGCAGCGGGGATGGACGACAGCGACGCCGTCAACGTCGCCCAATTAAAAGCCGCCGAAACCCACTATTTCAGCGTGAAGACTCGTGATAATAATATTTACGAAAACTGGAGAAATGACGGCGCGAAAGGCGAGAATGCCATTGCCTTAGGTGTGGAAAGCGTTGCGATGGAGGCGGAATCTCTCGCCATCGGTCACCGTGCCAAAGCAGGCACTACGACTACGGGCGACTTGAAAGAACGCACAGAAATTGCCAAAGCATTATCCGATGTGGAGAAATATTACATATTAAGGGAGGATGATACTCACCAAGCCACACCGGAACAGAAAGCTTTCCTCTTTGACTTAGATTCGCGCGGAGAAATCGCATATAGCGATATGTTTAATGTCCCTCAATCCCGTTTTAATTCCGCGGGAGCTATTTCCATTGGTTCAGGCGAGACGATGGGCAATCAAGCGATCGCAATCGGTACAGAAGCAGGTTTAAAAGCCTATGGCGATCGTGCGATTAATATTGGTGGCTATATGGTATTTGGTAACTCAGCCATTGGTATCGGTACCTATTCGGAAATTTATGGCAATATGGTGACCAGTTTGGGTGGATATAACCAAGTTAATGCACAGCTTTCTAACCGGATAGGTGCGGTAGGATTCCTGCAGGGTTCTTACAATAACTCTATTGGTGTATTCAGTGGCGTGCTTGGAAAACATAATAACGTATTAGGAAACAAAGCCGTCTCAGTGGGGAGTGGTAATACCGTTATCGGCGATGGCGCAATGGCACTCACCGAACGGGCTACAAAGAAACTCAACCAATTCCCACCGAATTTCACGAACTTGGGAATGGAAGATGCCGTGCAAAATGCTATTGCCATTGGTTCAGGCGCAAAAGCCTTTGCCAATAACGCCATCGTCATTGGAACGGACAATGAAGTGTCTGCAGAAAACGCCGGTGCAGTGGGGAATAATAACACTATTGGCACAAACGCTGATGGCACCTTTGTGTTAGGTAACAACGTTACTATTGCAAAAAATCTCACAAATTCCACCGCACTTGGTAATCGTACAAGTGTGATGACACCTAGTGGTGTGGCGTTAGGTGCGGGATCAGCAGCAATGACAGAAGCGAATGTAGTTGGCTATGACCCATTAGGAGGAAATACCTATACTGTACCAACAGAAATCAAAGATTTAACTGTGGAAGAACGTAAAATCTTTGAAAAACTATTGTTAGCAAATACCACGCTTGATGACGCCATTACCGCAGCGGATAGTGAGCGTATCATGGGTGATATCGCTAAAGTAAAAGCGGCACTTAACAAATTAAAAGACATCAAAGACACCAACGCCTTTGTTTCCACTCTAAGTGCGGTGAGTATCGGCGACGTTTCTCGCGGTATTTTACGCCAAATCACCGGCGTAGCAGCAGGAACAAACGACACCGATGCCGTGAACGTGGCGCAGTTGAAAGCGGCGCAGACGCACTATGTGAGTGTGAATGATGCAGCTACACAAGGACGTAACTACAATAATGATGGTGCTACCGCAGATAATTCCATTGCTATTGGTAAAACCGTTGTTGATGCTGCTGGCTCAGTGTCTATCAATAATGAAACGGGGGCATTGGTTGATACTCGAACTGATATGTTCTTGGCTTTGAATGCTAAAGGTATTGCTTCAACGGATGAATTAAATACTCTCAAAGAAAGGCTTTCACAGACCACTTCAGGAATAAACGCCTATACATCTGTTTTTGATGGAAAAGTTGGTTTAGGTGAAAGTGAAGATAAATTTGTTACATTGCCGACTTCATCTACAAATAGTACGAGTGTAAATGCAGCAGTTGCTGGTGCTAATAGTGTCGGTATTAATGCAAGAGTGATTGGTAGTAATGCAAATGCTATTAATGCAGAAGTGAGAGGCGATAATGTTACAGCTATCGGCGGAACTGCCTATGGTAAGAACCTAACAGCTATTGGTTCAGCATATACCCAAGGTTCTAACAATATTGTTTTAGGAGCAGGGGGAAATCCTTCAAGTACATCAGTTGCAAGTATAGCTACTGGTCATGATTTGATTCAATTAGGTGCTAACAGCTTGATGATGGGGAGCTATAACTCCGCATTAGGATCTAATCAAACGGTAGTAGGACATAATAATAATTTATTAGGTTCAAATGCATACATTAGTCGTTCTCGTGAATATCTTAACGTAGGAGACTACTCGAATTTTGAAGGATGGAAATCTGTTGTTGGTGGTACGGCATTAGGTTCATATACCTTTGTGCCAGAAGATGGTGCTGTTGCCCTAGGTGCAGGATCTGTTGCGAATGTTGCAGGTGGTTCAGTTGGTTATCGACCAGAAGCATTGCCAGCATTAGATTCTTCTGTTAATGCAGTAGAAGAAGCATTCAAAGCCATCAATGCTGAAAATAGTCGATATCACAATGAGAATTTAGCTAAATCGGCATTGCAACAATTATTAATCGAGAGTGATAGCCTTGATGATGCATTAACCAAATTGGCAACAGAGCAATATAAGCATCTTGATTCGCCAACTATTAACAATCCAGCTAAAACTAAGCGACAATTGGTGCAAGAAGCGCTTACTGCATTGAAAAATACGCAAGGAACAGATGATAAAGCCTTTATCGCAACAGCGGGAGCGGTGAGTGTCGGTGATATTTCAAAAGGTATCCTCCGCCAAATCACCGGCGTAGCAGCAGGTACAAATGATACTGATGCTGTGAACGTGGCGCAGTTGAAAGCCGTAGCGGAAGGTTGGGCGATCGGCAACGATCCAGCTCAAGCAGAAGTTGGCAAAGTGGCAGCGGGCGAGCGTGTCGATTTCGTTTCAGGCGATGATCAAACCACTGAAGTGAAAGTGGAAGACAACGCGACTGAAGGTAAATCGAAAGTAACGATTACCGCGAAAACCCTATTTAAATACCAAAAATCTGATGGCACGCCAGTGTATCAATATAATGGTAAGTTCTATACCGAACCAAATGGACAGGGCGATCTGGTTCCTGCATCAGACATTTTGGTGGTGGCAATTAACCCAGATGGCACAACCAGTTCACCAACACGGTTGAGCAATATTGCAGCGGGGGTTGAGGACAGCGATGCAGTAAATTATGCACAATTAAAAGCAGCCACATTGCATTATTTAAGCATTAACTCAACGGACGGTAATAATGCCGATAATCTCGGTGCAAAAGGTGTGGATTCTATTGCATTCGGTAAAAATGCAAGCACAACGCAAGATGCCACGAAAGCAATCGCCATTGGCTTAGGTGCAATTGCATCTCACGCCAATAGCGTGGCATTAGGCGCAGGATCAACAACCACACGCGGTGCGACAACAGGCGGTTCTTATAAAGCACCAATTGGTGGTGGCAGAGAAATCGCCACAAACTATGACACCGTGGGTACTGTGTCTGTGGGTAGCTCAGATGGATTACGTCAAATTACCAACCTCGCCGCAGGGTCAGCGGACACCGACGCCGTCAATGTATGGCAACTAAAACAAGCCATCGACGGCTTAAAACAAGACATCGAACAAAATGTCGTACCCGGTCTTAAAGGCCCTACTGGGGATAAAGGTCCGCAAGGGGATAAAGGTCTAACGGGCGACAAAGGCGCAACCGGTGATAAAGGCGCAACCGGTGACACTGGAGCCAAAGGTGCGACAGGTGATACTGGTGCCAAAGGTGCAACAGGTGATACCGGAGCGAAAGGTGCAACAGGTGACACTGGTGCTAAAGGTGCAACAGGTGACACTGGTGCTAAAGGTGCAACAGGTGATACCGGAGCGAAAGGCGCAACCGGTGACACTGGAGCCAAAGGTGCAACAGGTGATACTGGAGAGAAAGGCGCAACCGGCGATACTGGTGCTAAAGGCGCAACCGGAGATACTGGCGCGAAAGGCGCGACAGGCGATACCGGAGCGAAAGGCGCAACCGGTGACACTGGAGCCAAAGGTGCAACCGGAGATACTGGCGCGAAAGGCGCGACAGGCGATACCGGAGCGAAAGGCGCAACCGGTGATACCGGAGCGAAAGGCGCGACAGGCGATACCGGAGCGAAAGGCGCAACCGGCGATACTGGAGCGAAAGGTGCAACTGGTGACACTGGAGCCAAAGGCGCAACAGGTGACACTGGTGCTAAAGGTGCAACAGGTGACACTGGTGCTAAAGGTGCAACAGGTGACACTGGAGCTAAAGGTGCAACAGGTGATACCGGAGCGAAAGGTGATAAAGGTCAAACCGGCGACAAAGGCGCAACCGGAGATAAAGGTCAAACTGGAGATAAAGGTGCGACTGGTGACAAAGGTGCAACCGGAGATAAAGGCGCAACCGGCGATACTGGTGCGAAAGGCGATAAAGGTCAAACTGGAGATAAAGGTGCGACTGGTGACAAAGGTGCAACCGGTGACACTGGAGCCAAAGGTGCAACCGGCGATACTGGTGCTAAAGGCGCAACAGGTGACACTGGAGCCAAAGGTGCGACTGGTGATACTGGAGCCAAAGGTGCAACTGGTGATACTGGAGCGAAAGGCGCGACTGGTGACAAAGGCGCGACTGGTGACAAAGGCGCGACTGGTGACAAAGGTGCAACTGGTGACAAAGGTGCAACTGGCGATAAAGGTGCAACCGGAGATAAAGGTCAAACCGGCGACAAAGGCGCAACCGGAGATAAAGGTCTAACAGGTGATACTGGTGCCAAAGGCGCAACCGGCGATACTGGTGCGAAAGGCGCAACGGGTGATACTGGCGCGAAAGGCGCGACAGGCGATACTGGAGCGAAAGGCGCAACCGGCGATACTGGTGCGAAAGGCGATAAAGGTCAAACTGGAGATAAAGGTGCGACTGGTGACAAAGGTGCAACCGGTGACACTGGAGCCAAAGGTGCGACTGGTGATACTGGAGCCAAAGGTGCAACAGGTGATACCGGAGCGAAAGGCGCAACCGGTGATACTGGAGCGAAAGGTGCAACAGGTGACACTGGAGCCAAAGGTGCAACAGGTGATACTGGTGCTAAAGGCGCAACCGGAGATACTGGCGCGAAAGGCGCGACAGGCGATACTGGTGCTAAAGGCGCAACCGGAGATAAAGGTCAAACTGGAGATAAAGGTGCGACTGGTGATACTGGTGCTAAAGGTGCGACAGGTGACACTGGAGCCAAAGGTGCAACAGGTGATACTGGTGCTAAAGGCGCAACCGGAGATACTGGCGCGAAAGGTGCAACAGGTGATACCGGAGCGAAAGGTGCAACAGGTGACACTGGAGCCAAAGGTGGCGATAACTACTGGTGCGAAAGGCGCAACGGGTGATACCGGTGCTAAAGGTGCAACAGGTGATACCGGAGCGAAAGGCGCAACCGGTGATACTGGAGCGAAAGGTGCAACAGGTGATACCGGAGCGAAAGGCGCAACCGGTGATACTGGAGCGAAAGGTGCAACAGGTGACACTGGAGCCAAAGGTGCAACAGGTGATACTGGAGCCAAAGGTGCAACAGGTGATACTGGTGCTAAAGGCGCAACCGGAGATACTGGCGCGAAAGGCGATAAAGGTCAAACTGGAGATAAAGGTGCGACTGGTGATACTGGAGCGAAAGGCGCAACAGGTGACACTGGTGCCAAAGGCGCAACCGGCGATACTGGTGCGAAAGGCGCAACGGGTGATACTGGCGCGAAAGGCGCGACAGGCGATACTGGAGCGAAAGGCGCAACCGGCGATACTGGAGCGAAAGGCGCAACCGGCGATACTGGTGCGAAAGGCGATAAAGGTCAAACTGGAGATAAAGGTGCGACTGGTGACAAAGGTGCAACCGGTGACACTGGAGCCAAAGGTGCGACTGGTGATACTGGAGCCAAAGGTGCAACAGGTGATACCGGAGCGAAAGGCGCAACCGGTGATACTGGAGCGAAAGGTGCAACAGGTGACACTGGAGCCAAAGGTGCAACAGGTGATACTGGTGCTAAAGGCGCAACCGGAGATACTGGCGCGAAAGGCGCGACAGGCGATACTGGTGCTAAAGGCGCAACCGGAGATAAAGGTCAAACTGGAGATAAAGGTGCGACTGGTGATACTGGTGCTAAAGGTGCGACAGGTGACACTGGAGCCAAAGGTGCAACAGGTGATACTGGTGCTAAAGGCGCAACCGGAGATACTGGCGCGAAAGGTGCAACAGGTGATACCGGAGCGAAAGGTGCAACAGGTGACACTGGAGCCAAAGGTGCAACCGGCGATACTGGTGCGAAAGGCGCAACGGGTGATACCGGTGCTAAAGGTGCAACAGGTGATACCGGAGCGAAAGGCGCAACCGGTGATACTGGAGCGAAAGGTGCAACAGGTGATACCGGAGCGAAAGGCGCAACCGGTGATACTGGAGCGAAAGGTGCAACAGGTGACACTGGAGCCAAAGGTGCAACAGGTGATACTGGAGCCAAAGGTGCAACAGGTGATACTGGTGCTAAAGGCGCAACCGGAGATACTGGCGCGAAAGGCGATAAAGGTCAAACTGGAGATAAAGGTGCGACTGGTGATACTGGAGCGAAAGGCGCAACAGGTGACACTGGTGCCAAAGGCGCAACCGGCGATACTGGTGCGAAAGGCGCAACGGGTGATACTGGCGCGAAAGGCGCGACAGGCGATACTGGAGCGAAAGGCGCAACCGGCGATACTGGAGCGAAAGGCGCAACCGGCGATACTGGTGCGAAAGGCGATAAAGGTCAAACTGGAGATAAAGGTGCGACTGGTGACAAAGGTGCAACCGGTGACACTGGAGCCAAAGGTGCGACTGGTGATACTGGAGCCAAAGGTGCAACTGGTGATACTGGAGCGAAAGGCGCGACTGGTGACAAAGGTGCAACTGGCGATAAAGGTGCAACCGGAGATAAAGGTCTAACAGGTGATACTGGTGCCAAAGGCGCAACGGGTGATACTGGCGCGAAAGGCGCGACAGGCGATACTGGAGCGAAAGGCGCAACAGGTGACACTGGCGCCAAAGGTGCAACAGGTGATACTGGAGCGAAAGGCGATAAAGGTCAAACCGGCGACAAAGGCGCAACCGGAGACAAAGGCGCGACTGGTGACAAAGGTGCAACTGGAGACAAAGGTACAACCGGAGATAAAGGTGAAGCCGGCGATAAAGGTATGACTGGAGATAAAGGTCAAACCGGAGATAAAGGCGAAGCTGGAGACAAAGGTCAAACTGGTGATAAAGGTGCAACTGGAGACAAAGGCGAGACTGGAGACAAAGGTCAAACTGGAGATAAAGGTGAAGCTGGCGATAAAGGTATGACTGGAGACAAAGGTCAAACCGGAGATAAAGGTGCAACTGGAGACAAAGGCGAGACTGGAGACAAAGGTCAAACTGGTGATAAAGGCGCAACCGGAGATAAAGGCGCAACCGGAGACAAAGGCGCAACCGGAGACAAAGGCGCGACTGGTGACAAAGGTACAACCGGAGATAAAGGTGCGACCGGAGATAAAGGTGCAACTGGCGATAAAGGCGCGACTGGTGACAAAGGTCAAACTGGTGATAAAGGTGAAGCTGGCGATAAAGGTATGACTGGAGACAAAGGCGCGACTGGAGACAAAGGTCAAACCGGAGATAAAGGCGAAGCTGGAGACAAAGGTACAACCGGAGATAAAGGTCAAACCGGTGATAAAGGTGCAACTGGAGACAAAGGCGCGACTGGTGACAAAGGCGCGACTGGTGACAAAGGTCAAACTGGTGATAAAGGTGAAGCCGGCGATAAAGGTATGACTGGAGACAAAGGCGAGACTGGAGACAAAGGTGCAACTGGAGACAAAGGCGCGACTGGTGACAAAGGTCAAACCGGAGATAAAGGCGAAGCTGGAGACAAAGGTACAACCGGAGATAAAGGTGAAGCTGGCGATAAAGGTATAACTGGAGACAAAGGTGCAACTGGAGACAAAGGCGCAACCGGAGATAAAGGCGAAGCTGGAGACAAAGGTCAAACTGGAGATAAAGGTGAAGCCGGCGATAAAGGTATGACTGGAGACAAAGGCGCGACTGGTGACAAAGGTCAAACCGGAGATAAAGGCGAAGCTGGAGACAAAGGTACAACCGGAGATAAAGGTGAAGCTGGCGATAAAGGTATAACTGGAGACAAAGGTGCAACTGGAGACAAAGGCGCAACCGGAGATAAAGGCGAAGCTGGAGACAAAGGTCAAACTGGAGATAAAGGTGAAGCCGGCGATAAAGGTATGACTGGAGACAAAGGCGCGACTGGTGACGCAGGTGCGACCGGAGATAAAGGTGCAACTGGAGACAAAGGTCAAACCGGAGATAAAGGCGAAGCTGGAGACAAAGGTCAAACTGGAGATAAAGGTCAAACCGGAGATAAAGGTCAAACCGGAGATAAAGGTCAAACCGGAGATAAAGGTCAAACCGGAGATAAAGGTGCAACTGGAGACAAAGGCGCGACTGGTGACGCAGGCGCGACTGGAGACAAAGGTACAACCGGAGATAAAGGTCAAACTGGTGACACTGGCGCGAAAGGTGAAAGCGGAGACAAAGGTCCTCAGGGCGATAAAGGTCTGACAGGTGACAAAGGTCTAACCGGAGACACTGGCGCGAAAGGTGAAAGCGGAGACAAAGGTCCTCAGGGCGATAAAGGTCTGACAGGTGACAAAGGTCTAACCGGAGACACTGGCGCGAAAGGTGAAAGCGGAGACAAAGGTCCTCAGGGAGACAAAGGTCCTCAAGGGGATAAAGGTCTAACAGGTGACACCGGCGCGAAAGGTGAAAGCGGAGACAAAGGTCCTCAGGGAGACAAAGGTCCTCAAGGGGATAAAGGTCTAACAGGTGATACTGGCGCGAAAGGTGAAAGCGGAGACAAAGGTCCTCAGGGCGATAAAGGTCTGACAGGTGACAAAGGTCTAACCGGAGACACTGGCGCAACTGGAAGTGCTGGCACAGATAGAAGCAATATTCCTATGTATGATCATAAAGGTGTGTCGAAGACTGCACCGAGAAATCTAGGAGAGGCAATTGAGCAAATTAACAATGAAGGCATTAAATATGTTCATGTTAATGGCTCTAATACCTCTGCAAGTGTTCCGGACGACAGAGATCCTAATGATGCTTCTGCCTTAGGGAAATATGCTATCGCGATCGGTAAAGGGGCGACTGCACAAGGGGATAACACAATTGTTATTGGTACTGACAGCAAAGCTGAAGCTAACAATGCGATTGTTATTGGCTCGAATGTGACTAAAACAGCAGAGAACTCTGTGAATTTAGGTAATAAGTCTGAAGCTGAGACAGCGAAAACAGCTCAAACAGCAGGGACAACGGAGTATAAAGTCTCAGATAGTCCATTCAAAGATATTGTTAGCGCTGCCGTAGAGTTTGCAGGAACCACCGCTACTGGAGTCGTGACCGTGGGTAAACCGGGAGAGGAGCGTCGTATCCAAAATGTTGCAGCAGGCTTGATCTCTAAAGACAGTACTGATGCAGTAAATGGTAGCCAGCTTTATGCATTATCTACCGCGATTACAAATGGTACCGCGGGATTAGTCCGCCAAGAGGAAAAGCCTGACTTGATAGGAAGACGCCAATATAATGGTAACCCAGTGAACGATAACCAACTTCGCGTTGGTGCGAATACGGGAGGCTATGCGGTAAACTTTGCTAACCAATTTGGCGAGAACCGTCGTTTAACGGGAGTAGACGATGGCGTAAATCCATTCGATGCGGTGAATAAACGTCAGCTTGATGGCGCAATTGCAGGTGTCAATGATCGTATATCTAAAATGGATAAAAATATGAAATCTGGCATCTCTAATGCGGTTGCAATGGCAAGTATTCCACAGGTTTATATGCCGGGTAGAAGTATGCTTGCTGTAGGTACAGGTACCTACAAAGGTAGCTCTTCAATTGCGGTTGGCGTGAGCCGGATTAGTGATAATGGTAAAGTTACCTTTAAACTTAATGGTAGTGCATCACAAAAAGGTGATGTCGCCGTTGGGGCAGGTATTGGGTTTATGTGGTAATCCATTGCTAATCTAGGAAGATAAAGTGCGGTGAAAAATTTGAAATTTTTCAACCGCACTTTTTATATCAATAATAGGGTATTTAATGATTAATAGGCGATTGATTTTATTGAATTTAGCGTTGCTAATTAGCCCATGGGGAATAGCAAATGACTATTCTGTGGATGATTATTATCAGGCAAAGCTAGAAGTGAGATATGAGGGGGAAGTCGGTGCGTTTGCACAAGATTTAGCGCAGCAATTACATATTCCTTATTATACTTATCAAGCAGAGGTGCAACGCGTTATTTATGTTCAGCAGGATGAGACGAATTCACTGGCTAATTTAATTTCCATTATTAATAAGCAATTACCAACTTCGGTGATTTCACTTAAGAAAATAGGTGATCAAGTTACCTTGATGTTAGAGAAAAAACCGTTGCAATCAAAGGAAAAAAACTATATTGGTCCTATCGTCATAGGAAAGTCACAGAAGGGCAATCTGCTTGCTGAAGATGCTGGAAAACGTGCTGATCATCAGGTGAATTCACTTTCGCCAGATGAGGTTAAAGCGAGAGAAATCGAGGCTGAAAAAATAAAAAGTATATTAGCAATGAGTCAGGATAAAAAATTAATTCAGCAATATTCAAGGAGAAAACAGCCCGAGTATCGGGTAGAAAGTGAGGAAGAAAAACAAAAGATTGGGTTAGAAACAATAAAAAGTACAAAAATTAGTACTTTTTTGGTGTTCAATGATCAGATAAATTTAAAAGATTATCAAATCAAAGGCGATTTTCAGGATTTTGCCAAATTAGACAATGTTGCAGTGATTTTACATAGGCAGAAAAAACCGCCGATGGTGATTACGATCATTGCACCAAATGGGCACGAAGCGATTTTAAAATATTAAGCGATGTATTGAGAGGAATAGGGTATGAAATCAATTTGTCTTGTGATGATTGTAAAAAATGAATCAAAGATTATTAGACGATGTTTGGACAATGTGAAAGATAAGATAAATTATTGGGTGATTGTTGATACGGGATCAGAAGATAAAACCAAAGAAATTATTTTAGAAACCTTAAAAGATATTCCCGGTGAGCTACACGATAGAAAATGGGTAAATTTTGGTGTTAATCGTTCTGAAAGTCTATCCTTAGCGAAAGGCAAAGCCGATTATTTATTATTATGTGATGCAGATGAGAATATTCTGTTTTCAGCAGATTTTAATGCCGATGATCTGACAGCAGATGCCTATTTGCTCAGTTATATAGGTGGGCTAGACTATTCTGTCCCTTACTTAATTCGGGGTGATTATAATTGGCGCTATGTAGGTGTAACGCACGAATATCTAGATTGTGATGTGCCAGTAAAGAAAGAGAAATTGGGTACTATCTCTATTTTTGATTCTAAAGATGGGGGATCTAAAGCGGATAAATTTGAGCGTGATATTCGCTTATTAGAACAAGGGCTGATTGAGGAACCCGATAATAGCCGATATAAATTCTATTTAGCAAACAGTTATCGTGATATTGGGAATTATGAGAAAGCCATTGAATGGTATTTAAAACGTATTAATGATGGGGAATGGATTGAGGAAGTGACCGTTGCTTATGAAAGGCTGGGGCTTTGCTATGAAAAATTAAATAACCCAGAAAAAGCACTGTATTATTGGTTACTTGGCTATGATTATAATCCTAAGCGCGCGGAATGTTTATACTATGCAATTCGTCAATTACGTCGAGAAGGCAAATCACGTTTAGGTTATCAGTTAGGATTAATGGCAGAAAAAATAGCTTATCCTATTAATGATATTTTATTTATTAATAAGGATATTTACGAGTATTTATTAGATTATGAAATGTCGATTAATGCTTATTATGTCGATGACCTTAAAAAGGGATTTGACGCCTGTAAATCCGTTTTTATTAAGTGTAATGATAAAGATTTATTAGATATTACATTAGGAAATATTCGTTATTATAAAGAGGCATTTCACCAAGATCCTAGTTATTCTCGTTATATATTATCTCAACGCCTTGCTGATCTTTATCCAGAGAATCATCCTCTTTATGACAAAGCGCAACGCATTATGAATTGGCTAAAATAACGCATTAAGAGCTTTGTGTTATTTATAGTGCAGCAGTGCGAGAGCGTAATAGAGAATACATCAACGTTTTGGCTGTCTCTCAAGGGCGAAAGGTAACGGAGATTTATGGTGGCGAATAAACAGAGAAGCAATATTCATACTGTGGTGTATCTTTATTAAAAGAATATGGCATTTTTATGTATTGATAAAAAGATCAAGCCTTCTTCCGAAGTAAATAGCGTGCCAACACACTGTTGAGAGAATATAGGGTTTGTTGCGCTATCTTATCTAGATCACGCTATTTTACTTCGCCCTTAAATGAGCATAAGGATTCACAATGTGAAATATCTTCCTATAAAGTGCGGTGAAAATTTGGTGAGTTTTTCTTGGTATAAGGGAGAATAATCGTCTATTTAGCCAAAAAATCAGGCTATTTAGAAATCCATAACGGCAGTTTGATCACAACACGCAAGCCACCAAGGTGGCTTGGTTCCGCCCATACTTTTCCTTGATGTTCACGGATAACATTAGCGACAATCGCAAGCCCTAGCCCTGTTCCCCCAGTTTCACGGGTTCTGGCTTCATCAATGCGATAAAATGGCTTGAAAATATTTTCATATTCATTGGCTGGAATACCCGCGCCGTTATCATCAATGGCAATCACCATTGCATTCTCTTCAATAAAGATTGTTGCTTCAATTTTAGCGTGCGTATATTTCAACGCATTGCGTAAGATATTTTCAATGGCACTGCAAATTAACCCTTTATTTCCATTGAGGTAATATTGGCTCGGTTTATGAATCAGTTGTTTGACTTTGAAGGATAATTTTTTCTGTTCCGCTTCAAAACGGCTATCTTTAATAATATCGTGCCAAATTTCAGTGATGGGGAAAATTTCTCGTAGAATATGGCTATTTAGCTGCTGACGTGAAAGTAACAGCAGATCATTAATCATTTCATCAAGGCGTACGGCTTCTTTTTCGATGCGGGCGATTTCTGCGCTGCTATTGATTCGGCGACGTAATAAGGCTAGCGCCAGTTGCAAGCGGGTAAGCGGTGTTCTTAGTTCGTGTGAAATAGAGGAAAGTAGGGTTTGTTGATTAGAAAGTTGATCGTCTAAGGCAATCGTCATTCGATTGAAACTTTGCCCCACTTGACGTAACTCAATAGTGCCTTGCGTTTCAAGGGATTTATCCACTTTAAAATTGCCTAAAGCAACGGCATTTGCCGCTTGCTGTAAATGTCTCAACGGTCGCCCAATACTTCGTGAAAGCCACCAAAGTAACGGGGTGGAAATTAACATAATAAATAAAATGAGGATATAAGGGCGGTCAAAAATATAAGACAGAACTTCTTTTTGCGGATTAACACGGCTGACAAAATAGAGGGTGTAAGGCACATCATTGTCTAAATTGAGGTGTACGGTAAAAGGCCCGGCAATCTGAATGTCATAAAAGTTTTTTTTCAGCGGTTTTAATGTGCTTACGGTGTGGTACATAAATTGCTGAATAGAGGCAATTTCTTCCTTTCTTGCGCCAAGAATATTGCCATTTTTATCTGCCAAAACAGGGTGAATGTCGTCAAATTTGTCCATAGGGATAACTGGCACGCCAGAAATAATATGCGCCAGTTGTTTATTCCGAATGGCGGTGGCGATTTCACCGTAATAACCCGAAACTTCTTCATTGCCAAGTTCCGTGTAAATACGCGCATCAAAATAAGGCAGTAAAAAAATCAATGCGAGGAGAAGCGCAAAGGCAAGCCAGAATAAGGCAAAAATTCGCATTGATAAGGTATTGAGAAACGTTAATTTCATTTTGCTTGAGGTTATTTCGAGGCAACAAGGAGATAGCCTTTGCCTCGTAAGGTTTTGAACCAAGGCGAATCGTCATTTCGTGGTGGGAGTTTTTTCCTTAGATTTGACATATGCATATCAATAGCACGATCAAACGGTGTCAGCGGTTTACCTAGGATTTCCATACTCAAATGCTCACGAGAAAGAATTTGCCCCGGATTTGCGATAAGGGTTTGTAATAAAGCAAATTCTGTGCCGGTAAGTTCGAGATTTTTATCCTCATAAAGCACTTGCTGACGTCCGGGATAAAGCGTGAGACCACAAAATTCAATTTGTTGATTTTCTTCTGATTTGCTTTCATTCACGGAATTTGCCAGTTCAGTACGGCGTAAAATGGCTTTAATTCTTGCCACTAATTCACGATCATTGAACGGCTTTGGTAAATAATCATCTGCACCTAACTCTAAGCCGATAACGCGATCAATTTCATCGCCTCGTGCTGTGAGCATCATTACGGGGGTAGTGAAATGCTGCCTAATTTGTTTTAGGGTTTCAATGCCGTTTAACACGGGCATCATTATATCCAATAAAACAAGGTGATAGCTGTTATCCAATTTGTCTAAGGCTTCTTTACCATTGTTTGCGGTATCTACTTCAAAGCCTTCTAGCTGAAGTAATTCCGCCAGAAGTTCCACAAGTTCAATATCATCGTCCACTAATAATAATTTAGCCATTGCGTTTGGTCCTTATAATGAAGTGCGGTGTTATTTTGCCGAGTTTTTATTTCCAGAACTGCCACCAGTGTTTGTTTTGGCTTTCTGGCGCGTCAATCACCACGTTATTGATTTCTTTTTCTCCCGCTGTTGGCAACGGTTTATCTAAATCAAGGTGAGTGACCACACCTTGTTTATCAAAGTTTACGATAAAGGTATGTTGTTCCGGTGCTTGGTAAGCCTTTTGGATAAGGAAAACATAATACCAAGTATTATTGCTAAATGGATCGATTAACACCGGCGTCCCTAATAAGTATTGTACTTGTTGCTTATTCATTCCCACTTTGACTTGATCTACCGTGGCCGCCTCAAGGTAATTTCCTTGTGGCACATCAATACGATAGACCACTTTACTTACGGTGGAACAGGCCGTTACGCTGAATGCTAACATTGCCGCGGTAATAAGAGTTTTTAACTGCATATTGGTTACCTTTTATTCTTTAATAATTGGGGGATAATACCTAAACTTCGTCCTATTGCCAAATTAATTCGCACCTTTTAGCCAACGTTGTAGTTGATCACGCAAATTCGGTGGCAACCCTTTAATGGTGAGCGTATCACCCACTTCATCCCAGATGACACGTTGGTTAATCAGCTCTGCGTCAAAGCTAATGGTTACCCCTTTGCCTGAGCCAGAAAACTTGGTTAAGCCTTTCAAGGCAGAACGGACTGGGGGAATATGTTCCTCCAAGCCATAATCTTGCGTTTGCGTAAAATCCACAAAAGACTGTTCATTTAGAGTAGGCAGACTGTCGGAAAGTTCCCGCAATTCAATTTCTTCGCCCGCACTCATTTGCCCTTTACAATACTCAAACACTTGCTTTTTCACCGCTTGGGATTGCTCATTATTTAACTCACCTTGCTCGCAATAATCGTTCACTGCTTGTAATAAACATTGATTTTGCAATTGTGGATTTAGCCCTTCTTCTGCCTGTAAGAAATCCATAAAAAAGTCGGCAATTTTCCGCCCGACTTTGCCTTTAATAAAGGTGAGATAGCGATTAGAACTGGCATCAATATGCAAATCCGTCAGGTTAATGCGTGCGGCAATATCAAATTGAGTAAGATCCAAATATTGCGTACGATGAATTTCTAGGTTTTCGTCCACCAACATACTGGCGTGGCTGTCTAGCAAGGCGATAAACAAATAATCCGTCGCTAAAAAATTGTATTGGCACAACACGAATGTGCCACTATCTGCAAAGTTATATTTCCCCAATTCCTGTGCAAGCTTTTGCGCAGATTGGTGACTAAAAGGCAGAAAATCTAAGTCATTTTCGAGAAAACGATTAAGATTTTGCGCAAATTCTGAGGCTTCTTCAAATACACCATAGGCTTTTGCTTTATTTTGATAACCTTGATGCAAATGCAGCATCATTTGTTCTACTTCAGGGCTAATTGGCAACCGTTCATTACGCAGTTGCACATCAAGTTGAATGGCATCTTCTTGTTGGTGTTTTACCAATTGGTGCAACACAATTTGCTTAACCGTAATACTCATTTTTTAATCCATATTTATAAAAATAAATTTGTGCGATATTATAACCGCACTTTCGGCGAAAATATGCTAGCATACGCAAAATTATTCTCAGCCTTCAAATTTAACAACAATATTCATTATGGCGAAACAATCAAAATTCCAAGATAAACACGTTGATACCTTATTAAATGAACTGATTGCCGTGTTTGAAAAACATCAAACGCCGGTAGATTTATCCTTGGTTGTACTGGGTAATATGGTAACCAATGTACTTACCCATAATATGGGGCAACAGCAACGTATCGCGCTAGCGCAGGCCTTTTCTGATGCGTTAATGCGTTCTATCAAAGAGCAAAAATAATACGATGTTTGGCATTAAAACAAGCAAACAATATCGTGAAAACACCTCGCGAAAAATCGCTTGGGGGCATTGGTTTGCTTTTTTTAATATCCTTTGGGCAATTGTGATTGGCGCACGTTATGCCTTTTTGATCGATTGGCCAGACACGCTTTTTGGCAAACTGTATTTTTTCATCAGTTTATTAGGGCATTTTAGTTTTATTGTGTTTGCCTTGTATTTGCTGATTATTTTTCCGCTCAGTTTTATGGTAAAAAACAACCGCACTTTCCGTGGGCTAAGTGTGATTCTCACCACCATTGGGGCAACCCTATTATTAGTGGATACAGAAGTTTTTGCGCGCTTTAATTTTCACCTTTCTTCACTCGTGTGGAATTTATTGGTAAACCCAGACAATGGTGAGCTTTCCCGCAACTGGCAACTGTTCTTCGTGTCGATGCCAATTATCTTATTGATTCAAATGCTGTTTTCTCGCTGGTCGTGGGAAAAATTGCGTAGCCTTGAACGGCAAAAATGGCTTAAAGGTGTGGGGGTATTCTTTGTTTGTACCTTTATTGCCACCCACTTAATTTATGCTTGGGCAGATGCATTTATCTATCGTCCGATCACGATGCAAAAATCTAATTTTCCGCTTTCTTACCCGATGACTGCGCGCTCTTTCTTAGAAAAGCACGGTTTCTTAGATAAAAATCAATATAGTCAAACCTTAGAACAAGAGGGACGACCTGAAGCCTTAAAGATCGATTATCCTAAATCGCCATTGCGCTTTGCCCCAGTTAATCCAAGCAATATTCTGATCATTACCGTATCTGGACTACGTTATGATGCAATTAGTGCTGAAAAAATGCCACAGCTGAGCGCCTTTGCTGAGCAAGCAACGCAATATCTCAATCATTACAGCACGGGCAATAACAATAACACCGCCTTAACGGGCTTGTTCTACGGATTGACGGCGAATTATACCGATAGCTTATTAAGCAACAAAACGCCATCCGTGCTAATTAGCACGCTCAAGCAAGAAAAATTTGCTTATCAACTGGGATTATTTTCCAGCGATGGCTTTCACGCCAGTTTGTTAAGCCAGAATTTGTTTAATCAACAAAAATTAGATCACAATGTCCATAGCAACCGAACAAGCGTGCAACAATGGCATAATTGGTATGCAAAACACAATACAGAAAAACCTTATTTCAGCTATTTGAGCCTGACCATTCCGCAAGGGTTAAATGAGACAGCCTATGCGCTTCAACTGAATGAATTAGATGGCTTGCTAGATGGCGTATTACGCGAAGTCAATCGCCACGACACCCTTATTTTAATTACCGCTGAAGAAGGCTATCATTTCACCTCATTAAGTGAAAAACAGCAAAGTAATTATTTCGCACCAGAAGAAATTCACGTCCCGCTGATTATTGCGTGGCAAGGGTTAGAACAAGGGCAGGTAAAAAAACTCACTAGCCACACAGATATTTTGCCTACATTAATGACACATTTATTTGGCGTGCAAAATCCTGCCTCTGATTATGCGCAGGGAATGGATTTGTTTAACCCCGCATTACGCCGCAGTTGGGTACAGGCAGGAAATTATCGTTGGAATGTGATTGTTACCGCTGATGGCACACAATATCATCTTGATCGCCGTGGAAACTACCAAGAATACGACCGCACTTACCAAAAAACCACCTCACGCACGCCACCGCTTGGTTTGTTCTTAGAGGTATTTAATCAAGATAATGCTTTTTTTGAAAAATAAAAGGAAGACAAATTAAGCAACCAATAGTTAAAACCAATTATATTTTTACTATTGAAGCGCTTATACTATCGCCCCAGTAAAGGCATTTCGCCTTTTTTATTATTCAAATTCATCTGGACAAAATAGAATGTTATTAAGTAAAAATCTGCGAATTTTTCATAACATTACACCACACACCACAAATCAAGAGGCTCATCACTTGAGCGCAAAGCAATTTTCTCTTAATAACACGATCCCACTGTATTGGGATTTTTTCATCTCTAGCCTATTGTCCGCCTCGCTTTCATTATTACGGAGAAAATTATGCGTAATCACGTTCGTAGCTTTAAAACCTATATTCGAGACGAAATTATCAAAAAAGGCGGCTGGGTCAATTCACACGCTCACGCTGACCGTGCGTTCACAATGACGCCAGAAAAAATCGGTATTTACCACAGCAGTAATTTGCAACAAAAATGGGATTTAGTGGACGAAGTAAAACGCACCTCCACCGTAGATGATTACTACGCCCGCTTTTGCCAAGCCATTGAATTAATGATCTCGCAAGGGGTAACCGCGTTTGGTACTTTTGTGGATATCGATCCCATTTGTGAAGATCGTGCCATCATCGCCGCGCATAAAGCGCGTGATGTGTATAAACACGACATCACTTTAAAATTCGCTAATCAAACCCTAAAAGGCGTGATCGAACCCACCGCTAAAAAATGGTTTGATATTGGTGCAGAAATGGTCGATATGATTGGTGGCTTGCCTTATCGCGATGAACTAGATTACGGACGCGGTCTTGAGGCGATGGATATTTTGCTTGATAAAGCCAAATCGCTCGGCATTATGTGCCACGTCCACGTTGATCAATTTAACACCCCGAAAGAAAAAGAAACAGAGCAACTCTGTGATAAAACCATTGAACACGGTATGGAAGGGCGCGTGGTTGCCATTCACGGTATTTCCATTGGCGCACATTCACGCGAATATCGCTACAAACTTTACGAGAAAATGCGCCAAGCCCAAATGATGATGATCGCCTGCCCAATGGCGTGGATTGACAGTAATCGTAAAGAAGATTTAATGCCCTTCCACAATGCCCTCACCCCCGTTGATGAGATGATCCCAGAAAACATCACCGTTGCCATTGGTACGGATAACATTTGCGATTATATGGTGCCACTATGTGAGGGCGATATGTGGCAGGAACTTAGCCTACTTGCCGCAGGTTGCCGTTTCCCTGATTTAGAGGCGATGGTAAACATTGCCAGTATCAATGGACGAAAAGTGTTGGGCTTAGATGCGGCTTAGACGTGACTTAGGCGTTTACGAATAAAAATCCTCCCAAGCACGGAGGATTTTTGCTTTATTAGCCTTGCCTATTTTTAAAGTGCGGTGGGATTTTCAAGCATTTTTACCCCGCAACGTAAATTTTTCTAGGGCGGATCCCGAAATAATGGGGTTAAAAATAGACAAAGTTGCCTACAATATAAGGAAAATTACTTGACAATAAGTAAAATATTCCTAAACCATTTAACCAAGTTTTGCCAAATTTGGGGATTGTTAGACTATTAAGTCGTTAGCGTACCAAATAGTGATACCCCCAAATATCGTAAGTGATTGGCACAATAAAAACCTTATTCAATGACAAAGACACCGCGCCAATTTTAGAATGCACTTCTAATGATATGATCGTTTAAAATGAAAATAAGACAATACGACAACAACCGTGGTGTACAGGGAGTACATAAGAGAGCAGGTAACGCCGTATTATTTTTTATTTGAAATGACGATAAATGGGATGACGTTGGTGATGTAACGCAAAGTACAAACGATTTACTTTATTTGCTCTAACCTTTCGCGTAATGCTTCTGCCGTTTGACAGGTTTTAATATACTCAAACAGCACACTGGCTTGCGGGTAAGATTTTTTCAGATATTGTAACCATTGCTTGGTGCGGGCAATATGATAAAAGCCGGTATCTTGTAGGTTTTCAATATGAGCATAACAGTGTAGCAAAGGCATAACACCTGTTTCCCAATCTAATTTAGCGTGATTAAACTTCACCACTCGGCTTAAATTTGGAATGGTTAATGCGCCACGTCCTATCATCACATCTTGGCAACCTGTTATAGCAAAGCAATCTTGTGCATCTTGCCAGTCCCAAATTTCACCATTTGCGATCACTGGAATAGTTAAACGCTGGCGAATTTCAGCAATCTTCTGCCAGTTGATTTTTTCCGCACGGTAACCATCGGTTTTGGTGCGTCCGTGAATGGTGATTTCTGTGCCACCGCCTTGTTGTACCGCATCAGCAATGTCAAAGGCGTGCGCATCGCTATCCCACCCCAAGCGTACTTTAACGCTCACCACTTGTTCTTTCGGTAATGCTTCGCGTAAGGCTTTAGTGGCTTGGTAAATCAATTCAGGTTGTTTCAGCAGTGCCGCTCCGCCGTGGCTGCCATTAACGGTTTTAGAAGGGCAACCACAGTTAAAATCAATGCCGTGCGATCCTAATTCTGTTGCCAATATGGCATTTTCTGCGAGCCATTGAGGATGTTGTCCGAGTAATTGCACTCGGACAGGTGTCCCCACTGAAGTTCGTCCACCTTGCTTTAATTCTGGGCAGAGGCGATAGAATGTTTTTTCAGGTAAACGTTGATCCACCACACGCACAAATTCTGATACGCAGAGATCATAGTCATTAATTTCAGTCAGAAGTTGCCGCACAAGCGGATCAAGCACGCCCTGCATTGGCGCTAAAAAAACTCGCATTTTTACTCGTTATTAGGCTATTAGTTTGATGAAAAATAAAAAAATGCTGAATTTTCCATCGCACTTTATTTCTTCAGCACAACAGTAAAAAATTCAGCAATTAAGAAAGGCTTATTTCCAGCCCTTCGCCTTACAAATCAGATCATAAGCGGCTTGAATTTGTTGGGTTTTTTCTTTCGCCATTTCAAGCATTTCTTCTGGTAACCCTTTGGCGACTAATTTATCGGGGTGATTTTCATTCATTAAACGGCGGTAAGCACGTTTGACTGTGGAACGATCATCACTTTCACTTACGCCAAGCACATTATAAGCATCTTGCAAGGTTGGGCCAGAGCGTTGTCCTTGATAGCCATAACTACCCTGTTGATAGCCCTCTTGCTGAGAGTCTCCCTGTTGTGAGCCGTTATATTCATAATAAAATCCACCACGGCTGAATTGGCGCGCGGCAATTTCTGCCATCAAAATTTGTTGGAATTGGAAACTGGATAAGCCCAATTCTTCTGCTACCACTTGGAGAACGTCTTTTTCATTTTCGTGTAAGTGATCATCGGCAAATGCGGCTTGTAATTGAATGCGTAAAAACATTCTCAATAAATCATTACGCTGTCCACAAGCGGTGCAAAATTCACGAATGACTTGGCGTAATGGGAAATTAGGATCTTTACCCCGATTAAAGGCGTCTTGCGCTAACTTACGCCCTTTATCATCTAAATTCATTTGATTCATTAGATTGTTCGCAAGGGCGATATCATCTTGCGTAACCCGTCCTTTGGATTTAGATAAATGGCCAAGCACGGCAAATGTGGTCTGCATAAACAAGGATTGGCGGGTTTCTTTGCGTTTAAAAAAACTCGAATTGACACTACCAAGCTCATATAATTTTTTATCGGCTAAATGTCCTAAATAAGCACCACAAAGCCCACCAAAAAAGCCGCCAAAACGGTAGCCAATAAAAAAACCTAATAACTTTCCAATAAAACTCATTCTGTTCTCCAATTTGAATAATAAAGTGCGGTGCTTTTTTAGCGAGATTTACACACCATATTGTTCACGATACGCACGCATTGCGGGCAAATATTGTTGATAATCCGCCTCTTGCTCAATAAATTGCATTAAATCGTCAAAATCAATAATCGACAGCACATTGCATTGATAATCTCGTTCCACTTCCTGAATCGCGGAAAGTTCGCCTTTACCACGTTCTTTACGGTTTAAGGCAATCACCACCGCACTTAATTTTGCTTGATTTTGTGTAATGAGATCCATTGCCTCACGAATTGCTGTGCCAGCGGTGATGACATCGTCCACCAATAGCACATTACCGCGCAATGGGCTACCAATTAAATTGCCTCCTTCGCCGTGATCTTTCGCTTCTTTACGATTAAAACACACGGGCTTATCAATGCCATATTGCTTAAACAATGCCACAGACAGGGTTGTGCCAATTGGAATGCCTTTGTAAGCGGGGCCAAAAATCACATCATAGGCTAAGCTACTGGCTTCAATCGCAGCGGCATAAAACTCCCCTAACCGTGCTAAATCTGCCCCTGTATTAAATAACCCAGCATTGAAGAAATAAGGGCTAATACGCCCAGATTTCAAGGTAAACTCGCCAAATTTTAGCACATTACGACTTAGCGCGAATTTGATAAAGTCAATTTTATAGCCTTGCATTTGCACTCCCTTATGATTAAGGCGATGAATTAAGAATGTTGTAATGCCTCGCGTTGGGCGTTGAAAATCACTTCACAGCCTTGTTTAGCAAGATCTAATAGGGTTAATAATTCTTGGTGAGAAAAGGGTTCTCCCTCTGCAGTACCTTGCACTTCGATCATTCTCCCATCGTCAGTCATCACCACGTTCATATCGGTTTCTGCGTTACTGTCTTCCACATATTCCAAATCGCACACCGCTTCACCTTCCACAATCCCAACCGAGATAGCCGCGACGAGGCCTTTAATCGGGTTGGTTTTTAGTACGCCTTTTTCCAGTAAACCATTGATGGCATCAATTAAAGCAACGCAAGCCCCTGTAATCGACGCCGTACGCGTACCGCCATCGGCTTGAATCACATCACAATCAAGTGTGATTGAACGCTCACCAAGCGCATTAAGATCCACCATTGCACGTAAAGAACGGGCAATTAAACGCTGAATTTCCATCGTGCGTCCGCCTTGTTTGCCTTTTGCTGCCTCACGTTGCATACGGCTATGCGTGGATCGTGGCAACATACCATATTCTGCGGTAACCCAACCTTGATTCTGCCCTTTTAAAAAACGAGGAACAGAATCTTCCACGGTTGCGGTACAAAGCACTTTGGTTTCCCCAAATTCTACCAGCACAGAACCTTCAGCATATTTCGTAAAATGACGGGTGATTTTAATTGGACGTGGTTGATTTAATGGGCGATCATTCGGACGCATTGGAAATTCCTTACTCATTCATAAAATGGCGCTCATTCTAACACGCAAACTGACAGATGAGAAATTTAACGGTAGAATAGACGGCAATTTTTAGCGCACATTAAGGATTTATTATGATTTATAGTATGACGGCTTTCGCCCGTTATGAGATCAAGCAAGATTGGGGTAGTGCAGTTTGGGAAATTCGTTCCGTTAATCAGCGTTATTTGGAAACCTTCTTCCGCTTACCAGAACCATTTCGTGGCTTAGAAAACACCTTGCGAGAAAAATTACGCCAACGTTTAACCCGTGGTAAGGTGGAGTGTAGCCTGCGTTTTGAAAGCACGCCACAAGCCAATGCTAGCCTTACTTTAAACCAGCCATTCGCATTGCAAGTGATTGAATCGTTACAATGGATTAAACAACAAGCCGGTGAGGGGGAAATCAATCTCACCGATGTTTTACGCTATCCCGGTGTTGTGGAAACCCCAGAGCAAGATTTGGATCGCATTGGCCAAGGGTTGCTCGCAGGGTTTGATCTCGCCTTAGAAGAATTTATTGCGATGCGAGGACGTGAAGGGGCGAAATTAAATGAATTAATTCAACAACGTTTAACTGCAATCGCGAGTGAAAGCGATAAAGTGCGGTCAAAAATGCCGGCGATTTTGCAATGGCAACGTGAGCGTTTGCAGCAGCGTTTTGAGGAATTACAATTACAAGCCGATCCACAACGCCTAGAACAAGAAATGGTGCTGTTAGCACAACGTATTGATGTGGCAGAAGAGTTAGATCGTTTACAGCTACACGTGAAAGAAACGCAGCGTATTTTACAAAAAGGCGGGGCGGTAGGACGTAAGCTCGATTTTATGATGCAAGAACTCAATCGTGAAAGTAACACGCTCGCTTCAAAATCCATCAACGCCGAAATCACCAATTCAGCGGTGGAATTAAAAGTGCTTATTGAGCAAATGCGTGAACAAATTCAGAATTTGGAATAATTATGGCAATCATCAATCTTTTACAATATCGTGTTATTTCCGTACAAGGCTTGGAAGCAGAAAAATTTCTGCAAGGTCAGCTCACTTGCGATGTAAACGGACTGGCTGATGGGCAATCCACGCTGACTGCGCATTGTGATCCTAAAGGCAAAATGAGCAGTATTTTTCGTCTGTTGCGCGAAAATGCTGAACAGTTTTATCTGATTGTTCGCCATAGCTTATTACCTTCCGCATTGGATAATCTGAAAAAATATGCGGTCTTTTCCAAAGTGGTGTTTAGTGAACAAGATTGGCAAATTATTGGTGTGCTGGATAAAGCAAAGTGCGGTGCAATTTCTGCGGATTTTTGCGTGGAAATAGGGCAATCTGAACGAGCCATATTATTAAATAAGCACGTACAACAGATTGATTTTACTGGTTCAATAGCCCAATGGGAGCTGGCTGAAATGCAAGCAGGCTACCCTATTTTATCGCCTGAAAGCCAAAATGAATTTATTCCACAAGCGTTAAATTTACAATGTATTGAGCAAGCGATTTCGTTCCAAAAAGGTTGTTATATCGGGCAAGAAACCGTGGCACGAGCGAAATATCGTGGCATTAACAAACGTGCAATGTTCCTATTGAACACACAAACTGATGATCCCGTTCAGCTTGGCTCAGAAATTGAAATGGAATTGGAAAATGGCTGGCGTAAAACGGGCGTTATTCTCAGCGCAGTACATTTTGAGGGCATTTTATGGTTGCAGGTGGTAATGAATAATCAGTTTGAAGCAAGCACGAAATTTCGCCTTTCAGGTTCAGAAACCTTATTAAATCTCGTTGAATTACCTTATCGTCTGTCATAAAAAATTGGGCATTACGCCCAATTTATCTATTCAAACCAAATTAATGACGCCATTCGCCCTGTTTGTTGATCTCGGCGGTAAGAGAAAAAGTTGTCTTTTTCGAGATAAGTGCAATGTTCGCCCCCACTAATCTGCGAAATACCTAATTTGTTAAGGCGTAAGCGCGCGATCTGATAAAGATCGGCAAGGTATTTGCCTTGCTCGTTGGGATCAGACACAAAAGCTTGCGCCGCATTGGGATCTTGTGCGATAAATTGTTGTCGCACTTCTTCACCCACTTGGAAGGATTGAGGCCCTATTGCTGGCCCTAACCAAGCGATAATTTCTTGTGGTTGGGCTTGGAATTGTTGTACCGTTTGTTCTAACACGCCATCACATAAACCACGCCAACCAGCGTGCGCCGCCGCGACTTCATTACCTTGTTGATTCGTAAACAAGACAGGCAGGCAATCTGCGGTCATTACAAGGCAAACTTGGTTCGGTTGATTAGTGTAAACCGCATCAGCATCTAAATTATTGCCCTCGTAAGGTAAGCGAATCACTCTAGTGCTGTGAGTTTGATTTAGGAAAAGTGGAAACTGCGGTAAATGAAAACGTTCCACCAATAAAGTGCGGTTATTTTTTACCGCACTTTTATCATCACCGACGTGATCGCCGAGATTAAAACTATCATAAGGGGCTTGGCTCACCCCGCCTTGGCGTAAGGTGGTCAATGCGTAGATATTTGCTGATGTTTGCCAATTAGGGATAAGCGCATCCATTTTAGTAATCCAATTCCTCTTTATGAATAAGGTAATCTGTTTTTAACGCATTCACTAAGCCAACAAAATCTTCTGGCAATGGGGCATACCATTCCATTATTTCCCCCGTAATCGGATGGGCTAAACGTAACATTATGGCGTGTAAGGCTTGACGTTTAAAATCACGCAAGGTTGCTAAGAATTCTTCACTGGCATTTTTAGGCGGACGTGGACGCCCACCATAGGTTTGATCGCCGAGTAATGGGTGGGCGATATGCGCCATATGCACACGAATTTGGTGTGTTCGTCCTGTTTCAAGGCGTAAACGCAAGCGTGTGTAATTGCGGAAACGTTCCATAATGCGATAGTGCGTTACCGCAGGCTTGCCCATTGGGTGAACCGCCATATGGGTACGCTTGGTCGGGTGGCGCGCCATCGGTTCATCAACTGTCCCCCCTTGGGTCATCACCCCATAAGCAATGGCTTCATATTCACGGGTAATTTTGCGTTTTTGTAGATCACGCACCAATTTGGTTTGAGCTGGAATGGTTTTCGCCACCACCATCAGCCCCGTTGTATCTTTATCTAAACGATGAACGATCCCCGCGCGCGGTACTTCTGCAATGGCAGGATAATGATAAAGTAACGCATTTAAAACCGTTCCATTAGGGTTGCCCGCCCCTGGGTGTACAACCAAATCTTTCGGTTTATTAATGACCAAAATATCATCATCTTCATACACTATATTTAACGGAATAGCTTCTGGCTCAAAGCGGGTTTCATCTTCGACTTCTACGGTAATAGAAATGTGTTCGCCACCATACACTTTACTGCGTGGCACATTGACCACTTCGTCATTTACTTTCACCAGATCACTTTCGATCCAAGTTTTTAACCGTGAACGAGAATAGTCAGGGAACATTTCCGCTAAACTTTGGTCTAAACGTTGTCCCATTTGATTTGGCTGAACGTCTGCTTCTAAAGTAATGTGTGCCATAAATAAAAATCCGTGAATAATTTGCTTATTTAGCAAGGTGCTATAAAATACGGATTATTGTAACTTATTTATTATTGCTCGTAAAAAAAGGATTCATCAATGCGTAAATTAACGTCTTTTACATTCGTTGCATTAACGGCACTTGCCGTAAGTGCTTGTTCTAATTCATCAAAAGAAATAGAGCAAGGCACTGAACAAGAACTTTATGCGAAAGGGCAAACCTATTTGCAAGACGGGGACTATTCCCAAGCGGTACGCTATTTAGAAGCAGTCAAAAACCGTTTCCCTGCAGCAAATTACAGTGAGCAAACACAGTTAGATTTAATTTATGCTTATTATAAATCGCAAGATTACACCAAAACCTTGGTCGCAGCAGAACGTTTTTTACAGCAATATCCAAATAGCCCAAATGTAGATTATGTGATCTATATGGCAGGGCTAACCAATTTTGCTTCAGGCGAAAACTTCTTCCAAGATTTCTTTGGGGTTGATCGTGCTACCCGTGAAAATACCGCAATGAAAGCGGCATTTGCAAACTTCCAAACTCTTGTGGATCATTTCCCGAATAGCACTTATGCACAAGATGCCTTAGCAAGAATGGCTTATATTAAAGCTGCCTTAGCTCGCCACGAACTTGCCATTGCTAAATTCTATATGAAACGCAATGCCTATGTTGCCGTTGCTAACCGCGTAGTCGGAATGTTACAACAATACCCTGACACCCAAGCCACCCTTGAGGCATTGCCATTAATGAAGGAAGCCTATGAAAAAATGAACCTTCCTGATTTGGCAAAACAAACGGAAACCTTGATTCAAGCAAATAAAGATAAAAAATTCAGTGATGTCGAAAAACCAAAAGACGTTAAATTAAATAAACCAAAAGCTTAATCAATGCGCAATAGAAGATGATGAGAAAACCTCTATATTGAAGATAGAGGTTTTTTATTACTTAATTTTTAAGTGCGGTAAGTTATTAGAAAATTTCCAAAAATTTGACCGCACTTAGATTTTTTTTCGTCAGAGTGTAAAATGTATGATAAAGAATTTATTGGCAAATCCGGGAAATCAATATAAAGAATTATGAAGTAATTTGAAGCAGAATGAACGATGCTGAATGATTGAAGTGGTGCCCCCAACAGGACTTGAACCTGTGACCAATCGATTATGAGTCGACTGCTCTAACCGACTGAGCTATGGGGGCGGTGAGAGTTTGCTGATTATAATGAAATCTCCTAGTAAAGTCTATCATTCACCAATTATGCGGTTTAAATTTGAACAAAAAAGCCTGATATGAATGCACACAACGGGGGCAATATGTAATAAATGAATTCTATCCGATATTGGTGCGTTCTCGATCCGTTTAATTTTATAGTGGTTCGATTTTGAAATAAGACTGCGTTGGCTTACTTTACAGTATTTTCTACACGCCGTATCTTGTTTTTTCTGCAATTAAAAAGCCTAGGATACCTAGGCTTTTACACTGTTTAAACATTAAAGAATATTTGTAAATTCTTCCATTACAGATTTTGGCCATACACTCGATTGCACTTCACCAATGTGTTTTTTGTGCAACAATAACATTGCTAAACGTGATTGACCGATACCACCGCCGATAGAAAGGGGTAAGCGACCGTTTACTAAATCTTGGTGCCAGTCAAATTGCAAGCGATCTTCATCACCTGTAATGGCAAGCTGTTTGCGTAAAGCGGTTTCATCAACACGAATCCCCATTGAAGAAAGCTCAAAGGCGCGCTCTAGCGTTGGATTCCATACTAAAATATCACCATTTAAGCCTTTGTACTCACCTTCAGAAATCGTTGTCCAGTCATCATAGTCTGGGGCGCGTTTGTCGTGTGGTTTGCCGTCGGATAATTCACCGCCAATTCCAATTAAGAACACAGCGCCGTATTCTTTACAAATAGCATTTTCACGCTCTTTGTCGTTCATTCCCGGATAGCGTTGAACTAAATCTTCACTATGAATGAAGGTAATGTCCTGCGGTAAAAAACGGGTTAAACCAAATTTTTCACTTACTGCGGCTTCTGTTTCTAATATCGCTTGATAAATAGAACGCACTGTTTCTTTTAAATAAGCAAGGTTACGACGACCTGCAGGGATCACTTTTTCCCAATCCCATTGATCCACATAGACAGAGTGAGTTTGATCGAGGCTATCTTCATCTGGACGTAACGCTTTCATATGTACAAATAATCCTTCGCCTTCGGCAAAACCGAAACGCGCAAGGGTATGCCGTTTCCATTTGGCTAAAGAATGAACGACTTCAAAGGTGGCATCTGTGATCTGCTTCACATTTACTTGAACTGCTTTTTCTGTACCTGAAAGATTATCTTGAATACCATTGCCAACTTGGCTTAGGATAGGGCCTTGAACTTCTACAAGCCCTAAATGTTCCAAAAGTTTTTGGGTAAAGGTGTTTTTAGCAAAGCTAATTTCTTGTTGTTGTAAAATAAATGATTTTTCCATTGTATGAACCTTATTTATTATTGGTTTTGATTTTCGTTGCATATTATTTAATGATACGGGATCAAAATTCAATACCTATAAACAAAAATAAGATTGAAAATGGTTTTTCCATAAAAAAATAGCTATAATTTTAAATTAAATTTAATTTTGGGAAAAGAAAATGCACAATATTGATAACTTAGATAAACAAATCCTCCGTGTATTAATCAAAGATGCGCGTACGCCGTATGCAGAAATGGCAAAAAATTTTGGGGTAAGTCCCGGAACAATTCACGTTCGTGTCGAAAAAATGCGTCAGGCGGGCATTATTCAAGGGACGAAAATCCGTATTGATCAACGTAAATTAGGCTATGATGTATGCTGTTTCATTGGCATTATTCTCAAAAGTGCGAAAGATTACGATAAGGTCATTGAGAAATTAGAAAAATTTGAAGAAGTGGTGGAGGCTTATTACACCACGGGGAATTATTCCATTTTTATTAAGGTGATGACCCACACCATTGCGGAACTTCATTCCGTGCTCGCAACTAAAATTCAGTTGATTGATGAAATTCAATCTACCGAAACCTTAATTTCAATGCAAAACCCGATTTTGCGTGATATTACTCCATAACTTATTCATTTATAACTAAAAATAGGAGTCATTATGTCTGATGTTTTTCACTTAGGTTTAACCAAAGCAATGTTAGATGGGGCGAAACTTGCCATTGTTCCGGGCGCGCCAGAACGCGTTGAGCGGATTGCTCGTTTATTGGAAAATCCAAAATTTTTAGCGGCAACAAGGGAGTTTACTTCGTGGCTTGGCTATCTTAATGGTAAAGCGGTGGTGGTGTGTTCCACAGGAATTGGTGGCCCTTCTGTTTCCATTGCCGTGGAAGAGTTAGCACAATTAGGCGTGCGTACCTTCTTACGCATTGGCACAACAGGGGCGATCCAACCGCATATTAATGTAGGTGATATTTTGATCACCACCGGCGCGGTGCGCTTAGATGGTGCAAGCCGTCATTTTGCTCCATTGGAATATCCTGCCGTAGCCGACTTTACTTGCACCTCAATGCTTCACAAAGCTGCATTAGAAAATCAGAACGCCAAAGTGCATATCGGTATCACCGCGTCATCCGATACATTCTACCCGGGGCAAGAACGCTACGACACTTACACGGGCAAAATTTACCGCCACTATCAAGGTTCATTAAAACAATGGCAAGAACTCAATGTGATGAACTATGAAATGGAAAGTGCAACCTTATTTACAATGTGTTCAGCCTTAGGGTTGCGTGCGGGAATGGTGGCAGGCGCTATTGTAAACCGTACCCAGCAAGAAATTCCAAACGAGGAAACCATTCACCAAACGGAACAAAACGCCATTGATATTGTGGTGAAAGCCGCCGCATTATTAGTTTAATTAAAAAATAAAGTGCGGTGGAATTTTTACCCATTTTTTACCGCACTTTCTTAAATGACGTATCATAATTATGCTGAATTTCAGGCTTTCTTATCTGGTTCTTGTCCCTCCGTGCTCAATAAAAGATTGCAATTTCAGCCATAGATCGTAAAATCCCTTTGTTCGTTGAACAGCTATATCGCAAGTATTGTGTATAGGAAATGATCAAACTGTTTTCAATTCTGGTTTTCATCGTTATACCATTCTTGCCGTTTTCAATTTCTCTTAAGGATTTAAGGAAGGTTAGAAATTTGGCAATTATTTAACGCAATGCGTTTTCTCTCGCCTAATTCCTATAAGGTAGCCCATTTTTAATCGCGAATGGCATAACCTTGCAATCCCTTTTGTAAACAGGAGTTTTTTATGAAAAAAACGATTTTTACTACCGCACTTTTCGCGGCGGCTACGTTGGCAAATGCTACAACGATGCCAAACCCCAATACTACTACGCATACTTATGAGTTCACCCAAACCTATGCGTTGCAAGTTCCCAAAGGCTCATCTGGCACCACCAATTTATGGGTGCCATTGCCTTTTAGCAATGACTATCAAAAAGTAAAATCCATTACATTTGACGGCAATTATCAACAAGCGTACATCACTGAAAATAATCAATATAGTGCAAGTACCTTATTCGCCAGTTGGGCGCCAGATGCCCAAAAACGTGATTTAACAATTACCTTGGTGGTGGAAACGCAAGATCGTGAACCAAAGAAACAAGGGTTACTGAAAGACTATCAAGCCCCACAAAACATAGAATATGGCGTTGATGTGCAACCTTATTTACAGCCAACAAAACATATTAAAATTGACGGAATCGTAAAAGAATATGCCGATAAAATTGTAGGCAATGAAACCAATCCGCTCAAAAAAGCAGAACGCATTCATCAGTGGATTGTGGCGAATATGGAGCGAGATAATTCGGTGTTAGGCTGCGGTGATGGCGATGTAGAAAAAATCTTAACCACAGGTGTATTAAAAGGAAAATGCACCGATATTAATTCTGTATTTGTTGCCTTAGCCCGTGCTTCTGGCATTCCTGCTCGTGAAGTGTTTGGTATCCGTTTAGGTGAAGCCGTGAAAATGGGGAAATATTCTCAGTCTGCGTTTGGCAGTGCCAAAAATAATATAGCCAATGAAAACGGCGGACAACATTGCCGTGCAGAATTTTACCTTGCCGGCTTTGGTTGGGTGCCTGTTGATTCAGCCGACGTAGCAAAATATCGCCTAACAGAGAAAAAAGACGTGGCGGATACAAATACCCAAGCCGTTTCAGATTATTTATTTGGAAATTGGGAGGGGAATTGGATGGGCTTTAATCACGCACGAGATTTCACTCTTTACCCAACGCCAGAACTCTCACCAATCAATAATTTTGGCTATCCTTATGCCGAAGTGGGTGGCGATCCGTTAAATTCATTTGATGCAAAAGAATTTGGCTATGAATTTATCTCACAACAACGTTAATCCGAAAAACGCCAATACCAAATTTTGGGCGATATGTACCACTGCAGTGAGTGCTGCGGTGGCATCAACATTGTGCTGCATTGCTCCGTTATTTTATTTACTCTTCGGCATTTCCAGCACTTGGTTGGTGAGCTTAAATCAGCTTGCCTTTTTACAAATTCCAATGCTTGTGATTTCTCTCTTTGCCTTTGGTTATGGCTTTTGGCTATTGAATTTCTCAGGGAAAATCATTTGTAGCAAATATTTATCACGCCGTATGTTACAAGTTTTATATTGGTTAATGGCGCTGATTATTCTCTTTTTCTTAACCTATCCTTATGTTTTACCTTATATTTTGGATTATTTAGAATGAAAAAAATATTACTTTTTTTAACCGCACTTAGTTTTTCACTATCAAGTCTTGGCGCAGAACGAAAGGTGACATTGCATATTGAAGAAATGAATTGCCAGCTTTGTGTTTATTTAGTCAATAAAGTATTACGTAATATTGATGGCGTGCAATCTACTAAAGCGAATTTTAACTCACGCTCAGTGAATGTGGTTGCAGATGAGAAAGTGAGTGATGAAATGCTGATTCAAGCCATTGATAAACTTCACTACCATGCGGTTGTGCAGAACGTGCAATGATGCGTAGGTGATATCAAAATAATAGGATAATATTTGGCAAGCTCTTATTTTGTTGGTGCATCAGCATGACGCTTTGTATAGCAGGCTCGGTGATTTTTCGCAAAGAGAGTTTCATATCATCACTCGCGTTGTTTCTATTTGGAATAAGGCAAGACGGTTTAGCATAGATAACACAGAAAGTTTGATAAGGTACGCCAGTACGGTTTGATTTAAAGAGAAACGACTTAAGTTTCAACATTATTCAAATGCACAGAGGGATATTTGCTCGGTAAAAAGGTAATATTTTCCACCGCACTTCTATTTGGCTAAAAATAAAATGCGGTGGAAATTTTGATAATTTTTTACGACGAATCCTATTTATTTCGGGCGAAAACATAGGTTCGCCCCTCATTTCATTTAATTGCGTAGTGATGTTATTTATTCAACCACGCCATATATTCGCTGACACCTTCAGCAACAGGTTTGAACGGTTTGTCATATCCTGTGGCACGCAGTTTACTGAGATCGGCTTGGGTGTATTCTTGGTAGCGGCTCTTCAAATGTTCTGGGAATGGAATGGTCTCAATTTGTCCTTTGCCGTGGAATTTTAATACTGCTTGTGCCACTGCCTCAAAACTTTCCGCATTGCCTGTTCCGCAGTTATAAATCCCTGAAATGCCGTGTTGCCAGCACCAAATATTTACCGCAGCTACATCGCCAACATAAACAAAATCACGCAAGAAATGTTCGCTGCCTGCAAATAATTTTGGATTTTCACCTTTCAAAATTTGGTTATTAAGGTGGAATGCCACGCTTGCCATACTCCCTTTGTGCTGTTCTCTTGGTCCATAGACATTGAAATATTTAAAACCACACACAGGTGAAGTTGCCTCTGGCAAGATTTTACGCACATATTCATCAAATAAGAATTTAGAATAACCATATACATTTAGCGGTTTTTCAAATTCACGCGCTTCGACAAAGGTTTTGCTGTCCCCATAAGTTGCCGCACTTGACGCATAGTAAAACGGAATTTGACGCTCTAAACAATAATGCAATAATTCTTTGGAATATTCATAATTATTTTCCATTACGAATTTGCCGTCCCATTCGGTTGTGGCTGAACAAGCACCTTGGTGGAAAATGACATCAATATCACCTAAATCATCACCCGCCATAATGGATGCGATGAAATCATCTTTATCACAATAATCGGCAATATCTAAATCCACTAAATTGACAAATTTTGTGCCATCTTTTAAATCGTCTACCACTAAAATATCCGTGCGCCCAATCTCATTTAACGCTTTTACGATATTACTGCCAATAAAGCCTGCGCCGCCAGTTACAATAATCATTTTTCAATCCTCATTTGATTTTACTATTGGCGTTTATTCTAAAGGATTTTGCTAATAAGGGCTAAAGAAATTTCGCGCTCACCCCCTCTTTTAGGTTATGATATAGCACAAATTCAGCCAAGATTAAGGATATATGATGCAACCACAAGATATTGCAAAATACATTGACCACACAGCCCTTGCTGCGGATAAAACGCCACAAGACATTCTTAATTTATGCCAACAAGCAATAGCACATCAATTTTGCTCCGTGTGTATTAACTCGGCGTATATTCCTCTCGCAAAACAGGCGCTTGCACAAAGTGCGGTGAGAATTTGTACCGTTGTTGGCTTTCCTTTAGGGGCAAGTTTAAGCCAAGTGAAAGCGTTTGAAGCGCAACAAGCAATTGCTCAGGGCGCAGATGAAATTGATATGGTCATTAATGTAGGGTGGGTAAAATCTCAACAATGGCAAGACGTGGAACAAGATATCGCAACGGTACTTTCTGCTTGCCAAGGAAAAACCTTAAAAGTGATTTTAGAAACCTGTCTCTTAACCAAAGAGGAAATCATCAAAGTCTGCGAAATCTGCAAAACACTCAAGGTGGCTTTTGTAAAAACCTCTACTGGTTTTAGCACAGGCGGGGCAACTGTTGAGGACGTTACTTTGATGAAGCACATTGTCGGTGATGAAATCGGTGTAAAAGCCTCGGGTGGCATTCGTGATACCGCCACGGCTATTGCAATGCTTAATGCGGGAGCAACCCGTTTAGGAGTAAGCGCGGGAGTAGCAATTGTAGAAGGGGTGTCCCAACAAAATCACGATTATTAATCGTGCGATGTTTTTGATGATTGTTTTGATTGCTTGGAGAAAAAAATGCCAGCTCGAACCTCACAAATTTTACAACTTGTTAATTCTATTGGACGAGTGAATGTCAATGAACTTGCCCAACAATTTAATGTTTCTGTTGAAACCATTCGGCGAGATCTCAGTGCATTAGATAAAAAAGGTTTACTGCATCGCACTCATGGCGGTGCAATGAGTAAGCAGTCCAAAGATATTGGTCGTTCATTTCAGGCCAGACAACGCCTGAATTCTGAGGCTAAAAGATATATTGCTCAACAAGCGATTGATTATGTCTTTGAGGGGGCGGTGATCGGTCTTGATGCAAGCTCCAGTAGTTGGCATTTTGCTCAACAAATGCCGGATATTCCCTGTACGGTAGTGACAAACTCAATGCATAATATTAATGCACTCGTTAATAAACCTAATATAAAAACGATTGCAACAGGCGGTGTTTATTCCGCAAAGTATGCCGCTTTTTATGGCCCGCTTTCTGAACAGCTTTTGCTACGTTTGCATATTGATTTATGTGTCTTCTCTTGTACTGGAGTAGATAGCAATGGGGCTATTTGGGAATCCAATGAACTCAATGCCTCCATCAAACGCAAATTACTTGATGCTTCTGGAAAGAAATTTTTATTGCTTGATAGTTCCAAATTTGAGCAAAAAAATTTAATTAAACTGGGCGAACTCACACAATTAGATATTCTGTTCAGTGAAAAAGCGCCAAATCTAGATCTGCAAAACTATTGCCAAGAACATCAAATTCACCTCTCTTTTTGACCGCACTTTATCTAAAACTGCCCGATTTAGATTGATAAATAAAAAACGGGCATTTTTATTACCGAAAATCGGGCGTTTTTTGTGATCTCTTTCGCAAAAATCATACAAACTGACTAAAAAACTATTCTCTTTTTCTGATTTATTGAACAATAACCTTGATGCAATACATTGCATAACGATATTGCTCCACCGTTCCATTCTTGCCGTATATACGATGAAAGCAATTCATTTTTAGATAAGTCGTATTTTTTCAATAGATCTTGCTGACTTTATTCAACATAACACTTATTGAAGATAAAGATCAGCCTAGTATGGAGGGAAAACACAATGACAGTATTAAAATCAGCCCCAATTAGAATCGGTATTCGCCCAACCATTGATGGTCGTCGTATGGGGGTAAGAGAATCCTTAGAACAACAAACAATGAATATGGCGAAGTCCGTTGCAACGCTTCTACAAACTCATATCCGCCATACTGATGGCTCCTTTGTTGAATGTGTGATCGCCGATACGTGCATCGGTGGCGTAGCAGAAGCTGCCGCGTGTGCAGAAAAATTTAAACTCGCGAATGTTGGTGCAGTAATTACTGTTACGCCTTGTTGGTGCTATGGTTCGGAAACCATTGATATGGATCCTCATATGCCAAAAGCGATTTGGGGCTTCAATGGTACGGAACGTCCCGGTGCAGTTTATCTTGCCGCCGCATTAGCAGGGCATTCACAAATGGGACTACCTGCGTTCTCTATTTACGGAACTGAAGTGCAAGAAGCGTCAGACACCAGTATCCCTGAAGATGTTAAAGAAAAATTGCTTCGTTTTGCTCGTGCTGCACTGACTGTTGCCACCATTAGAGGCAAATCATATCTTTCTATCGGTTCAGTTTCAATGGGGATTGCTGGCTCTATCGTAGATCAAAAATTCTTCCAAGAATATCTTGGTATGAGAAATGAATATGTTGATATGAGCGAAATTAAACGCCGTTTAGATCGTGAAATCTACGATAAAGAAGAAGTCAATTTAGCCTTACAGTGGGTAAAAGCATATTGTAAAGAAGGTGTGGATGTTAATCATCCAGATAACCAAGACACACCTGAGCAAAAAGCAAAACTTTGGGAAAACGTGGTGAAAATGGCCATTATTACCCGTGATTTAATGGCGGGTAATGAAAAATTAGCACAATTAAATTACGGCGAAGAAGCACTTGGTCATAATGCTATTGCGGCTGGATTCCAAGGGCAGCGCCACTGGACAGATCATATGCCGAATGGCGATTTTATGGAAGCAATCCTGAATTCAACCTATGACTGGAATGGGGTTCGCCCTCCTTATATTCTTGCCACTGAAAACGATTCCTTAAATGGCGTATGTATGCTGTTTGGTCATCAACTCACTGGACAAGCGCAAATTTTTGCCGATGTACGAACTTATTGGAGTCCCGATGCGGTAGAAAAAGCGACAGGTTTCCGTCCTGAAAGTGGCTTTATTCATCTCATTAATTCAGGTTCTGCAGCGTTAGATGGCACAGGTCAACATCGTGATGAAAAAGGAAATCCGGTTATTAAGCCAGCTTGGGAAGTAACAGAGGAAGATGGAAAACGCTGTGTGGAAAACACACGTTGGTGTCCTGCGGTATATGAATATTTCCGCGGGGGTGGCTATTCATCACAATATCTCACCAAAGGAGGAATGCCATTTACTATGCATCGCCTCAACATTATTCGTGGAATTGGACCCGTGTTACAAATTGCCGAAGGTTGGTCAATTGATTTACCAGAGGAAGTCCATGATACCTTGATGAAACGTACAAATGAAACCTGGCCTTGTACTTGGTTTGTTCCTCGCCTAACAGGAACAGGGGCATTTACTGATGTTTATTCGGTAATGGCAAATTGGGGCGCTAACCACTGTGTGGCAACTTACGGACACGTTGGTGCGGATCTCATCACCCTTGCTTCAATGCTTCGTATTCCTGTTTGTATGCATAATGTTGAGGAACAAGATATTTTCCGTCCAAGTGCATGGAATGGCTTTGGACAAGATAAAGAAGGTCAAGATTATCGTGCTTGTGCCAACTTTGGTCCACTCTATAAATAATTTTTCTCTTTAAATAAAAGTGCGGTCATTTTTAACCGCACTTTGGAGGATATATGTCAATAGCACTTATTTTTGATTGCGGAGCAACTAATTTACGCACTATTGCCATTTATCAAAATGGGCATATTCTTGCGTCTTCTCACCAAGAAAATCACACTCAACCCGATCCTCATTATCCTCATTTTTATATTTGGGATATTGACGAAATTTGGCAAAAATTATTAGGTTGTGCGGAAAATACCCTTGAGCAATTACGCCAAACGCATCATTTAAATGAGGTTGTGGGTATTGGTGTTACAACCTTTGGTGTTGATGGCGCCCCTTTCGATCATCAAGGAAAACAGCTCTACCCAATTATTTCTTGGCAATGTCCTAGAACAATCTCAATTATGGAAAACCTTGCGCAGTATCTCGATCCTGAAGCGCTTTATCAACGCAACGGAATAGGGCAGTACAGCTTTAACACCCTGTTTAAGTTATTGTGGCTGAAGGAAAATGAACCAGACATTTTGCAAAAAATGGATAAATTTGTCTTCATTTCTTCCATGATTAATCAACGCTTAACAGGCGTATTTAGCACCGATCGTACGATGGCTGGAACCTCAATGATGACGGATTTACAGAGTCAAACGTGGGATAGTGAGGTATTACATACATTAGGTTTAACCGAAAATCATTTTCCACCAATGGTAAATGCTGGTGAAAAAATAGGTAATTTATCCCCCGCACTTTGTCAGCAATTGGGTTTAAATGCGATTCCTGTTATCTCTTGTGGACATGATACACAATTTGCCGTTTTTGGCTCTGGAGCAGGACTTAATCAACCTGTTCTTAGCTCTGGGACGTGGGAAATTCTTATGGCGAGAACCGCAAAAGCTACCCCACATTTTAGCTTTGTACCACAAGGCTTAACGACAGAATTTGATGCTCAAGCCTCTTGCTTTAATCCCGCTGTGCAATGGCTTGGGTCTGGGGTGATGGAATGGGTAGGTAAAACGTTCTTTGCTGATGTAAAAGGGTCTAATCAATATTACCCAACAATGATCACTGAAGGTTCAGAAGTGCCAGTAGGATCACAAGGTATCCAAGTCTGTGGCAAGTTTAACCCAGCAGATAATGAGCAAGGTTTTGGGCAAATTGTTGGACTTTCAATGCACAGTTCTCGAGGTCAAATTTACCGCGCAGCGCTGGAGTATATGGCAATGCAACTAAAAGCGGGTCTAGATATTTTGCAACAAGTCAGCCAATTTAAAGCGGAGAGTTTGCTTTGTGTCGGTGGCGGTTCAAAAAATACCTTATGGAATCAAATTCGTGCAGATGTTTTAAATCTTCCCCTTGATGTTGTAGATGTTGCAGAAAGTACAGTATTAGGGGCGGCTATGTTCACCCTTACAGGCGTGGGGATTTATACCAATGTTGAGCAAGCCCAACAACATATGCAACCGAAAAAGCAACGAATTTATCCTTCAAATCAGACCGCACTTTATCAGCAATTAATGGAGGAAAGACAATGTTAAAAGGTATCCACCCAGCAATTTCACCAGAATTATTAAAAATATTAGCTGAAATGGGGCATGGTGATGAGATCGTCCTGTCTGATGCCCACTTTCCAGCACATCAACTGCATCATCGAGTCTTACGTGCCGATGGCATCCCAATGAGTACCTTATTGACGGCTATCACCCCGTTATTTGAATTTGATAGTTATGTTGACGCACCACTCATAATGATGCGAGCGGTTGAGGGTGATAATCTTGATCCTGAAGTGGAAAAACGTTATCTCAAGGCAATACAGCACGCACTTCAACAGCAAAGTGCGGTACAAAATTTACCTAAATTAGCACGCATTGATCGCTTTGCATTTTATGAAAGAGCAAAACAGGCTTATGCCATTGTGGTAACAGGCGAATGTGCTAAATATGGCAATATTATTTTGAAAAAAGGTGTTACGCCACTTTCAATGGTGTAAAGAAATAAGGAGTAAAGAAATAAGGAGTAAAGAATGAATCGACAACAACTTTCACGCAAGATTATTGATACCTGCCTTGAGATGACTCGTTTAGGGTTAAATCAAGGGACAGCTGGTAATATCAGCGTTCGTTATCAAGAGGGTATGCTCATTACCCCTACTGGAATGCCTTATGAGCAAATGACAGAAGAAGATATTGTTTTTGTTAGTCATCAAGGTCAGCACGAGGAAGGTAAACTGCCATCAAGTGAATGGCATTTTCATCTAGCGGTTTATCAAGCTCGCCCTGATGTCAATGCAGTTGTACATAATCACGCAACGCATTGTGCAGCGGTTTCTATTTTAGAAAAACCTATTCCGCCTATCCATTATATGATTGCCGTGAGTGGTACGGATCATATTCCTTGTGTGCCTTATGCCACCTTTGGCACAGCGAAATTGGCACAGTATGTGGCAGAGGGGATTAAACAAAGTAAAGCAATATTACTTGCTCATCATGGCTTAATTGCTGCTGAAACTAATTTAGATAAAGCATTATGGCTAGCAAATGAAGTGGAAGTTTTGGCCAAATGGTATATCCAATTATTGGCTACGCAATTACCGATTCCGCTCTTATCTGAACAAGAGATGAAAACGGTATTAGAGAAATTTAAATCTTATGGACTACGTATAGAAGAATAAGAGGTGTGGCTGGTGGCAATGAACAATGATGATCATTGCCCCTAAAACAAATGATTTATTAGGCTCATTTTCCTGACTGTTGTTCTAAATAGGACCTTGAGTTTAGCTCTCAAACAAGGAGAATATTATGAGTGCAAAAATTCTTGAAAAGCAATTTGTTGTCCCATTTGTCTTAATCACAACTTTATTTGCATTATGGGGCTTTGCTAACGATATTACTAACCCTATGGTGGCGGTTTTCCAAACAGTAATGGAAATTCCTGCTTCAGAAGCCGCCCTGGTACAGTTTGCGTTCTATGGTGGTTACGGCACAATGGCAATTCCAGCCGCATTATTTGTCAGTCGTTACAACTATAAATCTGGGGTATTATTAGGCTTAGCATTATATGCTGTCGGTGCATTTCTATTCTATCCGGCAGCACGCTATGAGCAATTTACCTTCTTCCTGTTCTCACTTTATATTTTAACCTTTGGGCTAGCATTCCTAGAAACCACAGCCAATCCTTATATTCTTTCAATGGGTGATCCTCAAACTGCAACACGCCGTTTAAATCTTGCCCAATCATTTAATCCGCTTGGTTCAATCACAGGAATGTTTGTTGCCTCACAAATTGTCTTAGTTAATTTAGAATCAGATAAACGTGATGCAGCAGGTAATCTTATTTTCAATACCTTATCTGCCGCAGAGAAAGCTGCTGTACGCACACACGATCTCGAAATTATTCGTAATCCGTACTTAGTCGTTGGGCTTGTGGTGGTGATTATTATGCTTGTCATTGGCTTATACAAAATGCCTGCAACAAAAATTGAGCAAGGTAATAAACTTTCTTTCCGTGAAGCGTTTAATCGTCTTATTGCTAAAGCAAAATATCGCGAAGGGGTCATTGCGCAAGTGTTCTATGTTGGCGTACAAATTATGTGCTGGACTTTCATTATTCAATATGCAGAACGTTTAGGTTTCACCAAAGCAGAAGCACAAAATTATAACATTATTGCGATGGCGATTTTCATTGTGAGCCGCTTTATTAGCACCAGTATTATGAAATATCTCAAAGCAGAATTAATGCTTTATTTATTCGCCTTAGGTGGTTTTTTCAGTATTCTTGGTGTTATTTTCATTGATGGTGTTGGTGGGTTATATTGCTTAATCTTAACTTCAGCCTTTATGTCTTTAATGTTCCCAACCATTTACGGCATTGCACTTTATGGATTGAAAGAAGAAGCTACTTTAGGGGCAGCTGGCTTAGTTATGGCTATCGTAGGTGGTGCATTAATGCCACCATTGCAAGGTATTATTATTGACCAAGGCGAAATTTTTGGAATGCCTGCAGTCAATGTGTCTTTCGTACTACCACTTATTTGCTTTGTTGCGATTGCGATATATGGCTATCGAGCTTGGAGAGTGTTGAAATAATATAAGCATAAAAAAAGCAAGATTACTCAATAATCTTGCTTTTTATCATCATAGGCTAGCATTATTCTTCACTCAAAAAGCCACCGCTTTGATGATGCCACAATTTGGCATAAAGCCCATTTTGGGCGAGTAATTCATTGTGCGTGCCTTGTTCCACAATTTGTCCTTTATCTAATACGATAAGACGATCCATTGCGGCAATGGTAGAAAGGCGGTGAGCAATTGCAATCACGGTTTTGCCTTCCATCATTTTGTCTAGGCTTTCTTGAATCGCTACTTCCACTTCCGAATCTAAGGCGCTGGTTGCTTCATCTAATAAAAGAATAGGTGCATCTTTTAACATCACACGAGCAATGGCAATCCGCTGGCGTTGTCCCCCAGAGAGCTTCACGCCACGCTCACCGACGTGTGCGTCATAGCCTGTTCGACCTTCTGCATCACTCAAAAATGGGATAAATTCAGAGGCTTCAGCACGTTGTGCCGCTGAAAACATTTCTTCATCACTCGCTGTTGGGCGACCATAAAGAATATTTTCTCGCACAGAACGGTGTAATAAAGAGGTGTCTTGGGTCACTAAACCAATTTGGCTGCGTAAACTTTCTTGGGTTACCTCGCATACATTTTGCCCGTCAATCGTGATTTCACCGTGATTTGCTTCATAAAAACGTAACAGTAAGTTCACAATAGTGGATTTTCCTGCCCCAGAACGCCCAATCAATCCGACTTTTTCCCCGGGTTTAATGGTGAGATTAAAATGGCTGAGTAATGGTTTTTGAGGATCGTAGGAAAAACTTACATCATTGAAATGAATTTCGCCTTTGCCCACTTTTAATGGCAATGCTTGCGGTTTATCTACAATAGTATGCGGTTTAGTGAGCGTATTCATACCATCATTGACGGTACCAATATTTTCAAACAAACGTGCGGATTCCCACATAATCCAACGGGAAATAAAATTCACACGCAATGCCATTGCAATGGCGGTGGCAATCGCACCAACTCCAACACTGCCTTGCTTCCACAGCACAATGCCAAGGATCGCCGTGCTGAGGGTTAAGGTAATATTGGTGGCGTAAGTGATGGTATCTAAGGAGGTAGCTAAACGCATTTGTGCGTGTACCGTTACCATAAATTCTTCCATAGAACGTTTGGCATAACTGGCTTCTCTAGCCCCATGTGAGAACAGTTTTACTGTGGCGATATTGGCATAAGAATCAGTAATCCGTCCTGTCATTAATGAACGGGCATCCGCTTGGCGCTCGGCAGTTTTAGCTAATTTGGGAATAATAATGCGTAAAATAGTAATAAACGCAACAACCCATAAGGCAAAAGGCAATAAGAACCACGCATCCAATGCAGCCAGCACAATACCTGAGGTGATGAAATACACAACAACATAAACCATAATATCGGCAATGGTCAGTACGGTATCGCGTACCGCTAGAGCTGTTTGCATCACTTTAGCTGAAACACGCCCGGCAAATTCATCTTGATAGAAACTCAGGCTTTGTCCAAGCATTAAACGGTGGAAATTCCAACGTAAACGCATTGGAAATACCCCTTGCAAGGTTTGTAAACGAACCGCTGATGCGCTGAACGACCAGAACACACTAAAGATCAACAAGCCTGCCATTGCTAAAAGCCAATGACCTTTTTCTTGCCACAAGGCTGCTGGCGTGTATTTCCCAAGCCAATCCACTACGATTCCCATAAACTGGAACAACACCGCTTCCATCACCCCCGTTCCAACGGTAAGCAACGCAAGCAACAAAATCCAGCCACGCATTCCTTCCATATTCGACCAAATAAAGCGAATTAAGCCTTTTTCGGGCGTTTTTGGCGATTGCTCTGGATAGGCATTTAGACGGCTTTCAAACCATTCAAAAATTTTATTAAACATCGTTTTTCCTAAAAATAAAAAGACAGGTTCGCAAGATAAAACAAAAGGATAAGTGCGGTGAAAAATTGAGAGATTTTCCACCGCACTTTATTTTTGCCATTCGCGAACGCAAAAATCGGCGTATTATAGCGAATGCTTGGCTATTTTTTAACAGTTTTATTTCACAAAACCAATCTGTCGCATTTTCTCTAACACCTCTGCCACAGAAATTTGTGTCATTAACTGCTTGCCTTTCAGTTTGGTTGCCCAAGGTAACTGATGGGAAGGTTTGCCGAATTCTTGCTGAGCATTTTGTTCATACACGGAAACCACTTCTGATAAATTATAATAAGGCCCTGTTCGCAAGGGATTATGATAAGCATACAAGCCAATAACTGGCGTACCCTGTGCAGTCGCAATATGAGCGGGGCCACTATCAGGTGCGATCAACAAATCAACCATTCCAATCAGTGCGGCCAATTCCACTAATGAGGTTTTTCCGCTCGCATTTACTGGTTGAAAATTACACAATGCGATGATTTTTTCAATCATTGCTTGCTCTCTAAATGCTGTTGATCCACATAAAATCACATTGATATTTTGACTGTGCGCAATATTGGCAATTTCAGCATAGCGTTCGGCCAACCAATCTTTTTCCAATTTACTTGAACAAGGCGAAATGAGTAGATTTTTTCTTGTTGGATCAATAAATTGTCGAACCGCAGAGCGTTCTTTTTCCCCAATCCCTAAATCCCATTTCGGATCGCCCACAGGCAAGCCCAAATAATCCACAAAGGCCCAAAATCCTGCTAGAACGTGCGGATTATTCGGCTCATTGATTTTACGATTGGTAAATAGCCATTGCCCTTCTCGCGCACGATTTTGACTAAATCCAACTTTATAAGTGGCTTTAATACCTAAGGAGATCATTGAAGCACGCAATGCGGTTTGCATATTCAATAGCACATCAAAATGTTCATTACGCAATATTTTCCATAACGCCCAAATGCCTTTCCAGCCAGTTTTTTTGTCATAAGGAATAAAGCGGATACCTTTCACATTTTGCAATAACTGCATTTCTGTTTTACCAACAATCCAAGTAATTTGGGTATTTTCCCAATAACGTTGAATTTGTTGCACTGCCGACAAGGCATTGCATACATCACCAATGGCGGAAAGGCGTAAAATACAAATGGATTTTGGAGGCGTGGAAAAAAGTGCCATAGATTTACCTTCGTTTTTCTGTTTAATATAGCATTCTTTTTTATTTTCAGTAGAATGTTTTCATTCATCTATTCTATAAGAAATCAACCCAATATGCTTGAACTGCAACAGCAAAACCAATATTTTATTTTTAATCTGGAAACGCAACCTGCGGATCCAAGCCTCTATTTTGAACCGCAATTTTGGCAGCAACAACAGCGTATTCTTGGTTCGGCCAAAGGACGGGGTATCACTTGGTTCGTAAAAAGCGCCGATCTGTTTGGTGTGAATGGGGCTTTGCGTCATTATTATCGCGGTGGTTTATTGGGCAGACTAAATAAAGATCGCTATTGGTTCAGCGATCTTAAGCACACACGTAGTTTCGCTGAATTTCATCTGTTAAATAAATTACATCAAGAGGGGTTACCCGTGCCAAAACCGATTGGCGCAAGAATTATCAAAGGCAAAACAGGCATTTGCTATCAAGCGGATTTGCTCAGTGAAAAAATCGAAAATGCACAAGATCTCACCGCACTGTTACAACACCACAGTTTACCTGCTGAAAGTTGGCAACAAATCGGGCAATTAATCCGCCAATTACACGACCGACAAATTTGCCACACCGACCTCAACGCCCATAATATTCTAGTACAACATTTCGCCACGCCAGAACAAAAATATTGGCTATTAGATTTCGACAAATGCACAGAAAAATCGGGGAATAGTTGGAAAGCCAAAAATCTCGCCAGATTACACCGCTCTTTTAATAAAGAGGGAAATAAACTGACCATCCAATTTACCCAACAGAATTGGGAAAGTATCTTGGTGGGATATGAATGATACAGCAGTATAAACTGCTTAAGTTATAGTGAAGGTCTGCAAAAGGTTACACTATATGTTAATAAATAGATTTAAAAAGAATACGATGAATCTTCTCCTCGGGGATAAATTAATCGGTGAAATGACACAAATTGAAAAAGGAAATAAGCTTGATTTTGAAACCTCTAAACCTGATGGACTACAAGGCTATATTTTACAACTAACGACCTTTGGTGAAGGGCTAGTTTTTGATGGTAAACAGTCTTTTTCTATTTCTAGAGGGGAATTACTCTTATTTTCTCCCCATTCCTATTATAAATATGCACGTCATCCTGATAGTCAATACTGGCATTATAAATGGGTGTATTTTTTACCAAATCCACAATGGGAACAATGGATTGTTTGGCCTAATACTAAAAGAGGGATTGGCAGAATCAAGATTAATAATGAATTATTATTTCAAGAAATCAGTCAGATTTTTACCAAAATAGAAATTGAATACAAATCAAATAATAATTTTAATAAAGAAATTAGCTATAGTTTATTAAATCATTTATTAATTAAATGTTTTGCATTGGAAGATATTCAACACTTACCGATTATTGATGATAGGGTTATGGCTATATGCCAGATTATAAAAAATGATTTATCTCTCAATATGAGTATTGAGTACTTAGCAAAACAGGTTTTTTTATCACCATCAAGAATATCGAGATTATTCAGACAGTCTTTGGGTATGAGTATTATCCAATGGCGGGATCAGCAAAGAATGGTTGAAGCGAAAAAACTTCTCTATTTTTCTGATATAAGCATCAGTATGCTAGCCAAGACACTAGGCTACGATGATCCATTATATTTCTCAAAAGTTTTCAAAAAACATACCGCACTTTCTCCTTCGCAATATAGAGAAATTGAGCGAAATAAGAAATATGTGATATAGATCCCACTTTTCTTTTAGGTGCAGAATATTCCATATAAAAGCCTAAAAATTACATATTCCTTTCATAAGTTCTTTCATATGATTTTGATACTTTGATAAGACGTATTTTATCAAAAGTAGCACGTAACGAAACATAACGAGGGATTTATTATGAAAAATCAAACAGTTAGGAAATTACTTCTATCAAGCCTTTTTGTCTTAAGTAGTGCTAATCTTGCTTTGGCTGGTGATATTGTCAATATTTCTAAAATTGATGGAATGCCTTGGTTTAACCGTATGGCAGAAGGGGTTGTTCAAGCCGGTAAAGATAATAATGTTAATGCCTATCAAGTAGGTCCATCCAATACTGATGCGCCTCAACAAGTTAAATTAATTGAAGACTTAGTTGCCAAGAAAGTCAGTGCAATTTCCATTGTACCTAATGATTCTAATGCATTAGAACCTATTCTAAAAAAAGCAAAACAAAATGGTATTGTTGTACTCACGCACGAGTCCGTTGGACAACCTAGCGCTGATTGGGATATTGAAATCATTGATAATGCACAGTTTGCAGCGGATTATGTTGAAGAAGTAGCAAAGGCGATCAATGGTCAAGGAGGATATGTGATTTATGTGGGTGGATTAACTGTACCACAACATAATCTTTGGGCAGATTTATTTATAAAGTATCAGAAAGTCCATTATCCTGATATGTTTGAGGTGACAAGCCGTATGCCTGTTGCAGAAAATATTGACGATGCTCGTAGGACAACAATTGATCTAGTGAAAGCACATCCTGATCTAAAAGCAGTGATTTCATTTGGTTCTCAGGGACCGATAGGTGCAGGATTGGCAGTGAAGGAAAAACGATTAAAAAATAAATTAAGTGTATTTGGTATGATGATTCCATCCCAAGCAGCATCCTTAATAAAAACAGGAAATATTACGATGGGAATAACATATGACCCTGCAACATCAGGTTATGCCTTAGGAACTATCGCCGCAAAGGTGGTAAAAGGGGAACCGATTAATGATGGAATCGAAATTAAAGGGCTAGGTAAAGCTAAGGTAAATAAGGAGCAAAAACTGATTCAATTTCATAATGTTCTAAAAGTGACAAAAGACAATATTGATTCTTTATATTAATTATTCATAGCTAAAGGGACTCTTTTTAAAGAGTCCCTAATGAAGGAGGAGTAATATGGCTTTTATTACGATGAACAAGATAAGTAAAACATTTTATGGTGTTAAGGCGCTAAATAATGTTGAATTATCATTAAATTATGGAGAAGCACTTTGCTTAGCCGGTCAGAATGGATGTGGTAAATCTACCCTGATAAAGATTCTATCTGGTGTTTATCAACCTGATGCAGGGGCAGAGATTACAATAGGGGGAAATCATTATTCTAAGCTTACTCCTGAAGAATCAATTGAAAAAGGTATTCAAGTTATTTATCAAGATTTAGCTTTATTTCCTAATCTCACAGTTGCAGAAAATATCACCATTCATCATTGTAAAAATATTGGTTGGGTACATCATAATGCACAAAGAAATATTGCTCAACAAGTCATTAATAATATTAACGCTAAATTAGATCTTGATGCTGTTCTTGATAGCTTGCCTATCGCACAACAACAGTTGGTGGCAATATGCCGAGCGTTAGCACAAAATGCTCGATTACTCATTATGGATGAGCCTACCGCATCTCTCACTGCTAAAGAGGTCAATGACTTATTAGATATTGTCGTAAAATTAAAAAGTAAAGGAATAAGTATTATATTTGTTAGTCATAAACTTGCTGAAGTAATGAAAGTTTCTGATAGTGTTGTTGTCTTAAAAGATGGTGAAATGATCGGAAAATATCCTATTCAAGAGATGACAGAGAAATACTTAAGCTATTTAATGACTGGTCTCGAAATTGATCAAAAAACATTACCCGAATTAGATTTTAATCAAAAGAAACCTATCTTAGAAGTTAGAAATTTAACATTATCACCGCAATACGAAAATATTAGTTTTTCCTTGAAAGAAGGTGAAATCCTTTCTATAACAGGATTATTAGGTTCAGGAAGAACAGAACTATGCTTAAGTTTATTTGGAATTACACAGCCAACAAGTGGACAGATATTTTTAGATGGTCAAGAGATCAATTTAAAAACAAATAGGGATGCAATCAGGCAAGGCATTGCTTATGTTTCAGAAGATAGGTTGAATACAGGGTTGATTATGTCTGAAAGTATTCACAATAATATTATCTCTAGTGTTTTTGAGCAGGTTACAAATAAATTAGGGATTATAAATAATATATTAGCATATAATCTGAGCAATGAGTTAATTACTTCATTAAACATTAAGGTGGCTAATTCTAATGACTTAGTAAATACTTTATCTGGAGGAAATGCACAACGAGTATCTATTGCTAAATGGTTAGCGATAAAACCTAAAATAATGATTCTTGACTCACCAACCATTGGTGTTGATGTGGCTAATAAAGAAGCAATCTTTAAAATTATAAATGCAATAGCAAAACAAGGTGCATCCGTTATTTTTATTACCGATGAAATTGAAGAGGCTTATTATAATAGTCATCGTGTTTTAATTATGAAAAAAGGAAAAATTACAAATGAAATAATACCATCTCAGAGTAGTGAAAAAGAAATTTCGGAGATCGTCTATGAAAGCGTTAAATAATAAATTATTATTTTGTACTATTGTGATATTAATTATGATATTAACATTTTCGACAAATGACTTTGCAACAATAGAAAATATTTACGATATTGTTAATAATTATTCAATGTTAATGATTTTATCTTGTGGTTTGTTTGTTGTATTACTTTCAGGAGGAATTGACATTTCTTTTCCAGCAATAACAATAATTTCTCAGTATGTAATGATCTCTTTTATATCAAAATATCCTTATCTAGGATTTTATGGGGTGTTTGTTATTGCATTAGTTGTAGGGATATTATTAGGTTCTATTAATGCAATAATAGTTAATAAATTAGATGTGCCATCTATTATTATCACAATATCTACACTAAATATTTTTTATGGCTCCTTGCTTTATATTACAAGGGGAGTGTGGTTATATGATTATCCCTCTTGGTTTCAAGAGGAAATTATATTATTTAAAACAGTTAATTCAGATGGTTTTATCTATGGTTTATCTTTTCAGTCTATCTTGGCAATAGCGGCAGTAATATTAACGTGGCTCATTATAAATAAATCGACTATTGGGAGACAAATATACGCATTAGGAGGAAATAAAGATGCGGCATCAAGAATAGGATTTAATATTTTAAAATTACATATTTTTGCTTATGGGTATATGGGATTTATGTCTGGGCTAGCGGGTATTGTTCAGTCATATACGGTTCAATCAGTTGCCCCAGATTCCCTGCTTGGGTATGAATTAACCGTTCTTGCGGCGGTTGTATTAGGTGGGAGTAGTTTATCGGGTGGCCGAGGAACGTTATTCGGTACGATTATGGGAGTCGCATTATTAGCAATTATTCAAAATGGATTGAATCTTTTGAATATATCTTCTTATTGGCAAACCGTTGTCACTGGAATGATTATTCTTTTGAGTATCAGCATAACATCTTTAGCTCAACGTAAAGGAGTGTAAAATGAAAGATAGATTAGATCACTCAATTAAATATTTACTCATTTTATTTTTTGTTGCAATTATAATATTTAGCGTTGTTATCCCTGATACTTTTTGGTCTATATCAAGCTTTCAATCTATGGCATCACAGATTCCTATATTAGGTATCTTAACTTTAGCTATGGCAATCCCGATGTTATCAGGGGGAATTAATTTATCAATTATTGCCAGTATGAATGCTTGCGCACTGATTATTGCTTATTATACAACCAAGCAAGATAACTTATTATTAGGGATGGTGATAAGTTTTCTTATATCAATCATAATCGGTCTCGTTAATGGAATGTTGATTTCTACCATAAGAGTTTCACCAATTTTAGCAACCTTAGGTACGATGACTTTGATTAATGGATTGAATATCCTCTTTACTAATGGAACAACACTTTCTAACTTTTCACCGTCTATTCTCTTGATTGATTCAACAACGATAGTATTTATTCCCTTACCTATTATTATATTTATCTTTTTGTCAATTATTGTTTGGGGGATTTTAGAGAAAACAAAATTAGGTAAATCGATTTATTTTATTGGGAATAATGAAAAAGCCACATTTTTCTCTGGTATCAATACAAAACGAGTGATTAACCTTATTTATATTATATCTTCAGTATTATGTGTCTTTGCTGCAATATTAATGATGTCCAAATTGAATTCAGCTAAAGCTTCCTATGGCGATTCATATTTACTTATCTCGATTCTTGCAGCTGTGTTAGGTGGGGTTAATCCTGATGGAGGAAAAGGGAAATTAATTGGGATTATGATTGCACTTATTCTTTTACAAATTATAGAAAGTGGGTTAAATATGCTAAGTGTTAGCAGCTATGTTACCAAGATATTATGGGGAGGATTACTCATATTCTTTATATATTTGCAAAAAAATAATCTTTTTGGTCGTCGTGATGGATGAGGTGATTATGCTAAGTGAGAAAAATATTATTGAAAATGGTGAAGCTATTTTAGGTATTGAATTTGGTTCAACTAGAATAAAAGCAGTTTTAATTAATAGCACTGGAAAAATATTAGCTACAGGGATATTTGATTGGGAAAATCATTTAGATAAAGGAATATGGACATATTATGATAATGAGATTTTAAAAGGTTTACAAACCGCATATTTGAATTTAAGTGAAAATGTGAGAGAAAAATATCAAGTTAATATTAAAAAATTATCCGCTATTGGTATTAGCGCAATGATGCACGGCTATTTACCCTTTGATAGAAAAGACAAACAATTAACAGAGTTTAGGACTTGGCGAAATAATATTACTCAACAAGCATCAAAAGAATTAACCACGCTTTTTCAATATAATATACCTCAACGGTGGAGTATCGCTCATCTTTATCAGGCAATTTTAAATAATGAGCCTCATCTTAATGAACTAAATCATATCACTACATTATCAGGATATATACATTGGAAATTAACGAATGAAAAAGTATTAGGGATCGGCGATGCTTCAGGGATGTTTCCGATTGATATAAAAACAAAATCATACGATTCAGATATGATTGAGGCATTTAATCAGCTTATCCGTGATAAAAATTATCCTTGGAAATTGGAACAGCTTTTACCCAAAGTATTGGTTGCAGGTGAAATAGCAGGAAAGTTGACGCAAGATGGGGCGAGGTTATTAGATCCTAGTGGTAACTTATGTGCTAATATCCCATTTTGTCCGCCGGAGGGCGATGCTGGAACAGGGATGATTGCGACTAATAGCATAAAAGAAAAAACAGGTAATATTTCTGCCGGTACTTCTGCCTTTGCAATGATTGTTCTAGAACATGAATTATCTAATGTTTATGAAGAATTGGATATGGTAATGACGCCAGCTGGTAAACTCGTTGCTATGGCTCATTCAAATAATTGTACCTCAGATATCAATGCTTGGATTTCTCTGTTTAGCGAATGTTTATATCATTTTGGTGTCAATATTTATTCGGAAGAGTTATATGAGGCGCTATTTTTACTTGCTTTAAAAGGGGAAAGCAATTGTGGAAAATTACTTTCTTATGGCTTTTATTCTGGAGAACATAATATTGGATTGTCAGAAGGATGCCCAATATTTATTCACCCAACAAATGCGAATTTTAATTTAGCAAATTTTATGAGAGCGCATATTTATTCAGCATTTGCGGCAATGAAAATAGGTGTGGATATTTTGCAAAAGAAAGAAAATGTGCATATTGACCAAATATTTGGCCACGGTGGTGTTTTTAAAACAACGGGAGTTGCACAAAAAATTTTAGCCTCTGCGCTCAATACACCAATCGCGACAATGAAAACCGCGGGTGAAGGCGGTGCTTGGGGGATTGCGCTTCTGGCAAACTATATCAATAAATGTAATACTTCTTTAGAAGATTATTTAGACAAAATTTTTGCTTATGCAAATATCTCTGTTACACATCCGGATAAAGAAATAATTCAAGGGTACAATGCTTATATGAAGCAATATCTAAAAAATTTACCGATTGTAAAAAAAGCAATTGAATTAAATCATTTGGGTTATAATTAGCAATAAGATAAGTCCCCAGCATATTTTATTACTGAGAACCAAATAATGAACATCTTAATAATTGGCCCGTCTTGGGTTGGCGATATGATGATGTCGCACAGTTTATATCAATGTTTAAAACAGCAATATGCTCACTGTCAAATTGATGTACTTGCCCCTAATTGGTGTCGCCCTCTGTTAGAAAGAATGCCAGAGGTGCGTCAGGCTCTTCCAATGCCCATTGGACACGGCACTTTTGGCTTGAAAGCACGCTATGAAATTGGAAAAAGTTTAAGAAATCAATATGATATGGCAATTGTGTTGCCAAATTCGCTCAAATCTGCGTTTATTCCAGTGTTTGCTAAAATTGCGTGTCGCCGTGGTTGGAAAGGGGAAAGCCGTTATTTCTTTTTGAATGATTTACGTGTAAATAAAAAAGATTACCCTATGATGGTGCAACGCTATGTGGCATTGGCCTATGAAAAAAATGCTGTGCCAACTGCTTCGCAAATGCGCTTTCCTTATCCTTATTTACAGGTAAGCAGCCAGCAAATTGAGCAAACCAAAGGTCATTTTCACGCGCAACTTGCACAGGCGCAACATCGCCCTGCTATTGGTTTTTGTCCGGGGGCAGAGTTTGGTCCAGCCAAGCGTTGGCCGCATTATCATTATGCCGAGCTTGCACAAATGCTCATTGAAAAAGGTTACAGCATTCGCCTCTTTGGTTCAGCGAAAGATGAGCAAGTGGGGGAGGAAATTCGTACCAGTTTGCCTGAAAATTTACAGCCTTATTGCTTAAATTTGGCAGGGCAAACAAGCCTTAATCAAGCGGTAGATTTGATTGCAGATTGTCAAGGCGTGGTAACCAATGATAGTGGTTTAATGCACGTTGCAGCGGCGGTGCAGCGTCCACTTGTGGCACTTTATGGCCCAACAAGCCCACAATATACGCCACCATTATCTCACCAAGCGGTGATCATTCGTTTACAAAAAGGCGGATTAGAAAAAATTCGTAAAGCTAAAGATAGTGCCGAAGGCTATCACCAAAGCCTTATCGACATTACCCCAGCAATGGTAATGGAGAAATTAAACGAAATTTTACCGCACTTTGAACAGGCATAAATAAGGCATAACAATGCGAATTTGCTTAGTGAAAACCTCCTCAATGGGGGATGTAATCCACACATTGCCCGCATTGACGGATGCACAAAAAGCTTTGCCTAATTTGCAAGTGGATTGGGTGGTGGAAGAAAATTTCGCGGAAATTCCCACTTGGCATTCTGCGGTGAAGCGCGTGATCCCGATAGCGATTCGCCGTTGGCGTAAACAGCTTTTACAACGCAATACGTGGCTAGAATGGCAAGTCTATCGTCAATTACTCCAACAAAATCAATATGATGCAGTGATTGATGCACAAGGTTTAGTAAAAAGTGCGTGGTTTGCTGTGCGCCTAGCGCAAGGGATAAAGCACGGTTACGATAAACAATCCGCACGCGAACCTTTGGCGGCATTGTTTTATGATAAACACTATGCCATTGATTATCAGCAACACGCGGTAGAACGCATTCGTCAGTTATTTGCACAGGTCTTGGGTTATAGGTTGCCGAAACAGCAAGGGGATTATGGCATTGCACAGCATTTTGCCGTGCAACAAAGCGTGCCACCTTATGTGTTGTTGATTCACGCCACCACTCGCGCGGATAAACATTGGTGTAATCAAGAATGGAAAAAATTAGCACAAAATCTCACCGCACTTGGTTTTGCAGTGCATTTGCCTTGGGGCAATGAAAAAGAAAAACACACCGCCGAATGGATCGCACAAGGCATTGAAAATGCCGTTGTTCTGCCTAAAATGTCCCTCACCACACTCGCCCAACAGATTGCCAATGCCAAAGCGGTGGTTTCTGTGGATACGGGATTAGCTCATCTCAGCGCCGCCTTAGATAAACCTAACCTCACCCTTTATTGCGCGACCAATCCAGAGTTAATCGGCACTTATGGTAAAAATCAATATCACTTACAAGCGCCAACAATGGCACAGATTTCTGCTGAAAAGGTAATGGAATACTTACGTCCCGTACTTTAGTGGGATGTTAATGCTGCTTGCAATCGCCCTTGATTTTTGCTTAATAATTGTACCGCAGTGGGATAATCCACATCTGCCAGTAACATCAATATTGCTACTTTGGCGTTATTATGGGCTACGTTGAGGGTTTGCTCGGCCTGTTCAGCTGTGCAATCCGTTGCTTGCATTACGATACGCACAGCTCGCGCCACTAATTTTTGATTGCTCGCTTGCACGTCCACCATTAAATTTTGATAGCATTTCCCCATTAGCACCATACTGGCGGTGGTAAGCATATTCAACACCAATTTTTGTGCTGTGCCAGATTTCAAGCGGCTTGAGCCAGTGAGTACTTCCGCGCCGACGACTGTAATGATGGCAATCTCTGCAATTTGTACCATTGGCGAATTCGCATTGCTGGCAATGGCAACGGTTGTTGCGCCTAAGGCGTTGGCATAATCCAAGCCACCTAGCACATAAGGCGTGCGTCCACTGGCGGCAATCCCGACAAGAATATCCTTTTTGTTAAAATCAATTTCTCGCAAATTTTCCACCGCACTTTGTGGATTATCTTCCGCGCCTTCAATAGGATAGCGTAAAGCCCGTTCGCCCCCAGCAATAATGCCTTTTACCATTTCGTGAGAAACACCAAAGGTAGGTGGACATTCTGAGGCATCAAGCACGCCTAAGCGCCCACTTGTGCCTGCGCCAAGATACACTAACCGCCCCCCTTGCTGAAAGGCTTGCACAATTTTTTCCACTGCTCTAGCAATTTGTGGCAAGCATTTCTCAATAGCCTGTGGCACGTTTTTGTCTTCTGCATTCATTAACTGCACGATTTCTAACGCAGAAAGCTCGTCTAAATTCATTGAATTTGGATTGCGTTGTTCCGTTGTAAGCTGGGAAAGTTGATTGAGTAACCTGTTGTCTTTCATTTTTTTATCTCTTGGGTTTTGGGCGAATATATCGGTTCGTCCCTTGTATATTAATCTTAATATACAAGTAATGAATGTACTCGTGAATTACTTTTTCAATCTGTTCAAACGTCTCAAACCGCTTGCTAAAATAACATTCCGTCTTCAATCGCCCGAAAAAGCTTTCCATCGCCCCATTATCAAGACAATTGCCTTTTCTCGACATACTTTGCTTAATCCCGTGTTTTTTCAATATCTTCCGATAACCCATCATTTGATACTGACATCCTTGGTTGGAATGCAGTATAGTTTAATTCTTAAAAAACCGAAATAATTATTAAAATCCAAAAAAATAAAGCATCAACACAATCAAGCCGCCATTGTTTTCTCAGACGTTTAACCCAAGCCCATGTTTTTTCAATTGGATTTAAGTCAGGGCTATAAGGCGGTAGCCATAAAATCTTATGTTCTGTCTGGTCAATGGCTTCGATAATATCTTGTCGTTTATGGAACGCGGCATTATCCATCACGATAACTGTCGGCTTCTCAAGCTCTGGTAACAATGCTTCGGTCAGCCAAACATAAAAAATATCACTGTCAATCGGACAGTCAAATAATCTGAGTGCAAATAAATTCCCCTCTCGAATAGCGCCGATTGCATTGGTTCGAGATAAACAATGTCATATCCCGCTTCAGAATAAGCTGTCAGCGCTTCTTTAAAGTTCTGTCTTTTCTGTTCGTCGGACTGAGGGTGGTGCAGTGTTTTTTTTACGGCTGATTTTTAAGCGGCGCAACGCTTTGCAGATAGCACTCTGTGTTCCGCCTATACGTGCGGCTCTTTCAGCCTGAGTGGCATCGGGGAAGCGTTTGACATCGTTTAACAATGCTTCGGTATTGATGGTTCTTGGCTTTTTTTGATGTCCCTTTCTCGGCTTGTTCTATGATTTTTTGACGGAAATGTACGGGATAGGTCATATTGTGCTCCATTTTGTTTTTTGGGGAATTTTACTATATTGGTTTTGCCCCATCTAATCGTTTTATCGCCTGTCTCATCATTCTGGTTATCTGCTCAAAACTCGGGCTTCTCGCCACATCGTAAGCGATAATTTCATTATTAAATAAGTCTTTAATCGGCGATAAATAAAGTTTGCCTTCCGCACATTTGAACTCCGTGATATCCGTTACCCACTTCTCATTCGGCGCCTTTGCCGTAAAATCCCGTGGCAACAGATTATCGGCAATGTGTCCCACTTCGCCTTGGTAAGAACGATATTTTTTCCCTTTAGCTTCAAGCGTTGCATTATCGCTTGTACGCTTTTGTTGTTGATAATTAAATATTTTCTTAATTCTAAGGTAATTCGACGATAACTATAATTTCCGTCATTTTTTGCGATAAATCGCCTCTATTTGCTGTGAAATCACTACATTTTTATCAATCTTTGACTTGAGATGATAAAAGAAGGCGCTGCGTGCCAATCCGATTAAGCTGAGTAACAACCCCAACGGAAAACGCGAGCGCAAGGCATTTACGATGACGGCGTTTTCTGCATTTTCTGTTGGTTGAGTTCCTGCCGCTTTTTTAGTATTCTCCGCCTCTCATTCCAAAATTCGGTAACGCAAGCGCTCCTCTTCCGTTTTGAGCTTTGGTAGCATTTTAGGTGATTTTAGTTTCATACTTGAACGATCTTTAGGTTTGGGAAATAACCCCGCTATACCTTGTTTTTCGAAGGTTTGCAACCATTGGTTAATTATCCCGGAATTGAGGATATCAAAGTGAAAGCACGCGGCTTCAGCGTAACATTGCCCTTTGTCCTTTTTTGACTGCTTGAATGACCTTTAATTTAAACTCAGCAGAATAACAGCGTTTTTACCTAACATAGCTAATCCATTGATTCCATTATGATTAAATGTTGCAATCCAGCGCGCTAACGTCCTTTGGGTAAGCTGAAAATAGCGGCGAGTAAGCGAACGATTTTTTCCATTTTGAAGATAAAAGTCGAGCACTTGTTGTTTGAAACTTTGAGTCTATTTCGTCATAAAAAATCTGCACTTTAATCAGTTGGTTGTTTAGTCCAACTTTTGGGGTGCAGATCATTGGTTAGTGCTTTTATATTTGAAATTGCTTTTACTGATTATAAAACATCAACACAATTTAAATCTTGGAAAGATTTTTCTAAACGTTTAGACATTGATTCTTCAGATTTGCGTAACCAAACACGTGGGTCATAGTATTTTTTGTTTGGTGCATCTTCACCTTCTGGGTTACCAAGTTGGCCTTGAAGATATGCTTCGTTCGCTTTGTAGAAGTTTAAGATGCCTTCCCACGCTGCCCATTGGGTATCAGTATCAATGTTCATTTTCACCGCACCATAGCTGATTGCTTCGCGGATTTCTTCGGTTGATGAGCCTGAACCACCGTGGAAAACGAAATCTAATGATTTTGCTGGAAGACCACGTTCTTTAGATACAAACTCTTGTGATGCGCCTAAAATTGATGGTTTTAATTTTACGTTACCCGGTTTGTAAACGCCGTGTACGTTACCAAAGGCTGCTGCAATGGTAAAACGTGGGCTTACAGGATTTAATTGATCGTACACGTAAAGTACATCTTCAGGTTGTGTGTATAAACGTGATTCATCAACATCTGAGTTATCTACACCGTCTTCTTCTCCACCTGTGATACCGATTTCAATTTCAAGGGTCATTCCCATTTTGCTCATACGAGCAAGGTATTCACGGCAGATTGCCATATTTTCTTCCATTGGCTCTTCAGAAAGGTCGATCATATGTGAAGAGAAAAGTGGTTTGCCTGTTTCCGCAAAGTGTTTTTCACCTGCATCTAACAAGCCATCAATCCAAGGAAGTAATTTTTTCGCTGCGTGGTCGGTGTGAAGAATTACAGGTACACCGTATTCAGCGGCTAATTCGTGAACGTGTTTTGCACCAGCTACCGCACCAAGCACATCAGGACGTGCGCCACTTGCAGGTTTAATCCCTTTTCCAGCATAGAATTGCGCGCCACCGTTAGAGAATTGAATAATCACAGGTGCTTTAACACGTGCAGCGGTTTCTAATACCGCATTAACGGAATCCGTACCTACGCAGTTTACCGCAGGTAATGCAAAGTTATGCTCTTTTGCATAATTGAAAACTTTTTGTACGTCATCGCCTGTTAATACACCCGGTTTTACGATGTCTAGTAATTTTGCCATATTAATATTTCCTATATAGTTTTGGGAATGTTTCAAGGGGAAGAACATTCCCCTTTATTTCAATCGAATTAAATTAGTTTTTCGCACGTTTTTCTAAGATTTCAACAGCAGGTAATACTTTGCCTTCTACAAATTCTAAGAATGCACCGCCACCTGTTGAGATGTATGAAATTTTATCTTTAATGCCAAATAAATCAATTGCAGCCAAGGTATCGCCACCGCCTGCAATAGAAAATGCACCATTTTGGGTCGCTTCAACGATAGCATTGGCAACCACTTCAGTTCCTTTACGGAAATTAGGGAATTCAAATACACCTACAGGGCCATTCCACAGAATCGTTTTCGCATTGCGGATAATGTTTGCCAGCTCTTCTGCGCTTTTATCACCAATATCAAAGATAGATTCTTCTGCTTGCACATCATCAACGGATTTTTCGATCGCTGGTGCGTTTTCAGAGAATTCTAAGCCAACACGCACATCGCTTGGAACAGGAATTTGGGTTGCTTTTGCTAAGCGTTGTGCTTCAGGGATTAAATCCGCTTCGTATAAAGATTTACCTACATCTTTGCCTTCTGCGGCAATAAAGGTATTTGCGATCCCACCGCCGACGATAAGTTGATCAGCGACTTTAGCAAGAGAATCTAACACAGTTAATTTGGTTGAGACTTTTGATCCCCCAACAATAGCAAGCATTGGACGTTGTGGCTCTTTTAAGGCTTTGCCTAAGGCATCTAATTCTGCTGCTAATAGTGGGCCTGCACAAGCGATCGGGGCAAATTCTGCTACGCCATAAGTTGAAGCTTGCGCACGGTGTGCGGTACCAAAGGCATCCATTACAAATACATCACAAAGTGCGGCGTATTTTTTACCTAATTCAGGATCATTTTTCTTTTCGCCTTTGTTAATACGGACGTTTTCAAGTACAACGATTTCACCGTCATTCACTTCTACGCCGTCTAAATAATCACGTGCTAAACGGACATTAAAGCCTGCATTTTTTAAGTAATCAACTACAGGTTGGAGGGAATCTTCAGGTTTGAATTCGCCTTCAGTTGGGCGACCTAAATGAGAGGTAACCATCACTTTTGCCCCTTTTTCAAGGGCTAATTTTAAGGTTGGAATGGTTGCTTGAATACGTGCATCAGAGGTTACTTTTCCCTCTTTTACTGGCACATTAAGGTCGGCACGAATAAACACACGTTTACCTGCTAAATCTAGGTCGGTCATTTTAATTACTGACATAATTTACCCTCTTTATTTGTTTAAAAATTAATAGAACTGGGTGGCATTATACCCAGTTATTACTAGATTGTAACTGCTTTAGATCAAATAATCAGGCAGATTTTTTTAATTCTGAGAAATAATAGATCTTTTGTTACTCCAAATAGAGTAAAGCGCGCACTAATGTGGGCAATCTCTCACTTGCCAATTCAGGTCATAACAAATAAATAATTCATTATGGCTTGCTCTCAAATAGGCTCCTTTTAATTGTGGGTTATGTTTTTTCAGCCAAGCAAATAATTCTTTGCGTGGTAAATCACGATCTGGCAAGGTTAAAGTGCGGTATAAATTTTGCTGTTTTTCAAAATATGATTTGGCGTCATTAAACGCACAAGCGCCGTGCTTTTCCCATTCGCCTTGTAATAAATTGGCGCTTGGGCTATCGGCAAGATAAGGCTTAATCAAGCTAGGATCAACCATAGGTAAATCCCCTTGACAAAAACGAGGATGATCACTGACGGAATGAGCATTGCCATTTTGTGGCCATAATCCATGGATCACCCAGCCATACTGCTGCGTGCCACATTGGCTCATCAGCGATTGTGGCAATTTACCGTTATAGCGTTCCTTTTGTGCTTGGCAAAACCCCGGCGACCAAGACAACGCCAGCATATAATAATCCACCGGCGCATTTTTATTTTGCCCAATGGCATCATCGCGCATAATGTAATCATAATTATCGCTAAGCGGTGCGGTTGTATTTGGTTGCGATTGTGGGGCGGGTTGCGGTTTAGGTGTTTTTTCGGAAGGTTGAAAATAATTCCAAATCAATGCAATGCCCGCAATGATTAGGGTACTTAAAAAAGAAAGTCCTTTATTGTTTTTCTTGCTCATCTTGTTTTGCCTATTTAATTTTCCTTGCTGATTCTTTATAATCTCGCCCTTTCAATGATGATATGGGGAAATGATGGCACTTTTAATTACAGAGAAATGCACAAATTGTGATATGTGCTTGCCTGAATGCCCGAATGATGCCATTTCCGTGGGCGAAGATATTTATCTTATCGATCCAAATCTTTGTACCGAATGTGTGGGGCATTATGATACCCCAACCTGTCAAAAAGTTTGCCCAATCAGCAACTGCATTAAGCCTGATCCTAATCATCAAGAAAGCGAAGCCCAGTTATGGGAACGCTTTGTCCTTATTCATCACGCGGATCAATTATAAGGATTTTTCTGCCCATTTTGCCAAGAGAACACCCGCAGCAACAGCAACATTCAAACCTGCGTTAAGTGGGTTAGCAAGGGATAAATTCACGACATCATCGTGATTTTTTGCCAAATTTTCCCCCGCACTTTCGCTTAATACAAAGACCACTTTATCGCTTAATTTCAACTGAGCGAAAGGTTTGGCTTGTTTGTTTTGGCTTAGATATACGATTTGATAGCCTTTTTCACGCAACTCAGTTAAACCCTGCTCTGTGCTGTTGGTCAGTAACGTATGTATGTATTCTGCACCGCCTTCTGCCACACGCATTGCCGCAGCAGAGTTAAGTAAATCGGCTTCACTCAATACTAACCCTTTCACGCCATATACCGCACAAGTTCGCACAATGCCACCGATGTTATGGGCATTATGTACATTATCAAGTAACACTAAGGCATCTCTTTGACGTGGAATGTCTAGATACCCAGTAAGGGTAAAATGACGAGGTTTTTTCACCAACATACAAATGCCGTTATGGTGTTCTGTGCCACTCACTAACGCAAGTTCTTTATTATCTACAACGTGATAGACTTTTTTATTTGCCGCCAAATAGCTGAATAATTCCCCGACACGGTGCGCCATTTCCACGGTAGTCCATACGCGAACAATGCTTTCAGGACGCTGAGCAAAAAGTGCTAAACAGGTGTTTTCACCATAAACTTTAATTTCTTCTGCGCGATTTTTCTTAATTTTTTCTGGCGCGCGTGGGGAAAGAGGGCCTGTTTTTTTCTGTTTTTCTTTTTCCCCAGTTCGTTTAATTACCACTTTGACATTGGCTGTGCCACGTGCATTATCCATCGTTAATTCTGTACGTTGTTGCACTTTTTCGCTTGCTTTGAACGCTGTCTTTTCTCGAGAAAAAGGACGTTTATCTTCCTTTTTTCCACGCGAAAAGTGCGGTGCTTTTTTGTCTTGTTTTTCGCCAGCGTAGCGTTCATTGAAACGTTTTGTGGAATCCGCTTGTTGGAAGGTTGGTTTTTTTGCGTTCATTTTGCGTTACCAAATTGTGATAAAAATAAGAAAAGTGGGCGAATTTTCAGCGCACTTTGTCAGAAAGTGTGAGCATTATAGCGAAAAAATATCTTTTTTCTACCAAGCGAAGAAGTAAATATTGTAAACTAGCGAGCTGAACAAAAAAGATTACTAAAATTAGAGTAAAAATTATGTTGATAAATAAAACGAAACGGGCGAAAGAGAATCTACAAACCTTGCCTTATTTGGCTTTAGAGGAAACACAAATTGATTTTCTTCATCACCCTGCGGAATTTAAGCAACAGATTATTCAGCTTATTCGTGAAGCAAAAACACGCATTTATATCACCGCACTTTATTGGCAAAATGATGAAGCAGGGCAAGCGATTTTGAATGAGATCTTTGCCGCGAAAAGCCGTAATCCGAATCTTGATGTGAAAATTTTTGTGGATTGGCATCGCGCTCAACGTAATTTACTCGGGGCAGAAAAGACAGCCACAAATGCGGATTGGTATTGTGATCAACGGGCAACTCATCAATATGGTGAACACGCCCATTTATTTTTCGGTGTTCCCGTAAATACACGAGAAGTTTTTGGCGTTTTACACATTAAAGGCTTTATTTTTGATGATACGTTGCTATACAGTGGGGCGAGTATCAATAATGTTTATTTACAGCAAAATGAAAAATATCGCTACGATCGTTATCATAAAATCACTCATTCGGCTTTAACAGACTCAATGGTGGATTTTCTCAAACAGCATTTGCTGAGTAATCAAGCAGTATTACCGTTGGATAATGTTGAGCGCCCTAAAACCAAAGAAATTCGCCAACATATTCGTGCTTTCCGTAAAGGCTTGGCAAGCGATGGGCAATATAAGTTTGCAAACGAAGAAAATTCTGGCCTAAAAATCACCCCACTTTTTGGCTTAGGCGGTGGGGCAAACCTGCTTAACCGTACGATTGAAGATCTTTTTCAGATTGTGCAGGAAAAATTGGTGATCTGTACGCCTTACTTTAATTTCCCTCGCCCATTGCAACAAAAAATTCGGCGTTTATTACAAAAAGGCAAGCGAATTGAAATTATTGTGGGGGATAAAACTGCCAATGATTTTTATATTCCCCCTTCACAGCCATTTAAAATGGCTGGCGCACTACCTTATTTATATGAAAGTAATTTACGTCGTTTTAGCCAAAAATTTGAGCAACAACTCAACCAAGGTCAGCTGGTTATTCGCACTTGGAAAGACGGTGATAACAGCTATCACCTAAAGGGTGTGTGGGTAGATGATCATTATATGCTTTTAACAGGCAACAATCTTAACCCGCGTGCTTGGCGTTTAGACGCAGAAAATGGCTTGCTCATTCAAGATCCAGCACAACAACTGCAATCCCAAATACAACAAGAGTTAGATTGTATTCGCCAACATACCATACAGCTCACACACTACACAGAACTGGAGGCACTTTCGCAATATCCAGAACCAGTGCAAAAACTGCTGAAAAAATTTGCTCGTATTAAAGCAGATAAATTAGTGAAGATGATTTTGTAGAAGAAAATTTTTTACATTTGAATGTTTTCTTACCACACTTTTGCTTTTCCCCTCTTGATACAAGAGGGGAATTTTTTGGGAAATCCTAACTCATTTCCGAATGACCGCCTTTACATTGCTTGTGTGGCAATATTTTTTAGGCGGACACACCAGCCCGCCATTACGAGAAAATAGGAAGGCAATGAAGAAGTGCGGTAATTTTTTACAGTATTTTTACCTGAGATGAGGATAGCACTTATCGATCGACGCGTTGAAAGCTAGCCAAACAATTTTTTGCCAAAGAAAAATAGCACTAATCCAGCGCCCATAAACACAAAGCCAATTATTTGCCAGATTTGGATTGGACGACTTGTCATACCAATCAAGCCAAAATGATCAATCACCGCTGCGGCAATAAGTTGCCCGATAATGATGAAAAACAGCATATTTGTTACGCCCATTTTAGGGGCGAGAAAAATGGTTGTGAAGACCACTAACGCACCGAGCGGGCCACCAATGAGTTTCCATATTGGTTGTTTTGGCACTTGTTGCAAGGCGGTGAATAAATCAGCTTTCCACCAACAAATAAAAAACAGCAATAGGGTTCCCATTGCAAAAGAAATCAATGCAGCGACCACGGGTTGTCCCATTAATGAGCCTGCCAGTTGGCTATTAATCGCGGCTTGCGTGGCAAGGGCAACGCCTGCACAAAGTGCAATTAGAATAAATGAAATGAGCATACCTATTCCAAAGAATGATTAAAAAGAAGAAAATTTGCACCGCACTTTATTTTTATTGATAGGATAAAGTGCGGTAGGATTTTACGGGGTTTTTATTTTACCCATTCGACAATTTCATCAAATGCTTGGCGTGTTTTTTCTCGCGGTGCATTTACGCGATAGCCAAATGCCGCCATCACGCTGAGCTTGTATTCATCTGCACGGTATAACCCTTCTGCAACAAAAAGATCATTCATTTTTTCTAGCGGAAAGCCCTCAATCGGGGTGCTATCAATGCCAATCATTGCCGCGCTAGTGAGCATATTGCCTAGGGCGATATAACTTTGACGGCAAGCCCAATGATAAAATGCAACGGGATTGTCGGTGAGCGCAAAATCGTTTTCTGTAAAGTTGCGATAAAAACCTTGACGCAATTTAAGGGCATCTTCAGGGATATGATGCACATCACGCATAATATGTGGGACATATTCGCCATCTGCTAGGAGAGTTTGGGGTTGACGAACGAGGATAACGACAAAATGGCTACAATCCATAATTTTATCTTTCGCTCCCCACGCGGTATCGCGGATGAGTTCTTTAATATGCTGATTTTCAATCACTAAAAATTTCCACGGCTCAAATCCAAAGGAACTTGGCGAAAGACGTGCGGTTTCAAGGATAAAGCGAAAATCTTCCTCACTGATTTTCTTTGTGGGATCGTATTGTTTGCACGCGTGGCGAAAATGGTAAGCATCAAGAATTTGTTGTTTGGAAATCGTCATTATTATATTCCTCTTATTAAAAAAGCTGGCCATATTATGCGAAAGTTTGGCAAGGAATGCCATAGCTAACTTTTTGTATCAGGATGAGGGCATAAAAAAACTGGGAGCAATGCCCCCAGTTGATAGCATAAAGTGCGGTAAAAATTACAGCAAAATATTGGCGAACAACAAGCCAAACGCAAGGCTGAATGCCATACTTAATAGCCCTGGTAACATAAAGCTATGGTTGAAAATATATTTACCAATACGTGTTGTTCCTGTGGTATCAAAGTCAATTGAGGCAATGATTGGACCGTAGTTTGGAATGAAGAAGTAACCATTTACCGCAACAAATACCCCAATTAACACCGGTGCTGGAATGCCTAATGCGATCCCAACTGGGAATAAAGTGGCAACTGTTGCGCCTTGGCTATTTACTAAAACAGAAAGCACAAATAGTGCAATAGCAAAGGTCCAAGGTGCGGTTTCAACCAACACTTTCACACTTTCTTTGACTTCCACCATATGCGCTTGCATCAGGGTATCACCTAACCACGCAATACCAAAAATAGCGATAACAGCACGCATTCCCGCGTGGAACACGGAACCTTGTGTAATGGCGTTGCCATTTGGTTTACAAGTTAAAATGATTAATGCTCCCACAGTCAGCATCACGATTTCAATGGCGTGTGCCATTCCCATTGGTTTGCCATCAAAAACTGGACGTAAGCCAGGGAATGCCCCCATTAATACCACTAATAACGCACCAAATAAGAATAAACCGACAGATAATTTCGCAGTTGGTTTTAATTGAATGTTGTCAGGATTAACATCTGTATGGTTTTCTTTTACATACTCAGGATCTTGTAATAAACGTTGATATTCTGGGTCATCTTTTAATTCTTTACCCATTTTATTGACGAAGATACAAGCAAGCGCTAAGCCTAAAATGGTTGAAGGTATGGTTACCATTAACACATCACCTAAGTGAATGCCTTGTGGCTCAAGATAAGCAACCACCGCAACCACCGCGGCAGCAATCGGGCTAGCGACAATGGCAAATTGTGAAGCAATTACCGCCATTGAAAGCGGACGTTCAGGACGTACACCATTGTGGCGACTTACTTCTGCAATCACCGGTAATACAGAATAAGCCACGTGACCTGTTCCTGCTAATACGGTGAATGTCCAAGTTACTGCAGGCGCAATAAAGGTGATGTATTTCGGGTGTTTACGCAAAATATTGGTGGCGATTTTGATCATATAATCTAAACCACCCGCGGCTTGCATTGCCGCTGCGGCAGAAACGACCGCCATAATCATTAGCATTACATTAATCGGTAAACCCGCAGGCGCTAAGCCGAAGCCAAAAGAGAGGATAGCAAGCCCCATACCGCCCATTACTCCCAAGCCGATACCGCCAATGCGCGCACCAATCAAAATGCACACCAATACGATGGCAAATTGGAGAAAAAACATAATCGAACCTCTTTTAATATATTGATTAGATAATTTCTTTGCAAAAAGAACATACAATGATGAAAAGAGAAAAATCTCTTTAAAATCGCGCAATAATATAGCAATAAACGCGGTGAATCGCTATATAAGCACTTACTATTTTTATTTATTCATTGATTTAAACTAAAGAGTTATTTAATAACAACGGAATTTCATAAGACTTTCTTTGAAAGATAGGTAAAGTATGGTTATACTTATGCTTTTCTTTTAACTTGAAACTTCATTACAAATAGAGAATAAAATGCAAGAATTTTTACCTATGGCAAGTTTATTTGCTAAAAATCATATGTTGTTAATTATCGCTTGGTTTGCTGTATTAGCTTTGGTGATTTATACCTACTTTAAGGCATTTACAGCAAAAAGTAAGGTCATTGAAAACAGTGAAGTTGTTGCTTTAATTAATAATCAAGATGCTACGGTAATTGATTTACGTACGATGGATGAATTTCAGCGTGGTCATATTATTCATAGTATTAATATCTTACCTAGTGAAATTAAAAATCAAAATATTGGTAAACTTGAACAATATAAAGAAAAACCTGTTATCTTAGTATGTGCTAATGGTATGAATGCACCAGCTAGTGCTGAGTTATTAGCGAAGCAAGGCTTTAAAAATGTTTATAGCCTAAAAGAAGGGATTATCGGTTGGAGTTCAGCTAATTTACCACTTGTCAAAAAAGACAAATAATATTGTTTAACATTTATTGAGGAAGAAAAATGAGCGAGCAAAATCAAACAGTCGCAAATGAAACGCAAGAACAACAAACTGAAGCCGTTTTACAAATTCAGCGTATTTATGTAAAAGATGTATCTTTTGAAGCACCAAATCTACCCCATATTTTTCAACAGGAATGGCGTCCTCAACTTGGTTTAGATATTAATAGTGAAGCTACTGAAGTGGGTGAAAATCTTTATGAAGTTACCTTAACCATTTCAGTCGAAACAACGTTAGAAGAAAGTGGTGATTTAGCATTTATTTGCGAAGTTAAACAATCAGGTGTATTTACTATCAGTGGTCTAGAAGGAATACAAATGACCCATTGTTTAACTTCACAATGTCCAAATATGTTGTTCCCTTATGCGCGTGAATTAATTGCAAGCCTTGTAAACCGTGGCACTTTCCCGCCATTAAATCTTTCTCCCGTAAACTTTGATGCACTCTTTATGGAATATTTAGAGCGTCAGCAAGCGGAGCAAGCACAGGACGAGAAACCAGAAACGGTTAATTAATCAAAATAAGTGGGTGAAAGACCCACTTTTTTATGGAAAAAATCACCGCCCTTTAATTGTTGGCACGAGTTCCAAATTAAACGCCAAGAGAATTTTTTGTATGGTTTCAAATCTCGGTTTACTGCCTTTGGATAGGGTTTTATACAGACTTTCACGCCCTAAACCTGTTTGTTTAGCTAGCTCTGTCATTCCTCTTGCTCTTGCAACTGTTGAAAGTGCGGTTAAAAATTCTTCTTGCCCTCCACTTTTTAGGGTTTCAGCTAAATAAGCCTGTATATCTTCTTCCGTAGTAAGGTATTTTGCTGCGTCAAAATGACTTGTTTTAATATTTGCTTTTAATTTCATTATGTTAATCCTCGATCATCATTCTTGCTTTGTTAATATCTGCCTGTTGTGTTGATTTATCGCCACCACACAACAAAAAATATAACGTATTGCCATCTTGAATGTAATAAACACGATAACCTGCTCCTGTTGCTATTCGCATTTCATAAAGCCCACCACCTAATGGTTTATGATCACCGAAATTTCCTTGCTCAGCTCGTTCTATGCGCTTGATAATTGCCATTTTTGCTATGCGATTTTTTAAATTCATTAGCCAGTGGTCAAATTCGGCTGTTGTTCTTATTTCATTTATTTTTTCCATACCCATCTCCTTTTATAAATTGTATTTGATAGGATACAATTTGGCAAGGTAATCTATCCACTGCTTTATATAACGCCCCACCACTAACTCACTTCTGTAAAAATTCTATTTTCAGTCTAATTCAAGTAGGTTAAACTCAAGGCATTAATAGTGAGTGTGATTCACTTTTATTTTCATTATGGAGATGATTAATGCACAACAATATTTCCAATTCACCCATTACTGTCATTGGTGCAGGATCTTACGGGACGGCATTGGCAATCAGCTTCTCTCGTAACGGCTCACCTACTTATCTTTGGGGACATAATGCCGAACATATGAAAGCGTTGGCGGATACACGTTGTAATCAGTCTTTTTTACCAGATATTCCGTTTCCTGAAGCATTACAAATTGAAACGAATTTAGCGAGTGCGGTGCAAAAATCACGAGATTTATTGATCGTTGTACCTAGCCATGTTTTTGGCGAAGTTTTAGAAAAAATCCGACCGCACTTACAACCTGAGCATCGAATTGTTTGGGCGACGAAAGGTTTAGAACGAGATACAGGGCGCTTATTGCAACAGGTGGTAGAAGAAAAACTTGGCACGCAATATCCATTAGCTGTTTTATCTGGCCCAACATTTGCCAAAGAGCTTGCACAAGGGCTACCAACGGCAATCACCTTAGCTTCTCACGATCTGGCGTTTGCCCAAGAATTTCAAGCGCGTATTCATTGCAGTAAACATTTTCGTGTTTATCTTAATCAAGATATGATCGGTGTTCAGCTTGGCGGAGCCATTAAAAATGTGATCGCCATTGGGGCTGGAATGTCAGACGGAATGGGGTTTGGCGCAAATGCGCGTACTGCCTTGATCACACGTGGTTTAGCGGAGATTAGCCGATTAGGTGAATCACTCGGGGCGAACCCCAATACCTTTATGGGAATGTCAGGCTTAGGTGATTTAGTACTAACTTGTACCGATAACCAATCGCGTAATCGTCGCTTTGGGTTAATGCTTGGTCAGGGGAAAAACACCGAGCAGGCATTAGCTGAAATTGGTCAGGTGGTGGAAGGATTTTATAACACCAAAGAAACCTATTTACTTGCTCAGCGACAAGGCGTAGAAATGCCAATTACCGAACAAATTTACCAAGTCCTATTTTGTGCTAAAAATGCCAAAGATGTTGCATTCAGTCTGCTTGGGCGAGAACGAAAAGGAGAATAAAATGCCTGTTGAAGTTTGGCGTTTACTTCGTCAAGAAGCAAAAGAATTAGCGGAATGTGAGCCAATGCTCGCGAGTTTTTTTCATTCCACTATTCTAAAACACCAGAATCTTGGTAACGCATTAAGTTATATTTTAGCTAATAAATTAGCAAATCCCATTATGCCCGCGATCACCTTGCGTGAAATTATTGAAGACGCCTACCAAGCAGAACCTGATATTATCGGCAGTGCGGCTTGTGATATTCGTGCGGTGCGTCAGCGGGATCCTGCAGTGGAATTATGGACAACGCCGTTATTATATTTAAAAGGTTTTCACGCCTTACAAAGTTACCGTATTACCCATTATTTATGGCAACAAAATCGTAAAGCGTTGGCGATTTATTTACAAAATGAAATTTCTGTTGCGTTTGATGTGGATATTCACCCCGCTGCACAAATAGGCTGTGGCATTATGTTCGATCACGCCACTGGCATTGTGGTAGGCGAAACCTCTGTCATCGAAAACGATGTGTCTATTCTACAAGGCGTTACCCTAGGCGGAACGGGCAAAGAATCCGGTGATCGTCATCCAAAAGTAAGGGAGGGGGTGATGATTGGAGCTGGGGCAAAAATTCTTGGTAATATTGAAATTGGGCGTTATGCCAAAATTGGTGCCAATTCTGTGGTGTTACAACCCGTCCCTGAATATACCACTGTTGCGGGTGTCCCTTCAAAAACCATTGGTAAAGATAAAGCAGCAAAACCGGCATTTGAAATGGATCAATGTTTTATTGATGAGAAAATCAATTTAAATATTTAGTGGAATAACACAGGTTCAACATAGGTTGATACTTGATCTGCTTTATCGTTGCTTTAGTTTGAAATAAATGGACGTTGTGAGGAGGTTGTCTTATCCCGCTTGCAAAAGGATTGATGAAAAAATAAATGGCAATAAAAATGTGTTTGCATTTAAGAAAAGTGCGGTGATAAATTTCTCCATTTTTCACCGCACTTGTGTTTTATGGTTAGTAATCAAAGAGATCGCCATCTCGTAATAAATGCACATTTCCCTTACGGCGTAAAAAACCACAGCGATCGAAATATTCCATAAGTTGCACCGTCATTTTTCTGCCCCATTGCAATTCATCGCGGAGTTGATTTACTGAAATGTCTCCCTTCTCCAAGATAGCATTTTTTACCCAATGGGCATACGCATAAAGAGTTTCCGTAAGCATAAAACGATCTCGTACAATAGGCGTTAAATAGCCTAATTTCCCTGCTTTATAAAGAAAATTACGCATCGTGCTTTCATCTAAATCCAGCAAATTCGCTAAATCTCGCACCCATAATGCTTGTCCGTGCTGTTGTTCAAAATGCGTGAGGACTTGTTGCCATAACTGCTGTTCTTCTGTATTAAAACGAATTTTATGTTCTGGTAAATGCAACCAACCGCGCGTTTGCTGAAGCTTCTCTTGGGCTAATAAGTCAGCAATAAAATAATAAATTAAGGCTTCTGGCTGATGAATAGCCGCAATGCGATATAAACGTGCTTTGCTTAAGCCAAGTTGATCGGGAGATTGCTGGTGGTAATCTGTCAATGTGGCGATTAATTTTTCACTTTGCTGTTGTTGATAACTACGCGTAAATGCCCAACCTTGCCGGGTTTGGATATGACGTTCTGCAAGTAAATCGGGTAAATCCTCTTCTTTACGTTGTGCTAACCACGCTAATTCTGTAAGTGGCATTGGTCGATGTTGCAAATAGCAACTTAAACGTTCAGCTACGTTTTGCGTTGTGAGTAAATGATGTAAAAAATTCAACCGCACTTCAGTGCGCTTGTAACGTTTTGGCGAGTAAATTTCAATCACCCTTGCGCCAGCTAACAAGGATTTGGCATCGCCTGTACGTAAAATTAATTTATCGTTATAGGTTAAGTATAATGGATCTTGTAAAGTGAGTTCTGCTAGGGCTTTTTGCTGTGGATAAAGTTGTTTATTTTCGAGCAATGTGAGCTTACCCGTTGTATGCGAGGCGGCGTGATAACTATGCACCGCTTGGCTTTCTTGTATCCACTGTGCCGCTTCGATTTCTACGGTAATGCGATCAGTGGCAACTGTTGGTGGATGAGAGAAAAGCCAGTCTCCACGCTGAATTTCAGTTCGTTCTACATCGGTTTGAATATTTAAGGCTAAACGTTGCCCGGCCTCTCCAACCATTGATTGTTGATCTTGGCTATGGATATTTTTAATACGCACTTTTTTTCCTGTGGATAAGTACAGTTCTTCATTCGTAGCAATACGCCCACTGAATGCCGTGCCTGTTACCACAGTTCCTGCCCCTTTAATCGTAAAAATGCGATCAATCGCATAACGGAAAGGCAGCTGGTTATTAGAAAGAGAAGGCAAATTCGCTAAATGTGCTTGTAATTCGTCAATACCTTGCCCTGTATAAGCGGAAGTAATGAAAAAAGCGCTTTCTTCCAAAAATGGATATGTTTGCATCAGCTGTTGCTTGGTGTTTGCAATATGTGTTTCGCTGACTTTATCCGCTTTTGTGATCACAACAATAATTTGCTTAAAATGCAATAAGCGTAAAATGGCGAGATGTTCTGCGGTTTGTGGCTGGATACCTTCATCTGCGGCAACGATAAGCATTGCATAATCTACTCCGCCTAGCCCAGCAAGCATATTTGAGAGAAATTTTTCGTGTCCCGGCACATCAATAAAACCCAGTGTTTTCTGTGGTAAAGGTAAATAGGCATAACCTAAATCAATCGTCATTCCGCGTTTCTTTTCTTCTGGCAAGCGATCCGCATCAGTACCCGTTAAAGCGCGTAACAAAGCGGTTTTGCCGTGATCGACGTGGCCTGAGGTAACAATAATCATAGTTGCTCCACGGTATTTAATAAACGTTCAAAATTGGCAAGGCTACGTAGATCGAGCCATAATTTATTTTGTTCAATTCGCCCAATGATAGGCTGGGGGAGTCGTTTGAAGCGTTCAAGAAGTGCGGTCAATTTTTGCGATGTTTTTTCTTCTATGGTTACCGCAATGGAAGGAAGCGTGGCGAGGGGTTGGGCGCCACTGCCAATTTGTGCTTGGCTTTGTTCCACACGGACGGTATAGGCAAAATCTAACTGATTTTCCAACCGCACTTTCAGTATTTCTGCCTGTTGGCGTAATACGGAGACAGGCTGCGTGAGTAACTGCAAACTCGTCAGTTTCTCTGTCAATTTTTCAGGTTGAAGATATAAACGCAACGTCGCCTCTAATCCCGCTAAAATGATTTTATCACAGCGTAATGCGCGCTTGAGTGGATGCGCTTGTAGTTGATCGATAAATTCTTTTTTTCCAACAATAATGCCTGCCTGTGGACCACCTAGCAATTTATCCCCAGAGAATGAGATTAAATCCACACCTTGCTGCCATTTTTCTTGTACGGTAGGTTCATTCGGCAAGCCATATTGTGAAAGATCCACCAATGTCCCACTGCCTAAATCGGTTACCACAGGTACATTCATTTCCTGACCAAGTTGTGCTAATTCGGCTTCGCTGACAGAATGTGTAAAGCCACAAATTTGGTAATTGCTACTATGAACTTTCATTAAAAAGGCGGTATTTTCGTTGATCGCACGGCGATAATCAGTTAAATGGGTGCGATTTGTTGTACCAACTTCAATTAGCTTGCAGCCTGCTTGTTGCATAATATCAGGGATACGGAACGAACCGCCAATTTCAATTAGCTCACCACGAGAAATAACCACTTCTTTACTACCTGCTGCAAAGGTAGCTAACATTAGTAACACGGCTGCTGCATTGTTGTTCACCACGCAAGCGGCTTCTGCTCCGGTAAGCTCACATAATAGCTCACTAATATACTTATCGCGGTGGCTACGTTCTCCGGCGAGCAAGTCATATTCTAATGCGACATTTTCTTGCATCGTTAATAATGCGGCTTGCTGTGCAGCCTCAGCCCACAAAGCCCGACCTAAATTCGTATGTAAAACAGTTCCCGTTAAATTATGCACAGGTTGAATTTTCACTTGTTGTTGTATGGTGAGGGTTCGCTGAATTTCGGTAAGCAAGTTTTCCTGATTGAGAAAAATATCGGGAAGTGTTTGTGTTTTTTTTATCTGAGAACGGGCATCTTCAAGGAATTTTCGACATACCTTAACCACCGCACGATGACCGAACATTGTAATCAGTGGGGCAATTTCACGCTGTTTTAACAATTTATCTATTGAAGGAAGTTGTTGAAAAAGGCTGCTCATTTTATCGTCCTAGTAAACTTTTACTTGTAATCATACTGTTTTTTAATCAAAAATTCAGCTTTTAACTGGAAGTCTTGCCGAGAGATGTTGAAAGGATATGGCATTGGTGTGTTTTTCGGTAGCACTTTACTAAAATGATCTTATGTTATTTCACATTAAAATAACAATAAAATGCGAACCGATAATTTTACTTTCACATAGGCTTGAATAATCAACAAATTTCCTTTAAAGTGAGCAAACTGTTGGAAGATAGGCGTTTCCGGTGAAACGGCAGGACTTCAAATCCTGTTAAGGTTGCCAGCAATCTTGGGTGGGTTCGACTCCCATTATCTTCCGCCAATCCACCGTTCTACACGTCTCTACATAAATCTAACTGCTTCAAAAATCCTTGTAAAATCTAGCCGTTGGCGATATTGTATGCGTCTGATTGCGTCCCCGTAAATCTCTATAACGCAATATAATTGTACCAAGAATTGTACCAAGATTTTAAAAATTCGCTACGTTACTCCCAAAAGCAATGATTTAGGCAATAAAAATCTTGGTACAATTATCCTAAAAATCATTTATTTTCATATGGTTAAATTATGCTGCTAGGTGGCAAAGTGGTTGTTTTTTCTTGGTACAATTTTTTAAAGGTTGATACTATGGCAAGAAAAACACAGCAACTAACAGACACACAGATTAGAAAGGCGAGAGCCGACAATAAAGAAATCACCTTAAGCGATGGTAACGGGCTTTTTATTGTGGTGGCATTGTCTCAATCTAAGATATGGCATTTTAAATACACTAATCCACGTACTAAGAATCGAACCAAAAAGACGATAGGGCATTATCCTGCTATCTCACTTGCGCAAGCACGGGCTAAGCGTGATGAATATCAAGCCCTATTAGCGCAAGGAATTGATCCAAAAGACTATGAACAACAGCAAAGCCAGTTACAAGCGGAGGGAATTAATAACACCCTTGAGAAAGTGGCGTTAAATTGGTTTGAAGATAGGAAGCTAAAGCCTGACTTTTCAGAACGCACCGCACAAGACACTTGGAAGCGATTTAATCGCCATATCCTCCCACTACTTGGCAATTATCCTATACGAGAGATAACTCCTTTAATGGCAATCAATGCGCTTAAACCGTTGGAATTAGCAGGCAAATACACAGAATTATCCAAGGTAATCACTAAAATTAATGAAGTGATGACTTATGCCCTACACCGTGGGATTATCCCCACAAATAACCTTGCTAAGATTGGCAAGGAGTTCACTAAGCCAACACCGCAAGGAATGAACACAATCGAACCAGAAGAGCTAGAGAGCTTTATAACGGCATTTTACCAAGCCAAAGAGAACAATCGCTTTAGCCTGTTTTCTTTCTATGCTGTGTTGTTAGTGCTTTTAACTGGTGGACGACCATCAGAGATAGCGGGGGCAAGATGGGAAGATATTGATTTTAGTCAAAGCCTTTGGACGTATCGTGTGCAGAAAGGTAATAAGAACTTAAAGGGCGGACGGTTGCATATTGTAACACTTTCACGGCAAGCGGTGGCGGTATTGCAGAAAATGCGAGAAATTAGCACCGCACTTAGTTTAAATAGTGAATTTGTGTTTCCTAGCGTAAATGCAAAATCAGGACATATTACGATTGAGGCAATGCGCAATGCGATAGTAAAGACCCTTGGTAAGGGAAAACTTACTACGCACGGCATAAGGCACTTAATAAGCACTTCTTTGAATGAGCGTGATTATAATGCGGATTGGATAGAAAAAGCGCTCTCACACAAGGGAAAAGACCGCATAAGGGAGATTTACAATAAAGCGAAGTATTTAGAGCAACGGGCGGCAATGTTGCAAGATTGGGGCGATTATTTAGAAAGCCTTGTACCTAAGCCTTTTGTTTAATTCCACCACCACAAGAGCCAGTGATTACACTGGCTTTTTTTGTTCGTTTTTCACTGAAAAAATTTTTACATATTAGGAGAGCATTTTTTTATAGGACAATAGGACAATGGAAAATTACATATATAATAATATCAATACCTTATGATAAAAATAGATTAATTAATAATCAAAAATTGTCCTATTTTAAGGTCATTTTGTCCTATTTTTGGGGTGTTTTGTCCTATTGAAATGGTGGAGATGAGGTTATTTGGGTGAATTTATACATTGATTTTTTGCTTTAGTGTAAATATTATATATTTATATTTATGAATTTGAGGCTGATTATGTTTTCTATTGCTGGCTTTGAGTGGGACAAAATAAAAGCAGAAATCAACGAGAAAAAGCACGGCGTTACGTTTAACGAGGCCATAAGCGTTTTTTATGATGATGATGCCTTGTTAATTCCTGATCCTGAACATTCTTACTTTGAGGAACGTTTTATTTTGTTAGGCAGAAGCAAGAAAAGCAATATTCTTGTTGTTGTACACTGCGAACGTGACGAGAATATTAGAATTATTTCAGCCAGAAAAGCCACCAAGCGAGAAGAAAGCCAATATAGGGGGAAGCGATGAAAAATGAATATGACTTCAGTCAAGGGATTAAAAACCCTTATGCACGCAATTTGAAAGAAAAAAAGGTGATTACGATAAGAATTGAAGATGATACGATTGCTTATTTTAAAAGCCTTTCAGATGATACAGGCTTGCCTTATCAAACACTCATTAACTTGTATCTAAAAGATTGCGTAGAACAAAAACGCAAGCCTAAAATAGCGTGGTGATTTTAGTGCATTTCTCAATGTTTAGGGTATGTTCAATTTTGGCATATCCCTTTAATTCCTTTCGACATCTCTCAACATCATTTTATCTGGTGATTTTTGTTTTTGGATCAACCTATAAACCCTTATGCAATAAGGCATAAGCTGACAAAATAAGGTTGTTTAGATCACCCCTTTACATTCAATTATTCAACAAGATGATGATGGCTAGAAATGCAAAAAACTGCCGAAAACCGCGAGCGCCCGACCCCGTGGAAAGCCCCACCCCGTCAGGAGTACCTTTTGCGTAGGTAGGGTGGTGGAAAAGTTCACAGAAACAAAGCTAACTACCACCACAGAAACCCTATGCAATCGCTATTACAGTTTTTTGTGGCTTTTTTATTTACTGGATAAAACCACAGTTAAATAATTGGCTTTTGATTTATGTGGGCGTATAATGACGCACGGAGAGGCAATATACAAAATTATATTTACGCTATATAATTATATTCATCTTGTATAATTTTATATAAAAGAGGGATGAAATGCGCGATCCGCTTTATTTTCCAAGAAGTGAGCTGGCAAGCCGTCTATTAATTAGCCTAAAAGATGGCATTATGCACGCATTAACATTATTTGCCCCTCGCCGTATGGGGAAAACGCAATTTTTGCTCAATGATATTAAGCCACTGGCGGAAGAAATGGGCTTTAATGTGTTTTATTTTAGCTTTATGGAAAAATCTGATGGCGAAATGAGAAAGGCGTTTAATGCTCAGCTTCTCCAGTTTTTAGATAGCGTTACCAGTGGCGCAAACAAATTCACGCAAGCCATAAAGCAACTGAAAAGCGTTGATGTGCTAGGCGTTGGCATTGAGCTAGAAAGCCATAAAGCAGCGTTATCTGTTACCGCTAGCGGATTATTAAATGAATTGGCGGAGAAATCCAAGAAGCCCGTTCTAATGCTACTTGATGAAGTACAAGAGCTTGCAAGGGAAAAAGGCAATGCGGATTTTATTCAGTCGTTGCGGACTGGGCTTGATGTCAATCAAAATAAAATTAAAGTGATTTTTACAGGTAGCAGCACAAACGGCTTGCGCTTAATGTTTAATGATAACAAAGCGCCGTTTTTTCATTTTGCCCACGCGATAGATTTCCCACATCTCGACCGCGCTTTTACGGACTTTTTGGCGGATATTTACCACGATAGAACGGGAAAGACGATTGATAAAGATGATTTTTATCACCTGTTTGAGCGCTTTCACTTTACGCCGTTATATATGCGCTCTATTGCGCAGGATATGATTATTAACCATAATTTGACCCTGGAAGAAGCGGCAGATTATCGACTATCACAAATGGCAGACTTGAGCGAAGTGGGTAAAGAATGGGGCAGTTTAAGCCTGTTAGAGCGTGAAATTTTAAAACTTGCCGCACAAGGTGAAACCACACCTTACAAAAAAGCCACAAGGGAGAATTTAGCGCAGAAAATAGGCGTTGATGAAGTGAGTTCAAGCTCAATTCAAGGGCAACTAAGAAAGCTCGAGAAAAAAGAACTTATCACCCGAGACGCAAACAAAGCGATTAAAATAAATAACCCACATTTTCAGACGTGGATCAAAGAAAATTGCTTTCATAGCAACGAATAAATGCTTTTCAGTTATTAACTATTCCTTAATAACTCAAATTAAAGTGCAACTAGAACGGGCGTAATTAACCCATTTGAAAAGAAAGTAACCCTATTTGCTTTCCTGTTGCACTTCCACCAACAAATAGGGCAACGTATAGGGGCGTTTTATGGGTAAAAATTCCTATATTCAAAACCAATTCATTTCTATTGAAGAGCTTATTGAATGGGCTTTGCCTTTCAATGAAAACGATCGAGAAAAAGCACTTAGGGATTTGCTCGGGACTTTACAAGGCAATGACTGTTATCTTTATGAAAATGTATCTGGAATAAAGCCAAGAATATTGAAATCCACTGAGCCAGTTTTGCTAAAAGCTCTTGATCTAAGATTAAAAGACTATTTGGACAGTCTTGATGAGGTTCCATTTTAAGCTAGGAGGCATTATGGATTTGAGAAGCAATCTTTTAATTAAAAAAGCAGATATTGAAAAAGCGTTAGGAGTTGCCATAAAAAAGAAAGTCATCGTTCAAGGTGATTTAAAGCCGTATTTACCAAGAAAAACGCTTAATTTTTATGAGTGTATCGCATTATTCCAAGGCATTTCGCCTGCTAATTATGCAAGTTCTAAAGATATAAATTTTTACCCGATGCTTCATACCTTAGAAGAAAAAATATTAGACGGAGAACTGGCAAATTCAGAAATACACGCGTTTGATGAGTTTAATGGCATTTTTGAGGCAAGTATTGATAGAAAGAGTGCAGAAATATTTGCTCTAAAATATGGCTATGAATGGCCATTACCTAGTTTGCAAAGTGTTGCGTGTACTGAAAGAAAAGATAAAAGTTTCTCTAATCAGTGGCATCAAGATGAAACAAGGATAGAAGAGCTAGAAAAGCAAAATTTATGTTTAGAAGCGGAGAATATAAAACTCGAAGAAAACCTTAGAGAAACATTAGTTAGATTAAGGCAATTTGAACAGATAGCAGAAAAAACAAGAGAGCTTAAACAATCAGAAAAAACTCAAATTGCTCAACTTGATCAAAGCGCAGTAATAAAAAATAAAGATAATTACATTAAAGAACTAGATGCTCAAATTGAACAGCTTCAACAGAATAAAAATCAGTTAAATCAACCCATAGCTAATCAAGACAATAGAATAAGCCAAGCCCAAAGAGATTTATTCTCATTGTTAGTGATGAATTGTTATCCTAACTATCAAAGCAGAAATGCACTTTTTGAGGCTCTTAATGCCGATTTAAGAGAAAAAGGGATAAGGCAAGCAGATATTCAATATCCAACTTTTGATCGCTTAATTGATGAAAAGTTAAGGATAAACAACAAATCACCATTCCCACCCAAACAGAAATAGCCTTTTTAAATAAGCCCCTAAGAATTTTCAAATTAGGGGCTTTTTCTTTTTAATTAAGTCTTATTTAAAAACGAATTTTTAATTTAAAAATCAACTAATTGAAGCAAACTCCCACCTTTTCCATAATCCCCACCAATCCCAAGACTTACGAGGGTGAACCCAGAACCATATCACTATCACACCAAAGGGGAAGTTATGGAAAATCAACCAATCGAAAAACATTACACACAAAAAGAACTTACTGATTTAGGCGTTGGCTCACGTTCTACCGTTGATCGCCTTGTTCGTGCAGGCAAATTAAGACGGGTAAAACTTGGCACTTGTAGCCGTTATCCAGAAAGCAGCGTTAAAGCCTATTTAGCGAGCCTTGAAGCATAGGGAGGGGCAGACAATGCAACAAATCACCGACACTAGCAAGCACACGCAACAAATAGCGATTATCCAGCGATTAAAACAAGGTTCTTGCTCAACACTAGAATTTAGAGCGATGGGAATTTGTAGCCTTGCACCTCGCATTATGGAACTGCGAGCCAAAGGTTATGACATTTCCACTAGCACGCAAGACGAATTAGATCACGCAGGAGTAAAACACAAAGGCATAGGGGTTTATACCCTACATTCAACACCACAGGATTAACAAAATGGCAGCACAAGAAACTAAAGCAAAAATCAAATTAGGCGAAATTAAAGGACTTATCCCACAGATTAAAGAATTAGCTAACGCTGGTGGAAATAATGCCGTCTCTACCACTGAGAACGGTAAATCAAAACCAATTAGCCATATGGGGATTTTTAAACCTATCAATACCATTGCAAGGCTGGCGGAAATTGAAACGCTAGAACTAGCCGAGAAAATCGAGCAAGCAAAAACCTTGTTAGAAATTGCCATAAATCAAGGTGGGGCGGTAACAAATAAACGTGGCCAAGTATTATCAGCAGATGAAATTATAGAACTTGCACTTGATAACCTTACCGAGGCAGAAACCCACCTACACGCCTTAATTAACCTTGAACAAGAGGAAGATTAGCGATGACCGAACACCAATTAGAAAATGCGGTATTTCCTCAATTATTCCACCAAGCACAACTTCCACCAACAGGGAGATTGCAATAATGAAATGCCGAATTGCTAAAACAGCGTTATTGAGTGAAGCAATTGAACACTATTTAGAAAAACGCCCGCTATTGCGATTTATGAGCCTTTATGATGATAACGAGCCATATCCATTAGCCGAGGTCATAACGTTGCTCAGTGAGCGAATTATCACGCTAGAAAATGATGTATTGAATTACCCCAATAACGAAACTTATCAGCACGGACTATATAGAGCTAAACGCCAACTTGCAAAATTAACCAAGCTACACCAAAAGGAATTAACCCAATGAACAATAATCAACACTTACAAGCGAATTTAGAAGCTAACGCGCTCAATTTACTGCTTGAGCCAGTAACGCACCAATTCCATCACAAGGAAATAAATGCCGTAAATGCGCGTAATTTGCATAAAGCCTTGCAAATTGGGCGAGATTTTTCAACGTGGATTAAAAACCGTATTGAAGAATGTTCATTTATTAAAAACAGTGATTTTATTATTGTTGAAAATTTGAGTTCCCCAAAACGGGGGAGCGCAAATAGTGAACAATTTACGCCTGAAATAGAAAATATAAATAAACAATCATCAAAAGCACGCCCGCAAAAGTTGATTGATTACATCATCACTTTTGATATGGCCAAACATCTTTGTTTATTGGAAAAAAACGAAGTGGGTCACGCAATCCGCCAGCACTTTATCGAAGCAGAAAAGCAATTAGCACAGGTTGCCCCAAATGTTCACCGCAACACCTTAGAGCGAACCAAAGCACGGCTTGCCACGATTGACCATAATCGAGCAATGACAGATGCAATAAAGGACTATTACCAACGGCAAGGCAAAGAATTGAAGGCGTATCACTTCAGCAATGAACAAGTAATGTTAGATAGCCTACTTCTTGGCGAAAACGTCCACCACTGGAAAGAAAGAACCGGGATTGCGAATGTGCGAGATAGTTTTACCACAAGGCAGCTTTATTTGCTCAAGTTGCTACAACAAACGAACACCAGCTTTTTAATGGTAGATATGCCATTCAAGCAACGTAAAAGCCACTTAAAGCGATTAATTGAACGTGAAGATAAATTGCACTAGTGGCGGAATTTTGCGACCAGTACGCGAGGAATGAAATATGTACGGAAAAGAAATCAGAAAACAATTCGCCATTACTTATGCACACACAGGCAATGCAAACAAAGCCTTAAAGCAAGTATTAGGCGATGAGCGAGCGGAAAGAATGCAACCGCACAGCCTAAGAGCAAGAGCAAGTGAGCTATTAAATCATTGTGAGGTGGTGGAATTAATTGAGCAGGAAAAAGCTGAAATATTAAAACGTGGCGAAATACTACCGCGCTTTCACGGTAGAACGTGGCGATCTGATTTATATTCTGAAGATGTCGAAGAAGTGAAGCCTAAACCTATAACACCAAGATTAACCCTAGCCGATATTAAAGGCGGTAAAAAACTACTGAGAGCCTTGAATAAGGTAGTAGCAAGGGGTAAGTAATGGGTAGCATAAATAAAAGCCTATCAAGGCGTAAATGGCGGCTATTTGTGAATGATGGTAATCATAAGATCCTCTACAAAAACCCTACTTTTTTTACAAAAAATATCACCAAGATCGGCTATTAACACGGCAAGAAACAGATATTAAAAAGGCTTGCTAATTCCCCAACCAGCAAGCCCCAATCATTCAAATTTATAGGAGAAACCCGAATGATTAAGCAAGATTATAGTAGAAATTTCTTTACAACCGCCATAAATTTATCGTATTTTAATACCGCACTTTCAAACAGTGCCGAGCCTGAGAACTCGAACTTATACAAGGCGTATAGTAACACGCCCTTAAATGCGTGTTTTTTTATGCGTACCACAAACACACCCAAAGAACGCCTAAAAAGAGCGTGTTCTTCTATGGTAGCGTGTTATGGGAAAGGTTTCGCCCTTTGCTGTGTTCCTTGTATCGCAGTTTCTCAGCCCGTAACACGTTACCGCCCAAGCCTGAGAACTTTAGCGGTAACCTTGAATAATCAATACAAGGAAATCGCAATGAAACTCTTCATTTTTGCGGCAATTCGTCGCACAGACTTAACCAATACAATTCAAAAAATCCGCATTTTTGCCGAAACTGAAATGCAAGCAAGAGCAAAATTAGCTAAGTGGTTTATTCTCATTTTTGCGGGTTGCATTAACGTTCAAAACTTGGCGAAAAATCACCGCACTTTATCCCCTGTTACATTCACTTCAGCTATGATGGAGGTGAAAAATGTTTAATCCTCCAATTACCCCAGCTTTTAAACAAGACCAAATTCTAGCCCGTTTTTCTGAAGTAGAAGCAATGGTTGATTTATTACAACGCTATGCAGAAACGCAATATAACGATCCAACTTTAGACAACGGTTTCAAAATACTAAGCGAAGGAGTGCTAATAGATTTATATCGAGCCATTAACCTTGAACATAATCAAGCGGACAGCAAAGCGGAGGTGAGTAATGACTAAACCAAACAAAACCACACAAGATCAACATTATTTGCAAGCACAATCCCGCTTATGGGAAGCCTACACTATTATTTTAATGGCAAGTAATGCGAATGAAATGGATATTACTGATATGCAAACCGCTTTGCGTGGTGCATTGGTATTAATGGATCAAGGTTTAGAGCATTTAGGGGAGGTGTAGAGATGAGTAAGCCAACCTTAACAATTAGCCATTTCCCACAATGGAAACGCCAAGGCGAGCTAATCAAACAAGCTAACCGTAAATGCTTTGAGAATTTCCCTGATAATTTCCACCATAAAATTCAAATGAAAAAGGAAAGCCAAGCTCTGCTAGAGGGGCTTGCACAAGGGCGAGAATTGCTACTTGAGCTAATTAATAATCAAGAACTGAACACCACTCAGCAAGCGAAGAATAAAGCCTTTAAGCGTTCAACCAAGTTTTTAATTGGGCTTCTAATGACCGTAGTGGCGGACGTGGAAAAGCTAGAAATAGAACGAATGGAAAGCGAGAAATTGGCGGAGGGCAACAAATGAAAAAATTCATTAAAAACGCACCGCACTTAAAAGAGCCGTGGAATAAACACGCCTTTGAATTGCTTGTTTTGGTTGGTTCTCGTGCTTGGCAAGCGTGGGGCAATGGAGTAGGCATAGAATGGCGTAATATCGCTGATGGTTTGCAAATTTCACCTTTTAAAACTGCTGGGGGAGAAATCCCCCGCTATGAGCAAAAGCCCGTGATTTTAGGGGATAATCAGTTAGCAGAGCTGGCTAATTGGCATATCGCGACCGATGAACAGCATTCAATAAAACTCATTCAATGTGGTGAACTTTCTCAAGAAAAAATCACCGCACTTTGCTTACACCTTGCCACCACCACAAAAGCCGAAATTGTGGAGCTGGTGGACGGTGTAACCCTTTCCCAAATCGAAAATTTAAGCGGTTATATTCAACGCCTGAGAGAACAAGGCGAAGAAGCAGAAACCGCGAAAATTATCGCACAGGCAAGCGAGAGCAAGGGGGAAAGCATAAAGCCGAATAATCTATCACCTTACATAGAAAAACGCACAGAGAGCGGAAAAACGGGCTTATATCGCATTATCCCGAAACTTGACAAAGACACGGGCGAGATTATCGAGCGTGTGCAATGGCTTTCTGATGTGGTGGACGTGGTTGGCATTGGACGCAGTGAAAGCGAAAGTTATTTAGTGTTGCAATGGCAATTAGAAAACAGTCAAGAGAAAGTAACCGAGGCTTTGCCCCTTGGTGATATTGGCGAAAGGGAGGGCTGGCGGACGTTAAAAAACCGTGGCTTGAAAGTTACCTCTAATGCAACACTTAAAAACGAATTAGCGGATTATTTACAAACCACGGGCGACCGTAAACTATGGACGATTACCAACGCCACAGGCTGGCAGAATGGCGCGTATTTATTGCCAAATGGTGAAGTTATTGGTGAGCCTGATAGCCCCGTGTTATTCCGTTCACAATCTGCAGGCTTTGTAGGCTACCAAGTCAAAGGCACATTAGAGAGCTGGCAAAATGAAATCGGGCAATATGCAAAGGGTAATGCTTCAATGATGTTGGGTGTAGCTTGTGCCTTATCTGCACCGCTTATTCATTTACTGGAGGCGGATAGCTTTGGAGTGCATTTATTCGGTGGATCAACCAGTGGGAAAACCACCACCGCCAATATTGCCGCCAGCATTTACGGACACCCCGAAATTACCAGAGTGAGCTGGAACGCTACCGCATTAGGCTTAAGCAACGAAGCAGCCGCACGCAATGACGGCTTTTTAGTGATGGACGAAATAGGACAAGGGGCAAATAAAAAACACGCTGAGCAAACCGCCTACACGCTTTTTAATGGCATTGGTAAAGTGCAAGGTGCAAAAGACGGAGGCAATAGAGAAGTGAACCGCTGGCGCATTATGGCGTTCTCCACGGGTGAAATTGACCTAGAGGGCTATTTATCCCAAGCGGGCATAAAAACCAACGCGGGGCAGTTGGTGCGCTTATTGAATATTCCTATCACATCTGCCACACAATTCCACCACTTCAAAGACGGTAAAAGCCACGCAGACCACTTAAACCAAGCCAGTAAAAAGCATTATGGGGCAATTGGTCGGGAGTGGATAACGTGGCTTATTTCTAATCAAGGTGATTTAGTAAACATTTATCAACAGATTAAAAATAAATGGCTGGCACGCTTACCACAAGACGCAAGCCCACAAGTGCAACGGGTAGCAAGTCGTTTTGCTGTGCTAGAAACGGCACTCACCCTTTCAAGCCATTTAACACTATGGGCGGTGGTGGAAAGTGCTGAAGCATTATTACACTGTTTTAATGAATGGGTAAATGTGTATGGCTTGCATAGCCGTGAAGAAATGCAAGTGATAGAACAAGTGAGCGGCTGGCTACTGGCTAATGCAGAGGGGCGGTTTATTCATTATCCTTTGAATGTTCATCAACCAACCATTCATAACATTGCAGGTTATCGAATGACATTAACTGAAAATAACGACATTGAGCATTTTTACCTTTACCCGATGGCGTTTGAGGAAGCCATAAATGGCAACCCGAAAGAACAAGCCTGTCAAATATTGCTAGATAAAGGGATATTGAAGAAAGGCAATGAAAAGGGCTATAAGTATATGACCAAGCTACCGCATAAAATCGACCCTAAGCGCACAAGGTGCTATTTGCTTTATCCTGTTATTGAGCTTGAGAACAGCAAGGAAGAGACATAACCAACGGCATAACGTCCACCACAATAAAACGCTCAGCAATGGGCGTTTTTTATTGCTTGCTTGTGGTGGTGGAAATCATTGATAATGACGCAAAAGGGAGCAAAGAGAAGCAACCAGCGAGAAGAAAATCGCCTTGCTTTTGTTTTTTGTTTATGTAGAATATGTCGCAATCGTGGGCTGGCCAATGGTTAAAAAGTGATCTTATTCACTTGTTTAATTACGCCAGCCCCTTGTCTTTGTAAGAGTTTAAAAATCTAGAATATGGAATAGAAAAGGAAATCCAATAAAAGTTTTAGATAACCCCTATTTTAATGAATTAAGCCTAGATTCTAATTCAAAGAAGAGATTATTTTCAAAAATAGCCGTAATGTGGTACTTAATCAGCCAAACTAGCAAAAACTACAAATGGTTAGATCACCTATCTTCACTTATTCTAGAAGATTTTCCAAGCGTTCCAAATGCAAAACTTACTTCAATGGGGATAATTGGCGATCCTGAAGATATTCTTCAACAGCTAAAACAGTTGGCACAGCAACATAATTAGCAGAAACATAAACCAACAATCTCTAAGATGTTAAGAATTTTATCACCGTTTGAGAGTTTGATTTTTTGTGTTATTGCCATCGATTGTTTTTTTGTTTGTTTTTGTTATTTTTGTGTTATTTATGCTACATTTAATTTTGCCAAAATTAGCGAAAATAGCGATTTACTAAAATAGAGTAGTTCAAAAATCAACCAAAATAGCCCTTTTGTCCTAAAATTGTCCTAAATTGTCCTATTTTGTCCTATACCAATAGGACAATTTTTGCGACTTAACTTATTGTAATTTAAAGAATTGTCCTATTGTCCTAATTGTCCTATGATTTTTTGCTAATATATAAAAAAAATTTTTTTGCGTGAAATTTTACCAAATTAAAAAAATGAAAAATTTTATGTTTTATGCTACATAATTTATTGTGGTGGAAATGCAGATTTTACAGAGGCAATAAAAAGAGAAAACATAGCTATATAGGAATAATTAACATCAAGCGAAAGCGCATTAGCTGAAGCTGAAAATGCGCCCATTCTACGTCCGTAATAATTGTATAAAAAACGGTCTAATTTATAAGTGACTTTGGATAATTGTACCAAGAATTGTACCAAGATTTAGGGTTTCTAATGTAAATTTTGTTATATATTAATATGTTATAGTTGCAATTCAACTCCCATTATCTCCGCCACTTCTTTTTGATCTCTTCTATTTTGGTATCCCTCTTAGTAATGGTATTTCGCGAAAAGGGGCGACGGATGTCGGGGCTGGTGTTGCATTAAAGAGCATAATGAATGGTTTTTGTGGGACGATTTTTTCACCACGCCATAGACTGCCTATATTCACTAATTGAATATCTTGAGGTAAATGACGTAAACCATTTTGTAATACTGCAATCGTATTTTTTCTAGGATGTCCAATAACGATGGCGGTACCTTGCTTACGGGCATAATTAATGGCTTGTTGAAATTGGCGTTGAACGTCGTTAAATTCATCGCTATCATCAAGGAAAATATGGCGATCGAGTGCTTTTATGCCGTATTGTTTTGCGGTTTTACTTGCGACAGAATGCCCAATAGTGCGGCTATCTAGAAAAAAGAGATGCTGCTCTTTTAATACCGTCATTAATTTATTCATTAAATCACTATCAGCAGTAGCTGCACTCCCCATATGATTATTCAATCCAATAGCTGAAGAAATAACTTGTTTCGCATTTTGTACTCTTTCTCGAACTGCCTGCTGTGTCATTCCAAGTGTCAAACCACCAGATTCAATCTTATGATTCCCCATAGGTTGCATGGGCAAATGAATAAGCACATCTCGCCCTTGTTGCATTGCTTGTTGATTACGTTGTTTGGCATAGGGGGCGGAAGGAATGATCGCCACGGAGATTTCTTTAGGCATTGTGTAAATGGCGGCATCTTCTTTAGGGCGATAACCCACATCATCAATAACAATGGCAAGGCGAGATTGGCTGATCGAAATTGTGGGGAAGAGGCTCAAGCAAAGTGCGGTAGAAAAAATCAGTAAATTTTTAACCGCACTTTGTTTTTTGGTGATTTGCTTTTGGTAAGTTCTCTTCATTATCGCAACCAACCTGTTGGATTTACTGCAACACCTTTGCGGCGAATTTCAAAATAAAGCCCTGATCTTGATTGTCCCCCAGAACTCCCCACTTCTGCAATTTTTTGTCCAGCATTAACAAATTGCCCTTCTTTAACAGAAACAGAGCGATTATAACCATATAAACTTAAATCGTTTTCACCGTGTTTGATAATAACCATTAAGCCATAACCTTGTAACCAACTAGCTAAAATAACTCGTCCATCAGCAATAGCTCGAACTGAACTACCTGCATTTGCCCCGATCACAATCCCTTTCCATTTTAATTCTCCCATTTGGGTTGAACCAAAACGGTTGAGAATTTTGCCTGATACGGGATATTGATATTGCCTTTGTGGTTTACCCAACCCTGAATTGCTTGCCATAAGCTGTTTTTCTTGGGCAGTTGGCGTGTAAGGCTTTTGGTTTTTTTGTTCTTCTTGGCGAGTTTTCTGTGCTAACGCTTCACGTTCTTGTTTTTCTTGCTCACGCGCTTGTTGTTCTGCGCGTTGGATTTGTTGGCGTAAGGCATTTTCGTTTTCTTTTAAGCTATCTAATTTATTTTGATCTTTGGCTAAACGCTTATTCAGCTGATTGAGCGTAGATTGGCGTTCGCGCTGCACTTTTTGCAAACTCTGTTGTTGTTTTTTCTGTGCATTCAGCTGATTTTGTTGTTCTTGCTGTTGAGTTTGAATATTGGCTTTTTCTTTCTTGAGCTGTTCTTGCGTTTGTTTGAGATCTTCAATGTAGGCAAGACGAGCTTGGTTCATATGCTCATAATAGGCTTTCATTCGCTCTGCTTTTTGAGCATCTTCTGAAAAGAGTTTCTCTAGCACCGAAGGGTTAATGCCTGAGCGGTACATTGCATCGATCTGCTTAGCCAGTTTTTCTTTTTGGCTTTTTTCTTGTTTTTCTAAGTGTTTGATTTGTTTATCGGTATCCGCGATCATTTGGCGAATGGCTTTTAGATCTGATTCCGTTTGGCGAAGTTGTCCAACCACGCCATTAATTTGCAATTCCTGATTTTTAAGGGTGGATTGCAATTTGTCTTGTTCACGTTTTTGTTCAGCAATTTTCTGTTCTTGCTGTTTGATCTGTTTTTGAATCGCAGACAGATCCGCGCCCTGCACAGCGAAAGGTAGGGTGCAGGCAAAAAAGAAAAGTGCGGTGCGTTTTTTCAACGTTTTTTCTCTCATTAATAAAATTGGTGTATTGCCCTAATGGCTAAAAATGTGCATAACTATACCATTATTTGAGCAAGGCGCTAAATGTTCGCGGGAAAAATTTTGAGTAAATCAGAAAATCACGGTTTGGAGAAAAATCAGAATGCGGTAAATCCTTGCGAAAGATCAGGAAAGTAATGCTTTTTCCTTTTAAAAAGCTGAAATTTTTGCTATAAAGTGGCGTAGTATTTTTCATTAACATTAGGAGATTTTCTATGGAATTAGTATTTATTCGTCACGGTTTTAGTGAATGGAATGCGAAAAATTTATTCACTGGCTGGCGTGATGTTAATTTAACGGAACGTGGTGTAGAAGAAGCGAAAGCGGCAGGGAAAAAATTATTAGATGCAGGCTATGAGTTTGACATCGCGTTTACCTCTGTACTTACTCGAGCAATTAAAACCTGTAATATTGTGTTGGAAGAGTCTCACCAGCTTTGGATCCCGCAAGTGAAAAGTTGGCGTTTAAATGAGCGTCATTATGGCGAATTACAAGGCTTAGATAAAAAAGCAACGGCAGAAAAATATGGTGATGAGCAGGTGCATATTTGGCGTCGTTCTTACGATACATTACCACCATTACTAGATCCAAATGATCCAAATTCAGCCCATAATGATCGCCGTTACGCAAATTTACCGCCTGATGTGATCCCTGATGGCGAAAACTTAAAAGTAACCTTAGAGCGCGTTTTACCGTTCTGGGAAGATCAAATTGCCCCAGCGTTATTATCAGGAAAACGTGTATTAGTCACCGCTCACGGTAACTCATTGCGCGCCTTAGCCAAACACATTATCGGCATTTCTGATGAAGATATTATGGATTTTGAAATCCCAACAGGTCAGCCATTAGTGCTAAAACTTGACGATAAATTAAATTTTGTAGATAAATTCTATCTATAATCCCGTTAAAAAAGAAAGGTGCGAATGTCCGCACCTTTTTATTTTGTTCTGATTTTCTTCGTTATTGCCCTTTCTGCACCCAATATCTAAACGGGGGGCTTTCTGTTTCGCTTTTGAGTAAACGATGATCCATAAATTGACAGAAACTGGGAATATCCCTTGTGGTAGCAGGATCATCAGCCAGAATAAGTAGCACTTCCCCCGCTTGCATATGGCGAATTTGCTTGCGTACTAGCATTACTGGTTCAGGACAGCGTAGCCCTTGGGTATCTAACTGTTGATGAATATTAATTTCGTTCATTGTTTATTTAGTTGAAGTGATTTTGTGCGTATAATACCGCTCAATTAAATATTGGTCAAAATTAGTCTGGATTATGGAATATTTAATTCCGCAAAGTGCGGTGGTTTTTGAAGAAGAAATTAAGAAAAGCCGTTTTATCACGTATCTCAAACATACAGAAAGTTTAGCACAAGCGAAAGCGTTTTGGCAGGAAATTCGTACTCAGCACCCAAATGCCCGCCATCATTGTTGGGCGGCGGTCGCGGGTAAACCGTCAGATACCCAAAGTTTAGGCTTTTCCGATGATGGCGAACCCGCAGGCACAGCTGGTAAGCCAATGTTAAATGCGTTGCTGGGTAGCCAAATTGGTGAAGTCAGTGCCGTTGTGGTGCGCTATTATGGTGGGATTTTGCTGGGGACAGGAGGCTTGGTGCGTGCTTATGGCAACGGCGTGCAACAAGCCTTGCAATTGCTTGAAACCACAATGAAAGTGGAGCGAGAACATTTTCGGTTGACCTGTGAGTATGACCAAATCAACTGGCTGCAACACTTGTGTGTGCAGCAAGAGGTGTTGATTGAATCGCAAGATTTCCAAGAAAAAGTCCATTTTGTATTGGCAATCCGTCCTGATAGACAGGCTGAGTTTGAACGAGAATTAACGGAACGTTCTGCCGGTCAGCTAACAATCCTCGCAATAAAATAAGAGAGAACATTGTGCATATATTATCTATTTTTCGAATTATCGGCATTTTGGTGATGTGTTTTTCTGCCACAATGCTTGTGCCGGCATTTGTGGCACTAATTTATGGTGATGGGGGAGGAAAAGCGTTTATGCAAGCCTTCATTGCTAGCTTTTCTTTTGGCACGCTGTTGTGGTGGAGCTGTCATCAACATAAACAGGAATTGCGTGCCAGAGAAGGTTTTTTAATCGTCGTGGTATTCTGGGTGCTGTTGAGTTTATTGGCGGTGATTCCATTCTTGTTATTTGATGAAGTGCATATGGATTTTGCAGATACGGTATTCGAGGCATTTTCTGCCCTGACGACGACAGGCGCAACGGTAATGTCTGGGCTAGATAACTTGCCGAAATCCATTTTATTTTATCGCCAGTTTTTACAATGGCTAGGGGGAATGGGGCTGATTGTATTGGTTGTTGCCGTTGTACCTATTTTAGGGATTGGAGGAAGCCAGCTTTATCGCATTGAATCTTCAGGCCCACTGAAAGATCAGAAAAATTTGCCGAGAATTGCAGAAGTTGCAAAACTATTATGGATTTTATATTGCGTGCTTACGGTTGTATGTATTCTTGCTTATTGGTGGGCAGGAATGTCAATGTTTGACGCGATTTCCCATAGTTTTTCTACGGTTTCTAATGGTGGAATGTCCACTCACGATGCCAATTTAGGGTATTTTAATGATTCCAAAATTTATTTTTTAGCCGCATTTTTTATGCTTGTCGCAGGTTGTAATTTTGGCTTGCACATTACGGCTTTAACACATATGAAACACCAAAGTATATGGAAAACCTATTGGCACGATCCTGAGTTTCGTTTTTTTTGTTTCGTTCAAGGATTCTTTATTCTCGTGCTATCTCTAGGGCTTTATCTTTCTTACGATAACCTTTCGTTGATTGATGCCTTTGCCCAAGGGAGTGCGCAATCTGCGTCTATGGCAATGACGTCAGGCTATACGTTATTTGATTTCAATCAATTGCCACCATTTCTAGGAATGATGCTTGTCTTTGCGGGGTTATTAGGGGGCTGTGCCGGCTCAACCTCGGGAGGGCTTAAAATGATCCGTGTCTTAGTTGTCTGGTTGCAGTTTAAACGAGAACTGAAATCGTTAGTTCATCCAAGCCTTGTTGTGCCAGTTAAACTCGGTGATAACTTGTTATCTATGCAGGTTATTGAACGGATCTGGGCGTTTTTAATTGCCTTTTTCCTTACATTTTGGCTATGCGTCTTTGCGGCTATCTTATGCGGAATGGAAGCATTTGATTCCATTGGGGCTGTTTTTGCCGCCATTACAAATTCGGGACCGGGGCTAGGTATCATCAGTACAAGCTTTGCCGGTGTGCCAGATAGTGCAAAATATGTCTTTTCCTTTGCAATGGCGGCAGGGCGTTTGGAAATTTTTTCACTCTTAGTGCTATTCAGTCCTGCTTTTTGGAGAACTTGATGAAAACTTTGATTTTGTATTCTAGCTGTGATGGGCAAACGCAGAAAATCGCCCAATTTATGGCAGAAAAATTAATCGCCGAAGTGCGTAGCATTAGTGATAACGTGCCTGACTTAGCGGAATTTGATCGCATTATCATCGGTGCGTCAATCCGTTACGGACATTTTAACAAATTGCTTTATCAATTTATCGAAAAAAACACCGCACTTTTAAATCGCAAACAAACGGCATTTTTTGGCGTGAATTTAACTGCGCGTAAAGCCGGCAAGGATACGCCAGAAACGAATTCATATGTCAAAAAATTTTTGCAACGTATCCACTGGAACCCCACTTTATGCGCGGTATTTGCGGGGGCGTTATTGTATCCCCGTTATGGCTGGTTCGACCGAATGATGATCCGCTTTATTATGAGAATTACGGGCGGCGAAACGGACACCAGTAAAGAAATTGAATATACCGATTGGCAAAAAGTGGACGAATTTGCCGAACAGCTGAAGCAACTTAATTAGCCAACAGAAAGTGAGGTGGAAAAATTAACAAAATTTCCACCGCACTTGCACAAGTCGCGTTGAAGTGGATTTTGCACCCCAGCATTAACGTGATATAAAAGATAGACTAACTCTGAACAAGACTTCCATCTTCTCGTTTCCTTTTTCACTTTTCTGCAAGAACATTTTTCTCATCTTACATCTATCATATGTTGCTATTAGAACGTCATTGTATAGTGCATAACTAAAATAACCTTTATTGAATTAAAATTCATTATTTTTAAATATTAATTTAAAAATATGGGTTTTATCACTTGACAATTTTGATGAATTATTACAAATTTAACGCCGTTAAAGTAAGTTTTGATAGGGGTTGATTGCTTGCTTTATAAATTAGAAATTTAATAACTAAAACTCAATAAGGAATAATTATGCAAATTAATCGTCGTCGTATGCTACAACTTACCGCTGCGGGTGTTGCTGCAGGCTTTTTTCACCACAAAGTCGTTGCTGAAACACAAGCCATTACAACGCAGACAACATTTACGCTACCTAGCGCTGAACACCCTCTGCTATTAAACTTTAATGAAAATTCTTTGGGAATGAGCCAGTCTGCACGTCAGGCGATTATTAATCATCTCAATTTATCCAATCGTTATCCGGACAGTGAACGTGAAGGTTTGATTGAGGATATTGCCAAGCGTTTTAATCTTAATACGGAAAATATAGGGTTAGGTAATGGTTCTTCTGAAGCGATTGAAGCGGTGATTGCAGGTTGGATTCAGCAAGCGAATGAGAAAAAGCAAGCTGTACAAGTGATTGCACCCGATCCAACATTTGGGATTTATGAAGATTATGCCGCTGCACGCAATGTGCCGGTGGTGAAAGTTCCACTAAAAGAGGATCTCTCATTTGATCTTAAAGCAATCCGTGCTGCTGCGGATCAATTTGATGGTATGAGCATTATTTATCTTTGTAACCCAAATAATCCAACTGCATTATTGACGCCAAATAGCCAGTTGGCGCCTTGGTTAGATAATATTCCAGCGAATCATCGTTTGTTGATTGATGAGGCTTATGCAGAATATGCCGAAGGTGATCCGCAATTCACTAGTGCGATGGAATGGGTGCGTAAAGGAACTGAACATTTAGCTGTAACGAGAACATTTTCTAAATTATACGCATTAGCAGGCTTGCGGATTGGCTATATGGTGGCAGCGAAATCAGAAATGGATTATTTACGTCAATTCTTAAGCGCCGATAACACTAACTTAACCGCTGCAGTGGCTGCACGTGCGACATTAGCAGATAACGCATTTTTACAAGAAAGCCGTCGTGTTACAGATGAATCTCGTCGTATGGTGATGAAAGCGCTTGATGAATTAGGGCTTACTTATATACCAAGTAGTGCAAATTTCATTTTTCACAGTATCAAAGGTGATAGTGT
>NZ_JAKKOB010000002.1:317500-466038 GCF_026226765.1 Avibacterium sp. 21-599
GGTTCTGAATGGAAGGGCCATCGCTCAACGGATAAAAGGTACTCCGGGGATAACAGGCTGATACCGCCCAAGAGTTCATATCGACGGCGGTGTTTGGCACCTCGATGTCGGCTCATCACATCCTGGGGCTGAAGTAGGTCCCAAGGGTATGGCTGTTCGCCATTTAAAGTGGTACGCGAGCTGGGTTTAGAACGTCGTGAGACAGTTCGGTCCCTATCTGCCGTGGGCGTTGGAGAATTGAGAGGGGCTGCTCCTAGTACGAGAGGACCGGAGTGGACGCATCACTGGTGTACCAGTTGTCTCGCCAGAGGCATTGCTGGGTAGCTAAATGCGGAAGAGATAAGTGCTGAAAGCATCTAAGCACGAAACTTGCCTTAAGATGAGTTCTCCCCGACTTTAAGTTGGTAAGGGTTGTTTGAGACTAAGACGTAGATAGGCTGGGTGTGTAAGCGATGTGAGTCGTTGAGCTAACCAGTACTAATTGCCCGAGAGGCTTAACTATACAACACTCAAGGGTTTTGGCTTGTTTTTGATTGAAAGAGTAGGGATTTTAGAGCGGAATGCTTTGAAGTCTGTAAAGAAAAGAGATAAGCTTTAGATAAGCGAAAGAATTATCTTGGCGGCGTTAGTGCAGTGGACCCACCTAAATCCATGCCGAACTTAGAAGTGAAACGCTGTAACGCCGATGGTAGTGTGGGAGCTTCCCATGTGAGAGTAGGGCACCGCCAAGTTTTATTTTGTTAATTTGTTATGATATTAGTAAATTAACAAAATAAAATTTTTTGGCAGCAATAGTGTAGCGGACCCACCTAATTCCATGCCGAACTTAGAAGTGAAACGCTATAACGCCCATGGTAGTGTGGGATTTTCCCATGTGAGAGTAGGTCACTGCCAATTACAAATTTTGCGGAGCGGTAGTTCAGCTGGTTAGAATACCTGCCTGTCACGCAGGGGGTCGCGGGTTCGAGTCCCGTCCGTTCCGCCACTTCACTTAGGGGCGTAGTTCAATTGGTAGAGCACCGGTCTCCAAAACCGGGTGTTGGGAGTTCGAGCCTCTCCGCCCCTGCCATTATCCTATTCCCCTTCTATATTAATTTTGTGTAATGCAAGTAATTCAGAAATATAATGGAATAAATCGAAAACTTTCCCTTTTTTCTTGGAAAAATATGAATTTAGGTTTCATATGCAAATACTAAAATGCAACTTAAACTTTGAGAAAATAGTATGAAATTTAGGGCTAATCTACTGTAGCCCTAATCTGTTATATTATTTACTTAAAACCATTTTAACAAATGAGATGAGAATAGCCATCCTTAAATTATGACTATGATATAGAAGATTAATTTCAATAATACAACATCATCAACTATCGTATGCTGGCTTAACTCTTAGAATATGATTGCTTTATTTCAAACAATAGATTGAAGGAATATATTCTGCTCAAGTTGTTTAATAGAAATGTTAGAGTATCATTCCTATTTTAATTGACCATAACAAAGCTTTAAAGCTATGGATTAAAAGAGGGGACATCCATGAGCTATGAGCGTATAAATACTCAAAACATTCTGACCTTTTCATTCATCCTCTTTCATTGACACACTCATCATTTATTACTGCGACAGAAAGATCTTAATTCCAATAAGTTTTTTCCATTCTTTTAATCCTAGTCGTAATAAAAATGCAAAAAACGTCTCTATTTCCGCTATAATATCCCCATTTTTCATCACAGTTATCGAGAATCTTATGGCTAAAATTACAGAAAACCCACTTGTGTTAGTTGATGGGTCATCTTATTTATATCGTGCGTTTCACGCCTTTCCACCACTTACCAATTCCCTTGGTGAGCCAACGGGCGCGATGTATGGCGTGTTGAATATGCTGAAAAGTTTGATTGCACAGGTGCAGCCGAGCCATATTGCGGTGGTGTTTGATGCGAAAGGAAAAACTTTCCGTGATGAATTATTTGAGCAATATAAATCGCACCGTCCGCCAATGCCAGATGATTTGCGCAAACAAATTCAGCCATTGCACGCCATTATCAAAGCCCTTGGCATTCCGCTTTTGTCCATTGAGGGGGTGGAAGCAGATGATGTTATCGGCACACTGGCGGTGCAAGCCTCCCAAGCGGGCAAGAAAGTCCTCATTAGCACGGGAGATAAAGATATGGCACAGTTGGTGGACGATAATATTATGCTCATCAACACAATGAATAACAGCCTGCTTGACCGTGAGGGCGTGATTGAAAAATACGGCATTCCCCCTGAATTAATCATTGATTATTTAGCCTTGATGGGCGACAGTGCAGATAATATCCCCGGTGTGGCTGGCGTAGGCGAAAAGACCGCGCTCGGCTTGTTGCAGGGCATTGGTAGTATGGCAGAAATTTATGCTAATTTGGAAAAAGTTGCTGAATTGCCCATTCGTGGCGCAAAAAAATTAGGTGAGAAACTACTTGCCTCGAAAGCGGATGCTGATTTGTCCTATATTCTCGCGACAATCAAAACAGATGTGCCATTAGCCGTGAAGCCAGAGGCACTTACACTTGGGCAAAATCAGCGTGATGAATTAGTGGAATATTTCGCCCGCTATGAATTTAAGCGTTGGCTTAATGAAGTCATAGAGGGGGAAAGCGGTTTAACCAAAGGCGATTTACAAAGCGCTAAATTTGCAACCCCTATAACACAAAATGAAAATAAGGTGAAAAGTGCGGTGCAAAATTCGGTAAAAATAGACCGCACTTTATATTACACGGTGGATAACCAAGCCAAGCTCGATGAATGGCTCAATAAAATACAGCGCGCCAACCTCATTGCAGTGGATACGGAAACGGATAATTTAGATGTGATGCAAGCGAACTTGGTGGGTATTTCTTTTGCCTTAGAAAGTGGCGAGGCGTGCTATATCCCTCTTGATCATTTGCACGAAGTGGCGTGCGAAAGCCAATCACAAGGGGATTTGTTTGACGAGTCGGAACAAGCTAGCGAAACCTATTTTGCGCGTGTACCGAACCAATTGGACAAACAACAATGTTTGCAAGCACTTAAACCGTTATTAGAAAATCCACAGATTGAAAAAGTGGGACAAAATATTAAATACGATCTTAGCGTATTCGCGAATCACGGTATTCACTTACAAGGCGTGCGTTTTGACACAATGTTGGAATCCTATGTGCTAAATAGCACAGGGCGACACAATATGGATGAGCTTGCCAAACGCTATTTGGATCACCAAACCATTGAATTTGAAGCCATTGCAGGCAAGGGCAAAAAGCAGCTCACCTTTGATAAAATCGCTATTGCACAAGCCAGTGAATATGCGGCGGAAGATGCCGACATCACAATGAAATTGCATCAAACTTTATGGCCAGAATTGGCGAAAACGGAAAGTTTGGTGACGTTATTTGATGACATCGAAATGCCATTAGTGGGCGTGTTATCACGTATTGAACGCAATGGTGTCTTAGTGGATAGCCAAATCTTACTTGCCCAATCGCAAGAAATTAGCGAAAAATTGACCGCACTTGAAAGTCAAGTGCATCAAGCTGCTGGGGAAACCTTCAACCTTGCTTCCACTAAACAATTGCAAGAAATCTTGTTTGAAAAATTGAATCTGCCAATTATCGCAAAAACGCCAAAAGGCGCGCCTTCCACCAATGAAGAAGTGTTAGAAGAGCTGGCTCAACAAGGGCATATTGTGCCGAAATTACTCATTGAACACCGTGGTTTAGCGAAGTTGAAATCCACTTATACGGATAAACTTCCGCAGATGATCAATCCGCGCACTGGGCGAATTCACACCTCCTATCATCAAGCCGTAACGGCAACGGGGCGATTGTCCTCGAGCGATCCAAACTTGCAGAATATTCCCATTCGTAATGAAGAAGGACGCCGTATTCGTCAAGCCTTTATTGCGCGTGAAGGGTACAAAATTATCGCCGCAGATTATTCCCAAATTGAACTGCGTATAATGGCACATTTATCCCAAGATCAAGGGTTGATCAGTGCATTCCAGCAAGGCAAGGATATTCACCGCTCCACTGCCGCAGAGATTTTTGGTGTGCCACTTGATGACGTAACGAGCGAACAACGTCGCAGCGCAAAAGCCATTAACTTTGGGCTAATTTATGGAATGAGTGCGTTTGGGCTTTCCCGTCAGCTTGGCATTGCGCGTGGCGATGCACAAAAATATATGGATTTGTATTTCCAACGCTATCCAGATGTGCAAACCTTTATGACTGATATTCGCGAAAAAGCCAAACAGCAAGGCTATGTGGAAACCTTGTTCGGACGCCGTTTATATCTGCCTGAAATTCAATCCAGCAACGCAATGCGCAGAAAAGGGGCGGAACGCGTGGCAATCAATGCCCCAATGCAAGGCACAGCCGCGGATATTATTAAACGCGCGATGATCGCCATTGACCACGCCATCAATCAAGATCCAAATATTGCGATGATTATGCAAGTTCACGATGAATTGGTGTTTGAAGTGAAAGAAGAACATATCGCACATTACAGCACGCTAATCCAATCTTTAATGGAAAACGCCGCTGATCTTGTTGTACCGTTAATTGTCGATGTCGGCGTGGGCGAAAACTGGGACGAAGCCCATTAATTCGCGTTAATGCGTATGCAGTTAGAAACAAAGTGCGGTGGAAAATATCCATTTTTTCCACCGCACTTATTTTTATGCGCTTTTATTGGCTTTTCGCCGTTTCGTCTTCTGCCACCAAGGCGACAATACGGCAGAGGGTTGGGATCGCTTGTTCATCATTGATAATCGAAATAAAGCCTTTATCATCAATGGTATATAACGGCACAAATTGTTTATTGGTGGTTTTGTAATCCTGATAGGTATAGCTATCAGTGAGATTGGTAACCTTAATCCGTGCATTTTTTGCTAACATACTCGCCAATTTGGCATAGGTAACATTTTTGCCAAAAAGCCAGTTAGAGCGGTAGTTATCTTGAATATCATAACGTTCCGTTGGGTTGTTATCATCACTGAAACGAATGCGGTAAATGTTTTCTTTATCAAATTCGTGGCGATAATGAATTTCCGACAAGGTGTTGAGTTCTTTATCCGTACTAATAGCGAACATATTGCCTAGCCCAATCAGATCTAAATGCCCGTCTGCGTGAGTAGAAACAGGGTTACCGTAGTAGGTGCGAAGCCCTAACATTCTTGCTTTGGCGACTTCATTATAGTGGCGGCTTGCTACTAGCACTTCCACATTTTGATCTTTTAGAGATTTCGCGATTGCCAACGCCACAGGGTTTGAGCCAATAATCAGTACGCCTTTGTACACAGCCTCTTGCACATTCAGCCATTTTGCAATGGTTTTTGCCCCCAAGCCTTGAATTAACACTGTACCGATAATAATCGTGAATACTAATGGTACGAGCAATTCCACGCCTTGAATGTGCGTTTCCTGCAATTTTATGGCAAATAAGGAAGAAATTGCCGCTGCCACAATTCCACGCGGCCCAATCCAGCTAATCATCAGCTTTTCATTTAAAGTTAAACTTGAACCGATTGAAGAAAACCAAATGGCGAGCGGACGCGCAATAAACATTGCCACGAATAAGAGCAAAATTCCTGCAATGCCCACACTAACTAAATGAGTTAAATTCACTCGTGCAGCTAAAATAATAAACAGGGTAGAAATCAGTAAAACGGTCAGGGACTCTTTAAATTCTAAAATATGATCTTTAGGAAAGCCTTTCCAATTAGCCAATGCCACGCCTAATACGGTGACGGTTAAGAGACCTGATTCGTGGGCAAAATGGTTTGAGGCGGTAAATAACAGTAAAATATAAGCAAGCACAAACACGTTGCGTAAATATTCTGGGATCATATGGCGTTTAATCAAATTTGCTAACAGCCACGCCCCCGCCATTCCGATGACACCTGCTACCGCAATGATTTTCGCAAAGGTGCCGATTTCGCTAGATTCACCGCCAGAAATAATGTATTCATACACTAAAACCACCGCAATCGCGCCGATCGGATCAATGATAATGCCTTCCCATTTGAGAATATTGGCAATATTACTGTTGGGGCGAACACTACGTAATAACGGCACAATTACCGTTGGACCGGTTACACACACTAATGTACCGAAAAGCAGGGCAATGCGCCAATCCACATCAAACAGAAAATAAGTGGCGACGGAAATCACACTGACGGTGATGAGCATTCCTAGCGAAACCAAGAGTTGCACGACCTTGCCGTGTTGTTTAATCTCATCAAATTCTAATGTAAGCGCGCCTTCAAACAGGATCACAGCCACCCCAAGGGAAATAAAAGGAAAGAGCAAATCGCCCAAAATGACATCGGGATTAAACAACTTCAGCACGGGGCCGACAATAATCCCTATCAGTAATAAAAATAAAATTGAAGGTTGTTTTAAATACCAAGCTAACCATTGTGCCACTATGCCTAAGCCGACAATGGCAGATAAAATAAATGCGGTATCCATAAGTTCTCCATAAATAATCAAAGCGAGAAAAGCTCGCGTAAAAAAGTGCGGGCAAAATTCTATCATTTTTTGACCGCACTTTGTTTTTTATTGTGGGACAATAAGTCAGCTTATTCTGCTAATTCTGTTTGTTCGTGCGACATTAGCTCTTGTCCGACATCTTCTAGTAAGCTGATATAGCGTTCGTATTGACGCAAAATATCTGCAATCAGTTCATCACGCGTCATATATTGCACATCATAACCCGTGCGACCATCTGCAAAGTAGGTCATCGGTTGATATGTTATTGAATGTTGAATATGTGGGAGATTTTCATCATCAACTAACTGCGATGAAATTTCGTGGCTCACGGATTTCACCCCGTAGATAAAATCACGCATTGATTCTTTTTTGATGATAAGTTCCACGCTAGGTTCTTCAGCATCCAGTGACGGGACAACGTCCACATTAAGATTGTAAACTTCCACTAACTCTTGCCGTAACTCACGCATTGCAGGCAAGGCAGTACGTTTTAGGAATTTGACAATATCCTTTTCTTGCGTTTGGTTGAGCATTTGCCCCAAACGTTCTTTCCATTTTTCGCCCGTCCATAACAAACTGGTCGGCGTGACTTTCGCGGCGAAATATTTTTGATCCGCATTCAAGCCTTTCCATAAACTCACGCACATCACTAACATCAACATTGCAAAGGGAAGTGCGACTAACAAGGTCATTGTTTGCAGTGTGCCTAGCCCACCTTCACGCATTAGTACAATGGCAAGTACCATCATCACAACACCCCACATCATTGCTTGCCAACGTGGCGCAGAAAGGCTTTTATCGCGAGATGCCATATTATTTAGCACATAAATACCCGAATCTGCCGACGTGATAAAAAATAACGAAATGATCACTAAGGCTAAGGTTCCTGTGAGGGCAGAGAGCGGTAAATAATCTAAGAATTTAAACAATAATTTTTCTGGTGCCGAGGTGAACTCGTGCAATGCCCCGTTCGCCACGTTTAATTCTAACCAAATTGCGCTATCACCGAACACGGTAAACCAAAGAATGCTGAATAAGCTTGGTACGGCTAGCACACCAAAAATAAATTCACGAATGGTGCGACCACGAGAAATACGTGCGATGAACAAACCGACAAACGGCGCCCAAGAACACCACCACGCCCAATAAAGCACCGTCCAGCCGGTAAACCACGCGGTGTTTTCTGTTTCGTAAGCGTAGGTTTTAAAACTTAAACGCACTAAATTGCTTAAATAAATGCCAATGTTATCGCTAAATGTGGTTAATAAATAGAGGGTTGGGCCTGCGACTAAAATAAACAGCATTAGCGTTAATGCTAATCCCAAATTGATCTCACTAAGCAATTTGACGCCCTTTCCCACTCCTGAAATAGCAGAAAACACGGCAATAGACATCACTACGACGATAATAATCGTTTGCAAACCGAAACTATTTTCTTGCACCACGCCCAGTTCAGTTAGCCCTGCCCCAAGCTGAGCTGCGCCAAAACCTAAGGTCGTGATAATCCCGAATAGGGTGGCGATTAATGCCATAATATCGATCACATCGCCAATTTTGCCGTTGATCCGATCTTTCAATAGAGGATAAAAGCAAGAGCGCAATGCCAAGGGTAATTTATAACGGAAACCGAAATACGCTAACGCAAGCGCAATCACCCCATACACCGCCCACGCGTGAATACCCCAGTGGAAAAAGGTGTGTAATAAGGCTTCTTGCTGTTTATGTTCCGCCGATCCTGTGGTGATCGAGGAAAAATAATGGGTGAGTGGTTCTGCTACACCGAAGAACATCAATCCCACCCCCATTCCAGCAGCAAATAACATTGCTAACCAAGAAAGAAAAGAAAATTCAGGCTCTTCTTCATTTGCCCCGAGCTTAATGTTACCTAAGCTACTCACTGACAATACGAATAAAAAACACAGAAAAATGGAAAAGGCTAAAATATAAAACCAGCTAAAATTCGCAAACACGCCCGCTTTTGCCCAATTTAAAAGTGCGGTGGTTTTTTCTGGCAAAATTAAGGTTGCGGCAAGCAACAAAAGCACCAGTAATAAGGTTGCCCCTATGACAAAGGGGTTAAACGATGATCTTTTATGAATAAAAGTAGAAAAAGACACAACAATTATTCTCCTTTATGTTAATGTTGTACGCATTATCAATGCCAATAAGTCAATTGAAATCGCAGTGAGAGCGTTCGCTAAAACAAAAAATGCAAAACAAATTAATGAATGAAATTGCTTCAATTTTGAGCTAAAAAAGACTATTGATTTGTCTTTCTCAGCAATAAACGTTTATACAACGCATTGAGTTGTACATAACAGTACAAAAAGACGAAAAAATCATACTTTATCAATATGAAATTCTCAAAAACAAACAGATTATAGCATAAAATATCGAATTTTCACAGAGTTTATGATTTTTACTTATATATCAATAAGATAGCCTTACATTTTATAAACTCACTCCCGACAAAAAGGACGTGCTTTTTCTTGACCTTAACCTTAGGATAAGGTTTATTATTTTGCCTTATTTAATTACACAAAAAAGAAGGTCATCATAATGAAAAAAGCTCGCTTGATTTTAATCGGTTTACTTTCCACGACGGCAATGGCTGAAATGCAACACGTGCATTCTGCCCATCAACCTAACGAAATGCAAAATGCGTTAATGGAAAGTATGTCAGCAATGCACAGGGATATGGAAAAAGGAATGCAGTATCAAGATGCCGATGTGGCATTTGCAGCCAGTATGCTACCTCATCACGAAGGTGCAGTAAAAATGGCAGAAATAGAATTAAAATATGGCAAAGATCCTGAATTACGCCAACTTGCGGAAAATATTATTAAAGCACAGCAAAGCGAAATCCAATTTATGCAACAATGGTTGGAAACTCATCAAACTAAACAATAACACAGAAATCACGCCCAATGATTAGGGCGTGATCTACTTCCCTACGTTTAATCGCGACGAAATTTTCGATCACCGTCGCAAAATATGCATAAAATTTACCTTTATTCTACGCTTTATTTTAAGCTATGCCTCTATTTTGCCAATTTCTACAATAGCAATGTTAAACAACGAAATCGTACTCCGTTTATTACAAATCCCCAAACTTGGCGCTAATAGCATTCAAAAAATATTGGCTGACATTCCGCCTGAACAGCTTTTAGACTATGACGCGATCGCGTTCAAACAAATCGGTTGGACAGAAAAACAAATTCAGCGTTGGTTTTATCCTGAGCGTAAATTTATCGATCCAGCATTAGATTGGGCGCAAAGTGCGGGGAATGTTTTACTGAATTTTACCGAGCAACGTTATCCTTATTTGCTGAAACAAATTCCTTCTGCCCCACCGCTTTTATTTTTGCAAGGAAATATGACCGCACTTTCACAACCACAAATTGCCATTGTGGGTAGCCGTTATTGCTCAAATTATGGGGAATATTGGGCGAAGTTTTTCGCGCAAGAATTAAACCAAGCGGGTTTTGTCATTACCAGTGGTTTGGCATTAGGGATTGATGGCTTTTGTCATCACGCGGTGGTGGCACAGAAAGGGCAGACCGTTGCGGTATTAGGCAGTGGGCTAAATGCTATTTATCCTGCTAAACATCGTGGCTTAGCTCAGCAAATTCTTGAAAATAATGGTGCATTGGTTTCTGAATTTTTGCCCAACCAGCCTCCGGTAGCAGAAAATTTCCCTCGTCGAAACCGTATTATCAGTGGGCTTTCTCTTGGTACATTAATCATCGAAGCAACAGAACGCAGTGGTTCACTGATTACCGCTCGCTACGCCCTTGAGCAAAATCGAGAAATCTTTGCGCTCCCCGGTTATATTCAAAATGGGTTCAGCGAAGGCTGTCATAAATTAATTAAACAAGGCGCAACATTGGTGGAAAACGTGCAGGACATTCTAGACAATCTGCCAAATTATGGCGATAACGCCTCACGTTATGCGGTGGCAAAACAACAAGATCTTCCACTTAATTTAAACGGCTCACCAAAAAACTCAGCCACACAGCCAAATGAGCCACCAAGTTCCCCTGAACTTTACGCCCAACTTAGCCATATTGCCATCAGCCTTGATGAGCTTTCCGCACGGTTATCCTTACCTATTGATGAATTGCTCACCCAACTATTAAGTTTAGAACTGCAAGGTTTAGTGGTAAGTGAAAATGGATTATATCGAAGAGGTTGATACAGCATTACTCGCCCAACACATATTGATACAAGCGATAACTCACTTGCCCTGTGTTTTTTTCTTTTAACAGCTGCCAAGTATTCGGCACACGCAAGGTTTTATTTTTTTCTGTTTCCACATAAATGAGCGCATCTGGCTTGAGCCAATTAAATGAGGTCAGTAAATCAACAGATTGTTGAGCGAAATCGAAATGAAAAGGCGGATCGAGAAATACCACGTCAAACAAGGGATCTTGCGGTGCTTGCTGTAAATAATGCAAGCTATCTTGATTAATCACTCGCCCTTGCTGTGGCGTACATTTCAGTTGCTGTAAATTTTGCGTGAGTTGGTTTGCTACCTGTTTATTAAGCTCTAAAAAGGTAACCTGCTTGGCTTGCCGTGAAAGCGCCTCTAACCCTAATGAACCACTACCCGCAAAACAATCCAAACAGCTCGCATCTACAATATAAGGCATCAGCCAATTAAATAGCGTTTCCTTCACCCGATCCCCTGTTGGTCGCAAGCCTTGTACATTAAGCACCGGCAATTTCCGTCCACGCCAAAGCCCAGCGATAATACGGACTTCACCTTTTGCCAAGTTAGTATGTTGCTTGTGGGTAACAGGATTTTTTTTCATAGGGATTCGCCAAATTATGATAAACTATGCAAACTTTTCGCTGAGCTTAATGCTAATTTTCAGCCTGTTTTTGCGTTGAATAACAGAATAAAATTAAGGCACATAGTTTAGTATAAAAATGGCTTAGTACAAATTCAAAAAATCAGTAATTTTTCATAATAGTGAGCAATTTATGGCAGAAAAAAATAAAAAAGGTGGTTTTTGGTCTTGGTTTGGATTAGGAAAAAAGAAAGAAGAAACATCAAACCAAGCTGAAATACAAGAAACAGAAATCGCAGAGCAAGCAGAATTTTCACAAGAACAAAGTGCGGTGCAAAATCCTGATGTTTTAGCACAAGAAACAGAAATCACAGAGCAAGCAGAACTTCCACAAGAACCAAGTGCGGTGCAAAATCCTGATGTTTTAGCACAAGAAACAGAAACCGCAGAGCAATCAGAATTTTCACAAGAACAAAGTGCGGTGCAAAATCCTGATGTTTTAGCTCAAGAAACAGAAACCGCAGAGCAATCAGAATTTTCACAAGAACCAAGTGCGGTAGAAAATGCGGATGTTTTAGCACAAGAAACAGAAATCACAGAGCAAGCAGAACTTCCACAAGAGCAAAGTGCGGTAGAAAATGCGGATGTTTTAGCACAAGAAACAGAAATCGCAGAGCAAGCAGAACTTCCACAAGAACCAAGTGCGGTAGAAAATCCTGATGTTTTGGCACAAGAAACAAAAATCGCAGAGCAAGCAGTGATTTCACAAGAGCAAAGTGCGGTAGAAAATGCTGATGTTTTAGCACAAGAAACAGAAATCACAGAGCAAGCAGAACTTCCACAAGAACCAAGTGCGGTGCAAAATCCTGATGTTTTAGCACAAGAAACAGAAACCGCAGAGCAAGTAGAATTTTCACAAGAACCAAGTGCGGTGCAAAATCCTGATGTTTTAGCACAAGAAACAGAGATCGCAGAGCAAGCAGAACTTCCACAAGAATCAAGTGCGGTAGAAAATGCTGATGTTTTAGCACAAGAAACAGAAATCACAGAGCAAGCAGAACTTCCACAAGAACCAAGTGCGGTAGAAAATCCTGATGTTTTAGTACAAGAAACAGAAATCGCACAGCAAGCAGAATTTTCACAAGAACAAAGTGCGGTAGAAAATCCTGATGTTTTAGCACAAGAAACAAAAATCGCAGAGCAAGCAGAATTTTCACAAGAACAAAGTACGGTGCAAAATGCTGATATTTCAACCCAAGAAAAACCAAGTGAAGGGGGCTTTTTTAGCCGTTTAGTGAAAGGCTTAATTCGCACGAAACAAAATATCGGTTCAGGCTTTTTCGGGTTATTTTCCGGTAAAAAAATTGATGATGATCTGTTTGAAGAATTAGAAGAACAACTCCTCATCGCTGATATTGGAATGCCAACAACGACCAAAATTATCAATAATTTAACTCAGCACGCAAGTCGTAAGCAGTTAAAAGATGCGGATTTGCTCTATCAACAATTAAAAGTAGAGTTAGCTGAAATTATTAAACCTGTGGCACTGCCTTTGGAAATTGATCATAGCAAAAAACCTTATGTGATTTTAATGGTCGGCGTTAATGGTGTAGGAAAAACCACCACCATTGGAAAACTTGCACGCCAATTCCAAATGCAAGGCAAATCGGTGATGTTAGCGGCGGGAGACACCTTCCGTGCCGCTGCCGTAGAACAACTTCAAGTGTGGGGGGAGCGTAACAATATTCCCGTAGTTGCACAAAGTACTGGCGCGGATTCAGCCTCCGTAATTTATGATGCAATGCAATCTGCAGCCGCACGAAATATTGATATTTTGATTGCGGATACCGCAGGGCGTTTACAAAATAAAAATAACTTGATGGATGAGCTGAAGAAAATTGTTCGTGTAATGAAAAAATATGATGAAACCGCACCACACGAAATTATGCTCACGCTTGATGCCGGCACGGGGCAAAACGCAATTAGCCAAGCCAAACTATTCAACGAAGCCGTGGGCTTAACGGGAATTAGCTTAACCAAATTAGATGGCACAGCCAAAGGCGGAGTAATTTTCGCCATCGCCGATCAATTTAGCCTGCCAATTCGTTATATTGGTATTGGTGAAAAAATTGAGGATTTACGCCCATTTAAAGCAGATGAATTTATTGAGGCGTTGTTTAATACGGAAACGACACATCATTAAGCAAAAAGAAAATCGGAAAGAGACCTTTCCGATTTTTTATTTTTCTTTAACTCACTTTCAAGCAAAAATTTGTAACCTATTTATCCTTCCCCAAAAACTTCACCGCAGTGTCTGGGAAATCCGTGAAAATCCCTGTTGCGCCAGCTTGATTGAGTAACGCATCATACATTTGATTGACATTGCTAAAGAAAGCTGGCAACGCATCTTTACGTACGGTGTAAGGATGTAATTCCATATTATATTTTTTCAATTCTTTCACTAATGGGGTATAAACGACGTTATCTTTCGTAGAATGTTCTTTATCAACCAGCATATACCAACCGGGTCCGACACCGTCAGCATATTTTGCCACTTCTGCCATTGCGCCATCTTTGAACATCCAGCCATAATCATAGTTTACCCACTCACCTTGCGGATTTTTTTCTTCCGTTTCGTGCCAATCAGTGTAGGCTATTAACTGAACCAATTTTAAATCCATACCTAATTGTGGAAGTAATTCTGTTTTAATCCGTTTAAGTTCATTAAAATCAAAGGTCTGTAAATAAACAGGGTCAGATTTTTTTGTATAGCCATATTTTTTTAGCACTTCTAAGGTGGCTTTGGCAATGTCTTTTCCTTCTTTATGATGTAGCCAAGGTGCTTTAATCTCTGGGTAAATACCAATTTTTTTCCCTGTAGATTTTTCTAAGCCTTGAATAAATTCAATTTCATCTTCAAAGGTATGAATTTTAAAATGAGATTTCCACATTGGAAAACGATCAGGATAAACTTGCACTTGCTTTCCGTCTTTCACTTCAAAGTTTTCAGTCATATTTAAAGACTGAATTTCGGCGAGTGTAAAATCAACCACATAATAACGACCGTCTTCACGCTTACGATCAGGAAACTTCGTTGCCACATCAGTTAAGCCATCTAGAAAATGATCGTGAATAACAATTAGATGATCGTCTTTTGTCATCACTAAATCTTGTTCTAAATAATCCGCTTTCTGTCCAAACGCAAGGGCTTTACTTTCTAAGGTATGCTCTGGTAAGTAGCCACTTGCACCACGGTGAGCAATAACGAGCTTTTCTTTGTTATCCATTGTTGGTATTGCAAATGCAGATTGTATGCAGGTGAAAGCTAAGGTGGAACACGCCACAACTTGTGCTAATTTTTTGAGTTTAAACGTCATAAAAACCTCCTTTTAAAGTGCGGTTATTTTTTACAAAGATTTTTGCCAAGAAAAAAGGAAGCCTTTTTCAGACTTCCTTTTGTTTATAGATTATTTGCCGTAGTGATCACCTAATGCGGCTTTATGTTTTGCTTCTTGAATAGTTACGATTAAAAGTAACAACACAGCTAAGATACCCCCTGCGATCATTACATAGAAACCGCCATCCCAGCCGTAATATTCTGCAGCCCAACCAACAACGGCTGAAGCCGAAACTGTACCACCGAGGTAACCAAATAAGCCGGTGAAACCTGCTGCTGTTCCCGCTGCTTTTTTCGGTGCAAGTTCAAGGGCGTGTAAACCAATCAACATTACTGGACCATAAATTAAGAAACCAATGGTTGTCATTAAGATAAAGTCTGTTAATTGATATGGGTTTTCATACCAAGCTTTACCCGCATATTGCGCTAATTCTGACTCTGGTGTTGCTGGGTTAAGCCATAATGCGACCACTGCTGCGGTGGTTAAGATCATAAAAATAAAGCCAGTTAAACCACGTTTACCTTTAAATAAGTGATCCGATACCCAACCACAAATTAATGTTCCCGGAATCGCGGCTAATTCATAAATAGTGTATGCCCACGCAGTCCCTTTGATGTTGAAATGTTTCACTTCCCCTAAATATACTGGCGACCATTTCAAGACACCATAACGAATAAGATAAACAAACACGTTAGCAATCGCGATGTACCATAACAATTTGTTTTTCAATACATAAGTAACGAAAATTTCTTTTGCAGTAAGATCATTTTCGTATGTTTTTTCATTGTAATCATCAGGATAGTCATTACGCCATTTTTCAATCGCAGGCAATCCGCAAGATTGTGGCGTATCTTTCATTACAAAGAAAACAGGGATCGCAGCAAGCATTGCGGCAATACCGGGATAATAAAGGGCTTGTTGCCATACATCTTTAGCTGTCGCTTGCACGCCGTGTTCGCTGAAATAAATTGCACTGGCTAATAACACCATTGCCCCCGGAACCATTCCCCCTACGTTATGCGCACAGTTCCAAATAGAGACGATGGTTCCGCGTTCTGATTTAGACCACCAGTGAACCATTGTACGACCACAAGGTGGCCATCCCATTCCTTGGAACCAACCATTGAGGAAAATCATCACGAACATCACTAAAATGCCCGATGTTGCCCAAGGCATTAAGCCCATTAGGGTCATACATAAACCAGAAAGCAACAAACCACAAGGTAAGAACACTTTCGGATTTGAACGATCCGAAATACTTGCCATAATAAATTTAGATAAACCGTAGGCTAAACCCGCCCCCGTTCCGATAATACCAAGTTCGGCTTTATTATAAAGCCCTGCTTCAATCAACCCTTTTTGTGCTAAATCAAAATTAGCACGCACGAAATAATAAGCGGCATAACCGAAAAAAATTCCCGCAAACACTTGCCAACGCAAACGTTTATAAGTGGAATCTATTTTCTCTTTTGGCAACTCCGCAATATGCGGCGCTGGTTTAAATGGTCCAAACATAGAAATTCTCCAATATTGTTATTTTTTATAAATGAAATACGCTCTTATACGAACATTTCCGCCATATCATAACGATAAAATCAAAAACGAAAAGTAAATAAATTTTAAGATGTGATGTTTATCACAAAAAAATAACAACTTTTTTTCAAGCAAGGATAAATAGTGATCTACCTCACAGAATTTAATACAAAATCGAGCATTTTATTTTCTAAAACGAACATTTGGCGTATGATAGCACTACAAATTGTTATCTTTTTATTTACAAATTTAATGTGGGGGAAAAGCGATGAAAATATCACCGCACTTTTATAAAAATGCAGAGGACTTTTCGCCTATCAATACCGATGTCATCATCATCGGCGGTGGTGCAACAGGCGCGGGAATTGCACGCGATTGTGCCTTACGTGGGATCAATTGTGTATTACTGGAACGACGAGATATTGCCACGGGTGCAACGGGACGTAATCACGGTTTATTACATAGTGGGGCGCGCTATGCGGTCAATGATGAAGAGTCTGCACGCGAATGTATTCAAGAAAACTTAATTTTAAAAAACATTGCCCGCCATTGTATTGAAGATACGAAAGGGCTATTTATTACCTTACCGGAAGATGATCTTAATTATCAAAAAACGTTTCTCAATGCCTGTGATGCTGCAGGTATTGAAGCGGTTGCTGTTGAGCCAGAATTAGCCAAACGCTTAGAGCCGTCAGTAAACCCTCACTTAGTGGGTGCGGTTGTTGTCCCTGATGGATCAATTGATCCTTTTCGCTTAACCGCAGCGAATATGCTTGATGCCAGTGAAAATGGCGCTAAAATTTTTACTTATTGTGAAGTCATCTCTCTTATCCGCGAAGGGGATCGTGTTATTGGTACGAAAGTTTATGATCATAAGAATAAAGTAACACGTCTCTTTTTTGCTCCTGTTGTGGTCAATGCTGGGGGGATTTGGGGGCAAGGTATTGCCGAATATGCGGATTTGAAAATTAGAATGTTCCCAGCAAAAGGAGCATTACTGATTATGGGGCATCGCATTAATAATTTGGTTATCAATCGTTGTCGCAAACCTGCGGATGCTGATATTTTAGTGCCGGGCGATACCATCTGTGTCATCGGTACCACATCAAGTCGCATACCTTATGATCAAATTGATAATATGGTGGTAACTCCTGAAGAAGTGGATATTCTTTTCCGAGAAGGTGAAAAACTGGCACCTTCGCTACGCCACACGCGTGTTTTACGTGCTTATGCTGGCGTTCGCCCACTGGTTGCAACAGATGATGATCCTTCTGGGCGTAATGTTAGTCGTGGTATTGTGTTACTTGATCACGCCCAGCGAGATGGTTTAGAAGGGTTTGTTACCATTACTGGGGGGAAATTAATGACCTATCGCCTAATGGCTGAATGGGCAACGGATTTAGTTTGTAAAAAACTCAATAAATCGGCAACCTGTACTACAGCTAACCGCGCCTTACCCGGTTCAGATGCCACGCAAGAAGAAACCTATAAACAGATTATTTCTCTCCCCACCCCAATTAAAATCTCCGCGGTTTATCGGCACGGTCAGCGCGCCACAAAATTACTTGAGCAAGAACGCCTAGATCGCTCTTTAGTCTGTGAGTGTGAAGCGGTCAGTGCGGGGGAAGTTCGCTATGCGGTAGATGAACTCAAGGTTAATAATTTAGTGGATTTACGCCGCCGTACACGTGTTGGAATGGGGACTTGCCAAGCGGAACTTTGTGCTTGTCGTGCAGCTGGCTTAATGGCTCGTTTTAATGTTGCAACGCCTCGCCAATCTACTACGCAACTCGCTTCTTTTATGGAAGAACGTTGGCGAGGTATTCAACCTATCGCTTGGGGTGAAGCCGTACGTGAAGCCGAATTTACCAGTTGGATTTATTACAGCTTACTCGGTTTGAATGATGTAAAACCGCTTGAAGAACAAGCCACACAGGGGACAGATAGCAATGAAATTTGATGTAATTATTATTGGCGGTGGCTTAGCAGGATTAACTTGTGGCATCGCACTACAACAGCAAGGCAAACATTGCGCCATTATCAATAATGGACAAGCAGCGATGGATTTTTCTTCTGGTTCACTGGATTTACTGAGCCAACTCCCTGATGGAAGTGCGGTGGAAAATTTTGTTGAATCTTATCCACAATTTGCCCAACAACTGCCTCATCACCCTTATAGTTTATTAGGTCAAGAGCAGGTGATCGCAAAAGCACAGGCATTTGAGCAATTCGCTCAATCACTGAATTTAGCACTGATTGGATCATATAAAGAAAATCATTTTCGTGTTACCCCTTTAGGTGGATTGCGACGTACTTGGCTTTCAGCAGATAGTGTACCGACATTGCCATTATCACAAACCGCCTATCCACATAAACATATTGCCGTATTAGGAATAGAAGGCTATCACGATTTTCAACCCCAATTACTTGCGGATAACCTGAAACAAAATCCACAATTTGCCCATTGTGAGGTAAAAATTGGCTACTTATCTATTCCGCAACTGGATGAACTTCGCACAAATGCAAGGGAATTCCGTAGTGTCAATATCTCTCAAGTCTTGGAATATAAATTGGCATTCAGTGAATTAGTCCAAGAAATAAAGCAAGCCGCAAATGGGGCAAGTGCGGTATTTTTACCGGCTTGTTTTGGCATTGAAAATCAAGCCTTTTTCCAGAGTTTAAAACAGGCTTCAGGACTGAATTTATACGAATTACCAACGCTCCCACCTTCATTATTAGGTATGCGTCAGCGTAAAAATTTACGTGCTAAGTTTGAGAAATTAGGGGGAATGATGCTAAATGGCGATAGAGCATTGCGTGCTGACATTGCCGATCAACAAGTTAAAGCGCTTTACAGCCAATTACATCAGGATGATGCGCTTTATGCTAATCATTTTGTACTGGCTTCAGGGCATTATTTTAGCTCAGGCATTGTGGCAGAGTTTGAGCGTATTCGAGAACCCATTTTTGATTTGGATATTGTGGGTAATGGCGATTTTGATAATAACAATCGTCTTTCTTGGACGAAAGATCGTTTCTCTGCCCCACAACCTTATCAAAGTGCGGGGGTAAAAATTAACGCAAAATGCCAAGTACAAAAGTGCGGTGAAATTTTAACGAATTTATACGCTGTGGGATCAGTGATTGGCGGTTATAACAATTTAGAACTCGGCTGTAGCTCTGGCGTGGCAGTGGTTACCGCACTTACTGTGGCAGAACAGATTCTGGCAGGGGGTAAATAATGAACATTCAACAATTAATCGAAAATGCAAAACAAAATGCCGCATTACCGCCCTCTCATCAATATGTAGATAACAGTTTTGAGAGCTGTATAAAATGTACTGCTTGTACTGCAGTTTGTCCTGTATCAAAACAAAATCCGCTCTATCCCGGTCCAAAACAAGCAGGCCCAGACGGAGAACGCTTTCGCTTAAAAAGTGCTGCATTTTATGATGAAGCACTCAAATATTGCACCAACTGCAAACGTTGTGAAGTGGCTTGCCCTTCAGATGTTAAAATCGGTGATTTAATCGTACGAGCGAGAAATAATCACCTGCAAGCGCAAAAAAAATCGCTTATTCATAAATTACGCGATGCGGTGTTAAGTAATACGGATATTATGGGTAAGCTCAACACGCCATTTGCCCCTGTGGTGAACACCATTACAGGGTTAAAGGCGACAAAATTTCTGTTAGAAAAAACATTAAAAGTCAGTAAACACCGCAGTTTGCCGAAATATTCTTTTGGTTCATTCCGTCAATGGTATAAAAATAACGCCCTTGAACGTCAGCGTTACTATAAAGATAAAGTCGCCTATTATCACGGTTGTTATGTAAATTATAATAATCCTCAACTTGGTAAGGATTTAATCAAGGTTTTCAATGCGTTAGACATTGGTGTGATGTTGTTGGAAAAAGAAAAATGCTGTGGCTTGCCATTAAGTGTGAATGGTTTTCCTAAACGGGCAAAAGAATTAGCGAAATTTAATCTTGCTCAACTTGAAAATACCATTATTAATCAAGAACTTGATGTGGTTGGCACATCTTCTAGCTGTACAATGAATCTGCGTGATGAATACCATCATATTTTAGCTATGGATAACGCCAAAGTGCGTCCGCATATAAATATTGTGACTAAATATTTATATCAACGCTTGCAACATCAAAAATCACCGCAATTTAAATCAATGCCGTTAAAAGTGGCTTATCACACAGCTTGCCACGTGGATAAAGCTGGCTGGGCGCCTTATACCCTTGCGTTACTTAAACTTATCCCTGATTTAGAGGTGGTGATGCTACCAAGTCAATGCTGTGGTATTGCTGGCACTTACGGCTTTAAAGCCGAAAATTACGAGGTTTCTCAAGCGATTGGTAAAAGCTTATTTGAGCATATTGAAGAAGGGCAATTTGATTTTGTTATTTCTGAGTGCGAAACCTGCAAATGGCAAATTGATATGTCTACTCGCCTTACTTGCTTACACCCCGTAACCTTACTTGCCAAAGCCCTCGCTTAAAGATAAAAAGGGATAGGATTTCCTCTCCCTTTTATTTCACAAGTGCGGTGTTATTTTTTCCTGTTTTGTCTCATCGCCTTATGTTAATCAGATGAAATAATGAACATTATTCACAAATATGTACCACGGTATTACTCGCTTCAAGTAATTGGCTGATCGTGTCAGACGGTGGGGTATCGGTAAATAAATGGCTCAACTCTGATAACGATCCAAGACAAACCATTGCACGGCGATTAAATTTAGAATGATCCGTAGCAAGAATGGTATTACGCGAACTTTCAATAATGGCACGCTTCACTTGAACTTCGTGGTAATCATAATCTAGTAAGGTACCATCGGCATCAATGGCACTAATGCCTAAAATACCAAAATCTAAGCGAAATTGTTTAATAAAAGCCACTGTCGCTTCACCAATAATCCCGCCATCTTGGCGTAATGAACCGCCTGCCATCGTAATATTAAAACTTTTATTCTGCATCAAAATATAAGCGGCATTGAGGTTATTGGTTACAATGCGTAAATTTTTATGATTTAACAACGCATTTGCTACTGCTTCTGGTGTCGTACCAATATCCATAAATAAAGAAGCGCCATTTGGAATAATCTTTGCAACTTCAGCCGCAATTCGTCTTTTTTCTGCTGAGAAAAAATGTTTCCGTTCTACATAATCCGAATTTTCAGAGGTGGATGGCGAAGCTGCGCCTCCGTGATGACGGCTAATTAAATTATTTTCCGCAAGCTCATTTAAATCACGCCGAATGGTTTGTGGACTGACACCTAATAAATTAACCAGATCTTCTGTGCTAAGATAGCCATTTTGTTTCACTAAGGAAATGATTTTTTTATGGCGAAGAGATTGTTTCATTTCTTATTCCTAACTTATGTTGTGTTTATTTTTTAATGAGACTGTTGGGATGACTTAGCAAGATTTTTAGCCCAGCCAGTATAATGCCTGTAAGAAAACCACTAATATGTGCGCTATTTCCCATCGAAATCCCAATCAATGGGCTAACAAAACCAAAGGCAATACCAACAAGAAGCATAGTAAAAAAGCCTTGCGGTAGATGAAAGAGCGACTGGCGACTCAATTTATCTAATACAAGAACATAACCCAACACCGCATACACGACACCAGATAAGCCAAAAAATGCGGGGCCCGAGGCCATATTTTGAGCAAAGCCACTGATAAATGCGGAAAGCAAATACAATAGAACAAGGGTTGTTGTGCCAAATTTCTGCTCAATTTTCCCTGCAAAAATCCACCACCACACTAAATTAAAGGTGATATGCCAAAGGGAAAGATGCACAAGGCTGTGCGTAAAATAGCGCCAAAGTTCTGCTTGTTCCGCATAGCTGTCAGGATAATGTGTTGCTAACAAAATTGGCTGATTAAAACCGAGCAACTGAAAAAGGTAAACGCACAAACAGAGTGCGGTTAAAAAAACGGTGAATTTTTGTTGTTTCCATTGTGAAAATGAAGGTAATTTCCACCGCACTTTATTTTCGTTATCTTGTTCAAGTTTGCCCGTTTCCCAGCTGGCCTGTTGATATTTCTCTGCAAAAGGATGGCGAAGAAATTCATCACGCTCTTGCGCTATTTGGCTTAATTGTGGGCAATCCTCCGCCACATATACAGCAAGCATAATGCCATATTTTGTTTGCTCTTCTTTCACTTCAAGTGGCACTTGATATTTCTGCGCAATATAATCACGAAAGTAAAAGGCAAAATTGCTGATTTCACTACCAAATAAACGTTGCATTTGTTATATTCCTTTCTCCCAAAATATTGAATAAATGATTGCTGAATATGAATAAACAAAAAATGCCTACTGGCTTTAGCCCTTTCACTTGGGCGCTTGCCATTTTCTGCCTGCCCATTTTGTTATGGCCTTTGGCGCTACTTATCTCGCCAAATTTATTGAAAAACCCAAGTTTGAGCGATTTACAAATCACGTTGATGTCCATTTTTTTCTGGGTTTACCCGCTCATTTTAGGCATTAGTGCAAGAATACTTTACCTGATTCATCAACGCAATGCACCAAAAGCCAAAGGCTTGCTGTTATTAAGTGCGGTGATTTTTTACGCTATTTTAAGCTATATCTGTGTTGTGGGATTCCGTGCTTAAATGAGGAAATTGCTCATCGCCTGATTTAAGTTCAGAATAAGATATCTCCGCGATATGCGAAAACAAGTTAATTCACCTTAAAACGGCATTCTATATTCTGCACTGTCTATCTATAAACAAAAATCCAAGTCAATTTTCTACCGCACTTTATCGAAACGATGACTGAATATAAACGAGGCGAACGTTGTTCGCCTACTTGTTATAAAATAATTTCCAGTTTATCGTAAGCACGTTGTACTTTTTGCAACGCTTTCTCGACATTCTCATCACGAGCGAGTAATACCCCCATTCTGCGATGCCCTTGCACTTCACCTTTAGCAAATAAACGAAGATCGGTATTAGGTTCAGCTAGCACATTTTCTAATCCCGAAAACTGTACATTTTGCGAATGTCCCTCTACTACAATAGCTTTTGAGGCAGCTGGGCTAATTAAATTTATTTGTGGAATTGGAAGCCCTAAAATTGCACGAGCGTGCAAAGCAAATTCTGATAATTCCTGCGAGATAAGGGTAACCATTCCTGTATCGTGTGGACGAGGCGACACTTCGTTGAAAATAACATCATCGCCCGATACAAACATTTCTACACCAAAAATGCCTCGCCCACCTAGTGCAGTCGTGATTTTTTCTGCAATTTGCTGGGCTTTCGCTAATGCCACTTCAGACATTGCTTGAGGTTGCCAAGATTCACGATAATCGCCCTCTTCTTGACGATGCCCAATAGGGGCAAGGAACGCCGTGCCACCGATATGACGAACCGTAAGCAAGGTAATTTCATAATCAAATTTTACGAACCCTTCAACAATCACACGTCCTGCCCCAGCGCGTCCGCCTTGCTGGGCATAATCCCACGCGGTTTGCAACTGTTCAAGGGATTTCACGATACTTTGTCCGTGTCCAGAAGAAGACATAATCGGTTTTACCACACAAGGCACACCAATTTTTTCTACTGCCCGTTGGAAATCCGCAAAATTATCAACAAACTGATAAGGCGATGTTGGCAAGCCTAATTCTTCGGCGGCCAAACGGCGAATGCCTTCACGGTTCATCGTTAAGCGAGTGGCTTTCGCCGTAGGGACAACATTAAACCCAGCTTGCTCTAATTCCATCAAGGTTTCCGTCGCAATCGCCTCTACCTCAGGCACAATATAATCTGGCTGTTCTTTTTCCACTAACGCTTTCAATGCTTCACCATCAAGCATTGAAATGGTATAAGCACGATGAGCAACTTGTTGAGCAGGTGCATTTTCATAACGATCAACGGCAATCACTTCAACGCCCAAACGTTGTAACTCAATCACCACTTCTTTGCCTAATTCACCTGAACCTAACATCATCACTTTCGTTGCATTTGCAGTGAGTGCCGTACCTAATGTTGCCATTGCATTTTCCTTCTTTAATTAACGATTATTGTGTTAAAAGACGTTCATCTAATAATAAATCTTCATTTTTATTTACCCCGACACCACGTTCAAGGATATGTTGTGCAATTTGATGGGCTTCTGGCAAAGAATGTTCAGTGTAAGTACCACATTGATATTCGTTTAATTCAGGAATATTTTTTTGATCTTGCACTTGTAAAATATCATTCATAGAAGCAAGCCAAGCCTGCGCCACTTGTTGCTCGTTTGGCGTGCCGATCAATGACATATAAAATCCCGTACGGCAACCCATTGGCGAAATATCAATAATTTCGACATTTTCACTGTTCAAGTGATCACGCATAAAGCCAGCAAAAAGATGTTCTAAGGTATGAATACCTTTAGGGGGCAAAATCTCTTTATTTGGAAGACAAAAACGTAAATCAAAAATCGTAATGTCATCGCCCTTTGGGGTTCGCATTGTTTTTGCAACACGTACTGCTGGGGCATTCATTTTCGTATGATCAACTTTAAAACTATCGAGTAATGGCATAAGGTTTCCTTTTCTTGAATTAAAATGTAAATTTTTGTAAAAAAAATTCAATATTCTCTGAACTTTTCTGTTATTATTCGGTCTGACAGTATAGCAACTTGCAGTTGTTTTAATAAATTTGATTCCTTAAGTTATTTTTGCCACTCTTTATGAGTGGCTTTTTCTTGCCTAATTTCTGCAATAGCCGAGTTATACACGTCAAGCTAGTATAAGCAAAGTACAAAAAGCGAACAACCCAAATTTATTTTTGTAATTTTTTGTAAATTTTCTTCAAGTTATGTTATTATAGCTTTCCACAAAAAATAGCAACTTGCAGTTGTTTAATAAAAATTGGTTCCTTAGGTTATTTGCCACCTTTCAAGGTGGCTTTTTTTTACTTAAATATGGCTAATGAGCAATAACAACATATAGCGAAATAATTTTCCAATCATTATAAATAATAAGGATTTCAACCAGTTAAACCGCAACCAACCTGCCATCGCACAAAAGGCGTCGCCCACAATGGGTAACCAGCTTAATAATAATGTCCAAATGCCATAACGCTGAATTTTGTTTAATGCCCAGCGTTGTTGTCGATTTTTTTGTTCTAGTTTTGGAAGCCCGCGTCCAATCACATACGTGGTCATACCACCTAATGTGTTGCCAAGCACGGCAGCAATAAGCAATTCAACAAGATCAATGGAAAAAATCGTCCCAATAAAAGGTGCGGTCAAAAAAAGGAAAATAATTTCAGAATTGCCGGGTAGCACGGTGGCGCTAAAAAAGGCACTACTAAACATTATCCACAGGCTATTTTGTGATCCCAATAGCCCCTCTCTCAGCCAATCAAGCATAGCCTGCCATATATTTGTGAATGTAATTGAGCCTATCTTGCTCCGTAATTTGGCGTATCACTTTGGCTGGATTGCCTACCACAAGGCTATTGGCGGGAATATCTTTGTTCACCACCGATCCTGCGCCAATCACCACGTTATCGCCAATCGTTACTCCGCCTAAGATAATGGCATTGCCCCCCACCCATACATTATTGCCAATAGAAATCGGCAGTGCGTGTTCCCAATCTTGATTGCGTAACGCCGCATCAAGAGGATGCCCTACCGTATAAAGGCTCACATTTGGTGCTAGCATCACATTATCCCCAATGGTGATCCCCCCATTATCGAGCATTGTACAATTATAATTAGCAAAAAAATTCGCTCCAACTTCAATAAAGCAGCCATAATCACAAAAAAACGGGGCATTAATATGAGGTTCATTTTTACATTTCCCTAAAATCTGCTGAATTAACACCGCTCTTTTTTCTGTTTCCGAAGGGCAAATTTGTGTATTGTATTGGAAAAGTCGCTTTTTATTTTCAAGACGAAGTTGTGCTAATTCAGGATCATTGGGTTTATGCGCCAAGCCTGCGAGCATTTTTTGTTTATCAGATAACATTTAATTACCCTTAATTAATTGATTGATACGCACATCAAAAACGTCCATTCCTGCCGCCAACCCAGCTTGCACGCCAAGATCCGCATCTTCAAATACCACACAACGTTGTGGATTAACCTTGATCAATTCTGCGCAGCGTAAAAATGTATCGGGTTCAGGTTTGTGATTAACTACATCTTCTGCGGTAACCACCGCATCAAAATAAGAATGTAAATCAAATTTATCAAGCAATAAATTGGTCACATTGCGGTGCGATCCTGTTCCCAACGCTAATGGTTTTTGTCCAGCAAATTTTTTCACCACCTGTGCAGCGGGTAATAATGTGGAATGTTGCATAATTAATTCAATGCCATATTGGCGTTTCAATTGAATCACTTCGTCAAATAACGCCATTGGCATTGCCGCTTCTTTCATCATTTTTTCAGCAATCACTTTTACTGGCGCACCACCAAGGTCATAAATCATCTGTCCATTCAAAGGATAACCCAAGGTTTCCCCTACTTTATCCCACGCTTTTTTATGACTCGGCATTGTGTCGATAACGGTACCATCCATATCAAAAATGAGCCCATCATAATCAGCCAAAAACGCTAAATCTGTCATTAATCACTCCCTTTTTTAAAATTTTTCGTATTTTGCTACAAATTTGTGATCCCTGCACTGTTTTATTTGAAGAGATTTCGGTAAAGTTAGACTTAAACAGAATTTATCACAAAAAATCACCGCACTTTCTAACCGAAAAATGATTTCGAGGTGGCAATGAGGCTGCAACAACAATTAACTTTTTTATTACAGCGAAAGTTGATCGATGAAGAAATCGTGCAATGGATGCTACATATCCGCGATCATTTGCTCAAGCAATGGCACGTTGATGTCGAAAGTCCACAGGTTTTAATACTGTTCAATCACATTGCAATGGCATTAGGGCGAATAAAACGGGGGTATACTGCAACCCCACTCGCAGCAGATATTTTGGCTGAAATACAAAGTGCGGTTGTTTTTCCACAGATTTTTCAACGCCATTCAGAATTGCTTGCATTACTGCCTATCTCAATTCCTGACAGTGAACAAACGCATTTTATCGCAAATATTTATTCGCTTTCATTAAGCCAACCACAAATTCTAACTAAGGCAGTATGAAAATATATTAAGAGAAGTAAATAAAAAAAGTATTAGACAAGATGGCGCACCCGAAAGGATACCATTATTTAATTAGGGGCTGTATTAGATTAGCCCTAAATTCCACACCAAGGTCACAGTGTTTTTAGCTGTTCTTTTGGTGTCCCAAAGTTAAACCGAAATTTACATTCTTTCAAGAATAACAGAAAAGATTTTTTGTCAATTCCGTTATATTTTCTTAGTACTCGTTTAGCCTGATTCCAGAAATTTTCAATCCCATTAATGTGATTTTTTGCTTCTGCGAAATGAAATTCTGAAGTGCTTAAATTCGCTTATATCTAGCACATCGTAGCGATGATAATAGTCGGTATAAACGATGCTATCAGGCATAATTTTCCTTTTAATTACAGGGAGTAAGGTGTTAGCCTTAGTGTTTTGAACAACAACCGTATAGACTTTTCCTTCTCGTTTCAGCATACCAAAAAATGTAGTGATCCACTAATTTAATAGTCCCTGATAGGTTGTTTTGCTAAAATGGGGGGTAATCCCTGATTGTAAGCAGGAGGACGAACGGTATTATAATAAAATACATCATTCTTAATATCCTCCTTTGCTGCCGACAATGACGCATCCCCCTTTTTTTAACATCCATTCGTATTTGAAGCTTCTAAACCAACGCTCCATCGGTGCATTATCCCAACAATTGCCACGACGACTCATACTCTGGATTAATCCATGACGTTTCACACATTGCGTAAAGGGATAACTCCGATAAACACTTCCTTGGTCTGAATGAAATATCATCTCTTTTGTCCTTACTGTCGTCAGCATCGCAGGATTTAATGCCTCAACGACTAACTCCGCATTATACTTTCTTTGTAATCGCCAACCTACGACTTGACGTTGGGCTACATTCAGCACAACTGCAAGATAATGCCATTCGCCATTAACTTTCAGATAAGTGGTATCGCCACACAAGACGGAGGTCTGGGAATCGGGGCTAAATTTGCGGTTTAATAGGCTATTAAATGGCATCGTTTGTTCCTCTATGAGCGGATAAGAATAACGCTTCTTGGGTTGTTTACTCTCTAAGCCCTGTTGTTTCATCAATTTACGGATACGCGCTAATCCTACCTTCATCCCTTTATGTTGTAATCTCGCCTTCAATGTTCGTTTACCTGCTGCACCTCGACTTTCATCAAATAATGCCTCGATGTCTAACGATAAACGTCCATATTTGTTTGACTTGCTACACTGTCTTAACTGAGCATAATAGGCACTTTCTGATACCTGAAACAACGCACACACCCGTTAAGGCAAATAAGGCAATATAGAGACAACTTAATCTGCATACCTATACGTCATTTCTTTTGACATAAAGACTTATTTGTATAATAAAAAACCTTTATCGAAAGGAATAAGCAGATTGGGAATGTTGAAAAGTTCTTCAAATGGTAAATATTATTGCCTTAGCGATATTTTTAGTAACCAAACCGTTTCATTCATTAAAAAAATAAGTGCGGTGGAAAATTTGGTCATTTTTCACCGCACTTGATGATTTAATTTAATGCGCTTATTTCTCTTCAGTAAAGCGCATTGCTTTATAACGTGGATTCATTAGGTTTTCTAGCGATAAAATATCATCGAGTTGTGCTTCTGTCAGCAAGCCACGTTCTAGCACTACTTCGCGTACACTTTTCCCTGTCTCAGCACAAATCTTACCGACGATATCGCCATTATGATGACCAATAAATGGATTGAGATAAGTCACAATGCCAATGGAATTTAAGACATAGTTTTGGCACACATCTGCATTGACAGTAATACCATTCACGCATTTATCACGTAAGTTCACACACGCATTGTTGAGAAGCTCAATGGATTCAAACATTGCTTGACCAATGACAGGTTCCATTACGTTAAGCTGTAATTGGCCTGCTTCGGCAGCAAAGGTTACAGTGGTATCGTTACCGATCACTTTAAAACAGACTTGGTTCACCACTTCTGGTACAACAGGGTTTACTTTCGCTGGCATAATGGATGAACCCGCCTGTAATTCAGGTAAATTGATTTCATTTAAACCTGCTCGTGGACCTGAAGAAAGAAGACGTAAGTCATTACATACTTTGGATAATTTCACTGCAGTACGTTTTAAAGCACTGTGAACCATTACATAAGCCCCACAGTCAGAAGTAGCTTCAATCAAATTTTCCGAAGGTACGCAAGGTAATTGGCTCACTTCAGCGAGATATTTCACCGCTAATTCTGCATAGCCTTCAGGTGTATTTAAACCCGTGCCGATTGCTGTTGCGCCGAGATTGACTTCAAGTAATAACTTTGCGGTGCGTTTTAGGTTGCGTACTTCTTCTTCCAATAACACGGAGAAGGCTTTAAATTCTTGCCCTACAGTCATTGGAACAGCATCTTGTAACTGAGTACGCCCCATTTTAAGTACATGAGAAAAAGCTTTTGCTTTTGCATCAAACCCTTTTTGTAGATAACGGATATTTTTCAGCAAGTGCATAATGCTGTTATATACCGCAATACGGAAACCTGTCGGATAGGCATCATTGGTGGATTGGCTTGCATTGACATGATCCATTGGATCTATGATGTTATACTCCCCTTTTTTATGCCCTAATAATTCCAACGCAAGGTTGGCAATGACTTCATTAGTATTCATATTGACAGAAGTCCCTGCACCACCTTGATATACATCAGTTGGGAATTGATCCATACAACGTCCATTTTCTAGCACTTCATCGCAGGCTTTAACAATGGCATTAGCAATTTTTTTCGGAATCGCACCTAACTCACCATTAGCAAGTGCGGTGGCTTTTTTCACCATAACCATTCCGCGGATAAATTCGGGTACATCAGAAATCGTCTTGTCTGAAATGTTGAAATTTTCCATTGCACGCAAAGTATGAATGCCCCAGTAAGCCTCATTGGGTACTTCACGTTCACCAAGTAAATCTACTTCTATACGTGTTTTTTTCATAATAATTTCCTTATGTTGAACAGGATATGGAATTATTATAAAGAGGTGTTTGTAATAAAAAATTGAACTAGATCACATTGCAAGAAGAGGATACAAGATATTAATTTATCAAAGGAATTAGATTTTTTTGTGAATAAATTTGAGAAAAAGACTTATAGCTAAACTTATTCAATCATCGTACAATACTTTCACGAATACGCACTGAATTTAAGAAAAAAAGCAATAGAGAAATTGGTAGCCGACTAACCTACCCGCAAAACTACCCAAGATTTAGGAGCGTTTCATCTATAAGTAGTTTCGTAACAGACTAAGGATCAATGCACCTCTTTAATTCGCAACTCTTTTGGTACTTCAAACACGGTGTTTTCTTCGCAGCCTTGTAGCTCTTCTACTTGCGTTACACCTAGTTCTTTTAAGCGATTTACCACAGATTGCACTAGCACTTCTGGCGCAGAAGCGCCGGCGGTAATGCCTATGGTGGAGACCTCTTTGAGCCAAGCAATGTCAATATCATTGGCATCATCAATCAATTGAGCTGTTACCCCCATTCTTGTGGCAAGTTCTGCTAAACGGTTGGAATTTGAAGAGTTTTTTGAGCCAACTACGATGACTAAATCCGCCATCTTAGCTAATTCTCTTACCGCTTGTTGGCGATTGGTGGTGGCATAACAAATATCATTTTTACGCGGTCCTTGAATAGCGGGATATTTTTCTTTCAACGCGGCAATCACTTCACTGGTATCATCAATAGAAAGGGTGGTTTGTGTCATAAAAGTGATGTCATCATCCCTTGTTAAGGCTAATTTTGCAATGTCTTCCACATCTTCCACCAAATAAATTCCGCCTTCTGCATTATCATATTGCCCCATTGTACCTTCTACTTCTGGGTGGCCTTCGTGTCCGATTAGCACAGCTTTAGTACCTTTTCGGCTAGCTCGTGCCACTTGCATATGCACTTTAGTTACTAACGGACAAGTCGCATCAAAGACTTTCAATGCACGTCTTTTGGCTTCTTGACGAACAGCTTGAGAAACGCCGTGGGCGGAAAAAATGACGATAGCACCATCTGGCACTTCATCTAATTCTTCTACAAACACAGCGCCACGTTCACGCAATCCATTCACCACAAAGCGATTATGTACCACTTCGTGGCGCACATAAATCGGCGCACCGTGAATTTCTAAGGCTAATTCGACAATGCTAATTGCACGATCTACCCCAGCACAAAAGCCACGTGGGTTGGCTAAAATAATTTTCACTTGGCTTTCTCCGTTTTTTTCTCATTATTTTTAATCGCATCAATAGCAAGCAATGCTGCGCCAATACAAATAGCAATATCCGCGACATTAAACACGGGATAATGCCATTGTTGCCAGTAGAAATCAAAAAAATCCACCACAAAGCCGTGATAAGCCCGATCAGCCATATTGGCTAATGCCCCACCAATAATTAACGCATAGGCGGTATTTTGTAAGCTTTGGCTCGCTTTATTTTTTGCTAAGAAAACCGTGAGTATTACCGAAATCCCAATGGCAAGTAAGATGAAAAAACTTTTCTGCCAGCCTGAATGATCCGCTAAAAAACTAAATGCCGCACCATAATTTCGCACATAGGTCAGGTTAAAAATAGGCAAAATGTGGATACTTTCATATAGCTCAAAATGACTGACCACGAAATATTTAGTCAATAAATCTAAACAAAACGCCACTGCACTTAGCCAAAGAAAAGCAAGTCCTGAGTTTTTTAACATTGGGTTTCCTTATTTTATAAAACGCCTTAAAAAATCACCGCACTTTATGATTTCAGCAAATCAAAGTGCGGTGGAATTTTTATGAATTTTTACGCAAAACGTCTGACTTCGCCTTTGCCATCGACATTTTCAACACAGCGCGAACACAGCGTCGGGTGTGCTGGGTTTGTACCAATGGTATCAGAATAGTGCCAACAGCGTGGGCATTTTTCATTTGCAGAACGCACCACTTTCACCTTAAAGCCTTCTACCTCGCCCCCTTCAACATCGGCTTCAGCCAATGGTTTGACTTGAGCTTTTGACGTGATTAAGACGAAACGCAATTCATTTTCAAGTTGCGATAAGATCTTCGCGTATTCATCGTTGGCATAAAGGGTTACTTCCGCTTCCAATGCGGCACCAATGGTTTTATCTGCACGGGCTTGCTCTAACACACGGTTTACTTCATCACGCAATTTCAACACTTGTTGCCAATAGGCATCATTCATTGTTTCTTCTGCGTTTAATGGGAATAAGCCGTTATAGAATTCCTCTGTAAACACAAATTCCGCACGTTCACCCGGGATATATTGCCAGATTTCATCGGCAGTGAAAGATAAAATTGGCGCAATCCAACGAACCAGCGCCTCGGCAATATGCCATAAGGCTGTTTGACAGCTACGACGTGCAAGGCTGTCCGCTTTGGTGGTGTATTGACGATCTTTGATAATATCTAAATAAAACGATCCCATTTCAATGGAACAGAATTTCATTAAACGCTGAACAACGGCGTGGAATTGATAATTATCATACGCTTCTTGGATTTCTTTTTGTGCATTTAAAGCACAATCCACCGCCCAACGATCTAGCACGATCATTTCCTCTGGTTTCACTAAATCACGTTTCGGATCAAACCCATTTAAGTTCGCCAAAAGGAAACGCGCGGTATTACGAATACGGCGATAACTATCGGCTGCACGTTTTAAGATTTCGTCTGAAACAGACATTTCCCCTGTATAATCTGTTGAAGCCACCCATAAACGTAAAATATCGCCACCAAATTTATCCATCACTTCTTGTGGGGTAACAATGTTACCGATAGATTTAGACATTTTACGCCCTTTGCCATCAACGGTGAAACCGTGGGTTAGTACTTGCTTATAAGGAGCTTTGTTATCCGTTGCCGTTGAAAGCATTAATGATGACATAAACCAACCACGGTGCTGATCCGAGCCTTCTAAATACATATCGGCTTCCTGCCCATTAAATTCTGGACGTGCTTTCACAACCGAAGAATACGTTGATCCTGAATCAAACCAAACATCAAGGGTATCTGGCACTTTTTTATAATGTTCAGCATCTTCACCAAGCAAATCTTTTGGATCAAGATCCCACCACGCTTGAATGCCGGATTGTTCCACGAGTTGCGCGACTTGCTCAATAAGTTCAAGTGTGCGAGGGTGCAATTCTTCTGTGGTTTTATGGATAAATAACGCCATTGGCACGCCCCAAGTACGCTGACGAGAGATACACCAATCTGGGCGGTTTTCCACCATTGTTTCGATACGCGCTTGCCCCCAATCTGGAATCCAACGTACTTTTTTGATTTCGCTTAACGCTTGCGGACGTAAGCCATTTGTTTCCATTCCAATAAACCATTGCGGTGTCGCACGGAAAATAATTGGCGTTTTGTGTCGCCAGCAATGCGGATAACTATGACGAATTTTTTCTAATTTCAATAAGTTACCTGTTTCTGTAAGTTTTTCAATAACCAAATCATTGCTTTCAAACACGCCTTTACCCGCAAAAAATGGCGTTTCAGCTTTAAATACGCCTGCATCATTAATTAATGCCGCCATTTCTAAACCATATTTCAAGCCAACCAAATAGTCGTCTTGACCGTGATCTGGTGCGGTATGCACTAAACCTGTACCGCCATCGATGGTAACGTGATCGCCTAAAATCACTGGCACACTATAATCATAGAACGGGTGGTTAAAACGAAGAAGTTCTAAGTCAGCCCCTTTTGCTTCACCTAGCACTTTCACGTTTTCTTCACCTAAGGCTTTTTGCACGCTTTCGACCAACGCTTTCGCTAAAATTAAACGCTTATTGCCAAATTGTAATAATTGATAAACCAGCTCTGCATTCACTGCAATGGCACGGTTTGATGGCAATGTCCAAGGGGTGGTTGTCCAAATCACTGCCGCTACTTCACCGCTACCTGTTTGGCTTAGATTAAATTTATTTAGCACCGCACTTTCATCCGTTGCAGGGAATGTTACATAGATAGACGGGGAAGTTTTATCTTCATATTCCACCTCGGCTTCTGCCAAAGAAGAAGCACAGTCCAAACACCAATGCACAGGTTTATAGCCTTTGTAAAGATGCCCGTTTTCGACCACCTTAGCCAGCGTGCGAATGATATTGGCCTCAGTGTCGTAATTCATTGTTAAATAAGGATTATCCCAATCGCCCAAGACGCCTAGACGGATAAAATCTTTCTTTTGCCCTTCCACTTGTTCACGGGCATAGTTACGGCATTCTTGGCGGAATTGTGCGGCAGAAATTTTTTCGCCCGGTTTTCCTACCAAACCTTCTACTTTCAATTCAATCGGCAAGCCGTGGCAATCCCATCCCGGGATATAAGGACTGTCAAAACCTGCGGCGGTTTTGGATTTTACAATAATGTCTTTCAGAATTTTATTTACAGCGTGTCCAATATGAATTGAGCCGTTAGCATAAGGAGGCCCATCGTGCAAAATAAAGGATTTTTTTCCTTGAGCAGATTGTCTGATTTTTTCGTAAAGTTTTTTCTCATACCAATTTTTTAGCATTGCTGGCTCACGTTTTGCCAGATCACCACGCATCGGAAAACCTGTTGCTGGCAGGTTTAGCGTATTTTTGTAATCTACGTTTTCATTCGACATTTTGTTTTTTCCACGTTGTATAAAATAAAATCTTGCATTAAATGCACAATAACTTTGGCATTATACGCATAAATAACACAATATTAAAGAATAGGAATGGCGGAATTATGATTCAATCCCTAATGAAAGTGCGGTGATTTTTTGATAACTTTTTTACCGCACATTAAGCCCTTTAGCTCGTTCTTTTAGCTTGGCGAAAATACGCCTTCGCCACGTCCACATCTTTTACAATTTGTGCTTTAAGATCCTCAAAAGAGGGAAATTTGACTTCATCACGAATTTTATGACACAGTTCCACCTTAAGCGGTAGTCCATAAATATCTTGTTTAAAATCAAATAGATGAACCTCTAACAATTGTTTAATCCCATTAATGGTCGGGCGACGTCCAATATTTGCCACCCCTTCATATTCTGTACCATTAGGCAATTTAGCTCTTACTGCATATACCCCTTTCACGGGATTAACTTGGCGTTGTAAGCGAATATTTGCTGTTGGAAAGCCAATAGTTCGCCCTAATTTATTGCCTTGTACAACACGCCCATAAATGCAATAAGGCTTGCCCAAAAGTTGCTTAGCAAGGGCTAAATGATCATCGGCAAGGGCTTGTCTAATCGCCGTGCTACTGATACGTTGTTCATTTAAACGAAAACTGCAATTATCTTCTACACGGAAGCCGTATTGCTCCCCCGCTTGTTGTAACAGAGCAAAATCCCCTGTACGCCCAACCCCAAAACGGAAATCATCACCAATACTTAAAAATTTCACATTGAGTTTCTGTACCAAGTATTGTTGAATAAATTGTTCAGCAGAAAGCTGGGCAAAAGTGCGGTCAAATTTTATGCGAATCACATAATCTACGCCTAATTCAGCCAATGCACTCAATTTATCACGTAACCGCATCAAACGTGGCGGGGCGTTATCTGCCATAAAATATTCGCTTGGTTGTGGTTCAAAAAGCATCACCACCATTGGTAAAGAAAGGCTGGTGGCTTTTTCACGCAAGTGGCGTAACACCGCCTGATGCCCTAAATGCACTCCATCAAAATTACCAATCGTTAAGGCACAGCCTTGCTGTCGCAAAGTGGCTGGTAGTTGTTTTAACCCTTGAATTAATTGCATTAAAAATTCCGTACTCTTTCATTTTTCGCCATACACACCATATGGCGCTGATTTATTCAAGTCCTCTGTGGCTTGTCAGTGAGGAAATACTCGCTCAATTTGTGTTAGCTATCATTTTGTCGCTAAGCTATTTCAGCTAAAAAATTGGCAAAATCACACCGCACTTTGATTTTCACTCACTTATTTACCAATACAAAATGAACTGAAAATATTGCCAAGCAGATCATCAGAGGTAAATTGTCCTGTGATCTCGCTCAGGTGATTTTGTACCATTCGCAATTCTTCGGCGAGCAGTTCACCGGCATAAAACTCCGTCAGCTGAATGAGTCCTGCTTGCAAGTGAATATCCGCTTGTTCTAAAGCCTCTAAATGGCGACGGCGTGCAAGAAAACCACCTTCTGTACTGGTGTTATAGCCCATTGATTGTTTGAGATGTTCACGCAGTAAGTCCACACCAACTTGTGTTTTCGCCGAAAGGCTGATTGAGGTTTGTCCATTTTGTTCGCGAATGGTTTCCGCTTCACCACTTAAATCCGCTTTATTACGCACAATGGTCAAAGGGATATTGTTCGGCAATTTTGCCAAAAATTCTGACCGCACTTGCGCGAGATTTTCTTCGCTATCGGTGCTGTCTAACATCAGAATAATGCGATCTGCTTGCTCAATTTCGTCCCACGCACGGCGAATCCCAATGCGTTCTACTTCATCGGTGGCATCACGCAAACCTGCGGTATCAATAATATGCAACGGCATTCCGTCAATGTGGATATGCTCACGCAGCACATCGCGTGTTGTGCCTGCAATGTCGGTAACAATGGCAGCTTCACGCCCTGCCAGTGCATTAAGTAGGCTAGATTTTCCCGCATTTGGGCGACCCGCGATCACCACTTTCATTCCTTCACGCAAAATCGCCCCTTGCTTGGCTTCCGCTCGCACGGCAGCAAGGTGAGCAATAATCTCACGCAATTTGGCTTCGATTTTACCATCGGCTAAGAAATCAATTTCTTCATCAGGGAAATCAATTGCGGCTTCCACATAGGTGCGTAGATAAATGACATCATCAACAAGCTGATTGATTTTATTAGAAAATTCCCCTTGGAGGGATTTCAGTGCAGAACGTGCCGCTTGTTCAGAAGTGGCATCAATCAGATCTGCAATCGCCTCTGCTTGGGTAAGATCCAATTTATCATTCAAAAATGCCTGTTCAGAAAATTCCCCCGGGCGAGCCAAGCGCACGCCTTTAACTTGCAAAATGCGTTTGAGCAAGAGATCTAAAATAATCTGCCCACCGTGGCCTTGTAGCTCTAATACATCTTCACCGGTGAAAGAATTTGGGGCTTTAAAAAATAGCGCGATCCCTTGGTCTAACACCGTGCCATCGTTATCTTTAAACGGTAAATAATTCGCTATGCGTGGCTTCAGGGCTTTGCCTAGCACCGCTTCTGCTACTTGTTGGGCAAGCGGCCCTGATACCCGTAAAATACCGACACCGCCACGTCCAATTGGCGTGGCTTGGGCGACTATGGTTTCTTTTGACATAATTTTTCCTAAAAAACGACCGCACTTTTAAAAACGCTCAAATATTATCTCATACTTGTAAAAGCACAATAAGCCGTGCGGTGAATAATCTTTATTTTATTAGATTTCTTCGACCACTGATGAACCTGTTTCCTGAGTACTGTCCAACCATTGCCATTGTTCATTCAAGCGTTACCATAAGGCAATTTTTCAATTCAATAGCTAGGGCGAACACATAGGTTCGCCCCTACAGGGGGGATAATTGTATTACAGATCAAAAGCAATCACTAATGTTCTTTTCAAACAGCCAGTTATATAACAAAATCAATAAATTAAAGGGATTTTTTGATTTAAAATGGGCGAACACTTAGGTTCACCCCTACAGGGGGATAATTGTATTACAGATAAAAAGTAATCACTAACGTTCTTTTCAAACAGCCAGTTAGATAACAATATCAATAAATTAAAGGGATTTTTTGATCTAAAATGGGCGAACACTTAGGTTCGCCCATAACTCAATTATCTACGCTAGCGAGTTATTTTTTACGGGAATGTAATCCTTTTTTCTCTAACCCACGGTAAATCCATTGTTGTTGCGCAATAGTGATAAGGTTGGAGACTAACCAGTAGAGTACCAATCCTGCCGGGAAGAATAGGAAGAATACGGTAAAAATCACTGGCATAAAGGTCATTACCTTTTGCTGCATTGGATCAGCCACTGGAGTTGGCGACATTTTTTGTAATAAAAACATCGACACGCCCATTAAAATAGGCAAGATGTAATATGGATCTTGTGCTGATAAATCTTGAATCCAACCGAAGAATGGGGCGTGGCGTAATTCAACGGCTTCCATAAACGTCCAATATAAGGCGATGAAAATTGGCATTTGTAATAAAATTGGTAAACAACCACCGAGTGGGTTTACTTTTTCTTCTTTATATAATTTCATCATTTCTTGGCTCATACGCTGACGATCTTCCCCATAACGCTCACGCATTTCTTGGATTTTCGGTTGCAGCATACGCATTTTTGCCATTGAAGTGTATTGTGCTTTAGTTAATGGGTATAAAAGCCCTTTCACCACTAAGGTTACACAAATAATCGCAAGCCCCCAGTTCTTCACTAAATCGTGAATGTGGGTAAGTAGCCAGAATAAGGGTTTCGCAATAAACCACGCCCAGCCGTAATCAACGGTAAGATCTAAATGGTTTGCCACTTGTCCCATTTCATTTTGTAATTTCGGCCCTGTCCATAATTTGCTGGTGATGGTTTCTGTTGCACCTGATGGAATATCAATAGCTGGTCCACGATAACCGATTGAGCCTAAGTTACGTGCTTTGTCGGTGGTAGAATAAAATTGATGGGTTGCATCTTGATTTGGGATCCAAGCAGAAACGAAATAGTGTTGTAAAATTGCAACCCAGCCCGCTTTGGTTTGTAGCGAAAGATCTTTTTCTTCCATATCTTTGAAACTGTATTTTTTATAATTTGTTTCAGAAGAAGAATAAGCACCGCCTGTATAGGTTGGCATCGCCATACTGCCTGAGCTTTCAACCAATGTATGGGTTAATTGGGCATAAGGTTCAACTTCAATGGCTTGATTGCTTTGGTTAGCAATTTCAAAATTCACTGCCACATCATATTCACCACGTTTTAATACGAAAATTTTGCGATAAGTTACCCCATCTTTTTCAAACACGAAAGGGACAGCAAGTTCATTTTGCCCATCTGCCAATTTGAAGGTATCCCCCTCTACTTGATAGTTTGCACGACCGGCTTTGGTATCAATCCCGTTTTTACCAACCAGACCACTTTGTGCAATATAAATATGCTCAGGCGTATCTTTTAACAAAATGAATGGCGTATTAGAATGTAATGTTTCATCATATTTTAATAATTCAGAACCAACAACATCTCCACCTAATGTATTAATTTGTAAGCGGAAAACGTCATTTTCTAAAGTAATCACTTTACCTTGTGCAAGGTTAGTTAGATCCGAATTTGAAGCGAATTCACTTTGATTATTTGTTGTCTGAACTTGTTCAGTGGCAACTGGCTTAGGTGAATGATAGTCCACTTGCCATTGCTGATAAACAAGAAAAGAAATAAAGAGTAGTGCGAGCACTAACAGGCTACGTCTTGAATCCATTATTTGTTCTCTTTGTTGTTATTGATCTTTGGTGGAACAGGATCGTATCCACCCGCGTGTAAAGGATGACATTTTAATATACGTTTTAACGTAAGCCAACCACCTTTTAACGCACCGTGCGTTTTTAATGCCTCAATGCCATAGCAAGAACAGGTTGGTGTGAATCGGCAACGTGGGCCAATTAAAGGGCTAATTACCAGTTGATAAAAGCGAATAAGCGCAATTAAGATTTTTGAGCCAAGCGAATGTGGCGTTGCCATAATTTATCCAATAAATTGAATAGTTGTTGATTATCTAACTGACCAATGCCTTGTTTAACAACAATCACAAAATCATAATTTGGCAGTTGGTGTTGCAATAAGCGAAAGCGTTCACGGCATAGACGTTTAATGCGATTACGATCGTGGGCGCGTTTTAAATGCTTCTTAGCAACAGCAAGCCCAAGACGGGGGTGATTTTCCTGATTAATGCGAGCAAGTATAGTAATTTGCGCTGAACTGGCACGTTGTGGATCTTGGAAAACGTATTTGAATTGAGCGGGAGTTAGCAGACGTAACTCCCTAGAAAAGTTTAGCTTAATCACAGCAAAAGGCTGGATTATGCAGATAAACTCTTACGACCTTTAGCACGACGACGAGCTAAAACTTGACGGCCGTTTTTAGTTGCCATACGCGCACGGAAACCGTGAGTACGGCTACGTTTTAATACAGAAGGTTGAAATGTACGTTTCATAATTATAATCTACCTAAATCAACATTGTTTAATTATTGCCTTTGACATTTAGATAGCCAAAAACGAATTGAAACAAGGGTTACTAAATAAGGAACGCAATTGTAATCACAAATGAACCGTTCGTCAAATAAGAATAAGAAAAATCGCAACATAATCTGCATTTTTCTTATTTGAAAGCATAAAAGCGGGGTGAATTATACTTTTTTTGGCAGAAATCTCAAGCAGCCTTTTTCGATTTTTTTGATCCTTTTATAAAGATCTTTTCTCAACTTTATTGTAAAATTAGCCGAATTCTCACCGCACTTTTCTGCGGACGATTCAAACGTTTAACTAATAAACTAGACATAATAACAATGAAAACCACGCTCGCATCACTTTGGCAGGATTGCCTTTCACAACTGCAAGATCAAGTTTCACCAACGGATTTCAGCACTTGGTTACGCCCATTGCAAGCTGATATTGTGGGTGAAAACAATATGGTGTTATATGCCTCCAACGTTTTTGTTAAAAACTGGGTGGAAACTCATTATCTTGAATTAATCAGCCGTTTAGCCCAGCAATTTTCTGGCAATGCGGATTTTAGTGTGAAAGTGCAAGAAGGTTCAAAACCTGCAATGCGTAAAACCACACCGCCACCTGCTGTCGCTCAGAATAATGCACCAGCGCAGCCAAGCGAGCAAAAAACCAGCTATCGTTCTAACTTAAATACCAAGCACATTTTTGAAAACTTTGTGGAGGGGAAATCCAACCAACTGGCCCGAGCCGTGGCGCAAAAAGTGGCGATTAACCCTGGGGAGCAAAGCGCCAATCCGCTATTTCTTTACGGTGGCACAGGGCTTGGTAAAACCCACTTATTACACGCCGTAGGTAATGGCATTTTAACCACAAAACCAGAAGCACGCGTAATTTATATCCACGCAGAACGCTTTATGCAAGAATATGTCCGGGCGCTGCAAGAAGACAAAATGGAAAACTTCAAAAAATTCTACCGCACTTTAGATGCCTTGCTGATTGATGATATTCAATTCTTTGCGGGCAAAGACGGTACGCAAGAAGAATTTTTCCATATTTTCAACTCGTTATTTGAAAGTAGTCGGCAAATTATTTTAACCTCTGACCGCTATCCAAAAGAGATCGAGAAAATTGAAGATCGCTTAAAATCTCGTTTTGGTTGGGGATTAAGCGTAGCCATTGAACCCCCAGAACTTGAAACTCGTGTCGCCATTTTATTGAAAAAAGCAGAAGAAAAAAATATGCGCTTACCCGAAGAAGTGGCGTTATTTATCGGCGAAAAATTACGCACGAACGTGCGTGAATTAGAAGGCGCGCTCAACCGTGTTCACGCTAATGCAGAATTTACGGGCAAACCGATTACCATTGATTTTGTGCGTGAGACCCTCAAAGATATGCTGGCGTTACAAGAAAAATTAGTGACCGTGGAAAACATCCAAAAAATCGTGGCAGAATATTACCGTATCAAAGTGGCCGATCTTAAATCGAAAAGCCGCGCAAGATCAGTGGCTCGCCCTCGCCAAATTGCAATGGCACTTTCACGCGAACTGACTAATCGCAGTTTCCCTGAAATTGGCAGTAGCTTTGGTGATCGTGATCATACTACCGTTTTACACGCCTGTCGCAGTGTAGATAAACTCAAGCAACAAGACCCAAGCATTCAAGAAGATTGGTCTAATTTAATCCGAACCTTATCAGTTTAAGGACGAAACTATGCAATTTACTGTATCAAGAGAAAACCTGTTAAAGCCCTTACAACAAGTATGTGGTGTATTGAGTAGTCGCCCTAATATTCCTGTGTTAAACAATGTGTTACTACACATCGAAGGGCAATCTTTAACCATTACAGGAACAGATTTAGAAGTGGAACTTTCCACCCAAGCACAGTTAAATAGTGCTGAACAAGATGGGCATTTCACCATACCCGCTAAAAAATTCCTTGATATTTGCCGTAGTTTTCCTGATGGTTCAGATATTACGGTAAGTTTTGAAGAAGAACGTGCCTTAGTGCATTGCGGTAGAAGTAAATTTAATTTAACAACCCTTCCAGCTGAGGAATATCCAAATTTAGCTGATTGGCAAGCAGAGGTAGATTTTACCACCACACAAGCCACCTTACGTCGCCTCATTGATGCCACTCAATTTTCTATGGCAAATCAAGATGCGCGTTATTTCTTAAATGGAATGAAATTTGAAACCGAAGGTAACTTATTGCGTACTGTTGCAACAGATGGACATCGCCTTGCAGTTTGTACAATTCCCCTAGAACAAGATTTACAGCTTCATTCTGTCATTGTGCCACGTAAAGGCGTGCTAGAATTAGCCCGTTTATTAGAAAGTAATGATCAGCCAGCTCGCGTACAAATTGGTACAAATAATTTACGCATTGATTTAGGACATATTATTTTTACCTCTAAATTAATTGATGGGCGTTTTCCAGATTACCGTCGCGTATTACCACGCAATGCGCAACGTATTATGACAGGCGAATGGGAAAGTTTAAAACAAGCCTTTGCCCGTGCCGCGATTTTATCCAATGATAAAGTAAGAACAGTACGTTTACAGCTTGCAGAAAACCAGCTCACAATCACCGCGACAAATACAGAGCAAGAGCAAGCCGAAGAAATCATTGACATCGACTACAACGGCGAAGAAATGGAAGTCGGCTTTAATGTCAGCTATTTGCTTGATGTACTCAATGCCCTCAAATGCAAACAAGTGCGAATGCGATTGACAGATGCTTCTTCAAGCTGCTTAATTGAAGATGTGGATGACAATAGCGCAGAATATGTGATTATGCCAATGCGTTTATAATTGATATGGCAATTTCACGCTTAACGGTTGAAAATTTTCGTAATTTAAACGCCGTGGATCTAGAATTTGACCACGGCTTTAACTTTTTAGTGGGCAATAACGGCAGCGGTAAAACCAGCCTACTTGAAGCCATTTTTTATCTTGCTCACGGACGTTCTTTTAAAAGTGCGGTAGCAAATCGCATTATTTCTTACGAACAGCCTCACTTCACCCTTTATGGCAAAATTCAAGAGCAACAACATCAGTGGTCAGTGGGATTGCAAAAACACCGCCAAGGTAACACACAGGTAAAAATTAACGGTGAAGAAGCAAAAAAAATTGCCGATCTTGCCCATTTATTACCAATGCAAATGATTACCCCAGAAGGATTGACCTTGCTCAACGGTGGGCCAAGCTATCGCCGTGCTTTTTTAGATTGGGGACTATTCCATCATCATCGTGATTTTCACCCTGTTTGGAGCCAACTTAACCGCTTATTGAAGCAACGCAATGCGGCTTTACAACAAGCCTTGCACTATGAACATATTCAGATTTGGGATAAAGCGCTGGTCAATCTTGCTAACCAAGTCAGCCAATGGCGTGCCGATTATGCCGAAGCCTTACGCCCTGAAATTGAACGCACCTGTCAGCTATTTCTGCCTGAATTAGAAATCAGTGTCAGTTTTCATCAAGGCTGGGATAAAAACAGCGATTACGCCGAATTGTTATGTCAAAATTTTGAACGGGATCGTGCCATTGGTTACACCGTATCTGGCCCGCAAAAGGCCGATTTTCGCTTTAAAGCCAATGGGTTGCCGGTAGAAGATGTGCTTTCTCGTGGGCAATTAAAACTACTAATGTGCGCCTTGCGCCTAGCTCAAGGTGAACATTTGATGCAACAAAAAAATCGTCATTGTATTTTTTTAATTGATGATTTCGCTTCTGAATTAGATCAAACAAAACGTGCATTATTAGCTGAACGCCTACAACAAAGTGGTTCACAAGTGTTCGTTACCGCCATTACACACAACCAACTAAAAGAAATGCAACCAGAAAAACACCGTACTTTTAGTGTCAATAACGGTAAACTCAGTGAAAACGTGTTTTGCTCTTCCTAACCTCTCTTGCTAAAACAAGAAACCTCTTATAGTTCTCTCAGCAAATGTCAGCTATACACAAATCATTCCCCATTCCCTCAAAACAAAAATCAACAAAAAAGCACCCCACTTTATAATAGAGAATTTTCTGCACTTATTCCTCAAAATAAATCGAGATATTCCTTGAAATATCAACAAAAATACGTATTATCAGCGATCCTTTGAATAACCTGTATGTCGAACATCAGCAGTTCAAAGATTACGCAATTTTTCCACTTAATTTGGGTTCCCTCACCCCAATATTTTCAACAAAAAGGTATAAAAGATGAAAGTAACTTCTCCGATCTTTAATGTTCATCAAAAACGTAACGCATTAATTATTTTAACTTTTTTCCACATTTTTATTATTGCCGCAAGTAACTATTTAGTACAGATCCCTTTTGAGATACACTTGCCATTTCATCTACTCGGACTAGCAGATTTCTCGTTCCACAGCACTTGGGGAACGCTTACTTTCCCATTTATTTTCCTTGCAACGGATCTAACTGTACGAATTTTTGGGGCAACCGCCGCAAGATGGATCATCTTTGCCGTGATGTTTCCCGCATTAATTATCAGTTATGTGATTTCCACGCTCTTTTTGGACACGCAATATCAAGGGATCGAAGCCTTATTTGATTTCAACTTATTCGTTTTTCGCATTGCTATTGCCAGTTTTGTCGCCTATGTTTTCGGTCAATTACTTGATGTACTTGTATTTAATCGATTACGCCAGTTAAAAACCTGGTGGATTGCGCCGAGTAGCTCAATGATTTTCGGTTCAATGGCAGATACCTTCTTATTCTTTTCCGTCGCATTTTTCGCAAGCAGTGATCCTTTTATGGCGGAACATTGGTTTGAACTTGGTTTTGTAGATTATCTTTTCAAACTTTTTGTCGGCATCGTGCTATTTGTTCCTGCCTATGGCGTCGCACTGAATATTATTTTGCGTAAGCTTCAACAACTCACAAGAGAATAAAAGGATTTATTCATCAACATATCATAAGGAAACACAATGAATATACGAAGTACAGGTGCTGGCTGGTCAATCGGCATAGGACGCATTGGCGCAATCCTTGCTCCAATAATCGCTGGTATTTTATTAGATAACGGATGGGAAAAACAAAATCTTTATATCGGCGCAGCATTCGTGCTATTAATCTCAACCTTTGCTTTACTCTTGCTGAAGCAGAATAATACAATAAGCAAGTTATAGCAAAAAAGCTGATAGCCATAACCTATCAGCTTTTATCAACAAAAGTGCGGTAGTTTTTAACAAGATTTTTCTTTACGAATGTGTGCTAACAAGGCATCACAACATTGATCTAATAATTCGTAAGTTTGGGTAAAATTCTTGGTATACCAAGGATCAGGGATATGATCGATACCTAAATCAGGACAAAGCTGAGTGATTTGAAATAATTTTTCAGGGTGATGTCCAAATAATTTTTCTAAATCGGCTAAATTTTGGTTATCCATAGCAATAATATAATCAAAATCTTGCCAATCTTTTAACCGCACTTTTCGGCTAGTAAAACCTTTATTATCAATATGATGTAATTCAAGGGTTTCAGCTGTACCGCAATGCATATCCTCGCCATCGTGCCAGCCAGATGTGCCAGCACTATCACTCATCATTTTATTGGCTAAGCCTGCTTGTTTCACTTTTTCACGGAAAAGATATTCCGCCATTGGGGAACGGCAAATGTTCCCCAAACAGACAAATAACACGTTCACTGGCGCAACCATTAGCAGGTTCCCCATAAATCATATTCATCGGCTTGTGTGATCGTTACGTTAATCACTTGTCCTACGCTCACAGCTTGGTGAGATAAGTTATCTACATACACCACGCCATCAATTTCTGGGGCATCCGCCATTGAGCGTCCGATAATCCCTTCTTCATCTATTTCGTCCACAATGACAGGCAGGATTTTGCCAATTTTTTGCTGTAAGCGTTGTGCTGAAATAGCTTGTTGTACTTGCATAAAACGGTGGAAACGCGCTTCTTTTACGTCTTCTGGTACTTGATCTGGCATATCTGTGGCTGGTGCACCTTCAACAGGGCTAAATTTGAAACAGCCAACTCGATCAAGCTGGGCTTCCTGTAAGAAATCTAATAGTTGTTGAAAATCTTCCTCCGTTTCACCCGGGAAGCCAACAATAAAAGTGGAACGTAAGGTTAATTCAGGGCAAATTTCACGCCATTTTTTTATACGTTCTAACGTGCGATCAATAGACCCCGGACGCTTCATTGCTTTCAAAATTTTTGGGCTTGCGTGTTGTAATGGAATATCTAAATAAGGCAAGATTTTGCCTTGCGCCATAAGTGGAATTAAATTATCCACGTGCGGATAAGGATATACATAGTGCAAACGTACCCAAATGCCTAAGGTCGCCAACTGCTCGCACAGGCTGATCAGATTATTTTTGATTGGCTTACCGTTCCAGAAAACCGTTTTATTTTGATTTTCTTTACCCTGATCCAAGGCATACGCTGAAGTATCTTGCGACACGATAAGTAGCTCTTTCACCCCAGCATCAGCAAGGCGTTTGGCTTCATCTAACACTTGCGTAATCGGACGGCTATCTAAATCACCACGCATTGAAGGGATAATACAGAAAGTACAACGATGATCGCAGCCTTCTGAAATTTTCAAATAGGCATAATGTTTTGGGGTTAATTTCACTCCTTGCGCTGGCACAAGACTGATATAAGGGTTGTGTGCGGGTTTTGGTACATATTTATGCACTTGTGTCATCACCGCTTCATAACTATGTGGGCCAGTTACTTCTAATACCTTTGGATGTACTTCACGGATACGATCTTCTTTAGCTCCTAAACAGCCTGTAACAATCACTTTACCATTTTCTTCTAACGCTTCACCAATGGCTTCTAACGACTCTTGCACCGCGCTGTCAATAAATCCGCAGGTATTAACGATCACTAAATCGGCATTTTCATAACTTGGAATAATGTTATACCCATCAGAACGCAGCTCCGTCAAAATACGTTCTGAATCCACTAAATTTTTAGGACAACCTAAACTAATAAAACCAATATTTGGTGCTGAACTCATAAAATAATCTCAATAATCACTCAAAACGGTGCATTGTACAAAATTCGTATGCAAAAGGCGATAAGTGAGGGGAAATTTACAGAAAAAAGCACCGCACTTTATGTGAAGAAAGTGAGATAGCGTTTTAGATAGAAGGAATCATAAAGTGCGGTGGGAATGTGTTAAATTTTCCCACCGTGAAAAAATTAAAGCATAAATAATGCCAAGAATAGTACAGCAAGCACCATTCCTAAACCTGTACGTTTAACAATATCCACAGGGCTAACCATCGCTAATCCTGCACAAACAATCGTTACGCCTGCGATTGGCGAGGCAGTGCGTCCAATAGCCCCGGCAATAGCGGCCGCCATACCAAGGTTTAAGTGTGTGTAGCCTAATTCGACTGCGTGTGGTGTTACTGCTGTGTTAAAAGCGATTGCTGCCGCATCGCCAGAACCTGTGAGTAAGCCCATTAAGAATGGACCAATCGTTGCCCCCCAACGGACAAATTCGTTTGAATGCTTAAGAAATTCAATGGCGCTGTCAATGGCACCAGTCGATTTTAGCCCTGCCACAAAAACACTCGCTGAAATAATAATGCCTAACACATTTGCATAAGCGCTCCCCATTCCATTAAAAAATTCTTCTGTAATTTTAGCCGGAGAAATACGTGTAACGAAAATGGCATAAATTGCCCCAATTAACATTGCTTGCGGTACCCCCATTTTCGTCCAAGCAAGTGCCGGGATTTCTTGTAAAGTGGTTCCACCGATTACTAAAATCACTAATGGTAATAAAGGTGCAATGGCAAAGAAAATGTTTGATTTTTGGAAAGATTGTTCAGATTCTTTAGCTTCTGCTAAATAGGCTTGGCGATGTTCTTCGCCATAATCTTTTAGCATTAATGCGACTAAAGTTAGCGAAACCGCTGCAATCGCACCAGCGATAATCGTATAAGGTGCATGAGATAAATTGACTTGCGTAATCGTTAAATTTGACATTTCGGCAATCATTGCAGAATGAGAAGAGCCGGGACTCATCATTGAACCAAATGTACCAGCCAAAATGGCTGCCCCAGCCGTAGCAGGTCGCACACCTGCACTTTTTAACACGGGGATTAATGTTGCGCCAACGGCGGCAGCGCAACCGGCTGCTGAAGGAATCGCAATATTAATAAAAAAAGTAATCATTGTGGCAAAAGGAATTAAGAAAAATCTTAGTCCTGATAAGGGCCGAGTCATTAAATGCACAAGATGAGTATCACATTTTGTGTATTTCATCACATAAGCAAAGCCCATACTGGAACAGATTGCCATAATTAATCCACTGCTGGTCATTGATTTAGCAAAGGCATCTAACGCCCCCATTGGGTTGAGCGTTAATAAAGACATTAATAAGCCTAAACCAATTAATACGGTACGCGTTTCATATTTTTTTACCAATAAATAAACTGCAACAACAACGCCCAAAATTGCCACGAAAGATTTAAGTTCAAGCATATTATTCTCCTTAATAATTAAAAATCGATCCAGCGAGGTAAGACTGACAAGCCCCATTTTTGCTCAATTTTAACACCGCACTTTGCTGTGCTTGGCTAATATCTAGTACACTTGCTTGTTGCCCCTGAATATGCAATGCCGTGCCTTCAGGTAATGCGTAAACCTGTGATTCAGGATTAATCATTAAAAACTCCGCTAAACGCTCTTCACGACTTTCACCATTATGTCCTGCTATTTTACCTGAAATAAAATGTGGATTAATTTGGTGAGGAAATAGATTTAAAGCATCAAAGGAAGGGGGATAAAGAATTGGCATATCATTGGTTGTCATAATACTTTTACCAGCCACATTGGCACCAGCGCTCCAACCAAAATAAGGCGTGCCTTGTTGTACTTTCTGGCGAATCGCGTCCAATAAACGATGCTCATACAATCCATTAAGCAAGCAGAAGGTGTTACCTCCACCAATTGCGATCACATCAGCTTGTTCGATAATATCGAGGTGTGTTTTTCCTCGATGAACAGAAATAATATCCATCTCTAATTCAGCAAATGCTTGTTTTACTCCATTTTCATATTCATCATAGCTACGACTGACACCAGCATAAGGGACAAATCCAATGGTTTTTCCTCGGTATTCAGAAAGAAAAGTTTTCAGCCACGGCATACAATGTACTAAATAACCTGTATCTTTATATTTTGATCCGCTCATTAATAACATCTTTTTCATTTTTTTCTCCTTATAAAAGCGTTCAGTTAATACCTTATTTTAGGTAATTCGTATTTCTCTATTATGCGTAGTCAGAACAAAAAAGAAATAAAATCAAGAATGAAAAATAAGATTTCTTGCGAAAGATCATAAAAAAACCACGCGATTTGCGTGGTTCAACATAATTCTCTAGCCTTAATGCTTACAGCCGCCATTTCCGCAGCAACCTTCACCATCGTGATGATGGTGGTGATCGTGGTTATGATGATGGTGATGACCGCCACAACCACAGCCGTGTCCTTCTTCATCGCTATCACCATGTCCGCCACAGCAACCACCCTCTTGGTGAATATGACCGTGTGCGATTTCTTCTAAGGTTGCTTCACGTGTTGCAACAACTTCTACATCAAATAATAATTCTTGTCCTGCGAGCATATGATTACCATCGACAACCACATCATTTTCACCCACTTCCGTGATCACAACAGGTAATGGCCCTACATCGGTATCGGCGATAAAGCGCATTCCTGCGACAAGCTCATCGACACCGACAAACACATCTTTTGGTACACGTTGAACAAGATTTTCATTATATTCCCCGTAACCTTCCTCTGGTTTTACGCGAACTTCAAATTTATCACCAACAGATTTACCTTCTAGGGCTTTCTCTAAGCCAATGACTAAATTATTATGCCCTTGTAAATATTCTAAAGGCTGATTGACTGGAGCTTCATCGACTAATACTCCATCTTCAGTACGAACTTGGTAAGCAATGCTCACCACCACATTTTTTGCAACTTTCATTGATAACCTCGTTGGCTTGTTAAAATTGCCTCATTGTATAAGAAATGGGGCTGGCTGTCATTATTCCTGAACTAGCTGAATTTTTGCCTCAATGCTTGCTCTTACGTTAGCTTTGCCGTTGCCTAATTGCACCTCATCATTCGACATTGAACTTGCCATTTTCGCCATCGCATAAGGGCGAGCCACAAAGCGTCCGCTTTCCATTGGAGTGCGAATATTTAATTCCACAATTTTATAACCTTTCGCGCCAAGTGATTGTTGAATTAAGTTTGCCTTGCGGTTTAATTGTTCAAGCGCCTGTTTTGTCATTTCGTCTTCAACTCGATTAATTGCAGCAGAAGACACTTGAGAGTTTACATATTCAATTGCCAAAATACCATTAAGTTTCGTCATTGCATTAGATAAGGCTTCATTATTTTTACTTTGCAACACTAACTGGGCGCGCGCAATCCAGCCATTTTGCTTGCCATCACTGTTATAACGGACTTGTGTACTACGTGAATTATCACTTAATTCAACGTCTGGATAGGATTTTAATATCTCAAAGGCTTGATTAATTTTATTGCTCACTTCTTTATTCGCCAACGCAAGATCTTTGTTTTCCGCTTGGGTAAACAAGGTGGCTTGGAGTAAATCATGCGAAAGTTCTTTTTCAACATCAACAGAAAAACTCACTATATTATGAGTATTCTCTACAGCATAGGTAGATAACGATAATGGTAATGCCATTAAGGCAAAAGTAAGTTGTTTTAAACGCATAAAATTCCTTATAAATTAATTGATTTGTTGCTATATCGACAGGTAAAGAGGTAAATAGTTCCGAAAATAGTAAGTGCGGTGCTTTTTTATCAATTTTTACAACGGGCTTTCCACCTGTAAATGTTCGTAAATCGCATTAATGGTGAGCATTAAGCAAGAGCGTACTAATTTTTCTTTACGTTGGGTTTTGATTTGATAGCTGAGAGAATTTGGATCTTCTTTATCATCAGGAAAATTAAGTAAGTTTTTGTCTTGCTGTAAATGTAAGTGTTGTACAAATTCAATAATCAGTGGATCGAAAAAACGATGTTCTTTTTCATCGTTGTTTAATGTTTCTTTAAATTTGATAAAGGCATTAATATCTTCAAAAATCTTATGCTCAATGACGCCAAGCCCAAGTAGCACTTTTAAGCGAATGGAAAGATCAAAAAGGGGGCCTGACGTCATAAATAGGGAGTCCACCACCGATTTGACCGCAAAATCCGTTTTGCGGAATACACGATTGATTAAGCTGTCCACCGCCTCATCAAAAAGTGCAACGCTGGCGGTAATAAAGCCACGAATAGAGGTGGCTTCGGTGAGTTTTTCGTAAATAGGATCGTCCAATGATACCTTCCTAATGTGATTGATACAGATAATGGGAAGACAGCTTACACAAGTGCTTGATAGGCTTGTGCAATTTGTTCAATCACGGCATTATCTTGTAATTCAGTATATTGTTTTAAGGTATTGATCACGCCATTTTGTGTTAACGATTGTGCTAACGTTTGTGCTTGCGGATCGTTGTCATTGCGATAGCATAATGCGGTAGCCACGGCTTGTACCAAATATTGGTGTGGCAATTGGTATTCTAATGTGCCACGCAATGGTTTAATTAGGCGATCATTATAACTGAGTTTTCGTAATGGCTCACGTCCTACGCGATCTACATCGTCCACTAAATAAGGATTGGCGAAACGAGCTAGGATTTTTTCGATATAAGCGGCGTGAGCTTGCGGATCGAAATCATAGCGTTTAATTAATACGGCACCACTTTCTTCCATAACGGCTTTAACAAAAGCGCGTACCGTCGGATCTTCAATGCTTTCTTTGACAAATTGGTAGCCTTTTAACTTGCCGTAATAGGCGGTAACGGCGTGTCCTGTGTTTAGCGTGAATAATTTACGTTCTACAAACGCCATAAGATTATCGGTTTGTTCCATTCCAGCAATTTGTGGGATTGTGCCTTTAAATTGCGTTTTATCCACAATCCATTCACTAAATTCTTCTACTGTGACTAAAAGGGGATCGGCAGGGTTGGCTTGCACAGGCGGTACAATACGATCCACTGCACTATCAACAAAACCGACTAATGCCTCAACCTGTTGCTGTTGATTTTCATCTAAATATTGAAAAACCTGTTCTTTTAAGAAGGTTGTGCCACGCACCATATTCTCACAAGCAATAATATTTAGTGGTTGGGTATTACCTGCTTCAATGCGAGCAATTAATCCTTTGGCAAGGGTGCTGGCAATAATTTTTAGCACATTTGGACCAACTGCTGTGGTGACCAAATCCACTTGCTTAAAGCGTTCAATCAGTGCATTTTCATCTTTTGAATTAACGCCGGTTACGTTGGACACTTGTTCAATACGATTAACCTTTTCGCCCACCACTTTAACGTTGTAGCTTTTTTGTGTTTGTAATAAACGGATAACGTCGTCATTTACATCAGCAAAAACCACCTCAATACCGCTATCAGCAAGTAATTTGCCGATAAATCCTCGTCCAATATTACCTGCGCCAAAATGTAATGCTTTCATTTTTTTCTCCAATAACGTTTATAATGAGAAATGACATCGTAAAAAACGATGCCATTTTATACCGCACTTTAAGATTTGAGTAACGCTAACACATCTTCTACATTTGTTGTAGAGGTCAGTGTGGCAATCGCTTCTTCACTATCTAATGCATTCGTGATTGCCGTCAGCACTTGAATGTGTTCATTGTTGCGAGCGGCAATACCGATGACTAATTTAGCGATGCCATCTTCTTCCTCCGTGAAGCGTACCCCTTCAGGATATTGACATACCACGATACCCGTTTTTAATACGGCGTCTTTTGCATCAACCGTGCCGTGCGGAACCGCTAGCCCCTCACCTAAGTAAGTGGAAACTAATTCTTCACGTTCAAACATTGCATCGACATAACTTGGTAACACAAAGCCTGCTTTTACTAGTTGTTCACCGGCAAAACGAATGGCGTCTTGTTTATTTTCTGCTTTTAATCCTAAGAAAATTTGATCCGCACTTAAGTTGAAGGTTGCCCCATTCATTTCTGCGACTTCTGCACTGTCTGTGGGTTTTGAAGCCGCTTCAGCGAAATGCGCTTTTAATTCATTCACCAAATTATCATAGAATTTATTATCTAAGAAATTGGTAAGAGACAAGTGCATTGCATTTGGTACTTGTTTTTGTGCGCGTAGCGTTAAGTCTTGGTGCGTAATGACTAATCTTGCATTATCTGGCAAGTCATTGATTGCACAGTTCGCCACCTCAATTGGCAAGCCTGCATCATTTACTTTTTTGCGTAGCATACTTGCACCCATCGCGCTTGATCCCATACCTGCATCGCAAGAAACGAAGATTTTTTGTAAGCCTTTATAATCAGTGATTGGCTGTGCTACACCACCTTTCATTGCTTTTGAAGCCGCTTGTGCTTCTGCTAATTTATCTGAAGTATCTTCTTTTTGGATTTTTAGGAAGAATGCAGCAATGATGAAAGACACAACAGTTGCTAATGCCACCGAACAAAGTACGCCAAAGATAGAATGTGAAGGTGTCATCGCCAATACAGCAATGATTGAACCCGGTGAGGCAGGGGCGATGAGGCCTGCGTGAAATAACACCAGCGTGAACACCCCAGTCATTCCCCCTGCGATAACAGCAATTAATAAACGTGGATTCATTAACACATAAGGGAAATAAATTTCGTGAATACCACCGAAGAAGTGGATAACCGCGGCGCCCCCTGCTGTTTGTTTTGCAGAACCTTTACCAAACAGAATATAGGCTAATAATACGCCTAAACCCGGGCCCGGATTTGCTTCAATTAAGAAGAAAATAGATTGCCCAAGTTCTTGTGATTGTTGAATACCCAGTGGTGAGAAAATGCCGTGATTAATCGCATTATTTAAGAAAAGAATTTTTGCGGGTTCAACAAAAATAGAGGTTAATGGTAATAAATGGGCTTGAACAAGCACATCAACGCCAGCCGCTAAGGTAGTAGAAAGTATTTTTACTGCTGGGCCTACAACCAAGAAGAACAAAATGGCAAGTAGCATACCGATAATGCCAGATGAAAAATTATTCACTAACATTTCAAAACCACTTTTAATTTTACCATCAGCCCAACGGTCAAAATGCTTAATTGCCCAACCACCTGTTGGCCCGGCGATCATTGCACCAAGGAACATTGGAATATCTGTACCAATGATGACCCCAGCAGTGGTAATTGCGCCCACAACGGCACCGCGATCGCCACCCACTAATTTCCCCCCAGTATAACCAATTAATAAGGGTAATAAATAGGTAATCATCGGCCCAACAAGTTTGCCGAGCGTTTCATTTGGAAACCAACCTGTTGGAATAAAAAGGGCGGTGATAAATCCCCAAGCGATAAATGCCCCAATATTCGGCATTACCATATTTGATAAAAAGCGTCCAAAGCTTTGGACTTTAAGTTTTGCATTTGCTGATAACATATTAACCTCATTAGTATTGAGCTAAGTTGTGTCCATTTAATGAACGAAAGCATAGCAAAGCGAAAATTAAAGCCCAAATTTTTAAGTTTAAAAATGTGAAGTAGATCACAAGATATTTTTAGGTATATAAAATCAAAATGTGATGTAGATCACATAATTTTATCTGAATGAAATTTTATGTGATCTATATCACATAAATAAGATGAAAATGTATAGAAAGGCGCGACTTCTATCAGTGTGGCAGGGAAGATAAAACAGTAAAAATGTGATGTTGAGATTTGAGAAAGCAATAAAGAAATTAACGAACTTATGGGATAGTGCCACATGTTCGGTGGTAGTTGAAGTATTTGAGCCTTTAATCCACTTGGTCAAAATCACTGGTACGGCAAGTTTCTGTGTAAATACGAGTGAAGGCACGAGTATCCACCGCACTTTCGCTAAATTCAATTCAGCCTTTTTCCTTATATTCCTTACACACGTTAAACAGCGTCTGCTTCGGCAACAGCCATTCCTCACAAATCTGCTTTTGTGTACATTGCTCATTTTCCGCCACCGCCAATGAGTGCAGTACGGCAAAATGGTTATAACCTAAGCCTAATTTAACTATCTAAGCGTTTATTGTGGCATCTGCTTCACTGATTTGTTTGCCTAGTTTTTCGAAGCTGCTCATTATTTAAAGTCCTAAAAGTTACTAAATTGGGTGCTATTTTAGGTGTGATAAAGAGAAAAGGTAAAGGATATTGGTACTAAAATTTACTTTGCTTGGTTTTGGATATTGTTAAATTTGCTTTTTTGATGATTAAATACCTTTTTGTCAATAGAAAAATGTAATTTCACACATTTTTTAGTTGGAAAAAATGTATTTTTAAGTAGGGTTTTCATTGATAAAAATGTTTGAGCCAACTAAAATAGATCAAAAAAATTCAATAAGGTGAGTTATGCAACGAGATATTTTAGATAAACTCATACAATGGAAAACCAAGCCCAACCGCAAACCCTTGATTATTCAAGGGGCAAGACAAGTCGGCAAAACTTGGGTGATGAAACATTTTGGTGAACAGACATTTGAACAGGTTGCCTACATCAATTTTGATAATAATCCCCGAATGAAAACACTATTTTCGGGCGATTATGATATTAAACGTTTGATTTTAGGCTTGAAAATTGAAAGTGGTGTGGATATTCAAACGGATAACACGCTGATTATTTTTGATGAAGTGCAAGAAGTGCCGCAAGCCTTATCGGCACTTAAATATTTTTATGAAAATGCACCGCAATTTTATATTGTGGCGGCTGGTTCATTACTTGGCGTTTCCCTGCATCATCAGGTGTCTTTTCCTGTGGGTAAGGTGGATTTTTTACCGCTTTATCCTATGACTTTTCACGAATTTTTAACCGCTCTGGGGCAGTCTGATTTGGTTCAACTGTTGGAAATGCAAGATTGGTCGCTGATTTCTGCGATGAAAAGCCGTTATATCGACTTTCTGCGTCAATATTATTTTGTCGGCGGAATGCCTGAGGCGGTGCAAACCTCTATTGATACACAAAATTTGAACGAAGTTCGCCAAGTGCAACGCAATTTATTGATGGCGTATGAACAGGATTTTTCTAAGCATATTTCCGATGTGCAAACGGTAAAAAAAGTGCGGTCGATTTGGGCATCTATTCCTGAACAACTGGCGAAAGAAAACAAAAAATTTATGTATGCACAAATGCAAAAAGGGGCGAGAAGCAAAGATTATGAAATTGCCTTGCAATGGCTGAAAGACAGTGGCTTAGTTCAGGTTGTACAGCGTGTGAAAAAGCCGTATTTGCCTTTGTCTGCCTATCAGGATAACGCTTTTAAATTATATGGTTTAGATGTCGGCTTACTTGCCGCTCAAAGCTATTTGGACGCTACTACACTGTTGGAAGGCAACCGTATTTTTACCGAATTTAAAGGTGCATTGACCGAGCAATATGTGTTGCAACAATTGATTGCAACTCAAGAAAATCCAGTCTTTTATTGGGCAACAGAAAAAGGCACGGCGGAAGTGGATTTTGTGTTACAACGCAAACAAACTGTAATCCCGATTGAAGTCAAAGCAGAAGAAAATCTGAAAGCGAAAAGTTTGAAAGTATATGTAGAACAATTCCAACCCGAACAGGCTTTTCGCTTCTCAATGGCAGATTTTAGGGAACAGGATTGGATGGTGAATGTGCCGTTGTATGGAATTAAAATTTAAATTATCTAACTAAGGAGAATAAAATGTTTGAACAAGAATAAAGAAAATCTACTCACCATTGGAAAAAATAGCTGTTTTATTTATAAAATGGTGTATATACTCAATTTTATCTAAATTTATTTTATATATAAAGGAAGGGAAATATGATCCAATCAGCAAAACAAATAACTATTTCAGCTTTACTAAGTCAAGACAGTGAAGGGAAAACATTTCAGTACGTTATTCCACCATATCAACGTGAATATGCGTGGAATAAAAATCAATGGGATAATTTATTTGACGATTTATCTGAAAATGATAAGGGATATTTTCTAGGATCACTTATTTGCATTTTAGGAGAAGAGAATAAATCAACGGTAATTGACGGACAACAGCGTTTAACTACGCTAAATTTGTTATTGTTAGCAATATATAACAAACTTAAACCTTTACGAAGCAATTCTATCATTGCTGAAAATGATGATTATCTTGAAAAAGTCGTATCAACAAAAAAGTATTTTTTATATAAAGAAAATACTCGATTTATTGCTTCAATCCAAAATAACAATAGAGCCGATTTTGAATATTTAGTTCATAGGATTGTCAAAGGAGAAGATAATACAGCACCAGCTAACTTTGGTAACCGCCGTATTTACAAAGCGTTTAAGCATTTCTCAGAGCGTATTGAAACAACTATTGAAGGTAATATAAAAGAATTGTTTGATTTTTTAGATAAAGTTACATCCGCTTGTGTAGTTCGTATTGATACACAAGATGAAACATCTGCTTTTATTTTATTTGAAAGTATCAATAATCGCGGTGTACCACTGACGCCAATGGATTTGATTAAAAATAGCCTGATCAGCTATGTTAAAAACAAAACTGCAGAAGAAACAAACTTAGAATGGCAGAAAATAGTGAATAATATTAGTGATTATGATGTACAAGTTCGCTACTTACGTCATTTTTATCAAGCATTTAAGCCAATAAATTTAATTTTTAATTCGACTAGTGGCAAAGAAAAAATTACTAAAAATGATTTAATTAAAACGTACACAAATGAAATCAAAAATGATGCAGAAAAGGTATTAAATGAATTAACTAAAAAATCAGAAATTTATAAATATTTATCATACCCTGAAAATATTCAAGAGAGGGATGAATTATGGAGTAAGTATAAGAATAAATTATTTGATTTAAAAAAATTAGGGATTGCACCAGCTTATACATTACTATTATTCCTGTTTGAAAAATATCCACAACAGAATTTTGCCCACTTACTGAAGTATATTGAAAAATGGTTTATGATCCGCCACTTGACAGATAGTCCAGCAACTAATCGTTTAGACGAAATTTTTATTCGAACAACAAAAACACAACATAACGAATATAATGAAAAAATTCTATTAAATGAATTACAAAAAGAATTACCTTCACGAGAACGAATCGAAGAAGCATTGCAAAGTAAGACATTATATGATGATAATCCAGCCTTAATACGTTATATTCTAATCTACTTAGAACAGAAACATCGTACAGCCGAAAACCAAGTAGATTTTTGGGCGGTCAATGAGAAAGGAAAAGCAATTTGGTCGGTGGAGCATATTTATCCGCAAAAGCCCAAAGAAGGTGAATGGTATGAGGATTGTAAAGACAAATTGCACTCATTGGGAAATCTAACTTTGTCCGCTTATAATAGTAATTTATCTAACCGATCATTTGGTGAAAAGGGTGAAGTGAAAGACGAAAAGGGTAATAACATTGGTTTAAAAAGTGGAAATGTGGAAATCAATGGTTATTTGCTTGATAAAAATGAGTGGTGTCTTGAGCATATTGAAGAACGTGGTAATCAATTAAGAGATACCTTTTTAAAAGACATTACTCCAATGGATTTATAAATTAATATAGCATTATCAAATGCCGTCTGAACTTTAGATGGCATTCTTTTTTACTTATTCTCCCCAAAAAATACTCCACCAGTTGCATATTATTCTATTCATATTCAACATTAAGAAATAGGTATTACCTTCAATTTCCACTCAAGCTATAGCGGAAGATGTACGTGAATTTAGTGTTTCAGTGACTATAGTAAAAACCATAATAGATAACTTGACGAAGTTTATGGTAAAACAAAATCGCTAATCTAAGGTGAATATCGAGGATATCAGTGGCTAAAGGAGGGGCTTCTTCTACAAAATGGGTAGCGAGGAACGCCTTTTATCAGTGTGAGCAGGGAAGATAAAACAGTAAAAATGTGATGTTGAGATTTTAGAAAGCAATACAAAAACTGCTTGGCAATGACCAAGCAGTTTGGAAAGGGTTAGAATGGAATATCATCATCTAATTGCATATCATCAATCGCTGGCTGAGGCGCTGGCGTTGGTTGCTGCGCTGGTTTTGATGATGGATATGTTGGTTGTGTTCCTTGAGGGGCGTATTGGTTGCCACTTTGTTGTTGGTAACCCCCGCCTTGTGGCGCATAGCCACCTTGCCCACGTTCTGCGCGGCTATCTAACATTTGTAGCACATCACCTTGAATCTCAGTGGTGTAACGATCTTGTCCATTTTGATCTTGCCATTTACGAGTTCTTAAGCGTCCTTCCACATACACTTTTGACCCTTTTCGTAAATATTCTCCTGCGATCTCAGCTTGACGACGATAAAAGACAATGCGATGCCATTCAGTGATTTCACGACGTTCGCCAGTATTCTTGTCCATCCAGCTCTCACTGGTGGCTACGCTAATGTTTGCAACAGCTTCACCATTTGGCATTGTGCGAACTTCAGGATCATTTCCAAGGTTTCCTACGATAATAACTTTGTTTACTCCAGCCATAAATTCCTCTGTCTGATTATTAAGTGCGGTAAAAATTTTTGCTATTTTGCCTTAAAAAAAAATAAAAAGCTATTAATTCAATGCAAATCAACTGGATATTTGCACAGTTATTTCAGATTATGCGATAATGATCGCAAAATCACCTTAAATTGCTTGAACAGACTAAAAGATTATGGAAAAAATAGATGTGCGTGGGGCGAGAACCCATAATTTAAAAAATATTAATTTGACTATTCCGCGTGATAAATTGATTGTGATTACAGGGCTTTCTGGCTCGGGAAAATCTTCCCTCGCATTTGATACCCTTTATGCTGAGGGGCAGCGCCGTTATGTGGAATCCCTTTCTGCTTATGCGCGCCAGTTTTTATCGCTAATGGAAAAACCAGATGTGGATCATATTGAAGGGCTATCTCCAGCCATTTCCATTGAACAAAAATCCACTTCACACAATCCACGTTCTACCGTGGGAACAATCACGGAAATTCACGATTATTTGCGTTTATTATTTGCCCGTGTTGGGGAACCGCGCTGTCCAAATCATCATATTCCTTTGGCGGCACAAACTATTAGCCAAATGGTGGATAAAGTGTTGGCTTTGCCCGAAGAAAGCCGAATGATGTTACTTGCCCCAGTGGTAAAAGATCGCAAAGGGGAGCATATTAAAATTTTGGAGCATATTGCTGCGCAAGGCTATATTCGAGCCAGAATTGATGGCGAAATTTGTGATTTATCCGATCCACCTAAATTGGAATTGCAGAAAAAACATACTATTGAAGTGGTGGTGGATCGTTTTAAAGTTCGTCCAGATTTGGCAACGCGTTTAGCCGAATCCTTTGAGACAGCATTAGAACTTTCTGGTGGCACGGCAGTGGTGGCAAATATGGATGAACCGCAAGGGGAAGAATTGCTTTTTTCAGCCAATTTTGCTTGCCCGCATTGTGGTTATTCTGTGCCAGAATTAGAACCTCGTTTATTCTCTTTTAATAACCCAGCGGGGGCTTGTCCTACTTGCGACGGTTTAGGTGTTCAACAATATTTTGATGAAAAACGCGTGGTACAAAATCCAACTATTTCCTTAGCAGGGGGGGCGATTAAAGGCTGGGATCGCCGTAATTTCTATTATTACCAAATGCTCACTTCGCTCGCCAAACATTATGGCTTTGATGTAGAAAGCCCTTTTGAAGATTTACCGAAAAAAATTCAGCACATTATTTTGCACGGTTCAGGTAAAGAAGAAATTGAATTCCAATATATGAACGACCGTGGCGATGTGGTATTACGCCGTCATAGTTTTGAAGGCATTCTCAATAATATGGCACGCCGTTACAAGGAAACGGAATCAATGTCTGTACGTGAAGAATTAGCGAAAAATATCAGCACCCGTCCTTGTAAGGATTGCGGTGGCTCGCGTTTACGCCCTGAAGCTCGCAATGTGTTTATCGGTGAAACGAATTTGCCTGAAGTTTCAGAAAAAAGCATCGGCGAAGCGTTTCATTTTGTGGATAGCCTAACCCTAAGCGGACAGCGCGCGCAAATTGCTGACAAAATCCTAAAAGAAATTAAAGAGCGGTTACAATTTTTGGTGAATGTGGGGCTAAATTATCTTTCTCTTTCCCGCTCGGCAGAAACCCTTTCTGGCGGTGAAGCACAGCGTATTCGTCTTGCTAGTCAAATTGGCGCAGGCTTGGTGGGGGTGATGTATGTGCTTGATGAACCCTCTATTGGGTTACATCAACGTGATAATGAACGTTTGCTTAACACGTTGATTCATCTAAGAAATCTAGGCAATACTGTTATTGTGGTTGAACACGATGAAGATGCAATTTTAGCGGCGGATCATATCATTGATATTGGACCGGGAGCGGGCGTGCATGGTGGTAATGTGGTTGCACAAGGCACAGCAAAAGAAATTATGCAAAACCCACATTCTTTAACTGGAAAATTCTTGTCGGGAAAAGAAAAAATAGAAATTCCTAAAAAACGCACCGCACTTGATAAAGCGAAAATATTAAAACTCAAAGGGGCATCAGGCAATAATCTGAAAAACGTCAATTTAGATATACCTGTCGGATTATTCACTTGTATCACAGGGGTATCAGGTTCAGGTAAATCTACTCTGATTAATGACACCTTGTTCCCACTTGCGCAGAGTGCGTTAAACCGTGCAGAAAACGCACAAGCCGCCCCTTACAAATCTATTCAAGGGTTAGAATTCTTTGATAAAGTCATTGATATTGATCAAAGCCCGATTGGACGCACGCCACGTTCCAATCCTGCAACTTACACCGGATTATTCACGCCAATTCGTGAATTATTTGCGGGCGTGCCAGAATCACGCGCACGTGGTTATAATCCGGGACGCTTTAGTTTCAATGTGCGTGGTGGACGTTGCGAGGCGTGCCAAGGGGACGGGGTAATCAAAGTAGAAATGCACTTCTTGCCTGATGTTTATGTGCCTTGCGATCAATGTAAAGGAAAACGTTATAATCGTGAAACATTAGAAATTCGTTATAAAGGAAAAACGATTAATCAAGTGCTTGATATGACTGTTGAAGAAGCGCGAGAGTTTTTTGATGCGATTCCACAAATTGCACGCAAATTACAGACATTAATGGATGTTGGACTTTCTTATATTCGCCTTGGGCAATCGTCCACAACATTGTCAGGTGGGGAGGCGCAACGAGTGAAACTCGCCACGGAGTTGTCAAAACGAGATACGGGAAAAACCTTATATATTCTTGATGAACCGACAACAGGCTTACATTTTGCTGATATTAAACAGCTCCTCGAGGTGCTACATCGCTTGCGTGATCAGGGTAATACCATTGTGGTGATTGAGCATAATTTAGATGTGATTAAAACCGCAGATTGGATTGTTGATCTTGGTCCTGAAGGGGGAAGTGGCGGCGGTGAAATCATTGCCACTGGCACGCCAGAGCAAGTCGCAAAAGTGAAAGGTTCTCATACTGCGCGGTTCTTGAAACAAATCCTTGAAAAATAAATGGACTGAAATCAAAGTGCGGTAATTTTTTAGGCAGAATTGTATAAAAACTTCTATCATCAATGTTGATTTTTTGATACATTTAGCACAATTTTTCTCACACTTAAATGTGAGTGTTTTTTATACAGTGATTTTAACGGAATTCTTATGCTATTTAAAAAAATTCGTGGTTTATTCTCCAATGATCTTTCTATTGATTTAGGTACAGCCAACACGTTGATTTATGTGAAAGGGCAAGGCATTGTGCTAAACGAACCTTCTGTGGTCGCAATTCGTCAAGGTCGTGCAGGTTCAATGAAAAGTATTGCAGCGGTAGGAAAAGAAGCAAAATTAATGCTTGGGCGCACACCGAAAAGTATTTTAGCCATTCGTCCGATGAAAGATGGGGTTATCGCGGATTTCTCGGTAACCGAAAAAATGTTGCAGTATTTTATTAAGCAAGTACATAGCGGAAATTTTATGCGCCCAAGTCCACGGGTGTTAGTCTGCGTGCCTGCTGGTGCAACCCAAGTTGAACGCCGAGCGATTAAGGAATCTGCCTTAGGTGCGGGCGCACGCGAAGTGTATTTAATTGAAGAGCCTATGGCCGCTGCAATCGGCGCGAAATTGCCCGTTTCTACGGCAACGGGTTCAATGGTTATCGATATTGGTGGTGGTACCACAGAAGTTGCGGTGATTTCTTTAAACGGTATTGTGTATTCTTCTTCTGTGCGTATTGGTGGCGACCGTTTTGATGAAGCCATTATTGCTTATGTGCGTCGTACCTTTGGATCTATTATTGGTGAGCCGACAGCAGAGCGTATCAAAGAAGAAATTGGTACTGCTTATATTCAAGAAGACGATGAAATTAAAGAGCTAGAAGTTCACGGTCATAACCTTTCAGAAGGTGCGCCAAGAACCTTTACCTTAAACTCGCGTGATGTCTTAGAGGCAATTCAACAGCCATTAAATGGTATTGTTGCCGCAGTGCGGACTGCACTTGAAGAATGCCAACCAGAACACGCAGCCGATATCTTTGAACGTGGCATTGTGCTAACTGGTGGTGGTGCGTTATTACGCAATATTGATGTGTTATTATCAAAAGAAACGGGTGTACCAGTTATTGTGGCAGACGATCCACTTACCTGTGTCGCACGCGGTGGTGGTGAAGCATTAGATATGCACGGTGCTGATATTTTCAGTGACGACATTTAATTTCCAATGTTATAAATGTTTATAAAAGTGCGGTCAAAAAATGCTAAAAATTTGACCGCACTTCTTTCTGAGTGATATTAATGAAACCGATCTTTGGAAAAGCCCCCTATCTTGGCATCCGTTTAATTTTTGCCGTGATAGCTTCTATCGTGCTTATTTTATTTGATGGACAAACCAATACGATGATAAAGGCACGTAGCATAATGGAAACGGCGATTGGTAGCGTTTATTATCTTGCCAACACACCAAGAACAGTGCTAGACGGCGTATCTTACAATCTTGTTGATACCAACAAATTACAAATCGAAAATAAAGTGCTAAGAGAACAACTTCGCGAAAAAAATGCCGATTTATTACTCTTGGATCAACTCAAAGTAGAAAATCAACGCTTACGTTTATTGCTAAATTCCCCATTACGCACAGACGAATACAAAAAAATTGCTGAGGTCTTAACTGCAGAAACAGATGTTTATCGCCAGCAAGTGGTCATTAACCAAGGAGAAAATGATGGCGCTTATGTTGGGCAACCGGTTATTGATGAAAAAGGTGTCGTTGGGCAAATTATTTCTGTGGGAAGTCATACAAGCCGTGTGTTATTGCTCACTGATGTAACGCATTCTATTCCTGTGCAAGTGTTGCGTAATGATGTACGCGTGATCGCAAGTGGTACGGGACACAGCGATGAACTTACTTTAGACAATGTGCCACGTTCAGTGGATATTGTTAAAGGTGATCTCTTGGTTACTTCAGGATTAGGAGGACGTTTTCTTGAAGGATATCCTGTTGCGATTGTAGAAAATGTATCGCGCGATGGAAAAAATTATTTTGCCACGATCACCGCAAAGCCGCTTGCATCGCTCGAGCGCTTACGTTATGTCTTGCTTTTATGGCCGACGAATGAAGATATGCGTAAAGTCAATTCAAGTACACCAGAAGAAGTGCGTAAAGCCGTTCGCCAGCGTCTTGAAACACAGAAAAAGCAAGACATTCTACCGCCATTGATGACGACTGAAGAACCAGAAGAAAAACCATCAACGCCAACGCTAGAGGACATCCATACGGAACAAATGGAAATGCCTTCCGAACCTGTTGAGCCTGAATTGCAACATTATCGAGAGGAAGATTAATGCAAGGTCGTGCTTTTTTACAATTATTATTTATTGTATCCACCTTTTTAGTTGCAATGGTGTTAGAAATTGCGCCTTGGCCAAGCAGTTTACATCATTTCAAGCCTGCTTGGTTATTGCTCGTTTTAACTTATTGGATTTTAGCAATGCCTGCAAAAATTAGTGTAGGCACGGCATTTTGTATGGGGATTGCTTGGGATCTTGTACTTGGCTCAACCTTAGGTATTCACGCATTAGTGCTTTCTGTTTTTGCTTATTTATTAGCGGTGAATAGTATATTAATTCGTAACCTATCGTTATGGATGCAGGGGATATTTGTTATTTTCGCTGTTTTTAGCGTAAGAATAGGTATTTTTATTGTTGAATTATTCTTGCATAGTGCGGATTTTAATTGGCAAGAGATTTTTGGTGCTATGACGAGCGGGGTATTATGGATTTGGGTATTTTTGCTATTACGCAAAATGGTAAAGGAATTACATATTGGATAGCGGGGCTGATTGGGAGTTAAATTTGGGGCTAAATTTTGGATTTCCCTTGCCAAACAACATATATCATCCGAAATTTCATTATATACTCGCTATATGCTTTAAGCGCTCATGGTTTTTGGGATTTAAACCTTAAAAACGCTTTTTAGGCTGCCTGAAAATGAAAATTCGGCTCTAAGAGCCGAATTTTTTACTGCCATTATGGTTCAATTTCTACATAAATATCGCCACTCGGTGTTTCTGTAATATTAACGTCAATAGTTCTACCATTAGAAAGTTCGGCGATAGCAGAATGGTATTTACCATCACTTTCAATGATGCTAACTGATTTGCAACTTGTTGATTGATGAAATTGTTCATGGATAATTTTAGTAACTGTATCACAAGCTGAGGATGCCAGCTGCCCTTTGCTACTAATAAACACAAAAAATAACAAGATAAAACCAATCCATAAGCCCGTATAAATTTGGAAATATGTTTGTTTGGTTTCTAATCGTTTGGCTCGTTTAAATAAATAAACTGGCGGAATCAATGACCACCATTTTGAGAAAGTATTCTTATCAATTTGCTTTAAAAGGTTCCAATCTTGAATTAACAGTATCATGATAACAATACTTAAAACAAAACTAGTCACATTTGAAATGGTAATAGGCAAAAAAATACTCGCCATATTTATTGCCATCAGTACCAATACCATATAAATGTATTTGTTATCTATACCAAAGTTATCATCTAATTTTTCGGAAATAGAGTTAAAGAGTTTGTTATTTGACAAAGATTTTTCATTAGAAATATTACTTTGATTTAGAATAAAATCAAATAATTTTTTATCATAAGATTGCTTTAATTTTCATTGAGTAATATAGAACTCATTTGTCTCAATAATGATGCTTCAAATTTGTTATTTTGATGAGCTTCTCTCAGTTTTATTTTAATTTCATCTAATGACGCATTGATATCTAAGCCAAGCATTTCGTAATAATTTTACATTTTGAGTTCTCCTAAATTAAGTAAAAAACAAGTTAAACTTGATGATAAATGATTAGTTAAGTATAATTCCAGCACTAAATTAGTCCACCAACAAAAGTAAGTAATCTAACCATTTTTATTGTTTTTTTACCATATAAAGGATGAATATGAAGATAAATGAAAAAATTCGTGCATTAAGAGAAATAAATCAATGGTCGCAAGAAGAAATGGCGGAAAAAATTCAGATGTCTAAAAATGGTTACGCAAAAATGGAACGTGGAGAAAGTAAAATTAATCTCTCTCGACTAGAACAAATTGCGGAAGTATTTAACTTAGATATCATCGAATTAATTTCTAGTGAGGAAAAAAACTTAATATTGCAAGTCATTGGCAATGATGGCGCAAATAACCACTATGGGAATACTGATGGTAGTGTATTTGAGATTGAGAAATTGAACTTAATCATTAATCACAAAGATGAACTTTTAAAACAAAAAGAACGATAATTCCAGTTTATCTTAGAACAAAAAAATACTGAAATTTTACTTTTAAAAGAATTGATTCAAACCTTAAAGCAAGAGTAACTTCACTTCCGAATTCTATAGTAAAATTCCCCAAAAACCAAAATAGAGCACAGTATGTGACCTATCCCGTACATTTCCGTAAAAAAATCATAGAACAAGCCAAAAAAGCAGAGCGAATTGTAGATTTTCTAAAAATCTACGGCATCAGTACATCCACTTTTTACGCATGGAAGAAAGAAATCCAACCGAAAAAAAGACACCAAAAAAAGCCAAGAACCATCCATACCGAAGACCTACTCAATGATGTCAAATGCTTCCCTGAGGCTACTCTGGCTGAAAGAACAGCACGCATAGGCACAACGCAGAGTGCTATCTGCAAAGCCTTACGCCGTTTGAAAATCAGCCGTAAAAAAACACTACACCATCCTCAGGCAGACGAACAGAAAAGACCGCGCTTTAAAGAAGAACTAACAGCTTATTCTGAAGTGGGATATAACATCGTTTATTTAGACGAAAGCAGATTTGAGAAACAGACTTTTCGCACCCACGGCTATGCACCCGTCGGAGAGAAGTGCCAAGCTACACACAACTGGCAGAAAATGGCTACTCGAACCAATGCAATCGGCGCTATTCGAGAGGGGAATTTATTTGCACTCAGATTATTTGACTGTCCGATTGACAGTGATATTTTTATGTTTGGCTGACCGAAGCATTGTTACCAGAGCTGGAGAAGCCGACAGTTATCGCGATGGATAATGCCGCGTTCCATAAACGACAAGATATTATCGAAGCCGTTGACCAGACAGAACATAAGATTTTATGGCTACCGCCTTATAGCCCTAACTTAAATCCAATTGAAAAAACATGGGCTTGGGTTAAAAGTCTGAGAAAACAATGGCGGTTTGATTGTGTTGATACTTGATTTTTTTTATTTTGACAATTGTTTCAGTTTTTTAGGATTTCTTTGTCCTCTTCGAGTATTTTTATTCGTTGCTCCAGTTCCCGTATGCGTTGTTGTTCGGGGGATATAGGCTTAGTGCCGGGTAATACATAGCCTTGTTGCTCTGCTTGTACTACCCAACGACGTAATGCGGTTTCCCCTATCCCTAATTCCAAACAGGCTTGTGAGATGGAATAACCTTGTTCAGTCACCAATTTTACCGCGGCGGCTTTATATTCTGGGCTAAATGTTCTTCTCATTACATTGTCCTCTTTTTGTGATAGTTTACCACCTATTGAGGACTGCGGAATTAGTCTACTACTACATAAACGCCGCTCACGCCATTTAGCCGCTAATTCCTTTAATGTAATATTCTCATTTTCCAATTGTTTAAATTGCACATTTTTGTAGTCTAGCGGATCAACATTTTGCACAAGTAGCGTACGATATTCCTGCGCAATTTCTCTAGCCTTTGCTAAAGATAAATCAGGAAATGAACCTAGGCTAATTTTTTTGTGTTTCCTAAGGTATTTATAGGCGAAATACCAAATCTTAGCGCCATTGGGTTTTACTCTAATATAAAGCCCTTGCCCATCAGATTTAATATATTCTTTCGCCATAGGCTTTAGATTTTGAAGGGTAGTATTGGTTAAAGGTTTAACAATTTTGCTCATATCTCATAACCTTATGAAAAATAAAGGATAATTAACCTTTTAGATCCCTCGTAAAAATCCCTTTAAAGTGAGGGATCTAAACAGGGATCTAAAAAGTGTGGATGTAAGCAAACAAAGAAAAAACAAAAATGAATAAAAACGAACAGTAAAATGTTGTTTCTGTTGCATTTTTTTGAAATTTTGAACGTAGGCGAACGTAGAAAAACAGTAGAATGGCGGTGAGAGGGGGATTCGAACCCCCGATGCACTTTCGCACATACACGCTTTCCAGGCGTGCTCCTTCAACCACTCGGACATCTCACCATTGGGAATAGAGGCAGAATATAAAGATTTCATCGGCTTTCGTCAAGCGTTTTTCTGTCTTTATCACCTAACTGATTAAAATAGGGACAGTCAATGCAAGTGGTCATTTTTTGCATTTTTATACTGTGTAAAAAAACAGTGTTCTTCTTTGCAAATGCGTGGATTTCCGTTAGACTAGCCGTATTTTTAATCTTAAAAAAGACGGAAAAAAACACCGCACTTAGTATTATGATGTATTTTGATTTGAATATCCCAACAAAAGCGAATGATCACAAAATTTTAGCTAATGTCATTGCAGGCAGTGATGTTTTAGCAATTGCTGAAATTGCCCAACAACATCAAGGAATAACGGTTGTTGTTACGCCAGACACACGAAGTGCGGTACGTTTATCTAAAATTTTGGCAGAAATTATTTCTGAGCCGGTTACCTTTTTTCCTGATTGGGAGACCTTGCCTTATGACAGTTTTTCGCCACATCAAGATATTATTTCTTCCCGACTCAGTGCGTTATTCCATTTACAAAATGCAAAAAATGGCATTTTTATTTTGCCAATCAGTACCTTAATGCAAAAAATTTGCCCGCCAGCGTATTTGCAACATAATGTTTTACTGGTTAAAAAAGGTGATCGTATTGTTATTAACGATTTCCGTTTGCAGTTAGAAAATGCAGGATATCGTGCTGTGGAACAAGTGTTGGAACACGGTGAATACGCATTGCGTGGGGCGTTACTCGATCTCTTTCCTATGGGAAGTGCGGTGCCTTTTCGCTTAGATTTTTTTGATGAGGAAATTGAGAGCATTCGCACCTTTGATGTGGATAGCCAGCGAACATTAGAAGAAATTCCTTCTATCCGTTTATTACCAGCACAAGAATTTCCTACGGATCATAAAGGCATTGAGTTTTTCCGTACAAAATTTCGTGATACTTTTGGTGAAATTCGCCGTGATCCAGAGCATATTTATCAGCAAGTGAGCAAAGGCACGTTGGCGGCTGGGATTGAATATTGGCAACCTCTGTTTTTTGAGCAAATGGCAACCTTATTTGATTACCTGCCTGAACAGACTTTATTTGTTGATTTTGCTAGCAATCAGCAACAAGGTGAGCGTTTTTATCAAGATTGTGAGCAACGTTATGAAAGCCGCCGTGTTGATCCTATGCGCCCTTTATTACCGCCAGATCAGCTTTGGTTGCCGATTGACCAAATTAATCATCAGCTCAAACATTTTCCTAAAATCATCTTGAAAGCGGAGAAAGTGGCACGCGCTTCTGTACGTCAGCAAAACTTACCCGTGCAAAGCTTGCCGGATTTAAGCTTAAAGCTACAACAAAAAGAACCTCTCCAAAATTTGCGTGAGTTTATGACGCAATTTAATGGGGATATTGTGTTTTGTGTTGAAACAGAAGGGCGGCGAGAAACCCTGCTTGATTTGCTTAGTTCGTTGAAGTTAAGACCAAAGCAAATTACGCATCTTTCCGATTTACAAGCGAAGCAAAATTTACTGATTTGTAGCCAAGATCGAGGCTTTATTATTGATAAAGGCAACGATTCCATTGCATTGATTACGGAAACGGAATTACTTGGTGAACGAGTACAGCAGCGTAGTCGAGATCGACAAAAATCGGTTAATCCAGATACCTTAATCCGCCATTTGGCTGAACTGAAAATTGGTCAGCCTGTGGTGCATTTAGATCACGGGGTAGGGCGTTATGCTGGCTTGGTTACGTTAGAAAATGCGGGGATAAAATCGGAATTTTTGCTGCTGCAATATGCTAATGATTCCAAACTTTATGTGCCGGTAACCTCACTGCATTTGATTAGCCGTTATGTAGGCGGCTCGGAAGAAACGGCGCCATTGCATAAATTAGGCAGTGATGCTTGGGCGAAAAGCCGCCAGAAAGCAGCGGAGAAAATTCGTGATGTCGCCGCTGAATTACTTGATGTGTACGCGCGCCGCGAATCGCAAAAAGGCTTTGCCTTTCATTATGATCGTGATGAGTTTATGCAGTTTTCAGCCACTTTCCCTTTTGAAGAAACCTTGGATCAAATGACGGCGATTAATGCGGTGATTTCTGATATGTGCCAGCCGAAAGCAATGGATCGTTTGGTGTGTGGTGATGTTGGGTTCGGTAAAACAGAAGTGGCAATGCGTGCCGCATTTTTAGCGGTGATGAATCATAAGCAGGTTGCCGTACTTGTGCCAACCACTCTCCTTGCACAACAACATTATGAAAATTTCAAAGATCGCTTTGCTAATTTACCTGTGAATGTGGAAGTGCTTTCCCGCTTTAAAACAGCAAAAGAGCAAAAAACGCTGCTTGCAGCTTTAGCAGAGGGGAAAATTGATATTTTGATTGGCACACATAAACTTATTCAGCCAGAAGTTAAATTTAACGATCTAGGCTTGCTGATTATTGATGAGGAACACCGTTTTGGCGTGCGTCAAAAAGAAAAAATTAAGCAATTGCGAGCCAATGTAGATATTCTCACCCTTACGGCAACGCCGATTCCACGCACGCTAAATATGGCAATGAATGGTATTCGCGATCTCTCTATTATCTCCACGCCACCAGCACGCCGTTTGACGATTAAAACCTTTGTACGGCAAGCTGATGATTTAATTATCCGCGAAGCCATTTTGCGTGAAATTCTACGTGGTGGGCAGGTTTATTATTTGCATAATGATGTGGCGAGTATTGAAAATTGTGCCGAAAATTTAACCGCACTTGTGCCTGAAGCGCGCATTGTTATTGGACACGGACAAATGCGTGAGCGTGAGTTAGAGCGTGTGATGTCAGATTTTTATCATCAGCGCTACAACGTACTGGTTTGCTCGACCATTATTGAAACAGGGATTGATGTGCCTACTGCGAACACTATCATCATCGAGCGTGCGGATCGTTTCGGTTTAGCCCAATTACACCAATTGCGTGGGCGAGTGGGGCGTTCTCATCACCAAGCTTATGCCTATTTATTGACGCCTCATCCGAAAGCGATGACAAAAGATGCAGTAAAACGCCTTGAAGCATTGGAAAGTCTTGATAACCTTGGCGCAGGTTTTATGTTGGCAACGCAAGATTTAGAAATTCGTGGGGCAGGGGAATTACTTGGTGATGAACAAAGCGGACAAATTGAAAGCATTGGTTTCTCTTTGTATATGGATCTGCTAGAAAGTGCCGTGAATGCGCTGAAAGAGGGACGTGAGCCTTCCCTTGATGAACTCACTCAGCGTCAAGTTGAAATTGATTTACGCATTCCCGCCTTGTTACCTGATGATTATTTAGGCGATGTGAATATGCGTCTTGGTTTTTATAAACGCATTGCCGGTGCTGAAACCCCCCAAGAGCTTGATGAATTAAAAGTGGAATTAATCGATCGCTTTGGCTTATTGCCGACACCTGCAAAAAATTTATTACAGATTGCCCAGTTGCGTTTGCAAGCTAAGCCATTGCAGATTATTCGTATGGAAGCCACGGCGCAAGGTGGCTTTATTGAGTTTTCTCCTAAAGCCAGCCTTGATCCGACAAAATTCTTGCAACTTATTCAGCAATCGCCGGCGGTATATCGCTTTGACGGCCCAACGAAATTTAGATTTCAGCGTGATTTAACAGAGAATAAAGTGCGGTTGGATTTTGTAACGGAATTACTCCAAACATTAAACGCATAGCAACGGAAATATAATGAATTAATGGCAAAATCGTGATAGATTAACGCCATTTTAATTTTGAGGTGTGTTTGCAAAAGGAGAATAAAATGTACTTAGATCAAATTAAAGCCGAGCTTAACGAAGCACAAGATGTGCTTAATAAATTCGTCAATGATGAAAAAAATATTGAATTAATTCAACAAGCAGCGTTGTTAATTGCAGAGAGTTTTAAACAAGGTGGAAAAGTGCTTTCGTGCGGAAATGGTGGATCGCACTGCGATGCAATGCATTTTGCTGAAGAACTCACGGGGCGTTATCGTGAAAACCGCCCCGGCTACCCTGCCATTGCGATTTCTGATGTCAGCCATTTAAGCTGTGTGAGCAATGATTTTGGCTATGATTATGTGTTCTCTCGTTATATTGAGGCTGTGGGGCAAAAAGGGGATGTGCTCTTTGGCTTATCCACTTCAGGTAATTCTAAGAACATTTTGAATGCGATTAAAGCGGCAAAAGAGAAAGGGATGAAAGTGATTGCCATGACAGGTAAAGACGGGGGGCAAATGGCGGGGCTTGCTGATGTCGAAATTCGCGTGCCACATTTCCGTTATGCCGATCGCATTCAAGAAATTCATATCAAAGTGATCCATATTTTAATGATGTTGATTGAATTTGAAATGGCGAAAGCCGCATAATTTCGTTTTCATTTATTTGATAAGTGCGGTACAAAATTAAATGATTTTTTACCGCACTTTTAACGTTAACCAAACACAGACAATGTGTTGTGATGATAGAGTAGAGCAAGATTGAAAGGTTTATTTTTACGTATAGTGAGTGCCGTTGCCTTATTATTGTGGGCCATTGATATGGTGTTCCCGTGGCAACGCATAATGCAATCGGAAGATAATCCTTATGCAATGGTGCAAACCAAAGGTAAATTGATTGTTGGCACACTGAATAATCCCATTTCTTATTTTATTGGTTCAGAGGGCGCAACGGGGTTTGAATATGAACTCACGAAAGCCTTTGCAGATTATTTGGATGTGGAATTGGATATTCGCCCAATGGAGAGTACTCAAGCACTATTTTCTGCCTTATCCGCGCATCAAATTGATTTAGCAGCAGCGAATTTGCTTTATCAACCCGAAAAGTTAGAACAATTTCAGCTCGGTCCTGCGTATTCTTCTGCCTCGTGGCAACTGGTTTACCGTAAAGGAGAAAATCGCCCTACTTCGTTAGAAAAATTAAATGGACGCTTAGTGGTGGCGAAAGGCTCTGAACTCAATCTGTTACTTAATCGTTTTAAAGAACAATATCCTGATTTGCAATGGACAACAGTGGATCAAAGCCAAGAGGAATTATTACTGCAAGTCGCAGAAGGTAAACTGGATTACACCATTGCCAATTCAATAGATATTTCTATTACGCAACAAATTAAGCCACAGCTGGCGGTTGCCTTTGATGTTACTGACGAAGCGACCATTCATTGGTATTTGGCGAATAATACCTATAATGAACTGCAAGCCGCCTTGCTCGATTTTATGAATAATGCCATTGAAACAGGGCTTATTGCACGCATTGAGGAAAAATATTTTAACCATTTAGCCCAATTTGACTATGTGGATACCCGTTCTTATTTAAATGCAATTGAAACGATTTTACCGAAATATGCGGATCTTTTTGATAAGTATAAAGGGGAGTTAGATTGGCGTTTATTGGCTGCGATTGCCTATCAAGAATCCCATTGGAACCCAGAAGCCACCTCGCCAACAGGCGTACGCGGAATGATGATGCTGACTAAGGCCACAGCGGAACGAATGAAAATCAACAATCGTTTAGATGCGGAACAAAGCATTAAAGCGGGATCGGAATATTTGCATTTATTACTGGCGCAAATGCCAAATACCATCCGCCAAGAAGATCGCATTTGGTTTGCTTTGTGTGCCTATAATATGGGGCTTGGGCATTTGCTTGATGTACGCCGCTTAACAAAGAGCCTTGGTGGCGATCCCGATAACTGGCTTGATGTGAAGAAAAATCTGCCTTTATTGGCGGAAAAACGTTATTACACTAATTTAAAATATGGCTATGCACGAGGTTATGAGGCTTATCAATATGTTGAAAATATTCGTCGCTATATGAACAGCATTGTGAATTATCACCGCATACAGCAAAACCAAGAAGCACCACACTAAGGTTTACCCTAACATAGAAAATCATTTAGAGGATTTTCCTTAGGCTGTGAATAGAAAAGAGAAGGACATTATGGCAATAAAAAGAAAAACATTTTTGAAGAAAAACAACACGAAATTATTCCGTTTATCTCAGGTACGAGCGTTAAGACTAAAACGTTTGAAGCAAAGAAAATTCCGCTTACACGAACGTCATTCATTGCAATTTGTGATACAGGATATTTGTTGTTAAGGCGCTATTTGGGTAACGGGACTAAAAATAGCCCAAATCGCACACAACACAAGACAGCGTGTTGTAGAGCATAAAGGAATTTTCTCAAGCAATTTAACCACGTTTTATGAGATTTTTTGGGTGAGATCACCACGTCGTTAGCGTGCTAAATGGGCATAGCACCTAATTCGTTGAAAAAAGAAAAGCATTATATTTTTCATATAATGCTTTTTTATTGGTGATAACTTATTGATTTTCAGCCAGTAAACGTTGAATAAGCTTGCTGTTAGCGGGCGGAAATTGACTGGCATCGAGTTCAGATTGTGCAATCCACATTCCTTCCTGCCCTTCTCGACCAAAAGGTTCGCCCACCCATTGTTCCACAAGGTAAAAATAAAATTGAATGACCTTGCTGGGATATTCAAAGGTAAAACGCTCAAATAACTCGGCGTTGAGAATATGAATGCCGATTTCTTCTTCAAGTTCTCTGGCAAGGGCTTGCTCGGGCGTTTCACCTTTATCGACTTTCCCGCCGGGGAATTCTAAAGATTGCGCAAAATCCTGCCCTTCAAGGCGTTGAGTAAGATAAATTTGCCCAAATTCATTACGAATGATCCCGGCTGCAACTTGGATAATCGGTTTTGCCATTTTTTCTCCTTAGGGTTTGTGGATAACTCAAATGTAAAATGAATGATCAACAGACCCTCTATAAAGTGCGGTAAAAAAATCAGAAATTTTTACCGCACTTTTATATTTTATCAATTAACGATAGTTCGCCGCACGATTGCCATGGCAATGTTTGTATTTTTTCCCTGAACCGCACGGGCAAGGCTCATTACGACCAATCTTACGATCTGAAGGCGGCAATGGGGTTTGTTCCGCTTGTTCATCGTCAGTGTTATATTGCATTTGTGCCTGTTCACGGGCAGCCATTTCTTGTTGTAATCTTTCTGCTTGTTCAATTTCTTCTTGCGTACGGATTTGTACACGGCTGAGTGTCGTGATAACGCTGAGCTTTAATGCGTCAAGCATATCTGTGAACATTTGGAAAGATTCTTTCTTATACTCTTGTTTTGGATCTTTTTGTGCATAACCACGCAAGTGAATGCCACGGCGCAGGTGATCCATTGCCGATAAATGCTCTTTCCAAAGTTCATCAAGGGTTTGTAACATAATGCCTTTTTCAAAATGGCGCATTGATTCCGAACCAACTAGTTCTTCTTTACGTTTATATTCAGCAACAGCCGCTTCAATAATGCGTTCACGCAAGGTTTCTTCGTGTAAGGCATTATTTTCTTCTAACCATTGTGCGATAGGTAAATCTAACGCAAAATCTTGTTTTAAACGTTGTTCTAACGCGGGAATATCCCACATTTCTTCCAGAGAATTTGGTGGAATATATTGATCAATAACCGTGTTAAACACATCTTGGCGGATCACTTCAATGGTGTCAGCGATGTTTTCATTATCCAGTAATTCATTACGTTGCTGATAAATCGCGTGGCGTTGATCGTTCGCAACGTCATCAAATTCTAATAAGTTTTTACGCCCGTCAAAGTTATGCGCTTCCACTTTTGCTTGGGCTGAGGCAATTACTTTGGTGAGCAACTTAGATTCCATTGCTTCCCCCGGTGTGCTGAAGGCTTTACGCATCATATTCAATTTACCTTCATTCAGGTAAATTCGCATTAAGGCATCATCTAAGGATAAGTAGAAACGTGATGAACCGGGATCGCCTTGACGTCCTGAACGTCCACGCAATTGGTTATCAATACGGCGTGACTCGTGGCGTTCTGTGCCGATAATATGCAAACCGCCAGCTTGTTTTACAATGTCGTGGCGTGTTTGCCAGTTGGCTTTGATCGCGTCGATTTGTGCGTCAGTTGGATTATCTAATTTCGCCACTTCTGCTTTCCAGTTCCCGCCAAGTACAATATCTGTACCGCGTCCTGCCATATTGGTGGCAATAGTCACAGCAGCGGGATAGCCTGCATTGGCAATGATTTCTGCTTCTTGTGCGTGGAATTTGGCATTTAGCACACTGTGCTTAATTCCCGCTTTGGTTAACGCATCTGATAATAATTCTGATTTTTCAATCGATGCTGTCCCTACTAATACAGGTTGGTTACGGGCAATGCAGTCTTTGATTTCTTCGATAATCGCCGCAAATTTGTATTGTTCATTTTCAAACATTAAATCAGTACGATCATCACGAATCATTGGTCGATTGGTTGGGATTACAATGGTTTCTAAGCCATAAATTTGTTGAAATTCAAAGGCTTCCGTATCTGCTGTTCCGGTCATTCCGGCTAATTTTTCATAAAGACGGAAATAATTTTGGTAAGTAATGGATGCCACCGTTTGATTTTCATTTTGGATTGGCACCCCTTCTTTGGCTTCAATGGCTTGGTGTAAACCTTCAGACCAACGACGCCCTGCCATTGTACGCCCTGTATGTTCATCAACAATGATAATTTCACCATCTTTTACGATGTAATCAACATCACGTTCAAAGAGGGTATGCGCACGCAATGCAGCATAAACGTGGTGTAACAATGCGACTTTGGCTGGGGAATAAAGGGATTCTGACTCTTGCATTAATCCTTGTTCAATCAGCCACGTTTCGATTTTTTCTTGCCCACGTTCAGTCAGATAAGCTTGTTTCGTTTTTAAATCTAAGGTGTAATCCCCATCACCTTGATAGTCTTCGGTGTCTTCTTTATCTTGTTTAATTAAGTGTGGGATTAACTTATCAATAGCGATATAAAGTTCCGAACTATCTTCCGCAGGCCCTGAAATAATTAGCGGAGTACGAGCTTCGTCAATCAAAATAGAATCCACTTCATCCACTAAGGCGTAGTAGAGTTCTTTCTGGAAACGTTCTTGAGCAGAATGAGCAAGGTTATCGCGTAAATAATCAAAGCCTAATTCGCTATTTGTTGCATAAGTAATATCTGCGGCATAAGCAGCACGTTTTTCCTCAGCAGGTAATCCCGGAATATTTACGCCCACAGTCATACCTAAAAATTCAAATAAAGGACGGTTAGTTTCTGCATCTCGACGAGCAAGATAATCGTTTACCGTTACAACGTGTACCCCTTTTCCAGTTAAGGCATTAAGATAGCAAGGTAATGTAGCGGTCAGCGTTTTCCCTTCCCCAGTACGCATTTCTGCAATGCAGCGATCATTCAGCACCATACCACCAATTAATTGGACATCAAAATGACGCATACCAAGTACACGTTTACTTGCCTCACGCACCGTAGCAAAAGCTTCAGGTAATAGACTTTGTAAGGTTTCACCGTTTTTTAGGCGTTCACGAAATTCTGCGGTTTTGCCTTGTAATTGTTCATCGCTTAACGCTTCAAATTCCGGTTCCATTTTGTTGATTTTTGCCACTTGTTTGTTTAAGCGACGTAGAATGCGGTCATTACGACTGCCAAAAATTTTTGTAAAAATAGTTCTAAACATAATCTTATTTCTTTTATATCAATAGGTTAAATTAAACTTCAGCAAGGTGCTGAAATCATTCAAAGGGTAATATTTGGCGGAAAAAGGCTAAGCAACAGGGCCAGCGCGGATTGGTGTAGCCGCACGCAATACAGGAAAAATAAAGTGCGGTGCTTTTTGATGGAGAATTTTTGGGGCAACAAAATGGCTTTTCGTTGGTTTTTGTTGCTGTTGAATACTTTGTTTGTGCGCAACAAGCTGATGACAAGCAAGCTGTTGCGTTTGGCGTTGTTCCCGAGAATAATTTTCACAAGTAAGCCCTGCATTTTCTACACCTTGTGCATTAGGCAAGGCAAAGATCGCAATCATACTGAGTAGGAATTGCGACCAAAAATTCTGTGTGCTTTTAGATGAAATCATTCGGTAACTTATTTTTAATCAAAAAATCGCTGTCATTGTAGCGGAAAATCACTACAATGTCTTACTTTGATGTGTAATATTAGGTCAAAAAAGTAGAAAACAAGTAATGCGATACAGTAAACCCACCAATGTACAAGACGTGTTAGAAAATTCTCGCCTTGGCAAAATTATGCAAAAAGGCATTTTGTTACAACAATTAAACGAGCAATTAGCTCGGTTATTTCCAAGTCAATTTAACGGTTTTTATCGTGTAGCGAATTTTTCTGAAACGGTATTGGTGATTGAGGTGGCAAATGCGATGGTGCGCCAAGGTTTGTTATTCAGAGAAAAAGAGCTATTAGCAAAAGTAAAGGAGTTAAATCCGCAAATTCAGCAACTTCAATTTAACGTCAATCCTGCCTTGCTCAGTCAGCCTCGTTGAGTTTGGTTGCCGTGAAAAGTGGCGATTAACTCATTGACTTTAATCCGTTTATGAGAGGCTTGGCTGATTGAACGTTGCACTTTTAAACGTTTGATTTTCGCCCCTTGATAAATTTGACGTGTAAATTTGGTATCGTGATTGGAAATCAAGACAGGAATTTGATGTTCCTTGGCGGTATGTTGTGCTAAGTTTGCCAAGGCTTGTTGATGCGCTAAAGAAAAATCATTCCCCGCATAACTGGTGAAATTGCTTTCTTGCTTAATCGGCGCATAAGGCGGATCACAATAAATAACGGAATTTTCATCCGCAAATTTAAACGCTTCGTGAAAATCGGCACAAATAAACATCGCACTTTGTGCTTTATGGGCAAAATAACGTAGCTCAAGTTCGGGGAAATAATGGGTTTTATAACTTCCGAAAGGCACGTTAAATTCCTGCTTACTGTTATAACGGCATAACCCATTGAAACCAAAACGGTTGAGATACAAAAACAAAACGGAACGTTCAAAGTGATTGGTGGATTGATTAAATTGGCTACGCTGTGCGTAATAATACTCAGGTGTATTGGCATCAGGGTGGAAAAAGACCGTTTTCACTGCCTCAATATACAAATTTACATCTTGCTTAACCGTATTAAACAGATTGATTAAATCCGCATTAATATCTACCAAAATATAGTGTTCAAATTGGCTATTCAAAAAAACTGCCCCAGCGCCGACGAAAGGTTCAATAAGGCATTGTTTTTTCTTAGGAAATAATTTATTAATTTGATCGGTAAGACGAAATTTTCCGCCCGCCCATTTTAGAAAAGGGCGGTATTTTTGTTGTGGGAAAATTGTCGCATTAGGATACATTGAAGTTAGTCAGTTTGTGTGCAACGGGCAATGGCTGCAAGAACAAGATCTTTGTCGCTATCGGTAGCCACATAAGCCTGTCCGAGTGATTTCAGCAATACGAGGCGTAATTTTCCAGCTAATACTTTTTTATCACGCATCATATGTGGTAGGTAATCTTCAGGTTGCATTGTATCTGGCGAAACTGTAGGTAAGTTCGCACGCGCAAAAAGTTTTTCTAAACGGCCCACATCTTGTACGGATAAATCGCCTAACATTTCAGAAAGGGCTGCTGCCATCATTGAGCCAGCGGCGACGGCTTCACCGTGTAACCATTGCCCATAGCCTAAATGGGTTTCAATGGCGTGACCAAAAGTATGACCTAAATTAAGTAAGGCTCGGTCGCCTTTTTCGGTTTCATCTCTTGCCACCACATCAGCCTTAATTTGGCAACAACGGGCAATACAGTGCTGTAACGGGGCTTGTTCAAGGGCAACCAATTCATCAATATGTTGTTCTAACCATTCAAAGAATGGGTAATCTAAAATAGCGCCGTATTTAATCACTTCCGCTAAACCAGCATTGACTTCGCGTTTCGGTAAGGTATGAAGGGTGAGGGTATCTACAATCACCGCACAAGGTTGATAAAACGCCCCAATCATATTTTTACCGAGTGGGTGATTCACGGCGGTTTTTCCACCAACAGAAGAATCGACTTGAGCAAGTAGCGTGGTTGGAATTTGGATAAAACTCACACCACGTTGATAACTGGCTGCAGCATACCCCACGACATCGCCAATCACCCCGCCACCTAACGCAATCAAAGTCGTGTCGCGACCGTGATTTTTTTCTAATAATGCAGTGAAGATCAGATTGAGCGATTCAAGATTTTTATATTGCTCACCATCGGGTAACAATACGTGATCAACTTGGCAACCAAGCTGAGTTAATGTTTCTGTGACTGGAACAAGATAATGTTGTGCAATGGTTGGATTACTCACAAGCATCACTTTATCGCCTGCTTTTAGGGGATAAACACTAGGATCGGAGAGCAAGCCAGCGCCGATATAAATAGGATAACGACGTTCTTTTAATTCAACATTTACGCACAACATCATTTTTTCCTTTTGCTTAATTAGCCGTTGATATTTTCAATTAAATCAACGATTTGATTTGCCATTACTTTGGCACTTTGATCATCAGTGGGTAAGGTAATATCCGCCACTTCTTGATACAGCGGATTACGAATTTTTGAAAGTTCCTCAAGCACTTGGCGTGGATCTTCTACATCTTGTAGTAACGGACGTTTTTTATCGCGTTGCGTACGTTGAAATTGTTTTTCTACGGTGGTTTCTAAATAGATCACAATGCCACGCGCAGAAAGATGGTTGCGGTTTTCTTTTGACATTACCGCTCCGCCACCTGTGGAAAGCACAATGCCTTGTTTTTGTGTTAATTCATTAATAATACGTTCTTCGCGCTTGCGGAAACCTTCTTCGCCTTCAACATCAAAAATCCAGCTAATGTCAGCACCGGCACGTTGTTCAATTTCCGCATCGGTATCAATAAAATCCATTCCTAACATTTGCGCCAATTGACGACCAATAGTGCTTTTTCCCGCGCCCATTGGACCTACTAAGAAAATATTACGTTTTTCTGCCATTTCTCGTTGTTCTTCTTTAATAAAATTTAAAATAATTGATCTTAACGACAAATAAAAAGACAACCATAAAAAGAAATATGGTTGGAAAAGATCACCCAAAAAATAAGTGCGATTATCGCAATAAATGCCTACCTTTTTCAACCGTCAAAATAAATTTATTTGCGAGATTTGGACGAAATTTTCAAAGAAGATGGCGAAGTGCGGTGATTTTTTGGTGGATTTTTCACCGCACTTGGTTTTTCTGCGCGTTGCCCTTTTTTGATCAAATGTGGTGTAACGAAAATAACCAGTTCCCGTTTTTGATGACGTTCCACTTCTTTACTGAATAAACGTTTAATTACGGGAATATCACCTAGCACAGGCACTTTATCTAAGGCTTTGGTAATGGTGTCGTGGAAAATACCCCCTAACACAATGGTTTCCCCATCTTGGGCAAAGACTTGCGTGTTAATTTCTTGCTTATCAATGGCAATCACTTCGTTTTCACCGTAAGCAACACGCCGCCCCGGCGCATTTTGACTGACGACTAAATCCAGTAAAATGCCGTTATCTTTTGATAAATGAGGGGTAACGTCTAATCCTAGCACGGCTTCGCGAAACTCAATGGTCTGGCTATCATTTTTACTATTATTCACCACATAAGGGATTTCCGTCCCTTGCTTGATGCTAGCGCTTTTCTTATTCGTTGTAAGCAAACTTGGGCTAGCGATGATTTCCACGCTATTTTCGCGCTCCAACGCAGTTAATTCTAAATCAAGCAATCGTCCATTAATTTTGGCAATTTGCAGTGCCACTGAGCCGGCGGGCGTATTCGTGGTGGCAAAATTCACATTAAGATTATCCGTAATATTGGTAAAGCCATTCGCATTCAGACTACCACTCACTTTATGGCTTGCCTCTGTCGGCGTGAAAATCCCCCAACGCACGCCAAGTTCTTTCAGGCTTTCATCGCTAATGGTAACAATACGCGCTTCAATAGCGATTTGCTCAATGGGTTTATCCATTTCCGTTACTATCCCTTTAATTTGTTTCAATATTGCTTTTTCATCTTTAATGATCAAGAGGTTGCTACGATCGTCAAAGCTTATACTGCCATTTGCAGAAAGCAATGAACCACTGCCTGAAGTCAGTGTTTTCATCATTTCAGAAGCTTTAGCATAGTGTAATTTTATCGTCATTGTGGATAGCGAGGGCAACACGGGGGCGCTCATTTCGGGCAATGTATCGACAAATTCAATGGGAAGGGGATTGGCACTTTCTGATGAAGAATGTGGTGTGGCTTTGCTCAAATAATAAACGCCATTTTCCTGCCAAAATTGGAGTTGTTTAATTTTAGCCACCACTTGCAGAAATTGCGCAAGCGTTGTTTGTTGCAGTTGTAACGAAATCGAGCCTTGCAATTCATCATCGATCACTAAATTCACGTTTTGTTGTGCCGCGAGTTGTTGCACGGTATGTACCAAAGGGGCTTGCTGTAAGCGAATTGAAAAGGTTTCATCGGTTTTTTCGCTTGCTGAGGCAAGCAATGAAAAACTCAGAAAAAATGCACCGCACTTTAATAATCGCATTTTTCTCTCCTAAAAGGTTAGATAAACAACTTGTGATTGCGTACAGTCAAAAAGTGTAATTTGCTGTGGTGAGATTTCCGTAATCTGTAATCTTTCTTGAGCGATCACATCTTGGTTTTTAACAAAGATAATTTGTTGATGTTGATGACTAAAAATGGCGTTGAAATGTTCTGGTAACTGAATAATGCCGACTAACTTAAGTTGCTGGAAAGAGGAATTTTCCGCTAAGACTTTTTGATGACTAGGGCAGTGTGCAGAATTTGCTTGATTGATAACTTTCGTTTGTGTTTTACGTTGAGTATGATCAAAGGGATCCTGTGCTTGCGCAGAAAAAAAGGCATTGAACAGGATCAAAAAAAGAAACGATTTTTTCATTGCTTATCCTTATATAAAGAAAGTTTAAAGCGAACCTCAGTGATGAGTGAACGTTGTGAGAATGGATTTTCTTGTGTTTTGTAAATGTGAAGTTGTAATACATTGAGCTGTGGCGTGCGATCTAAAAGTGCGGTCAAAAATTGGCGTAAATGCTCAAATTTGCCAGCCAACTGCATTGTTAAATAAGGGGCTTGGTAAAAATGCCACTGGCTATTTTTGACTTGTAATTGAAAATCCTGTGGGCGTAGTGCTTGGTTTATTTCAGCGATATCGCGTGTGAGTTCGGGGGTAAAGGAGCGTTGTTTACTTTGCTGTAATGAACTTAAAATTTGTTTTTGATGATCCAAATCTTGCGTTAATTGCACAATTTGACGTGCGGTTTGCGCATTTTGCTGTTGGGCTTGCTGATATTCGATCACCAAGAAAAATAACGGCAAAAAGGTGCAAATGAGCAATATGGCATATTGCTTGAAGGCGGAAAGTTGGGCGAACTTGCCAAGTAAATTATGCGGATTGTTAAAAAGTAGCATCGTCATCTTGTTCATTGCTTAATTGAAATTCAAACGTCAGTTGTGAACCCGTGGGCTGAAATTGGGTAAGTTGTGAGTGGTTAAATTGTTCTAATTGCGTAATACGTTGCTGTAATTGTTCAAATTCTTGCTGATTTTCCGTAAAACCGCTGAGTAATAATTTTTGTTGTGTCAGTGACACTTCATTTAATTCCCCTTGTTGCAAAGGAAGCGCCGCAAGCCAGTTTAAAAATTGAAGAATGCTTTGTGCTGGCAAAGGTTGTTGTTCTTGTTGAGAAACATAGTTTTGCCTTAACGCATTAATTTGTTCAATGGTTTCGGCTAAACGCTGTGAGAGGCTTTCATATTGCTCATTTTTTTGTGGTGCGATGGCTTGCTCTGCGTGCAAAACGTGGCGCATCATAATCTGACCAGCAAGGCTAATGGCTAAGCAAATGCCTGCCCGAATCAGCAATTTTTTTACATTCTTATGATGAGTCGCCAATCGCCACGGTAGTAAATTAATCGCCATTCCCTGCTCCTTCTTGTTGCCATAACGCATTACCTAACGCGATAAAAGGCAAATGGGTTTCGACGGTCTGCCATTGGCTAGGTAAGGGTTGGGCTTGTACATCACCGCAATAGACATAAATTTGTTCAGGCTGAAAGGAATAACGTTGGCAGAACATTTCAGCAAGTGCGGGGAGATTTTTATCAATATGTTGCATAAATTGCATTGCGGGCGCGTTGGGTTGAATGGCAAAGGTGTATTGCTCATCTTGGTAAAGAAAAAGTACCTGACTTTCCGTGCCAATCCCCGTCAGGTAGTGAAATGCTCGGATAATAGCGTGAATACAGCAATCCAGCACTTGAATGGGCAAAGGGGCGTAAGCGTTTAGATAATCCAAGGCGGTTTGTTTTTTTATCGCAACAATACTCAGTTTCACGCCCTGTTTGAGCGTTTCTAATTGATAATCAAACCAAATTTCTTCAATAGGAAGAGGCAAGGCTTGTGAGAATAAAAATCGGCATTGTTGCTCACATTCTGCGGCCGTTAAAATTTGTGGTAATAACAGAGTTTGTATCCACGTGTATTGTGGTGAGATTGCGGTAATAAACCTCATTGTTTTCAAGGAATGGCGACTTGATGATGGCATATGTCGCGCAAGCTGTGGTAACGAAATTGGTGAGGATAGCGTGCAACACTGCACTTGATTGGTTTCATCAAACCAAACACATTGGTAATTTTCGCCCTTTTTCCATACACCCACTTGTTGTTTTTGTGCGGCGCAATGCGTTATTTTCCTCATTCTTTCTACCTAATATTCATTTTAAATGCACTTTTAGCTTTGGATTTCTTTGACTAAACTTTATACTTACGTTTTAAGGAAGTAGTTAAGCTAAAATTTCGGGTTTTAGTTTTTCTGATTTTTTTCAATTTTGCACGAATGAAGAGAGAATTTTACGATGCGGATCGCAAAATTAATTTTAAGTAGCTTGCTGACAATCATTATTTTAGGCTGTGTTGTCGCAGGAATTTTTTATGTTCAATTAAAATCAAGCTTGCCGAGTGTAGATTCCCTAAAAACGGTGGAATTACAACAGCCGATGCAGATTTATACGGCTGATGGCAAGCTCATTGGTGAAGTGGGAGAACAGCGCCGTATTCCTGTGAAACTGAATGAAGTGCCAAAAAAATTAATTGATGCCGTATTGGCAACAGAAGATAGCCGTTTTTATGAACATCACGGTTTAGACCCTGTGGGGATTGCGCGTGCAATTAGTGTCGCGGTGATGAAAGGGGGGGCTTCCCAAGGTGCAAGTACTATTACTCAACAGCTTGCACGAAATTTCTTTTTAACGCCAGAAAAAAACATCGTGCGTAAAGCAAAAGAAGCCATTTTGGCGATCGAAATTGAAAACACCCTAAGCAAAGATGAAATTTTGGCGCTTTATCTGAATAAGATTTATCTTGGCTACCGTGCTTATGGTGTTGCTGCGGCGGCAAAAACCTATTTCGGCAAATCGCTCGATCAACTTACTTTGTCAGAAATGGCGGTCATTGCAGGATTACCAAAAGCGCCCTCCACAATGAATCCTCTCTATTCGCTTAAACGAGCCACCGCACGCCGAAACGTGGTGCTTGGACGAATGTTAGAGATGAAATATATCAACCAAGCAGAATATGATGAAGCGATTAACGAACCGATTGTGGCAAGCTATCACGGCGCACAATTAGATTTTAAAGCGGATTATGTTACTGAAATGGTTCGTCAAGAAATGGTGAAACGCTTTGGTGAAGAAAATGCCTATACCAGCGGCTATAAAGTTTATACGACGGTGCTTTCTGCTGATCAGGCAGAAGCACAAAAAGCAGTGCGTGATAATTTGCTCGCCTATGATATGCGTCACGGTTATCGTGGTGCAACGGTGTTATGGAAAAAAGAGGAAAGCGCGTGGGACGAAGATAAAATTATCGACGCCCTAAAAAAATTACCTGATTCAGCCCCTCTCGTACCTGCTGCGGTATTGGAAAATAGTAAAGCTGGCACAAAAGTGTTATTAGACGATGGCAGCAGCCTAACCCTTTCGCCAAACGCAATGCGCTGGGCGGGTAAAAAACAGCCAAAAGCAGGTGAACAAATTTGGTTGCGCCAACGTGGTAATGGAGAATGGCAACTTTCCCAACTCCCAGAAGTCAATTCCGCGTTGGTTTCTCTCAATAGTGATAATGGCGCGATTGAAGCATTAGTCGGTGGCTTTAGCTTTGAACAAAGCAAATTTAACCGTGCCACTCAATCTTTAGTGCAAGTGGGATCATCTATCAAACCTTTTATCTATGCAGCCGCCTTAGAAAAAGGGCTAACCTTATCAAGTGTGCTACAAGATTCCCCGATCGTGATCAAAAAACCGGGGCAAAACGTGTGGACACCGAAGAATTCACCAAACCGCTATGATGGGCCAATGCGCTTGCGCGTGGGGCTAGGGCAATCCAAAAATATGATTGCGATCCGAGCAATCCAAATGGCAGGCATTGAGTTTACTGCGGATTTCCTACAACGCTTTGGTTTCCAACGCGATCAATATTTTGCCAGTGAAGCCTTGGCTTTAGGTGCAGCGTCATTCACCCCACTTGAAATGGCGCGTGCTTATGCCGTGTTTGATAATGGGGGGTTCTTGGTAAATCCTTACCTTATCGAAAAAATCCTAGATAATAACGGCAAAGAACTGTTTATTGCGAACCCACAAATTGCGTGTGTAAGCTGTGATAATATTCCTGTGATTTATGGGGAAACTGAAAAATTAGATGGTTTTAAAAACCTTGATTTAGAAAAACCAGATAATTTAGCCGCCACGGATAGCAGCACCAATGGTGAAGAACTAGATCAAGATGAGCAGCCTAACGATATTCCAGAACTTGATCGTCAAAATAAAAAGTTAGATGAAAATGCACTTGATTTTATGGCACAAGATAAAAAAGCTAATGCCCAAGTGCAGTATGCCCCTCGCGTCATTAGTGGTGAACTGGCGTTCTTAATTCGTAGTGCGTTGAACACCGCAATTTATGGTGAACAAGGCTTAGGTTGGAAAGGAACCAGCTGGCGAATGGCAAATCAAATTAAGCGTTCGGATATTGGCGGAAAAACAGGGACTACCAATAATTCAAAAGTGGCTTGGTATGCTGGTTTTGGGGCAAATATCACCACGGCGGTTTATGTTGGCTTTGATGATAATAAACGTAATTTAGGAAAAGGCGAAGCTGGCGCACAAACAGCAATGCCTGCGTGGATTGATTATATGAAAACAAGCTTGAAAGATGTACCTGAGCGCATTCTTCCACTTCCACAAAATATTATAGAAGCACGTATTGATACGGAATCTGGATTGCTTTCTAATGGCGATGGGCGTAACGAATATTTTATTAAAGGCACAGAACCCAAACGTACTTATGTGAAAGAACGTGGCTATTATGTGTCACCTGAATTATTAGAGCGTTTAAATGGTGGAGTGAAATCCTCTGAACAACAAGAACTATTCTAGTAGTGAGTGCATAAAAACAAAGTGCGGTTGTTTTTCCACGCATTTTTCTAATTGAAAAAAAGACCTAGCCATTAGCTAGGTCTTTTTTACGGAGAAGATCAATTAAAGAATATCTAACAATTCCACTTCAAAAACAAGGGTGCTAAATGGTGGGATTGACGCACCAGCACCGCGTTCACCGTAGGCAAGGTTGTGTGGAATAGTGAGTTTCCATTTTGAGCCTACTGGCATCATTGAAAGGGCTTCAACCCAACCTGCAATCACACCACTTACAGGGAATTCCGCCGGCTGACCGCGTTGTACAGAGCTGTCAAAAACAGTGCCATCAGTAAGGGTACCTGTGTAATGAACGCGTACTTGATCTTGTTTACTTGGGATCTTGCCATTGCCTTCAATTAAGATTTCATATTGTAAGCCTGAATCTGTTACTTGCACGCCCTCTTTTTTGGCATTTTCCGCAAGATAGGCTTTGCCTGCTTCTTCAATTTGTTTGAATTGTGCTTTCGCCGCCTCGGCAGCTTGTTGTTGAAGTTGTTGTAAGGCTTGAGTTACTTCGTTTAAATCAATTGCAGGTGGATTTTGATTTAACACATCGAAAATCCCTTTGGCAACGGCTTCAGGCTTAACCGCTAATTTACTTTCTACTAATTGTTGACCGATTTGTAAACCGATACCATAGCTACCTTTTGCTGAGATATCATCTAAAGAGACTTGATTAAAAAATTGTTCTGACATTGTTTTTTCCTTTTTATTAAATAAATTACTGTTTGTAGGCTAAGACTTCACCCATATGGACTGGTGTATCAACGGCTAATTGCTCGGCTAATTTCACTTGATTTTGTTGGAATAAGTTAATTACCGTAGAACCAAGTTGGAAAGCCCCCATTTCTTGTCCTTTGTGCAGTTTTACCGCATTTTCACCCTCATAGGTCCAAACTTTCACTTCATTTGAGCGTGGAGGATTAATAATGCCAGCCCATTGCGTGCTAATGCTCGCCGTGATGGTCGCACCAACTAAAATTTGTACCATTTGCCCAAACTCTGTATCAAAAAGACAAATGACACGCTCATTACGTGCAAATAGATTTGGTATATGCTCGGCTAAAAATGGATTTACTGAAAAAAGCGCACCCGGAACATAAATCATTTTGCGTAATGTACCATCACAAGGCATATGTACACGGTGATAATCTCTCGGTGAAAGATAGATAGTGGCGAATTCACCATTTTTAAAGGTCTGGACTAATTCGTCATCATTCGCTAATAGATCCTCTAAATGAAAATTATGCCCTTTAGCTTGTAATAAACGATTGTCGTCAATGTGTCCTAATTGGCTGATTCTGCCGTCCGCAGGTAAACAAAGTGCGGTAGAATTTTCATCAATTTTTCTTGCACCTTCTGCTAAGGGACGGATAAAAAATTCATTGAACGTCGCATAATCATTAAAGTGAGGTTTTGCGGCCTCTTGCATATTGACTTGATATTTTTTAGCAAATAATTTGATGACAAAATGGGTAACAACTCCCCAGCGTTGTTTAGCAAACCAACCCGCAAGTTGAGTTAAATAAAGCTGCGGCATCAGATATTGAAATGCCACTTTTGCACGTTGCCAATAAGTTAAAGGCATTTGCGTTTTTACTGTCATAACGTTTTCCTTTGTTAAAATGGAAAGGGGATTATATCAACTTATCCTACTTGTGCAATGATATGCAGAATTTGCCTTGATTTCTCGTGGGAATAGGGGTAGTGTTCATTTTCGATTATATGTCTGTAGGGGCAGATTTATGTGTCTGCCCGAAACATTAATGATTATACGGATGGACACATAGGTCCGTCCCTACAGAAAAATGATACGAGATGCGGGCGAATACATCGTTTTCTAGAATAGGTTGGAATAATAGATTAAAAATAGTAATGTTCGTTCTCTATTATAATTGGTGTAGGGGCAGACTCGTGTGTCTGCCCGAAACATTAATGATTACGGACGGACACACAGGTCCGTCCCTACAGAAAAATGATATGAAATACAGGCGAATATATCGTTTTCTAGAATAGGTTGGAATAATAGATTAAAAATAGTAATGTTCGTCCTCTATTATAATTGGTGTAGGGGTAGACCTATGTGTCTGCCCGAAACATTAATGATTATACGGACGGACACATAGGTCCGTCCCTACAGAAAAATGATATGAGATACGGGCGAATACATCGTTCCCCCTAAAATTTTCTGGAATAATAGATTAAAAATAGTAATGTTCCTCCTCTATTATAATTGGTGTAGGGGCAGACCTATGTGTCTGCCCGAAAAATTAATGATTATACGGACGGACACACAGGTCCGTCCCTACAGAAAAATGATATGAAATACGGGCGAGTACATCGTTCCCCCTAAAATTTGCTGGAATAATAGGATAAAAATGCAAGAACAATCCCTTCTTAATATTGATAAAAATCATATCTGGCATCCTTATTCATCAATAAATAGCGATGCGCCTATTTTTGCGGTGGAACGTGCTGACGGGGTGGAAATCACATTAAAAAATGGCAACACCTTGATTGATGGAATGTCCTCTTGGTGGGCGGCATTACACGGTTATAATCACCCCAAATTGAATCAAGCGGCGAAAGCCCAGTTAGACAAAATGAGCCATATTATGTTTGGCGGATTGACTCACGATCCTGCGGGAGAATTAGCACAACGCTTGGTGAAATTATTGCCTGAAGGACTGGATAAAATTTTTTTTGCAGATAGTGGTTCTGTCGCGGTTGAAGTCGCGATGAAAATGGCGGTGCAATATCAGCAAGCAAAAGGTGAAACTGGACGATATAAATTTGCCACGATACGTTCGGGCTATCACGGCGATACTTGGCACGCAATGTCAGTGTGTGATCCTGTTACGGGAATGCACAGCCTGTTCGCTAAAGGCTTGCCCGTGCAATATTTTTTACCGCAACCTAAAACTCCCTTTGATGGACAATGGCAAGAAGCGGATATTCAACCGCTTAAAGCGTTACTTGCAGAAAAGAGCGGTGAAATTGCTGCCTTAATTTTAGAGCCGATTGTACAAGGCGCTGGCGGAATGTATTTTTATTCGCCCACCTATTTAGAAAAAGCACGGGCGTTGTGTGATGAATATGGCGTATTGCTGATTTTTGATGAAATCGCCACAGGATTTGGACGCACGGGCAAGCTGTTTGCCACCGACTATACTGCCATTAAACCGGATATTATGTGCTTAGGCAAAGCCTTAACGGGCGGTTATTTAACACTTTCTGCAACGGTAACCACCGCGCATATTGCACAAACCATTTGTGATGGCGAAGCAAAATGCTTTATGCACGGGCCAACGTTTATGGGGAATCCACTTGCTTGCGCCATTGCCAGTGCATCCATTGATTTATTATTAGAAAGTGATTGGCAAGGCAAGGTTAAAGCCATTGAACAACAATTAAAAACAGAGCTTGCGGTAGCGAAAGATTTTCAATCGGTGAAAGACGTTCGTGTATTAGGGGCCATTGGGGTGTTAGAAATGAAATCCCCTGTGGATTTAGCCGTATTACAGCCAAAATTTGTTGAAAAAGGCATTTGGTTACGTCCTTTTGGGCATTTGGTGTATATTATGCCACCTTTTATTATTTCGCCAACGCAACTTAGCCAGCTCACGCAAGGCTTATTGTCTGTAGTTAAAGAGGTTTACAATGAATAATCATCTCGCTGATTTTGCACAAACCTTGGCTGAACTCAAGGCGGCTGGGCAGTTTCGTCAGCTTCCGCAGTTAGATCATCAAGGCAAAATGATCGAAAAAGATGGGCGCTTAATGCTCAATATGTCTTCTAATGATTATTTAGGTCTTGCCAATGATGAGGCATTAAAAACCGAATTTTTACAAAAATACGGCGAAAAATTACCGCACTTTACTTCTTCATCTTCCCGTTTATTAACGGGATCTTTTGCGGTTTATCAACAATTAGAAAGTCTAATGGCGCGATGTTTTGGGCGAGAGGCGTGCTTACTGTTTAATAGTGGCTATCACGCTAACATCGGTATTTTGCCTGCGGTGGCGAATAAAAAAACGTTAATTTTAGCGGATAAACTGGTTCACGCCAGTATTATTGATGGCATTCGTTTGAGTGAAGCGGATTTTGTACGCTATCGACATAATGATTTTACCCATTTAGAAACCCTATTAGGTAAGCATCAGAACCAATATCAACGAATGATCATTGTTACCGAAAGTGTATTTAGTATGGACGGTGATGTGGTGGATTTGCCTCAGCTCGTGGCTCTCAAGCAACGCTTTGGCAATGTCTTATTATATGTGGACGAAGCCCACGCTATTGGTGCTTACGGCAAAACAGGGCTAGGTATCGCTGAACAGCAAGGCTGTATTCAAGAGATTGATTTTTTAGTTGGCACTTTTGGTAAGGCTTTAGCTTCAATGGGCGCTTATGTGGTGTGCGATGAATTGATTAAAGCATATTTAATAAATAAAATGCGACCATTGATTTTTTCTACTGCTCTGCCTCCGCTGTGTGTAGCGTGGACGACATTTTTATTTGAAAAACTTCCGCACTTTACCCAACGACGCCAGCATTTACAAAAGTTAAGTGAAAAAGTGCGGTCGTTTTTTGAGCAGAATTTGGCCCAGTCTCTTGTTAGTGAAAGCTGTATCATTCCTTATATTATTGGCGATAATGAAAAAACAGTGGTAACGGCACTTGCGTTACAAGAGCAAGGCTATTATTGTTTGCCAATCCGACCACCTACAGTGCCTAAAGGCACATCGCGTATTCGCTTATCTTTAACCGCAGATATGACAGAACAAGACGTGAACGCTTTTCTCACAACCTTAGTAAAATTTGAGTAATAACAATGCAAACAGAATTGATCAAAGGCGCAGAACATAGCCCGAATTTAATCCTCTATTTTGCCGGTTGGGGAACGCCAGCCAGCGCCGTTTCTCACTTGGTGTTACCAGAAAAAACGGATTTATTACTGTGCTATGACTATCAAGATCTGAATTTTCATTTTGATCTTTCTCATTATGCACAGATCCGAGTCGTGGCTTGGTCAATGGGCGTGTGGGTGGCAAATCAAGTGCTAGGACAAATGCCTCTTACGAGTGCCACCGCAATAAACGGCACAGGCAAACCTTGTGATGATATAATGGGCATTCCGCAAGCCGTATTTATCGGTACACTGGAACAGCTAGATGAACGCCATTTAGCGAAATTTCAACGCAGAATGTGCGGTGATAGCGCTACATTTGAGCAATATTGTCAATTAGAAGGACAACGTGATTGGCAACAAGTGCGGTCAGAATTAGGCGAACTTTATCAATATATTCAACAGGATAAGGGAGACACTATTGATTGGACACGCGCCATTATTGGTGAGAGAGATCGCATTTTTCCTAGTCCGAATCAGCGTGTTTATTGGCAAACTTATATGAGTGAAAAGACAGGCAATACCGCACAACCGAGTGCGGTGCAAAATTCCACAGAATTTGTCTTGCAAACAATGCCATTGCCTCACTATCCCTTTGCACAATTTCACACTTGGACTGAGTTATTTTAATGAACGTGGTGGATAAATCTCGTGTTGCGCAATGCTTTAGCCAAGCTTTACACAGCTACGACAGTCAAGCTAAAGCACAACAGCAAATTAATCAACAACTGTTGCAACTTTTATTGCAAACGGGTCGCACTACGTTTTCACAGGTGTTAGAAATTGGTTGTGGAACAGGGCATTTTAGCCAACTTTTGGCACAACATTTACAAGTAAAATCTTGGGCGTTTAACGATTTATGTGATGTAAAAAATCAACTTGATACATTATTCCCACAAGATAATTTTGTTTTTTATCAAGGAGATGGAGAAATTTATCCCTTTCCTACCGATTATGATCTGATCGCTTCAGCATCAGCAGTACAATGGTTTGCCGATCCGCAAGCGTTCGTCAATAAATGTGCCGATTTATTACGTGAAAAAGGCATTTTGCTTATTAGCACTTTTGCACCGAAAAATTTAGCAGAAATTCGTGCTTTGACGGGAATTGGTTTGGACTATCCTGATCTATCGCAGTGGCAACAATGGTTGAGTGCTAGATTTGAAATCAAAGCGCTGTTTGAGCAAGCGATTCCGCTTTATTTTGCTAGTCCGTTGGCGGTCTTGCAACATCTCAAAGTGACTGGTGTAACAGCGACAGGACAAGGGGGCTGGACAAAAGGGCGCTTACAACAATTTATTGCAGATTACAACGCGCAATATCAAAATACGCAAGGGCAAGTGCGGTTGAATTATCAGCCACTTTTTATTTTGGCAGAAAAATTAACGTAAGAGGAATAAAATGGCAGGGCAAGTATTATTCATCTCTGGGATTGATACGGATGTGGGCAAAACCATTGCTACAGGTTGGTATGCGAAAAAGCTCGCTGACCAAGGGGCTTCTGTGATTACGCAGAAAATGATCCAAACGGGCTGTGAAGACGTTTCAGAAGACATCATACAGCATCGTAAATTACAAGGCATAGGCTTATTGCCAGAAGATAAGCAAGGGCTGACTTGTCCTTATTTATTTTCTTACCCTTGTTCGCCGCATTTAGCAGCACAGCTAGAAAATCGAAAAATTTCTACCGCACTTATCCGTCAAGCCACAGATGAACTAGCAAGCCGTTATGATTATGTTTTACTGGAAGGTGCTGGGGGCTTGTGTGTGCCTTATGATGATCAACATACCACATTGGATTATATTGCCCAGCAACAATATCCCCTTATCCTTGTTACTTCAGGGAAATTAGGTAGCATTAATCACACCTTACTCAGCTTGTTAGCCTGTAAACAGTATCATATTGAAGTAAAAGGATTAATTTATAATCGCTATCCATTAGGTGATGAAATGATTAACAAGGAAACGGCACAATATTTGCAAAATTATTTGCAAAAACATTTTCCGCAAGCGGAATTTCTCTCTTTAGAAAAATTAACGTCAATCTGATAAAAAGGAAATTTGGCTTTTTCACATAAAAAATTATAATTTCCTTTGACTATTTGCACATCAAAAGGTAATATTCACGCCCTATGCAAAAGGTAAAATTACCCCTTACAACTGATCCAGTAAGAGATGCGCAACGTAGGTTGGATTATGATGGTTATTATGCGATCAAGCAACTTTGCCGTCTGGCTGAATCAGTAGATAAAGTGCTCAGCGATGCACAGGTAACATTATCATTTTTCATTGATCCACAAAAATTAGTTGTTATGAAGGGCAACGCACGCGTTGAGGTGGCACTTACTTGTCAGCGCTGTGGAGAACCTTTTAATCAGCTTTTAGAAACTGAATTTGCATATAGCCCTGTTTCTCATTTGGATCAAGCTGATGCGTTACCAGACATTTATGAACCAATAGAACTTAACGAATTTGGTGAAATAGATTTATTGGCAACGATTGAAGATGAACTTATGTTATGTCTGCCGATTGTGCCGATGCATTCATCTGAACACTGTGAAGTGTCCGTGGCTGAACAGGTTTTTGGAACATTGCCTGAAGAGTTGGCAAAAAAACCGAACCCGTTCGCTGTATTAGCTAGTTTAAAGCAAAAGTAAATTTAGGAGTATAGCCAATGGCTGTTCAACAAAATAAAAAATCTCGTTCACGTCGTGATATGCGTCGTTCACATGATGCCTTAACTACTGCTGCAGTATCAGTAGATAAAGCAAGTGGCGAAACTCATTTACGTCATCACGTTACCGCTGACGGTTATTACCGTGGCCGTAAAGTGATCAACAAGTAATTCCTTTTCTATAAGGTATTGACTTGAGCCGTCTAACCCTTGCGTTAGATGTGATGGGCGGGGACATTGGTCCCCGTGTTACTATCCCCGCATCAATAAAAGCGTTGGAGCAAGATCCAATGCTTTCTGTTTTATTATTTGGCGATAGCCAACAAATTCTTCCTTTATTAGAAAACCTCTCTTCATCTTTGCAAGAACGAATTAAAGTTTGCCACTGCACTAAGGTTATTGATAATAGCCAAGATTTATCTTATGCCTTGCGTCATAGTAAAGGGACGTCAATGCGTTTAGCCATTGAGGCCGTGCAGAAAGGTGAGGCACAGGCTTGTGTCAGTGCAGGGAATACTGGGGCATTAATGGGCTTAGCAAAAATTTTATTGCAACCGCTTAAAGGAATCGAGCGCCCAGCACTCGTTTCACTTATTCCTACGATTAATGGCGATCGCAGTGTGATGTTAGATTTAGGGGCAAATATTGATTGTTCTGCACAGAATCTTTATCAGTTTGCCTTAATGGGTGCAATTTTTGCGGAAAGTTGTCTTGGATTGGTTTATCCCCGTATTGCGTTATTGAATATTGGTATTGAAGAAATTAAAGGGCATAAGTCTATTCGTGAGGCCGCCACCCTGTTGAAGCAAAATCCGGCGTTAAATTATATCGGATTTATTGAAGGGGATTTATTACTTAATGGTAAAGCAGATGTTATCGTAAATGATGGTTTTGCGGGTAATATTGCGCTCAAAACCTTAGAGGGTGCAGCGAAGAATGTGATTTCTTTATTCAAAGGGCATTCAACATTGAATAAAACAAATCATATTTGTAAATTTATTGGGCGTTGGTTCGTCAAAACTTTTTTATTAAAAGGAAGTTTTCAGCGATTAAGACAAATTAATCCTGATCAATATAACGGTGCAACCTTAATCGGTTTAACTGCCGTGGTTGTAAAAAGCCACGGTAGTGCAAATATTGATGGTTTTGCTTATGCAATCCTTGATGCCGCACAGCAAGCAAGGTATAACCTTCCAGAAAAAATTTTGGCAGGGTTAGAAAAGTAATCTCGGAGATGATTATTCTGTCAAGCTGATAGGATAAACGGTGTTTTAGTAAAAATGTGCAAAAAACAGACCGCACTTTTAATACACTTTTTTTTTCAGCGGGCTTTCCTCGTTAGTGAACATTAATTATTTGAAATTATTATGTATAGTAGAATTTTAGCCACTGGTAGCTATGCACCAGAGCAAGTGAGAACAAATGCGGATTTAGAAAAAATGGTGGATACCTCGGACGAATGGATTACGACTCGTTCAGGTATTAAAGAACGTCGCATAGCTGGTGAGAATGAAACTGTTGCAACAATGGGCGCAGCAGCAGCAAAAAATGCTTTGGCAATGGCAAATCTTGATCCACAAGAAATTGATCTGATTGTGGTGGGGACAACGACAAATTCTCATTCTTATCCAAGTGCCGCCTGTCAAATACAAGGCTTATTAGGAATTAAAGATGCGATTGCATTTGATGTCGCAGCAGCTTGTACAGGCTTTATTTATGCGCTTTCTGTTGCTGATCAATTTGTGCGTAACGGACAGGTAAAAAAAGCCTTGGTGCTTGGTGCAGATCTAAATTCTCGCCATCTTGATGAAACAGATCGTAGTACTGTGGTGCTATTCGGTGATGGGGCAGGGGCTGTGATTTTGGAAGCAAGCGAAAAAGCGGGAATTATTTCTACCCATCTACACGCTTCACCAGATACAGAAGATATGCTCGTCTTACCGCAGGCGCAACGTGGTAATGAGCAGTCTGGTTATATTTCAATGCAAGGCAATGCGACCTTTAAACTAGCAGTAAGTCAATTATCTAACGTGGTGGAAGAAACCCTTTCTTTCAATAACTTAGGTAAAAAAGATCTGGATTGGTTAGTGCCACATCAAGCAAACTTACGCATTATTAGTGCCACCGCGAAAAAACTAGAAATGGATATGGCACAAGTGGTTATTACCCTTGATCGCTATGGTAATACCAGTGCCGCAACCGTTCCTACCGCGCTAGATGAAGCAGTGCGCGATGGGCGTATTCAGCGCGGTCAATTACTTTTATTAGAAGCCTTTGGTGGTGGTTGGACTTGGGGATCAGCCTTAGTTCGTTTTTAACTTTATCTGCTAGAATAGCAACTCAATTTCAAAAATAGGATATAAGAATGAAAAAATTTGCAATGGTTTTCCCCGGACAAGGATCACAAACAGTGGGAATGTTAGCGGAATTAGCTGAGCAATTTCCTGTTGTAGAACAAACCTTTAAGCAAGCTTCAGAGGTACTTGGCTATGATTTATGGCAATTAGTCCAACAAGGACCCGCTGAAGAATTAAATAAAACGTGGCAAACTCAACCCGCTCTTTTAGCGGCATCTGTTGCAATTTATCGAGTATGGCAACAGCAATATCCACAGTTAGTGCCTGCTGTTATGGCGGGGCATAGCTTAGGTGAATATTCAGCCTTAGTCTGTGCTGGCGTAATTGATTTTCAAGATGCTATCCAATTAGTTGAGTTACGTGGAAAATTAATGCAGCAAGCCGTGCCAGAGGGAACTGGGGCAATGTATGCCATTATTGGCTTAGATAATGAATCAATCATTAAAGCCTGTAAAGAGGCAGAGCAGGGTGAAGTGGTTTCAGCGGTGAACTTTAATTCACCGGGACAAGTGGTAATTGCCGGTGCAAAAGCTGCAGTAGAACGAGCCGCAGCGGCTTGTAAAGAAGCGGGCGCAAAACGTGCTTTACCACTTGCAGTAAGCGTACCATCTCATTGTGCATTAATGAAACCCGCCGCCGATCAATTAGCAGTCTCTTTAGAAAGCATTGCCATCAAAACGCCTGAAATTGCGGTGATTAACAATGTTGATGTAAAAGCAGAAGAAAAAAGTCACGAAATTCGCACCGCACTTGTTCGCCAGCTATATAGCCCTGTACGTTGGACTGAAAGCGTAGAAGCAATGGCACAGAATGGCATTGAAGTATTACTTGAAATCGGACCGAATAAAGTATTAACAGGATTAACGAGTCGTATTGTGAAAGAATTAACGGCTGTTGCGGTAAATGATCTTGCCTCATTAGAAAAGGCGCACACTTTATTAACTGAAGCCTAAAAATTAGGAGAAACATTATGCAAGGTAAAATTGCGTTAGTAACAGGAGCAACCCGTGGCATTGGTCGTGCAATTGCCGAAGAGTTAAGTGCTAAAGGTGCTTTTGTGATTGGTACAGCGACCTCTGAAAAAGGAGCGGAAAGTATTTCAGCTTACTTAGGTGAGAAAGGTAAAGGTTTAGTTTTAAATGTTGCAGATCAGCAATCTATTGAAGATGTATTAGCGAAAATTAAAGCAGACTTTGGTGATATTGATATTCTTGTTAATAACGCTGGGATCACCCGTGATAACCTATTAATGAGAATGAAAGAGGAAGAATGGTTTGATATTTTACAAACTAACCTTACTTCTGTATTCCATCTTTCTAAGGCGATGCTACGCTCAATGATGAAAAAACGTTTTGGGCGTATTATTACTATCGGTTCTGTGGTTGGTTCAATGGGTAACCCCGGACAATCAAATTATTGCGCGGCAAAAGCGGGGCTTATCGGCTTTAGTAAAGCATTAGCAAAAGAAGTGGCTTCCCGTGGCATTACGGTTAATGTTGTTGCGCCCGGCTTTATTGCAACAGATATGACCGATGCGTTAACCGAAGAACAAAAAGCAGCGACGTTGGCTAACGTGCCGGCTGGGCGTTTAGGCGAGCCAAAAGATATTGCCAAGGCAGTGGCTTTTTTAGCCTCTGATGATGCTGGCTATATTACAGGAACCACATTACACGTTAATGGCGGTATGTATATGGCTTAAGATAGAAATATTTCGTGGAGGTATTCCATTAAATTTGTTTGATCTATCTTGAATTTAACGCAATTTATCGAATGAAAACATAGCCAAAAACTAGCCTTAATGCTAGAATCATTGGTAGCGATGTAAATTATTTACGTTGGCTGTTGCGTTAGCAGAGTAAGCTAACGTATTTTAACAAGTGTATTTTCATTAAGAATTTGTGGTTTGACCTTGTAAAAAGAGGTTGCAACTTAGCAAAAAATAAATACACTATAAAACCATTATTTTATGGCTAACTATAAATAGGAAAAAGCAAATGAGCATTGAAGAACGCGTAAAAAAAATCATTGTTGAACAATTAGGTGTTAAAGAAGAAGATGTAAAACCAGAAGCTTCATTCGTTGAAGATTTAGGTGCTGACTCTTTAGATACTGTTGAATTAGTAATGGCTTTAGAAGAAGAATTTGATATTGAAATTCCGGATGAAGAAGCAGAAAAAATTACGACAGTTCAATCTGCAATTGATTACGTTCAAAACAATCAATAATTATAGTTAAGGCGGTTTTTAAACCGCCTTAATTTTTTCTCTTTTCTGTAAAATTTGATTTAGATAGCCTTTTCATTAAATAATTTCTCTTCCCATATTGTAGAAAATAGTAAATAAAGTATTATTGTGAGTAGAATTTTTTATAACTCATTTTAGGGATAGACTATGCTTTATTTAGAATTTTTATTTCTACTTTTAATGCTTTATATCGGTAGCCGTTATGGCGGGATTGGTCTTGGTGTTGTTTCAGGAATAGGTCTTGCCATTGAGGTTTTTGTATTACGAATGCCCGTAGGGAAAGCGCCTATCAGTGTAATGCTAATCATCTTAGCGGTTGTTACTTGTGCTTCCGTATTAGAAGCCGCGGGTGGGTTAAAATTTATGTTACAAGTGGCAGAGCGAATTTTGCGTAATAACCCTAAGCGCGTTACGTTACTTGGGCCAATCGTTACTTATTTGATGACCTTTATGCTTGGTACAGGTCATTCCGTGTATTCTATTATGCCTATTATTGGTGATGTTGCGCTAAAAAATAAAATTCGTCCAGAAAGACCAATGGCTGCAGCCTCTGTTGCCTCTCAGTTAGCGATTACATCAAGCCCACTTTCTGCGGCAGTGGTATATTATCTAGGTAAAATTACGGAATTACCGGGATTTGAGCATATTAGTTTATTGGATATTATTTGTGTTACTGTTCCTGCTACGTTTGCCGGTACGATTGCACTTGCATTATATAGTATGCGTCGTGGTAAAGAATTAGAACAAGATCCAGAATATCAACGCCGTTTACAAGATCCTATTTGGCGTGAACGTATTTTAAATACAACAAGCACCACGTTGAATGAAGAATTACCACCCGCAGCGAAACAGTCTGTTTATCTTTTCATTCTTTCACTTATTGTCATTGTTTGTATCGCAATGTTCCCAGAAGTACGTACCCTCGGCGAGGGGACAAAAGCCATTTCAATGTCTATCATTATTCAAATGATGATGCTATGTTTCGGTGGGATTATTCTCTTAGTAACAAAAACCAACCCGCAAATTGTGCCTAATGGTGTGGTATTTAAATCAGGAATGGTTGCGGCAATTGCGATTTTTGGGATTGCGTGGATGAGTGATACATATTTCCAATATGCTATGCCACAATTTAAAGCGGGCATTACTGAAATGGTAAAAGCCTACCCTTGGACATTTGCTTTCGCCTTGTTTGCTGTTTCTGTTGTGATTAACAGTCAAGCCGCTACGGCAGTAATGATGTTGCCTGTTGGTATTGGTTTAGGCTTACCAGCACCGCTACTGGTTGGTTTGATGCCAGCAACTTACGGTTATTTCTTCATTCCAAATTATCCGTCAGATATTGCAACCGTGAACTTTGACGTAACAGGAACAACCAAAATTGGTAAATACTATTTCAATCACAGCTTTATGATGCCGGGCTTAATTGGCGTGGTTGTCGCTTGTATGGTTGGTTATGTCATCGCAGAAATTGTGATTAGATAATTGATTTCATAAATAAAAAAGTGCGGTGGTTTTTCACCGCATTTTTATTGTGTAGAAATGCTTAAACTTTCATCGAATAAAACCTCACCCATTGAAATTCCTTCATTTATTCTTATATAAGATCCCATTAAAAAGAGAGGATACAATATGAACAAAAATCAAGAAACCCGTGGATTTCAGTCTGAAGTTAAACAATTGCTTCAATTAATGATCCACTCACTTTATTCTAATAAAGAAATCTTTTTACGTGAGCTAATTTCAAATGCCTCTGATGCAGTGGACAAATTGCGCTTTAAAGCCCTTTCTGCTCCTGAACTGTATGAGGGCGAAGGTGATTTAAAAGTACGTATCAGCTTTAATGAGGAAAAAGGCACGATCACCATTAGCGATAATGGCATTGGAATGACACGCGAGCAAGTTATCGACCATTTAGGTACAATTGCCAAATCAGGTACGAAAGAATTTTTGAGCGCACTGGGTGCAGATCAAGCTAAAGATAGCCAGCTTATTGGGCAGTTTGGTGTGGGGTTCTATTCGGCCTTTATTGTGGCGGATAAAGTTACGGTGAAAACCCGTGCCGCGGGCGTGCCTGCCGATCAAGGCGTGTTGTGGGAATCTACTGGTGAAGGTGAATATACCGTTGAAAATATTGAGAAAAAAGATCGTGGCACCGAGATTACTTTACACTTACGCGAGGAAGATAAAGGCTTTGCCAATGCGTGGCGTTTGCGTGAAATCATCAGCAAATATTCTGATCATATCGGCTTGCCAGTAGAAATTTTAACGCAAGAATATGACGATGAAGGCAAAGAAACGGGCGTAAAATGGGAAAAAATTAACAAAGCACAAGCACTTTGGACGCGTTCAAAAGGCGATATTTCTGATGAGGAATATAAGGAATTTTATAAGCATTTAAGCCACGACTTTGCTGATCCGCTTTTATGGGCGCACAATAAAGTGGAAGGTAATCAAGAATATACTAGCCTGCTTTACGTGCCATCTAAAGCCCCTTGGGATCTGTTCAACCGTGATCATAAACAAGGCTTGAAGCTCTATGTGCAACGTGTATTTATTATGGACGATGCAGAACAATTTATGCCGAACTATCTGCGTTTTATGCGTGGTTTAATTGACAGCAATGATTTACCGCTTAACGTATCTCGCGAAATTTTGCAAGATAACAAAGTTACCGCCGCCTTGCGTAAAGCGCTCACCAAGCGTTCATTACAACTGTTAGAAAAATTAGCGAAAGACAACCCAGAGCAATATTTACAATTCTGGAAAGAATTTGGTTTGGTGTTAAAAGAAGGGGTTGCAGAAGATTTTGCTAATCGTGAGCAAATTGCACGCTTATATCGTTTTGCTTCAACACATAATGATAGCAACGACCAAACCGTTTCTTTAGATGATTATGTTTCACGAATGAAAGAAGGGCAAAAAGCCATTTATTACATCACCGCAGATAGCTATATTGCTGCGAAAAATAGCCCGCACTTAGAGCTATTTAATAAGAAAGGCATTGAAGTCTTATTGCTTTCTGATCGTATTGATGAATGGATGCTTAGCTATCTCACTGAATTTGATGGCAAACCATTGCAACCAATCACAAAATCCGATCTCGATTTAGGTGATTTGGCTGACCAAGAACAGGAAGAGCAAAAAGCCCAAGATCAAGCCTTTGGGTCTTTTATTGAACGAGTAACCACCTTATTAGGAGATCGCGTAAAATCGGTGCGTTTAACCCATCGTTTAACAGACACCCCTGCTGTGGTATCAACGGACAATGATCAGATGACTACCCAAATGGCAAAATTGTTTGCGATGAGTGGTCAGCCTGTACCTGAAGTGAAATATACGTTCGAGTTAAACCCAGAGCATCATTTAGTGAAAAAAGTCGCTGATATGGCAGATGAAGAACAATTTGCAAATTGGATTGAGCTACTGCTTGAGCAAGCAATGTTTGCGGAACGTGGTTCATTAGAAAACCCAACGGCATTCATTAAACGTGTAAATGAGTTGTTATCTAAATAAATTCGGTTAGAATAGAAGCGTTGTCTCAAATGCGGCAACGCTTATTTTTTGACTTATAAAAAGGAATGGTATGAAAAAATTTATTGTCGTTATCAGCTTATTGCTATCTGCGTGTAGTTCAGTATTGAATATCAGTCAATCGGATAAATTAGTGAACAGTTGCCAAACCTATTTCAATATTTTAGATGAGAATGTTGCTACCTCCACGTTACCTGCGGAAACCTTGCAGGCATTGCAACAAGATTTTGCGCAATATCGCAAAGCATTTACTCAACTTTCAGCCGAGAAACAAGCGCAATTCTGCCGTGCGCGTTTAGCACGTTTTCAGCATTAATTTTCTTTCCCTGCGTAACAAGGAGCATCAATGAGCGTTTTTATTGCGTGGGGAAATATTCATCAGTCTTATCCTTTCGAGCAGATTCCAACAGCATTACTCACGCCAAAATTGCGTCAAACACCGCCTGAACAATCGCGTTTGCTGCAACGTTATCGTTGCCGTTGGGTGGCGCATTTTTTATTATGGGAGTTATTAAAAACAGCAAAAATTTCCACCGCACTTTTATCTCAGATTGCTTACAGCCAAAGCCAGAGACCTTATTTTCCTGACCCCACGATTGATTTTAATATTAGCCATTCGGGAGATTGGGTGGCGGTGATGCTAAGCGTGAATGAAAAAGCAAGCCAAAAGCAAAGTGCGGTAGGAATTGATATTGAATTTCCGCAAAAAGCCCGAGATTATACTGCCTTGCTTGGCTATTTTGCCTCTGAACAAGAACAGCAATGGTTTGCCAAACAGCCCGATAAAAAAAACGCCTTTTATCGTATTTGGTGTTTGCGTGAAGCACTGCTGAAATCTCAAGGGGTTGGCATTGTAAAATTGTCTGAAGTGGATCACCAAGCAGATGATTTGCAATTATTTTCTGCGCATTGCCCACAAGGGGAAGCCATATTCACGCAAGAATTGCCCTTTTATTTATCCGCTTTTGCTAATGAAACGCTTGCCGCCGCGCATTATTTCTATTGGAATGACAAAGGGTTGAAACAAATCGAATTAAAGCAAAAAATTGGCTATAAAGTAAACCCCACTTTAACGGATTTTTGAAAGGAAAGGGAATGAGAAAGGGGGGCAATCCGCCCTAGACTTCACGATATATTTTGTTTAGACTGATAACAATTTTTTGACAAATGGAGAAAAAAATGTCCTTAAATGGTTCAGAGCAAGATCCTTGGGGAAAACCGGGGAATAACCCAAATCAATCGGATAACAAAGCCAATCCGAATGACCAATGGGATAAGCGCAATAAGCAAGAACAATCCCCACCTGACCTTGAAGAAGTCTTTAGTAATTTATTGAAAAAACTTGGTGGTGGTCAAAATGGTGGTAACCATCACGGCGGTAAAGGGGCGTCTTTTGGCTTAGGTAAATTATTACCTATTGCCGCGGTGATTGGGGCAATTGTTTGGGGCGTGAGTGGGTTTTATACCGTGAAAGAAGCGGAACGAGGTGTTGTGCTACGCTTTGGTGAATTGGAAAAAATCGTCCAACCGGGTTTGAACTGGAAACCGACTTTCGTGGATAAAGTCATTCCTGTCAATGTAGAACAAGTGAAAGAATTGAAAACTCAAGGTGCAATGCTTACCCGCGATGAAAATATGGTGAAAGTAGAAATGACCGTACAATATCGCGTGAGTGATCCAGCGAAATATTTATTCAGCGTGACCAATGCAGACGATAGCTTAAACCAAGCTACAGACAGTGCCTTGCGTTATGTGATCGGACATATGTCAATGGATGATATTTTAACCACAGGGCGTTCAATTGTGCGTGAAGACACTTGGAAAGCCTTGAATGGCATTATTCAGCCTTATGATATGGGACTAGAAGTGCTTGATGTAAACTTCCAATCAGCCCGTCCGCCAGAAGAAGTCAAAGCGGCGTTTGATGATGCGATTAAAGCACAAGAAGATGAACAGCGCTACATTCGTGAAGCTGAAGCTTATGCCCGTGAGCAAGAACCCATCGCACGTGGTAATGCGCAACGTATTATCGAAGAAGCTACTGCCTATAAAGATCAAGTGGTGTTAAATGCGCAAGGGGAAGTAGAACGTTTCCAACGTCTCTTACCTGAATTTAAAGCAGCACCGCAATTATTGCGTGATCGCTTATATATTCAAACGATGGAAAAAGTGATGGCAAACACACCGAAAGTCTTGCTAGATAGTAACAGCAATAATTTAAGTGTGTTGCCGTTGGATAAAATTTTATCGCAAAAAAATAGCGAAAAAAGCACCGCACCTAATTCATCAAATTCACAAAGTGCGGTGAAAAATCAGGAAATTTATTCCGATACTCGCCGTTTTTCCAACAGTGAGAACGATCAACAATCATCTGAAAACCGCCAAGGGAGATTTAACTAATGCGTAAAATTTTAACCCCTATTTTACTGGTATTGCTCGCGGTGATTTATTTTAGCCTTGTGATTGTTGATGAAGGCACGCGTGGCATTATGTTGCGTTTCGGCAAGGTTCATCGTGATTCAGACAATAAAGTGGTTGTCTATGAACCGGGTTTACATTTCAAAATCCCCTTTATTGATTCAATGAAAGTGTTAGATGCCCGCATTCGCACCCTTGATGGTGCGCCAGATCGCTTTGTTACCGTTGAGAAAAAAGATCTTTTAGTGGATTCTTATGTGAAATGGCGAATCAGTGATTTCGGCCGTTTCTTCACTGCAACAGGTGGCGGTGATTATACACAAGCCTCTAATTTACTACGCCGTAAAGTGAATGACCGTTTACGTTCTGAAGTGGGTTCACGCACCATTAAAGACATTGTATCAGGCACACGTGGCGAATTAATGGTTGGCGCACGCAAGGCCTTGAATACAGGGCAAGATAGCACCTCAGAATTAGGTATCGAAGTAGTAGATGTGCGGGTAAAACAAATCAATCTACCTGATGAAGTGTCTTCCTCAATTTACCAACGTATGCGTGCGGAGCGTGATGCAGTGGCTCGTGAGCATCGTTCACAAGGTAAAGAAAAAGCTGCCTTTATTCAGGCTGATGTAGATCGTAAAGTTACCGTTATTTTAGCCACAGCCAATAAAACAGCACAAGAATTACGAGGCAATGGCGATGCGACAGCCGCTAAATTATATGCTGATGCTTTCGCACAAGAACCTGAATTTTACAGCTTTGTGCGTAGTATGAAAGCCTACGAAAAAAGTTTTGCAGAATCAAACAATATGATGATTCTCAAACCAGACAGCGACTTCTTCCGCTTTATGCAAGCGCCGAAATAATCCAATTTGCACCTTAATCAATAGGTTAAGGTGCATTACTTAAGATTTCCTTTCTTTTCTTCCTATTCTTCTCCTCTTACAAAAACTTTACAAAAAAATTATTTTTGTGAAGTAGATCGCTTTTTAAATCGGTTTTTTATGCTATAAATAATATAAATTTTATTCTATTTGAAAATTAGTAAAGTTTATGTATATAGAAAACACTATTATTCCTCATATTCGAATGAAGCAAGAACAAATGACTGCAACTGAAAAGCGTATCATTGAGTATTTGCTAAATTCTGGCAATTTAGATTTTAAAACTTCCCTAAAAGATATCGCAACTGAGCTTAATGTTTCAGAGGCACTAATAGTCAAAGTTGCAAAACTTCTCGGTTTCAAGGGATTTAGAGAATTAAGAGCAATATTAAGTGAGCAATTGCAACAACAAGATATAGAACATTTTGAACTTTCTCAGAAAGATACAACGCAAGATTTAATAGACAAAGTTTTTAGTCTTTCTTACCAAACTATTTCTGAAGGAAAAGCAATTGTTTCACCAGAAATAATGAAGCAGGCAGCAAGATGCTTTTTTAATGCAAGACAGCGTGATCTTTATGCGGCGGGTGGTTCAAATACAATCTGTGATGATATTTTTCACAAATTTTTGCGTATTGGTATTCGTTGTAATAGCTATCGTGATATTCATTTGATGATGATGTCAGCGTCGTTGCTGAATGAACAAGACGTCGTACTCGTCGTTTCTCATTCAGGGAAAACCAGTGATTTATTACGAGCAACAAAAATAGCAAAAGAAAATGGGGCCAAAATTATTTGTATTACTCACAGTAATATTTCCCCCATTGCAGAATTAGCGGACTTTGTTATTTGTACGCCAGCTCCAGACAGTCCGTTATTAGGTAAAAACGCATCTGCTCGGATTCTTCAATTAATCCTTGTTGATGCATTTTTCGTTTCTGTTGCTAAGCAAGATATTGTTTTTTCTGAACAAAATTTGGAAAAAACGTCATTAGTAACGGAATATTTTCGTAAAAAGTAAGGAGTAAATGATGAAAAAATCAATGAAAAAACTGATGGCTTGCTTTACCGCATTAGGATTATGCTATTCGGTAAATAGCGCGGCTGCAGATTATGCCGTGATTTTGAAAACTTTATCCAATCCGTTTTGGGTAGGAATGAAACAAGGTATTGAAGAACAAGCAAAAGCAATGGATGTGGAAGTCGATGTTTTTGCTTCACCTTCAGAAGGAGATTACCAATCACAACTTAGATTATTTGAAGATCTTATCAACAAAAATTATAAAGGAATTGCGTTTGCACCGCTTTCTCCAGCTAACCTTGTCATTCCTAGTGCAAGAGCCTATCAGAAAGGTATCTATCTCGTCAATTTAGATGAGAAAATTGATCTAGAAAATCTACATAAAGCTAAAGGCAATATTGAGGCTTTTATTACTACTGACAATGTCGCAGTAGGGGCTAAAGCTGCACAATTTATTGTCGATCAACTTGGTTCAAAAGGCGGTGAAGTTGCAATTATTGAGGGCAAAGCAGGCAATGCGTCTGGTGAAGCTCGTCGTCGTGGTGCAAAAGGCATATTTGAAAAATATCCACAAATTAAATTAGTTGCGAGCCAACCCGCTGATTGGGATCGTATTAAAGCCCTAGATGTTGCAACAAACGTGCTTTCTCGTAATCCAAATATTAAAGCTTTCTATGCCGCAAATGACACAATGGCTATGGGAGCTGCTCAAGCTGTAGCTAATGTAGGCAAGTTGAATCATATCCTTGTCGTAGGAACAGATGGTGTACCAGAAGCGAGAAAAATGGTAGCAGAAGGAAAACTCACCGCGACAGTGGCACAAGATCCAGCAAAAATTGGTGCAAGAGGATTAACTTTACTGGTTGAATCAGTGAAATCAGGTAAGAAAATTACGCTTGAACAAGAACCAATTTTTGAAACTGTCGATTCTATTTTAATCACAAAGTAAATAGATAATTTATTTACAGGTTTATTTCTATTATCTATCAGTAGGCAGATTACTGATACGGTGGTGATCTGCCTAAAATTAGTGATTAGGAGGAGCTATGCGAGAACCTTTAGTAAGAATGCGAGGTATAGCGAAACATTTCGGTGCAGTTAAAGCGTTACAGAATGTCGATATGGATATTTATACGCATGAAATTCACGCATTGTTAGGTGAAAATGGTGCGGGAAAATCTACTTTAATGAAAGCCTTATCTGGGCTACATAAACCAAGTGCGGGAAAAATTTTCATTGAAAATCAATCTTATCCTTATCTCGATCATAAAACTGCCGCCAAATTAGGAATTGGAATTATTTATCAAGAACTTAGTTTGATTGATGAACTCTCTGTATTAGAAAATCTCTATATTGGGCGTTTGCTTTATAAAACAATTTGCGGTATCCGTGTTGTCGATTGGAAAAAAATGCGTAAGCAAGCGGCTATCACGTTACTACGTTTGGGCATTAAAGTGGATCTTGATGAGAAAGTTGCAAACCTATCTATTTCTTATAAGCAAATGGTAGAAATCGCAAAAGTATTAATTTCAGATGTCAGTATCATCATTATGGATGAACCCACATCTTCACTGACCAATAATGAGATTGAATTCTTATTTGTTGTAATGCGTCAGCTTAAAGCAGATGGTAAAGCGATTATCTATATTTCACACAAACTTAATGAAATTCGTCAAATCTGTGATCGTTATACCGTGTTAAAAGATGGCAGCAGTATGGCTTCCGGAATGATAAAAGATGTTACTAATGACGATATCATCCACTTGATGGTAGGACGAGAATTACCATCTCGTTTTATTCCTTCTTATCAATCTTCTTCAGAAGAAATTATCTTTTCAGTCAAAAACTTAACCGGTAGGAATAAAAAGCAGGTAAACAATATTTCTTTCGATTTAAAACGTGGTGAGATTTTAGGATTTGCGGGGTTAGTTGGTTCTGGTCGTACAGAATTAATGAACTGTATTTTTGGTGTAGATAAGAAATTAAGTGGGAAGATTTATCTTAATCAAAAAGAGATCACGCCAAATAATCCATTCCAAGCGGTTAAAAGAGGAATGGCATACATTACAGAAAATCGACGTGGGAATGGTTTCTTTGCTAATTTTTCTATCCAGCAAAATATTGCAGTCAGCCAAAGTTTAAAAGTAGGTAAGTTTAAAGGAGCAATGGGCTTTATTCAGCCAAGCATAGAACAAAATCTTGCTCAAATTCAACAACAGAATTTACGCATTAAATGTGCATCCGTGAAACAAAATATTACGGAGCTTTCTGGGGGAAACCAGCAAAAAGTTATCATTGGGAAATGGATTGCTTGCCAACCTGAAGTATTAATTTTTGATGAACCAACTAGAGGCATTGATGTAGGAGCAAAAGCAGAGATTTACAAAATTATGCGTGAATTAGCTGCGGCAGGAAAAGCAATTTTGATGGTATCTTCCGAATTGCCTGAAATTATGGCGGTTTGTAATCGTATTGCTGTATATCGAGAAGGAGAAATATCGACTATCTTTGAGAATGATATCTCACTCACAGAAGAAAAAATTATGAGTTATGCCTTACCAATAAATGTAGGAGAGACAGTATGAAACAATTTAATTTTCCACAATTTTGGGATAAATACGGCACATTTTTTATCCTAAGTATTATTGTGATTATTTTTGGTTTTCTTTCCCCACAATATTTCTTAACAGCCAATAATATTCAACAAATTTTTGTACAAAGTTCCGTAACCGTTTTAATCGGTGTTGGAGAATTTTTTGCTATTTTGATTGCAGGTATTGATCTTTCGGTAGGGGCTATTCTTGCTCTTTCTGGAATGATTACAGCAAAATTAATGCTAGCAGGTATTGATCCTCTATTTGCCGCATTTATCGGAAGTGTTATCGTAGGAGGAAGTTTAGGCGCAATTAATGGGCTACTCGTCAATTATACCGGATTACATCCATTCATTATTACTTTAGGTACTAATGCGATTTTTAGAGGGATTACATTAGTTATCTCTGATGCTAATTCTGTTTATGGATTTTCTTTTGAATTCGTTAATTTCTTTGCCCAAGATTTATTGGGAATTCCTATTCCAGTAATTTGTGCCTTGATTGTTGCAGGATTATTGTGGGTTTTAACTACAAAAATGCGATTAGGGCGGAATATTTATGCTTTAGGAGGAAACCGAGAATCTGCTTACTATTCGGGAATTGATGTGAAATTTCATACGCTAATCGTTTTTATAATTTCAGGTATCTGTGCTGGATTTGCTGGTGTCGTGTCCACTGCTCGTTTAGGTGCTGCAGAACCCTTAGCTGGAATTGGCTTTGAAACTTATGCAATTGCCAGTGCAATTATTGGAGGTACCAGTTTCTTTGGTGGGAAAGGACGTATTTTCTCCGTCGTTATTGGTGGTTTAATCATAGGCGTAATTAATAACGGATTAAATATACTTCAAGTACAAACCTATTACCAATTGATCGTTATGGGCGGACTAATTATTGCAGCCGTAGCGCTTGATCGTCTAATTAGTCGATAACAAAAGGAGGATACAATGAAAAAAGTGTATATTTCACCATCATTAATGTGTATGGATTTACTTAAATTTAAAGAACAAATTGAATTTCTTGATAAAGCTGCAGATTATTTTCATATTGATATTATGGACGGACACTATGTACCTAATTTAACCTTATCGCCCTTTTTTGTTCAGCAAGTAAATCGAATTTCAACTAAACCACTTGATTGTCATTTAATGGTAACTCAACCAGAAAATTATATTGATGAATTGGCTAAGTCTGGCTGCAATATGATTACGTTACATGTTGAAACTATTTCAGGGCAAGCGTTTCGTTTATTTGAAAAAATAGCGCGTTTAGGGATGAAAATTGGTTTGATCTTTAATCCTGAAACGCCTATTGAAGCAGCAAAATATTATTTACATAAAGTAGATAAAGTTACTGTACTGACCGTTGATCCCGGTTTCGCTGGACAATGCTTTATTCCAGAAATGCTACAAAAAATTGAAGAATTAAAACGATATCGTCAGCAGCACCACCTAAATTATTTAATCGAAATTGATGGTTCTTGTAATCCAAAAACCTTTAATAGATTAATTAAGGCGGGAGCTGACGTATTAATTGTTGGTTCTTCAGGATTATTCAATAACGATCCTGATATCAGCAAAGCATGGCAAATAATGCAAGATTCTATAAGTGCGGTTGAATTTTCACCTAATTTTTAGGAGGAATTATGGGAAAACCATCGATTGTTATCGGCATTGATATGGGGGCAACACATATCCGGATCTGCTTGATGACCTTGGCAAAAAAAATTATTTTGACAGAAAAACGTCGTACTAAAGATATTATTAAGCACGATCTTACTCAAGGAATAAGACAATTTATTAATCAACACTGTGAAAAGTATCACATAAAACATATCGTGATTGGGCTGCCTGCTGCAGTTTCTAAAGATCGAACACAAGTACTTTCTGTACCCAATATCGATGTAAATCCTTTGCAATTTAAACAGCTAATCCCAGTGATTTCACAATATTTTAATTGCCCAGTTCAACTTGAACGAGATGTAAATTTACAGTTACTCTATGATATCCATCATTTTAAATTACAAAATAAAGCTGTACTGGGCATTTATCTTGGTACAGGTCTTGGTTTCTCAATTTATCAACAAGATAAGCTATTTATTGGACAACATGGTGTTGCAGGCGAATTAGGGCATATTCCTTATGGCAATAGTAATAAACAATGTCAATGCGGTAATTATGGCTGCTTAGAAACAATTTGCTCTGGTAGAACTCTAAAAGAATGGTATGACAGCAGTCCAAAATCGTTTCCATTTAGCCAAATATTCACGCAAGCAAAGGAGGATGAATTTATAAAATCTTTTTTACATCATTTAGCAAAAGCAATCGCAATGGCTGCCAATCTATTTGATCCAGATTGTATCATTTTAGGCGGTGGTGTAATGGATATGTCAGATTTTCCTTATCAAGTTTTGCAAAAAGATAGTTTAATGATGATTAGAAAGCCACTTCCTTATGACAAAATCCATTTTTACCCAGCACAATCATCGGATTTTAATGGCGCAATTGGCGCAGCATTACAAGCAATTTATGGAGAAGCCTTATGAAAACAATCGCAATTGGTTCGGATCATATCGGACTAGCACATAAAACTTTTTTAATAGAAAAGCTTCGCTCTCAAGGATATAGCTTATTAGATATGGGAACCTATGATGAACAACGCACAGATTATCCTTTATATGCACAAAAGGTCGCACAAGTTGTGCAAATGCGACAAGCTGATTGTGGAATATTAATCTGTGGTACTGGTATCGGCATTTCTATTGCGGCAAATAAATTTTCACATATTCGTTGTGCTTTATGTGCCGATGAATATAGCACGCTGATGTCGCGAGAACACAATGATAGTAATATCATCGCCTTTGGTGCAAAAGTAGTTTCTATGGAGAAAGCATTAGCTCTTACTACACTTTGGCTAAATACAGCTTATGAGGGGGGACGACATCAGAAACGGTTGGAGATGATGGAACTGTTTCAATAGAATGAAGTGTATGTTCAAGGGAACTGAGATAACCTTATATAAAAAATGGCACATTAACGTGCCATTTTTATTGAGATATTCGAAATTATTCTTCAATCGCTAATGCTTTCAAGTATTGAAAGAGTTCACGATAGGCTTTTGGTGGTTTGTTTTGTGCTTTTTCTTTTTGGGCGGCACGGATTAAGTTACGCAAATGCTGGCGATCCGCATTAGGATAATCATTCAGGACGTCGCCTAATACTTCATCCCCTTTGATGATAAGTTCATCACGCAATAATTCTAATTTGTGTAGTAAGGCTTGTTGATGGTTGTGCTTATTTTCTATTTTATCCAACGCTTCTTGAATAGCCGTGGTATCAATCTGGCGTAGCAGTTTGCCAATATATTGTAATTGGCGACGCTTGGCTTCTTTTTGTAAACGTTGGGCAAGTTCAATCGCATCAAGAATATTTTCTTCCAGCGGTATTTTTTCCAAGTTTGTTTTAGTCAGATTAACTAATTTTTCACCAAGCTGTTTTAACGCTTCTGCATCGCGTTTTATTTCACTTTTACTTACCCAAATAATCTCTTCTTGTTCGTCATCTTCCCAATCAAATTGTTCTTTCTTACGTTTTGCCATAAGGGTTTCCTAAATCGAAATGCATTAAATAGACGCTAGTGTAGCATAATTTCATCTAAATTAGCGAGATAAGGGAAATTGGGATAAAATACGGCAAATTTTGATAAGAGGTTAAAAAAATGCAACAAAATTCCACCGCACTTTTAAAACAGCAAGAGCAAGAATTACGTGAGGCTGTAAGTTATGCCATTGATATTGCAACAAAAGCTGGGGCTAGTGCTGAAGTCGCTGTGACCAAAGTAAATGGGCTTTCTGTTTCCACGCGTTTGCAAGAAATTGAAAATGTGGAATTTAATAATGATGGCGCATTGGGCATTTCGGTTTATTTAGGACAACAAAAAGGCAACGCTTCCACTTCGGATTTAAGCCCTGTGGCAATAAAAAATGCCGTGGAGGCAGCACTTGCCATTGCGAAATATACCTCACCTGATGATTGTGCCGGTTTGGCTGATCGCGATTTAATGGCGTTTGAGGCACCAGATTTATCTCTTTATCATCCTGCTGAAATTGATGTGGATCAGGCGGCTGCGTTAGCGTTACAGGTGGAAAAAACGGCGTTAGATTATGATGAACGAATTGTAAATAGTGAAGGAGCCGCTTTTAATTCTCATACAGGTGTGCGAGTTTATGGTAATAGTTATGGAATGTTACAAAGCTATTTGTCTAGCCGTTATTCCCTTTCTTGTTCAATGATCGCCGCTGACAATGATCAGCTTGAGCGTGATTACGAATATACGGTTTCACGTTACTCCGATAAATTAGAAAATCCCGCTTGGGTGGGTGAAAATGCGGCGAAAAAAGCCTTATCACGCCTCAATCCACAAAAAATTGCGACCCAAGAAGTGCCAGTGATCTTTCTAAATGATGTCGCCACAGGGCTGATTAGCCATTTAACGGCGGCGATTAGTGGTGGCAGTTTATATCGCAAAGCGAGCTTTTTGTTAGATGCTTTAGGAAAACCTATTTTGCCAGATTGGTTTCACATTAGTGAGCGCCCACATTTAATCGGCAAATTGGCCTCCTCTCCTTTTGATAGTGAAGGGGTGAGAACCCGAGATAGGGAAATCATTGAGCAAGGTATTTTGCAAACCTATTTATTAACCAGTTACAGTGGACGAAAACTTGGTATGCAAAGTACAGGACACGCTGGCGGTATTCATAATTGGCAAGTAACACCGAATTTGCAAGGGGGTTTACCTGCCCTCTTGAAAGAAATGGGAACAGGCTTACTTGTTACGGATTTAATGGGGCAAGGGGTAAATTTAGTCACGGGTGATTACTCTCGTGGCGCATCAGGTTTTTGGGTTGAAAAGGGAGAAATTCAGTATCCTGTGGCAGAAATTACTATTGCTGGCTTGCTCCCTGAAATGTTTAAGCAAATTATCGCAGTGGCAGATGATGTGGAACACCGCTCTAATATTCAAACAGGGTCGATTTTGTTAGAAAGAATGAAAGTATCAGGAAATTAATTTACAAATGAGAATTATTCTTATTGACATTGTTTTTTAGTTTGTTAAAATGCCCCTGTTTGTTAAGTATTGTTATTAAAAATGATCATTCATTTTTAAGATGCTCCAAACAAGTAGAGTAGAAAGTAAATTCGTTAGGGTATTTAAAAGGCTGAGACTTATATCTCGGCCTTTTTTTTGCTACAATTTCGCCGTTTTTAACTCGATCATTTGTGCCATTGGGTGCTTAAAGGTAAATTAATAATGAAAAAACACTATGTAGATGTGATGATTTCGGAACAAGATGTACGTACTAGAATTGGTGAATTGGGGCGCGAGATTACTCAATATTACCATCAGCAACAAGTGGAAAAGTTGATTGTGGTTGGTTTGCTACGTGGCTCATTTATGTTTATGGCTGATTTGGTACGTGAAATTGATTTACCTGTGGAAGTAGAATTTATGACCACGACAAGCTATGGTAGTGGAATGACAACCAATCACGATGTGAAAATTAGCAAGGATCTTGATGGCGATATTCGTAACGAACAGGTTCTCATTGTAGAAGATATTATTGATACCGGTTACACCCTGCAAAAAGTGCGTGAAATGCTAAAACTGCGTGATCCTGCATCACTGCGTATCTGTACACTATTGGATAAACCTTCACGCCGTGAAGTGGAAGTACCAGTAGATTGGGTGGGATTTACTATTCCTGATGAGTTTGTTGTGGGCTATGGCATTGATTATGCACAACGTTATCGGAATTTGGGCTATATTGGAAAAGTGGTTTTGCAGGAAGAATAAACGGCTATCTGAGATAAAATAAAAGGCTTGTTTTGTAACAAGCCTTTTTAATTATTAATGTTATTAAAGTGTATTTTGTTGTTTAGAGGCAAGTCTCGCTAGTGCCGCATCACAACTTTTCATTTGGGTTGCAAGTTCCATTTCAAGGATCTGCTTTTTACTTTGATTTAGTTTACTCTTAATTTTATTCAACTGAGGGTGTGTACCCGGTTGTTTTTCCGCTTCAGCAATGAGGTTTTCTGTTTCTTTGAAGAGTTTAGCGCATTGCTGAGGGAGGATATTTTTTTCTGTTTGTTGTGGCGCTGCTGAAATTGAAACGCTCATCAATGCGGTTACAGCCAGTGTTGCTACCAACATCATTCCCTTCATTATTTTCATTAAAACTCCCTTATTTTCAAATCTGTAAACATATAATAAAAAATGAGCTTTGTGAAAGTTAGCAAAATCTGGGAGGAAAGTCTAGTTATTCATCGTTTTTTATTCTATTTTGCGAGGCAACGCACAATTCTTGTTGTAAAAATGTTAAGAGAAACTATAATTTGAACCCTATCAAAAAAACGCATACTTTCTATGGGTTTATTTTTGATGTAAATCTAAAAAATGTGATCGGTGTTACATTATTTGCTATTTTTTATCCACACTTTTAGTAGTAGAATACATACCGATCTTGAGTTATCTGGATAGTTACTGTTGAAGATAATTCAATTAATTGGGCTTAAGGGCAATCCTTTAAGAAATTGGGGTGGTTACAAAGTAATCATTAATGAAGAACTTGTAGCATTTACAAGGAGTTGAGATGTTAGACGTTGTTGAACTCTCTAGATTGCAGTTTGCTTTAACTGCGTTATATCACTTTTTGTTTGTGCCATTAACGTTAGGTTTATCTTTTGTTCTGGTAATAATGGAAACCTTATACGTGGCAACAGGCAAAGAAGTTTACAAAGATATGACAAAATTCTGGGGTAAGTTATTTGGTATTAACTTTGCTCTTGGGGTAACAACTGGTATTACAATGGAATTCCAGTTTGGGACTAACTGGTCATATTATTCCCACTATGTAGGCGATATTTTTGGTGCGCCATTGGCAATTGAAGCACTCTTAGCCTTCTTCTTAGAATCCACGTTTGTCGGATTATTTTTCTTTGGCTGGGATCGTTTATCAAAAGGTAAGCATTTACTTGCAACTTACTGTGTTGCCTTTGGTTCTAACCTCTCTGCAATGTGGATCTTAGTAGCAAATGGTTGGATGCAATCTCCTGTTGGTTCAGAATTTAATTTTGAAACAATGCGAATGGAAATGACCAGCTTTATGGAACTTTGGTTGAACCCTGTTGCACAAAGTAAATTCTTACATACTTTATCAGCTGGCTATGTATCTGGTGCATTCTTTGTGTTAGCTATTAGTGCCTATTACATCTTAAAAGGTCGTGATATTGGCTTTGCGAAGCGTTCTTTCTCTGTCGCATCGGTATTCGGTATGATTGCCGTTGTGTCAGTGTTAATTATGGGTGATGAATCTGGTTATGAAATTGGTCAAAAACAACCAATGAAATTAGCTGCGATGGAAGGGGAATGGCATACTGAACCGGCTCCAGCAAGTTGGAATGCAATTGTTATTCCAAATCAAGCTGAAAAACGCAATGATTTTGCCTTACAAATTCCTTATGCTGCTGGAATTATCGTAACCCGCTCTTTTGATAAAACCTTTGCAGGGATCAATGACATCGTTGAGAAAAATGAACAACGTGTACGCCAAGGTATGATCGCTTATGATTTACTTGAGAAATTAAGAGCAGAGAAAAAGGCGACAGGTCAAGTTAATGAAGAAACCAAAGCACAATTCAATGCTGTACGTAATGATTTAGGCTATGGCTTATTGTTAAAACGTTATACAGATAAAGTGGTTGATGCGACAGAAGAACAAATCAAACAAGCTGTTGCAGATACAGTGCCAAAAGTTGGGCCAACGTTCTGGTCATTCCGTGTAATGATGGCATCAGGCGGTTTAATTCTCCTTCTAATGCTTGCCGCTGTCGTACAAAACGTACGTAAAACCGTTGGCCGTAGCCCATTATTGTTAAAAGCCATATTATGGGGACTTCCATTACCGTGGTTTGCAATTGAAAGTGGGTGGTTTTTAGCGGAATACGGTCGTCAGCCTTGGGCAGTTTATGATATGTTACCAGTTGGTGTAGCGGCCTCGAATTTGACTAAAGGCGATCTTTGGTTCTCAATTGGTTTAATTTGCGCACTTTACACAATCTTCTTAGTAGTAGAAATGTATTTAATGTTTAAATATGCTCGTCTTGGTCCGAGTGCATTAAAAACAGGTCGTTACTATTTTGAACAATCATCTAAATAAGCAGGAGCCTAACTATGATTGATTACGAATTTCTACGTTTTGCTTGGTGGGTTCTCGTTGGTGTATTACTGATTGGTTTCGTAGTAACCGATGGATTTGATATGGGCGTTTTAACCCTTCTTCCTTTTGCGGGTAAAAAAGAAGTGGAAAAACGTATTATGATCAACTCAATCGCTCCCCACTGGGACGGAAACCAAGTGTGGTTATTAACGGCTGGCGGCGCAATGTTTGCGGCTTGGCCAATTGTTTATGCAACCTCATTTTCTGGTTTCTTTATTGCAATGATTTTAGTATTAGCCGCATTATTCTTCCGCCCAGTTGGATTAGAATATCGCGCGAAAATTGATAATCCTGTATGGCGTAAGGCTTGGGATTGGGGCTTATTCATTGGTGGATTTGTGCCATCCGTTGTATTTGGTGTGGCTTTTGGTAACTTGTTGCAAGGCGTACCATTCTACTTCAATGATATGCAACAAATTTTCTACACTGGATCATTCTTTGAATTATTAAACCCATTTGCATTACTTTGTGGTTTAATCAGCTTGTCAATGCTTATTACCCAAGGTGGAGCGTGGTTACAATTAAAAACCACTTCTGAATTGCGTGAGCGTGCAAGAGTGATTACCCAAGTGGGTGCAATGGTAACCTTAATTACCTTTGTGTTAGCAGGGGTATGGTTGTACTTTAAAGATGGCTATGTGGTAACCAGTGTGATTGATCACAATGCCCCATCATCGCCATTGAATAAACAGGTTGCGGTTGAGGCAAGTGCTTGGTTTAAAAATTATTTTGATGCTCCAGTATTGTTCATCTTCCCTGCTCTAGCAGTAGGTGGTGCATTATTAAATGTATTGGCATCGAAAGCAAACCGTTGTGGATTTGCCTTCTTATTCTCATCATTAACTATGGCTGGTGTGATCTTAACTTGTGGTGTAGCAATGTTCCCATTTGTAATGCCATCAAGCTCTCACCCTGATATGAGCCTATTAATGTGGGATTCCACATCAAGCGAATTAACCTTAACCTTAATGTTTGGTTTTGCATTAGTGTTTGTGGTGATCTTATTGTCTTATACCATTTGGTCATATATCAAAATGTTTGGTCGTTTGGACAGTGATTTCATCGAAGACAACAAAAACTCATTATACTAAGGAGCGAAATTATGTTTTATGTTTTATGGGTAGTGGGTGTCTTGTTTGCCATAATGCTAAGTGCAGTGATCACCATTGGCATTGAAAAAACAGGTAAGTTTGACGAGTAAGTCAATGATTAATAAAGCGTATCATTTAGTAAATAAGGGCTCTTGGCGAGCCCTTTCGTTGATCTTGGCTATCGCATTAACCCTCTGTTTTTTCTTTAATATCAATGGATTTGTCACACAATTAAGAACGACAGCACCTATTTGGGTAATGTTTATTTTGTGGGCAACGGTTATTTTATGGATTCACGGCATTGGGTTTGAAATTCGGGCGACCATTTGGAAACTTTTATTTTTTCCTTATATTGGTTATGTCGTCGGAATTGTTGCTTTAATCTACAATTTCCTTTTGCCAGCTTTCTCTCATTAATTAAAGTGCGGTGTTTTTTTGCCAAATTTTTTTATATTAACAAATAAAGTAAAAATCTTTTTAATTTGCACCGCACTTTATTTCTTGCTAATCCTGATTAAGCTCTCTACAATACGCGCAATTTTCTGTATTAAAAAAGAACGATTAAACAAACTCAGGTTTGCCCATATATGCAAAGATTTTCTTTACCCGTACGCGTTTATTATGAAGATACCGATGCTGGTGGTGTTGTTTACCACGCTCGCTATCTGCATTTTTTTGAGCGAGCCAGAACCGATTATCTACGTGCATTAGGGTTTTCTCAACAGACATTGCTTGAGGAACATAATTTAGCCTTTGTTGTCAAAACAATGCAGATTGATTATCGTCTTGCTGCAAAGCTAGATGATTTATTAACAGTGGAAACAGAAGTAAGTGCGATTAAAGGCGCAACAATTTTGTTTTTGCAGCAAATAAAACGCAATGATGTACTGATTTGCAGCGCTGAAGTCAAAGTAGCGTGTGTAGATCTCACAAAAATGAAACCCGCTGCGATTCCTCAGGAAATTAAAGCAGCATTTAAAGTGTAAATAGGTACTCGCCTATTTTTATTCTCTTTCTTGGAGCAAGATAAATGACCAGTGAATTGAACTTTTTGGAATTATTTTTAAAAGCCAGTATTGTGGTTCAAATTGTAATTGTAATATTGATTGCATTTTCTATTATGTCTTGGGCAATCATTATTCAACGTAGCCGTATATTGACAAAAGCGTTAAAAGATTCAACAACCTTTGAAGATCGCTTTTGGTCTGGTGAAGAATTAAATAAATTATATGACGGATTATCTAATCGCCGCGATGGACTAACAGGCAGCGAACAAATTTTCTATGTAGGGTTTAAAGAGTTTTCTCGCTTAAAACAAGCGAATCCAGATGCGCCAGAAGCCATTATTCAAGGTAGCACCCGTGCAATGAATTTAGCAATGAACCGTGAAATTGAAGATGTGGAAACACGTGTTCCATTTTTGGCAACCGTCGCATCAATCAGTCCATATATCGGCTTATTTGGTACGGTTTGGGGAATTATGCACGCCTTTATGGCATTAAGTGGTGCAAAACAAGCGACCTTACAAATGGTCGCACCGGGCATCGCCGAAGCCTTGATTGCAACAGCAATTGGTTTATTTGCTGCTATTCCTGCGGTGATGGCGTATAACCGTTTAAGTTTACGCGTGAATAAACTTGAGCAAAATTATGGTAACTTTATTGATGAATTTACTACCATCTTGCATCGTCAAGTTTTTGGTCGTCATCAATAGTCTGTCGCACAAAGTGCGGTAATTTTTAGTAAAGTTTTTAGAGGCAATGATGTCTTATCGTCGTAAACGTCGTGATATAAAATCTGAAATCAATATAGTGCCATTTTTAGATGTGTTATTAGTGCTGTTGCTTATTTTTATGGCAACAGCGCCGATTATTTCACAAAGTGTACAAGTGGAATTACCTGATGCGGTAGAAAGCCAATCCGTGTCTAATGAGGATAAAGTCCCCGTTATTTTAGAAGTCTCCGGTATTGGGCAATATAGCCTTTCCATTGGTGGTGAACGCAGTGAAAACCTCACGGAGGAAATGGTTACCCAAATGGCTAAACAAGAATATGATAAAGACAGCAACACAATGTTCTTGGTTGGCGGAGCGAAAGATGTGCCTTATGAAGAAGTGATTAAAGCACTCAATTTACTGCATCTAGCAGGCATAAAATCTGTTGGATTAATGACAAACCCAATTTAAGGTAAGTAGGTCTATTGTGCGTAATAATCAACGAAATAACGGAATTGGTGCATTTGCCATTTCAATTATTCTGCACATTATTCTATTTGGCTTGTTAATTCTTGGCTCTCTTTATTACAAAGTGGAAATAATGGGGGGCGGTGAAGGTGATGGCGATGTCATCAGTGCTGTTATGGTCGATACGGGATCTGCCGCACAGGAATGGGGACGTTTGCAACAACAGAAAAAAGGTCAAGTGGATAAACCCACTCAGCCACAGCAAAAAGAACCTGATCCACAAGAGCAAAAACAAGCACAACTAGAAGAACAAAAGCGTCAGCAAGAATTGGAACGCCAAAAGCAGCTTGAAAAACAGCGTGAGCAAGAGCGTCAAAGACAGCTTGAACTGAAAAAACAGCAAGAACAGCTGGCTGAACAACAAAGACAACGCGAAGAACAAGCACGTATCGCATTAGAAAAGCAGAAGCAACTAGAAGCTAAAGCGAAACAAGAAGCGGAAGCAGCGAAGCTGAAAGCCGAAGCTGAAGCAAAACGTTTAGCGGCACAAGCCAAAAAAGCGGAAGAAGAAGCAAAAGCCGCTGAGCAAGTCAAAAAAGCGAAGGAACAAGCCGAAAAAGAGGCAAAGTTAAAAGCGGAAAAAGCGGCGGCTGAGGCTAAAGCAAAAGCAGATGCAGAGCAAAAAGCGAAAGCCGAAAAGGCAAAGGCTGATGCTGCGGCTAAAGCGAAAGCAGACGCTGATGCTAAAGCAAAAGCGGAGGCTAAGGCAAAAGCAGATAAAGCTAAAGCAGAAGCAAAAGCCAAAGCGGAAGCAGATAAACGTCGCGCACAACAATCTGCACTAGATGACTTCATCAATGGCGGTGATATTGGTGGCGGCAGTGCTAAAGTTGGTGGCAATGCCAATAAAAAAGGAAGTCAAGGTAATGGAGCGGGTTTAGGTGCTGGTGATGGCGGTAAGACAGGCGATCGCTATGCAGGCGTAATTAAGAAAGAAATTCAGCGCCGTTTCTTAAAAGATCCGAGTTTCGCCGGTAAAACTTGCCGTATTAAGATCCAGTTAGAGCGTGATGGGACTATTTCAAATTATCAACGGATTTCAGGTCCTGATGATATTTGTTCTGCAGCAATGAGTGCGGTGGCGAGAACTAAAAAAGTGCCGGCTGCACCATCAGATGCAATTTATAATAAATATAGAACGCCAATCATTGATTTTGATCTAAAATGATCGGCGACTAGGTCAATAATTAAACCTAAGGTGAATTAAATGAAAATGATTATTCGTATAACACAATTATTAACGATGTTATGGATATTATTAGCAAATACAGCACTTGCTGATGATGAAGTTCGAATCGTTATTGATGAAGGAGTGGATGGGGCGCGTCCTATCGCTGTCGTACCATTCAAATGGAATGGTGCTGGTTCAATGCCAACAGATGTAGCTGAAATTATTTCAGCAGATTTACGCAATAGTGGCAAATTCAATCCAATTCCAACATCAAGAATGCCACAACAACCCACTTCCGCCTCAGAGGTTACTCCTGATGCGTGGTCATCTTTAGGCATTGATGCCATTGTTGTTGGGCAAGTTACGCCAAATGGCAATGGATATAGCATTGCTTATCAACTTGTTGATACGATTGGCGCATCAGGTAATGCCGGGGCTGTATTAGCACAAAATCAATATGCTGTTCCAGCCAGTGCAATTCGTTTAGGCGCACATACTGTAAGCGATGAAGTCTTTGAAAAACTGACGGGGATTCGTGGTGCATTTAGAACCAAAATTGCTTATGTTGTACAAAAAAATGGCGGTTCTAAACCTTATCAAGTACGTGTTGCCGATTATGATGGACATAATCAATTTATTGTTACCCAAAGCTCACAGCCATTGATGTCACCTGCTTGGTCACCCGATGGGAATAAGCTCGCTTATGTTTCTTTTGAAAACCGTAAATCTCAGCTTGTTGTGCAAGATTTACGTTCAGGCGCACGCCGTGTAGTAGCTTCATTTAAAGGACATAATGGCGCTCCTGCGTTTTCTCCTGATGGCTCAAGATTAGCCTTTGCTTCATCAAAAGATGGCGTTTTAAATATCTATGTGATGAATTTAGCCAGCGGTAGTGTTTCACAATTAACGAGTGGTTCAGGGAATAACACCGAACCTGCGTGGTCGCCTAATGGACAATCTATCATTTTTACCTCTGATAGAGCCGGTTCCCCACAAGTGTATCAAATGAGTGCAAATGGTGGTGGCGCGACCTTATTAAGCTCAGGAGGACGCACCTATAGTGGACAAATTTCTGCTGATGGCAGTACGTTAATTATGATTGCCGCAGATCATATTATGAAAAAAGATCTTGCGACAGGTGAAACCGAAATGTTAAGTTCGACTTTCTTAGATGAAAGTCCAAGCATCTCTCCAAACGGAATTATGATTATTTATAGCTCTACACAAGGGTTAGGAAAGGTGCTACAATTAGTTTCTGCTGATGGGCGTTTTAAAGCACGCCTACCGGGAAGTGATGGGCAAGTTAAATTTCCAGCTTGGTCCCCATATTTAACTAAAAACTAGGAGAAAGTTAATGAAAAACTTTGCAAAATTATTAGTTGTAGCTGGCTCAGTAGCTGTATTAGCAGCTTGTAGCTCTTCAAAAAATGAAAGTGCTGCAGAAACAACTGCCCAAACTTTTGGCGGTTACTCAGTTCAAGATTTACAACAACGTTATAACACCGTTTACTTCGCATTCGATAAATACAACATCGAAGGTGAATATCAACAAATCTTAGATGCTCACGCTGCATATTTAACAGCAACGCCAGCATCTAAAGTATTAGTTGAAGGTAATACTGACGAACGTGGTACACCAGAGTATAACATTGCATTAGGTCAACGTCGTGCTGACGCAGTAGCAAACTATTTATCTGCTAAAGGTGTTCAAGCAGGTCAAGTTTCAACTGTTTCTTACGGTGAAGAAAAACCAGCTGAGTTAGGCCACACTGAAGCAGCTTATGCGAAAAACCGTCGTTCGGTATTAGCATACTAATTTGCCTGATTAATGAAATAACAATCCGCCCGTAAAACGGGCGGTTTTTTTGACTACCCAATAAGGGACTAGGACTTCACAAGCTCCTCAAGAGGCTTGTGAGAGACTGACAACTACACAATAACACTATAATAACTAACGCCTTGCCTTAAAGCCGTCAATATATTCTTCGACTACTTTTAAGTTTAAACCGACCGTACTCATATTTTTTGTAGTTATAACTGCCTTAATATACCTATAGTAAAACCATTAATAGTCACTATAAAAGTGCCAATGGTATTGCCACAATAAGCGCTTAAAAAATTGCTTATCTTTTGGGGGCAGATCACTTTCTTTTACAATGAACTATTATTGTGTAATGTCATCTAAATAAATACTTCATTTAATAAATATTCAAAGGAATTTTAATGAAACGACTCAAAGTGCTTTTGCTTAGCTTGTTTGCTTTACCTAATGCGTGGGCAAATTTAGATACCAATATCAAATACAGCTCAAATTATTTAATGCCTGCCTATGTGCATTTTAATGCCAACGGATCGCAATATCACGTTGATGCTAAGATCAATATTCCGCTGTATAACATTGAATTTAAATCCGTTGGGACGCAAAGTAAAACAGATTTCAAAATGACCAATTACCAAGATGTACGTAACGGTAAACCTTATGCAAAAACGATTATCAAAGGCAATGAAATTGCTTATGGTAAAGTGAAAAATGGTTTGAAAAGCGAGCCACTTGAAATGCCAACCTTTGATTTATTCACGGTAGCATTCCAGCTTAGCTATTACGACAAATTACCGAAAAATTTCCAAATTACTAACGGCAAAAAATTATATCCGATGAAAAATGTCTTCGTAAAACAAAGCGAACGACAAATAAAAATTCAAAATCAATCACAAACAGAAATCACTTATCAATTCCGCACTGGCGAAAAATCTTTTGTGGTAAAAAAATATCGTGGTGAGCAATTCCCTCGTTATATTTCTTATGATAAAGATGGCGACCATTATGAATTAACATTTAGTGAGTTTGTGAAATAAGGCTTATTTTATTTCATACTAAAAAGGCAGTGTTCAATTAAAGATTGATACACTGCCTTTTCTCTTATATGCGGTTTAAAAATTTAATAAAAAACTACCGCACTTTTATTCTGAGCCAATTACCATTGATAGCTATACCCTAGATTGAGCTGTACATTCTCTCTATAGCGACTCCCCATTTCATTTTTCAATGAAACATCAAAAGAACCAAATACAGTTTTCAATGCAGCGCCTAATTCAAGTTGGGCGCGGTTACCAAATGATTGAATATTGGCTTTGGACTGATTGATCACAATATCATTTGAACCAAAATCATTTAGCCAATAAACACCCGCGTAAGGTTTTAGACTAACCGACGAAAGCGCAAAATTTCCCATAAATTGAGCGCCCAATTTGCTACGGTAAGTTGTGTTGCCATTGAATTTGGTTGCCGATATGCTCGCTTGTGGTACAACATTCCAATTAGTAAACATCGGTAATTTAATACCTGTACCAAGGCGTAAGCTATGAGCATTGAAGCTTTGTTTATCAACTTCATCACCACTTAAGCGTAAGCGGTTGTAGCTGTAATCAGTATCAAGGAATAAGCCATTTTGCCACTGCATTCCTCCATAAACACCTATATGATTACCTTTGATTTTTGCGCTGCCGTAATCTTTGTCGAAATCAATTTTTCCTTGACCAAGCCCCGTATAAAGCCCCGCATAGTAAGAAGTCTCTTGATTGACAAAATGCACATCATAACCTACGGTCAGTAAATGATTACGCTGTTTAAAGCCTGATGTATTAGCTAAAAGTGTTTGATAAGAATCCACTTCACTCCAATTATTACTATTTTGTACCCAGAACCCAGTTAAGCGTTCTGTATTATGCAAGAAACCAACGCGTTCGCTTACTGTTTCCCCTTGTGTATATAAATAAGCTCTTGCCGCTTGTTGAATTGAAATCACATTATTGGCATATTGACTAAATATTCTTTCTCCCTCATCGCTCGGTTGCGGTTGCGGTTGCGGTTGCGGTTGCGGTTGCGGTTGCGGTTGCGGTTGCGGTTGCGGTTGCGGTTGCGGTTCTTCAGTATTGGTTGATTTGCCTTTATGCGCCAATACCCAATTATTATTATCTTTCGCTAATTCATAGCGATAAATTCCAGCATCGACATAAGGTTTATCTTTTAAACTGAATTCCCCATCACCTGAATTGGTTTTAACCAGAATAACTTTGCCATTTTCTTTTTTGGGTTCATTGCGAGAATTTCGCACTTGTAAACGATGATTACCTGTTACACTGCCTTTCACAATAATTTGATCAGCGTTTTCAGAAGCTAAATCTGAATTTAAAATAAATTCACCGCTGCCAGATAAATCTTTGTTAATTGTTAAAGTATGGAATGCAGAATCAGGCTCAAACTCAACTGTCGAATTATTCACACTGAGATTATCTAGCGTGCTATCACCTTTAAATTTCCACTGGCTATTACCATTTAAAGTTAAATCCACCGTACCGTATTCGTAATTAGGGTTAATATAACTCACACCTTGCAATTTCGCACCTTGATCGGCTTGGATTTTTAGAGCTAAAGTGTTAATCAACTCAAGCCCTGTGCCTATTGAATTAAGCATTTCTTGATCGTTCATATTAACTAAACGGTTTGCTTTAATTTCTCCACCATTAATTTGAATATTGATAGCATCTTTTTTAGGATATTCTTCATCATCCAAATCATTAACATTCATTGTTATATATTTGAAAAAAGAACCTGATGAAAAATTACTATTTTTAATATTTATTTTAGAAGGAGATCCATTCTCTTGCTCACCAATATCAGTTCCATCAATAGAAAATGCCGTGCTTTTATCATTTAAAGCAATTTTGCTATTGCTTAAGTTAATACTAATTTGATCTTCTTGAGTATCTCTTAAAATTTCAATGCCTATTTGCCTATCTTGATTTCCTGTTATTGATAAATTATTTCCTTCAAAATTCACATTACCAGAAGCTGATATTCCAGTTATTTTATCTGAATTCATTAAAATAGATAAATTATCTAATTGTAGATTGGAATAATAAGAAACAATTCCTTCTGTACCAGAACCATTTAAAACAATATTCCCACCTTTTGCAATTAGCTCACCTTGATATATGTAAGCTGCTGCACCACCGTACTCATACTCTCCATTAATTTGCTCAATGCTTGACCCAACTGTTAATATTACACCTTGTTCAATCAATCCCATATCACCTTGCCCAAGCCCAAGAATAGCGCTGCCATCACTAGGATAACGATCCAAACTAGCCGATACCCCTTCTTTTAAAGTAATACGATTTTTCTTAGAAAGATCCAGTACTGTAAATAATGCACCACCAATTTTTGATCCATATTGATCCATACCATTAGAAGTGGCTTCTCTATTTTTATAATTTCCTTTTAGAACGGTAATATTGAAAGATTTATCATCATTAGCAGGAAATTCTCCTTCTGATAAAAGATGCCCATCTTCTCTTGAAAATAAAGGTTCATAAATTTGATAGGTATTAGATTTAGAAATATGAGTCATAAAATTACACCCATATTGATTAGAACAAGTTAAATCGATCGCATTCGCTTGCGAGTAACAGGCAACTAATATCGCCCCTAACGTGAGTTTTGGTGAAAATCTTTGCATTAGATTATCCTTAGCTTATGATGAAAAAATAATCGTGTTTAGATAAATATCTCTTCGTATCGTACCACAAAAAATATAGCTCTAGAAAATAACAATCTATAAAAATCCCATATAAAAAGTGCGGTGAAAAACCACCGCACTTTTTCCAAGAAGAAATGTTAATGCTAATCTTCCTCTTTCTCCCATTCTAAGGCACGTTTGACCGCTTTTTTCCAGCCTTTATAACGTTTTTCTCGTTTAGCTTCATCGTCATCAGGCAGGAAAGTACGTTCCACATCGGCTTTATCGCGTAGCTCATCTAAATCTTTCCAAAATCCTGTGGCAAGCCCAGCAAGATATGCTGCACCTAATGCGGTAACTTCTTTCACGACAGGACGTTCAACAGGGGTGTTAAGAATATCGGCTTGGAATTGCATGAGGAAATTATTGGCTGTGGCACCGCCATCCACTCGCAAGGATTTCAGTTTTTCCCCTGAATCAGATTGCATTGCTTCCAATACATCACGAGTTTGATAAGCGATAGACTCAAGTGTTGCACGAACAATGTGATTGCGATTTGCGCCACGAGATAAGCCCAAAATTGCGCCACGAGCATAAGGATCCCAGTAAGGCGCGCCCAAGCCTGTAAAGGCAGGAACCACATAGACACCGTTACAATCTGGCACTTTCTGTGCGAAATATTCGCTGTCGAAGCTATCGTGAACAATTTTAAGTTCATCACGCAACCATTGAATTGATGCGCCTCCCATAAAAATTGAGCCTTCTAAGGCATATTCTGGCTCACCTTTGGCATTACAAGCAATGGTGGTGAGTAAGCCATTTTGTGATTGAACGGCTTTATCCCCCGTGTGCATTAACATAAAGCAGCCAGTACCATAGGTATTTTTGGCTTGCCCTGCGTGAACACAAAGATGTCCATAAAGCGCTGCTTGCTGGTCGCCTGCAATACCTGCCACGGGAATACGCACGCCACCTTTTCCGCCGATATTGGTTTGCCCGTAGATTTCTGAAGAATTACGCACTTCGGGGAGCATTGATTTTGGAATATCCAAAATGTCGAGCATTTTGTCATCCCATTGTTTGGTATGAATGTTAAACAGCATTGTGCGAGAAGCATTGGTGTAATCCGTAACGTGAACACGTCCTTGAGTGAGTTTCCACACAAGCCAAGTATCTACCGTACCAAAAAGTAATTCGCCACGTTCAGCTTTTTCTCTTGCACCTTCGACATTATCCAAAATCCACTTAACTTTTGTTCCTGAGAAATAAGGATCGACAACAAGCCCCGTGGTTTTGCGGATATAATCTTCATAGCCTTCTTGTTTTAATTTATCCGTAATCTCAGCGGTACGCCGGCATTGCCATACAATCGCATTGTAAACGGGTTTTCCCGTCTCTTTTTCCCATACAATGGTTGTTTCACGTTGGTTTGTAATCCCTATTGCAGCAATGCTATCAGAAGAAATCCCGGCTTTGGCAACGACTTCATTTAATGTTGAACTTTGTGTTGCCCAAATTTCCATTGGATTATGTTCTACCCAGCCTGCTTGAGGATAAATTTGGGTAAATTCACGTTGAGCAATTTCAACCACATTAGCATTATGATCGAGCAATACCGCTCTGGAACTTGTTGTACCTTGGTCTAAAGCGATGATATATTTTTTTTCTGCCATAATTCAGTCCTCTTTTATTTATGAGATGAGTAAAATGTCGCACCAATCTTACTATCCGAAACCTTTTTTGAGCTAAAACGAAAGAACTACTAAAAATAAAAAATAATTGAAAACGCTCAAATTTAAAATAATCAATATGTAAAAATTTGATCTGTTTCACAAAATATTTTTCCTCTACTTCTTATGAGTTATTTTTTATATTTCAATATTAATCAATAAATTAAAAATGTGATCAAGCTAACAAATTAGATAAAAAGTCGCTAAATCCTTATAAAAAGTATTGCTTTAAACACATTTCTATTAATAATGAAATACGCACCAATAATATTCAAAAATGCCTTTTTGGTTCTAAACGAAAGAAAATCACAGAGCAAACGAAAAGATGAAAAGGAGTGCATTATGAATGCTTATCTGGCGGAATTTATTGGTACCGCATTACTGATTTTAATGGGTAATGGCGTGGTTGCTAATGTATGCTTAAATAAAACCAAAGGACAAAGTTCAGGATGGATTGTCATTACCACAGCTTGGGCCTTTGCTGTTTATGTGGCAGTTGTTGTAACAGGGCCTTACAGTGGTGCGCATCTTAACCCTGCCGTAACCCTTGGCTTGGCAGTTATTGGGAGTTTCGATCCATCAATGATTTTCGGCTATATTATGGCACAAATCGCAGGAGGAATGTTCGGCGCATTACTCGTTTATACGTTCTATAAAGATCATTTCACCGCAACGGAAAATCAAGGTGCAAAACGTGCGTGTTTCTGCACAGAACCGGCTATACGCAACTATGCTAACAATTTTATCAGTGAAGTAATTGGCACCTTTGTTTTATTATTTGTGATTTTCTATCTCTCCGGTGCAAGCCTTGATTTTCCAGAAGGCACCACAACGCCTATCGGATTAGGCTCTCTCGGCGCATTACCCGTCGCTATTTTAGTATGGGCAATTGGTTTAAGTTTAGGTGGTACAACAGGTTATGCGATCAACCCTGCACGAGATCTCGGGCCTCGCTTAACCCTTGGATTATTAGGTAAAACCTTAAACACATCAGCAGATTGGCAATATAGCTGGGTACCTGTATTAGGTCCAATTACAGGAGCAGTGTTAGCTGGGGTAGTTTACAACGTATTAATGTAAGATTTTAAAAAGCGTTCAAATGGCTGATATTTGAACGCTTTTTTATAGTAGCTCGCCCTATTCTGATTCTTCAATATCAATCACTTCCACCCACGCGCCATTTTTCACCAACCAACGAATATTAAAATCATACAATCGCATTCCATAAATTCGCTCAGAGGTACTCGCTTGGTGATAAGCAGGACGGGGATCTTGTTGTAGCACTTCGCTAATGAAACGCTGAAAATTTGGGTATTTTGCACCGCACTTGATTAATTGCGTTTGCGCTTTGGGTGAGAAAACAACCTGCAATCTTGCTTCAGGGGGTTGTTGGGCAAAGCTTGATTTTGCATTCGGTTCACTGTCGGCATAGGCAAGATAAGGTTTAATATCAAAAATTGGTGTGCCATCAACTAAATCAACCGCGCCTAAATGAAGTAATACTTGCCCCTTATTTATTTCTATCCCCGTTAATTCAACTTTAGACAAACCAAGTGGATTTGGGCGATGTGTCGCGCGTGAAGCAAATACGCCTATGCGTTGATTACCGCCAAGGCGTGGTGGACGAACTGTCGGTTGCCATTTGCCTACGGGGACTTTATCAAACTGGAAAATAAGCCATAAATGAGAAAAGTGTTCCAAACCACGTACTGCCTCAGGTTGGTTATAAGGCGGTAGTAAGCGGATTGTGCCAACACCATCTTGCACTAAATTAGGTTGGCGTGGCACGGAAAATTTCTCTTTATAAGGGCTATGAATGATTCCGATAGGGGAAAGGGTTAAATTAAGTTGCGACATATTTTCCTTAAACAGTTAAAATGGCGAAGATAAATGAGTACAATAGCCAATTCTTTGGAATATTTTACGCCAAAATTAGAATTTAGAAAGATAGTGAAAAATATGGATAAACAAGTCATTAAAATGTGGGTGGAAACGGCAAGACCGAAAACCCTACCTTTAGCCGCCGCCTCAATTGTTATGGGGGCGGCGCTTGCCTACTGGGATCATAAATTTAGCTGGCAAATCAGTCTATTATGTTTGATTACCACCTTGTTGTTACAAATTCTTTCTAACTTTGCCAATGATTATGGCGATCACCAAAAAGGCAGTGATACCGCAGAGCGTATCGGACCATTGCGTGGTATTCAACACGGCGTGATTAGTGCAAAGCAACTGAAAAAAGGGTTAATCGCCCTCATTTTAGCGAGTTTATTTTTCGGCTTTCTGTTAATTGCCATAGCTTATCAAAGTTATGCTGATCTCTTGGCTTTTTCCCTGTTAGGGGGTCTTGCCATTATTGCAGCGATTACTTATACCGTAGGTGCAAAGCCCTATGGTTATATGGGATTAGGCGATATTTCCGTGTTGTTATTTTTTGGAATTTTGGGGGTATGTGGAACCTATTATTTGCAAACTCACCAACTAAATTTGATGATTTTTTTACCCGCACTTGCAACTGGATTATTTGCTACCGCAGTTTTGAATATCAATAACTTACGAGATATAGAACAAGACAAAAAGGCGGGCAAAAATACCTTAGCCGTACGATTAGGTGCAAAAAAAGGGCGGATTTATCATTGCCTTTTATTAGCCACAGGCGCCATCTGTTATCTGCTTTTTGCCTTAGCCAATTTCCACCAATTAGTGAGTTTTATTTTCCTTATTGCCTATCCATTACTAATAAAACACGCTGCCTTCGTTTATCATAGTAAAGACCCATTATTATTGCGCCCAATGCTTGGGCAAATGTCAATGCTCGCCCTTTTAACTAACTTACTTTTTAGTTTCGGCTTGCTAGTGGGCTAGCAATAGGCATATACTAGAACAATCATTTTCAGCGTATAACAGGTGAACTTATGTGTATTGATACTTCTACTCTCTGCGATATTTATTTAGATCAAGTTGATGTTGTAGAACCAATTTTTTCTAACTTCGGTGGCTTAACTTCCTTTTACGGCAAAATTACCACCGTAAAATGCTTTGAAAGCAATGGCTTAATTGGCGAAATTTTGGAAGAAAACGGTGAAGGTCGCGTGTTATTAGTGGACGGTGGCGGTGCAGTGCGTCAAGCCTTGATTGATGCTGAACTTGCTCAACTTGCCGTAGATAATGGCTGGGAAGGGATTATCGTTTACGGTGCGGTTCGTCAAATTCAACAGTTAGAAAATTTAGATATCGGTATTCAAGCCCTTGCACCAATTCCAGTGGGGGCAAACGATGATACACAGGGCGAGGTTGATGTCCCTGTGAATTTTGGTGGGGTGACGTTTTACCCTGAAGATTATGTGTATGCAGATTTAACGGGCATTATCCTTTCGCAAGAGCCTTTAGCGTTGGACGATTCCGAAGAAGAATAATTCGATTAAGATAATGGCAAGTTTTTCTTGCCATTATTTTTCTACTCTAGCTTTTTTCATCTTTTTGCTTGATTGCGACTTTTTACTGTTTATTCAGCTATTTTTCTGACCTGCCTCACAAAACCACAATTTTTTTATTGCTTTTTATTAACAACTTGATAACGTTAGCTTGTCTTTATGGCTAACCCCAAAAGGTTAGCACCAATAACGAACATAAAGAGGAATAACTATGAATACAACATCACCCCAAACTACATCACATCGTAATAGCATTATTCTGATTGCCGATATGGTGCTTTTCTTTGTTTTATTAAATTTTCTTCCTTTTGATCCCAAAGCAAATAAAGGCTTGGCAATGTTAGCGTTTATTGCGGTATTATGGCTAACCGAAGCCTTGCACGTAACGATTACTGCGCTTTTAGTTCCCCTACTTGCTATTATGCTAGATTTGGTCACCACCAAACAGGCTTTGGTTGCTTTTGCCGATCCAAATATTTTTCTCTTTTTTGGTGGATTTGCATTAGCCACCGCACTTCATCAGCAAAATATTGATCGAATGATCGCCAATAAAATTATGGCATTGGCTGGCGGTCGCTTATTAGTTGCAGTGCTTTATCTCTTTACTATTACCGCATTTTTATCAATGTGGATGAGTAACACCGCAACCGCCGCAATGATGCTGCCTCTCGCAATGGGGATTTTAAGCCAAATGGATAAAGAACGTGAGCATAACACCTATGTATTCGTATTATTAGGTATTGCGTATAGTGCCAGTATCGGTGGTATGGGAACGCTCGTAGGTAGCCCGCCAAATAACATTGTCGCAACACAACTTAAACTGACCTTCTCAGATTGGTTGAGTTACGGTATTCCTGTGATGCTCCTATTAATGCCAATTATGATTGGTACGTTATATATGGTATTCCGCCCAAAACTCAATCTACATTTCAAACAAGATTTTGAAAAAATTGAATTTAATTCTAAACGCATTATTACGCTAGTGATTTTTATCTTAATTGCGCTATGTTGGGTATTTAGCAGCAAAATTAATCCTATACTTTCTTCATTACTTGGTTTAGAGAAAAAAATTGTGAGTTTTGACAGCGTCATTGCTCTGCTTGCAGCGGTAATTATTTGTGCCACAGGTGTCGCCTCTTGGAAACAGTTACAAAATAACACCGATTGGGGCGTGTTAATGCTGTTCGGAGGTGGTTTAACCCTCAGTTCCGTGTTGCGTGATTCAGGTGCAAGCCGTATTTTAGCTGATGGTATTGTTTTCTTAATTGAAGGAGGGCATTTCTATCTTATCGGCTTGTTGGTCGCTGCGTTTATCATCTTCTTAACAGAATTTACCTCAAATACGGCAAGTGCGGCCCTATTAGTGCCAATTTTTATCTCTATCGCACAATCATTAGGTATGCCAGAATTAGGCTTAGCCCTTATTATTGGTTTAGGCGCATCCTGTGCCTTTATGCTACCAGTTGCCACACCACCAAATGCCATTGTGTTTGGTACAGGCGAAGTGAAACAACGCGAAATGATCCGAGCGGGTATCTTGCTCAATCTTATTAGCGTATTTGTTATTGGCACATTAGCCTATTTGTTATGGTTCTAAAATGATGCTATTTAAGATGAACGCCAGCTTTTAGCTTTGTTTTCTTCACAAAAGCATTTTCTAATAAAAATAGCGGAGAAATCCGCTATTTTTTGTTATCCTAAGGGACATTCATCTTATTTTTCGGACAAGGTTATGACTTCCCAAAACAATACCCACAAAAAATTGCCAGAAAATGCACCGCACTTTGCACAAGCTGACACGCAACAAATTCAGACTGATAATGAACAAGAAACCACCCATTTTGGTTACCAAACTGTGGCAAAAGCAGAAAAACAAAAGCTGGTAGCCAACGTGTTCCACTCAGTGGCAGGCAAATATGATTTAATGAATGACTTGCTTTCTTTTGGTATTCATCGTGTTTGGAAACGCTTTACGATTGATTGCAGTGGCGTGCGAAAAGGGCAAAAAGTGCTAGATTTAGCAGGGGGAACAGGAGATTTCAGCGCGAAATTTTCTCGCCTTGTCGGTGAAAGTGGACAAGTCATTTTGGCAGATATTAATTCTTCAATGCTAAATGTGGGACGAGAAAAATTGCGTAATCTTGGCGTAGTGGGCAACATCAATTATGTACAAGCTAATGCAGAAACCTTGCCCTTTGCCGATAACACCTTTGATTGCGTAATTATTAGTTTTGGCTTACGTAATGTCACAGATAAGGACAAAGCATTACGTTCAATGTTCCGCGTATTAAAACCCGGTGGGCGCTTGTTAGTGTTGGAATTTTCTAAACCGATTTTAGATCCACTAAGCAAAATCTATAATTTTTATTCTTTCAATATTTTACCGAAAATCGGTGAAGTGGTGGTGAATGATGGCGATAGTTACCGCTATTTAGCTGAATCTATCCGAATGCACCCCAAACAAGAGGATCTCAAAACGATGATGGAACAAGCCGGCTTTGAGCAAGTCAGTTACTACAACCTCAGCGCAGGCATTGTTGCCTTGCATCGAGGCTATAAATTTTAAGCGAGTCAAAAAATGAACTTCTTGCAACAATTAATGCTGCCTCAGTGGCTCAACGGTGCGTTAGAATCCTTACTAAATTATTTACTCAAACGCACGGCACATAGCGAAATTTATTTGCGTAAACTTAACGGTAAAGTCCTTAAAATTAATTTGCAACAAATTGATTTTCCAATTTATTTTGTTTTTTCACCACAACGGATTGATCTCCTCAACCAATATGAAGATGAAGTTGATTGTACAGTCAGTTTGAAAGCCCAAATGCTAATGAAAATGCCAAACAAACAGCAATTATCTTCTTATCTCAATGATCAATCCATTTTATTGCAAGGTGATTTACAAGTATTGCAGGATTTTACCGCACTCTTAGAATTTCTAGAAAAAGATCCAGCTGAATTACTTTCGCCTTTTGTGGGGGATGTGGTGGCACAAAGTGCGGTGAATTTTTTACGCAATTTTGGGCAAATGGCAACAACAAAATTACGGCAAAGCCAGCAATATTGGGGTGAACGTCTAACCGAAGAATGGGAAGTCATCTCTCCCAGTTTGGCCATTGATGATTTTAATCAGCAAGTAAAAATGCTAGAAAAACGCACCGCACTTTTAGAACAGAAACTCATACAACTTGAAACAATATTAAATTAATCTAATGACTTTTAACGATTTCAAACGCTTATACAAAATTATCCGTACATTTTTAATTTATGGGATAGATGACGCCCTGCCTCATAATGCCTACACTCGTCCCTTGCGTTGTTGGCGTAAAACCTTATTTTGGTTACGTAATCAGCATAAAGAGCTGGCATTCGGCTTGCGTTTACGTCTTGCTTTACAAGAACTTGGGCCTGTGTGGATCAAACTTGGGCAAATGCTTTCAACCAGACGAGATTTATTCCCCCCTGATATTGCTGATGAATTAGCCTTATTGCAAGATCAAGTTGAACCTTTTGACGGGAAATTAGCACGAGAACAAATTGAACAAGCCTTTGGGGATAAACTAGAAACGTGGTTTGAAGATTTTGACGAAACTGCCCTTGCTTCGGCTTCTATCGCTCAAGTTCATACCGCAAGATTTAATACTACTCAACCGCTTGCGGGCAAAGAAGTGGTACTCAAAGTGCTACGCCCCAATATCCAGCCACAAATTGAGGCTGATTTAAGCTGGATGTACAAATTAGCCAGCTGGATCCCCCGTTTATCCAGTGAAGGGTATCGTTTACGCGCGGTGGAAGTGATTCGTGAATATGAAAAAACCTTGCGTGATGAATTAGATTTGCGTATTGAAATGGCTAATGCAATCAAATTGAAAGCCAATTTTACAGATAGCCCAATGCTCTATATTCCAGAAATGTATCAACAATTTTGTTACCGTAATGTCATCACAATGGAGCGAATTTACGGTATTCCTGTTTCTGATGTAGAGACACTAAAAGCCAATGGCACAAATATGAAATTACTCGCAGAACGTGGCGTACAAGTATTCTTTACCCAAGTATTCCGTGATAGTTTTTTCCACGCCGATATGCACCCGGGAAATATTTTTGTTAATCCACAGCATCCTGAAAATCCGCAATATATTGGCATTGATTGCGGTATTGTTGGACGCTTAAACGATAATGATAAACGCTATTTGGCAGAAAGTTTTGTTGCCTTTTTTAATCGTGATTATCGTCGCGTTGCGCAAATGCACGTTGATGCAGGTTGGACACCACAGGATACGAATATTGATGCCTTTGAACAAGCGTTCCAAGAAGTGTGTGAACCGATTTTTGCTAAACCGCTATCGGAAATTTCCTTTGCTCAAGTTTTGCTCAATTTATTTAATGTCGCACGCGAATTTAATATGCAAGTGCAACCTCAACTCGTCTTATTACAAAAAACCTTACTGTATATTGAAGGCTTAGGACGACAGCTTTATCCACAACTTGATTTATGGGATACGGCAAAACCGTTTCTACAAAACTGGCTAGATGAGCAAATGGGAATGAAGGCAATGGCGAAAAACCTAAAAGCGACTTTGCCTTATATTGTTGAGCATTTACCACAGTTTCCCGCCACCTTAATGGATGCACTAAAACAACAAAACCACATTCATCAACAACTGAATGCCATTAATAAAAAATTAGCGCAACAACAACGTTGGCAGAAAAAAGCATTAGCGGTGATAATGGGGACAGTCCTTTTCTTCGGAACATTATGGCAATTTTCTGCCTTACCTTTATGGGTAAATATTACTTTATTGACGGGTGGAGGGCTATTTTGGCTCATTGCCTTGATAATGCCATAACCTCAATTCGCGCGCAAAATTGGGTGATAAATCAATAAAATGTGAAATAATGTAAATTGTCTATTGTTCAAGATGAATAAAAAAGTTATATTTTCACACAATTTTATTAAATTAGTTATAGGAGTAAAAAATGGGTTTAGGTGGCGTAAGCATTTGGCAATTACTCATTGTTTTGTTAATTGTATTAGTTTTCTTCGGTACAAAAAAATTGCGTAACGTGGGTTCAGATTTAGGCACTGCAGTGAAAGGCTTTAAAAATGCAATGAAAGACGATGAAACACCCGCAGAGCCGAAAAAAATTGCCGATGACGCACAACAAGCAAAAACAGAAACTGTAAAAGACAAAGAACAGGCATAATCCGTGTTTGATATTGGTTTTTCTGAATTACTGTTAATTTCCATTGTGGGCTTAGTGGTACTAGGCCCTAAACGTCTCCCTATTGCCATTCGTACAGTTATGGGCTGGGTGAGTACGATCCGTGGACTTGCCGCAAATGTACAAAATGAGTTAAGCCAAGAGCTGAAATTACAAGAGTTGCAAGAAAGTATCAAAAAAGCTGAACATCTCAATTTAAAACAACTTTCTCCTGAATTAAGCCAAACTGTGGAAGATCTCAAAGCCTCAGCGGAAAAAATTAAAGCAAATTTAGAGGAAAAAGCGGCAAGCACACAAACAACTTTTGAACAACAAGTTCAAGAGCTAAAAAGTTCGGTGCAAAATTCTGATGAAAAACACGCAACTGATACCTTATCTAATGAAAGTGAACTTTCTCCTGCTGATATTGCAGAATTAGCCGAACAAGATGAATCTCAGCTTGAACTGACCAGTGCCTATTATCCTGAAGATGATAGCTTGGCAGAAGTCAGCTCTTCACCTGAATCTAAATCAGAAAAAGCATAAAGGCGTTCTATGAGTATTGAAGAAACCCAACCTCTGATCAGTCATTTATTGGAACTTCGCGATCGCTTATTACGTTGCGTTCTTGTTGTCGCAGTAATTTTCTTAGGCTTAGTCTATTTTGCCAATGATATTTACAATTTTGTTGCCTCCCCCTTATTAAGCGTGATGCCATCAGGGGCAAGTATGATAGCAACCAATATTGCAACGCCTTTTTTTACCCCACTAAAATTAACGGGTGTTGTGGCATTATTTATTGCTGTTCCCTTTTTGCTATATCAGATTTGGGCATTTATTGCCCCCGCACTTTATCAACACGAAAAACGCCTTATTTATCCGCTCTTATTTTCAAGTACCGTGCTGTTTTATTTAGGCGTAGCTTTCGCTTATTATGTGGTGTTTCCCTTAGTGTTTGGCTTTCTCACCAAAACCGCCCCAGCCGGCGTTGCCATTGCCACAGACATTAGTAGCTATTTAGATTTCGTGCTGACGCTTTTTTTAGCTTTTGGGGTTTGTTTTGAAGTACCTGTTGCGATTATTTTACTCTGCTGGTCTGGTGTAACAACAATTGAAAACCTAAAGAAAAAACGTCCTTATATTATTGTCGCCGCATTTATTATTGGTATGCTACTAACTCCCCCTGATATTTTTTCACAAACCTTACTTGCGATTCCAATGTGCTTATTATTTGAAGTAGGATTACTTTTTGCACGTTTTTATCGTCCAAAAGAAAATACTGACAATCCAAATGAAGAAAACGAACAAGAAATAATTAAATAGCATAGGGGCAAACGCCCCTTTAATTTTGGAGAATACAATGACTACACAAATTTTCACGAGTTTCCCAGCACGCCGTTTACGACGTATGCGCAAACAGGATTTTAGTCGCCGCTTAATGGCAGAAAATAAACTCAGCGTAGATGACCTCATTTATCCTGTATTTATTATAGAGGGTGAAAATTATCGTGAACCTGTGCCATCTATGCCAAAAGTGGAGCGTTTAACTTTAGATCAATTGCTGATCGAAGCAGGATTATTAGTGAAATATGGGGTACCGGTTATCGCCTTATTTCCAGTGATTGATCAAAGTAAAAAATCGCTTATGGCAGAAGAAGCCTATAACCCGAATGGCTTAGTACAGCGTGCAGTAAAAGCACTTAAAGCTACTTATCCTGAATTAGGGGTATTAACGGATGTCGCGCTTGACCCTTACACGGTACACGGACAAGATGGCATTATCGATAATGATGGCTATGTGTTAAACGACCTCACCACTGAAGTGCTAGTGAAACAAGCCCTCTCCCACGCAGAAGCTGGCGCAGATATTGTCGCACCAAGTGATATGATGGATGGAAGAATTGGCAAAATTCGCACCGCACTTGAAGAAAAAGGTTTCATCAATACACAAATTATGGCGTATTCCGCTAAATATGCCTCAAATTATTACGGTCCATTCCGTGATGCGGTAGGCTCATCGAGTAACCTCAAAGGTGGCGATAAGAAAACCTACCAACTTGATCCTGCCAACAGTGATGAAGGACTACAAGAAGTGGCGCTAGATATTCAAGAAGGGGCAGATATGGTTATGGTGAAACCCGGAATGCCTTATTTGGATATGGTTTACCGTGTTAAACAACACTTTGGAGTACCCACCTTTGCTTACCAAGTATCAGGCGAATATGCAATGCATATGGCAGCAATTCAAAATGGTTGGTTGAAAGAAAAAGAATGTATTATGGAAAGCCTGCTTTGTTTTAAACGCGCAGGTGCTGACGGCATTCTTACCTACTTTGCCAAACAAGTAGCTGAATGGTTTTATTTAGAAAAACAGGAAAAAATAGATAATATATAGGATATCCTTGCAATGACCTATTTATGATAAGGCTTAGTTGCGACTAAGCCTTTTTCGCGATTAATGAATAAAAAATGATTATATAGTCAAATTTCCCAAAAAACAAAATGGGGCACAATATGACCTATCCTGTACATTTCCGTAAAAAAATCATAGAAGAAGCCAAAAAAGCAGAGCGAATTGTAGATTTTCTAAAAATCTACGGCATCAGCACCTCCACTTTTTACGAATGGAAGAAAGAAATCCAACCGAAAAAAGGACATCAAAAAAAGCCAAAATATAAATTCGTTAATTAAAGTGCGTAAGCGTCCCACTGTGAGCCATCACGGACAATCGCATTTAAAATGGTCAGAAGCTTACGCATACAAGCGTTAATCGCCACTTTGAACGCCTTGCCATTCGCTCGCAAACGTTCGTAAAATTGTTTAAGCTTAGGTTCAAAACGCACACAAACAAACGTTGCCATATATAGCGCATTTCGTACAGCTTTACGACCACCTGAACATCAGCTTTTCCATTTTGTACTGCCGCTTTCTTTCGGGTGTGGCGCAACACCAACAAGCGAAGCAATTTGTTTATGTGTGTATTGACCTAACTCAGGCAACATTGACATCAAAACGGCTATCGTTTGTGTGTCTAACCCTTTGATGTCTTTAAACTTTTTTATTGCATCGTCAAAATATTTGAGATGCTATTCGATTTCACTATCCAGTTCATCAATACGCAGGCTGAGATAGTCAATATGCTGTTCAACACTGAGTACTTGTGTGGAATGAACTTGCTCAAGGCGGTTTTTCTCCGCCAAACGCATTTCGACAAGCTGATTACGGCGTAAAACAAGGCTTCAAGTCCTGTCTGGCGTTGGTGGTATATAACGCTGTTGCGCTACATTATCACGCATTGCGAGCATCTGGGCGTAAAAAGCCAACATTTTGGCATCTTTATTGTCGGTTTTTGCTAGTGACTGCGACATAGCAAGCTGATTGGTTTGTCGTGGGTTGGCAATGACTACATGAAAGCCTGCGCGGTGGAGTGCTTTAGCTAATGGTAGTTCAAGCCCCCCAGTGCTTTCAAGGACAATTAAGTTTACACTGAAATCGCGTAAATACTCAATGGTATGCGCAATCCCTTTTGGGTTGTTGGTTTCAGTCTTTGTTCGTTTTTGGTTAAAAAGCCCAATTACGAAATGACGTTTAGCAACATCAATACCACAATAAGTTTGTTTATTCATCATTAACCTGCCTTGCATTCGGGTTTAAGTCTGCCAACTGTTCGGTTTTTTGGTGAAATGTTATTTGCTCTCTTGTTCCTCCCGCTGGATTATTCTCTTTCCCGCCTCTCTTTCTTCTCCCCATAAGGATATTGGCAAGCCTTATTGCCATTTGTAGCCTTTGGCAATTTCATCAAACTAAAACAACCATAAGCCCACTGGCAACGAAAAAAACCTCCCGTCTTATCACAAAAGTCATTTACTCATACAGCCCTAACCCAATGTACCTTAGCTTATGGTGGGTCTTGCTAAGCTGGTTTTTATGGCTAGAAAAAGGATTGGCAATTTTAGAACCGATTTGCTTTATTATGATTATAAATCAGTTCCAAATTAAGCAGGAAGAACGAGTATTATTACCACTTTTTGGCAAGCCATATCAACAATACTGCCAACGAGTTAGGCTCTTGATATAACTAAAGAAAGTGCAGTGTTTTTTTACTATTTTTTTCTACGCAAAAATTGTTTCAGCTTTTCTTTCGGCAAGCGATAGAACATTAACGCCAGAAAAATTAACCCACAACCTAATGCCTTATGTGATGTAATCGGTTCGTGAAAAATCATCATACTTAAAAAAAGTGTCCACACAGGCTCAAGCAGCATAATTAATGCCGCATTTCCGACACTGCAATACTTCTGACCAAGGGTTTGCAATAAAAAACGAAAATTGGTTGCGATCAGCACACTGGCTACCAGCCAGCCCCAAGTTTCATTCGGAATATCCTCTGGCCAAGTTTCCATAAAAATCGAATACAAACCACATAAAATACCCACCATTGCTAGCTGAATGGTGGTGAGAGGCAGCACAGGGATATGGCGAACATAATGATGATTAAGCACAAAATAAGTCGCGGCTAGCAGTGAAGTGAGTAAATACAAGCTATTCTCTGAAGAAAGATTAAACCCATTATCACCTAAAGCAAGAAAATACAAGCCTGAAATCGCAATGGGCAAGCTGAGCCAAAAACGCGATTGCGGCTTTTGTTTGAACAGCAGCCAAGCGAGCAACGGCGCAATTAACATTGATAAACTGGTGAGAAACGCCCCTTCACCAAAATTGGTATTATTGGTGATTGCCAAAATCCAAACACCAAGAAAAACCGCAAAAACGCCCCCAATTAGCAAGGCATTAAGCACCTGCCGATGACTCAAACGGCGTAAATGAGGATAAGCAAAAGGCAAGAAAACCAACGCAGCAAGAAAAAATCGCAAGCCGATAAATCCCACCGAGGGCAAGGCATCAATAGCATATTTTGAAAAGAACCAGCCAATGGCAGCAGAAATGGTCACAAATAAAAGGATAATTTCCCCACGATAACGTTCTAGCATTGTTGTTCCTTATAAATAGCACGCCATTACCACAGCATTTTCTCGTCTGCCGTCTAACGTCGGATAATAATTTTTGCGAATATCCACTTCGTTAAAGCCGCATTGCTGATAAAGCCTTTGCGCGATTTCATTGGATTGACGCACTTCCAACCATAATGTCAAAATGCCCTGCTCGCGCAATTCATCCATTAAAGAGTGCAATAATTGCTTTCCTAAGCCTTGCCCTTGATAAGCAGGATCAATGGCAAGGTTGAACAAGGTAGCTTCATCAAGCACTTTCTGACAAATGGCAAAGCCGATAATATGCTGCTCTTTCTCTAATTTTAAATTGAAATAGCGTTCACCTTGATTATTTTTTAATGTCCCTAAAGACCAAGGCACAAGATGCGCTTGCTGTTCGATCGAAAATAATCGATCAAAATCTTGTGATTGAATCGGTGAGATCTTTATCATTATGGATTAATTCCTTGAATTTGCTGCCATAATTGACGCTTTTCTTGCGGGCTTGCCATCAAGGTTTCCCAATTTGGCGATAGCCATTGGCTCAAGGCTTTTTGACAATACGGCAAAGTGCGGTGGATTTTTTCTGAATTTTCGCTTAATAACCAATAATGTACTTCGTGGCTGACGTGCAAATGCGGGATAAAATCAAAATGAATCGTTAAATATTCATTTTGCTTCACATCTAGGCTACGCAAAATATCCTGTAATAACGCAATAGGGGGATTTTCAGCCTCACTAATGATCACCAACCGTACCCGCTCATCAATAGGAATATTAACTACACCTTGCAAGCTTTCAGGGCGAACCAGTTGCCATTGGGAAAGCCCCATTTCTTGTAACAGAAGTTGATGCCGTTTCATTATGTTACCGTTCATTAAGAAAATTGCTGTATTGTAAACATTTAGAAAGGCTTCATCAAATAAAGCTAAACGATTTCAGCATAAAAAAATGCGGTGGAAAACCACCGCACTGACAATAAGACATTGATTAATTAGAATTCGTAACGAAGACCGACTTTTAAGCCATATTGGTTTACTTTGGTATTTTCAAAAGAAGCTAAACGTTGCAATTGAACACCTGCATCTAAAGCTAAATTATCAGTAATTTGATAAGAAGCTCCTGCTAATACACCATAACCAAATTTAGTGTGTGACTCATTATCAAACCCCGTAAAATGCCCATTAGAGTTAACTTCTACCGAAGTTTCATTGAGCTTTACCTTATTTAAGGATAAACGAGCACCAATGTAAGGCTTAAGTGGAATATCTAAATTAAAATCATAAAGGGCAGAAAAACCAAAACCTTGAGCTTTAATTGAACCATTGCCTTTTTCATAATCTGTAGCATTTTCTTGAATATAATAAGAATAGTTTTTCTTACCATAATAAGTGTAATCTAATGCAAAACGTAGTTCATTGATTTTGTATCCAATAGATACGCTTGGGGCAACTTTGCTCATATTCAGCTCATTAAAGCCACCAGTAAATTTAGCTTTTGAATAACCTAAATCCCCTTGTACATACCAATTTGCATTGGCTGCTGATGAAATAGCTAAAGCACTCATTGCTACTGCTAAGAGTTTTTTCATATTATCCTCCAATAAAGGTGTTAAAAACTGCCTGATTGTAGCATAGTTTTTAACTCACGGTAAATGAATTAAGGGCTGTTTACATTCGCGGCAAAAATACACCGCACTTTGCTTTTGCACTTTGTTATGACGACGTACGCTGAGATTGTGAGTGCGGCAACCGCAGCGATAAGCAAAGGTTTTACCTTGTACGTTTTTAATATCTAAATGATGATAAATTTCAGCAGGTTGCTGAAAAACCGTTTCCATCACAGCTTTCCATTCTTTACCGTGTGGCGCTACTCGCCCAAAAACGTGATAAACAATCAAATGTGCCAATTCGTGAGGGACAATTTGCTGCAAAAAATATTCAGGATTTTCCAGTAGTAACGTGCGGTTAAAACGGATTTCGTTTTTCTGCAAATATGCCACGCCTGCTTTCACACCTCGTAGCTGATAGTTTATTTCAGGCATTGGGAAAGAACGTTGAAAATACCTTTCTGCAAGTAATAGATAATGGCGTAATTGACGCAATATTTGCATATTAAGTATGCGTAATGAAGGATCTGTCTCTGACATAAATAAAAAAATAGCTAAATTTCTTTTATCTAAGATAAGAATAAAAAGGATAAAATCAATTTAGCTATATTAAAAGTGCGGTTATTTTTCCCTTTATTTTAATCCTGCTGCAATACGTAATTCCGCTGCACGATCCGTTTTTTCCCAAGGGAATTGCTCACGTCCAAAATGCCCATAAGCTGCGGTTTGGCGGTAGATTGGTTGAATGAGATCAAGCATTTTAATTAATCCATAAGGGCGTAAATCAAAAAACTCACGCACTAAATTTACCAATAACGCATTGCTCACTTTGCCCGTGCCAAAGGTTTCCACCATAATGGAAGTCGGCTCAGCCACACCGATGGCATAAGAAAGCTGAATTTCACAACGATCAGCTAAACCGGCGGCAACAATATTTTTTGCTACATAACGTGCGGCATAAGCGGCAGAGCGATCCACTTTTGAAGGATCTTTGCCCGAAAATGCCCCACCACCGTGACGAGCAGCGCCACCATAGGTATCAACAATGATCTTACGTCCAGTTAGCCCACAATCTCCCATTGGACCACCAATTACAAAACGCCCTGTTGGGTTAATGAAATACTTGGTATCTTTACCAAGCCATTCACTTGGTAGGACAGGTTTAATAATTTCTTCCATTACACCATCATAGATGTCTTGTTGGCTCACGCTATCCGCGTGTTGAGTTGAAAGCACCACGGCATCAATGCCAACAATTTTATCATTTTCATATTTTAGGGTAACTTGGCTTTTCGCATCTGGACGTAACCAAGGCAAGGTGCCGTCTTTACGTACTTGTGCTTGGCGTTCCATTAAGCGATGTGCATAAGTAATCGCTGCCGGCATTAATACATCAGTTTCATTGGTGGCATAGCCAAACATAATACCTTGGTCGCCTGCACCTTGATCTAATGGGCTTTCACGATCCACCCCTTGATTAATGTCGGAAGATTGTTTTCCAATAGCATTTAACACCGCACAAGAATGGCCATCAAAACCCATATCAGAATGTTTGTAACCAATATCACAAATTACTTGTCGTGTTAGATTTTCAATATCCACCCAAGCAGAGGTGGTGATTTCCCCCCCTACAAGTGCCATACCTGTTTTCACATAGGTCTCGCACGCCACACGGGCTTTGGGATCTTGTTTTAGAATTTCGTCTAATACCGCATCAGAAATTTGGTCAGCAATTTTATCTGGATGCCCTTCTGACACTGATTCGGAAGTAAATAAATAAGATGACATAGCTTTCCTTAAAGATTGAAATTAAATTTTAGATGTTTTTGCGTCTAGACGGCTATAATACGCTTTTTCGTTTAGAAAGCAAGCATTAATTCACTTGCTCACATTCTTTTAGTGAAGGAAAAAATCCGTCAAATTTACACCGCTCTTTGATCTGCCCCCCCAAAAACTGGACACCTAATTTGAGGTGCAGATTATGTCCTATACCTATCAAT
>NZ_JAKKOB010000003.1:0-25711 GCF_026226765.1 Avibacterium sp. 21-599
GTTGTGTGCGGCGTATTATAGACATCTCGAAAATCTTTGCAAGTGTTTTTTTGCAAAAAATAATAAAAAAACACAAAAATGATGACGACCGATTATTTTAAAATCACACTGATGATTTCTTCTGCAAAGTGCGGTGAAAATTTAGTGAATTTTTATACCGCACTTAATTATTGGCTATTTATCTAATAATAAGCGTGCGTAAGCTTGAAAAGCCAAATTGTTTAAATACCTTTAATAAAGAAGGCTGTTCTTTACTTTCTTTTGTACAATACACCAAATTCTGTTTGACTGTTTTTTGCGTTGGTTCCCCAAGCAAATCCTTGACTCGTTTAGCAATTGCTTTACTTGGATCTAAAAAATATTTCACTTGTGGCAAACAGGCTTTTAGTTCTGCTTTTAGGAATGGGAAATGGGTACAACCTAAGATCACCGTATCTAATGATAAATTCCGTTGCCATTCTTTGACTTCAAATAAAAGTTTTATGGGATCAATGGGATTCCCTTGTAATTTTTCTTCTGCCATTTTCACCAATTCCGTGCTTCCTAGCTTTTCAACAGTACAATGCATTGCGTAATCTTGAATCAGCTTATCTACATAAGGTCGTTTTACTGTACCTTTAGTGGCAAGTAATCCGATAATCCCTGTTTCTGTTTGCTGTGCAGCAGGTTTTACAGCCGGTACGGTACCAACAACTGAGCAAGAAAAATTTTCTCGTAATGCTGGCAAAACGACTGTGCTTGCGGTATTACAAGCTATCACAATTAAATCAATCGGATGTTGTTGCGAAATTTTCTGACAAATCGAGACACAACGTTCAATAATCGCCTGCTCTTCTTTTTCAGAATAAGGAAAAAATGCGTTGTCTAAACAATAAAGGTAGTGGCAATAAGGCAAAAGTGTTTTAACTTCACGATATACACTCAAGCCCCCAATGCCAGAATCAAAAAATAAAATGGTAGGCGGATCAGATAAGGTTGTCATTTATTATTAAAAAGCAATTCAAGTTGAGATGATCTTATACCTTAGTATAGGATATCTCAAGGTAAAGTTTACGCATTGGAATAAATGGTTTTCTCGTCAAGCCAACGCTGAATCAAGGCGTCCGAAAGTTGTGGATATTTGTGAATTATTTCTCTGGCATACTGCTGAACCATTGGGATCATTTTGCGATCGCGCATTAAATTTGCCACTTTAAATTCGGCTACCCCTGTTTGTTTTGTTCCCAATACTTCCCCCGGCCCACGGATTTCAAGATCTTTTTCTGAAATATAAAAACCGTCTTGACTTTCACGTAACACTTGCAGACGTTTTTTTGATACCTTTCCTAATGGTGGTTTATACATTAGTACACAAAACGAGGCCGTACTTCCCCGCCCTACACGTCCACGCAGTTGGTGGAGTTGAGATAAGCCAAGCCGTTCAGCATTTTCGATAATCATCAAACTTGCATTAGGTACATCAACCCCCACCTCAATTACCGTTGTGGCCACAAGAACATCTAGCTCTGCCGCTTTAAAACTTGCCATAATATCTTGCTTTTCTGTCGGCTTCATTCGTCCATGAACTAAACCAATACGTAAATTAGGTAAAGCGCTTGTCAGATCTTGCCAAATTGCTTCTGCGGCTTGCGCCTCTAAGACTTCACTTTCATCAATAAGCGTACAAACCCAATATGCTTGACGTTTTTCATTCACACAAGCCTGATACACGCGCGCAACAATTTCAGCACGGCGTTCTTCTGAAATCGCAACCGTTGTAATGGGCGTTCTTCCCGGTGGCAATTCATCAATAATAGAGATATCCAAATCAGCATAAACTGTCATCGCTAAGGTGCGCGGAATCGGGGTTGCTGTCATTATCAGTTGATGTGGATAATTTCCTGATTTTTCACCTTTTTCCCGTAACATTAAACGCTGATGTACGCCAAATCGGTGCTGTTCATCAATAATCACTAAAGCGAGATCATTAAATTCTACATCCTGCTGAAATAAGGCGTGCGTACCAACAATCATCTGCACTTCACCTGATTTCATCTGTTCTAATACGGTTTGGCGTGCCTTACCTTTCACTTTTCCGGCAAGCCAACCGACCTTGATACCGAAAGGCTCAAGCCAATGTTGAAAATTGACAAAATGCTGTTCAGCCAAAATTTCCGTCGGTGCCATTAATGCCACTTGCCTTTGGTTATCAATTGCGACGAGTGCGGATAACGCTGCAACCAAGGTTTTCCCTGATCCCACATCACCTTGCACCAATCGCATCATTGGATAAGGCTTTTGTAAATCTCGCTCAATATCCTGCACAACACGATGTTGTGCATTAGTTGGGGTAAATGGCAAACGCTGTAAAAATTGCTGTTTTAGATCCGTTTGATAGTGCAAGGGCAAAGCAAAAAATTGCTGAATATTTGACCGCACTTTTTGCATTGCCAAATTATGAGCTAATAATTCTTCAAAAATTAACCGCACTTGTGCTGGGTGCTGTCCCTTTTCGAGCATTTCTAGCGAAACATCGGGCGGTGGACGATGCAAAAATCGGATCGCCTCTTTCAAACTGTATGGATAAGGATTAAATTCATCAGGTAGAATTTCTGGCAACTGGATTTTATCTAATAACGCCAGCGCTTGATCGGTGAGTTTTCGTAAAGCGTTTTGCTTTAAACCTTCAGTGGTAGAATAAATGGGGGTAAGCGTTTCTGCCATAACTAAAGGAGCATCATCACGAATAATTTGATATTCAGGATGATGAATTTCCGCCATAAAACGACCACGCTTAATTTCACCGAAGGCTTTTACCCGTGTTCCCACCTGAAAACTGTTACGCATTGCCGCGTTAAAATTGAAAAAACGTAAAGTTAATTTTGATGTGCTATCAGACACCACGACGATTAGAATTGGGCGACGTCCAAACTGCACTTCACAGAGCTGAACTGTCGCACTGATCGTCGCATATTGCTCAGGACGAAGATCAATAATAGGCGTAATGCGTGTACGATCTTCATAACGACTCGGTAAATGAAAGAGAAGATCTTGTAGATTATTAATACCAATTCGGCTTAATTTCGCCGAAACTGCCACTCCCACGCCTGATAGTGTAGTAAGCGGTACAGCCCCAAGAATATCTGTTGTCATTAGCGATTAATATTACGTTCAATACTGACAAAACCCGGCGTTGTCTTGATTTTTCGCATAATTTGGCTTAAATGATGGGTATCTTTTGCGGTAAGCAATACGACAATTTGATATAAACGGCCGTCTTGCTCTTCCGTCCAAATGCTGTGAATATTACTGTCCATTGCGGAAATATTCGATGTCAAATTAGGCAACGCCCCTTGCTGATTAATCATTTCAATGCGTAATTCTGTTTCGAAATCGACTTTATTCTCACTATTTTCCCAAGTGACGGGCGTATAATGCTCTTTATTTTCTTCATGATTACGCAAATTTGCACAAGCTTCATGATGTACAACAAGTCCTTTGCCGGGACTCGCATAAGCCATAATTGGATCGCCCGGAATAGGATGGCAACATTGTGCGAATGTTGTTAATAAATTTTCTGAACCATTAATGGCAAAAATGCTTTTATTATTACTTAGATCGCCATCGGTATCAATTTCAATGCTTTCTCCAAGTAAACGATAGGCAATGACCGCACTCATCTGATTGCCTAAGCCAATTTCAGCTAACAAATCCTCAAAACGATTAAGTTTAAGTTCATTTAGCAACGTATTAATACGTTGTGGTGAAATCTGTTCTAATTTATGTGGCAATAAGGCATTCGTGAGCTGACGTTTACCTAATAGAATAGCGGTATCTGAACGCATATTTTTCAAGGCATGACGAATATTAGAACGTGCTTTTGCGGTAACCACAAAATTAAGCCAAGCCACATCAGGACGCGCATTTAACGCGGTGATAATTTCTATTGTTTGTCCTGATTGTAACGGTTGAGAGAGTGGGTAAGGTTTACGATCAACATTTACTGCGACACACGCATTACCAATATCAGAATGAACCGCATAGGCAAAATCAACGGGGGTTGCTCCTACAGGCAATTCAACAATGCGCCCTTTCGGGGTAAAGACATAAATTTCTTTCGGGAAAAATTCTGATTTTACGCTTTCAATAAATTCAAAAGAATTCCCCGCACTTTGTTGCAATTCGATCAGGCTTTGTAACCAACGTTGTGCGCGAATTTGTGCCGTGGTGCTATCATTCTTACCGCCTTGTTTATATGCCCAATGCGCTGCCACCCCCATTTCTGCCATTTGATCCATTTCTTCTGTACGAATCTGCACTTCCACCGGCACGCCGTGTGGACCAATCATAGAAGTATGTAAGGATTGATAGCCATTTGCTTTCGGCACAGCAATATAATCTTTTACTCGACCGGGACGTGGCTTATATAAGCTGTGCATTTGTCCTAGCACACGGTAGCAAGTATCAACATCTTTCACTACCGCACGGAAAGCATAAATATCCATAATGGAATGAAATTGCTGATCTTTGAGGCGCATTTTTTGGTAAATGGCATAAAGGTGTTTTTCTCGCCCAAAGACGCGTGCATCAATACCCACATCCCCCAGACGTCCTTTAATTTCATCGGAAATCCGCTCAATCATATCTTTGCGGTTACCACGCGCAATTTTTATTACTTTTTGTAATACCGCATAACGCTGCGGGTGCATCGCTTCAAAACCGAGATCTTCTAGCTCATTTTTAATATGTTCTATCCCTAAACGATGAGCAAGGGGGGCATAAATTTCAAGGGTTTCTTTCGCAATCCTACGCCGTTTATCTGGGCGTAATGCGCCAAGTGTGCGCATATTATGGGTGCGGTCAGCCAATTTAATAAGCACAACACGAATATCTCGTGTCATTGCCAAGATCATTTTACGGAAGTTCTCTACTTGCGCCTCTTGGCGGGTGCGAAATTTGAGTTTATCTAATTTAGAAACACCTTCTACAATTTCAGCAACACTCGTACCAAATTCGGCTTCAAGCTGAGCCTCAGTATAAGGTGTGTCTTCAATCACATCATGCAACAAGGCTGCCATCACCGCTTCGTGATCTAAACGCATTTCCGCAATAATGGAGGCCACTGCAACAGGGTGTGTAATGTACGGCTCACCGCTAGAGCGAGACTGTCCTTCGTGCGCATCTCTTGCGATAATATATGCACGTCTTACTAATTCAATCTGTTCCGCAGGCAAGTAGCCGCGAATAATATGCTCTAAACGTTCAAATAAGTACAAAGGACACCTAACTTTTTATTCAAATTTTATTGCGAAGGATAAAAATAAAACAAAAAACTACCGCACTTTTAGCGCTTATGAAGATAATAAAGATACTGCGTGATGTTCCGTTGCCTCTTGCTCTAAGGCATCTTGACGCTCGTGCGCATTCATAATTTCATTATTGATCAAGCCTTTCTCAATCTCACGCAATGCAATGACTGTTGGCTTGTCATTGTCTTCTGGCACCAAAGGTTGGCGAATATGCAATTGTAATTCTCTTGCACGGCGTGCTGCGGTTAAAATTAAATCAAAACGGTTACCAATTTGTTCTACCGCATCTTGCACTGTTACACGAGCCATAAATTTACTCCAATCAGTTAAACTTCTTCAATAAATAAAAGGGATCTAATGATACTAAAATGTCAATTATTTTGCCAGTAATTGATGAATTAAAGCGATATTTTGCGTTTGTTGATAGCTTTTGGTTAAACATTCGGCGCGTAAAATATGCTGTAAATCTGCCACAGCTTGTTCAAAATTATCATTAATAATCACATAATCATATTCATCATAATGAGATATTTCACTGGTGGCTTTTGCCATTCGATCGGCAATCACTTCTGCGCTATCCTGTCCACGTCCAATTAAACGGCGCTCTAATTCACTCACAGAAGGAGGCAAAATAAAAATACTTTTTACACTCGGTAATTTGGCACGAATTTGTTGCGCCCCTTGCCAATCAATATCTAAAAAAACATCAATGCCTTGCGCCAAACTTTTTTCAATCGTTGGTAAGGAGGTGCCATAATAATTTCCGCCAAATACGTTGGCATATTCTAAGAATAAATCTTGTTCAATTAAATGCTCAAATTCCGCTTTACTCACAAAATGATAATGCACGCCATCTACTTCGCCCGGGCGTGGTGAGCGGGTGGTATGGGAAACAGAAACCATCATTTTACGCCCTGTTTCTTTTGCTAATAATGCGGCGATTAAAGATGATTTTCCCGCACCACTTGGGGCAGAAATAATATAAAGGTTACCTTGGCTCATTGTTTATCCTCAATTTTCATCAAATTATGCTCATTATGCCGATAAATCAGAAAAAAATCATTAGGGGCAGGGGATATTTTTCGTGATAACTGCGTTGAATGTGGTTCATTTAGCATAACTCAACTTCGCCACTTTCGCCTTGCTCTCACAAAAATAGCCCCCCGCTCAACGGCGAAATAAATTATCAACAATCCCTAAAAGTGCGGTGTTTTTTTACTTAATATTGACAAAATAAAAACAAGCTAACTGGCTGATCCGCAAAGTTTTGATGTAGATCACAAATGTTTTACGGTTTTCTTGCGAGTTAGTTTCACCCTATCTAAAAAGCGTGCTATAATCCGCAGCGAACGGAAAATAGAAATTCTTTCTATGCACCGTAACCCTTTTGTTTAACTTAAATTATAGGTGAAAAACTTATGGCAATTAAAATTGGTATCAATGGTTTTGGCCGTATCGGTCGTATCGTATTCCGTGCAGCACAACAACGTGATGACATCGAAGTAGTCGGTATCAACGATTTAATCGACGTTGAATATATGGCATATATGCTAAAATATGATTCAACTCACGGTCGTTTTGATGGCACTGTTGAAGTAAAAGACGGCCATTTAGTGGTAAACGGTAAAACTATCCGTGTTACCTCTGAGCGCGATCCTGCAAACTTAAAATGGAACGAAATTGGTGTTGATATTGCTGTTGAAGCAACAGGTATCTTCTTAACTGATGAAACTGCTCGTAAACACATTGAAGCGGGTGCGAAAAAAGTTGTATTAACCGGTCCATCTAAAGATGCGACACCAATGTTTGTAAACGGCGTAAACTTTGATACTTATGCAGGTCAAGATATCGTTTCAAACGCCTCTTGTACAACAAACTGTTTAGCACCATTAGCGAAAGTAATCAACGACAAATGGGGTATCAAAGACGGTTTAATGACCACTGTTCACGCAACCACAGCAACCCAAAAAACAGTTGATGGTCCTTCAGCGAAAGACTGGCGTGGTGGTCGTGGTGCGGCTCAAAACATCATTCCATCTTCAACAGGTGCAGCGAAAGCAGTAGGTAAAGTTATTCCTGAGTTAAACGGTAAATTAACAGGTATGGCATTCCGTGTTCCAACACCAAATGTTTCTGTTGTGGATTTAACTGTAAACCTTGAAAAACCAGCAACTTACGCTGAAATCTGTGCAGAAATCAAACGTGCTTCTGAAAACGAATTAAAAGGCGTTTTAGGCTATACTGAAGATGCAGTAGTATCAACAGACTTCAACGGTTGTGCATTAACTTCTGTATTTGATGCAGAAGCAGGTATCGCATTAACTGATACTTTCGTTAAATTAGTATCTTGGTACGATAACGAAACAGGTTATTCAAACAAAGTATTAGACTTAGTAGCTCATATTCACAACTACAAAGGCTAATTAAAAATCATTTAAAATTAAGCCGCACTTTTAAAGTGCGGTTTTTTTTCACCAAATTTTTCTCGCTGATTTATTCTTGCTTCTCTCTATTTGCCTTTCTCTGGAAAAACATTTCTTTTCTTCATCGCATAAAAATGAACAACTGTTCGCTCGTTAAAACTGTTACATCGCTCACAAAATCACTGATTATCCGCATTTTTCAGCGGATTTTTCTCGCTTTTTATTGGATTAACGATTATATTTAGCCTACAACTGTACGCTAAAAAATAATCATTAGGTAAATAGGATAAAGAAGAATGACAAATACCCTTGATTTTCATTTTGTGAGCCGTTTTCAACAGCAAGCAAAAACATTAAAAAATAACACCGCACTTCGTTATTTTGAAAATCAACAATGGCACGATATTTCTTGGGCTAGCTTTCAACAACAAGTAAACGAACTTTCTCTTGCGCTACTCGCCCATCATATTGATGTACAAGATAAAATTGGCATTTTTTCCCATAATATGCCACGCTGGACAATTGCCGATATCGCGGCATTACAACTTCGTGCCATTACCGTCCCAATCTACGCAACCAATACCGCACAGCAGGCCGCGTTTATTATTAATGATGCCGATATAAAAATTCTCTTCGTCGGCGATCAAGAACAGTATGAACAAGCATTACACATTGCTGCGGATTGTCCACAGTTACAGCATATTGTGGCGATGAAAGACAGCATTCAACTGCACAATCATCCACTGGCTTGCAGTTGGGCGAACTTTATTGCAACAGGATCTCAAACCAATCCCACAGCATTACAACAACGTCTCGATAATAAACAACTGAATGATTTATTTACCCTTATTTATACTTCTGGCACAACAGGTGAACCAAAAGGCGTGATGTTAGATTATGCTAACCTTGCCCATCAACTTAAAGCGCACGATCAAGCACTAAAGCCCATTACAGAACAGGATATTTCCCTTTCTTTTCTGCCTTTCTCACACATTTTTGAACGTGCTTGGGTCGCCTATGTGCTACATCGTGGTGCAGTGAATTGCTATATAGAAAACACCGATCAAGTACGCCCTGCGTTAAGTGCTATCCGCCCAACATTAATGTGTGCGGTGCCACGTTTTTACGAAAAAATTTACACCGCTATTCACGATAAAGTGCAGCAAGCACCCAAACTTCGCCGTACGCTATTTAACTGGGCGATGAATGTGGGGCATCGTTATTTTGATCGCAAAAGCCAAAAACTGCCTATTCCATTTGGGCTTAAACAGCAATTTTTCTTAGCGGATAAATTAGTGTTGAGCAAATTACGCCACTTGCTCGGTGGACGTATTCGTATGATGCCCTGTGGCGGTGCAAAATTAGATCCCACTATTGGGCTATTTTTCCACAGCATTGGCATTAACATTAAGCTGGGCTATGGTATGACAGAAACCACCGCTACCGTTTCTTGCTGGGAAGATGATCATTTTGAGCCAAATTCTATCGGCAAGTTAATGCCCGGCGCCGAGGTTAAAATTGGCGAAAACGATGAAATCCTAGTGCGTGGCGAGATGGTTATGCGTGGTTATTACAAAAAACCAGCGGAAACTGCTGCCGCCTTTACCGCTGACGGTTTTTTGAAAACTGGTGATGCTGGTAAATTAGATGAGCAAGGACATCTCTACATCACGGATCGCATTAAAGAGCTGATGAAAACCTCAAACGGTAAATATATTGCCCCTCAACATATTGAAGGAAAAATTGGAAAAGATAAATTTATTGAACAAATTGCCGTGATTGCTGATGCGAAAAAATATGTTTCTGCCTTGATCGTGCCTTGTTTTGCCTCTTTAGAAGAATATGCGAAAAAACTCAATATTAAATATCAAGATCGAATGGAGTTGCTCAAACATTCTGAAATTATTCAGCTTTTTGAAAAACGTTTAAATGAATTGCAAAAAGAGTTAGCAAGCTTTGAACAAATAAAAAAATTCACCTTGCTACCAGAAGCCTTTACTACCGCAATGAATGAAATTACCCCCACATTGAAACTACGTCGAAAAGTGATTTTGGAACGTTACAAAGCGCAAATTGAAGCTATGTATCAATAAAAAACCAAGTGCGGTGATTTTTCACCGCATTTTCTATTTTTCGTTTCTCTTCACAACAGCAAAAACTCGCAAATTTTCCACCGCACTTTATTTTTATAAACTTTGATCTACATCAATAAAATTGACAATTTATTGAGAATAATTCTCATAAACAAAGATGCAAATTGCCTAGTAAAATCAACTTCCCCACGTCATTTCGCTCAAAAAACAAGCTAAAAAACCTTATTTTTTATCAGTTGAATTTGGCAAAAATCTATATATAGTGCTTTTCAAAACATAAAAACACAATATATAGGGGTTATACAATGAGTTCGTTTTTTGTCATCAAACGCGATGGTTCACGCGTGCAATTTGATATTCAACGCATCATCAATGCAATTCGTAAAGCAGCCTTAGCCATTGGCATTCATAATGAGGATTATTGCCACACAATGGGACAACAGATTGCCAATGACATTTTTGTGCGATATCAGCAAGACATTGATATTAACGAAATCCAGCAATTGGTTGAAAATCAATTAATGACAAGTGCTTATCCGCAAGTCGCACGGGCTTATATTGAATATCGCCACGATCGAGATTTAGCGCGCGAAAAACGTAGTCAGCTCACCCAAGATATTGAAGGGCTGATCGAACAAAGTAATGTGGAATTACTCAATGAAAACGCGAACAAAGATGCTAAAGTCATTCCTACGCAACGAGATTTACTTGCCGGTATTGTGGCGAAGCATTATGCAAAGCGTTATATTCTACCTCGTGATGTCGTAGAAGCGCACGAAAAAGGCGAAATTCACTACCACGATTTAGATTATGCCCCATTCTTTCCAATGTTTAATTGTATGTTGGTAGATCTCAAAGGAATGCTCACGCACGGTTTTAAAATGGGCAATGCGGAGATTGAACCGCCTAAATCAATTGGCACCGCCACCGCAGTAACCGCCCAAATTATTGCACAAGTGGCGAGCCATATTTATGGTGGAACCACCATTAATCGTATTGATGAAGTACTTTCACCTTATGTTCAGCTGAGCTATGAAAAGCATTTAAAAACCGCCCAACAATGGAATGTCCCTGAACCAGAAAATTATGCGAACGCCTTGATTGAAAAAGAATGTTTTGATGCCTTTCAATCATTGGAATATGAAGTCAATACCCTACATACCTCCAATGGACAGACCCCCTTTGTTACCTTTGGTTTCGGTTTAGGAACAAGTTGGCAAGCCCGTTTAATTCAACAAGCCATTTTGCGTAATCGTATTCGTGGCTTAGGAAAAAATCACAAAACCCCGGTCTTTCCTAAATTGGTTTTCACGATTAAAAAAGGAATAAATCAGCAACACTGCGATCCCAATTATGATATTAAACAACTGGCTTTAGAATGTGCTTCCAAACGGATGTATCCTGATATTCTTAACTATGATCAAGTGGTTAAGGTAACGGGATCATTTAAAGCGCCAATGGGCTGTCGCAGTTTCTTAGGCGCTTATGAGGAAAATGGTGAGCTTATTCACGATGGGCGTAATAATCTCGGTGTGGTTAGTCTGAATTTACCGCGTATTGCACTCGAGGCTCAAGGTGATGAACAACGTTTTTACGCATTACTTGATGAACGCCTTGCTATTGCGAAAAAAGCCTTGATGACACGTATTGCACGTCTCGAAAACACCAAAGCACGGGTTGCCCCTATTCTCTATATGGAAGGAGCTTGTGGGGTTCGCTTAAATGCGGATGATAATGTCGCCACTATCTTTAAGCAAGGACGCGCTTCCATTTCCCTAGGTTATATTGGTATCCACGAAACCATTAACGCCCTTCATCAAAAAAGTCATATTTATGATGATGAATATCTACGTCAAAAAGGCATCGCTATTGTAGAATATTTAAGCAATGCAGCAAAACAATGGCAACAAGACACAGGCTATGCCTTTAGCCTTTATTCCACACCAAGTGAAAATTTATGCGATCGCTTCTGCCGCCTAGATACCAAGCAATTTGGCATCATTCAAGGAGTAACGGATAAGGGATACTACACCAACAGCTATCATCTTGACGTAGAAAAAAAGGTCAATCCCTACGATAAACTCGACTTTGAAATGCCTTATCCCCCATTAGCAAGTGGAGGCTTTATTTGTTATGGCGAATACCCAAATATTCAACACAATCTCAAAGCCTTAGAAGATGTTTGGGATTATAGCTACGACCGCGTGCCTTATTACGGGACAAACACGCCCATCGATGAATGCTATGAATGCGGTTTCACGGGCGAATTCCATTGCACCAGCAAAGGTTTTACTTGCCCTAAATGTGGTAATCACGACAGTGAAAAAGTCTCTGTTACTCGCCGTGTTTGTGGTTATCTCGGTAGCCCCGATGCACGCCCGTTTAATGCAGGTAAACAAGAAGAGGTGAAAAGAAGAGTAAAACATTTATAATTGGAGAATGGAGTGAGAATTTTGTTTAAGGTTAAATTGCTTTTTTCTTTATGATTGATAACGGATTTTGCCGTTGGCAACTTCCTTTCTTTTGCTTACCCAAAAGAAAGGAAGCTAAGAAAAGGGAACCCCGATCAAACCGCTTTTTCCTCATTCCAATAAAATTTTCTTAACGAAAAATTTTATCTCCATTCGGGCGGTTTGGACGGGGAATGCGGTTAAGATGAACTTTAAAGTGCGATAGAAATTTTTAGATTTTTTAAAATTCTGTGGAAAATGCCCGCACTTTATTACTTGCTTTTTTCTTTGGGATTGATAACGGATTTCGCCGTTGGCAACTTCCTTTCTTTTGCTTACCCAAAAGAAAGGAAGCTAAGAAAAGAGACTCCGATCAAACCGCATTTTCCTCATCCTGATAAAGTTTTTTAACGAAAAGTAAGCTCATACTCGCTACGCTGCGTTCAGGCGTTACTTTTCTAAAAATTTTATCTCCATTCGGGCGGTTTGGACGGGGAATGCGGTTAGGGCGAATTTTAAAGTGCGATAGAAATTTTTGGATTTTTTAAAATTCTGTGGAAAATGCCCGCACTTTATTACTTGCTTTTTTCTTTGGGATTGATAACGGATTTCGCCGTTGGGCGACCTACTTTCTTTTGCTTGCTCAAAAGAAAGTAGGCAAAGAAAAAAGCCCCCGACTAAATTGCTGTTCTTGATTTTTAGCAAATTTTCTTAACGAAAAGTAAGCCCATACTCGCTACGCTGCGTTCAGGCATTACTTTTCTAAAAATTTGTTAAAAATGAAGGCAATTTACACGGGAGATTAATTCATTATCTTCTCCAGATCATAGAGAAGGATTTTGAAGCCCTTCTGAAATAAACGGGGAGATACTGTATTCAACCTCAGATTTTATAAAGCGGGAACGTTCAAGCTCCTCTTTAGTAAAGAGGGGTGGGGAGATTTGTTCAGGAAGCTACTTCACCACCTACGAGCCGTAGGCGGTTAGGTAACACAGTCGCTCTGTGATTGAGATCGAGAATTTTCTTTACTCTTTGTAAAACTCAAAGATTCTCACCGCACTTTAAAATTCGCCCTAACTGAATTTCCCCGTCCAAACAGCCCGAATGAAGATAAAATTTTTAGAAAAATCACGCCGAGCGAGAGCGAAGCGAACATCAGGCTGATTTTTCGTTAAGAAAATTTTATTAGAATGAGGAAAAAGCGGTTTGATCGGGGTTCCCTTTTCTTTGCTTCCTTTCTTTTGGGTAAGCAAAAGAAAGGAAGTCGCCAACGGCGAAATCCGTTATTAATCACAAAGAAAAAATTAATTATTCAAGATAAACAATAAAATAAAATGAACTATCTCCAATATTACCCCGTTGATATCGTAAACGGTGAAGGCACACGTTGCACACTCTTTGTCAGTGGTTGCGAACACGCTTGCAAAGGTTGCTATAACCAAAAAAGCTGGTCATTTAGTGCTGGTGTTCGATTTGATAAAGCAATGGAAGATCAAATTATCCGTGATCTTCAAGATCAACGTATTAAACGGCAAGGACTCAGTTTATCAGGCGGAGATCCCCTCCACCCACGCAACGTACCAACTTTACTCGCCTTAGTCAAACGCATCAAAACAGAATGCCCAGACAAAGACATCTGGCTTTGGACAGGCTATCAACTTGCGGAACTCAATGAATTACAACGCGAAATGTTACCTTATATTGACGTACTGATTGATGGTAAATTTATTCAAGAACAAGCCGATCCCTCTTTAATATGGCGAGGATCGGCTAATCAGGTCATTTATCGCTTGAAAATTGACTAATTTTACATCACTAATATGGCACTATTTCTCAGCAAATAACGCACAACTAGTTTGCCAAATTTGCTCGGCAATGGCTTCGGGACGTTCTGATCTTAATTCGCATAATACCTTGAAGGTTTCTCGGATACGCATTGGGCGATTGGGCTGACCTTGAAAACCAAATACGGGCATATCCGGGCTGTCGGTTTCGAGCAATAAGCTATCTAAAGTCAGACGTTTAATGGTTTCACGAGTTTTGTTCGCACGCGCATAGGTAATCACACCGCCTACGCCAATTTTATAGCCTAAATCGACAAAGCGTTTGGCTTGTTCATAACTGCCTGAGAAACCGTGTACCACGCCCGTAATGCTAAGTTGGGCGTTTTTTAAAAAACGATAAAGATCCTCGTGAGATTTGCGTGAATGTAAATTCACTGGTAATTGATTGTCTTTCGCTAAATGAAGTTGAGCTTCTAAAAATTCGCATTGTTTTTGCCATAATGCAGGCGTTAATAGCTCAGGCACGCCTTTTTCTAAGCCAATTTCAGCTACCGCAGTCAGATTGTTAGAACGCTGAGCAAGCCGCTGTGCCAATAGGTCTAAATCTGCTAAGCGATGCCGAGCAATATATAATGGATGTAAACCCAAGCCATAATAAAGCTGTTTAGGATAAAGTGCGGTGAGTTTTTCAATATTATTAAAATCTTCTGCTTGCACTGCCACCACTAACATTTTTTCAACGCCAGCTTGTTGGCTTTCTTCAATCAGTTCCGCCAAAGGCTGTTGAGTGCCAGCCAATAAATAATCAAGATGAGTGTGAGTATCAAAAAATGGCACGAGAATTCCTAAAGTAAGTCTATAAGTTAAAAAGGAGGCAAGCCTCCTTTTATTTCGTCAATCTTATTCCACTGTAACAGACTGAATGACAATATCGTCCACAGGAACATCTTGGTGGAAGCCTTTATTGCCGGTTTTTACACCTTTGATTTTATCTACGACATCCATACCGTCCACGACTTCACCAAATACGGCATAGCCCCAATCTTGTACCACTTCTTTACCAAACATTTGTTTAGAACGGTAATCCAAGAACGTATTATCTGCTACATTAATAAAAAACTGTGCTGTTGCAGAATGAGGATCAGAGGTGCGAGCCATTGCGATAGTCCCACGTTTATTGCTTAAACCGTTATTGGCTTCGTTTTTGATGGGCGCATTGGTATTTTTTTCCTTCATTCCCGCTTCCATTCCACCACCTTGGATCATAAAGCCGTTAATAACACGGTGGAAAATTGTGTTATCATAAAACCCATTTTTACAATAGGTTAAAAAATTTTCGCTGGTAAGTGGCGCTTTTTCGCTATTTAAAGTAAGTTTGATATCACCCAAATTGGTGTGTAAAGTAACCATTGTCATCGTTATATTCCTCTAACTGATAAAGGCGGTTATTATTTCATAAAAGTGCGGTATAATTCCAGCTCATTTATTTTGTCTAATTCATCATTTCAAGAGAAACAAACAAATGCTAAAAATTTTCAATACATTAAGCCGAGAGAAAGAAATTTTTACTCCCATTGAAGCTAATAAAGTGGGAATGTATGTGTGCGGTGTTACCGTTTATGATTTATGCCATATCGGACACGGACGCACTTTTGTTTGTTTTGATGTGATTGCACGTTATTTACGCTATTTGGGTTACGATCTCACTTATGTACGCAACATTACCGATGTGGATGATAAAATCATTAAACGCGCATTAGAAAATAAAGAAACCTGTGAGCAATTAGTGGATCGAATGGTCGCTGAAATGTATCGTGATTTTGATGCGCTCAACATTTTACGCCCCAATATTGAACCAAGAGCCACCCATCATATTCCTGAAATTATTGATATTGTTGAAAAATTAATTCAACGTGGCCACGCTTATGTGGCAGAAAATGGCGATGTGATGTTCGATATAGAAAGTTTCCCACAGTATGGCAAACTTTCTCGCCAAGATCTCACTCAATTACAAGCCGGGGCAAGAATTGAAATTTCTGAAATCAAGAAAAACCCAATGGATTTTGTGTTATGGAAAATGTCTAAACCCAATGAACCAAGTTGGGATTCTCCGTGGGGAAAAGGTCGCCCAGGTTGGCATATTGAATGCTCAGCAATGAATAGTAAACAACTTGGAGAGCATTTTGATATTCACGGTGGTGGCTCAGATTTAATGTTCCCACACCACGAAAATGAAATTGCGCAATCTTGCTGTGCGCACGATGGCGAATACGTCAATTACTGGATTCACTCAGGAATGATTATGGTGGATAAGGAAAAGATGTCGAAATCCCTCGGCAACTTCTTCACCATTCGCGATGTATTAAATCATTATCACGGCGAAGTGGTACGTTATTTCTTACTCACTGCCCATTACCGTAGCCAGCTCAATTACAGTGAAGAAAATCTTAACCTTGCACAAGGCGCATTAGAGCGTTTATACACGGCATTACGTGATACCGATCCGAATGTTGCCCCGCAAGGTGGCGAAGGATTTGTCGCACAATTTAAAGAAGCGATGGATGATGATTTCAACACACCAAATGCCCTCTCTGTACTCTTTGAAATGGCGCGTGAAATCAATAAATTGAAAAAGGAAGATAAAATCAAAGCCTCTCAACTTGCCGCCCGTTTGCGTGAGTTAGGCGATATTTTAGGCTTATTACAGCAAGACCCTGAACGTTTCTTACAAGCTGGCGCTGACGGTGATGAAGTCGCCAAAATCGAAGCCTTAATTAAACAACGCAACGAAGCCCGAGCAACTAAAAACTGGGCTGCCGCTGATGAAGCCCGCGATCAACTCAATGCAATGGGCATTGTATTAGAAGACGGTGCAAATGGCACAACGTGGCGTAAGCAATAAAACCAAAATGGCACAATAAAAATATTGTGCCATTTCTCTCTGCCAGTTATTCTCTTATCTCCAATATTTTTCTATTTCAGTATGAATTGCCTGTGCGGTCTGCTTGCCTTTTTCCCCCACTAATGCTCTGCCAGCAATAAAGGCTTTTGCATTTTTGATCCCTTTAAACAAATGAATATCCTCTGGCACAATTCCTCCTGTAATAGAAAGTTGTAATCCCAGTGCTTCAAGAGATTTCATTTTTTCAATGTCTTCATCTGTCCAACCTTTGCCAGCTAACTCTGCATCACGAGAACGGTGATAAATCGCTTGAGTCACACCAAGCTCAACCCATTGTTTGGCATCTTCAAGTGTCCAGTTACCATAAATTTCAATTTGAATTTCTTTTTTCACTTTAAGATCTGGATGAGCCTGATTAAATTCATCCGCCACTTTTTTACACGCGGCTTTGGTTGCGGGATGAGCGGCTGCCGAAACCGTTAGCCAATCAGCTCCTGCTTCAAAAGACATTTTTGCTAAAATAGCTCCGCCGTCCGTTGTTTTAAGATCACAAACAAGAATGTGATTAGGATGTAAGGCTCGTAATGTACTAACGGCTTTCATTCCCTCAGCACACGCGAGAATGGTACCAATTTCAATAATATCCACTAGAGCTTCAGCTTGTTTAGCATCCGCAACAGCTTTTTCTAATGAAAGAGAATCTAATGCGATTTGTAGTAAGGGTTTTGACATAATTTCTTCCTTCTTATAACAGTTAATTTGATAATGCTTGATCAATAACAAGATAGACGTCTTCGGCACTCTGGCATTGAAGTATTTTTTCTAGATCAACACCCGTTTCACTATTTGGATCATCATCTTCTAACACCTGGGTAATTTCCATAATCCCTTGCATATGCTGATTAGAATCACTGCCTGCTAACGTAATTAATACTTTAATAGGTTCTTCTTCTCCTTCAAATTGCACGGGGGTATCTAAAGTGACTAACGCAAAGGCGGTGCGATTTACGCCATCTTCGGGTCTTGCGTGTGGCATAGCTAGCCCCGGTGATAGAATAATATAAGGTCCCATTTGTTTGATCATATTGATAATAGAATCATAGTAACGAGGCGTTATTGCACCTGATGCAACAAGCATATCTGTCCCAAGTTTAATCGCCTCTTCCCAATTTTCTACTTTTTGATGTAACTTGATTGAATTATTTTCAATTAATGATTGTTTTAGCATATAAAAAACCTCGCGAAATTCTTACCGCACTTATTATAGCGTGCGGTAAAAGGACTATTACTGATATTTCTTAATTAACGCTTTTAACTCTTCACCGAAGGAATTTGGATTTAACATATTTTGTACCCCAAGCACTGAAACTCGCTCACCACCCTGAATTTCATCGGCAAGGTGCTTAGAACACACAATGATATCTACACCATCTAATTTTCCTTTGTAATCGGTTACCGCGCAAGAATCCATAATATTGGCGATCCCGTGTTTATCTAAATAGCCTTTAATTTTCATTTTCATCATCATTGATGAACCTTGGCCTGAACCACATACCGCCAAAATACGTACTGGATTTTCGCCCATAGGGCTTTCTGCTTGTACTTCTGCAACCAAATCTTGTGCTACGCTGTCATCATTACCATAGCCGTCCATTTGTTCTAATGTTTTCCCTGCCGCAGCCGCTGCCGCTTCATCAGCACGTAATTTACGGGAAGCAAAGAACATATAGACCATTGCAAGTGCTAAAATAATGAAGAAGAACCCCGGTACACTGACAATCCCTTGTAAAATTGGTGGGAAAAATAATGCCCAGTCAGCCATTCCCATCCAACCATTAAATTCGGCGCCTTGTGTTGCCAGAAGCTGAATCACCCACGCCGATCCCATTACTTCAATGATCCCCATTGCAAAACAAATTTTCATCACAGCTTTCCAGCCACCAAATTGGTTTGCAAAAACGCCGATTGTGGCATTAGAGAAAAACATTGGAATAAAGCCCGGAATGATTAAGATTGGCGAATTGAACCCAAGTAATAACCCAACGGCGACAAATTGCCCAATTGCCCCCCATATAAAACCGAATACCATCGCATTTGGAGAAAAGGCATAAATTGCCGCACAGTCAATGGCAAGCACGGAATTAGGAATTAGCCGCTCTGAAATACCTTTGAATGCTTCAGAAAGCTCTGCAACAAACATTCTTACGCCAGTAACAATAATTTGAATGGCAACCGCAAATTTTAATCCCATTTCTAGAATATACATAAACCAATGGGTTTTTCCTGCCATCGCTTGCAAATTATCTAATCCAAAAGAAAGCAAGATAATGCCGAAAAATACGGTCATTACTAATGCAGTTGCAGAAATACTATCGTGGAAAATATGCAACCATTTTGGTAATTTCATATTATCAACACTGTCATTTTTATCGCCTAATTTGGGCGCTAACTTTGTTGCAACCCAAGAAGCAATTTGTTGTTGATGTCCAATAGAAAAGCCCGCGCCACCTGTCACCGCTTGCGTCGGTTTATACATAATATTAGAAGAAATTCCCCAATATAATGCCATTAGCACGGAGGTATAAATCACCGTTTCCCACATTGAAGCACCAATAATCATATAAAATACGGCAACTAACCCCGCCTGCTGAAACATAATATGCCCTGTAAGCATAATTGTCCGAATACCCGTAAAGCGCCTAAACACCACTAATAAAATGTTTAAAAATAATGCGCCAATAACAGCGTAGCCAACCCAACCATAATTGTCTGCCATTGTTTGAATGGTGGCTTGCATACTGGTATAGGGATCAATCACCGCGCCTGTCAAATGGTGAAATTTGGATAATCCTGCAATCACAGGCTTAAAGTTTGTGACTAAGAAACCTGATCCCGCTTGAACGATCATAAATCCAACAATCGTTTTAATTGTTCCTTTAATAATCGTTGTCGTGTCTTTTTTCAGTAAGATATAGCCTAAACAGGCGACAATCCCAAGTAAAAAGGGAGCTTTAGATAAAACCTGCGTATTAAAGATCCCAAAATAGTGCATAATTGTTTCCATAATATTTACTACCTCAGATTGAATTTATCATTGATAATAATGTTCACTTTCAAACAGCAAAAGTAAAATCATCACTATAATACGCAAAAACAATCAAATAAAAAGATTATTTTTGATTATTTGTGAGTAAGATCACAAATTAAAATTCTTTCCAAATAATCAAACCTCTATTTACATTTAGTAATGAGCCTAGCTAAAATCCCTTTAAGTCAAAGTAAAATATGATATAGATCACAAAACAGACAAAATATCCTTTCATTTATAAAAATGATTTATTACGATTAAAAAAGATTTATTTTGACTACTAATTACAAAAAAGTAAGGAGCAAACAATGCCAAATGTAAATGAAATAACACGAGAAAGTTGGATCCTTTCTACCTTCCCTGAGTGGGGAACTTGGTTAAATGAAGAAATAGAACAGGAAGTTGTACCCGAAGGAAATTTTGCAATGTGGTGGCTAGGTTGCGTTGGCGTATGGATAAAAACCCCCGGTGGTGCAAATTTATGTATGGATCTTTGGTGTAGCCGTGGAAAATCCACCAAAAAAGTGAAAGATATGGTACGTGGACACCAAATGGCTAATATGGCAGGTGTTCGTAAATTACAACCTAATTTACGTGCAGCACCAATGGTCATTGATCCGTTTGCAATCAATGAAGTCGATTTTATTTTAGCCTCTCACTACCATAGCGACCATATCGACGTGAATGTTGCCGCTGCCATTGTCAATAATCCTAAACTTGATCACGTAAAATTTGTTGGTCCTTGGCACTGTACCGAATTATGGAAAAAATGGGGAGTTCCTGAAGATCGCCTCATTACCGTAAAACCGGGTGATGTCGTTAAAATCAAAGACGTAGAAATCCACGCATTAGATTCTTTTGATCGAACCTGTTTAGTTACCCTACCAGTGGAAGGTGCAGAAGAGCAAGGTGGAGAACTCAAAGGGCTATGCCCAAGCGATGAAGAAATGGGACGTAAAGCGGTCAATTATGTGTTCAAAACCCCCGGCGGAACTATCTATCACGGCGCAGATTCCCACTTTTCAATTCAATTTGCAAAACACGGAAAAGAATTTGATATTGATGTTGCATTGAATAATTATGGTGAAAACCCTGTTGGTATCGCGGATAAAATGACCTCCATTGATCTTCTTAGAATGGCGGAAAGTTTACGTTGTAAAGTCATTATTCCTGTTCATCACGATATTTGGACAAATTTTATGGCAAGTACTGATGAAATTATTGCCTTATGGAAAATGCGTAAAGAACGGCTTCAATATAAGTTTCACCCATTCATCTGGGAAGTGGGGGGTAAATATATTTATCCACGTGATAAAGATCTTATTGAATATCATCATCCACGTGGTTTCGATGATTGCTTTGAACAAGAACCTAATATTCCATTCAAGGCAATGCTTTAATTAATCTCAAGGCGAAAGAGAAAATCCCTCTTTTGCCTTGATTTCCCTATGGGCATATTCATCATTCTAAAAAATGTTATTGCCGGTAAATTATTTCGGCTTGCTCCCTTGCTGTAATTAAATGATAACAAAGAAATTAAAGAAAAATTCGCTCACACAAAATGATTACATCTGATTTAAGATGATTTAAAATCATTTAGGAATGCGCGTATAATAATTTAATTTACAATGTTGTACTTTTTTAGGGGGAAAAATGAACGAAACTTATCGCCATAAGTTATTGTTGGAACGACTAGCCGAAAATCATCTGCTTTCTACCGCAGAAATTATTGATTTATTAAATATTTCACCGGCAACTGCACGCAGAGATATTAATAAATTACATCAACAAGGAAAATTACGAAAAATTAGAAATGGTGCGGAAGCCTTAACCACCTTTCACTTAACCAGTGAAAAAAGCAGTATCAATCATTTTGACGAGAAACAACGTATTGCTCAAGCAGCCGCAAGATTATGCAAAGACAATGAAAGCGTCATTATTACTTGTGGCTCAACAATGCAAATGCTAGGACGCTATTTGTGTGGCAGAAAAGTACAGATTATTACCAACTATATCCCTTTAGTTAATGATCTTATTAAGCAAAATCATTCAGATCTTGTCATTATGGGAGGACAATATAATCAAGAAAAAGCCATCACGCTATCACTTAATCAACAAAATGAAACAAATTATTCCGCAAATATTATGTTTACAAGTGGGCGAGGATTTACCGTTGATGGGCTTTTTAAAACAGATATGATTATCGCACATTCGGAGCAGCAACTTTCTTCTAAAGCAGAAAAATATGTTGTGTTATTAGACAGTTCAAAATTAGGTAAACAAGTAGGAATGCTATTTACCCAATTAGAAAATATTGATCTCCTTATTACAGGGAAAGAAGCCGATCCCCAAGTCATTGAGCAACTTACCGCAAGAGGGCTTGAAGTACGTCTAGTATAAGTGCGGTAAAAATTACGTAACTTTTTTAGGACGAAACAATGAGAAAACACAAACTCGGCATTTATGAAAAGGCCCTACCCAAAAATATCAGCTGGCAAGATAGACTTTCCATCGCCAAAGCCTGTGGCTTTGATTTTGTCGAAATCTCCATTGATGAAACAGATGAACGATTGAGCCGATTAGATTGGAGCAAGGCACAACGCCTTGAGTTGGTGCAAGCCATTATCAATACAGGTATCACCATTCCCTCAATGTGCCTTTCTGCCCATCGCCGCTTTCCTTTTGGCAGTCACGACGAAACGCTTCGCCAAAAAGCCTATGAGATTATGGAAAAAGCCATTCAGTTGGCGGTAGATGCGGGTATCCGCACCATTCAATTGGCGGGTTATGATGTGTATTACGAAGAACAAGACGAAAGCACGTTAGCACGCTTTCAACAAGGAATGGAATGGGCGGTTGAGTTAGCGGCAAGCAATCAAGTCACACTTGCAATGGAAATTATGGATACCCCATTTATGAGTTCCATTACCCGCTGGAAAAAATGGGATAACCTCATTCGCTCCCCTTGGTTTACTGTCTATCCTGACCTCGGCAATCTTTCTGCGTGGAATGATAATGTGGTCGAGGAATTACAATTAGGCATCGACAAAATTTCCGCGATTCATTTGAAAGACACCTATAAAGTTACCGAAACCTGCAAAGGGCAGTTCCGCGATGTCCCCTTTGGCAAAGGCTGCGTAGATTTTGTTACCTGCTTTAAAACCCTTGCCGAACTAAATTATCGCGGGGCGTTTCTCATTGAAATGTGGACAGAAAAAGCCGATGAACCGATTGAAGAAATCATTAACGCACGCCGTTTTATTGAGCAACAAATGCAACAAGGAGGATTCCAATGCTAGCCGAATTACGCGAAAAAGTGTTACACGCCAATCTTGCCCTACCAAAACATCATTTGGTGACCTTTACGTGGGGAAATGTCAGCGAAATAGACCGCACTTCAGGGCTGGTCGCCATTAAGCCATCAGGGGTGGACTATGACAAGATGACGGCAGAGGATATTGTGATTGTCGATGTGCATACAGGGGAACGCGTGTGGGGAAATAAAAAACCGTCTTCAGATACCCCAACTCATCTAGCCCTGTATCGTCAATTTCCTGATATTGGCGGGATTGTACATACCCACTCACGGCACGCCACCATTTGGGCGCAAGCTGGGTTAGATTTAATTGCCGCCGGCACAACCCACGCGGATTATTTTTATGGCAGCATTCCTTGTACGCGAAAAATGACTGACGAAGAAATTAACGGGAATTACGAGCTTGAAACCGGCAATGTGATTGTGGAAACCTTCCGCCAGCGCAAGATTAATGCGAAAGACGTGCCTGCCGTATTAGTCCATTCACACGGGCCTTTTGCGTGGGGAAGCAATGCAGAAAATGCGGTGCATAACGCGGTTGTGTTAGAAGAAATTGGCTATATGAATTTATTCAGCCATCAGTTAAATGCAAATTTAACCTCAATGCAACCCGTGTTATTGGATAAACATTATTTGCGTAAACACGGCAAAAATGCGTATTATGGGCAGTAAAAGGAGGCAATAATGGCAAAACCGTTATTACAAATTGCATTAGATTCACTAACTCTTGAAAAAGGATTAGTGGATGCCAAACAGGCCGCCCCTTTTGTTGATGTGATTGAAGTCGGGACGATTTTAGCTTGTGCAGAAGGAATGAAATCAGTCAAAATTTTGACCGCACTTTATCCTGAACATATTATTGTCTGTGATCTAAAAACAACCGATGGTGGCGCAATTCTCGCGCAAATGGCCTTTGATGCAGGCGCTGATTGGCTGACAGTTTCGGCGGCAGCACATCCAGCAACCAAAGCAAGTTGTCAGCAAGTTGCAAACGCCTTTAATAAAGCCCACCCCGATCTGAAAGTAAAAAAAGAAATCCAAATTGAATTGTATGGTAACTGGACACTTGATGATGCAAAACAATGGTTAGATCTCGGTGTAACGCAGGCGATTTATCACCGTTCTAGAGATGCTGAATTGGCAGGGAAAGGGTGGACAGAGACGGATCTTCACTTGATGAAACAACTTTCTGAACTTGGTTTTTCGCTTTCTATTACAGGAGGCATTGTTCCACAAGATATTCATTTATTTAAAGAGATTAAAAATGTGAAAGCCTTTATTGCAGGCAGAGCGTTGGTTGGGGATAGCGGACAAGCAACGGCGAGCGCAATATTAACTGAAATAGATCGTTACTGGTCGTAATGCGTTCTTTCAGTCCCTTGTCAGATACCAAACGATGATGTTTGGTATCTTTTATTCATTAGGCATAACGCTTATAAATACTAATCAAATTAATTGCTATTTTTTCACAATAAATCGGGTAGAATAGCCAGCATTCAGTTTTTACATTTGATAACTAGGAGAACAAAAATGTCGAATCGAAAAGAATTAGCCAATGCCATTCGTTTTTTAAGTATGGATGCCGTGCAAAAAGCCAAATCAGGGCATCCGGGAGCGCCAATGGGAATGGCGGATATTGCAGAAGTATTATGGCGTGATTTTTTAGTACATAACCCAACCAATCCTAAATGGTCAAACCGCGATAGATTTGTGTTATCAAATGGTCACGGCTCGATGCTTATTTATAGCTTATTACACCTTACTGGCTATGATTTATCTATTTCCGACCTTCAACAATTCCGTCAATTACATTCCAAAACCCCGGGACACCCTGAATATGGCTATGCACCGGGCGTAGAGACCACCACCGGGCCATTAGGTCAGGGTATTACCAATGCGGTAGGTATGGCGATTGCGGAGAAAACTCTTGCAGCCCAATTTAACCGCCCAGACCACGAAATTATTAACCACTACACTTATGCCTTTTTGGGTGACGGCTGTTTAATGGAAGGGATTTCACACGAGGCGTGTTCATTAGCGGGAACCTTAGGCTTAGGCAAACTAATCGCTTTCTATGATGACAACAATATTTCCATTGATGGCGAAGTAGACGGTTGGTTTACCGATAACACAAAACAACGTTTCGAAGCCTATAATTGGCAAGTTATTGGTCAAATTGACGGGCATAATCCCGAAGCCATTGCCGAGGCAATTAAACAAGCGCAAGCAGAGAAACATCGCCCAACCTTGATTATCTGTAAAACAACCATTGGTTATGGCTCACCAAACAAAGCCGGTTCACACGACAGTCACGGTGCGCCATTAGGTGAGGAAGAAATCGCCTTAACCCGTAAAAATTTAGGATGG
>NZ_JAKKOB010000004.1:0-12631 GCF_026226765.1 Avibacterium sp. 21-599
TTCGTTGGTGTTTTCTGGAACTTCAAGGTAAAAATCCCCTTCTTCATTAGAAACGCCCTCACCAACTTCACTCCCATCAATGTAAAGCTTATACGGCATTCCTACATATTTCTTTTGCTCAGAAAAGGCTGATTGAAAGAGAGATAATTTAAGTTCCTGTTTGCCCTCTGCACTTTTGCCATGCACGGTTTTTGTGCTGTCATAAACGGTAATCGTTGGAAAGGCATTGATAATTACCCCGCCACAGCTGGTTTTATCTCCCTCTCGAGCTAAGGCCTTACCACCAATTGAGACGGTTTTTGCACCGGCGATAATTACACCACTATGTCCTGGGCATTCTACCTTATCACCAATACAAGCCGTCGCTTTACCACCAAAGGTGACGGTAGATTGCCCTCTCACAACCTGGCCAACCGAACCATCGGGATGTAGCACAGAGGCACCAATATGAGCAGGATTTTTGCCTTTCGGCGTAATAGACCAACGTTGTGGAGAAAAAGCTGATTTTGAGTCTTGCATAATGAGATTCCTTGTCACTAACATCAATACATTCAACGGGCATTGCCTTTTCCCTTATTTTTTCAACGGCAATCCAGTTTGCCAATCTAGCCCTGCTTTTTCAGCCAGTTTTTGCATTAGCTCATCACTGGGTTTTTGTGGTGATGGGCCTTCAAACCAACGTTGAAAGGCAATTTTGCCGTCCCAAGGGGGAAGTTTGGCAGGGGGTAAAGGCACAATTTCATCAAGATCGGGAACGGTGGGTTTTAGAAAATCATAATCAAATAAATAATCGCCAATCATTTCATAGCGTTTTGATCGTTCAAGATCTTGGATAATTCCCGCATTTAGGCGATGCTTCTTGCTTTTATCAAATCCTTGGTATAGTTTAAATGCAGATTGCTGATTGCCCGATTTTACACCTTGATGATAGGCTTGAATTGCTTCTTGATATTTTTTATCAGATTCATAATAAATTCCTAACCACTTTGCGGCCTCACCTTGCCCCTGCGTTGTTGCACATTTCAGTAATTGCTCTCTTAAATCTAGACGAAATTTTAGTGTGGCATCATCTTTAATTAATGCTAATGTCTGTCCTAGATTAAGTTGCGCCTCCCTACTCCCCATATCCGCTGCTTTACGCAAATAGACAAACTTCCCCCCCGGTGTAGTTTTTACGCCATAGTTGCTATCAAGGTGGTAATAAAGTTTATACATCGCTGTAGCCGGCAAGGTTTTTTCCAGTTCTTTATTGAGATAATACACTTCTGTTTGTGGTTTTTTTACTGCTACTCGTTTGGTTTCCAATAACCACTGCAAGCGTAAATTGGCTTTGTAATCGCCATTATAGGCAGCAATGCGGTAATACACTGCCATATTTTGCCAGACTTCATCGCCTTTTTTACCCCGCCACATATTGTGCAGGTCGTGATAGAGGGCGTAGTCATAGAGGCTATGTACCTCTTTATCAATAGGTGGGCGCACTTCGTGTTTACACTCAAAGGTGAGATTATCTAAAATACTGTTGGTTTTTTGCATTGGCTTATCCTTACTGGTTGAGGCCACTGTGTGACACGCACACAAGCTGGCAATAAGACTGAATAATACAAGTTTTTTGATTGATTTCATTAATCTAACCTCGCTACATTAGGATAAAAATAGAACAGTGATGCTTAAACAAAAACCATAAATCCGCCTTAATTTTCCACCGCACTTTTATTTCTGCCCTCAATGAAAAGTGCGGTGGTTTTTTCCTTATTTTTTCAACGGCAATCCAGTTTGCCAATCTAGCCCGGCTTTTTCAGCGAGTTTTTGCATTAACTCATCGCTTGGTTTTTGCGGTGAAGGGCCTTCAAACCAACGTTGGAAAGCGATTTTACCGTCCCAAGGTGGGAGTTTGGCTGGAGGTAAGGGAACGATTTCATTGAGATCGGGGACGGTGGGTTTTAAAAAGTAATATTTAAACAAATAACTACTGATCATTTCATAGCGCGTTGAACGTTCAGTGTCTACATGAACACCTAAATACTCTGGTTGTTTAGAGTTTATCGCACTAAAACCCTCTGCCAATCTGAATGCTGATTGCTGATTACCTGCCTTGACTCCAGTATGATAATATTCTATAGCCTTGTTATATTTTTTATCAGAATTATAATAAATACCTAACCATTCTGCCGCATCTCCTTGACCTTGATTAGACGCACATTCTAATAACCGCTCCCTCAAATCTAATCGAAATCGTAAAGTGCCTGGATCTTGAAGCCTAAATAATATTTGCCCAATCTCATATTGTGCATCTCGGCTTCCCATATCAGCTGCTTTACGCAGATAAGCAAACTTCCCCCCTGGGGTAGTTTTTACCCCATAGTTGCTATCAAGGTGGTAGTAAAGTTTATACATTGCGGTGGCAGGTAAGGTTTTTTCTAACTCTTTATTTAAGTGATACACTTCTGTTTGTGGTTTCTTCACCACCACACGTTTGGTTTCCAGCAGCCACTGTAGGCGTAAATTCGCTTGATAATCACCATTGTAGGCTGCAATACGGTAATACACAGCCATATTTTGCCAGACCTCATCACCTTTCTTGCCCCGCCACATATTGTGTAAATCATGATAAAGGGCATAGTCATAGAGGCTATGTACTTCTTTATCAATAGGTGGACGCACTTCATGTTTACATTCAAAGGTGAGGTTATCTAAAATGCTGGTGGGCTTTTTCGGGGCTGTTGAGCTGGCCTTGGGGGAGCAAGCCATAAGTAGGCAACTTAACCCTGTAACAAATAATGTTAATTTTACTGTTGGCATAAAATCTCCTTAATTTTCCACCGCACTTTTTTATGCTCTCAATGAAAAGTGCGGTGGTTTTTCCCTTATTTTTTCAACGGCAATCCAGTCTGCCAATCTAGCCCTGCTTTTTCAGCCAGTTTTTGCATTAGCTCATCACTTGGTTTTTGCGGTGAAGGGCCTTCAAACCAACGTTGGAATGCGATTTTACCGTCCCAAGGTGGGAGTTTGGCTGGCGGTAAGGGAACGATTTCATCAAGGTCAGGGACGGTGATTTTTAGAAAATAGTACGTAGATAAATAGTCATAGATCATCTGATAACGTGTTGAACGTTCTAGATCCACATATCCCCCTAAATAATCTAATTGTTTAGAGTTTGTAATCCTAAACCCGTCCGCTAAAGTAAGCGCTGATAATTTGTTTCCTGCTTTTACACCTTGGTGGTAAACTTGAATCGCCTCTTGATACCTTTTATCTAGCTCAAAGCCAATTCCTAACGATTTAGACGCCTCTCCCATACCTTGTTGAGATGCACAACTTAGAAATTGTTCAACCAAAGCTGTACGGAAAGCGAATGTTGCCTTATCATCCATTCTCTCAAGGATTTCGCCTACGGCGAACTGAGCCTCCCGACTCCCCATATCCGCTGCTTTACGCAGATAAGCAAACTTCCCCCCTGGGGTAGTTTTTACCCCATAGTTGCTATCAAGATGATAGTAAAGTTTATACATCGCGGTGGCAGGTAAAGTTTTTTCTAACTCTTTATTTAAGTGATACACTTCTGTTTGTGGTTTCTTTACCACCACACGTTTGGTTTCCAATAACCATTGCAAGCGTAAGTTCGCCTGATAATCGCCATTATAGGCTGCAATACGGTAATACGTCGCCATATTTTGCCAGACCTCATCACCTTTTTTGCCCCGCCACATATTGTGTAAATCATGATAAAGGGCATAGTTATAGAGGCTATGTACCTCTTTATCAATAGGTGGACGCACTTCATGTTTACATTCAAAAGAGAGATTATCTAAAATGCTGTTGTTTTTTTGCATCGGCTTATCCTTACTGGTTGAGGCCACTGTGTGACACGCACACAAGCTGGCAATAAGACTGAGTAATACTAGTTTTTTGATTGATTTCATTAGTCTGACCTCGAAATTTCAGTGGTTAAACGTAAAAATTCACATAGGGGTTGTAGCGGAAGAGCTTTATCTGCTTTTGCATCAAAATTATTTTTCATTAAATCTTGCCATATCCTAAAAATCACCTCCGTAGTGTCAAAACGATTCATTTCATGTGGATTTGCTTTAGGATTATGATTAGTATGTAAATTCCATAAATCATAACACAATGCCCTTGCCACTGCCTGACACTCCGAAATAATCCCCAATTCCGTATCCACCTGCATACTGCGGGTATTCAGATTGGCTGAGCCAATAAAGGTAAACACATCATCAATAATCGTAACTTTCGAATGAATATACACCTCTTGCCACGCGTCCATTGAGGTTAGCGTGCAAATATGCGTCCGAATCCCCACTGCATCACTGACTTCGCGTTTGAGTTGTTTCATCTCTTCATATTGTGCCTGAATCGCCTGTTGTTCCTGTTCGCTTAATGCAGATAGCTCCTCTAAAACTGCCGCTTTTTTCTGGGCAACCGCCTCTCCACCTTGCCCGCGTTCCTCTTGTGCAGTTAAGGTTTCAAGCTGCTCTTCTAGCTCTTGCCTTTTCTTTCGATAATCATCATATTTGGTATAGTCGCCATCATTTAAGTTGTCACTATCCAACTGGGTGCTTACCCCCAGCAGCACATCCTCTCGCCCCAATAGCTTGAGCATTTGATAGGTGTTATAGGTTCCACTGCCAATTCCCGCATCACTGGAATTGGTCACCACAAACCAATATAACGGTTGGTTGACCTCTCGCCCATTGTCTTTCAATCGTTGCCAATGGGATTGATACGCTCGCACCAATTCTGTCCAGCGAAAATATTGGTTTTCCGTATAAATAAAATGGCTCGCCTTTTTGATATTCTCCAAATACATCGCTCGGATATGCTCTTCTTTCGGATTATCATAAGTGCGTAAGATTTGCGCCATAATTAATTCACCCAACTCAGAACGTGGGGCAAACGAATCTCGCGTTAGCACACTTCTTCGTCTATCTGCGGCCAAAGGCGTGTTGTAGGCTTCCCTTGCCTCTCGGTCAACCCATCCCACCAAATTACGGCTATCACTTCTATCCCAAGATTGGCAAAAATTATGGTTGATATCCCACAATACCTTTCCGGTTACTAAAGAAGAAACATCTTGCAACGGTATCGGGGCGTTACGTTGCGTATATGGCGTGATAGGACGGCTGTAATGAGTACTTTCATCCCAATACTCATCAAGCATATTATGCTCTAATACGAATCCCACTGCATTAGGTGGGTCAATATAATCAATCAGCACCGTCTTTTGATGATGGGAAGGGGAAACATACAATACGAGCCGGTTCATAACAGGCAACGCACTGGCCTCAGGATAATGATTAAAATGACTTTTCACACTGCGTTTTTTCACTTGCAATTTCACACGATTATCACTGAAACTAAAGCCATAAAGTTCTGTAAAAGCCCCTCTAAACACCGTTTCCGAATAAACTTCATTTAATCGGTTTAACTCGGCTAAATCCTTTTCTCCTATCTTGCCCGCCACCGCACGATACCACCAATAATCATAAGCGCGCTGCGCCTCACTCTGATATGCTTTGCCTTTTTGCTGGAAAGACATCAACTCCGGCGCACTTCCTAAGTTGGCCTCACCAAATCCTTTTATAGTTTGAAGGTCCATCCACATACTCCATACTAGCACCTTAACCTCTATGCCTTGCACGGCTTTTTGTATCAATAATCGGCCAATGCAAGGAGATTCCCCATCTCGCTTAAAAAGCATAGAAGGTTGAAAACCCCAAATTGCAATGTCGATAGAATGTTTTGCCTTAGCGATAAAATCATACAGGGTTTCAAAAGTTGTTTGACCATTAATCAATGGCTGAAACGTCGCCGGTGTTGCAGGTGGTGGCTGAACAATCACCGGCCTTTCCGCCCCCATCTCGTTACAGGCATCTTGCCGTAAAAACCAACTTTGGTTTAACTTCCCTTGGCCTGTGGCCTTTGAAATAACAATGGTTGGATAGCGGTTTTTTGACATCTTAGTTATCCTTTAATACTTGGTGATAATCAGCAAGCTCGTTATCTTGAGCTTGCTCTGTCGGATACCCTTGTTTATCTAATGTACTAGCAAGGTCTATTTCCTCAATTAATTGCAAATGAAACCGTTGCCCATTGCCTAGCTCAATTTCGCCTTCTTTGTCTGTGTCTTTCACTTCAAAATAAAGCGAGCCGGTTTCATCAATAACACCTTGCCCAATCTCTTGCTGTTCAATCATCACTTTATAAGGCATTCCAGCATAAGCACTCTGCTTTGAATGTGCCGATTCCATTAAATTTAATCGAATCTCTTTAACACCAGCGATACTTTTGCCATGCACGGTTTTTGTGCTGTCATAAACGGTAATCGTTGGAAAAGCATTGATAATCACCCCGCCACAACTGGTTTTATCCCCCTCTCGGGCTAAGGCCTTACCGCCAATGGAGACGGTTTTTGCTCCGGCGATAATTACACCACTATGTCCTGGGCATTCTACCTTATCACCAATACAAGCCGCCGCTTTGCCACCAAAGGTAACAGTAGATTGCCCTCCCACAACCTGGCCAACTGAACCATCAGGGTGTAGCACAGAGGCACCAATATGAGCAGGATTTTTGCCTTTCGGCGTAATAGACCAACGTTGTGGAGAGGAAGTTGATTTTGAGTGTTGCATAATGGGTTTCCTTATAATTAACGATGATAATTTAAAGTGCGGTAGTTTCCCCCTTATTTTTTCAACGGAAGACCTGTCTGCCAATCTAGCCCTGCTTTTTCAGCCAGTTTTTGCATTAACTCATCGCTTGGTTTTTGTGGTGAAGGGGCTTCAAACCAACGTTGGAATGCGATTTTACCGTCCCAAGGTGGAAGTTTGGCTGGGGGTAAGGGAACGATTTCATCAAGATCGGGGACTTTAGGTTGGAGATAGTCATGATCAAATAAATAATCCCATATCATTTTATACCTTACTGAGCGCTCTATATCTTCTGGCTGATTTAGAAAAGTAATATCGTTTCCATCATTTCTGCGCTTACCATCAAAAACATAAGCTAATCGATGAGCTGAGGATGAAGAACCATTTTTTACGCCTTGATGAAACGCTTGAATTGCTTGCTCATATTGACCTTGATTTTTATAACGAATACCTAAAAACTCCGAAGCCTCCGCTAAGCCTTGGTCCGAAGCACATTGTCTAAGTTGCTCAATAATTTTTTGTCTATATGGAAGCGTTTCGGGATCATCTATATCCCCTAACATATCTGCCACCACATACTGCGCTTCTCGACTACCCAAATCCGCTGCTTTTCTTAAATAGGCATATTTACCGTCTTTTTCTTTGGTGGTGACACCAAAGCCAATATCTAGATGTCCATAAAGCTTATAATATGCCGTCGCCGGAAGTGATTTCGCTAGAAGTTTATTGAGATTATGCACCTCATCATAGCTCGTTGAGGTTAAGGCTCGGTTGGTTTCTAATAAATATTGCAACCTTACATTGGCTTTATAATCCCCATTAGCTGCGGCAATTCGGTAATAAGGCAAAAGTTCATTCCAATCGCCGGCTTTCCCTGTCCACATTTTATGTAAATCTTGATAAAGGGCATAGTTGTAAAGCTGTTGGGTTTCTTCGGGGATAGGTGGTCTCTCTTCATGAACACAGCTAAATTCTAAGGCAGCAAGTTGTTGCATAACATCCATTTTATACTCCTTTTTCAATTTTTCACTTTCAGCTCTTTCTTTGGCGGTACAACGTTCTGGTCGATAACTCGGTCCTCCGCCCATAAAAATAGGGTTACATTCAAGGTATCTTATGAGAAAAAAAAGCCCTACTAAGCTGGCAATAAGTATCCCCAATAAGATTTTAAAACAAGTGTAACAACGGTGTTTCATTAGTCTAACCTCGATACGTTAGGATCTGCTCGGAAAAATTGGCGTAAGGGATGTTTAGGCATTTCACCATTTTTTAATTTGGACAAAAGGAAAGCATTATCACCGCACTTTTTACCCTATTTCAAAAAGTGCGGAATTTTCCACCGCACTTTTCTTTCTGCCCTAACTTTAAAGTGCGGTGGTTTTTTTTCGTTATTTTTTCTCTTTTAACGGCAAACCCGTTTGCCAATCAAGCCCTGCGTTTTCAGCGAGTTTTTGCATTAACTCATCGCTTGGTTTTTGTGGGGAAGGGCCTTCAAACCAACGTTGAAAGGCGATTTTTCCGTCCCAAGGTGGAAGTTTGGCTGGGGGTAAGGGAACGATTTCATCAAGGTCGGGGACTTTAGGTTGGAGATAGTCTTTTGCTGACAAATAATTCTGTATCATTTTATATCTTACTGAACGCTCTATATCCTCTGGCAGATTTAGAAAATCAATATCTTCACCATCATTCTTTCGCTTACCATCAAATCCATAAGCTAATCGATGAGCTGAGGATGAAGAACCATTTTTTACCCCTTGATGGAATGCTCTCACCGCTTCAGAATATCTTTTATCAATTTTAAAACCAAGAGCTAATGATTTAGAGGCAGCACCTAGGCCTTGTTCTGAGGCGCATTGCAATAATTGTTCTGCCAGTTTTAACCTGTATTCGAATACCTCTTTAGATTCATTCTCATCTTCAATATTTTCAAGCATTTCTGCTACCACATATTGCGCTTCTCGACTACCCAAATCCGCGGCTTTTCTTAAATAGGCATATTTGCCGTCTTTTTCTTTAGTGGTAACACCAAAACCAATATCTAAGTGTCCGTAAAGTTTATAGTAAGCGGTGGCTGGCAATTGGCTGGCTAACTGTTTATTGAGACTATGCACCTCATCATAGCTCGTTGAGGTTAAGGCTCGGTTGGTTTCTAATAAATATTGCAACCTTACATTGGCTTTATAATCCCCATTGGCAGCAGCAATTCGGTAATATGGCAAGAGTTCATTCCAATCCCCTGCTTTTCCTGTCCACATTTTGTGTAAGTCTTGATAAAGGGCATAGTTGTAAAGCTGTTGGATTTCTTCGGAGATAGGTGGTCTCTCTTCGTGAACACAGCTAAACTCTAAAGCGGCAAGTTGTTGCATAACATCCATTTTATACTCCTTTTTCAATTTTTCACTTTCAGCTCTTTCTTTGGCGGTACAACGCTCCGGCCGATAACTCGGCCCCCCGCCCATAAAAATAGGATTACATTCAAGGTATCTTATGAGAAAAAAAAGCCCTACTAAGCTGGCAATAAGTATCCCCAATAAGATTTTAAAACAAGTGTAACAACGGTGTTTCATTAGTCTAACCTCGATACGTTAGGATCTGCTCGGAAAAATTGGCGTAAGGGATGTTTAGGCATTTCACCATTTTTTAATTTGGACAAAAGGAAAGCATTATCACCGCACTTTTTACCCTATTTCAAAAAGTGCGGAATTTTCCACCGCACTTTTCTTTCTGCCCTAACTTTAAAGTGCGGTGGTTTTTTTTCGTTATTTTTTCTCTTTTAACGGCAAACCCGTTTGCCAATCCAGCCCTGCGTTTTCAGCGAGTTTTTGCATTAGCTCATCACTTGGTTTTTGCGGTGAAGGGCCTTCAAACCAACGTTGGAAAGCGATTTTACCATCCCAAGGTGGAAGTTTGGCGGGCGGTAAGGGAACGATTTCATCAAGGTCGGGGACTTTAGGTTGGAGATAATCATATTTAAATAAATAACTTTCAATTATTCTATAGCGAGTTGCTCTTTCTAAATCCTCTAGAAGATCTAGAAAATAAATATCTTTGCCATTATTTTCTCTTTTTCCATCAAAACCATAAGCTAGTCGATTAGCCGATGGTGAAGAACCATTTTTTATCCCTTGATGGAATGCTCTCACTGCTTCAGAATATCTTTTATCAAATTTAAAACCTAGTGCCAATGACTCGGAGGCTGTTCCTAAGCCTTGCTCTGAGGCACATTGCAATAATTGCTCTACCAACTTTAACCTGTATTGAAACGCCTCTTTAGATTCATTCTCATCTTCAATATTTTCAAGCATTTCTGCTACCACATATTGCGCTTCTCGACTACCCAAATCCGCTGCTTTTCTTAAATAGGCATATTTGCCGTCTTTTTCTTTGGTGGTGACGCCAAAGCCAATATCTAGATGTCCATAAAGCTTATAATATGCTGTTGCCGGAAGAGATTTAGCTAGAAGTTTATTGAGATTATGCACCTCATCATAGCTCGTTGAGGTTAAGGCTCGGTTGGTTTCTAATAAATATTGCAACCTTACATTGGCTTTATAATCCCCATTGGCTGCGGCAATTCGGTAATAAGGCAAAAGTTCATTCCAATCCCCTGCTTTCCCTGTCCACATTTTATGTAAATCTTGATAAAGGGCATAGTTGTAAAGTTGTTGAGCTTCTTCGGGGATTGGTGGTCTCTCTTCGTGAACACAGCTAAATTCTAAGGCAGCAAGTTGTTCCATTTTCTGCATAGTATTTTCCTTTTGTTGTGCTTTTTCTTTGGCGGTACAACGTTCTGGTCGATAACTCGGTCCTCCGCCCATAAAAATAGGGTTACATTCAAGGTATCTTATGAGGAAAAAAAGCCCTACTAAGCTGGCAATAAGTAGCCCCAATAAGATTTTAAAACAAGTGTAAAAACGGTGTTTCATTAGTCATACCTCGATACTTTTGGATCTGCTCGAAAAAATTGGCGTAGAGGACGCTTGGGCATTTCTTTCATTGCTCTTGCTTTCTGATTTTCTTTAATTAAATCTCCCCATATTTTAAATACATTTTCAGCATCACGGTGATCATGTAAATCAGGGGGATTGGCATCACTATCATTCTTTGTATGCAAGCCCCATAAGGTTTGCCGCAGTTCACGGGCAACTTGTCCATTTTCAACCACAATGCCTAATTCGGTATCTTTCTCCATACTGCGGGTATTTAAATTAGCTGAGCTGATTATTGTAAAAACATCATCCATAATGGTAACTTTGGAATGCACATAGACTTCATTCCAACTATTGGCTGAGGCTAAGGTGCAAATATGACTTTTGATACCCGGTGTTTGGTCAATTTTTGCCTGAAGTTTTTTGAGCAACTCTGCATCTTCTTGCTCAATACCTTTTTCAGCATTCTTTTGACTGCCTTTTATCTCTTTTTCTAAGTCAGCTTTTTGTTTTTTCAACTCATCGATTTTCTTCATCACTAAACTTGGTTTTGAATGTGAATTAGGCTGAGTTAATCTAAAGTAGTAATACTCAATTTTTGTTTGGATTTCTTCAATCTTTAACTGCCTTACTACATTAGGCATCACATCTTGTCTACCTAATAATTTCAACATTTGATTAGTGGTGTAAGTTCCTTTACCAAGCCCATCATCACTTGAGTTTGTTACCGCAAACCAGTAAATCGGACTAGTTCGTCCTGCTTGTCGCATTTTTTCCCAATGGGTAAGGAAGGTTTCAACTAACGGAGGATAACGAAAATATTGATTTTCCGTGTAAATATAGCTCACCGTTTTTTTGATATTTTGCAGATAAATTTTTTGAATATCGGTGACTCGTGGTTCATCATAAGTGCGTAAAATTTGGGCTTTAACCTGATGGCCAAATTTTTCATTAGGGGTAAACATTTCACGAGTTAGATGTTGTCGTTGTTGGGTGAGATTCTCTGTCGCCTCATAATTCCCTCGATTTTCAAATAATCCATTACGATCCCAAGATTGGCAGAAGTTATAGTTGATATCCCATAACACTTCACCCGTCACAACACTCGACACATCTTGTAACGGTGTATTGACATTTTTTCCTAGGTGAGGAAGTTTGATATCGCCATAATGATGTTCGTTCGTATCCCAATAGTTATCAATCATATTATGCTCCATCACAAAGCCGACTGCGCATTCTGGCAATTCATAATCAATTAACACTGTTTTTTGGTGATGTGAAGAAGTAGCAGATAAAGTTAGCTCTGCTTGCCAAGGCAAATTTTTATCAAAATACTTACGGTTATCAAAGGTGTCATTAAATAAAGCGATACGGCGATTTTTATATTGGATTTTCTTTCTTGCCACTGTGCGGGAAAAAGTAACTAAATGTGAATAATTTTGGCTAATATTATCAAGATCAGTATGCAAGCGCCCTTCAATAGCCATATACCAATATCTATCATATTCTTCTTGCTCTTTCCCCACATCAGCTACACGCTTATGGAACGCACCCGGTTTTCCTCCTAAATTGGCATTCTCAGCCAAAAAAGTTTGTGCATGAAACCACATACTCCAAACCAGTAAACGAATTTGAACATTTTCATACGCTTTGATTATGAGCAAATCCCCAATGCGGTAAGTTTTGTCATCGCTACCTCGCTTAAAACACATAGAGGGCTGAAAGCCCCAAATTGCTATATCAACAGAACGCTTGGCATTGTTAATTGCTTCATACACTTCAGCAAATGCCGTTTCACCATTCACTAAGGCTTTAAATGTCGCATCCACCGGTCGACTTTTATCCCCATTTTGGTAAGTCTCCGCATTATCTAAAAACCAACGCTCTGTTAAAATTACTTCATTTTGATGTTTCGCAAGTTGTATGCGAATCGGTTGTTTTTCCTCATCCATCACGTTTCCTCCTTAATGTTACAGAAGATTAGCTTTCCGTCGCGATGATATAGCGATCGCCATTTTTAAGCACAAGCTCAAA
>NZ_JAKKOB010000005.1:0-10050 GCF_026226765.1 Avibacterium sp. 21-599
TTTTAATTTTTCATGCGCTAATCCAGCATATCTAAATCCAAAAGCAGGAGTTTTTCCTTTAAATACAATGGCTAAATATCCGTTTATCCATTTTACTTCGACTTTATGACTCATTGCTTTTATCCAATGTTTATTTTCTAATGTGTAATCAATTGTATCTTTAACTAAAGCCATGTCATCGTTAGAGTAATATTGGAGAATCTCTATAAGCTCCTTATATTCTTTATCTTCAAGGATATGTTCTAATTCCCTTACTTCAACTGTTTGTGCTGTTTTATAGCGTTCGACTGGTGTTCCAAAAGGGTAGTATTGTAAGGGAATTTTTGAGAGATTAGATTCTTTTTTGACTTTAAATAACGCAATCTATTATTTTTATTTGTGTTTTTTCTTTTTATTTAAGTAGGTTTTTATTATTATCCCCCAGTAACAAAATGTTGGATATATAAAGGTGGTGGTGAATAACATTATGCCAGTAGAATAATAGATGTCATATTTTTGATTAAATCTTACTATGAAATAAAAAAGGATTAATGCTGTTGCTGGAAGAAACCCAATTAAGAAAAACATGTTATTCCACTGTAGTAGTTTTGGTAATGAGTAATCATTTATAAATAGCGTCTCGTTATTCTTCTCTTCTTTTTTTAACCAATGTTTTTTACTTCTTTCTATGAGATTGTTATCATTATATTCATATGTATAGAGAAAAGATATAAAGAGAGTGAGTAATAAGTATAGGAAAAAGAATATTAAAAAATATTTGTTATTGATAATCTGAATTAAAACAGTTGGAAAAAACAAGATGAAAGTTGTGGTTGGCATGTTGAAAAATGCACTTCTTATAATCATGGACGGTATTACCTTGCCATTTTTATTCAGGAAATTAAGTAGTAGATAAAAACATAAAAGGTATATCGCCTCAAATGTTACATATGTATAAAGTATGTGCTTTAATCGGCCATGTTCAAAGCTATTATATATAATTAATTGATGTGAAAATACAAATATAAACATCATAAAAAATGCAATTAAAGAGTATTTAGATATTCTATTATGGGGTAATAATATTATTTTTGATTTGCTCATGCTATGTTACTCAAATGCTTTGTGTAGAATAATTTTTCCTTGGTTAGAAACTTTGGAGTATATTATAGATATGGCTGTTATAATTAGTGCGCCGCCCATAATAACAAAGAATATTGGTATTGTCGTAGTTACAGTAGCTAATCCAGCCATGATGGTTGATATTATAAAGGAAGATGAATAATATCCTAAAATAGCAGATATTAAATTAATGCCAACCCTTCCAAGCAATTCAACAATACTTTTTGACCCTTCTTGAGAATTCATAATATCTTCATAATCTCCCCATACATCTAAGAAAAATGCAAGAGTCGACAATTTGCTAAAAGTCCCTTTTAATGTGTTAGATAAATTTGTTACTTCTTGGAATGCGAATTTTGTTCTTGTCATATTTTTACTGATATGAAAACCTCCTAAACTGGAATAGCTCTTACTAGATAGTCCTCCACTAGGCAAAGGGGCTGGGATACTTCCTTTAAATGCAATACAAACGTATCCTTTAACCCATTTTATCTGAATTTTTCTATTAGATAGAGAAAGTAACTTTTTATTAGATGAAAGATAATCAATAGTCGGATAGATTAATCCATAGTATTGCAAAATATTTTCTAATTCATCATATTCTCCTTGTTTTAAAATTAGTTTCAATTCATCTAATTCATTTAATGAAATCTCTTGAGCGATTTTATATTTATGGGCAATACTTCCATAAGGATCAATTGATAGAGGAACATTGATTTTATTTTTGAATATTTTCTTAGGTTCTAAAAAAATGAATACACCAACTTCCTCAGGCTCATTTTTGATGCAAGCATAACCATTATCTTTCCATAATTCATCAAAAGCCTGAAGAACGCGTTCAGGTTGATAGAGGGGTTTAAATACTTCCTGATGATTAAATTGATCAAGCGTTTTTACCCATTTATAAGCACTTTGTTGATGAGCCTTATGAATGCCATATAGTTGATTGATGTCTGGCACATCTGAAAATCCAATATACATAGGCTCTAGCCATAAATCTGGTTTTTCTATTTCTTCGGTCTGAATGCCTATTCTGGTGGTTTTGTATCGTCCCAGTTCTTTATCTTTTGAGCGAACAATAAATGTGCCATCAAAAAATCGGCTCACTTGGACACGGTAGGGAATGCCTTGATTTGAAATAGAGAAGTTGCCATGTATTAATTTCTTGGTTTGTTTATCATAAACGGCATTGAGTCTAAAATTGTTGCTATCTTTTTCACTTGGGAGAATTTCAACGGTTAAATCTGTAAATAGTTTCGTTTGGAAGTTGAACACAACTTCTTGTACAGTGCCTAATAAAATAGTGTAATCACAAGAACGAGCGAGCTTTTCAACAGGTTCTCCAGGTAAGAAAATATAGCGAACTTCTTTTCTTCTTGTTGAAGTTTCATTGTGATGCGCTGCTGATGACATCTACTTTTTCTCCCTTGTTGACTGAGTTGCAGTAAAAAAGTTGAGACTCGTGCCTTCTATCTCTATTTTCCCTTGGCTATCTGCAGTAAGTTGAAGCGACTGACCCGATTTAGATGGTGTGAGGGTGATTTCTTCTCCTTGTGGGGATTTTCCATAGATATCTGCATATTGTAAAGTCATTTTTTTATCTTCATATTGCGATTGGTTTGAAGCTAATTCGATTTCTGTCTCCTGCATTCCAATATGCACGCCATCCAACCAAATGCCTTCTTCATTCATCAAAATCGTGTTTTTACCAAAGCGAAGGAGAATTTTTTCATTGTCCATCGTTAGGCTGGTTTGTTTACCCACTTCAAGTTCAATGCGGTCGTGTGCTGCATTGAAAATCTCTTTCGCTTGGATAGCTTTAAGTAAGCTGATGGTTTCAAGGTTGTTTCCCGCTAAGACAGTTTTGATGTCATTACCAGTGGTGATTTGGGTGGTTCTGCCTTGGTCAATTTGAGTACGTTGGCTACCGTTAACTGTTAAAGTGCGGTGGTTTTTAATGTGATTTTTTTGGTCATGCTCAACCACTGTGGTCATATCCCGCTGGGCATGCATTTCAAATAATTCTCGGTTCGAGGCATCCTCAAAGAGAATGCTGTTGTAACCTTCCCCTTTGTAGGTTTTTGATTTAATGTGCATTTGGGTATAGGTGGCAGGCAGATTACCCGGAGGAATTTGCAGCTCATTATACACGCGTCCAATAATCAGCGGTTGGTCTGGGTCGCCTTCTAAAAAGCTCACCACCACTTCTTGCCCAACACGTGGAATAGCGAGCATCCCCCAGTTTTGCCCCGCCCAAGGTTGAGCAACACGCACCCAGCAAGAACTTCTGGAATCGTTGAATTCCCCTTTATCCCAATGAAATTTCACTTTAACCCGGCCTTGGTAATCCGTGAAAATTTCTTCCCCTTTGGGGCCTGTGACTACCGCAGTTTGTGTGCCACAGATTTGTGGTTTTTGAGGGAAATTACTACGGAAAGTTTTCTCCGGAGAAAGACATTCAAAACGATTAGTGATAAAGGTGGTGTTTTCACGTTGACTAAAATGGCTTTCCTCTTCCAAGGCTTGCGGTTGTTCTCCATGATGTTGAATGTAAGTTAATTGCCAAGGCTGATTGAAGTCAGCACGAGGATGGCGATGAATGTGTAAGAGCTGACCTATCCTTAAAGCTGGGTGATTACTTTCTCCCTCGCCCGTATGGGCATCACGGCGTAAACTGTCGAGACGATATTGGGCAAAGCGTTCGCCACTGTCATTTTTATAGCGGCCAGGGTAGTCGTAGTAAGGGTAGTCTCCTTGGAATTGAATCTCTTCTTGCGTGCCTTGTAAGCCATATTCCGCATTCCAATTTGGTTTTTTGAAGGTGTAATCTTTTAACAACACTTCAGAAGGACGAATTTGTTCGGTCCATTGGAAGGTACGGAGATGAGGGGCTTGGCGTAATACGGTAGGATTGGCATTATAGTCAAGGGAGAGGGTATCTTCTTTGGATAAACGATGGGCATCATCGTAAATAAAGAGCCGGTCAATTTGATTATGTTCATCTTCCGTACAAAAGAAAAACAAGCCTTCTTCACCGATAATCCGTTGGAAAAATTCATAATCGGTTTCGCGGTATTGCACACAATATTCCCGTCTTGTGCGGTAGGCGATATCAATGGTGTGAAAAAGCACATCGGAATCGCTCAGCAGGGTTTTTAAGATATCTTCAATGCTGGTATGTTGGAAAATACGAGAGCGTCTTTTTTGGGTTAATCGCCAGAGATGAGGGGAGAGGGTAAAGTGATAAAAGGTATAGCGTTCACCGGTTTTACCGAGTTTGATTTGTGTGACGATACCGGAGATATTCCGTTGTCGCTCACCATCTTGCCAGATGGAAAGGGTTGCAGCGCAGTCGAGTAGTGAACCAAATGGAAGCTGATTATGTTGTGTTGCCGCGACAATGGAGAGTTTAAAGAGGGAATTATAGCCTTCTTCGAAATCGAATTTGACAACACGGAAGGTGTCAGGCGGCAGTTGTGCTACTTCGAGGGTGAAGTGGAGGCCTTTGGAAACAGAAAAATCGGGGAATTTTAGTGTGTTCATTGTTTATCCCTTATTAAAATTTTTTATCTGGCGTGACATAGTAATACATACTGTATTTCCAAAACTCAATAAGTTCGTAACCACTCTGTAAGACAGAGGTACATAATAGAAGCTTTGTCAGCCTATTTTGGTGGTGTGTAAATTTGTCATCCGTCTTTTAGCAAGGTATGATAAATTAAAAAAACGCCTCTCTCGAATGAGAACAAATAATTTGTAAGGAAATTTTTCCGCTTCAAAAGGCTTATGTATTATAAAGGATACATTTATGGCATTTTTATCGACAATTATCCCTCTAGCATTTCGCTAAATAACAACGGCGTAACGCCATTTTTTAAGTCAATTTGCACTGCACTATGTAAGGGAAATTCGTGTTGGCTAATCACATTCAAAGACTGTCCAGCCACTTCCACTTGATATTTATAATAAGCACCTAGAAAGCGTTGTTGGCGAATAATGCCGTTGGCTTGTGTTTGCTTATTGTTCATTTTTTCTTTTATTCTTTTGGAAGCCCATCTAAAAACCTATGTACGTCTAATTTTCCTCTATTGATATAGTCTAGCATATTTTCTCTTATAGTTTTTTCATCCTCATATTCAGAAGAATCAGGATCTTCATCTATATAGTTAATCTTTTTAGAGATAAAGTTTAAGTATTGTTTTTTTATGTTAGATGATGAATATAATTTTAAACAGAAATTAAGGTCATTGTGGAAATATTTATCCAGCATAACTCCTTTTTTTGGAAAGATAACATCTTTTTCAATAATAATATATTTTTCCAGTAATTTATTACTTTTAAATAATCTAGGGAGGGGGTAAAGGTTATTATAAAGATGTATATATTTATTAGTGAATAATGAGTTCTTTTCCATTCCTATTCTTACATCTAGACAATGTAATGTCCCTAAATATTGGAATTGCTCCAGAGCTAACTCGTCATTAGAAAGTTTTTCTTTTACTTGTGTAAGCAAGTTGGATGCATTGCTATTATTAATTATAAAAAATAAAAGTATTAATAAAAACTTTTTATTTGGCATATCATCTTAACTCTAAAAATAAAATTTGTTCTTTAGTATTTTTACTAATGAGCATACGGCATAAATTATTATTTTTCTAAACTTTCAACAAAATCAGACAGCTCTTTTGATTTATAAAAACTAATGCATTGTAAGAATATATCATTAGCTATAATATCTTTTCTTTCCTCCATGTGAATTATATATTTTTGTTTATGAAATTCATTCATTTTTTGAGTTACAAAATTCATTAAATCATATATTTCCTGTACCGAATGATTTTCGGATAACTTAGAAGCATCATTTAATTCAATGCCAAGCTCTTTGTAGTTTATAGTTAAACATAGTTTTAAAGCATAATCTCTAAAGTCTAAAAATACCTCTTTTTCTTTAGCAAAGCAGGGTACGCTTAAAAACAAAAATAATAGAATAAGTCTCATTTTAACTCCTTTCTATAATATTACTCCTTTAGGAATCAGAATAGACTTATGTATATATTTTTATATAGTTTCAATTTTTATTTTAATATAAGTCTTCGATATAAATAACAAAACAGAGATAAAAAATAATAAAAATATTCAAGATATATCGAAATAACCTCTCTTTCTATGTTCGATTTAAATGAGTTAGTGGCATTTATGAAAGCCCATCCGCCAATTAATATAGAGAGCGTGATTAAAGATAAGAAAATAAAATATTTTCTTCTTTTTGAAAAATAAATGTTACTATATAAAAAAGCTCAGGCAATGTGCTTCAGAACAAGGCTTAGCGGAGGCTTCGGAGTTTTTAGGAATCAGTTATCAGGATGAAAGACAATATAAGCAAGCAATTCAAGCCTTTCATCAAGGGGTAAAAAACGGCTCTTCTTCTTCTGCAGGATGGTTATCTAGTGCTTTTGATGATAAAAGGAAAGATGACGGAAGTGATATGTATTTTTTAAATCTTTCTACAGATTTAGAACGCTCATTAAGATACGAGATGATAAGACACTATTTATCAACGAAAGACTATCTCCAACCTAAAGTCCCCGACCTTGATGAAATCGTTCCCTTACCGCCAGCCAAACTTCCACCTTGGGATGGAAAAATTGCGTTTCAACGTTGGTTTGAAGGCCCTTCACCGCAAAAACCAAGTGATGAGTTAATGCAAAAACTGGCTGAAAAAGCAGGGCTAGATTGGCAGACAGGTCTTCCGTTGAAAAAATAAGGGGGAAACTACCGCACTTTTTATTGAGGGCAGAAATAAAAGTGCGGTGGAAAATTAAGGCGGATTTATGGTTTTTGTTTAAGCATCACTGTTCTATTTTTATCCTAATGTAGCGAGGTCAGACTAATGAAACACCGTTGTTACACTTGTTTTAAAATCTTATTGGGGCTACTTATTGCCAGCTTAGTAGGGCTTTTTTTTCTCATAAGATATCTTGAATGTAACCCTATTTTTATGGGCGGAGGGCCGAGTTATCGACCAGAACGTTGTACCGCCAAAGAAAGAGCTGAAAGTGAAAAATTGAAAAAGGAGTATAAAATGGATGTTATGCAACAACTTGCTGCCTTAGAATTTAGCTGTGTTCATGAAGAGAGACCACCTATCCCCGAAGAAGCCCAACTGCTTTACAACTATGCCCTTTATCAAGATTTACACAAAATGTGGACAGGGAAAGCAGGGGATTGGAATGAACTTTTGCCTTATTACCGAATTGCTGCTGCCAATGGGGATTATAAAGCCAATGTAAGGTTGCAATATTTATTAGAAACCAACCGAGCCTTAACCTCAAAGAGCTATGATGAGGTACATAGTTTGAATAAGTTATTAGCGAAATCACTTCCGGCGACGGCATATTATAAGCTTTATGGACATCTAGATATTGGCTTTGGTGTCACCACCAAAGAAAAAGACGGTAAATATGCCTATTTAAGAAAAGCAGCAGATTTGGGTAGTAAAGAGGCGCAGTATGTAGTATCTAAATACATAGGTGCAGTTGATGATCCTGAAACGCTTAAATATAGACTAAAAATAATTGAACAGCTCAGGCAATGTGCTTCAGAACAAGGCTTAGCGGAGGCTTCGGAGTTTTTGGGTATTAGATATCAGGATGAAGGACAATATAATCAAGCACTTCAAGCCTATCATCAAGGGGTAAAAAATGGCTCGCCTATGGCGGCTCTTACCTTATCCTATGGTTTTGATGGGAAACGCAAAGATAATGGAACAGATGATGATTTTTTAAATCTCCCTAAAGATCTTGAACGTTCAATCAGGTATAAAATGATATGGGACTATTTGTCTGATTATTATTATCTCCAACCTAAAGCCCCCGATCTTGATGAAATAGTTCCTCTCCCCCCAGCCAAACTTCCACCTTGGGACGGTAAAATCGCATTCCAACGTTGGTTTGAAGGCCCTTCACCGCAAAAACCAAGTGATGAGTTAATGCAACAACTGGCTGAAAAAGCAGGGCTTGATTGGCAGACTGGATTGCCGTTGAAAAAATAAGGAAACCATTATTTTATCTGCACCCCAAAAGTTGAACTAAGAGGCAACTTATTAAGGTGCAGATTTTTGTTAAAAGATTGTGCTAGTTTTTATTCATTCTTAATTGAATTAGATTTTCTCTAACTTGATTAATATTATCTGGGGTAAAAAATCCTTCGATGTTTTTCCAAATTGAGTGGAAGCCATACGGCCCTTCGATCATTTCTCGTTTTGCTTCGTTAGGCTCCCAATTTTGATATATGATTCGATACATAGCAGAAATTAGACCTGTACGATCTGCGCCATGATAACAATGCACTAATACCGCGCCTTGATTTTGTGCTTGTTCAATTTCCCATAGTACATTGGCGACTTCTTTAGGCGTTATTGCCCAAGATAGTAATGGTGTATTGATAAGTTTTAAATTGGTATGCTGAAAAGCGTTCCTGTCTCCATTACGATAAAAGAAACGTAAATTGACAATGGTTTTTATATTGTATTTTTGAATTAAATCATAGTTTTCTGAGGTGAGTTGCTCACTACGAAATAATTTATTATCTATGTTATAAAGGTTTGTTTCTTGGTTCTGCAATACGGCCCAATGCTGTGTATTCTGCGGTGTTTCCGTGGGCGTTGTTGTACAGGAAGAAATAAGTAACATTGGAATAATTATATAAATTTTTTTCATAGATATACTTTAGATCCTAATTTAGTTAGTTTGTTTTTTACCTTAGTTAAAGGTAGCTTATATAGAAGTTTTAACTTCTATAGTATTCATTTTATCTTTGAATTTTTATTGTCTCTCTTACATATTCTTATTAATCTTTTTGTCTCTATTTTGATTATGAGTAATAGATAGCAGATTTCAGAATATAATATATAACAAGTGGCCATGCTAACAGTATATAGAACATAATAAAGTTCTTCATTGGAATGACGCTTTTGGGTTGATTTAAACATAAGAAAAATAAAAAATAGGAGTAATCCATAAGTAATATATTTTAATATTGGGTTTGTAAATAAGTTTTCTAGGGAGAGTCTATAACCTTCATCTTTCTTTTTTTCTTTATAAATTAGCAGGCTATCATTAAAAAATTTATCGTCATCTATCATTATTACATAACCAGTTGCAATAAAAAATAAAAAAAGTAACATGTATGATATATTAAAATATAATTCTGGGTGTAGAAAGAAAACAGCAATATGTAGCGGAAGGAACATAAAGATAAATTTAATGCCAAAGCCAAGAAAAGTAGAATGTAAATACATTAAAGTAATGATGTGTTTTTTTCTTTTTAAATGCTTGGTGATAAAATAATATCCTCCTATACATAAAAAATCAAATATAACTAGATAAAAAGTTAAATAAGTTTTCTCTGTGTTAGGGATGTTTAAGTCGATAGCAAGAAACATTATAACGTGCAGAAAAATTATAAATAAGAAACCTAGAAAAGAAAGTTTTAAAGGGATTGGTGTTTTTTTATGTATATTGAAGATGTATTTATTTTCTCTGTTAAAATATTTTATTCCCATGCTTGCTCCTTAATATGATTAACTAGTTTATTTATAAAATAGCCTGTGATAACTATTACGACTCCACCAATAAGAAAAATTCCTAATGCAGAGGTTGCACTAAACAAAGATATTAGTAATGGAGCCAATATAGAACTTATCGCTATTGCAGCCATCCCTCCTAAAACAGATAATCCAATTCTTCCTAATAACTCTACAATATCTCGACTCCCTGATTCATCCAACATCACTGTATCATAATCCAAAATGACATCAATCACGAATCCTGTTGCGGCTAATGGGCCGGAGAAATTTGCTTTAGCTAATGATTTGATGGATAGTACTTCTTTTGCGGATAGCCAAATTCGTTTAATATTTTTACTAATATGAATTCCTCCGGTTACACC